>NZ_FUIG01000053.1:0-20005 GCF_900149755.1 Mesorhizobium delmotii | reverse complement strand
CCATGCGGCGCGCCGCATGGATCGACGTGGGCATGAGTGCGCCCACACCTTTCTTATCCTTCTGCCAACATTTGAAGAATTGCACTTCTTCCTCAAGTTTCTTGCCAAGTCGCTCTTTCAATCGAAAGACCATATCCGCGTCCCTTCTCCCGATCCGAGTCGGAGCGACTTTTTGTCGAAGTTTCGCTATATAAACAAGCCTGATTCACAAGGGATGATTGCCGCGCTGGAGGCGCGAAACGCCCGCTCCGGCTGGCACGCCCTTGTCCACCATGATGACGTTTTTCTTGCTTAGATGCGCGCCAGTTCTTCCTGTATGGAAATCTCGGTTATCGAGAGCCCCTCACCGCTCGTCGAGCAGCCGTATCTCGGACTGCATCATCAGCGCCCGCGCGACGCACGCAGGTTCTCATCTGCTGCGCGCTTCGCCAGGCGCGCAGACAGCGAGGCCGCTACGGCCGCGAAAAACCCGCGACGGCGGCTCGATTCCGGGACCGGTCCGCCATTTTTGGCAGGTGATCCGTGCAAGTGCGTGGCGTGGATCACCCCAGCTATCTCGTGGCCGCCCCATTGCCAACGTCCTCTTTTCAACCGGCCGAGCCTCCCAGTCGCCGGATCAATCATGACGATCCCCTCTGAATAGTTTTGAAGAGGCTGAAGGTCTGCGCCGTCTTACCGTGGTTCCGGCTTTGCCATAGCCTTCTCTGCCGCGCAGGCGGCAAAATGCTATGACTCTACCGTGCATTGGCCTTGGAAATTACGACGGCTGAACCACAATAATGAGGTTTAGGCTGAAGAGTTTTCAGGAAAACCCTCAAAAAGGAAACAGTAGCTCTTCCGGTCCTTACGAAGCCGGCGTCGCTCTGTTAGAGAAAGCAGATTGCGACCCCGGCCGTTCCTAACTGCCGGTACACGGCGCAGGTCATAGGGCCTGCTCTTACACGACCGGAGCCGAAGCGATTTTTCACGCTTTGGACCTGCCGTTCCAAGCCGAAGCTCGATGCAAGACGTATGGGCATCAGGGACCGCTTTTAGCGACGGACGCAAGTTGGCATCGGCCAGAAACGCCAGCTGCTCTGCAGCGTCCTAAGCCGCCTGTTGGGCGGCGCGTGCTCCGAATGAGCATTGGAGGCGAACAGCGTTTCCTTTGAGTGGCAAAGAACAGCACCTGATACTTTTATAGTCCACCAAATCGCTGGACATACTAGCAGCGAAATTCGGAGCCTTCCCAAAACTGGAGCAAGACGATGGTGTTAGCTGTGGAGAGATTTTCAAGAAGGAGGTTTGGTGGGTTCGTGACCGCGTTCGCGGTAGGCTTGGTCGCTTCTTTCTCCCCCCTCATTGCCCAGGCGGGTAGTCCGGACGCTGGCAAACTGCCGACCAAAATCCCGGCGGGCACTGTGCTTCGTATCGGCGATCCCGAGACGCAAAGGGCGCTGGAATTGTCGGGGCTGATCGATCAACTGCCGTTCGAGGTCGAATGGGCCAATATCAGCGGCGGTCCACAGACAATCGAAGCCTTTCGCGCCAACGCATTGGACGTCGGATCCGTTGCCGACATTCCGCCCATCCACGCGACCTGGACGGGGCTCAAGGTCAAGATCATTGCCGCCAAGTTCCGCAAGGAACCGGTTGCGCACCCGATCTATCAACTCGGCATTGCACCGGGAGTCGAGGTTAAGACGCTCGCGGATTTGCACGGCAAACGGATTGCTTTCAGCCCCGGTCAGGCACAAGGCGCGCTGGTGTTGAGGGTCCTGCAGGCCGCCAGCCTGGAAAAGGAGGATGTAGATCTCATCGAACTGCCCAGCAAAGGCGATGCCTATCCGGTGGCACTTGCCGGCAAGCAAGTCGACGTCGCGCCGATCTCGGGCGTCCTCATCAAGCGCTATCTGCGCCAGTATGGCGCCGACGGCGCTGCCACCATCCCGCACGGCTTGCGCGATGATCCAGCCCATCTCTATGCCCCACAAGCCGTGCTTGACGACCCGGCCAAAGCCGCCGCTCTCGGCGAATATGTGCGCTACTGGGCGCTAGCCGCCCGTTGGGTGGAAGAGCATCCCAAGGAGTGGATCGAGGGGTACTACGTCGCCACCCAGGGCCTCAACACAGAGGATGGCCAGTATCTGGTCGACGCTGATGGTCAGTTCGACATCCCCTCCGACTGGAAGGACGTGATCGTGCGCCAGCAGGCGACAATCGATCTCTTGGCCAAGGAGTTGAACAAGCCCGCGATCAAGGCCGAGGACCTGTTCGACAGGCGCTTCGAGGCGATCGCCACAAACGCGCTGAATGCCTCCTGACGCCTGCTTCCCGAGACCGGAGACGACACCGATGAACGCATTCTCCAACACCGCCGCAGTTGCACCCAACATTCCCTACGCAACGGATGAAAGGGTGCTGATTTCGCCTGCGGCCGAGCCCCACAAGACCGGGACGAGGCGTCGCTTGGCGCTTGGGCGAACAATCCCGTTTGGCGCGCTGATCGGGCCAGCACTTCTTCTTGTGATCTGGTCCATCGGCAGTATCGCCAGCCTGATCGATCCTAGAACTCTGCCGGCGCCTTGGTCGGTTGTCGGCACTGCCATTGATCTCATCGCTGAAGGGAAGCTTCCGGATCATTTGATGTCGTCTGCCTGGCGGGCAACACAGGGGCTGGTGTTCGGAGTCCTGATCGGGACGATACTTGCTCTCATTTCAGGTTTGTCGCGGCTTGGCGAGGCCATCATCGACGGCCCCGTTCAGATCAAGCGGGCGATACCGACGCTCGCTCTGATCCCGCTGCTGATGCTGTGGTTCGGCATCGGCGAGGGCATGAAAGTGACGGCCATCGCGCTGGCTGTCCTGATCCCGATTTATATCCAGACCCACAGCAGCTTGCGCAGCATAGACAGCCGTTATGTCGAACTGGCCCAGACCTTGCGAATGGGCTACGGCGAATTCATCCGCGACGTCATCCTGCCCGGCGCCCTTCCAGGGTTCTTCCTTGGCCTGCGTTTTGCGGTGACCTATGCCTGGCTGTCTCTGGTGGTTGTCGAACAGGTCAATGCCACCAGCGGCATCGGCTACATGATCGATCTCGCTCGCAACTACGGCCAGACCGACATCATCATCGTCGGCCTCGTCGTCTACGCGTTGCTCGGTCTCGCCTCCGATGGCATCGTCCGCTTCTTCCAGGAAAGGTCGCTGTCATGGCGTCGCACCTTGGCGGATTGAGCGGCGCGCCCGTGGTGCGGGTCGAAAGCCTTGTGAGACGTTTCGGGCCGCGAACGATCCTCGACGGCCTCAGTCTCGACATCGAGAAGGGGGAGTTCGTCGCCCTTCTCGGCCGTAGCGGGTCGGGCAAGAGTACATTGCTGCGCGCTCTCGCCGATCTCGACGACAAAGTCTCCGGCTCCGGCCGGCTCGAAACACCCGATAAGAAATCGGTGGTGTTCCAGGATGCCCGACTGTTGCCATGGAAACGAGTGCTGGAGAATGTGGTTCTTGGCCTCGACCTGCCGGACGCCGCCGAACGTGGACGGGTGGCTCTCGAAGAGGTTGGCCTGAGCGGCCGCCATAATGCATGGCCGGTCGAACTCTCTGGTGGCGAGCAGCAGCGCGTGGCGTTGGCGCGCTCGCTGGTTCGTGATCCTGAGCTGCTGCTCGCGGACGAGCCGTTCGGCGCGCTCGACGCGCTGACCCGCCTGCGCATGCACGATCTGCTGCGCCAGCTCTGCGGCCGTCACCAGCCGGCCGTGCTGCTGGTCACCCATGATGTGGACGAAGCCGTGACGCTGGCGGACCGGGTTTTGGTGCTCGACAACGGCGCGATCGCCGCCGACATCGCCATCGATGTCCCCACGCCACGCGATCACGGTGATCGCCGGTTCGGCGAGATACGCTCCGAACTTCTGCGTCATCTCGGCGTCGAGACAAAACCTGTGCTGCCCGTCTGAACGGCCCAAGACTTGTCGCTCAGCGTCACCACCCAGAAGGACTGACATATGCCCGCCGAAAAACGACAGTTGAACCTCAACCTTTTCATCTATCCTGGCGGCCATCATGAAGCCGGCTGGCGCTACAAGGATTCCGCCCCTGAGAGAGTGCTGGATATCTCCTATTATCAGGAACTGGCGAAAAAGGCCGAGGCAAGCAAGTTCGACGCGCTGTTCTTTGCCGATGGGCCCGCGCTTGCCGACAACATTCGCTACGCAAGCCGCTTCAGGCTGGAGCCGCTGACATGGATTTCGGCGCTCGCTGCGGTGACGGAACGCATCGGCTTCATCGCCACGGCCTCGACCACCTACAACGAACCATACAATCTGGCCCGGCTGTTTGCTTCCGTCGATCATCTGAGCGGCGGGCGCGCCGGCTGGAACATCGTCACGACGGGCGATGCGTCCGCAGCGTTGAATTTCGGCTTTGACCGACATCCAACCCACGCCGACCGTTACGAGCGCGCAAGCGAATTCGTTGACGTGGTGACGAAGCTCTGGGACAGCTGGGAGGACGACGCGCTCGTCTCGGACCGGGAGTCCGGAATCTTTGCCGACACCGACAAGATCCACCCAATCAACCACATTGGCAAATATCATCGGGTGAAGGGACCGCTCACGCTTCCGCGCTCGCCGCAGGGGCGTCCGGTCTACGTGCAGGCAGGTTCGTCCGAAGACGGACGGTCATTCGCAAGCCGCTATGCCGAGGCGATATTTACAGCACATCAGACACTCACCAACGCGCAGGAATTTTATGCCGACACCAAAGCGCGCGTGAAGTCGGTTGGCCGCAATCCTGACCACGTCAAGGTCTTGCCCGGCATCAGCCCCTTCATCGGTTCCACCGAGGCGGAAGCCCGCGCGCTGCATGACGAGTTCAACGAGCTGACGCAGCCGGAATATTCCCTCCACCAGCTACGCCGCATCGTAGACGCCGACCTTTCCAGCTACGACCTGGACGGGCCATTTCCGCGCGAGGTTATCCGCGTCGAGGGCGAGCGTGGTGCGAGCAGCCGCTTCCACGTCGTAGTTGACATCATCGAGCGCGAGAATCCAACCATCCGCCAGTTGCTCCACCGCCTCGCCGGGGCGCGCGGCCATTGGGTCCAGGCCGGGACGCCCGAACAGATCGCCGACAAGATCCAGGAATGGTTCGACAATGGTGCCGCGGACGGCTTCAATATCATGCCGCCCTATCTGCAGGGCGGGTTCGTCGTATTCGCCGAGGAAGTGGTGCCGATCTTGCGCAAGCGGGGACTTTTCCGGCACGACTATGACGGGGCAACGCTGAGGGACCATTTCGGCTTGCCGCGCCCGGAAAATACGTTCAGCCGGCCACAAAAGGCGACCGCCTGAGCCACCTTCGCATCGGGCATTCAACCTAAAAGCGATACGCCAACATTATGATGATTTGTGGGGCCGCCACGGAGACCCGCGCGACATGACAGTCGTCTTTTCCGCGTATCGCGACCCGATTGCCGGCACGGCTCCGATCACGTCCCTTGCGAATCATCGGCGGCGGAGCCAGCTGCGTCCTGATGGCCGCGCTTGAGGAGATTCGGGCCGGACGGGTCTACGTCTGCGCCAGGCCTGATCGCGGATCCGAGCAGGAGCACCAACCCCCTGATCCGGTCCCTGCTCGCCACAGGTATGGCGCGACGGATAGGCTTCACCTCGACATCGCTACCGATGGCGCACTGATCAACCTGGATGGAAGGCACAGCGACTTGATTGGAGGCGTTGGCCCCCTTACCCGCGCCGCCTTCCTCGAGATCGACGCGATTCCTGACATCCGTGTCGAATGCCAGCACCCCATCGGCGCCTGCTCGCCAGCCACCCGTCGAGACTACCCAGGGCCTGACTGGTCGAGATCGGCTGTCAGACTTGGATGGGCCAGGTTCTTCCGCGGCTCTCGCCGGCAGGGCAATTCATTCTCATGTCTATCAGGTTAGTAGAATTTGCTTTGAGAGCAGTTCTTTGCCTCGGTACGCTCAATCGATCGGGCAATTCCGACGGCGCTTCAGAGATTGCCGCACCGCGCGACATTGTTCGTGCCCGCTGATCAAAGTTCGACCGGCTTGGAGAAGGAGTCCGATTTGATGAATGCGTTCACACACTCCTTCGCCTTCGCGAGATCGCCCTCTGGCGGAACGAGAGCCTTTGCACGGTACCCGACGACCCCCGGAGCAACGGTGCCTGTCGCCACATTGACTTGGCCCGAATAGGCAGCATCGAGAATCTGCGGTACGTTGATCGCCCATTGGATCGCTTTGCGGACGTTGATGTCTTTCAGCTTCGGGTGATCCGTGTTCATGCCGATCCAAGTGTAACCCAGCGAGGGATTGTTCTCGACCATAGTGTTGGCGGGCGGATTGCTTTTGAGGGTCTTTAGCGAATCAAGACTGATAGGAGCGAAATCGACATCGCCCGCCTGATAGGCGCGTTCCCGGGCCTTAGGGTCGTTGACCGGCAGAATGCGGATTTCGTCAAAGCCCGGCTTCGGACCCGACCATTCCGGATTCCGCGTCAGGAGTATGTATTGGTTCGGCTTCCAGTCGGCGAGTACATAGGGACCAGAGAACGCTGTCAGCTTCACGCCAAAATTACCGCCATCGTTGGTCGCCTTCATTACCGCATCTTCGGAAAGGATATGACCGGTAGCATCGGTGAGAGAAAGAAGCCAAGCAGGTGCAAATGGCGCCCTGAACACCAATACGCCGGTATAGTCGTCCTCTAGCTCGACACGATCGAGCGGACCCCACTCGGGCGCAAGAAAAGACTTGTGTTTGAAAATGCGCTCGAAGGAGAATTTAACGTCCTTGGCCGTCATTTCGCCGTGACCGCCAGTGAACTTGATACCCTTCTGCAGGCGGAAACGGATATGCGTCGGGTCGACCGGCTCCATCTTTTCCGCCGCCTCCAGTTCCCAACCCCACTCAGAACCCGGCTTGTAGCGAATGAGCTTCGAATAAATACAGCTCATCACGTCCACTTCCACCTGTCGCGCGTAGAAAGCGGGGTCGAGTATGGAAATGTCGCCAGGACAGCACGCCCTCAGCACCTTGCCTTCGGCTGCCCAGATGACTTGCGACAACGGCAGGCCGCTAGCGACGACCCCGCCGCCAAGCACGGCGCCGGTCTTGAGAAAGGACCTGCGGCTCACATTGCCCATGGTATGTGTCATGATCGTTCCCGTCCTGATTTTTGTTTGGTCGATAGGCACCTGGGAACGCTAGCGACCCGGGAACAACTAAACAACGGACTAAAAAGTTATGTACCGCACGACTAAATGTTATCTGATAATGGGGCTCTATAGGCCCAGCTGATATCCCGTTGCGCCCGACTCGACAGCCGACGCCTGCGGGATCGGACTTACGTCTGCAACCTGTGTGATCAGCCAATTTGCGGCGAAGCCGCCGGGCTTGGCCCTCAGGCCCTGTAAACGAGCGCGGCGAATTTTTAGAGCGTAGGATTTAAACTGATCCTGGAGCGCTCCAAGTGCAACGCGAACAACTTCTCCAGAGGTGACATCACGCTTTCCACCTAGTTGCGCGAGTCCGGTGGCTTCAACATATCACGCACTTCGTCATATCACGCACTTCGTCGCCCGGGTCCAGCTCGCCGAACACTGCGCTGCCCTCGACATACCCGCTCTCCCCTGCAAGCATCGCCGCGTCGACCGGGTTGCCGACCATTTGGTGACGATGCGGTAGAACTTGCCAAGAGCTTCGTCCGATGCGGATTGGCACAGGCGTCAACCAGTATGGGCTTCAGCTGCGAGACGTCGGTCAAGCCGACCCCGCCGGATACTGCGTCACGCCAACCCGCACAACCTTGCCGGACAAGGGCGATCGCTCCATCGGCATGCCCGCTCACGAACCAGCAGCATCCGATCGCCGGTCAGACGGTGATGGCAAGCGGATCGGGCGAACCCGCCGCGGCGATGAATTTCTCGACGACCGCCGGCTTCAGGCTGGGAGCGGTGCACTGCGGGATCAGGGAGGCGTCGATCATGGGCAGCTCATGTTCATCTATTGAAGGCGGTGACGAGCGGCAGTTTGCAAAGCCGCGCCAACCGTCGGGCATTCTGCCCTCTCCGCACGGCAATAGCTGCTGCAATATGCGCGAGGCTGGGGGCGCGGTTTTAAACAACTCCTCGCCAGCTTGACCAATGACACATTCTGGTTTCCGCAATTGAAAAGCTGGGCGCTGCCAAGGCGTCAAGATATGTCGGCTCATCCGCTTGAGCGACCGATAGCCCATTGGTCGCCTTAGTAAGACTCATTTGCCATGCCGCAGCTTCAAATTCGCGTAGCGCACTCAACGGAAGCGGTCAATAAATCTTCGACATGAGTAATTGTTATCCCTGCCCTGATAAAAAGTAAATTGCGTCCCGTCCCGTTTTCTATAAGGATCGCGATGTTCAATAGTAAATGACTAAGCTGCGAGCCATGCAATCAGTGGTCCCGAATATTGCCGGAAACAAGACCCTTCACGGTGTGTGCGGGGCGATGTGCACGCCGTTTGATGCGAGCGAGAAAAGACCGATGATGCCCGATACAAGGATCACATCGACGACCTCTTAGAGGCGAGCTAAGGCCAGATTGCTTGCGTGATCGACAGTATGCTCCTCAACTATCCTGGCCTACGGCGGACCCTGATTCCGCCTGGCCGGCGCTATCAGGTACCTCCCAAGCAGCGCCGGTCACCTCTTGCGAGGCCGACTATCGTGAGTCAGCGTGCAATGATCGTATTTATCGAATGGCATCGCCGCCGGCCCGCCAAGCCGCATGTGCATACTCCTGTCGAGTGAACTCTGCCGGACCCGGGAACGCTTGCTCGCTACGCGCATTGCTGACGGCGGGTCATTCGCGGCAATCGGCGGTGGCTTATTTTGGCGTCTCGGTCGCCTTCATGGTGAAGCGGTTGTCTCGTATCGCGCAAACGGCAGCCCTGCGCTGAAGCCGGAGGGCTGCCGTTTGCTACACGAAGCTGATCCGCGGCGCCCCTCTCGGTTTCCCAGCGCAAACCTCTGAAGAGGCGGCTTCCTTTTCCTTCAAACGGCCAGCTTCGCCGAAACCAAGATCCTTTCGAAGAAAGGGCACGCCATTGAAGGGCCCTTTGTCCGATCGCGCTAGTCTCGGCATGTTCGTAGAACTCGATGACAGCATTGCTGCGAGGATTGACCTCGAAGTGGGCCTCCCGGGCCAAGCGGGTCAGCTAGGGGTCACTTTACCGGCTCTCGCGAGAGTAGTCAGACGGTGGCATCATGTGTACCGTATTTGCTGCGCCTCATTTGCAGCTATCCTTTTGTGCCTAGCTTTCTCGATAACAGATGGGGAGCGCAGGAAGCGCTATCAAGACTTATCGAGCCAGAGATCTGACACCACCCGGGCCGGTTCCGCTGCTTCACCAAGATATCTGCGGCGCAAGTTTCCGTGTATTCTTTTTATATACGCAGGAAAAGGCGATTATTCAGCGTTTTGCGACGGATTCGCCTCTGCCGGGGGCTGAAATTCGTGCGCTCATCTTCATTAGACCGGCCGCGTGCGCGGCCGTCCGATGAAGTCCGCCGATCTATGACAGAGTGGGCATCCTGAACGGCGCAGCGGGGAGATAACGCCCCTCGCCGCGTAACCGCAGTACCTTGCCCTCTTTCATCGCCAGTTCGCCACTCACGAACGTCATCTGCGGCCAGCCCTGAACGGTCATCCCCTCGTAGGGGCTGTAGTCGTTCGCATGGTTGAAGTCGGAGTTCCGCACAACCCGGACCTCCTCGGGGTCCCAAACCACCAGATCGGCGTCGGCCCCGATGGCGATGCTGCCCTTGCGGGGCGCGAGGCCGAACAGGCGAGCGGGATTGCTGGCCGTGATGGCGACGAATTTCTCGAGGCTGATCCGGCCCTTTGCCACGCCTTCGGAGAAAATTAGCGGCAACCGTGCGCCGATGCCGGGTATACCGTTGGGGATCGAGGTGAACGGCCGAGGACCCGGCAGCGGCTTTCCGTCCTCACCGATCGAAAGGAAAGGCGCATGGTCGGACGAGATGATGCTGATCGTGCCCGTACGGATGTGCCGCCACAATTCCTCCTGGTCGTGCTTCATCCGGGGAGCAGGGCTGAAGACGAATTTCTCACCCTCCCTGCCTGGCCGATCCAGGTCCTCGGCGGTGAACACCAGATACTGGGGGCAGGTCTCTCCGAATATCATCGGATTCCTTTGGTTGCCGCGTCGCACCTCGTCGGCCGCAGCTCCTCCGGATAGATGGAAAAAATGCGCCGGCGCGGCGACCATCTCGGCATAGGTCGATAGCCTGCGTATGGCCTCGGCCTCGAACTCTATCGGCTTGGAGGCGGGATGGTATTTCACCGCCGTTTTGCCTTCGCGCTTCAGTCGCTCCGTCGTATAACGGATGGCATCGTCGTTCTCGGCGTGGATGCACATCAGCGCGCGATTGTCTCGCGCCACCTCCATCAACCTGACGATGTCGGTGTCGCCGATTCGGAACATTTCATAGGTGGTAAAGACTTTGATGGACCGGTTGCCTTCCGCGATCAGCGACGGCAACTCGCCCAGAAGCTCATCGGTGGCCCGCGTCACGATCATGTGGAAGCCGTAGTCGATCCGCGACGCGGCGGCCCGCCGACGATAGTCGTCGATCACCGCCCGCATCGACCGCCCTGGCTCCTGGATGGCGAAGCTCACCATGCTGGTTGTGCCGCCAGTGATAGCCGAAGCCGTTTCGGTCTCGAATGTGCCCGAAATCGTGGGACCACCCTCGGGCGGCTCCTCGATGTGGCAATGCGTGTCGACACCGCCCGGCATGACAAGGCGTCCGGTGGCATCCACCACGCGTTCGGCGTCCCCAAGGTGCTCAGCAAGCGCGACGATCCGGCCGTCACGAACACCGACGTCATATTTCCCGACATCGGCGGTTGTGACCACGGTTCCGCCGCGAATGACAAGATCGAACCTGTTCTGCACGTCTTTTCGTCCTATCGTTCGTGTTGGCAATCAATGTGAAAGAAAGTGGTCGGCGACCTTGGCGTAGACCTCGAACCGAGCGCGATGTCCTTGTCTCTGGGTCCTCGGACCGGTGATGTGGCTTACGCGTCCGATGCTGGGCACGAAAAGCATGCCCGCAGGCATGACCCGCGCGACATATTGCGCGTCGTGTCCGGCGGTGCTGAGCATCAGCATGCCGGAGCCGGGCGCGAGTTGCTCGCCCGCACGCTCGAAGACCAGCGTCTTCTGCTTCACGGAATTGGCCACACCGGAGCGGGGAGCGACGCCGAAACCACCGGTGCGGCGGTCATCAGGGCAAGAGCTCGGCGCCTGTTCAAGAAAGTGGAAAGCATAACAGTCCTCTTTATTTTGTTCGGCTTGAACTCGCGACAGACAGCGGCGGCGACCCAGATTTCAATTGGAGAAGTCAGGTCACACCAGTTCCCATTCGAAGAAATGGCGCGATGATGATCAGTGCGATCCTCCCTAAGTCTGGAGAAGACTACGCGTTAGCCCAAGAGGGTTTCCATCATTTTTTGCAGATTTTTGCATAATCCCTGCACTTTCTACAAGAAAAATGTCGAAATCCACTCAAGCAGGTGCTGTCCCAGACAGATCACGTCCCGCGGGGCGCCCTTGCTGTAATACGTCCACCTGTACCATGATGGCGTTGTCAACGCCGCTAGTTGAGGTCGGTTGCTGGCGACTCGTTCTTTCAAAGACCTTTGACGATAAGCAGTGTCAAGCTGTGATTGGCAAGCCGCGCTTACGCGTTAGGCGTACATCTGGAGAGTTCTTTTGGAGACCTACCATTCTATTGGAACCGATAAGCTCGCTTTTACTCGATCCATCACTACCATGGTTTTAAATCCCTTGATGTCATTATTTTCATAGAAGAAACGGCGAGTGAACTGTTCGTATTCCTCCATATCCCTAGCCGTTATAATAAGAATAAAATCTGACTCGCCGGTAACATAATAGCCGATCATCACCTCGCGGGTATTGCGTATTGACGTCTTAAAGCGGTCGATGATGTCCGCCCGCTCCCGCTCGAGCGATACTAGAACAATCATCGTCACTGGTCGTCCAACGGCTTTCGGAGAGATAATTGAGACATCCGCTTCAATCACGCCCTCGCTCCTGAGACGCTTGAGTCTCCGCTGGCATGCGGTCGGGGACAAACCCACTTTTTCGGCAAGTTCTTCGGAGGTCAGTCGATTGTTTCTCTGCACGGCGTCAAGGAGGGCAGCATCTGCACGATCGAGGTCCATAGCGATTTCCTGCGGATTGTGACGGTATTTTGCAGATATGCTGCATAGAGAAGCCAATAAATGCCGTCAACCACCTCATTGCGCGCACTACCTTCGTCTCCTGACCCAAGGGGCAACCGAATGACGCGCGTACTTGGCACTGAGGTCGCCTAGCGGCTCAGCCTTGGAAGTTGTGCAAGTCTCGGCCGAATGTGGTTCCGGCAATTGCCATTCTGCCCAGTAACGGAGGTGCCGATCCCATTTGGCCGATGGGATCAGTCCGGCCTTGGCCGCGAGGGTCCAGGAACGGCCTGTCCGCATATCTCGGAACCAAATACTTCTGCTTTGGAAATATTATTGCTTAAAAGGAAAATCCGATGACCATTAACATCCAGGACATCAGCGAAAAGGACCGCAACACGGTCCTGCATCCTTTCACGCAGCTCAAGGACTTTGCCACCGGCAAGCTTGGCGAGCCGACGATTGTCGAGACTGGCAAGGGGATCCGGATCCAGGATGCGCATGGCAACCAGTTCATCGACGGCTTTGCCGGCCTCTACTGCGTCAATGTCGGCTACGGCCGCACCGAAGTCGCCGAGGCGATCTCACGCCAAGCCTATCGCCTTGCCTACTATCACACCTATGCAGCACACACGACGGACGAGCTGGCGATCCTCTCCGATCGTCTTGTGAAAGTGGCGCCGGGCAAGATGAGCAAGGTGTTCTACGGCATGTCCGGCTCGGACGCCAACGAGACCCAGGCCAAGCTCGTCTGGTACTATAACAATATGCGCGGCAAGCCCTCCAAGAAGAAGATCATCTCCCGCGAGCGCGGCTATCACGGTTGCAGCGTCGTCTCCGGCTCGATGACCGGCATGAGCTTCTACCACGACCACATGGACCTGCCATTGGCGCAGATCGTCCACACCGGCGTGCCTCACCATTACTGGGGTGCAAACCCGGGAGAAACGGAGCGAGAGTTCTCTGCCCGCCGCGCTGCCGAGCTCGATCAGCTCATCGGACGTCTGGGGCCTGACAATGTCGGCGCATTCATCGGTGAGCCGGTGTTGGGTACCGGCGGCATCACGCCGCCGCCGGAAGGGTATTGGGAGGCGATCCAGGCCGTTCTGAAAAAGCACGACGTACTCCTCATCGTCGACGAAGTGATCACCGGCTTCGGTCGCACCGGCTCCATGTTTGGCTCCCAGCACTACGGCATCGAGCCAGACCTCATCACGATCGCAAAGGGTCTGACTTCGGCCTATTTCCCACTTTCCGCGGCAATTGTCGGCGAGAAGGTCTACAGGGTCCTGGAGGACGGGGCGGACAAGGTCGGCGCATTCTCGCACGGCTATACCTACTCAGGTCATCCGATAGGAGCCGCCGCGGCTAACGCGGTAATCGACATTGTCGAGAAGGAAGACCTCCCTGGTAATGCCCGTGACGTTGGAGCGTTTTTCCAAGCGCAGCTGAAGGAGAAATTCGCGCAGTTGCCGGTCGTCGGTGAGGTGCGTGGGGTCGGCCTCATGGGTGCGATCGAATTTGTAGCTGATCGCGACAACAAAAAGCGCTTCGATCCCTCTCTTAAGGTTGGTGCGCGTATCTCAAAGGCGGCTCGCGATCGCGGTCTGATTGCTCGCGCTATGCCCCACGGCGATATTCTGGGGTTTGCCCCGGCACTCGTAATAACCAAGTCTGAAGTCGAAGAGATCGTTGCAATCGCCGAAAGCGCCATCCGGTCTGTCATGGACGAACTCGTTCGTGATGGTCAGAAAATCTGAAGACGACAGCCGGAGAGTTCGGCCGCCAAGCAAACGCTCAGGTAGTAATCCACCGTTGCATCAAAAGTGAGGACAGGACGTGGGTCCTAGCACCTCTGCCCTGACTAACAAACTTAACAGCCGCGCATGCCCGCGCATCACTAGGGAAGAGGAAGCTCGCTTATGAGCGCTGCCCAACTTCATATCACCACCGGCTTGGCGCCCATATCTGTGTACAGCCCCTACGATGGGGCTCTCGTGGGATCGGTCGACGCGACGCATGCAAGCGAAATCGGTGAACTTCTCGCGCTCGCGCGGCGCGGGGCCCAGCTTTCGCGGAATCTGCCAAGGCACCGGCGTGCGAGCATTCTTGAATGCGCTGCTCAAATTGTTGAGCGGCGTCGCGATGCTTTCGCCGAAACCATCGTTCGTGAGGCAGGAAAAGCGATTGTTCAGGCACGAAAGGAAGTACTTCGCTGCATCAACACGCTGAAGCTCTCGGCTGAGGAGGCAAAGCGCAACGCCGGCGAGATCGTACCCTTCGATGCCTATACGGGATCAGAGCGGCGCCAGGGCTGGTTCACCCGGGAGCCGCTCGGCATCATCACCGCCATCACCCCATACAACGATCCGCTTAACCTGGTGGCTCACAAGCTCGGTCCCGCGCTTGCAGGGGGTAACGCGGTGCTGTTGAAGCCTTCAGAGCTGACGCCGCTTTCGGCGATCAACCTCGTCGAAGCGCTACGCGAAGCCGGTTTGCCGCAAGAGGTGATAACTGTCGCGATTGGCGGTACAGATCTCGGCAAGGCCCTGGTCGCCGCACGCGATGTCCGAATGGTGTCGTTCACAGGTGGATTTGCAACCGGCGAGGCGATCAGCCGTTCGGCGGGGCTAAAGAAGTTGGCGATGGAACTCGGTGGCAATGCCGCCGTCATCGTGATGAATGATTGCGATTTCGACAAAGCCGTCGAAGGCTCCCTGTCCGGGTCCTTCTGGGCCGCCGGACAGAATTGCATAGGCGCCCAGCGTATTCTGGTTCAGGCCGCGATCTATGAGCGGTTTCGCGATGCCTTCGTCGCAGCAACAACAAAGCTCCAGGCCGACGATCCGTCGCACGAGGACACCGATGTCGGACCAATGATCTCGCAACAGGCTGCGGAGCGGGCCGAAGCAGCCGTCAACGACGCCATTGCGGCTGGAGCGAAACTGCTGTGCGGCCACCGCCGCGAGGGCTCTCTCTATTATCCGACGGTGCTGGAAGGCATGCCCACTAGCTGCCGCCTGTGGCACGAGGAGGTGTTCGCCCCAGTGGTCATGCTCGCCACCTTCGACACGCTCGACGAAGCCATCGAGATGGCCAACGATCCGGAATATAGCCTGCATGCGGGCATCTTCACCAACAATCTGGCTGATGCGCTCGAAGCGGCAGGCAGGATCGAGGCTGGCGGGGTGATGATTAACGACTCATCGGACTACCGGATCGATGCCATGCCCTTCGGGGGCTTCAAATACGGAAGCATGGGAAGGGAAGGCGTCCGGTTCGCTTATGAAGAGATGACCCAGCCCAAGGTGATCTGCATCAATCGCGGGTGAGTCAGAAATTCGACTGGTGCTGCGCTCGTCTCGAATTGCGTTGTCATACGGGGAACTCGAGTGGCCTGTCCGAAACAATAAGCGCCAGCGGATCTGTTGGCGAAAAAGATAATCTAGTCGAGGAAACAATGTCTATCGACAATCGCATGGAACATGATCCTTTGGGTCCAGTGAGCGTGCCGGTGGATCGGTACTATGGGGCGCAAACCGCCAGAGCGATCGAGAATTTCCCAATCTCGGGCATCGCGATTAAATGCATGCCATTCGTCCTCCAGGCGTTGGCCCACGTAAAGATGGCAGCCGCCCAGGCAAACTGCGAGGAAGGCTATCTTTCGACGGAGAAACGGGACGCCATTGTGGAAGCCTGCCAGGAGGTTCTGGCCGGGAAACACGACGAGGAATTCCTCGTCGATGTATTCCAGGGGGGAGCGGGCACTTCCACCAACATGAACATGAACGAGGTGCTCGCCAACCGCGCGAGTGAATTGATGGGCGGCGTGCGGGGTGAGAAGCGTCTCGTCCACCCGAACGACGACGTCAATAGGTCCCAGTCGACCAACGATGCCTACGCCACCGCTGTTCGCCTATCAATCATTCCGGCAAGTCGCCATTTGCGCGACGCGCTCGTTGTTGTTGCCGCAGCCCTCAATAACAAAGCGGAAGAATTCGCCGTTATCCGCAAGCTGGGGAGAACACAACTGCAGGACGCTGTTCCCATGACGCTGGGCCAAGAATTTGCGGCATTTGCAACGACAATTCTGGAAGATTGCGATCGTCTAAAAGAAACTGAGCGGCTCTTCCTTGAGGTTAACCTGGGCGGGACCGCAATTGGAACAGGGATAGCAGCCACGTCCTCCTACCGCGCGCGAGCGCTCCAGCACTTGTCTCGCGAAACGCAGCTGCCGGTGGTCGGCTCTAAAGACCTGCTGGAGGCAAGCTGGGACATGGGCGCATTCATGCTCCATATGGGTCTCCTGAAGAGAATTGCAGCCAAACTTTCGAAGATCGCAAACGACTTTCGGCTGCTGTCGAGCGGTCCTCGCGGCGGGATCGGCGAGATAGTTCTCCCGGCGCTTCAGCCTGGCTCGTCCCTTATGCCCGGGAAGGTGAACCCGGTTGCGGCCGAGGCTCTCAATCAGGTCTGCTTTTATGTGTATGGCATGGACACCACCGTCGGCATGGCCGCGGAAGCGGGGCAGCTTCAGCTTAACGCGATGGAGCCGGTCATAGTCTTCAGCATTCACAATGCGACGACGCTTCTCCGCAACGCGGTGCTGACATTTTCCAGAACCTGCGTTGAGGGGGTTCAAGCCAACGTTGCCAAGTGTGAAGCCAATCTGATGAACAGTACTGCATTTGCAACGGAGCTCGTGACGACCATGGGCTATGAGGCTGCGGCTAAAGTCGTGAAGGAGAGGCTTGCGAGTTGACGTGCCTCGCAGCCTTTGCGTGATAGAGCGTGGGTGATGTGCGCTTACGCGCCCTCCCAGCGCCAACTTACGCAATGCAATTTTGAACAGCGAGGCAATAAGGCCGTGCGCCGAGGCTATGTTGATAATGCGGCCGTGTTGCTTCGCTTCATCAGGCGGAACCCGGCGCGCATCGTGTGAAACGAGCTCGACACCTCGATGAAGCCTTCTTCTTCAAAGCGCGACAGCGCCATTCGGACAGGCCGGCTTGGCTACCTTGTCTCCTAGAAATTCGAAAGAGTTCAAATGACAGCGCAGCGGTATGCCTATCAAGATCTTCTCACCTTTTCCTCGCAGCTGCTGACCCGTGCCGGTCTGCCTCAAGTGCGCGCTGAAGTGGTAGCACGGCAATTTCTTGAAGCCGATCTGCTTGGCTATTCCACTCATGGCGTCCAGCGTCTGCCGAGCAACTGCGATTGGTTGCTGAAGGGAGAGACTAATCCCGACGGCCGACATATCGTTTTGCACGCGACCCGATCTTGCGAAACTTGGGATGCGGATTTTCTCCCTGGGCCATGGGTCGCTGTTCAGGCGGTCGACCGCGCTTGTGAAATGGCCGCCGACAACGGATCGGGCGCGGTTGTTGTGCGGCGAACACAGCACGTTGCATGTCTCGCCTCTTATCTCGAGCGCGCCACCGATCGGCGCATGATGGTCATGATCACCGTGAGCACTCCGGCCGAGGCCGTCGTAGCTGCACATGGCGGCCTGACACCAATTTTTTCGTGCAATCCGCTAGCCGCGGGCATTCCAGCCGGGGAAACACCGATCTTGATTGACACTACCTTGGCAATGTCGGCTCAGGGTCCGATGAACCGAGCCCACCGTCAGGGAACGATCCTGCCCTACCCGATGATCGTGCGGCCGGACGGCGACGTCAGTGCGAATCCGGCCGATTTTGCGGCTGGCGGTGCGATTTTGCCGCTCGGCGGCATCGAGCAGGGTTACAAAGGAACTGGCCTGGCTTTCTTGACAGAGGCGCTAACAGCGGCGCTAGGAGGATTTGGGCGGGCCGATGGAGCTGAAACCGGAGAAGCGAACGCCCTCATAGTCCAGGTTGTCGACCCCGCCCATTTCGCCGGACGCGCAGCCTTCGAATATGAGATGCGATTTCTGGCTGAACGCTGCCGAGCAAGTCGAGTTGCGCCGGGTAGCGATCCGGTGCGCGTTCCAGGTGATCGAGCTCTGATGTTCAAGCGCGAACAGTTGCGGGATGGCGTCCGTCTTCTCGACTTGATCGTCGATGATATTCGCCCATGGGCAGAGCGGCTCGATTGCAGCTTTCCGGTGCCGATTGCCCGGTATGGATGAACAGCTGGGAATCTGATTGCCCTGAATGAGGAGGTGGCCGTCAGCCCGTGGCTCGGGTGCAGCAAGATCGCTCCCTTGGCCCCGACAGCCCACCCTGCTAGGGCATATGCGCTAAGATAGCTTCGGCATGGACTGAAATTTGCGCTTTCGAGGTGGCTCACGCCATCGATGTCGCAAGGCATGGAGATTTTGGCGCAGGGTCGCCAAGGGAGGTTGAGCAAAGATCGCTGCGACCAGAGAGGCGACGATCTGGCGGGTGGCGCGCCATAGCAGCGGGCGCCCGTCGCTCAAGGGGGAGAGACACCCAACTCCTGCGAAAGGGGTTCGGTCACAAGCGCGATGAGGAAGTGGGCAAGAATCCAAGGCTTTGCGATCCTTGGGTCCTTGGCGGGAGGCGCGCGCAGTCCGATCAGGCTCTTCAGACGCTTGAAGGCGAGCTCGATGCGCCAGCGCATGCGATAGAGCTTGAGAACCGTGCCGGAGGGAAACTCCTCCTGGTCAAGCGAGGTCACAAGGATGACAAAGCCGGCGGCAATCAGCGTCTCCGGTTGAACCTGCTTGCCCTTGGCCTTGGCTTCCTTGTTGATTTTGCGCCGCGCTTCTTGTGTCGCGGCCTCGGATTTGCGCAAGGCGATAAGGCGCATCTTCAGGGGCTCGCCCTTCTTGAGGCCCAGCCAGACAGGCGTTTCGATGACCTCCTCCCGGCAGCTCTTCAGGTGGCCGATGAGATCGAACGCCTTGCCGTTGACGTCGAGCCATCGCACATTCTTCCACGGCGCGCGCACGACAACGTCGCCGTCTTGCGCCATGACCTTTGCGATCCGCTCGGCCTGCAGATAGGCGCGGTCGCCGATGCGGATCTCGCCCGGCACCACCGGCACACGGTCGATCAGCTCGGCCTCGCCCTGGTCGGTGATCTCGAGGAAATCGAACTGCTCGCGCTCAAGATCGAAGGCGCAGTGCATACGCCAAAGGCCATTGTTCTTCTTCTCATGCACACCCGCCTTGGCAACCGATGTCGCATCGAGGATGCGGATCAGCCGACCTTTGGCCAAGCCTTCTTCCTCGCGCTTCAAAAGGTGCCCAATCAACTGCTGCAGCCACGGCCCTGCATTGCGCAGCCGGCCGAGCAACGCCACGTCCGAGATGTCGGCGATCCCGCTCGCCGCCGCCCAAGCCACGACGCCCCGCATGCCCACCTTGCCAAGGCTGTAAGCCAGCGTCAGGCGCAACAGATCGCACGCCGACCTGATGCCCCGCGGCCGCAGAAACGCCTTCGTCTCGCGAGCACTCCCTGCAATCAACTCTTCGCCGCCGAGGAGCTCAATCGTTTCGGCCCAGCCGTCATCTACAAGCGATTCGTGAGTCATCGCAGCGTAGAATCACAGCCGATTCCCCACTGCAACACCTATCTTAGCGCATATGCCTGCTAGGGGGGGCCGCCCGCCGACGAAAACGGGCCACGCTGATCTAAGTCTAGATCGCGCCCGTAGCGCATGCTAACGGCGGCAGCCAACTCTTCTTGCGTCAGATTTTGTTCGTGGCGCAAACGACGTATGTTGATCGCCATGACCTCTTGGAGTTCCCAGGGTGAGCTACTGCCCGACCATGGGGTATTTGCGTATTCCAATGATTCCGGA
>NZ_FUIG01000007.1:0-333 GCF_900149755.1 Mesorhizobium delmotii | reverse complement strand
CGCCGACTTGGACGGACTACCTTCGCCTCAACCATCGTCTCACGACAGCAGACAAGGAACTGGACGAAAGGGTCCTCCTCTTGCACAAAGGAGAGCTTCCACCTCAAAGCACCCTTTTGATCGAGCGAGCGACAGACCCGGCTCGCAGAACCGATCAAACGCCCCTTTTTTCTCCCGCCATTGAACCGGTTCACCACCTGGCCGATTCGTGTCTTCGGTTGCCCCTGACAAGCTTATGCTCATCCCAACTGAGCCGGCTGCAATATCGATGCCGGTCATTCACAGCCCAGAACTGAACGCCTAGCCTGAAGGAAACGTAAGGAAGTGGCGGAT
>NZ_FUIG01000052.1:31228-31472 GCF_900149755.1 Mesorhizobium delmotii | reverse complement strand
CCGAAGGCTTCAGACATTTTGTCCCCTCCATGCCTGCTCCGGTTGCTTCCGGCTGGAGCATCTTGCCGGGTGGGACTTGCACCCACTGGAAAGCGCCGCCTTGTCACGGCGCACGCCACTTCCGGTCGTTCATGACGAATCTCCGAACCGGACGTTCGCGCTAGGCTCGGAATCGACCCCATAGCTGCCGTTCCCGCGATACAAAGAGCTGTTGCAAGTTGGCATCAGCTGGAGCCGACGCTGA
>NZ_FUIG01000052.1:30254-31218 GCF_900149755.1 Mesorhizobium delmotii | reverse complement strand
TGCAGAACTAGTAGTTCATCTTCGTATTGGTCCAGAGACTGATATTCTGGTTGATGATGTGGACGCGGCATTTCGAGAATTTTTGGCAGCGGGCGGAACGGCAGTGGAGCCGCCGTTCGACATCGCGATCGGACGATGCGCCCGTGTATGTGACCCTTTCGGCAACGTGCTTGTAATCTTGGATCAATCGAAGGGAACGTTCACGACGGACGCGGAGCAGAATGTTATCGGCGTAGAGCCCGCGGGTAATCCAACCTGAACGTCGACATTCCACCCGATCGCGACGTAGAACGCTCCGTTGCGGTATAATCCGAGCCGATGCGCCGGCCGGCTCGGTCGCGCCACGAGCGGACGCTTGGCGCGTATTGCCCGAGCGTCTCGATTGGGCCGGGAATCGGACTGTCGGCTTTTGGACACATGGAGCGAATAGCGGAAGTTGAACTGGAAAGCGCCATATGTGTCGGATTGGCCCACATCATACGACGTCACAGGCCACCAACCCTAGCCGAACGGCATTGGCCGATTTCTACCGCACCAAACTGTCTTTTTTCATGGGTCGAAGTGAGGCGATCCACGCCGACTAACTCGTGAACCACGCGGCATGCTGCCGGTGCACGAGTGAAGCCAATGATCGAAAGTCTCATGCCGCGTTGGTAACTCGGCTGGAACTAAAGACGCCACCCGCCATGCCCCAACCCAACGCGGTTGATCTCGTTCGACCAGCCATCTTGCTGGTCGGGCTCTTAGTCGTATTGGCACTCGTGGTGGGCCACTAGAGCCCCCGATGATGCGATGTCCGGCAGATGAGGGGCTCATCACTCTTGATACCACGATGCAACAGCAGCTAGGACCGGCCATATTTGTTACGAATGGTGTCGATGTCGGATTGATCGCCCCGGCCTCGTCGTTCCAGAAAATGAAGGAGCAACGATATGTCTGAAAAGGAAGTCTTGTCTGTCATCCG
>NZ_FUIG01000052.1:1852-30244 GCF_900149755.1 Mesorhizobium delmotii | reverse complement strand
CCGGCGAACCATCGTGCTAAGGCGCGTCGCCGGTTCTTGGAAAATCATCCACGAACATGCCAGCTTCCCTATGGCAATGGACGGAAGTGGGCGCGCTGTGACGGATCTCTTGCCGTAGTTCCGGTACGCCTAACGTCCTCAACAGGGATGTCGGCTTTCACGCGGCAAGGGTTCGTAGGTGAACGGTCGATTTGGCGGCGCGTTGCTGACAGTCAAGTCAGCCTTGGGCCGTTGGCGGACTTGCGGCTTAGAGGCTCGGAATGTCAGAAGCGGACCTTCAGTCGGGCTGTGTGCATCGACGTAAACTGACCCATTCCGGTCATCGCCTCGTTCCGCCTGAAGGTCGCGAAAGGGTGCGAACCCGGGCTTCACACAAACGCCCATCGTCTCAGCGTTTAAAGGTTTGGCGATCTCCTTGAGACGTTCGCAGGGCGCGTTTCCCGATGCGGCCGGCTTTGCAATGCGCTACACTCCCAGAGGGGTGATGATACCGACGATTGGTCGCCCCCTGAAGGAGCTTCGCCCATGAAGCGCAGAATGGCCGCCCTGATGGTAGGCGATATCGTCGGCTATTCCGGAATGATGGAGCGAGCCGAGGAGCAAACCGCGGAACGCTTGGCTAGCTGTCAGGCCCTCATTTCGGAAAAGGTCGATCTGCTCGACGGCCGGGTTTTCAAGACGACGGGTGACGGGACCCTCGCCGAATTTCCGAGCGCCGTAAACGCCGTGCGCAGTGCATTCGAGATCCGCAGCGCGCTTGCAGGCGCGCAAGAGCCCGACACCGAACCTTTCAGGATGCGGTTTGGTCTCCATATCGCGGATGTCGTGGTGCAGGGCGATGATCTGGTCGGAGACGGCGTCAACCTCGCGGCGCGCATACAGGCGGCAGCCGAACCAGACTCGATCTATGTGAGCGGTGCGCTCTTCGATCATGTCCGCCGCAATTCTGCGTTCATATTCGACGATATGGGCGAGCGGGCGTTCAAGAACATTACGGAATCGGTGCACCTCTATCGGGTCCGCGGCGAGATCGGAGCGCATCGGCTGCAGTCGGCGCCGACGCAACTGGTCATCACGACGGAACGGCGGCCGGCATCGGTCGCGGTGCTCCCTTTCCGGGTGTCGGGCGACGACGAGAACCAGCGCTATCTCGCTGAGGGCCTCACCGAGGAGCTTATTGTCGAACTGGGGCGATTTCGGCGTCTTTCGGTCAGTTCGCGGAGTGCGAGCTTCGCGGTTGCGGACTCCCACCCGGATCCGGTGAGGGTCGGCGAGGCTCTGGGCGTTCGATATGTGCTTGAGGGACAGCTGCGCAAGATCGGAGAGCGGGTTTCGATCAGCCTCACGCTGTCGGAAACCGACCAGGGGACGGTGGTCTGGAGCGACAAGATCCAGCGTCCGTTCGAGGAAATTCTCGCTTTGGTTGATGGAATCGTCGCGAGGATCGCCGCGACGGTATCAGGACGGATGGAGGACGCAGCCATGGTGGCGGCGCGCCGAAAGCCGCCAGAAAACATGACCGCCTTCGACTGCCTCTTGCGCGGGCTCGATCATCACCGCCTAGGCGGCGTCACCGACGACAATGCTCGCCAGGCCGTCGGCTGGCTTTCAAAGGCGATCGAGGCCGATCCGCACTACGCGGCCGCCTATGCGTGGAGGGTCTGCGCAGCGTCGGGGCTGCCGGGTTTCGACCCCGAGCAAGGTCGACGGGACATTTGCCGCGCGCTCGAGCTTGACCCCTGCGATGCCGAGGCAAACCGGATCATGGGCGCGTTTGAACTTATGGGTGGCAACTTCGACGAGGCCCTGGCGCACAGCCGCAGAGCAATGGAATTGAACCCGACGGATGCCTACATCAAGGCAAGATGCGCCGCGGTCTTTACCTGTGTGGGCGAAGCAGAGCATTCATTGTCCTTGCTCGACGAAGCCGAGATGCTCGACCCGTTCCTTCCTGTGTGGTGCGTCGAGGAACGGGGTGTGGCTCTTTATGCGCTGGGCCGCTATGCCGAGGCTATTGAATCCCTCCGCAAACTCACGTTTCAGACCACTCGATCGCGCCTCTATCGGGCGGCCGCGCTCGTGGCGCTCGATCGATCCGACGAAGCCGGCCGGATGGTCAGGGAAGCTGTCGGCAGCGAGGCAGCTCTAACGGCCTCCAACTTCACCAGCCGCGAGTGTTACCGCGATCCTGAGAAGGCTCGGGAGCTTGGCCGCTTGCTAAGGGAAGCAGGTTTGCCGCCATAAGATCGGTGGCGACGGTCTGCCGCTAACGACAACCCGTTCAGCACACACACTGTCGAAGTCTGCAACGGGTCGACTCCGGTCGTTTGCGATCGAAAAGGGAATGGCCGCTCATGACGCGACTACGATGTCCAGGGTGGTCGCCGGCAACGTCTGCTATCGGGCAACAGCAAAGATCACCTCAACGGCCGACATTAGGCGCAAAGCTGCCGTCCACCTCGCGGTAGACGTCAGTCGTCTTTCGGTCATGAGCGCTGGCTGGACCGAATGTCGGGTTTCTGGAGGGAAAATAGGTCCCGAAAGGTCCGATCAGGGTCATTTCCGGTCGTTGACGCCTCCTACGAAGATGTAGGTGTTGAAGCGGAATGGTATTAGTCTGCGCGGTCTCGGGCTTCACCAAGCTGGCAAACGCATGGATTTCAGCACTTTCTCAGGCCAAAGCTATTTCCTCATCGGCGGCCTCATCCTTGTCGGTGCCGGGCTTCTGATCCTTTCGCTGATCGTCAATGCTCGTGTGGCGCACAATGTGCGCCACGACATACGCCATCGTGAAAAGCTGCTGGAATATTATCGCAACATCTTTTCCCAGCTCGGCGTGATCCTGATCGGAATTGGCGTTTCCCTGTTCATCTTCTTTTTTCAGCAGAATTATCAGGACCAGCGCAAACGCGAAACGGAGCTCCAGCTGGTTCTCGCCAAACTGGCCGCGCGCATTGCTCGCGGCGCCGCCGCCGTCGAATACCTTGGCGAATTCGATGCGCTGCTGGATGATGGCGGGCCCTACATCAGCCCGGAACTCGGTGGAACGAATGCCGCGATCAGCGCGCACGGGGCGGAACTCGGCAAGCAGGTCGCCGAGATCCTTTTGGTTGAGCGCGATGTCGAGGTTCAAGGGTTCGAGATCCTGAACCTATCGCGCGATTTCGAAGCATCGTTCGTCGTCAACGAACTCGATCCCGCGCTGTGGTTCAACATCGTCCGGGATGAGAGCGAGATCAAATATGCCACCACTCAGCTCGCTCTCGACTACAAGGACCTGCAGGATGCAATCGGCGGAGACTCGATCGCGGTTGCGATCGCAAATCCTGAAAAGGAGGCAAAGATCAAGCAGGAGGTGCTCGACATCTTTTATGATGCTGACCTCTTGCGCCAGCGCAGCAGGAGACTTCTCGGCCGTGCGTGCTGGCTTTTCAGCCAAGGGCGCAGCTTCGTCAACCTTCGACCGGCCAACGAGATCGAAGCCGATGCCAGGTCGCACCAGGAATGGATCGACCGATCGAAACGCTTCCTGACGCGGTTGAAGTCGGGAAGCGGCGATTGCTTCAAATTGCTCCAGTTCAGCCCGGCGCCCTGAGTCGAGAATGCGCCGGCAAAAGGCCCGCCGCCCTGCGGCTCTAGGGCTCAGACTCCGTCAGCTGGCTACCGCCGATGGTCGATATGGGGGTGGAATTTTGTCATTCGTCTCGTCGATCGGGAACGAGAAAGTGGTTGATCCGGACGGAACTGCAAGAGTGTCCCGACACGGGCGCACGCCAGTTCGGGTAGATTTGGGACTCGGTTTTGCGGCGCCTGGCCTAATCGCTGCTGATGCAGAACCGGATGACCATTCCGATCCAAGGCTCTATAACAGGCCGACAGAATTGCGATGATCAAGGGGAGACGATGCGCTACATACGTCCGCTTTCAATGGAAGATGCCGTTGGCCAGTTGGCCGGCTCGTCTGGCACGGCCGCCATTCTCGCCGGAGGCAGCGACCTCCTGGTGAGAATGAAAGGCGGCTTTATCGAGCCCGACCTGATTGTCGACATCAAGGCGATCGATGGGCTCAGCGAAATCAGGGAAACGGCGGAGGGCTTCAGCATCGGTGCGGCGGTCTCCTGCGCCTTGATGGGGGAGAGCGCGGCCTTGAAGAGGGAATGGCCGGGCGTCGTCGAAGCGGCCAAGCTGATCGGCTCGAAACAGGTGCAGGGACGCTGCACCATCGTCGGCAATCTTTGCAACGCCTCGCCGGCCGCCGACAGCGTGCCGGCGCTGGTGGCCGCCGGCGCCAGGGCATTGATAGCCGGGCCAGGAGGCAGGCGCACCGTCGCGGTAGAGGCAGTGCCGACCGGGCCGGGCAAGACGTCGCTCGCCAAGGGCGAGATCATCGAGGCGATCCTGCTCGACAGGCGCGCGCCGCGCTCCGGCGATGCCTATCTGCGGTTCATTCCACGCACGGAGATGGACATCGCCGTTGTCAGCGCTGGCGTGAACCTGACGCTCGATGAGGCGGGTGTCGTCAAAGCGGCCCGCGTGGCGCTGGGCGCCGTGGCCGCGACGGTGCTGCTGGTCGAGGAGGCCGCCGAAGCCCTCATCGGCAGGAAGCTGGACGAAGCCGCACTTGAGCGGCTCGCCAAGGTCTGCTCGGGGGCCTGCCGGCCCATCGACGACAAGCGCGGCACCATCGAATTCAGAAGGAAAGTTGCGGGTGTGCTGGCCAGGCGGGCCGCCATGACCGCCTATACACGTGCAGGAGGCAAATGATGGCCGGTGTAGCAGTCTCAACGACAATCAATGGCGACAATTTCGAGTACCTTTGCCAACCGGACGAGACGCTGCTCGATGTGCTGCGCGACCGCCTCGGGCTGACCGGCGCCAAGGAAGGCTGCGGCACCGGCGACTGCGGCGCCTGCAGCATCATCCTCGACGACCGGCTGGTGTGTTCGTGCCTGGTGCTTGGCGCGGAGGCTGAAGGCCGGCGCGTCGAGACCGTCGAAGGCATGGCGCATGGCGACACGCTGCATCCGCTGCAGCAGAAGTTCCTTGAGCACGCAGCGCTGCAATGCGGCATCTGCACGCCGGGCTTCCTGATCGCCACGAAGGACCTTTTGGCCAAGAACCCCGACCCGACCGAGGAGGAAATCCGCTTCGGCCTCGCCGGGAACCTCTGCCGCTGCACCGGCTATGACAAGATCGTGCGCGCCGTCCAGGACGCGGCAAACGTGATGAAGGGAGCATGACGATGAATTTCGATCCACGTTTCGCGGGGCGCAATTTCACCTCGGTCGGCACCCGCCCCATCCGTCCCGACGGCGTCGACAAGGTGACGGGCCGCGCGCGCTACGGCGCGGACTTCAACATGGCCGGCCAGCTGGTCGGGCGTGTTCTGAGAAGCCCGCACGCCCACGCCACGATCAGGAAGATCGACACCTCGAAGGCGGAGAAACTCCCCGGCGTGAAGGCAGTGATCACCGCCGCCGACCTGCCCGACCTCACCGATGGCGATTCCGCCATGTACGACATCCTCGACAACTGCATGGCGCGCAAGAAAGCGCTCTATGACGGCCATGCGGTGGCTGCGGTCGCCGCGGTCGACGCCCGCACTGCCAGGCAGGCGCTGAAGTTGATCGAGGTCGACTACGAAGTGCTGCCGCATGTGACCGATGTCGACGAGGCGATGAAGCACTCGGCGCCCGTGCTCAACGACGCCATCTTCACCGAGGGCCTCGAGGAAAAGCCCGCCAAGCCGTCCAATGTCACCAAGCGCACTCAGTACGGCCATGGCGACGTTCATCAGGGTTTTGGACAGGCCGATTACGTCGTCGAACGCTCCTTCAAGACCGAGCAGACGCATCAGGGCTATATCGAGCCGCATGCCTGCGTGGCCAACGTCAGCTCGGACGGCACCGCCGACCTCTGGGTCTGCACGCAGGGCCATTTCGTCTACCGCCAGCACTGCGCCCAACTGCTTGGGATGGAGGCCTCCAAGCTTCGCGTCACCTCCTCGGAGATCGGTGGCGGTTTCGGCGGCAAGACCCATGTCTGGGCCGAGCCGGTGGCGCTGGCGCTGTCGCGCAAGGCCGGCCGGCCGGTCAAGCTGGTCATGACGCGCGACGAGGTGTTCCGCGCCTCGGGGCCGACCAGCGCCACCTCGATCGACGTCAGGATCGGCGCCCGCAAGGACGGCACGATCACCGCGGCCGAGGCGACGCTACGCTACTCCTGCGGCCCCTATGCCGGCATGTGGGCCGAGATCGGCGCCATGACCGCGTTTGCCTGCTACAGGCTCGAGAACGTCAAGACGGTTGGCTACGAAGTGCTGGTCAACCGGCCGAAGACCGCGGCCTATCGCGCGCCATCGGCGCCGATGGCGGCGTTTGCGGTGGAAAGTGCCGTCGACGAGCTGGCCAAGGAGATCGGCATGGATCCGGTCGAGTTCCGCATCAGGAACGCCGCCCAGGAAGGCACCAGATCGTCCTACGGCCCGGTATATGGCCCGATCGGCATCGGCCCGACGCTGGAAGCGGCGAAGAACCATCCGCACATGAAGGCGCCGCTGGGCAAGAACCAAGGCCGCGGCATGGCTTGCGGCTTCTGGTTCAACTTCGGCGGCCAGACCTGCACCGACCTCAACATCGGCATGGACGGCTCGGTCTCGCTTGCCGTCGGCACGGTCGATGTGGGTGGTTCCCGCGCCTCGCTGTCGCTGGTGGCGGCGGAGGAACTCGGCATCGCCTATGAGCAGGTCAAGGCGGTGGTGGCTGACACCTCCAGCCTCGGCTACAACGACATGACGGACGGCAGCCGCGGCACCTTCTCCTCCTCCATGGCGACGATCTCGGCCGCCCGCAACGCCGTCAAGATCCTGCGGGAGCGCGCCGCGCAGATGTGGGACATTCCCGTCGACGACGTGGTCTGGGAAAAGGGCCACGCTATCGCCAAAGGCGAGAAGTACGGCAACCTTGCAGCGCTGTCGCTGAAGGAGATCGCGGCCGCGTCCGGCAAGACGGGCGGACCGATCGCCGGCCACAGCGAGCTCGTCGCCGACGGCGCCGGCGTGTCCTTCGCCACCCATATCTGCGATATCGAGGTCGATCCCGAGACCGGCGCCACCAGGGTCCTGCGTTACACAGTCGTCCAGGACGCCGGCAAGGCGGTGCACCCGACCTATGTCGAGGGGCAGTACCAGGGGGGTGCGGCGCAAGGCATCGGCTGGGCGCTCAACGAAGAGTACATCTACGGCAAGGACGGGCGGCTGCAGAACCCCGGCTTCCTCGACTACCGCATCCCGGTCTGCTCGGACCTGCCGATGATCGACACGCAGATCCTCGAGATCCCCAATCCCAACCATCCTTATGGGGTGCGTGGCGTCGGCGAGACCTCGATCGTGCCGCCGCTGGCGGCGATCGCCAATGCGGTGTCGAACGCCGCGGGCGTGCGGATGACGCATATCCCGATGTCGCCGCCGCGGATTCTCGCGGCGATCGAGGCGGAACGGGGAGGCTGATGGTCGAAGTAACGCTCTGGGGGTCGCTCGGCGCAATCGCCGGAGGCAAGAGCAAGGTCGAGATCGAGGCGAAGGATATTCGGGAGCTGTTCAGGAAGCTGGCTGAGCAGTATCCCGGCTTCGAGCCCTACATCGACCGCGGCATCGCCGTGGCGATCGATGGCACGATTTATCGGGATACGTGGTCGAAGGAATTGCCGCAGGGGGCGGAGATTTTTCTGCTGCCGCGGCTGGCGGGGGGGTGAGTGGGGCGCGGACGCGCGGTATATAGAATGGCAGCTTTGCGCAGCATCTCGGTCGTTCCGCCCGAGGGCAGAGGCAACCGAAAGCGGACGCGCTGTTCAGAAATCTACCTCTTGGTTACGGCAAAACGAACCACAAGAGCCCATCGACTAGACCGGTCGAACGGCTTCAGCCCAAGACATTCCAAACCAGACGGCCGAGTCCGGCTCCTTGCTCCAATCAATCAGGGCGTCGAGCGTCGCAGTGACGGATTGGCGAGGCAATCCGATAGCGACGATATCGTCCATCGCTTCATCGATGATGCTCGCAATGTTCCGGACAACTGCCTCAAAGTCAGGCTCGCCGGCGCATCCGCCAAAAAAGACAAATGTGATACGTCGTGGACGCAAGTCGGCCTGATGCAACAATTGAACAAGGCGACGTCCGATGATTGGATCATTGCCGTGTCGGTCGTAGGTTCGCTGATAGGCATGCCACAGTGAGGCAAATCCCGGTGGCTCGGGCCAGAGCCGCAGCCCATCATAGTCGTCATCTGACAATATCACCCGTCCGCCCGGTCGCACTGCGCCGGCCATGTTGCGAACAAGCAGCAACGGGTCAGGTAGGTGCTCGAGAACGAACCGCGCATGAGCAACGTCGAACTGTCCAAGCTCGTTATCGGTAAGAAGTGGAGCAAGCACGTCACCCTGCCTCATCTCCAGAAATGCCAAATCCCCATCGGCGTCAGCCTGTCGTAGCGCCTCCGCTATCTGCTCCGGGCTTCGCTCCAAAGCCAAGACCGGAACACCGGTGGCCCGCGCCATCATTCTCGAAAACTGCCCTAACCCAGCACCGAAATCGACGACCCGCTCGCCAACAACCAGCTGTGCAGCGTCGAGACATCGTTGATTAAGACGCTTGTTTAAAGCCGTCAGCCGTTGCTGCTCGGCTTCACTTGATCCATGCGTATAATGCGATGACGACATTCACTGCCCCCAGATCGAATGACCATATCAGCTTCGCATAAGGTCGGACGACGTCAAGATCAGCGGCTGAACCGTGGCGACCCCTGCGCCCGGCACATCAATTACCGCTTTGCGCCTATGTCGGCCGTAGAAGCCGATCTTGACGTTGCCCGGAAGCAGACATCTCCTTTGACCGCGCTGTACTTGGCGTCGCGACGAGCCTCCGAGCACATCTCAGCAACGCGGTCAAAGGTTGTGGGTTGTTAAATGTTTACAGCTTTGCGCATCACCTCGCTTTCGTGGCTCTAGATCTCGTGCAGGCAATCCTGAGTCAGCCGAGCGTTGGCTGCCACCGGCCCTGCCACCGAGACTATGTTGCCATCCGCCTCGTTTCGTGACGGCCTTCTCGCAGCCGGATTCAGGCCGCGTGCTTGGAACTAATGACGGGCGAGACTGTTCAGCTGTGACTTTGGCATGACGCTGACGTGCCCTCCTGGCTGGGTAAGCCTCGATCTTGAGGAGACTCGCATCATGAAGATTTCGTTCAGATTTCGTTCAGTCGCGGCTGCGGTTGTCGCTGCAGCAGGAATCAGCTTTGCCGGCTCCGCGCATGCCGACAGCGGTACGATCCGCTTCTCAGTCTACAAGGCTGCCTTCTTTGTGGGTGGCTCTGGAGGCGAGGGCACGCTGACCTTCCATGGTCGCCGCTATCCCATCTCTGTCGGCGGCATCTCGGGCGGCCTCGCCTTCGGGGCTTCTAAGACCTATTTCCATGGTACCGTACGCCACATTCGCCGCGTCCAAGATGTGACGGGGGTCTACGGTGCGGCGGGCGGTGGCGGCGCGCTCGGCAAAGGGGCCCAGGTGATCGTCATGACCAATGACAAGGGCGCCCAACTCGAACTCTCAGGCAAGCAGGTAGGCCTGCAAGTCAACGCCGATCTCAGCGGTATTGCCATCACGGTGAAGTAGGGGCCGTCGCTCCGTTCGTCGTCCCTGCAGTCGGCCCACTACGCTGAATACAAAGGTCGGCTTTCAGCGCTACCATCTAGGAAGCGGCCGTTCCACTGTCGGCCCAAAAAACCGCAACCGACGGTAGGTGCAAGGCGGGAAAATCTCCCTGGCCGATGTCGGCCAAGGAGAATGATCATGGGTATGTCACAATATGATCCGGGTTCGCAGGAACGTCGGGCTTGGAATGCTGGCCGCAAGATCGGAGCCAAACGAGCGTTGAAGCCACGTCAGGTATGGGCCGTTCGCTTCTTCCTCGATCAGCACCGTCGCGTCCGTGACCGAGCACTTTTCGATCTGGCGATCGATAGCAAGCTGAGGGGCTGCGATATCGTAAAGATAAAAATCGGCGAATTGGTCAGCGGCAGCCAAATCCGGACCCGGGCGATCGTCGTTCAGCAAAAGACGGGTCGGCCGGTCCAATTCGAGTTGATGGATGATGCGCGTGCCAGCCTTCTGGCATGGCTTGATCGGCGTGGCGGCGCGATCGACTAATACGCCTTTCCGAGCCGCATCGATCACGCCGATCATCTCAGCACACGGCAATATGCGCGACTGGTCGATGAGTGGGTGACTGGCATCGGCCTGCGCCGGGAGGAATACGGCACGCACTCGCTACGGCGGACCAAGGCGTCCATCATTTACAAAGCCACCGGCAACCTACGAGCGGTGCAAATCCTACTCGGCCATACCAAGATCGAGAACACGGTGCGCTATCTTGGCGTCGACGTCGAGGATGCACTCACTTTGGCGGAAGGGACAGAAATTTAACCACCCCGGCTCCTTGCGACCAACGAGGAGCCGGACAGGTACGCGCCGCATATAAGTCATAACGTGAGATCGGTCTGTTCTCTGAAACCGGACATCGCCGCGATTGAGACCAACAGGCCTTTCGCGCTGAGCAGGCGCAGTTCCCACTCCATCACCGGGAACGGCGCGCCATGATAAGAAAAATGGTCAGGCTCGGTCCTCACATTGTTCTCAGCTCAGTCCTTCGTTAGGTTCTGCTGAATCCGAAAAAATTGGCAACGCTCACGTGAAGAGTCTCAAAATGCGCCCCATCTCTTTGTTGCCGCTTCTCGCTTCTCTCGCGTCGTCGACCGGTTTTGCCGAAGAGGTCTACCACAACGTGGCCAGCCGAGATTCATTGGTTCGCGCCGACATACTCGGCCGCATGATGAACGCGCTGACGTTACACAAAGAATTTGACGACAAATGCGATTTGGTTCCGCTCATAGACATTAAGGCATTCGAAAATTATTACAAAAAGCTGACTTGGAGCCTTAGTCCTTCGGACCTCGCACTAGTACAAAAACACTACTCCAACGCACAAACCACTTGGAGCGCCAAAGGCGGCGGCGTACCGGGAACAGAGTGTGATGACCTTGCCTATCAAATTCTAGATTTCGATATTGGAACCCCGAATCCCCGCGACGAGATGCTAAGTCTTCTCAATGCGGCACCGCGTGGTAGTTCACAGTACAAAATCTACGCAGCGGCGGCAGCATGGGGTGGATATCTCCAAGCTTTCATCACCTGTTCCGATTACTATGTCAGTTCGAACGCCGTGGATAAGATCCAAAAACGTAATAGGGACGAGTTTCGAGTTCCGTACCTATTGGCAAGGATGGCCGCCGTTAAAGTGCCTCCTGATTGTCGCGATGTCGAGCTTTTCGCACGTGATGGCGATGTGTATCGCGCTAAAAGCAAGTAAAAAGAACCGCGCTTCCGCGTTCGTGCCATCGCAACTCGGCCGCAGTTGCATGTCTCCTCGGCGGCCGGTCGCGCAGACGGTCGGAGAAGTCTTGACCATGGGGGCAGCCGCGAACCCCAATGTGGCCGGTGGCGATATCTGCCTGGAGAGGCGAGAAAACCAATTTGTACCTTCGAACCCAATGGCGGCTTTTGGCTCATAATCCGAAAAGGCGAGTAGTCCGCTGTCGGTCCTAGGCTGCCGAGCAGCAATGCGCCTCAAGTCCGACGTTCTCCTCCTGGAAGCGGACAGTTAGTCAGACAGATTGGACGGTCGGCAGTCAGCCATGATGTCCTCCCGAAGGCTGACTTTGCGTGGTGCCGAGAGTGCGGCTGCATTGGAGCAAAGTAGGGTCAGCCGACTCGTGGCTCTGGGCTACATCATGGCAAGGAACGGATTTATGATATCAAGGATTCCGGGGTACTGATCCGGCGACAAGGCCGACAGTTCGTCGACGAGTTCGATCACATCGCCGTCTTCCACCACCTGATCGTGAAGCCTCACTGTGCCCAGGATCGTCTGCCCGTTGTCCGGACGGCTGCTGAGGATGAGCGCAATCATCGCCGCCACGTTTGTGGTGTCCTGGTCCTGCTGGTTCGGGCTATCGATGATCATGGGCGCCGTGAGGGCAGACGAAAACCTAATGACAGTCTTCATAAGCGCGAGATGGTAAGCGAGGACTGCGCGGGGCTGGTCGCTTCCCGTGTCGTTGACCTTGCGGACGATTTTGCTCGCGCTGTCGAGGTCGATCTTGCGAACATTGAGCGTGCGCAGGAAGCCGATCATGAGCTGCGCGCAGTAGGCCTCGATCTCCTTTCTGCGCTTCTTGTCGTCAAGCTTCTTCACCTCGGCGTCGATCTCAACGATCTCACCAGCCCTCTTATCGACTTCCGCACGGATGTCGTTGAGCTGCGAGTCAAAAAGGCCTCTCGCCATGTTTGCGCTGGCGTTCTCGATAACCTCTTTGAGCGTCAGGTCCCCTTCCTTCTCCGCAAGAGTTCCCGAAACCTTTTCGATAAGCGCGTCAGTGTCGTGAAGGCGCGTCTCTACCTTTTCTGCCCTCTTCCGAACAACGACCAGGCGGTCATGCTGGTCGCGAAGGAATTGGGCGCAGGCTTCACGGTCGTCGAGGATGGAGAACTTGTGCGTGAAATAGTTGTCGTGGACGGTTCCGCAGGTAGGGCAAAAAATCTCAGCCTCGGCCTTCGAGGCGTAGGTATAATCCTTGCCAAGTTCGGTATAGCTTCGAACGCTTTCGTCTGATCTCCGGCTTAACCTACCATCAAGCAGACCGTCCGCTGTCGGCCCCAAGGCGGACAGTTGTCTTTGGCCAAGGCCGCCACCAGCAATAATTCGTCCTCCCCTATGCCCCCAGCGTCGGCTCCGTATTCACCTCCAGCGCCTCTTCCGCCTCATCCTCCTCGCCGAGAACCTCGCCGTGCACCCCCAGCGGGCGGCCTATCCAGATCGGGTCGACCAGATGGTCGCGCTTGGGGTTAGTGGTGTTCGGGTGGACGAGGATGCTCAGGCCGCCGTGGTTCAGCATCAGCCACGGAACGAGGGTAGCGAAAGCTCCGGTGGCGAACGAGACCTGGTACATGGCCTGCTCATGCGGGCCAACCGGCTCGTCGCGCCAGTTGCCCAGGCGCACGCGGAAACGTTCGCCGATGCGAAGGCGCAGCCATTCGGCATGCTGCCGCTCGGCCGGCCCGTCATAGTAGATATGGGCGTGATAGCTGGCGATCTCCGCGAGAGGCCTTGGAGTGGCGGCGTCTTCGTTCACCTTGATGCTCTCCTTCGATGATTCCGGCAGACCCGAAGCATGGAAGGCCGACCTTGTCGAGGCAGTATTGATGCCGGGGGATAACTGGACAAGCGTGGTTTTGACCCTAGTCACCCACGCGCGCGAGCGTGCCGAGATGATTGCCGTCGAGAAATTCCACTGTCATGGCCGACGCCTTGCCGTTGGGGCCGAGGACAAAGCTTACACCGGACGGCGCGTCCGGCGTCTCGGCGTCCGGATAGGTCAGGAACATGTCGCGGTCGAAATGCTCCAGTGAATAGGACCGGGCGCCGCCCGGTCCGACCTTGAGCACAAGGCCGTCACCCTCACCCGACACAACCGCATCGCCGATGAAGTCGTTGAAATAGCGCCCTTTATAGGCACTGGCCGGCCCGGCTGGCCTTGCGGGAGACGGTGGCGCGGCATAGGTGGCCTTGGCCGCCGCGACCGCCGGGCCGAACAGGCTCGCATAGGTATCGTCCCATGCCTTGACCCAATCCTTCTCGACCTTTCCGTCAAAGATGAGATCGGCGAAGCTCTCGGACAGCCCTTCCGGCACACCTGTCGAAAAGGCATTGGCGACGATGACGATGCCAAGCTTCTCCTCCGGAAAGAGCGTCACCAGGGTGCGTGCGCCGACGCTGAAGGCGCCGGCATGACCCCAGCTCAGGCCGTGCCGGCCGAATTCGACATTCCAGCCGAGACCGTAGAAGGACTGGCCGCCTGAGACGGGGTTCCTGCCGCGCGCCATCAGAGGAACATGCGTCTGGTCCAGCGCGTCGGCTTTAATGAGTGTCTCGCCGGCATAGACACCATTGCCGAGTACGAGGCGCACCCATTGCGAGAGATCGCGTACTGTAGAGCTGACGCCGCCCGCAGGCGCCTGCGCATCCGGATCGCGCTTTACCTTCGCGGCCCAGACGCCGTCGATCTTGACGTGGAGCGCAGCGCGATTGGCGTGCTTGATGAAGTCCGAATGACGGGAGCTGGTCGAAGCCATTCCAAGCGGACGGTAGAGCTTCTCCTCGGCGATCTCCTCCCAAGGCTTGCCCGTCGGCTTCGCGGCCGCGACGGCGCCCTCGGTCAGTCCGAAATTGCTGTAGGAGTAGCCGGCACGAAAGCTCGACGACGGCGACACGAACCGCAGGCGACGCAGGATCTCCGCACGGTCATAGCCAATGTCCTCAAGGTCGTCGCCGGCCGTGCCGGGAAGTCCGCTGCGGTGCGAAAACAGGTCGCGGACCGTGAGTTCACTGGTCGGATAGGGCTCGGACAGCCGGAACGCCGGATCGAGATCGACGATTTTCGCATCCCAGGAAACGATGCCCTCGCTGACCAGCGCCGCCACTATCGTTGCGGAGACCGGCTTGGAGAGGGAGGCGATCTGGAACACCGTATCGGCGTCGACCGCCTCCGGCTTGCCGGCCTCGCGATGGCCGAACCCCTTGACGAAGACCACCTTGTCGCCATGCACGACCCCAATGGCGAGACCAGGCACCCCACCATCCGCGACGACGCCTTCGGCGAGCGCCTCGAGCTTCGACAGGGCGGCAGTGATCCGCTCAGGCGTAATGGTGTCGGCCGACGCCGCATGCGGCGAAAGCACCATGACGGCAATGAAGGCCCACATCCCCCAACGGCGGAAATTCCGACCCAGCCCCACGCTCGAGCTCCCCCTATCCCCTGCAAGCACTGGTCATACTACAGGCCGACGCAGGAAAGACCAACCCTCGCCTGGTCGCGCTTCCCCTGTTCTTGCCGTTAAACAGGACTAACGGCGCCGTTCCGGTTTACCGCCAGGTAATCCGCCCGCCGGGCGAACAGGTCCGGGACCACTGCATGCACCTCCGCGATCAGGTCCTGTATGTCGGCGGTGAGAAGGACGCCGTTCTCGACGATGATCTTTCCGTCCACCATCGTCAGGTCGACATCGCTGCCGCGCACCGCATGAACAAGGTTGTGGTGCAGATTGAACCAGGGGCCGCTCATCAGCGGCGTCATGCGCGGCGTGTCGGTCCTGACTGCGATGATGTCCGCCTTCTTGCCAGGCTCGAGAGAGCCGATCTCATGATCAAGGCCAATGGCCTTCGCGCCTGAGATCGTGCCCATGCGCAGGACATCCCAGGCGTCGAGAGCCGAGGCGTCGAGCTTGTGCAGCTTGGCGAGCAGCGAGGTGCATTTCATGTCGTCGAACATGTCGAGATTGTTGTTCTCCTTCTCGCCATCGGTGCCGATCCCGACCGCCACGCCAGCGGCAAGCAGTTTTTCCACGGGCGCCGTCCCGCTCGCGAGCTTCATGTTGCTGACCGGATTGTGCGCCACGCCGATGCCATGCGTGGCGATGATGCCGATCTCCTCGTCATCGAGCCAAACGCAGTGGGCAAGCAGCACGTTTTTGGGCTCGAACAGGCCGAAGCGGCGCAGCACCTCGATGGGGCGCTGCTGGTAACGGCGGTCCATTTCGACAATTTCCGCCTGCGCCTCGTTGCTGTGGGTGTGAAAGCCCGTGTCGAACTTTTTCGCGAGATCAATGGCGCGCCTGTATCCGGCTTCGGTGGAGTAGAAGGCGTGCTCCAGGCCGACCCAGACGTGGATACGGTCGTCGGCGCCGTGATGCCACTCTTCAAGCAGCTTTTCATTGGAATCGAACGTCTCGAAATAATCATAGTCGGGATGCGCGCCCACGTAAGGCACCAGCACGGAACGGTTGCCGATCGCGGCCGCCGCCCGCGCGCTGCCATCCATATAGCGCCACATATCGACGATGGTGGTTGTGCCGGAGAGGACGGCCTCCGCATAGCAGAGCCACGAGGCGGCCTCTGCCTCGCGGGGCCGAAGCACGCGGTGCATCGGATCAATGTACATGCGCAGCCAATCCCAGACCGGCAGCCCCTCGGCCGTGCCCCTCAAAATGCCGGAGTGGCAATGGGCGTTGACCAGACCTGGCATGAGGAGGCGATTCCTGAGCCGGCGGAGTTCTGTGCGGGGATAAGCCTTCTCGATCTCCGACCTCTGGCCGACGGCGGCGATCCTGCCGGAACGCACGACGACTGCTCCATCCTCGATGACGCGGCGCTCCGCGTCCATCGTGATCACCGTGTCTGCGGCCAGTATCAGATCCCGCTCCATTGTCGCCCTTTCTTATCAGTTCCGCTGTCGAAGCTAAGTTTTCCGCGCGATGACGACAAGCGCATAGACTCGCGCATGGTGTGCGCATAATTAGAACAGGCGGGAAGGAACGCAGGATGCCCTTGATCACGCAGTCGGCGCGGCTGCTCGAAATGGTGGCCCGCTACGGATCAATCCGCAGGGCGGCGGAACGCGTCAATGCCGCCCCCTCGGCGGTGAACCGCCAGATCCTCAATCTGGAGGCTGAGCTTGGGACGCTCCTGTTCGAGCGCGTTCCGCGCGGCATGCGGCTGACCGAGGCGGGAAAGATCCTCGTCGATCAAATCCGTGCCTGGCAGCGCGACTACGAGCGCGCCCGCGCCTCCGTGGAAGGCCTGAAGGGCCAGAACGGAGAGTTGGTGCGGATCGGGGTGATGGAATGCCTGGCCGCCGACTTCCTGCCTCGTGCTTTCGGCGAGCTGCAGCAGGAGCATCCGGACGCTACGATGCGGGCGGTCGTGGACGGCACGGCGGAGATCGCGGCCCAACTCCTCTCCAACGAGATCGATCTCGCGGTCGCCTTCAACATGCCGCGCGACACGGGTTTGAAGATAGTCCACGAGATCCGGGTGGAACTCGGCGCCGTCATGCCGCCGAGCCATCGTCTGGCGCGGGAACAGGAAGTGCCGCTTTCCGCGCTCCTTGAATATCCTCTAGTGCTTGCCGATGGCACGCTGAGCATCCGGCCAATCGTGGACGCCATGCTGGGGCGCACGCGCAGGCCGGCCGCAGAAGCGGTCGTGACCAATTCCATCATAATGCTGAAGTCGATGGTGATGCGCGGAGCAGGTGTAGGAGTGCTCACGTCGGTCGACGTCTATAGCGAGGTCAAGGCAGGCCAGCTTTACTTCGCGCCGATCGCCGGCGCGCGTGTCTTCGAACTGCTCTCCGTTTCGGTGCGTGACACCAAGGCGCTCAATCCCAGCGCGGTAAGGATGGCCGAGATCGTCTCCTCTGCCATGGACAAGTTGACTCAGCCTATCCCTGAGAGCCAGCAGGTCAACGGTAGCGAACGGACCATCGCTCAGCGGCAACGACCGTCATGAAGAACCCGATCGACAAAAGCGATGAGAGCACGATGGCGGCGTAGAGCCGGTCGGACTGATAGTTGAAGGTCGCCTGGATGATCAGCGCGCCGAGACCTTTGTCGGAGCCGATCCATTCGCCAACGATCGCGCCGATCACCGCGGTCGCCGAGGCGATCCGCAGCGAGGCGAAAAGCATTGGCAGCGCGCGCGGCAGGCGCAGGCGCCAGAATATTTCCCAGCGCGTCGCCGACAGCACGCGGAACAGCTCGTGCTCGCTGGGGCTCGCCGATTCCAGCCCCCGGATCATGTTGATGAGCGTCGGGAAGAAACAGATCACTGCCGCGATCACGATCTTGGGCAGCATGCCGAGGCCGAAGATGAGGATGACGACCGGGGCCAGCGCAAGCACCGGGATCGTATTGAAGAACAGCACGACCGGAAAATAGGCAGCCTGAAGCGTACGGCTGTGCACGAAGACGACCGCCAGCAGCACTGCGGCGAGGTTGCCGAGCACGAAGCCGGAGAGCGCCTCGATGGCCGTCGGCCAGAGGTTCGACAGGAGAAGCGATCCGTTCCTGGCAAACACGCCCGCTATCGCGGTCGGCGTCGGAACGATGTATGCCGGCACGCCGGCGAGCGGCAGCAGGAATTGCCATGCGAGAACGAGCGAGCCGGCGCCGACGATCGGCAGCACGGTTTGTGCGAACGGCGAAAGCGGGCCTCGGTTCACGAGGCCGCTCCAAGGGCGGAGCGCATCCTGGCCATTGCCGCGACGATCGCCGGATCCTCGCGCGAGCATCTGTTGTCCGGCCCCTTCAGCGGACGAAGGTCGTGGTCGGCGACAATCCGGCCGGGATGGGCGGCAAGCACGATCACGCGCTGTCCGAGATAGACGGCTTCGGCAATGGAATGCGTGACGAACAGCACTGTCGTTCCGGTCCGCCGCCAAAGGTTCAGCAGTTCGTCGTTGAGGCGATCGCGGGTGATCTCGTCAAGCGCACCAAACGGCTCGTCCATCAGAAGCAGGCGTGGCTCGCCAAGCAGCGCCCGGGCGATCGCCAGCCTTTGGCGTTGTCCGCCGGAGAGCTGATGCGGCAGGCGCTCACTGAGCGCCGACAGGCCGACGAGTTCGAGCAGTTCGTCGGCCCGGTCGTCTATCATGCGCGACAGGCTGCGGCGGCCCACCTGGATCGGCAGCCGTACATTCTCGCGCGCCGTGCGCCACGGCAAAAGGGTCGAGTCCTGGAAGACGAAGCCCACGCCGCGGCCGGAGCGTACCGCCGACGGCGTTTCGCCCATCACGCGTATCGTGCCCGCAAGTGGCGCCAGCAGATCGGCGACAACCCGCAGAAACGTCGACTTTCCGCAGCCCGAAGGCCCTAGGATCGACAGCAACGTCCCGGCCTCGACTGTCAGTTCGAGGCCGGAGATCACCGTCACGGGCGACGGCCGGCCGGGATAGCCGACGTCGAGCCCGGAGGTTTCGATGGCCGGCGCGGCCATCAAGCGGCGGGCGCGCCGAGCTTCGGCCGTTCAGCCGCACTGAGTTCGAGAATCTTCGTCGTATAGACGTCCTCGGCCTTCGGCCTGCCGTTCGGGTATTGGCCAATCTGGTCAAGCAGCGCGATCTGGCTCTCGATCGAGGCAGGATCGAACGTGCCCCATCCATCCTTTTTCGTGTTGTCGTCGAACGACAGTTTCAGCACCAGGGGGATCGTCTTCTTTTCCCAGCCTGCGTCGATCTCGGGATAGGCCGCGACGAGCTTGTCGACCGCCTGCTCGGGATTGGCGTGGACCCAGCCCCACCCCTTGGCGACCGCGCCGATGAATTTTGCCAGGGTCGCGGAATCGGATTCGATGGCGCTGTCGGTCGCGAAGTAGACGTCGGCATAGGACGCCAGGCCCAGCTCCGACAACAGCAGATCGATGCGATCATCGCCGACGACGCTGAGCGCCTGCGTGTTGGTGATCCAGCCGCCGATCGCATCCACGTCGCCACGAACCAGCGGCGCCTTGTCGAACCCGACATTGACGATGGTGACCTCGGAAGGATCGATCTCGTTCTTCGCGAGCATCGCGTCGATGGCGAAGCGCGCGGTCGGCTGCGTGCCGATCCGCATCCCCTTCAGGTCCGCCGCCGACCGGATCGGCTTCGCCGGTTTCGACGTCAGCGCATAAGGCCCGGTGCGATAGCCGCAGGCGATGATCTTCACCGGGACGCCGCTCGCCCGCGCGGCATAGAGTTGAGGCGATTCCGAGAATTGGCCGAGCTGGGCGGCACCGGACACCACTGGCGGCACGGTGGCGGCGTTCGGTCCGCCGGGGCTGAACTCGACTTCGAGCCCGGCTTCTGTGAAGTAGCCATTGGCGACGGCTGCCACGTCGCCGATCTGGCCGTTCGACATCAGCCAGTCATACTGGACGACGAGCTTGGCAGCTGCCGAGGCGCTGGCGCCAAACAGCTGAAGTCCCGGCCCGAAAGCCGCCAGGCCGGCGGCGCCGGCCTTCAGGATCGATCTGCGATTCCATTGCGATGTGTTCCCACTCATCTTCTTGCTCCTTGTTGGACTGTTTGCATGCGGCGCGGCCCTTCTTGCGAGGCCGTCGCGATCCAATCACACTTGCGTGTCGTGATAGTCGCCCGGCCCGGCGCCGGTCCAGGCGTAGAGCTCCCACAGCGTCCCGTCCGGGTCGTGGAAGTAGGCGCAGCGCGCGTTCCAGACATAGTCGCCGGGCGGCCCGACGAACGGCACTCCCTTGTCCGACAGTTCGGTATAGAGCCAGTCGACCTCGCCGGCGCTTTCGAGTTCCATGGCAACGCACGCCTTGTGCGCATGCTTCGGTGAACGGACATTCGAGACGCCGCAGTGGCGATTGATGTGATCCAGTTCCCATGCGGCGAGCGTCACACGCTCGGAATGAAAATCGACAAAGCCCTCGGCGCGGCGTCTGATCCGGTAGCCGAGCTTCTGCGTATAGAAGTCGATGGTGCGGTCGATATCCTCGACGAGGAGGCATATGTCGGTGATTGCCTTGGTCTGCCCGAGCGACATGGTCATTTGCCTCGATTGATCTTCGCGGTGAGTTCGACGCCTACCCGCGCTGCCGCGCCGTCGATGTGCCGGCGCATCGCCTCGCCGGCAGCCTGCGGATCATGCGCGGCGAGCGCGTCGTAGATTCGCACGTGCTCGGCGACATTGACCTCGACCAGGTCGTGGAGCGGATTGGTGAGGCGGGCATAGTGGATCGACTGGCGGATCTGCTCGCAGACGAAGGAAATGAAGGTGTAGATGTAGCTATTGCCGGTGGCCCGGGCGATCGCCCGATGGAAAAGCAGATCGGCCTCGATGCTGCCATCCTCCCAGCGCTCCTCGCCGCCCATGCGGTCCAGCGCAGCCTTGATTGCGTCAAGATCATCGGATGCGCAGCGCGCCGCGGCGAGTGTGGCGGATTCGGTCTCCAGAATGCTGCGCAGCTCGAAGAGCTGCTCCAGGTTGCGCTGGTCCTTTAGCGCTTCGCGGTCGATCCGGATGGCCGTCCGCTGTTCCGGCGCCATGACGAATGCGCCCACCCCCTGACGCGCCTCGATCATGCCATCGGCGCGAAGCTGCGCGATCGCTTCCCTGACAACATTGCGGCTGACGCCGAACTTGTCGGCGAGCTGGCTTTCGGTGGGAAGCCGGGCTCCCGGGATGATGTCGCCGCCCTCGATCTCGCGGCTCAGATGCGAAGCGACGCGATGCGGAAGCGCCTCCACGCTGCCGATGATGGACGAACGCTGTTTCATGCGGCTTTCCCTTAAAAATCGCCCGGATCAGGCATGAGACACGCGGGATTGAACAGGCCTGCCGGATCGAAGGCTGCCTTGATCGCGGTATGAAGCTGCCGTTCGCGTTGCGACAGGCCGGCCCAGAACACCTGACTGCGGCTGCGACCCACACCATGCTCGGCACTGAACGAGCCGCCGAGCGCGCCGACCACTTCATAGAGACTGGTCAAAACCGCCTGCCCTGCGGTCCTCGCTTCGCCGGGATCGCAACCTATGGGAGGCAGCACGTTGAAATGGATGTTCCCGTCGCCCGCGTGGCCATAGGCCAGCGAAGTCCAGCCTGGCCACTCGCGCACGATGCACGCGCGTGCTTGCTCGATCAGCTGCGGCACTTCGCTGAGGCGAACCGAAAGGTCGGTGCGGACATGAAAGCCGCGCCGCGCCTGCCCTTCGACCAGCCCCTCACGGATGGCCCAGAATGCGGCGGCCTGGGAGCGGCTTTGCGCGACGACACCGTCCTTGATCAGGTCGGTCTCAAGGGCGCGCGCCAGCATGGTTTCAAGAAGTCCGCCGGCGTCTATCCCTGGCCCACAGGCGACTTCGACGATCGCATGAACCGGACATTGTTGTGTCAACGGTGAGCGCAGGTTCGGATCGATGAGATGGGCCAGCGGCAGGCACTCCTCGCCGATGACCTCAAACGCGCTGAGAAGATCGGAGCAGAAATGCCGCGCCATCCGGAACAGTTCGCATGCCTGGCGGAAGCTGCCCAGTCCGACATAGGCGGTCTCGACCTGCGTCGGCCGGGGCGAGAGCCTTACTTCGACGCCCGTGACGACCCCGAGCGTTCCTTCCGAACCGATCATCAATTGCTTCAGGCTGTAGCCGCGATTGTCCTTGCGCAGCCCGTTCATGCCGTTCCACAGCGTGCCGTCCGGCAGGACCGTCTCAAGCCCGAGCACCAGATCACGCGTCATGCCGTACCGCAGCACATTGATGCCGCCGGCGTTGGTCGCAACATTGCCGCCGATCGTGCACGATCCCTGCGCACCAAGCGCGAGAGGGAAGGTCATGTCGGATGCTTCAGCGGCGTCCTTGACGTCCTGCAGCACGGCACCGGCGTCAGCTTGCAGCGTGAAGTCCAGCGGATCGACGCAGCGTATCCGATTGAGACGCTCAAGCGACAGCACTGCGTAGTCCGAACTGTCGGAAATGGCGCCACCTGCAAGTCCGGTATTGCCACCCTGCACGACAATAGCGACACCGCTCTGCGAGCACCATCTCACAAACGCCTGGACGTCTGCCACGGATCCTGGACGCACGATGAAGCGGGCACTTCCGCGCCTGTCGCGACCCCAATCGAGGAGGTAGCGCTCTGCCAGTGGCGACCGTCCGTCTATCCGCGCATCACCCGCCAACTGCGCGGGCAGCTCAACAATTGCGCCGGAAGCTTCGCGTTGAAGAGATGGATGAACCGTAGTCATGGGTCCGATCATACGGTCATCCTACAACATGGCAAGTCCCATTCTTTCGGTTGCCGTCATCACTTCGGCGCCGAACTCCGCGGCCCACCCCGCAATCCACGCCCGCGCCTGAACTGTTCGCCCTCGAAAAATGCTATTTTTTACAGCCGGCCGGGGCCAATGCTTAACGTGGTTGCCTGGAACTGTTCTATATAGGCCTGAACATGTTTCAGATCCTTCGCCGCCTCAAAGGCCGGTCGGTCAAGACCCGCGGGACATCTCTGCTTTGACCCTGGATAGTCGGAACCGAAGCTCGTTCCAATCGAAGCCGGCGCAGTGACGATCTGCTCAGGGGTCACCTGCCCCCCTCCAACAATGGATGCCGGTCTCCTTCGAATAAAAGATTGTGAAGGAAGGTTTCTTGCTTGGCCAGGCCGGCCAGCGGCCGTTCGAAATGGGCTAGAGACGATGCTGAAGGACATGAAGGACGGCAAGGCTCCGCCGGGCGACCCGACCCACACCGGCCTTGACATTTGCACTCCGGAGACAGCGGATACCTGCATCGCCAAATAGCGCTATTGGACGGGAGAAAACTCCCGCCCTTTTGTAGGGGATATCAATGTCGGAATTGTTCTCGCTCAACGGCCGTGTCGCGTTGGTCACGGGTGCTTCGCGTGGTCTCGGCTTCGCCATGGCCAAGGCACTTGCGGAAAACGGCGCGACAGTGATCGTCAATGCCCGCGATCCGGCCGCCCTCGCTGCGGCGGCCGAAAGGATCGGGGCCGAAGCCCTGCCGTTCGATGTCACCGACGCGGCGATCTCAAGGGCGTCGCTCGAAGGAATCGTCGAACGCCACGGCCGCCTCGATATTCTGGTCAACAACGCCGGCATCCAGCATCGAAGTCCGTTGGTCGAATGGCAGGACGAGGATTTCAACCAAGTGATTGCTGTCAATCTGTCGGCTTGCTTCCGCATGATGCGCGACGCGGTGCGCCTGATGCTGCCAAACAAGTTCGGGCGCATAATAAACACCGGATCGGTTGCAGCGATACTTGGCCGTCCCACCATTCACGCCTATGTGGCTGCAAAGGCGGGCCTGCACGGGCTGACACGCTCCACTGCCGCTGAGCTGGGCCGTCACGGCATCACCGTTAACGCGATTGCCCCCGGCTACTTCGCCACCGAGCTCAACACCGCACTTATGAGCGACGAGGCCTTCACCAAATGGGTCGAGACACGAACCCCGGCGGGCCGCTGGGCCCAGCCTGAGGAGCTCGGCGGAGCCGTGGTGTTTCTCGCCTCCGACGCTGCCGCCTACGTCAACGGACATGTACTGGCCGTTGACGGTGGGCTATCGGTTTCCCTCTGACCTGCGAAGTGCCTTCAGGAAAATTTCGGCCGGGCAATCTCAACGAAGTCGACGAAAACGATGAACTTCGCCTGCGGCGTCAGCTTTGACGCTATCGCCGCCCTTGCACTACTCTCTGAAGGCTTTGTTGACCTGTTCAGTCAACGGGTTGAGCAGATAAGCCAGGGCAGTTTTCTCGCCCGACTGAATGAAAGCCTCAGCAGGCATACCGGGGCGGATCGGATCATGGGCATCTAGCCTCGCCAGGTCAGCAGAATTGAGCACAATGTCGACTTCGAAGAACTGAAGACGGGACTGGGCATCAGTCGAGAGGTCTGCGCCGATCATAGCGACCTGTCCGTTCACCTCTGGCGTGGTTTTCTGATTAAATGACAACAGGCGGACCCGCACGGGTTGGCCGACCCAGATCGCGTTGATGTCACGAGGACGGACCCGTGCACGGAGAACCAGCGGATCCGACTCTGGAACAATGAGCATTAGCGTCTCGCCCGGACCGACCACTCCGCCGACCGTGTGAATGGCTAGCTCATGCACGAATCCCGACTGCGGCGCGATTACATCGATCCGGTCAATGCGCTCCTGCGCAGCTTGGCGCTGCTCGCGAAGTGATCCGACCTTTGTTCTTACTTCCGCAATCGCAGTCAGCACTTCGGAGCGCCAGTCGTCGTCGACTTGTATTGCTCTAAGTCCCACTTCGCTGACAGCTCCTCTCAGTTTCGCGATTTCGGCAACGAGCCGGCCAATATCGCCCTCTACGTCTGCCTTTTCACGTTCAAGGTCCAAGACGCGGTTTCTCTGAACCAATCCATCCTTTAGCAGACCCTGCATTGTCTCGAGCTCCGCAGCCGCGATCGCCAGCTGCCGTTTTCTGCCTTCGAGTTGGGCTTCCATGCCGCTGATCTGATTTTTGATTTGATTGACCTGTTCAGCAAGTTGACGCTTTTTCCCTGCAACAACTTCCAAGCGCGACGCAATAAGCTTTTGCTGACTGTCAAATATACGCTCAAGTTCAGATTTCGGCATCAACTTTACAAGTTCTGAAGGAAACTCCAACACGGAATGTCCGTCGCGTTCCGCTTCGAGTCTCTTTAGTTCGGCTTCCAATTCGGCCAACTGTGCAATAATGATTGCCAGCCGCGCACGGGGCTCAGATGGGTCAAGCCTCATGATCGCATCGCCTGCATGCACCCGTTGGCCATTCTCCACGTTCAGTTCAAGGACAATTCCTCCCTCGAGATGCTGCACCTTTTTCGCGTTTGAGCGAACAACGATTTGGCCTGGCGCGATCACCGCACCCGAAATGCTTGCGGTCGCGGCCCAGCCGCCGAGAACGAGAACGAGAGTTGCTACGACCGCAATTCCGGCTCGTTGTGTCCGTCTGAGCGAAATAGAAAAATTGCTTTCGCGGTCGTCACTCATTGCCGGCCCTCATCACGGTAACATTGTTACCTTGGTGCGGCTCCGGTACGACCGCCCGGGTGACTTGTCGAAGGACCTCGTCTTTCGGGCCGAAGGCGACTTGTTTGCCGCTGCGCAGATAAAGCAGCATGTTGACTGCATTGATTGCGCTTGGGCGGTGGGCGATCACAATGATTGTTGCGCCGCGGTCGCGCGTCGCTTTGATCGCCTGCGAAAGGGCTTGGTCGCCCTCGGCGTCTAGGTTCGAATTAGGCTCGTCGAGAACAACAAGTGCAGGATCACCATAGAGTGCGCGGGCCAGCGCGATTCTTTGGCGCTCTCCCGCGGACAGCGCCACGCCGCCCTGGCCGACCAAGGTCCCGTATCCATTGGAGAATGATAAGATCAGTTCGTGAACACCGGCGAGCTTGGCGGCGTGAAGAACGGCCTTCGCATCTGCATTCGGCTCGAATCGCGAGATGTTTCTGGCTACCGAACCTGGAAACAACACCGCATCCTGCGGCAAATAGCCGAGTTGGCGCCCGAGTATATCGCGGTTCCACTGGTCGTGGGTCGAACCGCTTATCCGGATTTCGCCTCTGACGAGAGGCGCAATCCCAAGTATTGCGTGTGCAAGCGTTGTCTTGCCCGCGCCCGAGGGTCCGATGATGCCAAGGCCGTCACCCGGGTTCACCTTGAAGGAGATACCGGCAAGCAGCGGTTCCTTCCGTGAGGAAGCCACACAGACAACATCCGAAACCGACACCGTTCCATTGAGGGGTGGAAGCTCCATTGGATCCGACGCCGTTACTTGGGTCGCATTGAGCAACTGGGCGACCCTGCGGGACGAACGCACCACCACCAGCACGCCACGCCAATGGACGATGGCCTGCTCGATAGGTGAAAGCGCGCGCGCTAGCAGTATGGACGCGGCAACCATCACTCCGCCGCTGATTTCCTGGCCGATGGCTAGATAGGCCCCGATGGCCAGTACGCCCGACTGTGACAGGAGTCGTGTCGCTTTCGACATCGCCGACAGCGTTCCGAGCCTGTCGGAAAGTCCGTTCGACAGAAGCACCGCTTCTTCGACCTTCAATTCCCAGAGCGACCGCAGATTGGATTCCATGCCTAGCGCGACGGCAGGCGCAGCCTGACGCCGGCTTTCTTCTGCAAGGCGCTGGGCTGACTCGGCGGCGGTGGAAGCTGCGAGTTGCGGTCCGCGGGTAAGCCATTCATTTGCAACGGCAAAACAAGCAAGCACCGATGCAGCGCCCACCGCGAACCATCCGAGCCATATGTGCAGCAGAAAAATCACGCCGATATAAAGCGGCACAAACGGCGCATCGAAAAACATCGCCGGTCCCGGGCCGGAGATCCAACTGCGAATTGTCTCAAGATCGCGGATCGACGGGCCGGCGTTTCCCGCGCCCCGCCACGCATCCGATTGAACTGCAGAAAAGACCGGTCCACGCAGAATTTCGTCAAGGCGCCCGGCAAGGCGGGCAAGAACGCGCGATCGCATTGCGTCAAGCGTCCCCATGAATGCGAAAAGCACGACGACCAGGATTACAAGTGCTACCAGCGTTTGAACACTGCCGCTGGAAAGCACTCGGTCATAGACCTGCAGCATGAACAAAGGGCCGGTCATCAGTAGAAGATTGACCACGCAACTGAACAGGGCAAGTGCGCAGATGGGCTTGCGCACTTGCTGGCGTAACGTCCTAAGCGGGCCGAGACCGGTCATCGTCGGTGCTCGTTTCACAGATGGAAATCGTCGGCTGTGAGAGTAACGAGGCCCGAAAGCTGGATCTCGAAATCGGCCGTTGTGTTCCCGTCTACATCGCCGTGTATGATTGTGACATTGTTGACAGTATCATGATACCAAGTGATGCTGTTTGCCTGGACTCCGGGATCGATTGCAGGAGTCGCATTGGCGACGAAAGTAAATGCCTGATCGCCAACAAATCCCCCCTGTGTCTTTGCGTCGACGGTCGACAAATCAATCTTGTCGCTTTCCGCCTGGCTGAAATCGATGATCACGTCTCGGTTGCCGGATCCAATCGGCATTTCATTCGGCGCAAGGAAAACGAAAGTATCCGCATTGGCGCCGCCGGTCATGGTGTCCTTGCCGAGGCCACCCTGGATACGGTCCGCTCCTGCGTTACCATTGATCGTGTCGTTTCCGCCGCCGCCGATGAGCACGTCGTTGAAAGCCGACCCGGTGAGTGTATCGGCAAAATTCGTCCCGATCACACCTTCGATATTTTTGTATGTGTCGGTTCCAAGGTTCGCGGCGCTAGCGTTGAAAACTGTGTTGCTCGCGCTCTGAACCAAGGTGAAATTGAGCCCTGCCGTTCCGTCTGAAAAATCGATGAGGTCGATATCGGTCCCGGCACCTTGCCCATCGATTGTATCACTTCCGGCGCCGCCTCGAAGTATGTCGCTCCCGGCACCGCCTCGAAGGGTATCTGTACCAGCGCCTCCAATGAGTATGTCAATTGAGGGACCACCGTCGTCGACGTCAGTGCCATTTCCGCTATCGATGTAGGATGCCTGATAAGACGCTGGGGTTGCGTACTGAGTTAGCAGATTTACATTGTCTCCGTTGACTGTATCAATCGATACAGTGCCCGTGGTTAGGCCTCCGTTTCCATCTGATACCTGATACGTGAAGGATCCGGCATTGACCGCATTGTTCGATAGAGGGCCTGCATTGTACGTTATGGTTTGACTGACAGCGTTGTACGTAACATTCGCCCCAGATACAGACACTATTTGCAATTTATCCAAGTCGCCGTCCGTATCATTGCCCAGAAGAACAGCGGCAGAAAATACTGCTGTTGTGCCATTGGATATAACAAGCTTGTCATTCACGGTCACCGGCGCTGCATTTACCGCGTTGACGGTGACGTTGACCGTTGCGGTCTCGGTGACGCCGCCCGAGGTCACCGTGTAG
>NZ_FUIG01000052.1:0-1842 GCF_900149755.1 Mesorhizobium delmotii | reverse complement strand
GGGCCCGAGGCGGTGTCGTCGGCGATGTCGGCGACCGCGTTGACGGTGACGTTGACCGTTGCGGTCTCGGTGACGCCGCCCGAGGTCACCGTGTAGGTGTAGCTGTCGGTGCCGTTGAAGTCGGCGTTCGGCGTGTAGGTGACCGAGTTGTCGGCATTGACGACGACCGCGCCGTTGGCGCCCTGGGTGACCGCGGTGACCGCCGGCGTGCCCTCGAAGCTGTCGTTGGCCAGCACCGTGGTGGTGATCGCCGTGTCCTCGTCGCCCGAGGCGGTGTCGTCGGCGATGTCGGCGACCGCGTTGACGGTGACGTTGACCGTTGCGGTCTCGGTGACGCCGCCCGAGGTCACCGTGTAGTGATTGTTAGCGTATCTGAACCGTTAAAATCTCCATTTCCCGTGTAAGTCAGACCGGATAGAATTAAATTGATGTCCGCTGCGGAGCCAACAATGGTCACCGAATTGGTGCCGTTGCCGGTCACGAGCGGGCTACTCGAGACGTTTAGAGAACCGTGCAGAACTGAAACGGTAGTCGTTAACGTACCACCATCAGGATCTGAAACCGAAACCCCTGGAATCGCCTTTGATACGTCCTCATCGGTCAATTGTACCCCGGACGGTACGGTGTTCACCGGTGCACGATTGGTGCTGAGATCGATCACGACGGGCGAGAGTTTTTCGATTGCAGAAATTTTCAGATTTATGCTCTGGAATTCATAAATCGATTGATCTGCCTGCCCTGTGCTTTTGTTGACATGGGCCGGTAGCCAAACATTGTTAAAATAGTTAATCTCGGCATTTAGGGCTGCCATAAAGGCAACATCGTTAGACTGCTGTACGCTGATTACAATTTTTAGCGTGTCAATCTCGGTGGTACCACCTTTTACAGTACCATTTCCACCATCGTAACTATCGTACCCGCTGAACGTCGTTACGCCGAATTGCGCGATACCATCGTCATATATGGTTCCCTGGAGTTTGTACTGATTCTCGTACGATACGAAAACAAGGGTGTCAGCGCCCGAACCGCCTAGCAAGCTGTCAATACCGCTGCCGCCATCCAGGATATCTGCACCGGAACCACCATTGAGAACGTCGTTTCCTCCCTCCCCTGAAAGCGCGTCGGCCCCAGAACCCCCGATCAATTTGTCATTGTAGTCAGTGGCCGTGCCAACATAATTGTCGTCACCATTCGCGCCCATAACACTTCCTCCCCAACGCCCCAAATTTACCTTTTGTTAGTAATGTTGAATATGATTTCATTCAATTGTCAATAAGAAACGTTGTTAACGGACCGCGATGATTTTAATTAACTTGAAAGCATCGGGGAGAATGCGTGTTGCACAAAAGGAACAGCTACTTACATTTGATCCGCGGAAACAAATGCTCGTACTGCTGTTGCCAAACGCCGGCCATCAGTCAGACCAGCGGACCAACTTTCTGATAGTGATGCCCCCAGGCAGCATATGGATTAGTTGCCGGATCGATGTAGTCGCACGAAGTTATTTCAACCTAACCTGTCTTGGCGGCGCGTTCGGCGCACTCAGCCTCCGCAACCACTTTCGCGGACCCACCATTTTTGCTCTCCCAGCCAACACATCTATTTGATGTCGCGAAAATTCTGACGCGTCCGCTGGTTCTGCTTATACTCGACCCCAGCGACTCTTTTCGCCCTTCATTGTGATGATGAATGTTCCGGTGCAAATAATAATGCGAAAGTCAGCACACGCCGGTTCGTATCTTCAGCGATCGGAACAGTCTTCCCTCGACCCACAAGTCTCGGCCGCGCAAGATTCTCGAGCACATCGGAACTATTGCTGTAGTGAAGTGCACCCCTCGGGTG
>NZ_FUIG01000049.1:0-66278 GCF_900149755.1 Mesorhizobium delmotii | reverse complement strand
TCGCGACTGAACCGCCGCCCCGGATCTTCTTTCCTCATCAGCTCTCCTTAATGGAGAACTGTTACCCTTCTCGTGTCTCAGAATCGGGGTGCACTACAGTGGGTTACATTTTCGGCCCTTTGCAAGGAGAGCAAGGGTGCCTTGGAAGGAGTGTAGCCAGATGGATGAGCTGCTGAAGTTCGTCGCGCGGGTTCTGGATGGAGAGAAGATGGCGGTGCTGTGCCGGGATTTCGGCATCTCGCGCAAGACCGGCTATAAGATCCTCAATGGAGCAATCATTCTGCCGGGCGTCACGATTGGCGATGATGCGGTCGTGGGCGCTGGCAGCGTGGTCACCCGAGATGTTCCGCAGGGGCGAAGGTCATGGGAAGTCCGGCTCGGGTAAGATGACCTTGGTGAGGACATAAGCAGGCAGTTCAAGGTCGTTAAACCTAGGAGCTCCATGTCGCCCGGCGAACTGTGCCGAATGGCATCGAAGCAATTGATCGTCGCAGATCCTATCCGCTGTTTTGGTGACGGCCGCTTCGGTCTCGTTCGGCACAGCTTCCTCTCGTACAGGGGCTTTAAGGCGAGGAGGCGGTTGTCTGATCGGAAACGGCTTGGGTTATAATACGACCGAAGCTCGCCCAGACGGCTTCCCTTCACTCGCTTGATCCGCGGCTTTCGCCGGTGCGCCTAAAGTAGTGGACTGTCAGATACGGCCCGCGAGGCATCAGGTACGAGAGGCGGCTTGTCCGGTCGGATCGGCTTCCTCTTCGGGAATGTCGTCGAAGGACGAGTAGTTGAGATTGTAGAGTTTGGAATAGAGCCCACCCATAGCCATCAGTTTGTCGTGGTTGCCGGTGTCAACAACCTGGCCATTCTGAAGCACGATGATGCGATCGGCATCACGGATTGTGGCGAGCCGGTGAGCGATGACAAGGCCAGTGCGGCCTTCCAGGAGTTTTCTCAGAGCCTTCTGGATCAGCATTTCCGTGTAGCTGTCGATGTTGGCGGTGGCCTCGTCAAGAACAAGGATTTTGGCGTCGGCAACGAGAGCGCGGGCGAAACTGACAAGCTGGCGCTGGCCGAGAGAAAGGTTGCCGCCGCGTTCGCCGAGTTGAGTTTCATACCTGTCGGGAAGGCTCATGATGAAGTCGTGGGCGCCGACCACCTTGGCGGACTCGATCACCTTCTGGCGCGTGGCTTCCGTCTTGTGATAGCGGATATTCTCGACAACCGTCCCGGTGAACAGAAACGGCTCCTGCAGCACCATGGCAATCTGGGTGCCGAGCGATTCCTGGGTGAGATCGCGTACATCATGTCCGCCGACCAGCACTTGGCCTTGCTGAACATCATAGAAGCGGTGGACGAGGGCCATCGCGCTCGATTTACCAGAGCCGGTCGGCCCGACCAAGGCGACCGTCTCGCCGGGATTGACCCGGAAGGAGACGTTTTTCAGCACCGGATGGTTGGGCTCGTAGCCGAACGTGACGTTCCTGAACTCGACCGAGCCGTCCATTTCGGGCGCAAGAATCCTGGCATCCGGTTTGTCCTGGATCTCGATCCTGACGTCGAGCACATCGGTCAGGCGCTTGCCGGAGGCCATTGCGCGCTGCATGACGGAATATTGCGCAGTAAGTGAGCGAATTGGGTCAAAGAAGCGTTGGATATAAAATATGTAGGCAACCAATACCCCCACATCGATGCCGCCATTCACGATCGTGGAGCCTCCGACCACAATGACGACGGCCATGGCGAGACCGGTGAGGCCATCGACGATCGGCACCATGACCTGTGCATACCTGGCAGCGACCAGGTGTGTCCTGAGGTCGGCATGTGCTTTGTCGTCATACAGTAGGAAGTTTACCTGCTGGCGGTCCATGGACTGGACGGTGCGCACGCCGTGAATGGCTTCGGCCAACGCGCCGTTGACTACTGAGTTGGTCTCCTGTGCAGCCATGAAGGCCTCGCGGGCACGCGGCAGCCATACGATGCGGATCATCAACAGGGCCGGCAAGACCGAGAGCGTCAGGAAGCCGAGGCTGAAGTTGACCCACAGCATTACGAACACGATGCCGAAGAGAAGCGCGATATCGCCTACGGAGTAGATTGAGGTTTCGAGGAATTCGTGGATAGAGTTGACGTCGCCTTGAAGGCGGGACATCAGTCGTCCGACCTCGGTCTTGTCCATGAAGGAGAGCGATACCTTCTGCAGATGGGTAAACATTGCGCGCCGGATGTCGAAGAGGACGTTCTCGGCCATTTTCCCCACCACGGTTTCCTGCGCGTAGGCGGCGGCGAAATTAACCAGAATGGCGAGCGCAAACGCGCCGGCTGCCGCGAGAACGGCCGAGCGATCAACGCCTGCCGGAGTTATGGCGTGGTCGATCGCGTAGCGGATGATCAGCGGGATGAGAAGCTGCGTGCCAGTGAAAACCAGCAATGCGGCAACCGAGGCGACTGCCATGGCTCGGTAGGGGCGAACGAAGGCCCAGATGCGGCGAATGATCTTCTTGTCGAAAGCCCGGCCGAACATCTCCTCCTCGACGCGGTGGGAGCCGACAACCGCGCGCGGGGGGCGCCTACCGCTGTCATGGGGTTCGGTTTCGATTTCGCTGGCGTGCACCTTGGCCATCAGGGCGCGCCTCTGTACGTGGTCGCAATGTCATCTTCCGGGCGCAACTGAAGATCATGAAGGGCCTTATAGCGCCCGCGCTGGGCCAAAAGCTCCTGATGGGTGCCGCGTTCCACGATCTCGCCATCGTCGACAAACAGGATCCGGTCGGCGTGCTTGAGCGAACTGAGCCGGTGGGCGATGATGATCGTCACCCTATCCTTGGCGAAACGCCGTATCGCCGCGCGGATGCGCTGCTCGGTGGCGGCGTCGATCGCGGCCGTTGCGTCGTCGAAAATGACGATTGATGGGCGCAACATCATCGTGCGAGCTATGGTGAGACGCTGGCGCTGGCCGCCAGAGAGAGAGGCGCCACGTTCGCCGACGACCGTCTTGTAGCCCGCGGGGAGGCCAAGAATGTAATTGTGCAACTGGGCGGATTCGCTAGCGCGCTCGATCCGCTGTTGCTTCGCCCAGGGGTCGCCATAGGCGATGTTGTTCTCGATCGTGGTAGTGAACAGGAATGCATCTTGCTGTACGACGGCGACCGCTTGGCGAAGCGTGGCAAGGGTAACCCCGCGGATGTCCTGCCCGTCAAGCATGATGGTGCCCCCAGTGACATCGTAAAAGCGGGGGATCAGGTGAGCCATTGTCGATTTTCCCGAACCCGGCGGACCCACGATCGCGATCGTCTCGCCCCTACGGGCGCTAAAGGTGATATTCTTCAGAATGGCGCGGTTTCCGGTGCCGGGATATGCAAACGAGACGTTGTCGAAGCGCAGAGTGCCTTCCCCGATCTCAAGCGGTCTGGCGGTGGAAGCATCCCTGATCGTGATGTCCTGGTCGAGCAGACCGAAGAGGCGCGAACCGCAAGTGTAGGCGCGGGCGAAGCCGTTGACCATCAGACCGATCTGGCGGACGGGCATTTGCAGGATCGTCATGAAGGCCAGGAACATCGTGAGCGTCCCAACGCTGATCTGGCCGGCGATGACCTTGTTGCAACCGATCCAGAGGACCAACCCCATGGCGAAAAAGAAGGCCAGGGTCATTGCCGACGTATTGGGCACGTAAACGTCAACCTGCTCGTGGGCGAGTTTGAGCGCGTTTTTCGAGGCGCGGTCGAACTTTACCATTTCATAGGCTTGTGCCGAAAACGCCCGGACAACGCGGATGCCCGCGAGATTTTCCTCCATCACGCGGCCTAGGACGGAAAGCCGCTCCTGCAGGTCGAGCCAGATGACGCGTAGCTTAAGCTGCGTGACCGACGATCGCCAGGCTACGAAAGGCACGAAGCTTAGCGCGATGAGACCGAGCACCGGGTCGGTTGAGATCATCATGTAGGCGCCGATCCCGATCAGCATAGTGAGCAGAAGCAAGCGAACCAGGACGGTGGAAAAATACATCCGCACGCCGTCGAGATCGAGGATGCCGAGAGTGATCAGGTCGCCTGAATGCACCCGGTCGTGAAAGGAAAAGCTGAGGCGCTGGACCTTATCGTAACAAGCCAGCCGCAGTTCATATGCGACGTGATGCCCGACGGCTTCGGCAAAATAGTTTTGCGCCATCGTGAAGAGGCCGCGTAGCGTACTCGCGGCGAGAAGCAGGAGAGCCGGAGTCCATAGCGCTTGTTCTGCAGCCGTCCCCGTGACACCACTCCCGATTGCCACCTGGGTCTGGTCGACAGCCCAGCCGAGAAGCCGGGGAATTAGCAACTGCAGGATCACGGCTATGATCGTCGATCCGATAGCTAGCGCGACCTGCCACGGGTGCCTCAAATTCATTCGCGTTATGCGCAGCAGCGTGCTCAAGCCCCGGCCCCACCCGGCCGCTTTCACATGCGCGGACGATTTGAGAGAGGTCGTGCCAACAGCATCACTGCCCACGAAGTGTCCCCGACTTAATTTTGCGCCTTCGGAAGCAAGCCGGTCGACTCACATCAAGGCGTCCTCAAGTTGATCCAGGCTACCATCGGCTCAAGACGCTGATCCGGCGAGTTGCGCCACGGCTTCGCTCGCTGGCATGTCGATCACCGTGATCCCGCTTGCCGCAAGGAAACGGGCTTCGTTTCTGGTCAGCGTTTGCCCATCGATTATCGCGTAACGAGGGCCTGCTGAGCGTTTCATGATCTGCTTGGCGTAAGTGCGCAGCATCTGATCGTTGAAGCGGCAGCCGACGAAGAAAAAACCCCGGTCAATGCGTCGTTCCTTGACCACGTCAGGGATAGGCGTCTGGATATCAATTTCAGTCAGGACTTCGACATAGTCGGAATCGGCGATGAGGAAATTCGCAGCCGGCCTAATACTGCCATGAGGCGTATAGAGAACCGTCTTTGCAGCTGCTCCCGATTCGAGTTCGCATCCACACAAGTCGTAAGCTTTCGTCCAAATGTCACCGATTTCGTTTGCCCGCGTGACGCCTTGTATCTCGACGACGTCGGTTCGGCCGGCCTCTGCCAGCGCCGCGCGCATTGCCCCTTCGTACCAGCTGTCGATGATGAGGGAGAGCGGGAGTTTTGCCAGCCAGGCGTGCAGGAGGGTCGGCGCCGCCGGCGCGGCGAATATATCAGTCATCCAAGCTTGAAGTGTGCGGCGATGCCGGCGCTGTTCGATGAACTGCGCGACCGACCACATATTGGCCCGGATCTTCGAGGGGGCTGGCGCCCGCGTGTTGAGTGCGGCGGCAACGGCTTCGGGGGTACTCGGTACAGGCGGCTCCGCGGAGCTGAGCCGGAGGAGACCCGGACCGAGATACGGGATCACCTGATCGGAGGCGAGTGCTCGTCTGGCCAGCTCAAGCAGCTTTCGGGCAAAACTGTCCCGGACGACGACGAGGTGGCCCGAGGTCGGGATCGTATTCATACTCGTTTCCTTTGACGCCTCTCATTGAGGGGCAACATCAGTCCTCGTCGGAAAGCTTCCTTGCCTCGACGGTGATCGGCAGACGCGTATGCGGCGGAAGATCGGGTAGGAGGAGCCGCCAGCCGTTTCTGAGCGTTACGACCCCGCCCCACAGGTCCTGGTTCTCGAACTTGATAATCGGCTCTTCGAGATCCTTTTTGGGGACATACGCCGACAACCCGGCATCGGTCCTGCGGATCATTACTTTCATCCGGCCGCTCCTTGATTGGCGTTTTCTTCGGCACTGCAGGGAGCGTCGGCTTTGTCGAGGCTCACCAATTCACGCGCTCGCATGCCGACGACTGTGCCACGGTCGATCCATTCGACTGCATAGATGAAGAACTGCTGTAGAAACGTGCCAATGTCGCGCACATAACCCTCTTCCCCCTTACGCACGAGATTTTCGCCGATCTCCCTGCCAGGATAGGTGCCGTCATTCCTTACGTGACGAGTGGCACGGACCCGCTCTCCCGGCCTAAATTGGGGAGGCCTGCGGATTTCGACCTCCTGTTCGCGTGCGAGCCACATGGCCGGTTCCTTGTTCTTTGAGGCTACAGTTCGAAGAGGCGCTCAGGCATTCCCCAGAGACAGCCTGTGTCGGTACCGCGCAATTGGAGTCAGGCAGGAACGCAGGTCTTCGGCATCGGACACACCGAGGCACATTGCTGCGTATCGAAGACCCCCTCGCATTCGGTGCACTTCTGCGGCTCGACCACGTAGCTCTCGCCTTTGAACTTGATCGCACCGGAGGGGCATTCGAATTCGCAGGCGCCGCATTGCGTGCATTGGGATGCGATAATCTTGAAAGCCATTTTGCCTCCTGGTTCGGGTGGAATGAGACGGCTCAGGCGATCGCCGCGAGTGCCGGGACGCCGGACTCGGCGGCGTAAATCGCGCCGATTGCCGTTTCGATATAATCATGGCCGTAAGCGTCGGTTGCTCGGATACCCGCGTCCGCGAGCTGATCCTTGGGGCAATTTCCAATCTTGACGCAAAGCACGACGTCTATGCCTTCCAGCGCAGCGATGACGCCGTCGAGAGTGGCGTTCTCGCCCCAACCCCCAAGGCAATACTGCTCAACCTTGCGGTGCCCGATAAAGTTGATCCCTATCGGCGACGCTTCATACACCTGGAATTCCTTGGCATGGCCGAAGTGTTCGTTGACGCGGCCGCCGCCCTTAGTCGCCACCGCAACGAGGAGGGACTTGCCGGAGCTCGTTGTCTTGACCATTCCGATCGCTTCGCTCCTGGCTGCCAGACGATCACGGCGCTCGTCCGCGACCAGCTCCCGATAGGCTTCGCGCTTGCCGGCATCGTAGGTGAGCTCGCCGGGAATCTGGTCGAGTGTGAATTCCTGGCCACGATCCTCACCCAGCAGGCCGACGGCATCTGCCCGGCACTGCCGGCAGTGGCGCATCAACTTGGCGCCGCCTTCAAGACGATCCTGAAGAGCCTTCATCTCCATTGCATTTGGACCGCGCTGCCCGGTCAGTCCGTAGTGCGTGCCGTGCGCCGGGTCGGAAATCAGAGGCATGACGTTGTGCAGGAACGCGCCGCGCTGCTTGACCCACTTATTCACCTCAATCAGGTGCTGGTCGTTCACTCCAGGGATCATCACCGAATTGATTTTGGTGAGGATGCCGCGCGCGCTCAGCATCTCTAACCCCAGCATTTGCCGCTCGTGCAGAATCCTGGCGGCTTGGATGCCGACGTAGCGGCCATGGTCGTAAAAGATCCAGGGATAGATCTTTGCGCCGACTTCCGGATCAACCATGTTGATCGTGATCGTCACGTGATCGACATTCATGTCGGCAAGCTCGTCGACGTGGTCCGGCAGCGCGAGCCCGTTCGTAGAGACGCAGAGCTTGACGTCGGGGATTTCCCTGACGACGCGTTCGAACGTTGCCTTCGTCTTCTCCCAGTCGTAGCAGGCGTCGCCCGGTCCGGCGATGCCAAGCACGGAAAGCTGCGGCACTTCGTTGGCGACCGCGATAACCTTGCGTACCGCCTGATCGGGCGTCAGCTTTTCCGAGACAACCCCGGGCCGGCTTTCGTTGGCGCAGTCATATTTGCGATTGCAGTAGTTGCACTGGACATTGCAAGCCGGCGCGACGGCGACGTGCATGCGCGCGAAATAGTGATGCGCCTCTTCTGAAAAGCACGGGTGATCCTTGATCTTGTCCCAGATAGCCGGATCCACATCGTCCGGCCTTGTCGACGACCCGCAGGAGGAAGATGCGCAGCCACCCGAATTCGCGCTCGCCAGCAACTGGTCGGAGAACCTTGCGCCGGTCAGGCTCTCAACCGAAATTACCGGTGCGGACATCGAACGGCTCCGTTGCGGGTTAACGTCGCAGTTCAAAGCGCAAGCGCAATGCCAACTCAAAAAGCTGGCACTATGATCACGAATTGGCTTTTCGCGTCGGATAACAAGGCGTTGCTCCGACATCGCTTTGTCGGACTTCCGACAGTGGCTACGCGCAGAACGTGAGGAAGACGACTCCGGCCGGACATCATTTCGAAAGAGAAATCCCGTGTCGATCCTTCACTGGTGATCGCCTCGGCACGACCTTCTCGACCGGTCTCCGACGAAGATGTAGGTCTCAGCGACGGCGAACTCGTCCGTGGTGAAGTTGCCGCCGGATCCCTGTGTCGGCATGGTTCGGGTTGGGAGAGTCGGTGCGTCCCCTTTACGCTCGTCAAGACGCCGGGAAAGGCCCGGCGTCGCCGCGATGAAGGGTGTGACGATCGTCAGACGCCTCGCGCAGGTTTGGCTCGCGCTCGGACGGATTCTCGCGTAGCTGGCGCAGTGTGTGGTCTTGTTCTCGACGTCATGAGAGAACGCTAGAATTTCTTCACCTCGATACCATGTCGGCGCAAAGCGTATCCGACTTGCCGCGGCGTCACGCCGAGGATACGAGCGGCCTTGGCCTGAACCCAGCCGACCTTCTCCATCGCGTCGATCAGCCGGTCGCGTTCCGTCAGGCGCGGGCCTATTGCAGGAAAAGCAGGATCGTTTGGAGGGGCGGCCGTATGAGGTAATACGTTGTCCTGTGCGGTGCCGAAGCGCCCGGCCGGGATCCGCGATCCAATGGGCGTAATGTTGCTTCGAGTGCGCTCGTCGCCGGTATTGCCGCTGTGCGAATGATCGGCTCTTTTCCAGAGGAGCCAAGACAGGCATTGGTTATTGTTGCAGGCAAAATCCGACGGAGCGATTGTCCTGGAACGCGCTAGCGTGGCCGTCCTTTGCACGCAGTTCTCCAATTCGCGGACGTTACCAGGGAAGTAGCATTGCGAGATAAACTCGAGCGCCGACGGCGCGAAGGCGAGTTCGAGATGGTTGTCCTTGTTGAATCGTTCGAGGAAGGCGTTCGCAAGGCGAGGAATATCCCCCGGTCGCTCTCTGAGCGGAGGCAGGATGATTGGCACCACATTGATGCGATAATAAAGGTCGGCCCTGAAATCCCCGTTTACGACAGCCGTCTCGAGGTCCCTGTTGGTGGCGCATATAAGTCGCACGTCGACCTGCAGCGTCTTGGTACCGCCAACACGCTCCAGTTCGCCTTCCTGCAAGACGCGTAACAGCTTGGCTTGAAAAGCAGGCGAAATCTCGCCGATTTCGTCGAGTAGCAGCGTTCCCCCGTTTGCCAGTTCAAAACGGCCGGCGCGCTGGGAAATTGCCCCTGTGAAGGCACCTTTTTCATGCCCGAACAGCTCCGACTCCAGAACGCTTTCCGACAGGGCGGCGCAGTTCAATTTGACGAAAGACTTCCTCCTCCGGCGTGAAAGCTTATGGATGAGCTGCGCGAAAAATTCCTTGCCGGTTCCGCTTTCGCCACGCAGAAGCACGGTGGAATTCGTCCTTGCTATTATGGAGACGGTTTCGAGCACCTGCTTAAGAGCGGGACTTTCCCCGATGATCCCGTCCATTTTGACAGGCGGGTGGGGGACGGGGTCGGTCCTGTCCTCATCGCGCGAATTCTCCGGTATCCATTGCTCATCGACGCGCCGCTCACGATCCGTAGTCCGGGCGCGATGGAGGCGAATAGTTCGGCCGACCAGGTTGGCGACCATCGTCAGGAATCCTATGTCCTCATCGTAGCGGGAGCCGGTGGCGCTGTCTCTTACGCGGTCGATCGACAACATGCCAAGGATCTTATGCTCAGCCTTCACCGGGACGCCAATGAAGGCAATTGGGAGGGAATTGCCGCTTGGATAAGTTTCAAGGTCATCCTGAAATAGCTCGGATGTGCCGAGGTCAGGTATAACGAGCCGCGTCCCCGTAGCGACGATCTCGTCCACTACGGCCTGTGGTATGGTGGGGTGAGTGCCTGATCGGGCGGTATCGGGGTTGCCAGCACTCGCAACAATCTCCGGCTCACCTTCAGCGTCCAGTACAACGATTGCTCCGTGACGCATCTGCACAAAAGATGGGAGTATATTCGCGACATTGGCAAGCGTAATGTCCAGCCGGGCGGGAGCGGTCAGGGCCTTCGATATCTCGTAGATTCCCCTGAGCCAGACATCAGCTTGGGACATCGCATCGCTGGACGGCTCGCGGAGGGTGTCTCGAGATCCTACTCCGTTGACCCGATCATCCGGCCGTATGTGAGCCATGGAAACACCTCAGCGGTTGTGGTCCAGGGTGCTCCTCCCAAGCGCCTTTTCCTTTTCAATTCTGGAAGCACAGTGTTCACCCGATCCTCCCTTTTGCGATATGGTGCAAGCAAAGGTTGGCGCTCGGTCGTAACCTCAGGAGTACACTGGTGCACACCCATCAACGGTTCGAACGCCGATCATCCGAACTTGAAGAGGACACCGAAGCCACCGCGCGGATAGTTCCATTCGATCTCGCCACTGGTCTCGCACAAAATGCGGCAGGTGCCGCACTCCATGCAGCCATCGGCGGTGATTTCAACTTGACCTTTGTCGTTCAACTCATAGCATTTCGCTGGACAGACGCGGGTCAGCGCGAGCAGATTCGCGCTTGGCTGCTTGTGCGGTCGCACCTTTATATGCGGACGGCCGGAGTCCACCAGATAGCGGTTCTGGTAAAGCTTGTCCTCGACACGTAATTTTGTCCCTGGGTTCGTCATGTCGTCAGTGCCTCACCGCCACGCCAATGCCAGGCGGATCGCGTCGCTGACCAGCCCCAACCGCGAGCGCGCCTTGATGATGGCTGCCGTGGTCGCCTTTTCCTTTTCGATCTTTGGCGTGCCGTCGACACGCATGAAGTTCTGCGCGGCTTGCGACATCAACCGCGGGTAGGTCGTGAAGAAATTGCGGGCGTTAGTGTGGAGTAAAGCTGGCATGTCTTTGTATTTCCGCAGGTCTTTGACTACGAAGGATTTATCCAGCATCGTCTTGTAAAGGGCGAGGTTCCGTTTGGTCATCGGATCGTTGCGTCTCTTCACCTGGATGATAGCCTCAGCCGCAATGCGACCGGAGGTCATGGCGAGGTTCGAACCCTCACGGTGAACGGCGTTGTTCAATTGCGCGGCATCGCCGACAACGACCCAACCGTCGCCAAAGAGCTGCGGAATAGCCTTGTAGCCACCTTCGGGAATGAGATGCGCCGCGTATTCTTTCACCTCCGAACCGGCGATCAGCGGCCGGATCGAAGGATGGTTTTTCAGCGCATCGAGAAGGGCGTAAGGGCTCTCCATCTTTGCGGCGAAATCCGAGACGAGGCAGCCGATGCCCAGTGAGACCGATTCCTTGTTGGTGTAGAGGAACCCGAGCCCGGCCATGCCGTGGGATATCGTGCCGACTGCCTCGATCACGCAGCCTTCACTCCCTTTGACCCCGAACCGCTGCTCAATGACCTCTTCGGGCAGGAAATGCATCTCCTTGACTGCGAGCGCCACGGCTTCCGGCTTCAGCATCTTGCGCAGGCCGCCCCGCGTGCCAAGCAGCCCGCAGACACCTTCTGCAAGAACAACTACGTCCGCGTAGATCGCTCCGCCGGCCCGATCCGTGCGGACGCCGATCACCTTGCCCTTGGCGTCGCGGACGAGTTCCGTCACCGTCGTCTCGCACAGAACCGTCGCGCCGGCCCCGCGCACCCTGCGTGAAAACCATTTATCGAACTGGGCACGAATGATCGTATAGCGGTTGGGCTTCACCTCGTTGAAGTCGTCCGACCGATAGTGAATCCCGGTGTGGGAGGTCTCGTCCATCACCCAGAGCCGCTGTTCAACCAGATGCCGCTCGAGCGGTGCATCATCCCGGAAATCCGGGACGATCTTCTCCAGCATGTTCGCGTACATGATGGCGCCCTGGACGTTCTTGGAGCCCGGATATTCACCCCGCTCCAACTGGAGTACCTTCAAGCCGTCGCTTGCCATAGTGTAGGCAGCTGCGTTCCCGGACATGCCGGCGCCGATGACAATGGCGTCGAACTCTTCCTTGATCATCTCCAACTCCCTTAGCTCGCAAGCTTGTCGCGACTGTGCGGCGAAAGCCGCCGGGTGAAGGCCTCGATCAGTGCGGGCAGAAAGCGAACCGCATCGGTGACGATACCGAGGTGAGCGAAATCGAAAATCGGCGCGTTCGGGTCGGTGTTGATGGCTACGATAAGATCGGCTCCCTCAACTCCCACGCGGTGCTGGATGGCGCCGGAAATACCGGCCGCTATGTAAAGCTTGGGCCGGATTGTCTTGCCAGTTTGGCCGATCTGTCGATCGGCCGGCATCCAGCCCTTTTGGACCAGCGGCCGCGAACAGCCAAATTCGGCGCCGATCGCTCGCGCGAGACTCTTCACAAGCTGCAGGTTCTCCGCCCCGCCGAGACCGAGTCCTCCCGCAACCACCACATCGGCATAGGCGAGATTGGCGGTCCCCGACTGGCTATCCGGAAGGAACCCAAGCACTTTCGTGACGATTTCATCCTCGGCTAGTGACAGCTCGTGCGCGATGACACGCCCCATCGCTCTGTCTGCCCGCTGCGGCATGGGCATGACCCTCGGTCGCACCGTCGCCATCTGCGGCCTGTAATTGAGCGTGTAGATCGTGCATAGCAAGGAACCCCCAAAAGTCGGACGGGTCGCGGCGAGTGAACCGTCGGCATCCACGTCGAGTTCGGTGCAGTCGGCCGTTAGCCCTGTCAGCAAGGTCGTCGCGACGGAACCGGCGAGATCCCTGCCGAGCGTGGTCGCACCGAGAAGCAGGATCTCGGGTTTGTAAGTATCAACCAGATCCGTCATTGCCTTGGTGAAAGGCTCATTGCGATAGTCGGCGAGCAGCGGCGCCTCAACGAAGTAGACAAGGTCGGCGCCATAGGCGAAGGCCTCGGCGACTGCGTTCTGGGTGGCTTCTCCAGGCGGTCCGAGCACAGCGCCCACGAGCTGGACGCCAAGTTTGTCCGCCAGCTTGCGGCCCTCACCAAGCAGTTCAAAGGATACGGGATGGACCTGGCCGCGTTCGAGCTCAATGAAAACCCAAACGTGCCGATAGTCCCTGAAACGCTCGGGCAGCTCCTTCTTCATCCCGGCACGGCCGGCGGGCGGGCGAGGGGTGTCTGGGTTCGCGCTCGACATATGGTCTGCTCCTTGCCGTCACGCGGCTTCGAAGGCGAGTTCCGGTTCCAGTGCCGGCTGGCGGGTGAAAATTGCACCAATCAGTTCGTCGGCGAGATCGCGTAGCGTCTTCTCGGCGGTGTCAATTTGCACCGCCTTTTCCGACCGCGGGGTAGGGGCGAAAACGCGTTTGACGACGGTCGGCGAGCCACGCAAGCCGCATTTGGTGAGGTCTTCAATGCCGGCCTCGGCCGCACTCCATTTCACAATCCGGCTGCGCGCGGCACACAGGGCGTCTTCGATCGAGCCCCGGCGCATCTCGTTTGTGCCTTCCAGCATCGTGATGAGGCAAGGCAGCCTGCTCTTGAGCTTCTGGGTGCCGCCCTCGCAACGGCGCTCGACCGTGATCTCGCGGGCAGCAAGATCGATGGAGGCGATTTTCGCGACATAGGTGAGTTGAAAGAGATCGAGACGCTTGGCGATGCCGGGCCCGACTTGGGCGGTGTCGCCGTCGATCGTCTGTTTGCCCGTGAAGACCACGTCCGGCGGGCCGAACGTCTCGCCAATCTTCGCGATTGCCTGGGAAAGAGCAAAGGAGGTCGCCAGTGTGTCGGAACCGGCAAAATAGCGGTCGGTCAAAAGCACCGCGCGATCAGCGCCGTAGCCGAGCGCCTTGCGCAGGCAGTCCTCTGCCATGGGTGGACCCATAGTGAGCACTGTGACCTCCCCACCATAAGCGTCGCGTAGCCTGAGTGCTTCTTCCAGGGCAAATAGGTCGTAAGGGTTGATGATGGTCGGCACACCTTGGCGCATGATGGTGTTCGTCACCGGGTGGACCCGTATCTGAGCCGAGTCCGGCACCTGCTTGATGCTGACGACGATGTGCATTGGCGTTCTCTACGCTGTTATCCCGATGCGGGGCTGGCGGTGCGAGTTCTTGGCTGCATCATTTGTGCCAAGTGTTTCGCGGCCTCTTTTCCCTGAAATTCGGCTGGTCATTTCTGAAGGCGCCGTTGCGATGCCCGAATTGTCGGCTTCTTGACATTGTCGCGTCGCAACAATGTCGCGCTTATTCCCTCCCGAACCGCTTCAGGACGGATTCGAACGGAACGAATGTCCGGCCCGGCGTGTGAGGTTTGTCCGGATCGTGGTCTTTGAGCACCTTGAAAATCCGATGCGTGAGCGGCGAGGAAACCGCGAAGTCCTCGTAGGCGCGTTCCAGCATGGCGCAGACGCGCGCGGCGATCACCTGGTCGGGCAGACCGGAGAAATCTTCCTCTGCAAGATATTGGCCCATACGCTTCATGATATGGAGCCGTGAAACATTGAGCACCTTCGGATCATACGAGACGCCAAGGACAGCGAAGAACTCCTCCGCGGACGACAGGCCTTTCAGTCGCGTGAGGATATTGGTGAAATCGATGGGACGTCTGTCAGCGAAACAACTCATTGCATTCTCCCTTGTTGCACTGTGGGATCAGATACGCTCTGTTTTGCAGTCGCGAAATCCGCGGTTGGTAAACGAAATGCGCTGAGCCAGCGAGGCAATCGCTTCGTCGACAGGACTGGGCATCCGGTGCCCAGGCCGGGCGTGGCGCACGGGCGCCAATGCCCGCAGCGCTGGGCGAGCGGGATGGGCTCGACTATCTCTGCATTGGCCCTCGACCTTGCGCTCGGCCCCGACCGAGGTCTTGCCGCCAGCACCAATGAGAAGACGGGCCGGCTGCGGCCGGATTGCGCGCCTTGATCTCCGCAAGGTTTTGGGCGTCATAGCCCATGGGACAGCGGAAGCTGGAGCGTTCTTGCCTGATCGAGGCCGAGCTTGGCGGCAAGTTGGATATCCGATGCGGGCAACGAAAGATTGACGGCGCGGACGCCGTTCTCGACCGCTGCATCGAGATCCTGTGAGATCATCCGGCACCAGGCCGTGAGCCGCACCGGGAGACTCCGCGCGACCACGGCGCGAATTGCGTCGCTCTCGTCGGCGCCCATGACCGGCGTGCCGATCTCGATCTCAGGCACGCCGGCTGCCGCAAGCGACTCGGCGATCGCAAGTTTTTCCGCCACCGTGAAGGCAACGCCGGGTGCCTGCTCGCCGTCGCGCAGGGTCGTATCGTTGAGAAAGACCTGACTGATCATGAATGGTGGCCGGTTCTTCTGCCGCTTAGACCTGGAACGCAATGAAGGTCTTCGGCACCCCGGCTATCCGGCTCAGAAGTCGAAGCGTCGCGCAGCTTCTCCACTATTGAAGGCAAGACCTCGAGCACCCGGTCCACGTCTTCTTGGTCGTTGTCACGCGCGAAAGAGAAGCGGACCGCCCCATATGGCATTTTCATCGCGCTCAGGACATGGCTCGGCTCGGCACAGCCGGAGGTGCAGGCGGAGCCCGAGGAACAGACGATGCCCTTGCGGTCGAGGAGATGCAGGATTCCATGGCCTTCGATACGCTCGAAGCCGATGCTTGCGGTGTTCGGCAAGCGCTCCAGGGGATCGCCGTTGACGAAGGTGTTTGGGACACGCTGGACAAGCCCGTTCTCCAGCCGGTCGCGGAGCCACTTTATCCGTGGGGTCTCCTCATCCATGAATTTCAAGGCGAGTTCGGCTGCCATGCCGAGCCCGACTATGCCGGGCGTGTTTTCGGTGCCCGCACGCCGGTCGCTCTCTTGGTGACCCCCTTTGATCAGGGAGTGGAAGCGCACAGCGCGCTTGACGAAAAGTGCACCGGCCCCTTTTGGTCCATGAAATTTATGGCTGGAGAGCGACAGCATGTCGATAGCGGTCGATTTCAGGTCCATCGGGAGCTTGCCGACTGCCTGCACGGCATCAGTGTGGAAAAGGGCGCCGACTTCCTTGGCCAATTCGGCGAGCTTGGCGACGGGGAAGATCGTACCAGTCTCGTTATTGGCCCACATGATCGAGACGATTGCCACGTTCGGGTTGAGCGCGGCCCGGTAAGCGTCAATGTCAAGCCGGCCCTGGCAATCCACCGGGATCCTGTGCACCTTGACGCGGCGCGTCTCCTCGAGATGCGCGCAGAGCGTCAGAACGGCCGGATGTTCGACGGCGGAAGTCACAATCTCTGTTCGGTCAAGCATCACCTGGAGCGCCGAAAGAATGGCAGCATTGTCGCTTTCCGTTCCACCCGAAGTGAAGGTGATCTCGTCGTCGAACTCCGCGCCGATCAGCGCCTGCAGCTGGCGCCGCGCGTTTCTCAGCGCGGCACCGGCAAGGGCGCCAAAACCGTGCGCCGACGAAGGGTTGCCGAATTGATCCGTAAGCAACGGCAACATCGCTTCAAAGACTTCAGGATCGACCCGTGTCGTTGCGTTGTTGTCGAGATAGACAACTTTCATGGGCTGTGGTCCTCAATGGTGCGGAAGGGAGGCGCAACCCGGTTGCATCGAGCCTTGCGCATGCCGTTGCTGGCGGAGACGATCCAGAAGCGGTGCAGGCGCCCCGCAGATTGGGCCGCCATCGCACCGACAAGCTCACCTCAGGCGCATTCTCTCCTTCTTCGGCAATCAACTACAGGACTTGCCGCAGGAGCACTTCCCGCTCGCATTCGGATTGTCGAAGACAAAGCCGGAGGTTTCGAGACGCGTGACGAAGTCGACGGCCATGCCGGCTACATGCGGCTGGGTGCCGGCGTCTACGAACACCTTGATCCCATCTGTCTCGATGATCGCGTCGCCCTCGCGCGGGACGCTCTCCAGGCCCATCGAGTATTTGAAGCCGGAGCAGCCGCCGGCCTCGACCATGATGCGAAAGCCTTCTGCCGGCTCACTAGCGGCGGAAAGAGCGGTCTTGACGGCGGCAACGGCCTTGTCGGTGAGCGTAATCATCGCTCGCTTCTCCTCGGTGCGTGACACTTCGCGGATCACCGTGCATAGACCGTGCCAATGGGAAAAATCGTTTCCGGACAGTGCGACATCGCCAACGCGGCGACGATTCTGGTTCGGCTGTTGCCGCGAAGGCGTTGGGCAACCGACACGTATTGTCGGATTTGTCGAGACCGCCACAGGGGGGTGGGCTCGAGTTCCCTCTGAACTGGCTCGTAAGCCGGGTTTCCGAGACGCTTTGAGCAATTGGCACGACTTTTGAGCTCGTTATGGCGAGGGCGAAGACGCCCGACCGATAGTATGCGCAAGCAGGGGTGAAGACATGCACCAGCGCGAGAAACCGTCGCCGGAGAGAATCCGGCGGGCACGCGAAGACAGCCCCAAAATCCGCGAACGCGATCTCGCCGCCCAAATGGGCATTTCGGAAGCGGAGCTTTTCGCGGCACATTGCGGTTTTGGCACGGTGCGCATCGAGCCCCGCGTTAATGATGTGCTAACCGGTCTCGAGGCGGTTGGCGAGGTGATGGCGCTGACCCGCAATGCCAGTGCCGTGCATGAGAAGATAGGCATCTACGATAAGGTGTTCACCGGCAAGCATCACGCCATGGTGCTCGGCAATGACATTGATTTGCGCATCTTCCCGAACCTGTGGGCACATGGCTTTGCCGTCGAGACCCGCGATGGCGGGGAGATCCACCGCAGCCTGCAATTCTTCGACGCCGCAGGCGAGGCAGTGCACAAGGTGCATCTGAGACCGTTCTCCAACCTCTATGCCTATCAAAAACTGACAGACGAGCTCCAATCCTCGAACCAGGAGCCGATCGTGTCGGTTAAGGGGAGGTCAGCCGAAAATGACGCAAGGATTCCGGACCAAGCCGCTACGGTCGATGACCTACGGGAGCACTGGAGTCGGCTGACCGACGTGCACCAGTTCTTCGGCATGCTGAAGGCCCTGAACCTCAGCCGCCGCCAGGCGGTGCGCATGGTCGGCCAGGATTACGCCTGGCTGCTCGACAATGCTGCCGTTGGCGCCATGTTCCATCGTGCGGCCGAGGACGAGATGCCGATCATGTGCTTCGTCGGCAATCGTGGCTGCATCCAGATTCATTCCGGCCCTATCAAGTCGGTCAAGCAGATCGGGCCTTGCATCAATGTGCTCGACGAGACTTTCCACCTGCATCTCAGGGCCCACCACATCCGTGAGGTTTGGGCCGTGCGCAAGCCGACCAGGGACGGTCACGTCACGTCACTCGAAGCCTATGGCGCCAACGGCAAGATGATCATCCAGTTCTTCGGGACGCGCAAGGAAGGCGAACCCGAGCGCCACGACTGGCGGCTACTGGCCGAGAACCTGCCGCGCATTCCCCGTTCAACCGCCGCTTGAGGCGAGGCGGATGCATATTGATTTCCGTTTCGGTCGGCGTCCGCGCCGCTACTCTAGATTCTGCTGACCACCAGCCTGCCTGCCGAGGCGGCCATTGAGGGCACAGCTGTCTTTTGCGGCCCGCCGCGGATCGCCTCGATCGGAGGCGCCATTCCCGAGGGCGCCATCGCGCCTGGCGAGGATCGCCATCATTGCTCCCGTTGCGATGAGCCACAACCGGAACTCCGCGGTAAAGCAGCCCAATGTAGGCAAATGCATCAGCTGCCCGCGGAAGGGCATATTGTCGGTCAATTGTCCAACATCCCAGCCCTGTACGGCAGCGGGCGGGAGGAATTGGTCGAAATGAAGTCGATTGGTCCCTCCGTCAAGTTTCCAGAGGACGGCCTCCACAAATGCATCCTCGAATTATCCTTCGCCGGCAAGGCCCTTCGCGTCTAATGCCAAGCCCGAAAAGCTAGCGTCCCAGACGGATGCAAAGCTGAACACGGCAGCCCGCATCATCAAAGAACGCTTAGCGCATCCTGTTCGCGCTACCGGCGAAGCGCGGCTAAGATTCTTGCCAAGAGCACCAACACAGCAGTCAACCGCTGGGTTGCCGGTGCGACCAGGGCGATCGAGGATTTCTCCGGCTACCAGGAGATGCCCGACAAGGCGATCGCCATCGGCAGGCCGATGTGATCCTGACGCAGAAGTATGTGGGGCTGCCGATCTCGGCAGTGAGCTATTTGCGGGCGCCCTGATGGCCGCGGCGCCGGCGGACGTGGACCTTCTTCTTGCCATAGGCGCGGCCGATCGCGGCCCGTCTCCGGCTCGCTCAGCCGCTCGACGGCAATCCAATCCATCTCGCGCAAGAGATCGGGATCCGGAGCCTTCTCCACGAGCGCGCCGGTTCACCATGTCGTCGGTCATCGATCGTCCTTCGAATTAGTTGGGTCAGCAACCCGACCTTACCGACGAAGTGTCGATGACGACCGCGAAGCCGCTCGCTCGCTACAGCGCTTGTGGAGGGCGCGCTCGCGAGCGGCTTCGCTACCGCCGAGCTACACCCTCTCTCGCAGGTGACCTCGTTCGATACTTAGCCTCTTTCACTCGGCTCCTCGTTAGCTTTCTATTCCGCAAACCTTGTCGTGTCTGGAACGGTCATGAATGTCGAAATCCCTACCAAGGGTAGCCTCAGAAGGGCCGCTACAACGCAGATATGAGCAGCGCCAATGGTGCGCTTATTCGGCACGCAATTTGCTCGATATTGTCATCGGAGGCGATGTCGGCAGTGCGTTGCGGAGCTCAGCGGTGACGAACAGCCTTGCGATCTCAGTCGAGCGCGTAAACGCCTGAACGCAGGAGAACCAGATGGCGACCAACCCGATTCCAGATCATGTCCCGCCGGAAATGGTGGGCGACTTCAACCTTTTTGCGTCGCCAGGCATGTCACCGACGCCCAACGGCGACCCGCACGCAGCCGTCGCTTGCGTGCATGCCGGACCGCGAATCTTTTATTCGCCCTGGAACACGCGTACCGGGCAGGGTGCTTGGGTCATCACTCGCGCCGCAGATCAGCGCCGGGTGCTGCAGGAGACCGAAAACTTTTCCAGTCATCGCAACATCTTCGCATCTGCGCTGGGCGAAGACTGGCCGACGATCCCGCTCGAACTCGATCCCCCTTCCCATGCAGTCTTTCGCTCATTGCTCAATCCGCTCTTTTCGCCGAAGCGTGTAACGGAACTGGAGCCCGCCATCCGCGAGCGAGCGATAACGCTTATCACGAGGATCGCCTCGTCGGGCACAAGCTGCGACGCGATGAAGGATTTCGCCTACCCTTTCGGAGTCAGCATCTTCCTTCGCTTCATCGGACTGCCGGAGCACCGTCTTGAGACGTTTGTTGCCTGGGCGAAAGATCTGCTCCACGGCGATGATGTGAGACGGCCGGCGGCGGCTCGGACGATTGTGGCGTTCGTGGACGAGCTGGCGGCGATGCGCCGCAAAAAGCCCGCCGACGATTTCATGAGCTTCATTGTGCAGGCGCAGGTCGAGGGCCGCGGGCTGACAGACGAGGAGATCCGTGGCATTGGCGTGCTCGTTTTGGTGGCGGGGCTCGACACGGTCGCTACAGCCATAGGCTTTGACTTGGCCTATCTCGCGCGAAACCTGGAAGATCAGGAATTGCTCCGAAAAGAACCGGACCGGATCGTGCGCGCAGCCGAAGAACTGCTGCGCGCCTTTCCGAGCGTCCATATGATCCGCGTGGCACGGAAAGATATCGACTTCGAAGGCGCGCCGATCCGCAAGGGGGACTTTGTTTCCTGCGCCACGATGATTGCAAATCGTGACCCGGCGGAATTCGAAGCCCCCAACACGGTCGATCTGACGCGAGAAGGCATCCGCCACGCCTCCTTTGGCTATGGTCCCCACCGTTGCCTTGGCTCACATCTCGCCCGGCGGGAAATTGTCATTGGCCTGGAGGAGTGGCTGGCGCGCCTGCCGCCCTTTCGGATCAAGGAGGGAACGGCACCCATCACCCATGGCGGCCAACTGTTCGGGATAGAAAATCTGATCCTGGACTGGGCCTAAACCTAGCCCGGCCTGAGCCGGGCACAGACGTTGGAGGTCGCCTTGCGCATCATCGTTCACCAAGCCAGATGTCAGGGTCATGCGCAATGCGCGGCGCGAGCGCCGGCAGTCTTCAAGCTGGATGAGGCGGGTTACATCCTCGCCGGTGACATTGAGGTTGCGGACGGGGAGCAACTGCTTGCGTCGGATGGAGTGCGATCCTGCCCCGAACTTGCGCTGGAAATCGACGATCCACCCGCTGCGCGAATCGCTTCGGAGGCCACCCCCAAACCGAAGACAGAGGTCCCGGAGCACGTCAGAACCGCCGAATTTGCGACAGACCCGACGGGCCAAGCGAAAATCGTCGAACTGCTCGACCGCGAGGCGATCCGCGACTGCCTCTATCGGTATTGCCGCGGGACAGACCGCGCCGATGAGGCGATGCTGCGAAGCGCGTACTGGCCCGACGCCCATGACAGCCACGGGCCCTATCGCGGCCCGGCCGAGGGCTTCATTCGGTTTGCGCTCGATGTCTTCAAGACCGGACCGCGCAACATCCATCAGATCACGAACATCCTGATCGAATTCATCAGCGCGGCAGAGGCCGCCGTCGAGAGCTATTTCACCGCGCTGCAACGCGGACCGGACCAAGACGGAGAAGTACGCCAGATGCTTCTATGCGGGCGCTACTGCGATCTGTTTCAAAAGAGGCAAGGGGAGTGGCGGATCGCCGAACGGACCGTTGTCTACGATTGGATCGAGGAGCAGATCCCACCGGCGGTGCTTGAGGCAGAACGGTTCGGCCCGCGACAGCCGACTGGAGCACCGTATCCGGACGATCCGGTCTACGCGCTCGGGAAGCGTCGCATTGCTTCTCGCGACAATGCCTTCCCAGCTTCGGAACGGGAGAGCCGCATCAGTGGGACGACGGACCATGACATCTTTGCAGCGGAAGAGCGACCATAGCGACCCCAGCGACACCCTGCAGGGGTGAAGATGCGGCCGGCGGGGTTGCCTTTCTGCCCTGCGACGGAGACGGGACCATGTCCGCCCATAACGATGCATGTGTCCGCGCAGGCCAATACCCCACCATTGAGCCGGAGAAGGGGTTCGACGAACATGTCCTTGCCTGCGTTCTCTCGTGTGCGCTCAAGGAGGTCGAGGATGGCGAAGCGACAGCGACGGAGTCAACAGGCCTTTCCCTTGCCGAGCTGCGCGAGGTCCTGCCCCGCAGTTTGTCCGCCACCGCTATGGCAATCTTCGCCTTGGAAGACGTCAGCGATCCTGAGCCGGGCATGGAGGAAGAACTTCTGCGCGGCCTGCTGCTGGCGCATGCCCGGCCGGGGGACCCGGCGAGCGCCCGCTTCGCTAAGATTGTCGCCCGGCGCGCCCTGCGCGACGACCATCTGTGGCAGGACCTTGGTCTTCTCAATCGGGCCGAGCTCAACCGCCTGCTTGCCATCCATTTTCCGATGCTGGCGGCTGGCAATACCCAAAACATGAAATGGAAGAAGTACTTTTACCGCAAACTCTGTGAGGCCGAGGGGTTTTCGCTATGCACTGCGCCCAATTGCCGGGAATGTAGCGATTTCGACAGTTGCTTCGGACCGGAGGACGGCGAATGTGAAGAACGCGTCACACTAATTCAAGGGCCGCTTTTCGTCACGAGTCCTTGAGGCTTTGATCGCCGTTGCGCCACAAGCGCTTTTCCCGGCGCCGCTGTATGGAGGAGGGGATATTCATCGCCTCGCGATATTTGGTGACGGTGCGGCGAGCGAGATCGATGCCGCATTCCTTGAGCCGGTCAGCGATGTCATCGTCCGAAAGCACGCTATCAAACGATTCTTCGGCGACCATCGCTTTGATCCGATGGCGAACAGCTTCGGCGGAGTGCGCGTCACCGCCTTCGCAGGAGGCGATCGCGACAGTGAAGAAATACTTGAGTTCGAACACCCCGCGTGGGGTAACCATGTACTTGTTCGACGTCACCCGGCTTACAGTCGACTCGTGCATGTTGATCGCGTCAGCGACCGTCCTGAGATTGAGGGGGCGTAGGTAGTCGACGCCATATTGCAGAAAGGCATCCTGCTGGCGCACGATTTCAGTTGCAACCTTCAGGATCGTCTTTGCGCGCTGATCGAGGCTGCGGATTAACCAGTTCGCGTTTTGCAAGCATTCGTTGAGAAATGTCATGTCTTTCGATTTTTTGGCGGCTCGGCATGAAACCTCCGTGACATAGCTCTGGTTGATCAGCACCTTGGGTAGCGTGTTCGGATCAAGTTCGATCTTCCATCCACCTCCGTGCGCAGGCATAACCCAGACGTCCGGTATGACGCATTCCGGCGTCCCCGATTGGAATGCGTTTCCGGGCTTGGGGTCGAGCGCACGGATTTCCTGCAGCATGTCGAGAAGATCTTCTTCATCGACGCCGCAACGCAGCTTCAGTGTCTGAAAATCGCGTCGCGCAAGCATTTCAAGGTTGGCAACCAAAACCGCCATCGCCGGGTCGAACCGGTTTCGTTCGCGCAACTGTATCTCGAGACATTCGCTGAGCGATCGTGCGAAAATTCCGGGTGGATCGAAGTGCTGCAAGATACCCAGAACCCGCTCCACATCGGCCTGCCCGACGTTTAGGTTCCCGGCCAGGTCCGAAGGACTTACCTGAACATAGCCAGTGTCATCCAGATGACCGGCAAGCTGATTAGCAATCAGCCGCTCGTGCGGTGTGAAGGCAGTGAGGGAGATCTGACGAGCGACATGGTCGTGCAACGTTTCGGCTAAGGCGACAAACTCCTCGAAGGCAGGACGATCACCCGGCGCGGTGTTGGTCGCGTTCGACTGGGATTTCCCTTGCCTGGGCAGGTCCGGGGACCCAGCCCAGCTAGGTCCTTCAACCTCGCCAGGCCCCTCGTCGTTTGGCGCAGGCTCCAGAAGCGGATTCTTCTCGAGCTCCTGGTCCACGAATTGATGCAGTTCGGCATGCGTCAGTTGCAGCAAGCGAATCGACTCGATGAGTTGAGGCGATGCTGCAAGAGACTGTTTCTGAAGTAAGCCAAACGATGATTTCATGGTCAGTTCATTGTCAACGAAGCTCTCGGCCGTGGCTAATTGGATCTCTCACAGGTCGAGGCTTCCACACGCCCATCACATTTGAACCACTCAAACGATGCGCCTTAGAGTTTCGCCTTTCGTGCACGGTCTCGCCAAAAAACGCCGCTGCACATGGTCGGTCGATCCTGCGCCAAATCATGCAGCGGCCCTCAATGTTTGAAGGACGTTCTGCGGGGATGAGACGCCATAGGGGTCGGTCTCGCAGTTGTCGGAGAAACCTTCCTCCTCAAACCACTGCTCCACCACACCATTATTGACCAGAGCCGCGTAGCGCCACGAACGCATACCGAAGCCCAGATTGTCCTTGGCAACCAGCATGCCCATTTTGCGCGTGAACTCGCCTGACCCATCCGGGATCAGCTCGACTTTCTGCAGCCCCAAGGACTTCCCCCATGCATTCATGACAAAGGCATCGTTGACGGAGAGGCAGTAGATCGCGTCAATCCCCTCCTTCTTAAATTCCTCATAGAGATCTTCGAAATTTGGCAGTTGGTAGGTCGAGCAGGTCGGGGTGAAAGCGCCAGGCAGCGAGAACAGGAGGACGCGCTTGCCGGCAAAGTAGTCGTCGGATGTCCTTTCTTCCCAGCGGAATGGATTTGGCCCCGGGACTGAATCATCGCGAACACGCGTTAGAAACGTGACGAAGGGCACCTTCTTTTGACCGGTCATTCAACTTGCTCCTTTAGAAAAAAACTGCCGCACTGGACTGGGCTGGCGCACTACCGCGCTGGGGTCCTGTGCCGGGCGCGAGATGATGCGGGGACGCGGCTCCCGATTCATGGGAACGGTCCAGCTCCAGATCTTTGTCACCCGAACGGCATCGACGTGAGGGATGATGGGACGCGGCACCCGATCCATGGGTACGGTGCGGCTCCAGATCTTTCTCACCCGAACAGTGTCGATGTGAGGGATGAGGGTACCTTCGAGCGGCTCGATCCGTCTTGCCGCGACTACGGCGCCGGAGCCGGCATGGATCACCCACTGCTCGTGCCCGGGGTGAAACTCTTGGCAACCGGAAATGGCCAGGAGCGGGAAGCGGGATAAGCATATGAGTCGCAAATGTGAGTCTCCACGCCGCAGACCGGCGTGGCTGAACTGGTTCAGCGTATTGGCTGGACTTGCCTATTTCCGGCCGACGTGGGCTCTGGCGAAACGTTGAGGAGCCTCTTGGCCATCGACATGCTGATGCGAACCGGTACACGGCAAATGCGCGAGCATCATCTGGCGTGTCCACATCGGACTCCCTCTGCAAAGCGGCTTCCGAGGACGAATCCTCAATCCGGACGATGTCCCGGTCTTCAGCGAGGACGACCAGCGCCGCATTTGTCGACCGTTTGGAGCTTCGCGTGCCAGCCATGGTGCGGTAGTCGCTTTCTTCGTGGTTCAATGCGCTCTAAGCACGAGTAGCAAGCGGCATGCCATTTCCGATGAAGCTGCTTCTGCACCAACCCTTTCGCTTCGGGGACGACGTCTTCGGCAAGCCGATGCGCGCTAATAGCCGTCACGTCATCACACTGAACAAATGTCCTGTGTAGCGCGGATATTCAGCGCTCCCCATCGCAATGGGAAAGTGCGAAGCAGGCAGGCCAAGCCGATGCACTGTCCGCATACCGGCGGCACGGCATAGCGCCTGCCGCTAGCGAATTGTTGCGTGCCGGGGCACAGCTATCGCGATCATACGACTCGCGCAGCGATCATCAGCGCGCGCGCTTTCAGCAAGCACCCTGATCGGGAATGGGTGAGCATCGAACTCGGCTCCGGTGGGACGATCACAAACTTGAGGCCCCATTTGCTCTTGCCAAGCGTCTCTATCGGGGACCTTCTTGTGTCCGAAATTTAACAAAAATGTCGAGACTCACCGAAAGTCGTCAAAGCGGGGTTCGGTTAACGGCAGGTGGGAAGCGGAACGGAGCGCCCGTCCGGCACGCGAATTGCTACGATCGTCTCGTCGTTGAGTGTCGGCAGGGCGTCGGCCAGGACCCGGAGAACCCAACGAGCCCGCGCTCGATGCTCGCCACCGCGAGAACCCAGCCATACCTGCGATCCAGGCCACTGCCCGCCCTGCCAGGGCGCCTCCCAGATCGCGCCTCTGTCTGCCAAGCTGGTTGGAGACCACAACATGCGGCGAGCAGGCCGGCCCATTTCGACCTCTAGGCCCGGTCGGTCAACAAGGACTTGCAGAACGCGGGAGTGAGCTTGCCCCGGTGGATTACGACGTTCTCGTGGCCGATCGCAGCGCGGGCGTCTTGCCACTGCCGATTATGCCCGCGCTGTTCATTGGACTTGACGTGGCAAGCAGCGAAGGCTGCGTCATCCAGCATTGCCAACTGCGTGGCATGTACCGGCCGGTTCGTATGGATGTGCACCCACATCGGACTCGGCATTGCACGATTACGCAGCACCTTGGGCTGCAGCCTGATCTCGAACAGCGAGCCTGGCTCCCCCTTCAACGCGCGTGGTCGATCCGCAGGCTCCAACTCCTCGGCTGCCCGCAAGTGTTCAAGGTAGTTCTGCGAGGGAAAGGGGTAGGTCTTCATGCAATCGATGGAACTAGCGGCCTTTCCGCTGTCCAAAGCCTTCGCCAGTCCCTGCGCCCCGGATAACATCAACTTGAGCTGGCCTATTTTGTCGTGCGCTTCTCGAATTTGCTCAGGCGTGAGTAGGACGCGCTGACGAGGCTCCCCCAACGCGGCAAGGCAGGCCTGCATCTCGGTGGCCTGCGTTTGCAGGCGCTTGATCACGGTGGTGACCGCGTGTTCGGCGTCCTCGGGCTTCATCTGGCGCGCTTGCGAGACGGTTCTTTGCTGACCAGGCAGATCGAACTGCAAAAGTTTGTCCGCCCGTGTGAGTTGTTGCTTCAGGGCCTCCACCGATACCGGCGTTTGCCGGATCTCCAAGTGTGCCGTCGCCGACGCACTCGCATGCGCCTCGCTCGCGCTCACGAGCTTCTTCGTGCCTAAATCCGAGCGCACGAGAACCTTGGCTTCTGGCGCAGGGTCGCTGACGGCCGCAACGACTTGCGTTTCCGGCCGCTGCGCGGCCAAACTACCGGCGCTAGCGGCCCGCTTGCTCTTGCCTTTTCCTTTTTTTCTGGGCGCTGTGGTGCTTTCGGCCACTGTAGTCTTGCCGGCAGTTTCGGCTGGTATCGCAGCACCAGCGTCGGCCGGCAGCGCAATGGCTGGCGGCTTCGGCTGCAGTTCCAGGAGATGGATCACCTCGTCCGCAGTGATCCAGGCGTCGTCTACGATCTGGCTCAACAGTTCCAATGGGAGGCCGGCACCTGTTTGGTGATCCCTAAGCTTGGCAACCACGGAGTGCGAGGCCGACGCAAATTCCGAAAGCCGCTCCACAACTCCTTCCAGAACGGCGCAGTGCTCTGCGTCGAGCGGGCGCCCTTTGTTGTGCATTACAGCGTCGCCCGTCGAGAGGAATGCCGGAAAAACGTCGCCGATGAAGTTATCCAGCAGACGCGTTTGCCCGTTCTCACCGACGAGGAGTTCCCTGATGGGTGCTTCGAACATGATCGCCTGGGGGGCCATGTTGACCTGTGCGAGATTGATCCGCGATTGCAGCTGCATTACCTTTGAATTGACAACCCAGCCGGAGTGCAGCCGCAGCGCGGCCTCTTCTTCCTGCCGCATCTCGGCTGTTGAGCTTGGTAAGTTGGCAGTCGCGGCGCAGACGGACCGCATCAATTCGTAGCGCTGTACTTTCTTGTCCCAATACTCCATGCGGGCCACGTGATACTTCGCCGCACTGGGAGCCGATCGGCTCAGCTGGTCGAGGGTGGCATTGGATTGGACCAAGTTGTGGAAAATGCCGGCCACCCGCTCCCGGTCCGCTTCCTCCTTCTTGAAGATCTTTTTGGCCACCATGTTGCCATTGTCCGCCCGACGGATCACGTCGCCGCGGAACTGACGCACCAGAGCGTCGGACAGAATGCTACGCGCCACATGCGGGGGCAGACTCGCGTAGTAGTGCAAAACTTTTGCGCCCGCATTGACGGTTCGATCGATCTGGTCTTGCGCGTTCTCCAACGATTTTGGGTTTCGCAGGCCCTCTTTCTCGGAAGTCTCGAGTTCCTCAACCAGCACGTCGATTCGTCGCTTTGCCTCGTTGATCTCTTCGCCTGACGAGGAAATAGGGACTGCCACAGCCGAAGTTGACGGCTGGCTGGCCACCGGCGCCAGGGCTTCACCCTCCGACATTGAGGGAACACTACGCCGCCGCGGACTGGCTGCACGTGGCCCGGCGGGCGCACGTGGCGCAGCAGCCGGGATTCGGTGTGGGGGAACGGAGGGGCCGGAGGATCTGCCGCCAAGCTCATCATGGGCACCGCGCGCAACGCCAGCCGAGGGTGAACCTTTACCTTGAGGCTCTGAGCGCATCCGCTCCAGGACGGAACCGAACGATTGGCTGCCTTCCCCCGAGGCAAGACTTGATTGCGAGCGCGAACTGCTCGATCCGGCTCCAGCATCCCCAATGCGCGATTTTCCAGATCGGCCAATGCCCGTCATTTATTCATCTCCGATATAGGCGAGAACGCGCTGCCTATGGATTGGGGCTGATGTCACTCAGCCGTAGTGCATCAGGGCTTTGGCGGGGTAAGTGCAATCGCCTAGATGACAGGTGGCATGACCTCTGAGAACCAGCGGCATGATTTCGTCAATCGTCACGGCCAGCCCGGACCGACGACGTGACCCAGTACTGCTCAGCAGAAATCGGTCGGGACTCGTACTCGATCGAATCACGCCGCACATGATGTTCTCAGTTTATGTATCAGCACTCCTATGGGTTCAGGCTGGTCAGGGGCGGCAGGTCTAATAGACCGCTTGGCTGACGACTAACTGACGAGGAACTTCTCCCTGATACACAAATGAAATCCGATTTGGCCCTAAGCGCTAGCGAATTACGACATCAGGCTGCGCCTACACGAGCCGGCGAAGGCCGCAGGTCAGGCCGGCTAGGCTTGCGTAGCGCTGTCACGTTAGCGCTGGGTGAACGGACGACCCCGAGGTGAGCCGTCTTGAATTCCGGTTTGCCTGTGCGAAACGCCTGCACTCAGGTCCGGAAGCGTGCCTCACCCTGCGCGACGCTCCACGCGGGACCTGCGGATCGCCCATGACGGTTGTTGCTCCCTCCAGACCTCTTTCTGCCGAGCTATCGCGGCCAGCTGGCGCCTCGGGCTCCAGCATCCGGCAGGCATGTTGGACGCAGCCGGGCCGCCAGATGCGCGAGTACAATACCGGCTCTATCGGGTCGCGTGCGATGCCTAGCAGGCCGCCCCCTTTCCTAGCTTTTTCTTAAATTCCGCTCATTCTGCGCTTGATGCCCTCGCGCGATGGTTCCGGTCGTGTTCAAAATCCATGCGCCGCTCTCTCCCAGAGAGACATCGATTCCCACATAGTTTCCGATGGCGAATGTTGCTCTCATGATGCTTGGGGCCGATCGCTCGGGACTCCGTTTTCAGCACCATCATTCCGATGGATAGCCACTCAAGCTAGCTATGTTCGCGAAGGCCGGCCCATTGCGTTTACTTGCCGAAAAAAAAGGGGGCCTTTCAGAGCCCGGACGCCTTGGTCAGATTGACCCGGAAGCGGTCACGCCGCCGCTGATATCTGCGGGTCATCTCGGCGCTCGTGTGGCCGAGTTGCTTCTGTACATAGCGCTCATCGACTTTGGCCGCCGAGGCGAGGGCGGCGAGCAGTGAATGGCCGGCAAAGAGCTTTTCCGCGTTCGCCTTACGGGAGATCGCCGCGTGCGCCAACGCAGTCCGCTTGAGGAGGCGGGCGACCTTCTGGTCTTGAGCCGAGCGACGCCAACCAGCTCGCCTTGGCAAGTAACGCGCCGGAAAGGGACCGTGCGCGATGCAGGCGAGCTTGAGCCGTTGCAAGGCTACAATCGGGCAGATGGCATCGGACAAGCCGCGCCCGAGTTCGACCTGCCGGCAGCCGGTCTTGCCGCGAAGGGAAACGAGCATGCCCTTGTCGAGCCTCGATCCAGCGGCGCCTCGCGCACGCATTGTTTTGCCTACTCATGAGAAGAGCCGCCGGCATGATGTTGCTCAGCGACGCCGTTCGCTGGGTCAGCATCCCACCTGGCTTCGGCGCCGGCAAGATGACGGCCCATGAAGTCGGCTGCACATCAACCGCGAAAAGGTGGCGCGGGCAGTCATCGGTGATGAGGATCATGGCAATGTCTTCAATACAGGTTGAGTTGATCTTTGACGGCGTTGTCAAACAGGCCGACATCGAATGGCTTGCGCCTCGACCGGTGCATCGGCGCGTCCGTCAGAAGCGCAAGGCGGTCGCTCAGTGATCACGCGCACTCATGCTGGCGGTCTCGGGGTCGCCTCGCCTGCGAAACCGGCATTGTTGCCGAGCAGCAACTCGGCGGCTTCGAGGCATGGCTGGCGGCGCGAAGACCTTGAGCTGTCGGTAGCTTTTCAAGTTGTCGCAAAACCGGCCATTCTCAGACGCCAACTGTCCGATTAAGTGCAAACTTCTACACTTCAGGCGAATAGTGCCGGGATATGTTCGATGCCCAACTGCCGCAGCCCCCGCCCGACCTGGGTCAGCCGGCTCTTGTCGACCGCCTCGCCGGCCTTGAGCGTCACGAAATAGTGACTGCCGCGATCGCTCTAGAGGCTCGACGGCAATCCCTTGGCCACGAATGTCTCCATAAGCCCCAGCAAGCTCGACGCCGTGCTTCCTCCTCGATCAGGAAGGCCGAATAGATCGTGCTCGTCGCATCGTCCATCGTCACGATCAGATCCAGCATCGGCTCACCCGCCAGCCATCGTGACGGCTGCCATCATGATGCAGCATCATCCCCTCGCACGGCTTCCTCTCCCGCTTTCGCCGGTGAGCACCGCGCCGCTTGGCCCGTTCCGCCAGCCCAGCCGCATGAAGCTGCGTCTTGATGAAGGTGTAGCCCCAGCTGAAATGGTGATCACGCAGCAGGTGCTCGTGGAAACGCTTCACGTTCCATCCAAGGTAGCGATGACGATAAAGCTCCAGCATCTCTTCAATCGCTTCCGCAGGCACCCGACGCGTCGAAATCTTGCCCAAACGCCGATCGAGCAACCCAGCTTCCCCAGCCTCTTCGTAACGGTCGCGGTAGCGGCGAAATTGCCGCTCCGACATGCCCAGCAACTCTCCAGCCTCCATCATCGAAAGATCGCCGCCTTCCAGCCGCGCAATACGTCTCGAAATTTCTGCATTCTCCGGTCCTGTAGCCATGCCGCCCGATTCATCCCCAGCCTCCATTGGCTGGCGATAAAACCGGACAACTCCTGTGCTACCTAATCCGGACAACTCGTGTGCTTATGACAGTCGGACGGCTTGAGCTTGACCCTCCGGAGCTAGAAGAATATACGCCGTTCCATGATCAACACCGCGCTTATCGCTGCTGTCTATTACGCGACGTTCCGATAGGAGCGGCGCGGTTCGATCATTGACTGGAACAAGCCGCCGCCCAGGCGGCTTTCGTTTTTTCGGCGGTCCTCCTGGCGGAACCCACCTCAGGAGATTTATAGATGACCACAGCTTCCGAACTGTCCCTCGACCAGACCGAGCCGCGCTCATCGATACTGAAAACGCTCATTAAGCGCGGCTATGTCAATCAGGCGACCAATCTCGCCGGGCTTGACGATGCCTTTTCGACAGGCATCGTGCCCGCCTATGCAGGGTTCGACGCCACTGCCGACAGCCTCCATGTTGGCCATCTTCTGGTCATCATGTCCCTTAGGCGGCTGCAGCAGGCCGGCCACAAGCCAGTCGTGCTGATCGGCGGCGGCACCACCCGCATCGGCGATCCGAGCTTTCGATCCGAAGCGCGCCCCATGTTGAGCGAAACGCAGATAGCGGCAAATGTCGAGGGCATCCGCAATGTTTTCAACCGCTTCCTCACCTTCGGAGACGGATCGACTGACGCGATCATGGTAAACAATGCCAACTGGCTAGGCGGGCTGCATTGGATCGACATGCTGCGCGACATCGGCCGCCATTTCTCAGTCAACCGCATGCTCTCCTTCGATAGCGTGAAGTCACGGCTAGAGAAGCTGGAAAACCTTAGCTTCCTCGAATTCAACTACATGATCCTGCAGGCGTATGACTTCCTGGAACTGTCACAACGGGTCAGATGCCGGTTACAGATGGGGGGCGCCGATCAATGGGGCAATATCGTCAGCGGCATCGATTTGGTACGTCGGATTGCGGCCGAGGAAGTCTTCGGCCTGACCACGCCACTACTCACCACCTCATCAGGTGCCAAGATGGGTAAGACGGCGGCGGGCGCGGTGTGGCTCAACGCCGACCGGCTCTCGCCTTATGATTACTGGCAGTTCTGGCGAAACACCGAGGACGCGGATGTCAGCCGTTTCCTGCGGCTTTTCACTGATTTGCCGCTCGATGAGATCGGCTCCTTCGATCGATCGAGGGGTGCGGAATTGAACGCGGCCAAGGAAAGGCTCGCCAACGAGGCTACCGCGCTCGCTCATGGCGAAGAGGCCGCAAGGCAGGCAGCGCAAACGGCTAGACAGGCGTTTGGACAAGGAACTGCCGCCGACGGCTTGCCCACGGTCGTGCTGACATCGGCTGAGATTGCTGAGGGCGTAATCTTGGCGGATCTTCTCGTCCGCGCGGGGTTGGCCGCATCAAAGAGCGAGGCCCGTCGCGCGATCGCTGGCCGTGGTACCCGACTTGACGGCGAGATCGTCGAGGATGCTGAGCGCCGCATCAACATGCTTTGCGTTCCTTCGCGGCTATCGCTGGGGCGTAAGCGTCACGTTGTGATCCGCATCGCTGACTAAGGCGACGTCGCTGACGTGGCCGGTGCTCCGTGGGAACATCGGCACAGCCTGTCCGCTGACCATCAGTTCTGCCCTACTCGGGTCGAATATGGCAGCGGCTTGCTGCGCATTATTCTCGGCATGAGACCCTCGGCTGTTCTTTAGACTCAGTCGAGGAAATTGCCATGTCACAGGGATATCGCGTCTTGGTCGAGCGACTCAAAGAGGCGTTCACGCAACAGCGATACAATCCGGAGGTGGTCCAAAACTACTGCCGAAACGCCGATTACTTCCTTTCCTATCTGGTCGAACAGAAGATTGCCCTCGAAGCCGTCACGCCGACGATCGTGTCGAATTGTCTGCGCCTTGCGCGGTTCGGCAGTTCCGTAAGCGCCATGGTCGCGCTCCCGCTCGCTACTGGATAAACATTCCCAGATCAGGGATCCACGGATTGCTCAAGCTCGCGCTGAAGCGCTGGCCACCCGAACTTGCGACCACCGATGCCGGGGTGTGCGACCAGTATCTGACTGGCTGCGGGAGGATCGCGCGCTGGCCCTGGCCTCGATCTACACTGTGATGTGGGAGGCTCGGCTTTTTTGTGCCTGGTACGTCGGGCACTCCGGCATGGCCAGCTTCATGGACCTGAACGTCCGCGACCTCGATGTCTACATGAACATGCGGGCGACCGGGCTGACGCGCAGATCTTTGAAAGATGTCGCCGAGCGACTTCGAGCGCTTCTGAAGCATCTGCTCAGGACGGGTCGGATGGCACCCCGACCTCGCCCGCACGTTATCGCCCCATTGCTCTATGCCTGTGAAGGCATTCCATCCGCTTGCGCTCGGATCAGATCGCGGCCGTCCTGGATTAGCCTGGAATGACGGGACGCCGATTGGTTTGCGGGACTATGCCATTCTCCAACTCCTGGCGACCTACGGGTTGCGTTCGGGGGAATAAGCCGCTTGCGATTGGACGACATCGACTGGCGGACTGACATCTTGAACATCCGCCACTCGAAGTGGGGCGCTCATTCTCAGTTGCCGTTGCTGGAGCCGGTTGGGAGCGTTGATCGACTACCTCCGGCATGGCCCGCCCGGAAACCGACATACGTGAGATCTTCGTCCGCACGCGTGCGCCATACGTTCCGATGATTCGCATTGACAGCGAAGTCCCCGGGCGAATGGAGGCGGCAGGTATCCTGCTGAACGGCAAACGCGGCCCGCATGTCTTCCGCCACCACGTGCGGTCAGCCTGCTACGGGCATCCGTCCCGCGTAAGGTGATCGGAGACGTGCTGGGCCATCGTTCAACGGAGTCAATCGTCCCCTAACTCGAACGAGCCGACAGCGAGTTGACGCTCCGCAAGTTCGTTGCGGCGGGCAACGCGCATTCTGCGTGCGCTTTTCTGTCAGGGCCTGCTCCAATTTCTGGACCTCGGCACTCGCGCAACATCGCGGGTTCGAATTGCGTTTCGGACCGTGCAGGCGTGCTGTCGGGAATGCCGCCGTCTCAGCGACTGTTGCGCACGACCATGGTGGTGGGCGCAACCGTCGATGCTGCCCGGCCCGGCGTTTTTCCTGGCGGGTTTTAAATCGAGACCAGAACGAGGCGACGCCTCAAGAACGGCACCTGTCACCCCATCAGCTGGCAAGCGCGACCGCGCTCGCCCGGGCTGCGTAACCTGACCAACTCCGCCCGGGCGAACGCTGATGCACTTCCTGTAGCCGCGAACGGTGAAGCCGCCGAGGCGAGGCGCCCGGCACTGGTCGGGTCCCAAGCGGCGGCAGTAGCCGCGAACTCCACGCGGCCTATCCGATAGGCGAGACGAAGCCCTGAACCGACAAAGTAGTCGTGGGCAGGATCGCTCCGCGCGGCTGGTGCGATTGCATCGAGCGCTGAGCTGAAGGTCTCTCCCGTTAGGAGGTGTAGGTTGCGCCTTTCGGGCCGAATAGGAACACTGTGAGGGCGGCGAGGAACGTGGCTACTGCGCTGTAGGCAAACACACTGGCGACGCCGGCATTATTCACAAGTAGTCCGCCGAAGATCGCGCCGGCGGCGATGGCAATTTGGAACGTTGAGGTCATCAGCACACCGGCGCTTTCGGCCTGCTCGGGAACGGCGCGCAGCACCATCCAAGTCTGTACCCCCACCGGCACCGCACCGAAGCCAAAGCTCCATACAGCAACCGCAATGGCCGAGGCGGAGGCCGATGCCCCAGGCATCAGCAACGAGACAGCGGCTATCGCCATGAGCAGGGGCGGCAGCGCCGCGACTGCCTTGAGGCTGTGTTTCGCCAGGAATGCGCCGGCTAAATTGCCGAAGAAGCCACATACGCCAGAAACGAGCAACAGCAGCGAGATCGTCTCGATATGGAGCGCGGGAATCTTCTCGAGGTAAACCCGGACATAGGTGAAGCTGGCGAAGTGCCCAGAAGCGACCAGCAGTACGACCAAAAGCGCGACCTTGATGGTCGGCTTCTTGATCACATTCAGCAGACCGCGGAATCCAGCCATTTCAACCGGCGGCAACGTCGGAATGGTTACGAGTTGCACCAGCAGTGTAACGGCATTGACGGCTGCGGCGATCATGAAGGTGGCTCGCCATCCCCAGATGTCGCCGACAAAGGCGCCGATTGGAGGCGTGCAAACGATAGCGACCGAAACGCCGGTGAGGATTATTGACATGGCGCGCGGCAGGAGATGATTTGGAACGAGCCGCATGGCCAGCGATGCCGAAATCGACCAGAAGCCTCCAAGCGCAATGCCGAGCACGACCCGTGCCGCCAGGAAAACCGGCAGCGACCACGCGAGCTCAGCCAGAAGGTTGGACAGGATCTGAAGCAGCATCATCGCCCACAGGACGATCCTACGGTCCAGGCGCTTTGTTATGAAGGCGACCGTCGGCGCAGAGATTGCCGCGGCAATCGCCGTCGCTGTCATCGTCTGTCCAGCCGCACCCTCTGTGACATGCAGATCATGCGCGAGCGGCGTCAGCACGCTGGCAGGCAAAAGCTCTGCCGCCACCAGCCCGAAGGTGCCCAGGGCAAGCGATATGACCGCGCCCCATGCGGGACGAGACCGTTGATCCGGCTTTTCTGGGCCGTGCAGAAAAGTCTCCATGAAGCCTGTCGCGGAGTCGGTCATGAATAAGCTCGCCAGCTCGGGTGCACTGCAACATGGGTTGGCTGCATTGACCCGCATTCATGCCAGGAGCACGCCGTTGCCGGCGGCGTCGCACGAAGGGAATGTTCATCGCTGCCCGACATGTTGTGAAAGCACCGCGTGCAATATCAGTGCCGGTTTGTCCCAGCCGGACGAGGATGTGATCGTCGGAAGGCGTCGCATCAGGCATGTTCCATGCCGACTTCGCGGGTCAGTCTCGAACCAGCCAGGCGCAACCAGCTACCAAGCACGGACATCTGATGTCCCGCAGCGGGCACGCAGCCGGTCGCTTTGCCGCCGCCTGTATGCAGCCAAAAGTCGGCTCTAGCTCGAAGGCCCACCTTCCTCCCTAGCGGTCTCGAAGCTGACGCCTTGTGTCGGGCATTGTCGGGTCCGCTACAGGGCTTGTTCCGACAATCACTTGTTTGGCAGCAAACACTTGTTGGAGCTCAGGCTAACTCGCGGGACACAAACGAAAAAATCCCTGTTGGTTATAAGCCAGTCTACTTGGCACGAGTCTTGAGACCCTTTGGGTGTGAGGCTGCAAAAGCTGCCCATCGGCATTCATATTGCGGGCAGCCGCGACGGATGAAAAAGGAAGGAAATCTATAATGTCAGGTCTGCGTCAGATCGCCTTTTACGGAAAGGGCGGCATCGGCAAGTCCACCACCTCCCAAAACACGCTCGCCGCCCTTGTCGACCTCGGACAGAGAATCCTCATCGTCGGCTGCGACCCCAAAGCCGACTCCACCCGCCTGATCCTGAACTCGAAGGCTCAGGATACTGTCCTGCATCTGGCGGCACAGGAAGGTTCGGTGGAAGATCTCGAGCTGCAGGACGTGCTCAAGATTGGCTACAGAGGCATCAAGTGCGTGGAGTCCGGCGGCCCGGAGCCGGGTGTTGGCTGCGCCGGCCGAGGCGTCATCACATCAATCAACTTCCTTGAAGAGAACGGCGCCTATGACGATGTCGACTATGTCTCCTATGACGTGCTCGGCGACGTGGTTTGCGGCGGCTTCGCGATGCCAATCCGCGAGGGCAAGGCGCAGGAAATCTACATCGTTATGTCTGGGGAGATGATGGCGCTCTATGCCGCCAACAACATCGCCAAGGGCATCCTGAAATATGCCCATTCGGGGGGCGTGCGGCTCGGAGGCCTGATCTGCAACGAACGTCAAACCGACCGTGAGCTCGACCTCGCTGAAGCCCTGGCTTCCAGGCTCAATTCCAAGCTCATCCACTTCGTGCCGCGCGACAACATCGTCCAGCACGCCGAGCTCAGGAAGATGTCAGTTATCCAGTATGCGCCGGATTCCAAGCAGGCCGGAGAGTACCGCGCGCTGGCCGAGAAGATCCATGCCAATTCTGGCCAGGGCACCATTCCGACGCCGATCACCATGGAGGAGCTCGAGGACATGCTGCTCGATTTCGGCATCATGAAGACCGACGAGCAGATGCTTGCCGAGCTTCAGGCCAAGGAAGCGGCCAAGGCGGCCGCCCAGTAACGACCGATATTGGTCGCCTCTCGAGTTGGGGCGCGCCCTGCAAAGAACGGCGCTTCATCGGTGAGGCGTCATCAGACACCTTGAAAGGGGTCCCATGAGCCTGGAATACGAGAATGATGGTGCTCTCCATGCGAAGCTTATCGAGGAGGTGCTATCGCAATATCCCGACAAGGCGGCGAAGCGCCGCAAAAAACACCTGAGCATCGCAAAGAGCGGGGATGAGGCTGGCGGGGAAAGTGAGATCATTTCCGAATGCGACGTCAAATCGAACATCAAGTCCATCCCCGGGGTCATGACAATCCGCGGCTGCGCCTATGCCGGCTCAAAGGGCGTGGTCTGGGGCCCAGTCAAGGATATGGTCCATATCTCGCACGGCCCCGTCGGTTGCGGCCAATATTCCTGGTCACAGCGCCGCAATTACTATGTGGGCACAACGGGCATCGACACGTTCGGGACAATGCAGTTCACCTCCGATTTCCAGGAGAAAGACATTGTCTTCGGGGGTGACAAGAAACTGGAGCAGATCATCGACGAGATCGAGCTACTGTTTCCGCTGAACAACGGCATCACCGTGCAGTCCGAATGCCCGATCGGTCTCATTGGCGATGACACCGAGGCAGTTTCTCGTAAGAAGGCCAAGGAATACGAAAAGACTATCGTGCCGGTGCGCTGCGAGGGCTTCCGCGGCGTCTCCCAATCACTCGGCCACCACATCGCCAATGACTCGATCCGCGACTGGGTCTTCGACAAAAAGGAGGTCGAGTTCGAGGCCGGAGCTTACGACGTCAATGTGATCGGCGACTATAATATTGGCGGCGACGCCTGGGCCTCGCGCATCTTGCTCGAGGAGATAGGATTGCGCGTGGTCGGCAACTGGTCGGGCGACGCAACACTCGCCGAGATTGAGCGCGCGCCAAAGGCCAAGCTCAATCTCATCCACTGCTACCGCTCGATGAACTACATCTGCCGGCATATGGAGGAAAAGTACGGCGTCGCCTGGATGGAGTACAACTTCTTCGGACCGTCCCAGATCGAAACCTCCCTGCGTAAGATAGCCAAGCATTTCGGGCCGGAAATCGAGGAGAAAACCGAGAAGGTGATCGCCAAGTACAGGCCGCTTGTTGACGCCGTCATCTCCAAGTACCGGCCGCGTCTCGAAGGCAATACCGTCATGCTATACGTCGGTGGCCTGCGCCCCCGCCACGTCATCACAGCTTACGAGGACCTCGGCATGGTGATCGTCGGCACCGGCTACGAGTTCGGCCACAACGATGACTATCAGCGCACCGGTCACTACGTAAAGAACGGCACGCTGATCTATGACGACGTTACCGGCTACGAGTTGGAGAAGTTCATCGAGGGAGTTCGCCCCAACCTCGTGGGCTCCGGCATCAAGGAAAAATACCCGGTGCAGAAGATGGGCATTCCGTTCCGTCAGATGCACTCCTGGGACTATTCGGGACCTTATCACGGCTATGACGGCTTTGCCATTTTCGCACGTGACGTGGATCTTGCCATCAACAATCCGGTCTGGGATCTCTACCAGGCCCCTTGGAAAGAACGCCCGCCCAGTGGGCGGGCGATAGCTGCCGAATAGACGCCCTGTCCTGGCCTAGTCTCCCCAGAGAGATCATGAACCCCGCGAGCTTGTGAGCCTCGGGATTACCGGAAACGTCTCGACCTATCTGAGCTGCCGAATGGCGCGGCCAGATTAAAAAGAGGAATACCAATGCCGCAGTCGGCCGAAAAGATCCTCGACCACGCTCCCCTGTTCCGCGAGCCGGAATACAGGCAAATGCTCGCCGAGAAGAAGCTGCATTTCGAATGTCCGCACCCGGATCAGATCGTTACCGATCAAGGCGAATTTACCAAGACCTGGGAATACCGCGAAAAGAACCTCGCCCGGGAAGCGCTGGTAATAAATCCCGCCAAGGCCTGCCAGCCGCTCGGCGCGGTGTTCGCGGCCGCGGGCTTCGAGCGGACTATGTCCTTCGTTCACGGCAGCCAGGGCTGCGTGGCCTATTACCGCTCGCACCTGTCGCGCCATTTCAAGGAACCTGCTTCGGCGGTTTCCTCCTCGATGACCGAGGACGCGGCAGTGTTCGGAGGCCTGAAGAACCTGGTCGACGGGCTCGCCAACACCTACCAGCTTTACGACCCCAAGATGATCGCAGTCTCGACGACTTGTATGGCGGAGGTCATAGGGGACGACCTGCACAGCTTCATCGAGAACGCCAAAGACGAAAACTCAGTCCCGCGCGACTTTGACGTGCCCTTTGCCCACACGCCCGCCTTCGTTGGTAGCCATGTCGACGGCTATGATGGCATGCTGAAGGGCATTCTGGAGCACTTCTGGAAGGGCCAGCAGCGCACTGAAACCAAGGGAAGCATCAACGTCATTCCGGGCTTCGACGGTTTCTGCGTTGGCAACAACAGGGAACTCAAACGTCTGCTCGATTTGATGGGTGTGTCCTACACCTTCATCCAGGACGCGTCTGACCAGTTCGACACGCCATCGGACGGGGAATACCGCATGTATGACGGCGGCACGAAGATCGAAGAGGTAAAGGGAGCACTCGACGCAGAGGCGACGGTTTCACTGCAGTACTACAACACCCGAAAAACCCTCGACTACTGCGGGCAAGTCGGGCAGGCCACGGCTTCGTTCCATTATCCGCTCGGCGTCCAGGCGACTGACGAATTCCTGATGAAGATCTCGGCGCTTTCCGGGAAGGAAATCCCCGAGGCAATCCGGCTGGAGCGCGGCCGACTGATTGATGCCATGGCGGACAGCCAGTCCTGGCTGCACGGCAAGAAATACGCGATCTACGGCGACCCGGACTTCGTGTACGCCATGGCCCGCTTCGTCATGGAAACGGGCGGCGAGCCGACACATTGCCTCGCCACCAACGGCACCTCGGCGTGGGAAGCCGAGTTGAAGGAACTGCTTGCATCCTCGCCCTTCGGCAAGGACGCTCAGGTCTGGGCGGGCAAAGACCTTTGGGCTATGCGGTCGCTGCTCTTCACGGAGCCAGTGGACCTGCTGATCGGCAATTCCTATGGCAAGTATCTGGAGCGCGACACCGGCACGCCGCTGGTCCGGCTGACGTTTCCGATCTTCGACCGGCACCACCACCATCGCTTTGCGCTCATGGGCTACCAGGGCGGGTTACGCGTGCTGACCACGATCCTCGACAAGATCTTCGACAAGCTCGATCGCGAGACGAGCCAGACCGGCGTGACGGACTATTCCTATGACCTCACCCGCTAAAAGACACGGCCGGCTTTTCGCCCAGGCCGTTCATTGCCGAATGGACTTTGGAGACTGACGCAATGACCTCGCTCAGTGCCAAGATCCAGGACGTTTTCGACGAGCCTGCCTGCGACAAGAACCGTGGCAAGAACGCCAAGGCGCGCAAGGAGGGCTGCGCAAAGCTGCTGACGCCAGGAGCGGCAGCCGGCGGTTGCGCCTTTGACGGGGCCAAGATTGTCCTGCAGCCGATCACTGACGTTGCGCACCTGGTCCACGCGCCGCTCGCCTGCGAGGGCAATTCCTGGGACAACCGCGGTGCAGCTTCGTCTGGGCCAACCTTGTGGCGCACAAGCTTCACGACCGACCTTACCGAACTCGATGTGGTGATGGGGCAGGGCGAGCGGAAGCTCTTCAAGGCGATCCGCGAAATCAAGGAAGCGTATGCGCCGCCGGCAGTCTTTGTCTATTCGACCTGCGTGACGGCGCTCATCGGCGATGATATCGAGGCAGTCTGTAAACGCGCCGCCGAAAAATTCGGCTTGGCCGTAGTCCCGATCAATGCGCCGGGCTTGGTCGGCTCCAAGAACCTTGGCAACAAGCTCGCCGCCGAGGCGTTGCTCGACCATGTCATCGGCACGGTGGAACCCGACGACGCCGGTCCGTACGACATCAACATCCTTGGTGAATTCAACCTTTCCGGCGAATTCTGGCTGATAAAGCCGCTCCTTGATCGGCTCGGGATCCGGGTACGCGCCTGCATTCCGGGCGACGCGCGCTATCTCGACGTTGCTTCCGCGCACCGCGCCCGGGCGGCTATGGTGGTGTGCTCGACGGCCCTCATCAATCTAGCCCGCAAGATGGACGAGCGCTGGGACATCCCTTTCTTCGAGGGCTCCTTCTACGGCATCTCCGACACGTCGGAAGCACTCCGCAATATCGCTGAGTTGCTGGTGAGGAAGGGCGCCGATCCGGAGATCCTGGACCGCACAGAGACGCTGATCGCCGAGCAGGAGGCGGGTGCATCGAAGAAGCTCAAGGCCTACCGGCGGCGGCTCCAAGGCAAGCGTGTGCTGCTCAACACGGGTGGTGTGAAGTCCTGGTCGGTCGTCCATGCACTGATGGAGATCGGCATGGAGATCGTCGGCACCTCGGTCAAGAAATCCACAGTTGAAGACAAGGAGCGCATCAAACAGATCCTCAAGGACGACAACCACATGTTCGAGCAGATGGCAGCGCGCGACCTTTACGCCATGCTCTCAGAAGGCAAGGCCGATATCATGCTGTCGGGTGGGCGCACGCAATTCGTCGCGCTCAAGGCCAAGACGCCCTGGCTCGACATCAACCAGGAGCGCCAACACCCATACGCCGGTTATGACGGCATGGTGGAACTCGTACGCCAGATCGACCTCGCCATTCACAACCCGATCTGGTCCCAGGTGCGGGAGCGGGCCCCGTGGGATTGCCAGCCTGGTGTGAAGGACGAACAGCCGAGCACGAAGAACGAGACCGCGACGGTGCACGCTGCCCAGGAATTCGCCGGCACGACGCCGACGATTTCGGCGAGTGTTGAGAAAATCCGATGACCCGAATCCTTGCCCAGACCAAATCAGCCTCGGTCAATCCACTGAAATCGTCACAGCCGCTGGGTGCCGCCTTGGCCTTTTTAGGGATCGACGGCGCAGTGCCGCTGTTCCACGGCACCCAGGGCTGCACCAGCTTCGCGCTCGTGCTCTTCGTCCGGCATTTCAAGGAAACGATCCCCCTACAGACCACCGCCATGGATGAAGTGACAACCATCCTCGGCGGGTCGGACAATCTGGAAGAGGCGATCCTCAATCTTAAGACTCGCACGAAGCCAAAGCTGATCGGGGTCTGCACGACGGCCCTGGTGGAAACCCGTGGCGAAGATTCCGCAGGCGACATCGCCGACATCAGGCTGAAACGGGCGGAAGAACTCGCGGGTACGGAGATCGTGCTGGCCAACACGCCGGATTTCAGCGGCGCCCTCGAAGAGGGCTGGGCCAAGGCTGTCACCGCGATGATTGAAGGCATTACGCGGCCTGGCGAGCGGGCGCGCCAGTCAAAGAAGATCGCAATCCTGCCCGGCTGGAACCTCACTGTGGCTGACATCGAGCATTTGCGCGAGATGGTTGAAAGCTTTGGGCTGCACCCGGTGATTTTGCCGGACCTCTCAGGCTCGCTTGACGGTACTGTACCAGACCACTGGGTCCCGACCACCTATGGCGGTACTAGCGTCGAGGACATCCGCGAGCTCGGCGCGGCCGAGCACTGCATTGCCATCGGCGAGCATATGCGCCGGCCGGCCAAGGTGCTGCACAAGGTGACCGGCGTCCCTTACGTGCTGTTCGAGTCACTGACCGGATTGAAGGACGCCGATCAGTTTGCTTCCCTGCTGTCCACGATTTCTGGCGAGCCTGTGCCGGCAGGCGTGTGCCGTCGGCGGGCGCAATTGCAGGATGCGTTGCTCGACGGACATTTCCATTTCGGAGGCAAGAAAATTGCGATCGCTGCTGAACCAGACCAACTCTACCAATACGCAACCTTCTTCGTGGACATGGGCTCCGAAATCGCGGCGGCGGTCACGACGACCGATATGTCGGAAATTCTGGAAAAGGTACCGGCGGAGTCGATTCAGATCGGCGATCTCGGCGATTTGGAAACGCTTGCCGGCGGCGCTGATCTTCTGGTCACCCATTCACATGGACGCCAGGCGTCGCAGCGCCTTGGCATTCCGCTCATGCGCGTCGGCTTCCCCGTCTTCGACCGGCTCGGCAGCCAGCACAAGCTCTCAATCCTCTATCAAGGGACCCGTGATCTGGTTTTCGAGGTTGCCAACATGTTCCAAGCCGACCGGCATGCGCCGACGCCTGAGGAACTTGATCCATTCCGCAAGCGGGAAACGCCAGGTGGGCCCCGTTCGTCGCCTCTCACTCGTCACTGACGAGGTTCAAGGTCCGATGCGTAAACGACAAGCAGGCGCTTTGCGCGTGGCAATCGCAACCCAAGACATGAAGGAGCTCAATGCACATTTCGGGTCCGCCAGGCGCTTTGTCATCTACGATGTGACGCGCGAGGAATGGAACCTCGTGGAAGCCGTTGCCTTCGACGACGTCTCCGACGAAAGGGGGAAACATCGGACCGAGGGGGATGACCGCATCGCACCGAAGGTGGAAGCGCTGAAGGGCTGCCACCTCCTGTTTTGTCTGGCGATCGGCGGACCTTCGGCAGCCAAGCTTGTTTCGGCAAAGATCCATCCGATCAAGGTGCGGCAGCCTCAGAGTATCCAGGAGGTGCTGTTGCGCACGCAGATGATGCTCAGGACGTGTCCTCCCCCGTGGCTGCGCAAGGTGCTGGCTGAGGCAGGTGTCGCGGAAAAGAAACCGTCCTTCGAGGAAGACGACTGAAATGAGGAGAAGGCGAAATGTCCGACCCTGCCGTTAGCCCTGCTGTCGCCGAGGACGAGATGGCGCCTGCCTCTCCGTTTCTCAAATGCCTCGTGCGGCTAATCCGTGCTCAGGACTCCTACGGGGCTTGGGAAGGCAAAGCGGACACCGAGCTGCTGGCCGCCTTCATCATCACTAAGGAACAGCGCCGTGCAATCCCGATCATCGGCGATCCCGATCCGGACGTGCTGTGGAGGCTTGACATGTTTTACACCGCCGTTGGGCTTGCGATCGAGGAGCGCTGCGGCCTGATGGCATCGCCGATGATGGAGCTGAGCCATGAAGGCTTTGGGCGCGTGCTTTTCACGGCCGGGCGGTTGGTCGCTCTCTCGAAGTCGCTGCGCGACGTCCACCGGTTCGGCTTCGAGACGTTCCGGAAGCTCGCCGAGGCCGGCACGAAACTGGTCGGCGACGCAATCGCAGCCATCGAAACCTATCCCGAGGTAGCGCGCGCGTGATGGGAGCAGGTGTCGAGCAAAGGGGCCATGCCAGGTCTTGAGCAGCTGCGATGGCTAGCCTGCGCAGCCGACGCGGTCCACGCCGATGGGGCTCTTGAGGTAGTGCCGATGAAGCCACTTGTCCTGATCTGTTCGCATGATACCGAGTTCTATCTGTTCCTGAGCCACATACTGGAGGTGGACGGCTTCGCCAGTGAGCCGGCAGGCGGCGCCAAGGAAGCGCTTGCATTGGCCGACGAACGGGAATTCAAGGCCGTGGTGCTGGACTGCGGGCCAGCCCGCATAACCGGGTCTGCAATTTGCGCCCGGCTCAAGCGGGAGCCCCGGACCGGCGGGCTGCCGATTATTGCCCTGATCGCGCCCGGCGCCGAGAACCAGCACCTCGATCTCCTGAAGGCTGGCATTGACGAGAGCTTTGTGCGGCCGATCGCCCCGGCCAAGCTGCTCGACTGTCTACGCGCGAGGCTGGCGCTGACCAAGCGGGGTGCGAATGGTCTTGAAAACGGCGGTTGGCTCTCCTGTGGCGGCCTCGAGATCAAGCTCGACGCCCACCGGGTTCGCGGCAATGGCCACGACATCCACCTCGGACCCATCGAGTTCAACGTGCTGCGGCTTATGATTGAAGCTCCCGGGAAGGTCTTCAGCCGGGACGAACTTATCGGCGCGGCCTGGCCGTCCAACATCCATGTCGGTCCACGCACCGTCGATGTCCATATCAGCCGGATCAGAAAAGCCCTGAAGACAGCTTCGCCCGGCAGCGTGATTCGCACCGTCCGGTCGGCCGGCTACTCGCTCGAGAAGCCGGACGACTGAATCAATTGCCGGGTGTGGTGCCCCCCTTTTCCTCGCGCTGTGAGCCGGTCTTGCGGCCTGAAACGCCCCTAAACGAATACTCAGGAAGAAGCAGGCAAATGGGTTTTAAAAGCGTACTCTGTGTGACCGGCGCTGACCATTCCGATCGGGACGTCAGAACTGCTGCCGGCTTAAGTGCCGAAGTCGGCGCGCACCTTTCCGTACTGATTATACCGCCTCCGATGCTCCTTATGTCGTATCCGTCGATCGGAGATGGTGTCCCCGAGTGGCCTGGAGGACGTGGACAGGCAATTGCCAGATTGAATGACCGGTTTCGGCAAATCGATCGATTTACACAGGACGTGGCCAGACTGGAAAAACGCTCCAAAGATATCCAGAAACTGCTGAGAGCTATGTCGCTCGCCTATGACGTTGAAACCGACAATTGCGATCCGGGAAGCCTCGGCGAAGTGGTACGACAGCGGGCGCTCTGCGCCGACCTCACGATCATCGGACCGTGTCTCCTCAATGACGAGAATCTCGGACCTCCTGTTGTCAATGGCTGCTTGTTCGATACGGGAAGGCCGGTACTCGTTGTGCCGAAGGGCACTGAGGCGACCCTGTGGCCACGGCGCGTCCTGGTCGGTTGGGATTCGCGTGTCGAGGCGTCCCGTGCGGTTCGGGAAGCGTTGGGTATGTTATGCGCTGCTGACGAAGTTCGTGTTGCCCTGGTCGATCCGAAGGCGAACTACAACGGGAACGGTGCGGAGCCTGGAGCCGACATCGCTGCCCATCTCACTCGGCACGGTGCTCGGGTGTCGATTGACCTGTTGCCAAGTGCCGGCAAATCGGCGGCTACGGTGCTTGCGCATCACGCAATCGAGATTTCTGCCGACATGATAGTCATGGGCGCTTATGGCAGCCGTCGGCTGCGTGAGCGGCTCTTTGGCGGTGTGACGAGATGGATTTTTGAAAAGCCGACATTGCCGCTGTTTTTGGCGCGCTGACTGGTTCCCATGGGGTCTGGGGTCGGTTCTTAATCGCATTTGATGAAAGGCATTCATACCGCAGATGCGCTTCATCGAAACAATTGATTTTGCGGCGAATAACAAACATGAAAGAGCGTTGCTCGGGAGGCGACGCCCACCGGAAATCTCTCCAGTCATGCGCAAGGCGGAAGGTGGAACGGAGTCCTCCCAGTTCTAATGCTCTCGGTACCACCACTCAATTCAATCGCTCGTTCCTGGCGCATCCTGCAGCACCACGAGCTGACGATGCTCGCGACCGGCGAGACGCATTCGGTCCGCAGCTTTGTCGAGGCTGCCTTCAGGTGTGTCGGGAAGGAGATCGTCTGGAAGGGGGAAGGCATTGGCGCGCTAGGCCGCGAACGCAGGAGTAGTCAGCGCTGATCCGGATAGACAAGCGATTATTTCCGTCCGACCGAGGTGGACCTGCCGATTGGCGACGAGTCTCAGGCGGCCACCAAACGCGTCTGTCTCCGGCCACCCCGGCATAGTTGGGGTGCGCAGGGTGCGCCGGCGGTCCGGCGCCCGAGGCAAAGGTCCTCATGGCGGACAGTCGTAATCGGAACTATTCCCGGTAGCGTTGAGTCGCCAGCGCACTTTCGCGAGTGAGTCTATGGAAATCAGACGCTATTGCCCCCATAGCGCCGGATGAGCAGGAAGGTGTGGGGATCGATGGTCTCGAAAAAGCTAATTGCCAATGCCGAATCAGCGGCTGCGTTTCTGACGCTGATGGGCAACGAGAAACGACTGTTGATCATGAACTATCTGGCCGACGGTGAAATGTCGGTCGGTGCTATCGCCGAGAAGGTTCTGCTCAGCCAATCCGCCCTGTCACAGCATCTGGCCAAACTGCGGGCGCTCGATCTCGTCGAGACTCGGCGCGACCGGCAGATGATCTACTATTCGTGTAAATCCGATGCCGTGCGCGAACTTCTCAACACGCTGGACGGGATTTTCGGCGAAGGTGAGTTGTCGCAGATTGCGTACCTCCTGCGTCGCTCCGGGACGTGACCGGCGAATGCATGTCGCCCAAAGCCTGCCCTTGGGCTTGACCCTGGGCTTGACCCGAGGGTGCGAAGCGGTTTTGGGATAATGAGACGCATGCACGAACTGGCCGCGCCCCCGTTATCTCGCTGACGATTCTTAATTTGATTAATCGCGCAGCGACGACTGTCTGGTCCGGGCACAACGTCCCGACCTGGTGGCCGGGCGCTCCTTGCCGTCATTTCGCGCGTGTTGGCGCCTTCAATGCAATGCTGCTCGATCGCTTCGAGCCGCTTTCGGTTCCACCGTGATCGACGCCGGCTACGCCGGCGAAGTTGTAAGCTTCGAGTTGGCGCAGACGGTCGGACTAATGTCCGCGTCGTCGGCATCGACTTCGACGAAAGCGAGCTTGTGCGGGCGCGCGAAGAAGCCGCCCTGGGCGCCGTTTAGTAGCGTGCTAATGGGAGCGTCATGCGCTGTAAGAACACCGTGCAATCAGACGAGGAGATCCGCGGGCGCTGCAAAGCTTACCCCTTCAATGTCGGACACCCGACAGGATCACAAACCTTCTGCCCATTGTTTTGCTTATAGTTTCCTTGTGGCCACGTTCGAATGCGGAGGACCTTCCGAACACATCAGCGGATGTCCTCCCATGATCAGGCTAAGGGAACAAGCGTGCCCTACGTAAGAGTATTTTTCGGGTGCGGAGCTGCCCTATTAGTCCACCGACAAGAGGACGGCGACGTGCAGCCAGCGCAAGGTTTCCCTCAATGTCGGATACCCGACAGGATCACAAACCCGCTCCCCATTGCTTTCATGAGAATTTCCTTCTGGCACGTTAGATGCAGGGGTTCTTCCGAATCATCAAAGGATGTCCTCCTATGATCAGGCTCACGGAAGAATGCTGTCGCCGCATTCGAGACCGCGCCCTCGTGGATCCCCAAGCCGGTCAAAAGTCGGCGCGTCATGTTGGAGGTGGCGACTGCGCCTGATTAAAACCCGGGATAAGCTTGGAAAGCATCTCGCTGACCGAGACGCGATCATTCGAAGCGGGCGGAGATATGTCGATCGCGCCTACGCCCCACGCCTCGCCGACATGAGTGTCGATCTCATCACTATTCTGGGATCCATGGGCTTCACAGCCGACCACACGAATAAGCCCAGTGGCCGATATTCGCCGCGAACATCGCCTGATTGGGAAACACCTGTAGGAGCAGGACAAGTGGAGCTCTCTTGCATTGGAGTGGGTGCCGGGCCGTCCAATTTGAGCCTTGCGTGTCAGATACACGAGCAAATTGGGCAAGGGGCGCTGTTCTTAGATCGGCAAGTCGACTTCCGCTGGCACCCAGGCAGCGCATTCGATTCCTCGGAGCTCCAGGTCAGCCACTTTAAGGATCTGGTCACGCTGGTGAATCCGCGGTCAGCCTACACTTTCATAAACTACCTGCACGAGAACGGGCGTCTGTACCACTTCCTGAATGCACAGTTCGAGGCCGTGCTCAGAGCTGAGTTCGAGCAATATCTGAACTGGGCCTTCCACAGGAACCCACTTGTCCGCGGCGGCGAGACGGTGCGCGAAATTCGCTTTGACGGCGAATTTCGGGTGCGGACGGATAATGCGGTTCTCGGCGCCAGAAACGTCGTGGTCGGCATTGGCAAGCAGGCGCAAATTCCGCCTCAGCTTCAGGGCTGGACTGGACGCAACCTGTTCCACTCATCTGAATTGCTGCACATCCACCCTGAGGTGCACAAAAAGCATGTCTGCGTGGTCGGCGGGGGACAGTCGGGAGCCGAGGTGCTGTTGCATCTTGTCGGCCGGCCGGAAGAAGGGCGGCCTGCCTCGATCACTTGGGCCTCGCAACGCGAAAACTACCTGCCCCTCGACAACAGCCCGTTCACAAACGAGTTGTTCATGCCCTGTTTTTCGGATCGTTTCGCGGCGATGAGCGAGTCGCACCGCATGCTGTTCCTGCGGCGTTTTATGCTTGCTTCTGACGGCATTTCGGAAAGCACGTTGCGCGCTGTTTATCAGGCGCTGTACCGCCACGCATTTCTCGAGCCAAACCAATGCGAAATCACACTGCGGCCGGGCTGCACCGTCTTGCACTGCATCAATGCCGGCGCGGGTCACAGGCTGACCCTGCAGCACGGCATGGACGAGTTCGAAGAAGTCACGGCCGACATCGTCATCCTGGCCACCGGTTACGAGAACGCGGTACCAGCCTTCTTGGAACCGATGGCGGACCGGCTGGAACAGATCGACAATGAATTGGCCATTGGCGACGATTTTTCGGTGTGCTGGGACGGACCGCGTGACAGACGCATCTTCGTACAGAACGCGAGCCTCGGGCAGCGCGGGCTGGCTGATCCGAATCTAAGCCTGCTGGCCTGGCGAGCGCGTCGGATCCTCGACAGCCTTCTGGGGCGCACGCCGCGCGCCAACTCTGAGCATCCCGGCTTCATCAGCCCTTACAGCTGGTCCGACCCCATTGCAGAAGAAATGGGCAGCGGGATATGACCCGCCGACTACTGATCATCGGCGGTGGCATCCAAGGAACAATGTCGGCCTTGGCCGCAGCGAAAGCCGGAGCCTTCTCCGAAATCATCGCGACTGAACAACCCATTGGACTAAGCGGCGCATCGCATTATTCCGCGGGCGTGCATTTCCCCTTCGGTCGTAAAGACCCTAGCAGGTCGCTCACTCGAAAGTGCGCAGTGGCCTTGGTGGCCATGGCTGGGTCGGCGGTCAGCGCAGGGTTCCGGCCCGTGGCGATGCGTGTCGTGGCTGGATCGGGTGAGGTAAGTGATCGGGACCAGTTTAGGGAACCTTGGGATCCGGGTCGGCCTGGGATAAGGAGTCAACCGCCGAACTTCTCTGGACAATACCCGTTTTGGGAGCATCGGTGGAGCTCATGTCGCCGATGTGCCCGCCCTGATCGCCCAACCCGAATGGGACGGTGTCACAAAGATCCGCGTGGCGCACGGCTTGCGCTGCGTCAGGCTGCGCGAAAGGTCGCCTACCGAGCAGCCGCATCATCAATAGCATGCTGGGCCCGTGACCACCGTGCAGACGTACCGGATCTACAGATCTTTACGGCCTGGACGATCTCTCCAGTGAGGAGGGACAACAAAGCCCTGCAACACACCCGGAGCGGAACGCACTTAGCATCGCCGTCCACATGCCGTGCAGTAGCGTCTCCTTGGACCCACAACCTGACAGCGCCCGACTGCCCTAACCGGAATGTTCGACCAGCCAATCTATCCAACAGGAGGCTTTTCGCATGTTGACTGATGCACAAAGAGAAAAGTGGCAGAAAGACGGATATGTCAAGCTCGAAAGGTTCTTCGATCCCACGGCTGTGGAACGTATTTCAAGCTTTGTTGAAGACGTATCACGCTGGGATGTTAGCGATGACAAATGGCTAATGTGGTTCGAGAAGACGACGGATAATCGAAAGATCATCTCTAAGGCCGAGAATTTTCTCGACTTCCATGATCCATTGCGTCATCTGCTCCTCGACGATCAGCGCATAAGGTCTGCGGTCGAGGAGCTGCTTGACGAAGGGTCGCGTAGGCTCAAGGAGTTGCTGATTTTCCACTATCCCGACAGCGGCGGCTATCGCCCGCATCAGGACATCTATCACATTCCACACAGACTCCCCGACCGGATGGTCCATGCGGTCGTTGCCATAGGCATCGACGACTCCGACCCGGGCAACGGCGGGCTTTTTTTCAGCCCCGGCAACCACAAGAAGGGGATATTTCCCATGGATGCTGGCGGGGTGATTGATCCTGAGATCGCCGAAACATTCTCGTGGGAACCCGTAGTATGGAAGGCTGGCGACATCTTCATCTTCGACGATTACGCACCGCATTACTCACAGCCGAACAAAAGCAATCGTTCGCGGCGGACGCTCTACTTGGTGTTCCAGCGTGCTTCAACCGGTGGACCGACCCGCGCTGAATATAACGTGCTAAAGCGCGCCCTTAATCCGCCAGAGGGCAAAGTGGCCGATCTCGACAATCTCAAGCCGCCAAACGGCATTTTCTATCGCGATTGAGCTCACACGGCTAGGCGAGGCATGCACACGAACCTGATCGACCGCTCAAAAAATGCGGAGAGTATGTCTGATTTGCGGGCTGCTGGAGCATCGCCGCAGCCCGTTACGACGCTTCGGCACGTCGATTGTGGAGGTGGTCGCCGGGCGGTCTTCTGTGACGCCTAAAGCCCTGCCGGCGTGCCCGTCGTCGCCCGCCTGGGGGCCCAGAGCCGGATTATTCTGCCGGGCCACCAACGGGTCCGGGCTACCGCCTCTCTTCGCAACTTGCAGCAGAGGCTGTCGCGTTGGCAGCCGAAAATACCGGTGCTTCAGCAGCTGAGGTTCGTCATGCGCAAATCCACGTTTTCTCGAACGGAGCTGTCGCGGGCCTTCGGTATCGACATGGCCACGCTTAGAACGGGAAGCGCTGGCACGGGGTTTTCATTCGGCAAGGTGGCACCGGGCGTCACATGCGAGCCCCATCGGCACGACGAAATCGAGGCCTTCGTCGTCCTGTCTGGCGCGGGCAAGGTCAGGACCGACCTTGGGGAAATCCCGGTCGCGGCCGGCGATGTCGTTCTGTTCCACCCTTTTGAAGCGCATGTGCTGTGCAACGATGGGGACGAAGACCTAAATTTCGTCGATGTCTACTGGCGTGACGGCAAGGCCGCCCTCGATGCCGCTGCAAAGGTCGCGGCTCCCCGCCGGCCGATCTTCGTCTTCTCCACGCCGCCGACGCCTAATGGCGATCTGCATCTAGGGCATCTTTCTGGCCCTTATTTTGGCGCCGATGTCTACACGCGTTTCCTGCGTATGAAAGGGCTCGAAGCCTATCACCTGACTGGAAGCGACGATTACCAGAGCTACGTCGCCACGCGTGCCGACGCCGATGAATCGACGCCTGCAAAGGTGGCGCGCCACTACGCGGACGAGATTCGCACCACGCTTGCACTTCTTGACTGCGAGATCCACAGCTTCCTACCGACGTCGGGCGATGACGCTTATGCAGAGTTTCAAGCCGCGTGTTTCCGTAGTCTTCTGAGCAGCACGGCGGTAGATCTGCGCCAGAACCCTGCGCTCTTCGATGCTGTGACAGGCGACTACCTTTACGAACCGGATGTAAGCGGCCTCTGCCCCGATTGCGGCGGCTCCGCTGGTGGCAACATCTGCGAGGAATGCGGCGCGCCGAACCTATGCCACGACCTAGGTGCAGTCCGGTCGCGGCACTCGGCCGAGGCGCCGGTGGTCGGCTCCGTGCGCCGTCCCGAACTTGCGCTGGAACGGTGCTACGTCAATATCGACCGGCATTTAAGGGCGTCGGGCGCCCCCGTTCGGATCATGGACCTCTTCGCGCGTCTACGCCAACGTGGCGACTTTTCCGTGCCCATCACCCACCCGTCGGACTGGGGGCTACCGGCCGAGGGGTTCCTGGGGCAGGTGACCTGGGTCTGGCCAGAGATGGCGTTTGGTTTTCTTTACAACATCCAGACGCTAGCTAGCTCGCTCGGTCGAGACTGGAATGCGGCGCTGCCCAGCAATGACTGGCAGATTGTCCATTTCTTCGGCTTCGATAATTCCTTCTACCACGCCCTACTTTATCCGGCGCTTTATGCTGAGGTCTTCCCGCACTGGACGCCGCGCATCCGGTATCATGTGAACGAGTTCTACCTGCTCGACGGCCAGAAGTTCTCGACCAGCCGCGGCCATGCGGTCTGGGGCAAAGAGGTTCTGGGTCCAAAGACAGTCGATGTCGTCCGTCTCCATTTGGGCCTGACACGCCCGGAAGGTGAGCGGACGAACTTCACGCTGGACGCGCTACGCCGCACCGAGAACGAGGTGTTCCAAGGGATTTGGCTGAATTGGCTTGATGCGCTGCACGGGGAAATCAAACAGGACTTTGTCGGCTGCGTGCCCGACGCAGGCGACTGGGGTCCCGCCGATCGCGCTTTCTTTGCTCGGATAGAAATCCATCGCGCGGCGATGGAACGCGCCTATTCGGACGATGGCTTCTCGGTCCGGCGCGCGGCCGCGCAGGCGTGCGATTTCGTGCGCGATTGCGTGACCTACCGTCAGGCACAAGACTATGCAGCGGCGCGATGTCTCTATCCCGCCCGTATCCGGACTTCGCTCGCGCTTCAGACTACAGCCGCTGCGATCCTGGCGCAGACACTCGCACCGCTGATGCCCCGATTTGCCGGCACGCTGGCGCGAGGCGCCGGCGGCGTGTCAACCGAAACATGGCCCACGTCCGTCCGCCGGCTTGCGCCAGGAACGATCTTTGACATCGGACTCTTGCTAAGGTTCTACGCCAGATCCGGCGATCCTATTCTCAATCACCAGGAAGTATGAGACACGCTGCTCTCGACCAGATCTGCGCGACAATAAACGCCGTGACGCCGAACGTCTCTACTCGTTGCCACTGGCGCCCGAAGGCAGCTAATAAACCAGCCTGGCCGACGTGAACTAAGCCGCATCGCGGACGAGTTGGCCCGCGCCTTCGAGGATCGCTCGGCCGACAGCTTTCCAGCACTTGCTGTTTCGTGGGGCAAATGCCGCGTCGGCTCTACGGTGCTGACCAACCTCTTCGCTATTGTGGGATTGCCGTCCTATTACCAGCCGGCAAGACAGTCATACGGTTCAAGGCGCTGGGTCAGCGTCGCGCGCGCTGGACGTGCCCAATGGCGCGACAAGCCTCTCGTCCGCTGCAAGGAAATGACCGGCCCCTATTTGCTGGCCGAATGTCTGTTCGACCCAATCGAGCTCCTAGTGGCGGGAGGCTCTTCCTGCGGCCGAGATTACTATGATTGCGCTCGATTGCCATCAAGCCCGGCTTCTGACCACCGGCACCTGCTTCTTGCGAGCCGCGCACCTGTCGAGTCTTAATCACATAGGTCGAAAGCTTGAATGCTTAGCTTTGCAATCATTTCTGCGAGGCAGTGTTGTCATGGATTTGATAGGCTTCGACTTAGCGCAGCCCCCATCTCAGGGAAGGCATACTCCAGTGTGGCTTCGCCACGTCCAGTTTCGTAGGCGCGCCCTAAGTCGGTCGTCCCAACCAAAGGCGGAACTCGCCAGCCAGCCTATGCCCGATCCTCAATTGCCTAGATCGGCCGCCCCCAGGGCGGTTCGCTCGATGCATCAAATGCCCGACATCTCCTGGGGCGCAGGGCCGCGTGATGGGCATCAAATTGCGCAACCACCCAGCTGTGATCCGCCTTTCAATTGCGGGTAGCTGTCGATCCCGGTTTCGGTCTGTCATCGCGGGGGCATAGCCGTTTTCCGAATCGAATGTAGGCAGTGATGGGACGCCCTGGCAGAAGCGATAAGCCTTTTACGTCGTGACCCCGCGTCCTGCGCGATGTCACGTTCCACGGTGCCGGGTGAGATCGACGATCTGCTCGATGGCAACAGCGTAGGGAGAAGCACGCTGGGCGCATCAAATCATCGGGCTTACCCCTCGCGATGACGGAGTCCGCTTCGCATCTCGGCGGAGCAGACGCGAATGCCCGAGCAGCCCGGTGGTGTACCAGGAACCTGCAACGCTTCCCAACCTCCGTCACGCAAACGTGGGAGATGCATGCGGCATCCGGCGGCTTGCGAAACAGCATACGCAGCATCCGGCAGCTCGCACTCGACGCGCTGGGCCTCAACGACTCGGGCTCTATGAGAAAGATCAGCCATGAGCCGGCAGGCAGTCGCTGCACGCGGGAGCCAGTGTTGGAGATCACCCGCGCAGTTTCGGGGTTGGCCGCCGACGTGCTGCTGATCGACGAGACGATGGCAATGTTAGCGCAGCAAGACAGCCAAGCGGTTCTCTGTCCTCAAGCGTCTGACGCATGAGTGATGCGTGTCCCAAAGCTGACAGCGCAGAAAAAAATGTCGGGTTCAAAACAACCGGCCGTCTTGGGCTTGTGAGCTTTTCGTTGCCAAATCACGCATTTACTGCACGCCAAGCGCGCTGGCACGGCCTTTGCTGATTGAGATGCGGCAATACTGAGTGAGGGCTGACCGCATGAGAACACGCAATACGATTGATGGTCCCCTGACTGGTGTGTTCCGTTTCTGAGAGAAGAACCAGCTCGCGCATAAACGTCAGGAAAGGTGTGGGAATGGATTTGGAGAACAACATGGTGTTGCGTAGTGAGTCCCCGGCTCCTCCGATCAAAGTCGACGACTGGCTGCGTCGTGAGCCCCTCACGATCTTTGAGCCCGGCAAGGTGTACCTCGTAGAATTTTGGGCGACTTGGTGCGGACCCTGTGTGGCGGCGATGCCCCACCTGATGCAGTTGCAGGAGAAATATCAAGACAGCGGATTTGAGGTCGTCGGAGTCGCAGCTAGCGAAGAGGGCGCGACCGCGGAGGAGGCACGGACCAGCTTAGATGCTTGGCTGACCGAGCGGTTCCCGAATCTGAATTATCGGATCGCGTTCGATTACGCAGGCGAAATGAACAGACTATGGATGGAAGCCAGTTCTTCTCTCGGGATTCCCACCTCGTTCGTGGTCGACCGCGATGGCCACGTCGCTTTCATCGGACACCCGGCGGAACTCGACGACGTTTTGCCGAAGGTCCTCAACGGTAGCTGGCGAGGCTCCGATGAAGCGAAAGCCGCCGATCTAAGGCGAATCGCCAGCAACCAACGTACAACGCGCGAACTGTCGCTGAGCGAGCCGATATACGCCAAACTTCGGCCGGCGATGCAGGCCGAGGATTGGACGGCGGCACTTTCGGCCATCGAAGAAGGCCTCGCCTTGATGCCCGATTCTATCGGGTTCCGGGAAACTCATGCGGATCTCCTGCTTCACAAGCTACGCGACACTCAGACCGGCTTGCCAGCCATGCGCCAGCTAGTTGAGGACGCCATCGACAAAAAATTCGAGGCCGTCTCTTGGATGGTCATGGCCCTGAACCAACTCTTCGATCCCGCGATGGACAACTCTCATCTCCCCCGTGCTGAGTGCTTTGCGATGGGCAACAAGCTCTCGGAACAGATCCTGACACTGAATCCCCCGCAAGGCGACGGACCCCTTAAATTCCGTTGGTACGTCCCGGTCGCTCAGTATTATTACGAGAGCGGCAACAAAGATCGTGCGATCGAGTTGATCGAGGTGGCACTGGAATCTCTGGGCAATCCGGAGACGATGCCGGACCACATCAAACAGTACTACCTTACCCCATTGCTTCACGCCCTGGCCAACTACACGGGTGAGAACGCCTGCTACGCGGATCTTTGCGTGGTTCCGCAAAACAAGGCTCCTGAAAAGCAAAGCGCAGTCGCCTCATGAGCAAAGATCGCAAAGGGATGACAAGTGGAATGGAACCCTGGTCAATTCACCCATTTTCTGCGGCGCGCCCGCAGTAAGTATGGCCATGCAGCACAAGGGCCGATCGTTTGCTGCAGGTCAAGGCTCGGACCTTAATGACTTCCAACCGGATCGCCGCGGACGCGATGTTCGACGCGAATTTGGCCCGTCGTTACGTTACAGTCCAGGACTAGTTCCAGGTCGGCCAAAGGGACGGCATTTACGTGGAATCGGCCCGACCAGGCCGGACGTCGGCTGCGCAGGCGGGCCCGAAGCCGGCGTATCCGAAAGCAGAAATCGTCTTTTGAGGACGAGCACTGAAATTGAGGAAAACGAAATGTCCCACGCAGCGCCTGGTCCTGCCGGCAACAAGGACGGCGAGGTCCTTGCCCGCCCGTTCGTCAAATGCCTCCTGCGGCTGATCCGTGCTCAGGACTTCCACGGCTCATGCCAAGGGCAATCGGATACCCAACTGCTGGCCGAATTCATCATCACGAAGGACGATCGCCGCGATCCTCATGATCATCGATCCCAATCCGGACGTGCTGTCGAGGCTCGACACGTTTTACACGGCCGTGGGGGCTTACCATCGAGGAGCGCTCCGGCGTGATGAGATCGCCAACAAAGTGAAACCGATCGGGGCTTCGGGCGCGTGCCTTTCACGGTCGGGCAGTTGGTCGTTCTGTCGAGACGTCCACCGGTTCGGCTTCGAGACTTTCCGGAAACTCGCCCATGCCGGCACGAAACTGGTCGACGATGCGACTGCAGCCATTGCCTCTCCCGACGTGGCGCGGGCGTGAAGAAACCGTTTTCGAGGAGGGATCATGTCAGACCTGGATGAGATGGTGAAGAAAGTCCGAAAGCTTCAACTGCGCGCGGCAATTGCTAAGACGAACTTGCGCGACCTTGCCGAGGGTTTGCCGGTAAAGTGGACTGACATAGAGGAAGTCGCCGAGAAAACGCACGCCGTTTATGCCGAGTTGGGTTGTGCCAGGAGAGAGCTCGCTAAAATGAAGACTTTACGATGAGGAGCACATTCATCAGCCGCGACGGCTCCATGTGGGTGCCTGAATACCTGACCGCTATAGATGGCCAGATCTGTATCGGCTGCGGCCGCTGTTTCAAGGTCTGCTCGCGCGAGGTCATGCATCTTTATGGCGTCGATGACGCGGGTGAAATCCTCGGCGCCTGCGACGGCGGTGACGACGACTTCGATGGTGAGCTGAATCGCATGATCATGGTTCTCGACCATGCTGGCCGATGCATTGGCTGCGGAGCCTGCGGCCGTGTCTGCCCAAAGAACTGTCAGACTCATGTCGCGGCCGACCAGATCGCAGCATGAGCTGCATGATTTGACGGGACAAAATCAGGAGAACGGCATTGCGCTTAATTATCTTTTCTCGGCTCCTGGGGATGGTCCTGTGCGGCAACGCTGTGACGGTTTACTTAGCTTCGCATTCGATCCGTCTCGCGATCGTAACGACGCTGGCCTGCTCGTTGCTGCTCCAGGTGGTGTATTTCGCCAGCATCCTCTTTCTGATCTGGCGGTCCAGCGGAGCTCGCGATGCCGGGCAGAGGGTTCAGCTTTTCGGTAGTTGCAAGAAGGCTCGATACCAATCGCCAGACGATGATGAGGCAAGCAATCTTCGGATGCGCCCGGCGCAATCAATTGCTCGGCATATCGCTGCTCCTCCCTTGAGGCGCCGTAACAAGATCAGAGCTCTCATATCACTTTCGATCAACCATTGAATAGTGAGCTGATCGCTGGCTGGTATGGTCGCAGGCGACAGCATTCTAATCGTTCTAACGCCAGGGGATGCAGTTTCGGTCCATAGATATTGGTAGCCGATCGCTCAACACCGGCACGCGGGTTGCTTCGTCTCGCTGGCGAACGAGGCGGCTGGAAAGCATAAGAGTGGCGCTTTTGTAACGTCCGAATGCAGCCGGTCTCACAGTCAAACACGACTCTTAGAACGGCTCGTGCCTCGCTAGTTTCAGCTCAAATACGTGCCCCCAGAGAAAGCATGCTGAAAAACTTCGAACGCTATCCGCTCACCTTCGGACCCACGCCCATTGAGAAGCTCGACCGCCTCGGCAAGCATCTGGGCGGCAAGGTAGAAATCTTCGCCAAGCGCGAGGACTGCAACTCAGGTCTCGCATTCGGCGGAAACAAGCTGCGCAAGCTTGAATACATCATCCCTGATGCGATCGCGTCAGATGCCGATACGCTCGTCACCGTGGGCGGCGTGCAGTCCAACCACACCCGGATGGTCGCAGCGGTCGCCGCCAAGATCGGCATGAAATGCCTTCTGGTTCAGGAGAGCTGGGTTCCACATGAGGATGCCGTTTACGACCGGGTCGGCAATATTCTCCTGAGCCGCATCATGGGAGCGGAGCTGCGTCTGGTGGACGAGGGCTTTGACATCGGCATCCGCCAGAGTTGGGAAAAAGCGCTCTATGATGTCAAGGCAAGGGGCGGCAGACCTTATGCGATACCAGCCGGGGCTTCTCTCCACAAATACGGCGGCCTCGGCTATGTCGGGTTCGCCCAGGAGGTGCGCGCCCAGGAGAAACAGCTTGGGTTTGCCTTCGACTACATCGTCGTTTGCACGGTCACCGGTTCAACGCATGCCGGCATGCTCGTCGGGTTCGCTAAGGACGATCGACAGCGCAACGTGATTGGTATCGATGCCTCTGCCACTCCCGCAAAGACCAAGGCGCAGGTGCTTGGCATTGCCCAACATACAGTGAGGCTCGTCGTGCTCGGAACGGAACTCGTCGAGGAGGACGTGGTGTTGCTCGAGGACTACGCGTACCCGCGTTATGGCATTCCATCCGAGGAAACCAAGGAGGCGATCCGTCTGTGCGCGCGGCTCGAGGGCATGATTACCGATCCGGTCTACGAGGGCAAATCAATGCAAGGGATGATAGACCTCGTCCAGAAAGGCTTCTTTCCACAGGGGTCGAGGGTCCTCTATGCCCATCTCGGCGGCGCGCCGGCGATCAATGGTTACGGCTACACCTTTCGCAATGGCTGACGCGCGACAGCTCGCGTTGCGCCGCCCTGCCGTGCCGGCGATGCTCAAAGTTCGCTCGAGGCTGTTTAGCCGGCCCTCTGGCCCAGAGGCTGCCAGCATTCTGAGGCGGCCGCATGGCCGTCCCGTTCGTGGAGGCAGCTGCCCCTCAGGCTGGTCTCATTGCGGAAAATCTGTCAGCTACGATCCCTCAGGTTGTCGCGCTCTTGGTCGGTCGGAACTGAGCGCCCACAGGCCTTCGACCCCAAGCCTGGAAGATGCGTGGGCAAGACATTGTAGTATCAGGCCGCGCAGCAAAGGCCTCGAGCTCGGCTGTGATGCGGCCAACCTCGTCGCCGGTGGCGACGAAGCCATGCCGCGGGCCTAGTCAGTGGCGTATCGAACAAACATCATCCAAAAATAATGAAAAGACCGATGCGGCTAAGGATCGCGCTGGACCAACAGCTATCAGCGTGCGCAACGCAAGCATTCGGCCAGGGCCGCGTGCCATGATTTCCGGCTATGGTTTTCTGACCGCCAACCATGCGCCTATTGACCATATGCCGAAGGTTGCCGATGCGGTCTTTGATGGGGGTATTCGTCGTAGGCGCTCATGCAACCGTGTTCGAAGAGCATTTCGATCGAGGATCGTGCGCAGCGCCGTATTGCTCAGTCTGAAGGAGGCGCCCTTGAACATCGCACGTACCTAAATTCGTTGCGCCCCGACGACGCGCCGGCAACAAAAGTAGTGCAACAGACCCTACAAGTAAGATTCACAGAATCTTTGCGATCTGAATTCGCTGACAATGATAGGTTCACCCCAACCTTTAATGCCAGCTGACCTAGGCACCCCCAGGGAACTTGGCAGTATCCCAACTCAACGCGAGCACTGTTCGCATGCCGGGCCCGTCTCGCTTCAATGTACCTGATGGGGAAGTGATATGTCGATCCAAAACTCTGGCCATCATATTGAACGTTCAGCAACCGGGGCGAGCATCTCGACGAGAGACCTCCTCGAAGCGGCCGCCGATGAATTCTGGAAGCCCTACATAGACCACCAGACGTTCGACGAAGGAGATGCGGCTGAGATTGTTGTCGAGGACGGGGAGCGGCCAAGGGTTCATTCAAGTGGGGCTCTTTGTTGCGGCACATTCGGCGAGTTGCTGCAAGGCCAGTTGCCGGTCGACTCCGCTCGTCAGGACCCGCATTTCTTGATCACGATGCCCATCGCGCTTTTTGCGCGTGCCCATTTCATGCCGACCGAGGGCACGCGATCCGTGACCGTTTATCCGCTCCATAAAGTCAAAGCTAAACGGCTAGCCGAGAATCTCGTGAATGCGCTCGGCACCTCAGGAGGTACCCTCCTTTTGCAATCTGAACTCTCCGAAGGCAAAGGGCTTGCCAGTTCATCAGCAGATCTTGTTGCGACCGCACGTTCAATCGCCTGCTGCTTTAAGCGTAGAATCAGGACTTCGCTGATCGAGAAGCTAATGGCCGAGATCGAGCCATCCGACGGAGTGATGTATCCCGGCGTGGTCGCGTATCGACAGCGAGCTTGTAGCCTGCTGTCCTTCCTTGGGCAAATGCCGCCGCTTGCAATCGTCGGAGTCGACGAAGGAGGGACTATCGAAACTATCGACTATGATCAGCGGCGAGGTGAAATCTCCGCCAGTCACAAAGCAGAATATCACCGACTACTCGATAGCGCACGGATAGCAATTCCGCGGGGTGACACGGCCACGATCGGCAGAATAGCTACGGCCAGTGCACTCCTGCATCAGGAGCGGGCTCCAAAGGAGCATCTGAACGCGATGCTAAAAGCATCGGAGGCCACTGAGGCTCTCGGGGTAATAGTCGCGCACAGCGGCACCATGATTGGAATCCTGCTTGATCGAAGGGCGGCTGACTTCCCACAGAAGCTTCAGTCCGTGCTCGCAGATGTATCGCCTTTCGACACCTCGCCAAAAATATACCTGACCATGACTGGCTGCCGCTGAGGTAAACAATATGAACGCTGTCAACAAACGCCTGCCATTCTCCGGATATTCTGAGGCCTATGCTCTGCCGACCGTTATTAGGTGTGAGACAAATCTCTATCTTGCACAGTTTGCTTTTATGAAGCTTCTCCCTGCGAAGTATATCATTGAGCAAGCGCTGGCTCGAGGGGCCTTGAAGCACGGCATGAAAGTTCTCGAGACTTCAAGCGGAACCTTTGCACTGGGTTTGGCCGTTGTTTGCCGGGAACGTGGATTCCAGCTCGAAATCTTCACAGACCCAGTGATGGACAAAGGTCTGGAAAACAGGTTGAGCTCCTTGGGAGCCGAAGTCGTCATAGTAACCGAAAAAGCCAAGCAGGGCGGCTATCAAAGAAGCCGGCTGGACGCATTACATGCTAAGATGAGACTGTTGGGCGATTCCTGTTTCTGGCCCCGGCAATACGAAACACCGGACAACCCCGCAGCCTATAGGCTATTCGCCGATCAAATATCGGAGATGCTAGGCGCCAACATAACCTTGGTCGGTTCTGTGGGGTCAGGAGGCTCTACTTGCGGAACGATAGAGCGCCTCCGCCAAACAGCCCCTGGTGCGCGTCTGATCGGAGTGGACACCTTCAATAGCGTCATTTTTGGCCAACCGGATGGCGAACGGAAACTGCGGGGGTTGGGGAACAGTCTTGTTCCCAAGAACGTGAAGCATGAACTGTACGACGATGTGCATCTCATGTCGGCTTCGCTGGCATTTGCTGCAACGCATGCCCTCCACGAGCGGCATGCCGTTTTCGCTGGTCCGACCTCCGGGGCGAGCTACATCGTTGGGCGTTGGCACGCTCGGCAGTATCCAAGAGAAACCGTAGTCGTCATATGTCCCGATGAAGGCCACCGCTACGCCGAAGCTGTTTATGACCACGAGTGGCTCAAGCAGAACGGATATCTACATGAAGGTATTCTTCTGGATGCTCCGTTCAGCGAAGAGCATCCCTCGACCGCTCTCCCGCCATGGAACCGATATAATTGGAATCGGAGAAGTCGGGAAGATGTCTTAAACGTGCTGGAGAATGCTTCATGATGAACCGAGGTAGCTTCCTTTTCGTCGAAAGCAACACGACGGGCACTGGCGAACTATTGATCCAGCGCGCCAGTGCGCTAGGCTTTGAGCCGTATCTCGTGACCCGCAATCCTGCCCGATATGGCTTTCTGAATGACTCCGTCGCTCAAGTGATCGAAGCTGAAACGCGTAGTCCTGATGAACTCGTCGGGGTCGCCGCCAAATTGAGAAGGCTGGCAGGAATATACTCGTCGTCGGAATATTTTGTGGAAGCAGCCTCAAGTGCTGCGATGGCGATCGGGCTACCAACGGCAAATACTGAGGCCATAGCTGCTTGCCGAAACAAATGGAAACAAGCGGCCGAGCTACAGCGGCAATCAATCGCGATCCCTGAAACTCGGCTGGCCACTTCCGTCATAGACGTGGAGAAGATTGTACAACAAGCTAGTCTGCCCTTGGTCGTGAAGCCAGTTTCCGGAAGCGGTAGCAGCGGCGTGAGGTTATGCAATAGTGCGGCGGCCGCTATCAAGGCGTTTGAGAGCGCAAGGGGCGCATTACTCGATCAGATAGGTCTGCGCAGCCCTGACGTCCTCATCCAGCAATATGTAGAGGGCAAGGAATATTCTGCAGAGATAATTGCGCATCATGGGAGGCTGCATTGCCTTGGAATTCTTGCCAAGCACAAAGGCCCGCCTCCCTGCTTCGTTGAGGTAGGACACGACTTCCCGGCCCCGCTCCCGGAGCGCTCACTGCAGGAATTGGCATCTTTTGCCGTGAGCGCGGTATCGGCGCTCGGCCTGGAATTCGGACCGGCTCATGTGGAGTTTGTGATAGCCGCGTCGGGCCCGGTCATCATTGAGGTCAATCCCAGATTGGCTGGAGGAATGATCCCAGTCATGCTGTCGCACGCTTTGGGCACGTCAATCCTGGACATGGTTATCAAACTTTACGCGGGAGAAGGGTTCACGCCCCCGCGCGCTGGCGCAAGAGCGGGAGCCATCCGCTTCGCACTTGCGCAGAAATCCGGGAAGCTCAAACGCCTGAGCTTTTCACGAAATCCAGAGCCAACAGTGCCCGAAGCGGGGCTTCTGAAATCTGAGGGAGAGCAAGTTCAAATTAACGGCGACTTCAGAGACCGTGTAGCCTACGCTTTAGGCGTCGCCAATGACCTCAATGCCGCTGCAGGGGCAGCTAAGGGCATGATCGATTCCCTTGTGATCGATATCGAAATGGCTGCTGGCGAATCGGACAGTAAGCAGGACGATGGGTCAAGCGAGGGCAGGTGGACTCTCCATCCCGAGGCGATGAAGTTGCTAGCGCCCGCTATCGAAATCTCGCGTGACGGTCGGCTTCTGCAAGCCCAAGCGACCATAGACGAAGCACATTTGGTGATGCTTGCCGACCAGCGCTTGATCAGCCAGACAGTCGCTGCCGATCTCCTAAAGCACATTTGGGACCTCCAGGATGAGGGCTTTCAGTCTTTGGAGGGCCGCGATGCTCCGCGTGGCCTCTACCTTGCTTACGAGACGGAACTTGCCGCCAGAGCTGGCCCGGAGAAGGCCGGCTGGCTGCACCTTGCGAGATCCCGCAACGACTTGAACGCAACCATCGCACTTCTAGCCCTGCGGGAAGCTGCTTGTTCCACGTCGCAACAAATAGGAATTCTACAGGATGCACTGCTTCAGCGAACGGAAGAGGCATCGAAACTTATGGCTCCGCTGTACAGTCAGTACCAGATCGCACTCCCTGGGTCGCCAGGGCACTACCTGCTTGGCGTCTTCTTCGCTTTGGCGCGCGAGCGCCAGCGCCTGCACTGCCTGCTGGAAGACATCAGGAATTGCCCGATGGGGGCGGGCGCGGGCGGGGGCACCAGTATTCCTATAGATCCCTTGAAAACCGCAAGTCTTCTGGGGTTCGAACTGCCGTCGTTCAACTCACTTGATGCGGTCGCGAGCCGAGACCATTACCTGCAGGCGCTTTCAGTCTTCGCTGGCGTTTCAGTCTTGCTTAGTCGCGTGGCCCAGGACCTGCAGGTTTGGACAACGCGCGAGTTCGCACTCATCGACATTCCTAACAATCTTGCTGGCGGCTCTTCCATGCTGCCTCAAAAGAAGAACCCATTCCTGCTTGAACACATTAAGGGATCAGCAAGCACTGTGATCGGCGCATACGTTTCCGCTGCAACGGCAACCTGCAAAGCGCCTTTCAGCAACTCGATCGAAATAGGCAACTACGGTTGCTCTCCGCTACGCCTCGCAGAAGATGCCCTGAAGCGGGCGGTAATCCTTACATCGCTAACCCTGAAGTTCATGTCTTTCAACGTAAACTCGATGCGTGAGAATCTGGAAGACGGCTCAGCGATGACGACCGTCGCCGCCGAACGGATGGCGTCGCGAGGCGTTCCTTTCAGGAAGGCCCACACACTAGTTGGCGAGATCGCCATGCGCCTGTCTGTGGATAGCTCCGCCGCGGACCGCCGAAGCGAGTTGGCCAGCAATCTCGCCGGCGTGTTGCCGGAGAGCCTTGAAGAATGCAGAGACGCTCTGCAATTCGGAGGAGGACCCGGAAAAAGCTCAACCGACGATCAGATTTCTGTAGCAACAACGCTCCTTCGGGACATGCAGTTGAAATGCGCCGACCTATGCGATCGCTGGGCGCGCGCCGAGATGCTTCGCAAAGAGAGGGTGCAAGAACTCATCGAGCGGCACCAAGCCGCCTGAATGGGTGGATATATGGACAACGTCCAATGGTACTGGCGCCTTGGCAATGGGTCGTGTCCCGGCGAGTAGATGCTATGGGGCGAGCGGCGAGGGTGTGGCGTTCTTCGGCTCTGACAAATCCACTATCACAAGGAGGTCGTATGTCGCAGTTTTTTGAACGCGAGCTGGTCCCTTACCGCTCTCGAACAGGATAACACGATCGTCGCGGTCTTCGAAATGTGGGCGCGCGACATCGAGGCCTTTGCTATCCCCGCCAGCGTTGCCGGCTCACGTGAGCACCGGCGCGCCAAGACCGATCGTCTCGACACCGAGCTTTTGATGCGCGCCTTTCTCGGCTGGCTGCGCGGTGAGAATTGTAGTATGGCGGCGATCCCGACGCTCGAAGAGGGGGACGAGCGGCAGCCGGATCGCGAACGACAACCCTTGGCCGGTGGGCAGTCGCAGCTCGTCAACCGCGTCAAGGCGATTCTTGCCCGTTTCGCCATTCGGAGCTTCCATTTAGGCCTGTGGAACGGCCGACAGGCTCATGGCCTTCCGCACCGCGGAGGAAACGCGGCTGCCGGTCAAGATCCGCGCCGGGCTCTACCGCTTGCTTTAGCGGCTCGATCTCGTATGTGCGCAGATCCACAGCATCGAGGGCGACCGCCTTCTCGTCGCGGGCTCTAGCGCGTGGCGCACGCCGTCTGGGCAATCCTCAACTCGCTTGAGGCCAGGGACTGGCCTCACCGTCATGAAGATCGTCTCAAGCGCGGGAACGAAGAACCGACAAAGTAGAACGGATTTGGTTTTGGAAGTCAGCCTATGGAGCAAAACTATGGAAAGAGATTCGCAGGAGA
>NZ_FUIG01000048.1:0-44303 GCF_900149755.1 Mesorhizobium delmotii | reverse complement strand
ATTGACTGTTTAGATAAACGCCGTACTGGTTGTCGGAGCGGAAGAGGATGACGGTGGTCATCAGAGTGCGGGCGAGGTTCCAGGCGTGCTTTTGCGCGAGTTCCAGATTGTGCGACATATGAGGGCTCCATCTTCTGCGCGGGCCAATTCCCGCTCGATGGCTCCGTCAGCGTCCGGCTCCGGGCGCGATCACCGCGCAGGCTTCAGCCAAGCGGCCGCACGCTCGCGTAGCGGACCCCCCGCGGGTTGATCGTGGAAGATCCGGAGCCGGACCAGGAAAGCCATCACGAGAAGAGCGGGATTGGACCGCCTCGCCGCGGGGAGCCCGCATTGCGCAGTTGGAGCAGCGAGAATTGCCAGCGTGGAGACGCGGCTCCCGGCGCTGCCTGCGTATTGTCTGTCAGTCGATATGGGCGTGGGGACCCGGCCTCGCGCTCGCGTAGCGGATCCTTGAAGGTTGCAGGCGCCGACCCGGATTTGTCATCCCGCTGTCAAGGAAACGGGGCATGGGGAGCTTTTGAAAGTCCGGAAAAAAATGCCCGAACTCGACAGGATCATGAACGTGGCGCTGGCGCTGGCCGACGCCTCGTCTTGCCGTGCCAGTAATTCCTGGCGTGGCGATCTGGACGTGGCTTACAAAGCGGACGGCTCCTCGCTGACCGAGGCCGATCTGTCCATTGAAGAAATGTGGCGGGAGCGGATACGACGGGATTTTCCCTCCCACGGGATACTCGGTGAGGAATTTGGCTCCGACGCCGGGGCGAGTGCCTACACCTGGGTTCTGGATCCGATAGACGGCACACGTCAGTTCGCGACAGGGTTGCTCAACTTCGCGTCCCTCATCAGCGTCTGCAGGGAAGGCTTTCCGGTTCTGGGGATCATAGACTTGCCGTTGCCTCGCGTGCGGTATGTGGCCGCCCACGGCCAAGGTACGATTTTCGATGGCCGTGTCGTCCGAAGCAGTGGACAGCGAGAGATCGAACCCTCGAAAATCAGCCTGGCAAATCCCGACAGTTTTGCCGGCGATACGGCCCCTGGTTATGAGCGGCTGCGAGCGTCGGGGCGGCTCAGGGTGTTCGATGGCGGCGCGCCGGCTTACGGCGCGCTTTCGCGAGGACTGATCGACATTTGCCTCAACGGGGACGATCTCGATCCGTTTGACATATGCGCCTTGTGTCCGGTCGTTACCGAAGCGGGCGGCGTAATCACGGACTGGGAGGGACAACCTCTGTCGCTCACATCGAGCGGAGCAATTGCCGCAAGCGCCTCGCCCGAGCTTCACTCTACCGTTTTAAGCATGTTGGGGTCCCCACACGAAAGTGGTGAATCTGTCTGACATTTGAGAACGGATATGGAACACTGCGGTTGACGGCGTAAAAAGCTGATTTTTCCACCTTGAGTGCGCCGTTTGCGGGACAAGATGACATCTGCTGCGGGGAATCACTGTATCTCGACCAATCGTACCGGGTTCATAATTTGACGGCTGAGAAAAAGATGAATCGTGGCTTGGTTCTCAGGCTATTGTATGCGTCTGGGAAGAGAGACTGGGCGCGCGGATCGGGTTGCGGTTCGCTCAGCATGTCGATCTGAAAACCGGTCGACTTGAGAGCGTCAAACATGGCGTGGAGTGGCCGATGCCAGAAGCGCATTTCGATATCCCTTCCGTCGCGCTTCCACGTCTCATTGAAACTATAAGTTTCGAAGTAGTTGTCGCGACCGGCTGACTGGTGATCCATGAAGGGGTGATGTGTGGAGAACACCAGACGACCGCCGTCGGACAGCAGACGGTTGAACTCTGAGAAAGGCAGAGACCAGTCGGGCAAATAATGCATGACAAGCGAAGCTAGGATCAGATCGAAAGCGCCATCTTCAAAGGGCAACACCTCGTTGAGGTCAGCTAACAACAATCGCGCGTGCCCTCCAAGGCGACGTTGCGCGATCTCCAATAAGCCCGCACTGGAATCGATACCCGTCAGTATTGCCCCTCGATCAAGGAGAGCTGCGGCATGCGCTCCACCACCGCATCCCGCATCGAGCACCCGATATCCGTTAACATCGCCAACCATCGACAGAATTGCTGGCCGCTCGTAGTAGGCATTCCAAGCGTTGTCCTCATTGTCTGCTTGATAAGCGGTTGCAAATGCATCGTAATTATTCTCGATCATTCATACTTTCCTTATGTACATAACTGCTTCCTACCAACTTAGGTTGGCTTTATAGAATTCCGCTCCCGCATACGCGCATTCTGGCCGACTTTTGAGAGCGGACGCGGAATTATGCTGGTTTGACAGTAGAGGCGGCTGATTTCTCGGCTTTGAGCGCTTCGTAGCGTGCGGTCTTGCCGATCTTCACGCGAGCGGCAGCCTCGCGGACATTCAGACCCGGCCGCCAGATGCCGGCGGCCTTTGCGAGCTTCTCCGATGTCACGACCGCTTGGCGACCACCACGCCGGCCGCTCTTCCGCCGCTTGCAGACCGGCCCGGGTTATTTCCCGGATGAGATCACGCTCGAACTGAGCCAGTGCCCCGAACAGGTGGAACACTAGGCGACCGCCGGATGTCGCGGTGTCGATGTTTTCGGTGATGGACCGGAAGCCGACACCTTTGGCCTCCAATTCGGTGATGATGTCGATGAGATGCTTCATCGATCGACCGAGGCGGCCGAGCTTCCAGATGGTGAGCGTATCGCCATCCCGAACATAACGTATGGCTTCGGCTAATCCCGGACGATCGGTCTTCACACCCGATGCGTTATCCTCGAACAGCATTTCGCAACCCGCTTTGCGCAAGGCGTCGAGCTGCAACGCTGTATCCTGGTCCCCCGTCGAGACCCTCGCATAGCCAATAGCGGTCATAAGGTGCATCCTGCGTCTCGTTACCACGATCCGTTCCGGCCAGGTGCGGCCCTCGACCTTGCTGGCGAAACTCTCCGCATTTCCGCGCCAAAACGGACTGGCGCTCGCCTTGCGCGACATCGGGCGCATCAATCGGTCCATCTTCCTGCCGCAATGGTGGCAGAACCCCGAAATGCGCAGGAACGCAACCGCGGGCAAGAGCGAGGCCCAGAAAACTCTGGCCCGGGCGCTGTTCTTCAATCGTCACGGAGAGCTGCGGGACAGAACCTTCGAGAGCCAGTTCTACAGGGCGTCCGGGCTGAACCTGCTTATCAACGCCATCGTCTACTGGGATACGCTCTATCTCGAGCCGACTTTCGCCGAGCTCAAATCGCGAAGGCATTGCGACGCCAGCCGACGTGATCAAGCACATCACGCCGCTCGGATGGCAGCATATCAGCCTCACCGGCGATACATCTGGACCCCGACTGACAGCCTCGACCTCAGGCCGCTCCGGCGCGAGACGTCCATGCTGGCCGCTTGATCACCCTATGTTCTCACATGTCGGACAGATTCACCACTTTCGTATCGTGACGCCATGTTGGCGCGTCAAGGCTGAACGGCCTTCCGAAGAAGGGCGAGGCCGAAGCCTCGCCCGTGAGCGGCCTACCCGAGGGCCGCCAGCTGCATTTCGGCCGCCTTGCGGTCGACACTCTGGCCCGGGTTCTCGACCGGGCGCTCGAATGGCTTCCAGCGCTCGCCGACGACCTGCGCGTAGGCGGCGACCGCGCCCTCGGCCGCCATGCGCAGCGCATGGGACTGGAGCGCCATGTCGGCGGCGAACTCGCGCTTGCGCTGGGCGGCGCTGTCGAAGCCGACCGGACCGTCGAGGTCCTCGTCGCGGGCGTCGTTGGCGGCCTTGGCGGTCGCATCGCGGGCCTCCGTCACCGCGCGGCTGTAGAACTGGCCGGCGCCGTGGGCGGAGCCGACATAGGCGCCGACGATGCGCTGCAGGTGGATCTGCATCGCCCTCTCGCCCAGGCCTTCGCCCAGGGCGTCGGCCGTCTCGACGATGAGCTTCTCGTGAAGATCGCGGATACCGTCGCTGTCGAGGACGGGCAGGCCAAAGCTTTCGGAGATGAGGCTGACCTGGGCGGCGTCGGGGCAGCAGAGCCTGACCATTTCCAGCGTGGTGCCCTTGCGCAGCGGGACAACGCGAGCGGACTGGCGGGAAGTGCGAGCGGTCTTGGTCATGGGATTTCCTTTCCTGTCGTTCCGCCGAAGGCCGGGACCGGCTCCTTGCTCGGACCTCCCTTCGGGCGCGGTCCAGACAAAACCGGCGGAAAGACGGGCGCTTCAGGGTCCGGGAGGGCCAGGTCGAGCAGGGTGGGTTTGCATCCAAGCAGGGCTGACCAGCCCTCGCGCGGGACGCGGGCCCGCCGTGCCGAGAGCGGCTCTACCGGCCGCCCCGCGGCGCGGAACGCGGCCTTGAAGCGCACGGCCGCCGGTTTAGGACCGCACACCGAACGAAGGGAGACCGGGCAAGGGCCTGACCATCGACACGGGGACGGAAGGGCAGGTTGCCGTGACCAACCGCCTTGCAAGCAGCCTGCTTGTGTTTGTGCCGCTTGTGTCACCACCGGACGAACCGGCCTGTGCCCGCCAATTCGGCTGACCGCCCCGGACGACGCGCCTGCCTGCCCTCGCGGCAGACAGGCGGATCGTCACGCTGCGCGTCCATTGAGACAACCGCCATGCCGCTCGAGGAATCTGGCGATCGCAAGATCCTGTCGCGCGAGCTTTCGGGAGAGGGCATCGATCTCCGGCTGGCGCTCCGCGGTCAGGGCGGCAAGATGTGACCGATACCGCTCGAGGAAGGCGCTCGCGTCCGGCGCCCTCCCCCGACGATAGCCCGACTGCCGTGGCTGCAATTGCGGGATCAGCGCCGTCATGCGCCGGATGATCTGCCGGTCGATCATGTCGAGCTGGCGCTGTGTCTGCCTGCGCGCTTCCTCCATGCGCAAGAGCTCGGTGCGGCGCTCGGGCGACAACGTCATGATGCCCGCCTCCCCTGCCAGCCGGCGAAGCTCGACGGGCCGTCGTAGGCATCGTGGCGGTCCGGATCGATGACGAATCCGAAGCGGCCGACCTCGTATTCGGCCGAGGGAACGAGAAAGCGCCGCTCCTCGGTCCCCGGGCCGCGCTTGGCGCCCCGGGTGGCGATGACCTCGACGAACTCCTTCTCGTGATCGCAGGTGATCGCCGACACGACGATCCAGCGGTCGGCATGCTCGGCAAGAAACGTGCGCTCGTCCTTCTTCCAGGATTCGCCGGGCTGGAGCACATTGCCTGTGATCGCTTCCAACGCATCCGGAAAGCCGTCCTTCATCGTCCGTTCCGCACAACGGCGCTCGAAGCTGGTAAAGAGACGCGGGAAGGTGAAGGCGACGATCGCCCAACACTCGTCTTCCTCATAGAATCCATCGGCCGCGCGAATCCCGGCGTGGACCTTGCCGTTGCGCTCGGGCGAGAGGTGGAATCCGCCATGTCCCGCCGTCGAATGACAGATCACGCCTTCGGCGAAGACGGTGGCGCCCTGCGAGGGCCCCTAGGGCGTGTTCGCCGTGGACCTGATCTCCCGTCGTGCGAGCGCGCGCTTTTCTTGGCTGTGCCCGGCGTTCTCCTCGACCTTCGCCCGGAACGCCGCCTCGTCGGCGAGCTCGCCGCAATGCCCGTAGAAATCCGAGCGCGTCCACTCGGCGATCGGACGGCGGATGCGCCAGCCGGTCGCGAGATAGTGCCGGCCATCCCGATCGGGCGCCATGGCGAACGCCGTGTCGCCGGCGCGGGCGACCAAGAGACCGTCGGCGCCGCGGCCGAACTCCACCTCCGGAAACCCGGAGATGAAGTTGGCGTGCGAATATGCAGGAGCATGAGCCATCACGCAGCCCTCCCCTCGACATGATCGGCCGCGATCTCGTCCGCCGTGACCTCATCCAGCACGGGATTCGGATAGCCGTGCCGCGTCAGCCACTCCTCGGCATCGGCGCAATCGTTGGCGAGATAGACAAGCTCGGCGTCCTCGCCGGGCCTGTCGAATACGCGGACCGCGCCGATAGCCGGGCGCTCGAGCATTGTGAAGCGCAGCCGGGAATCAGCTGAGAATGTGCGATGAACGCGGATGGCGATGACACCGCCGGAACCGTAGTCGGCCTCATGCAGCGTGAAGCTCGCCGGCAAGCTGATGCTGCCGACGGCCCGTTCCCCTTGCTTGCGGATCAGGCGACCCCTGCTGTTGCTGGTCTGCCATTGAGACAGCTTCCTGTGGTGCCGTTCCGGCGGCCGAGGCATGTCGTCGGACCAGGCGATGAGCGAACCGATGGGTGCCTGAAAGATGCGATGCGCGGACATTCAATGTCCTCCATGTGCTGGTTGTTAAAACAGGACCGCCGCCGGCGTGAGCCGGCGGCGGGATGGCGATCGGAATGAAAATGCGGGCTCGCTATTCGGCGGCCTCGCGGAAAGGCTCCTCGCCGCTGAGCTCAGCGCCGCCGACATCGTCACCGGCCTCCGGCTCCTCGACCTGATCGTCGGGATTGTCTTCCGCAGTGGCGGCGTTGCCGGTCAGCCAGGACGAGAGCTTGACCTCATCCGGCGCGAACAGCGCCGCGGGATGGACGAAGCGCCCTTCCCTGAAGTGCTCGACGAGTGCGGCGCGGGTGTCCTTCACCTTCTGGCGCGGCAGGACCGGCGTGTCCTTGCACGAGCCTTCGAGCGCGGACCGCGACAGGCAGGACAGGAACTCGTCGGTTCCCATGTTCGACAGGAAGTTGTCCGCGCCGATGGCATCGCCGGTCACGCGGGCGACAATGCCGCTGTTCGACTTGTTCTCGCGGCAGGAGAGCACGTCAATCAGCAGCGACCGCACCGCGACGCGCAGCGTGTCCATGTCGAACTCGAACGCGCCCTCCACATTGAACAATCGCGCGGCGTGCTCGCCGAGGCTTGCGGCCCCATAATACGAGATGTCGCGCGTGCCGGAGGCGACCGTCACGTTCTGGCCGGCGAAGGCGAGCACGAGCAGCGCCATCAGAGTGTCGTCCTCGATCGGGGCGCGGGCAAGCGCCTCGTGGAGCGCGTCGGTGCGCAGGTCGCCGATCATCTCGATGCCCTTGCGGGTGACATCGGGACGGGTGTTCACGACGATCGGAGTATCGTCACCCTCGGCAGCAGGCTGTTCGCCCTTCTTGGGCTTTTTCGCCTCCGGCATGCGATAATGCACGGACTGCACCTTGCCTTCGCGGTCGAGATACATGGCCGTGCAATCCGACTTCGCAGGCTTGCCGTAGACGCGTTCGGCCTTGGGCGGCAGTTTCGGCTCGCCCCACTGGCCGGCCTCGACGATGACGCCCTTCTTCGGCAGGTTGTTTGCCATCCACTCCTGCTGGGCGCCGAGGAACGCCTCGACGTTGGTGGTGTAGCGGCTGTCCTCGTCGGCCGGCGCGAACAGGTCCTCGACCCAGGCGATGCCATAGGCCTGCGCCAGGTCGTCGCCGAAGCTCGCATCGCGCGCATACATCCGGGTCTTTGTGAGGCCCTGCGCCACGCTCCACCACGACACCTGCGGATCGGCTTTCGACGGTTTGTGCTTCTTCCAGACCTCCTTCTGCTCGTCGAGCGAAGCGGCTGCGATGGTGCGCAGCTGACGCTCGTCCGGCATGTCGCCCTTGGCCATCTGGTCGAGCATCGCTGGCAGCACATTGGCGAGCAGGCGCAGCTTTCTGATCTGGCGGACGGGGAGAGCAAGCGCGACGCCGATCGCCTCCTCGGTCCAGCCGAGCGCGACGAGGCGCTCGATGGCGCGCCACTGATCGACCGGGTTGAGCGGCTCGAAAGCGACGTTCTCGATCATCGATCGCATGGCGCCATTGTCGTTCGTCGCCTCGTCGACGAGGACCTCGATCTCTTCGAGGCCCGCGGCAATCGCCTGCTTCACGCGACGGTGGCCGGCATTGATGATGTAGCTGTTGCCGCCGCTGGCCTCAGGCATGATAACGGGCGGCTGCACGATGCCGACGGCCTTGATGGTGGCCAAGAGCAGCGCGTCGGCCTGCGGCGTGGATTTTGTCTGGCGCATGCGGTCCGGGTTTTCCTTCAGCGCGCGCGGATCGACCTTGATGAGATGCATGGTATGCTCCTTTCGGGGTTGGGGACCGGCCCGGCCGGGCGGCCCTTTCTCGTCTTCTTCCCGAAGACATTCCCCGGCCCGCGGAGCGGACGGGCCGGTGCAACTGCGGCCGAGCATCCCTGCCCGGCCGGACCAGCGGGGCTTTCAGCCCTGCGCAGGACGACGGGCCGGGATCGCGAGCGGCGCGGTTGAGCGCCAGCGTCGGCGGCCCGCCCGATCTGCGAGCGGGCCTTCTTCCTCTTTTCGTCCCTTCTTATTGAACTACGCTTATTCTGACGCTATATTGCGTCAAGATCACCGGCAGTGAGACAAGGGAGTCTGCGCCATGGGCCTCGCCCAATATACGGATAACGGGATTTTCGCCCCGCGCCGGATTGCGGAAGCCTTCCGGACGACGAGCGAGGAAATCGCTCGCACGGCCGGACTGGGCAAGGACGCGATCCAGCGCAAGGATCGGGTCCGCTCGGACAAGACCCAGCGGGGCCTGCGCGAGATGATCGAGGTCATCAACAAGGTCGAGCCGCGCTTCGGTTCGGCGCTGATGGCCTATGCCTGGTATCGCTCGGAGCCGCTGCCAGGGTTTTCCGGCCAGACGGCGATGCAGCTCGTGCGCAGCGGCCGGGCCGACGACGTCCTCGACTATATCGATGCGGTCGATGCCGGCGTGCACGCCTGACCGAACGCATGCGTTATGACGGCAAGCTCTATCGGGCATTGAACCCCCTTTATGCCCGCGAGCCACTGTCGGGGCGTGGCGCCGAGCTCTATGGCGGCCGGTTCAATCCCAAGGGCGTGCCAGCACTCTACACATCGCTGTCCGTCATGACGGCGCTGCGCGAAGCCAACCAGGTGGGCAACCTCCAGCCAACCACGCTCGTCTTCTACGAGGCGGAGGTCGACAACATTTTCGATTGCCGCGACGCGGCCGCGCTCGCGGCCGAAGGATTGGACGCAGCAAGCCTCGCCGACACGACATGGCGCGATCAGATGAAGGCGAGCGGCGAAGCGAAGACGCAGGCTTTTGCCCGGCGTCTGATCGGCGCCGGCTACAGCGGCCTGCTCGTTCGAAGCTTTGCCGCCGGTTCGACGGCCGAGGATATGAATCTCGTGCTGTGGAGATGGGCCGACATTCCCCCGGCCCGTCTTATCCTGATCGACGACGAGCACCGCCTGTCGCGATAGAACGCCTAGGCGGCGATCCGGTCGCCCGGGTTCCCGCTGTCACTCGCGAGATCCGCCTCGATCTCCGCGAGCTGCCGGCGCTTTGCCTCGAGCTCTCCGGCGAAGGCGAATTCGCCGCCGTCGCGCGACTGGTAGGAGGCAAGGCGTCGCCGGGCGTCGGCAAGGCGCTGGCGATAGCGCTCCTGCTCTTCCTCGAATCCGGACAGCGCGTGTTCGAGGCGAGAAACTGCTCCGAGGGGCGTGACCGTCACAGGCAGTTCGATCTCATGATCGGCGCCGGTGCGCATCAGCCTGGTGGCGTAGCGATAGCCGTCCCGCCCGTAGCGCTCACCGGAATACTCGAGATCGAAGCTGCCGATCGAGGCGATCACGGTCTCGCCTTCCTGCTGAAGCTGGACGAGGGTCAGGATCTTTTTCATCAGCGCCCGGCCCGCAAGTTTGCGCTCGTCATGCGCCTTGTCCATGACCGTCATGACGAAGGCATCGCCATTGGTCGGAACGAGCCGTTCGATGTCCCTCCCGATCTCGCCGATGCGCCGGGTCGAATATTCGATGTCCCGCTCGGCGTCGCGGATCTGCCGGCGGACGGCATGCTGGTCGTCAATATGGGCGGCGCGCAGTCGCTCGAGCCGCGCAATGTCGGCTTCGAGGCCCGCCTTCTGCATCAGCCGCCGATCGCCGGAGGCGATGGCTTTCGCCATGGCGAACTGGTTCGCCTGCCCCTCGCCAAGATCGTCGAGCCGGCGGATCGAGGTATCGCCGGAAAGTGCGGCGGCGATGAAGCGGGCCTTGCGCTCATTGTTCTGCCACATGGTGGCGTCGAGCGAGCCTTCGGTCGCGTAGGCGAAGATGTCGACCTCGTCGTGCTGGTTGCCCTGACGGACGATCCGGCCCTCGCGCTGCTCGATCTGCGAGGGGAGCCACGGCACGTCGAGGTGATGCAGGGCCTTCAGCCGCAGCTGCGCGTTGACGCCGGTCCCCATCGTGTCGGAGGAGCCGATCAGGAAACGGATTTTTCCCGCGCGCACGTCGCCGAACAGGCGCTGCTTGGCTTCCGATTTTCTAAAATCCTGCACGAAGGCGATCTCCGAGGGCGGAACCCCCATGCGGACCAGCTCGTCACGAATCCAGCGATAGGCCGAAAAACCTCTGGTTTTCTCGACGCTGATCGTGCCGAGATCGGAGAAGATCATCTGCGCGGCTCCCGGCAGCTCGAACGGCTTGCCGTCCGGCCTGACATAGGTGTTCGCCTCCGTTTCCTTCCAGATGCGGAAGGCGTTCGAGACAAGGAGATTGAGCTTGTTGTCGGGCTCGTTGTCGTTGTCCGGATCGACCAGGCGCAGGTCGATCGCCGCGTGACGCCCGTCGGTGATGACGGAGAGCAGGATGTCGTCGCCCGGCTCCGGCGGCCGGTCGCGCATCTCGATCGCCTTGATGCGCCCGTCGAGCAGGACCTGGTAGCGCTTGAAGGCCGGCGTCGGCCTCGCCGTCAGGATCTGGCGCTTGCCGGTCGAGATCGCCGGCACTTTCACGTAGCGGCGCAGGTCCTGAGGCATCACCACGTCGGCGAAGGTCCGGAACATGACGATCAGTTCCGGCACGTTGACGAAGGTGGCGAAGCGTGTGACCGGCTTGTATTTGCCGTTTGGTTGAAGCTCGAGCTCGGTCGAGACATCGCCGAAGGTCGAGGCCCAGGCGTCGAACTCGTGCAGGCCGCGTTCGAGGAGCGCGCCGTATCCGAGATAGCGCTGCACCGAGAACATCTCGCCGAGTGTGTTGGTGATCGGCGTGCCGGAGGCGAGCACGAGCGACCGGCCGGGATTCTTGGTCTCGATGAAGCGGGATTTTACATAGAGATCCCAGGCGCGCTGCGATCCGTTCGGATCGACGCCCTTCAGTGTCGACATGTTGGTGGCGAAGCTGAGTTTCCGGAACTCCTGCGCCTCGTCGACGACGATCTGGTCGACGCCGATCTCCGAGATGGTCAGGAGATCGTCCTTGCGGGTGGAAAGCGCCTCAAGGCGCTCCTTCAGGCCCTCCTTCAGCCGTTCGAGGCGCTTGCGCGAGACGCGGTCGTCGCTTTCGACCTTGGTCAGCAGGCTCTCATAGAGCTCCAGCTCGTCCTGGATCATTTGGCTCTCGAAGGCGGACGGCACGCCGATGAAGCGGAAGGCCGAATGCGTGATGATGATCGCGTCCCAGGCGGCCGTTGCAGCCCGGCTGAGAAACCGGTGCCGCTTGGCCAAAGCAAAATTGGTCTCGTCGGCGACGAGGATTCGGGCATTGGGGTAGAGCGCCAGGAATTCACGCGCCGCCTGCGCCAGGCAATGACCGGGAACGACCAGCATCGCCTTGGCGATCAGTCCGAGCCGGCGCTGCTCCATGATGGCAGCTGCTATGGTCATGGTCTTGCCGGCGCCGACGGCGTGGGCGAGATAGGTCGCGCCCGCCGAGATGATGCGCCAGATGCCACGCTTCTGGTGCCCATAAAGAGAAAAGGCGCCAGAGGCGCCCGGCAGCTTCAGGTGCGAGCCGTCGAAGGCTCGAGGCACGATGTTGTTGAAGCGGTCGTTATAGACCCGCGCCAGCCGGTCGGTGCGGTCGGGATCGGTCCAAATCCAGTTTTGAAAAGCGGTCTTGATTTTTTGCAGCTTTTCCTTCGCCGCCTCGGTGTCTACGACGTTGAGAACGCGGCGCTCGCTTTTCTCCTCCTTGACCGTGTCGAATATCTGCGGCACCCGGCTGTTGAGCGCATCGGCCAACAGTTCTCCGGCATGCCGGCGCTCGGTGCCCCATTCGGAAGTGCCGGCCGCCATCCAGCCGAGCTGGCGCGCGTCGACCGTCCAGGAGGCCAGTTCCGGCATGTGGTGAATGCGAATCTCCGCCGCCATCGTCTCCTTCACGAAGGCCACAATGTCGGCGGCCGGAATCCACGGCGCCCCGAGCCGCGCGGTGATGTCGGATGGCCGAAGATCGGTCGGCTGTACCTCCCGCAGCGCGGTGACGTTGCGCTCATAGGCGGGGTCGAGCGTCGTGGCCGCCTCGGCAACCTTCAGTCTTTCGCGGACCGCGCCCGACAGATACGCGTCCGCCGTCTGCCAGGCGCCATCGGCCGGATCGCGGAAGGTGGCGCTGCCGAGTTCGGCGATGACATCGTCGACATCGCGATGCAGAAGCTCGGCGATATGATCGGGATCGACATGGCCACGGTCGTTGAGCACGACGGCGAGCGCATCGGCCGCACTCGTGATGACCGGCGGCGCCGGCGGCGCAATCACGCGCTCGGTGAAGATCGAACCCGGCTTCGCCGTATCGGATTCGAGGTCGTAGTCCTCGATCGAGGCGACCAGCCAGCAATCGGGATCGTCGAGGAAGGGCTGGAGGTGCGGCCGGCGATGCGTCTCACGCACCTCGCCGGTTTCCTGATCCTCCGTGGTCGAGACGACGGTGGTGTTGATCGGGCCGAAGGCGCGGACAAAATTCGACCAGGCAATGCGCAGTCTGACCTGTGCATCCTTCCACGGGCGGTCGAGCTCCTGGGCCTTCAGCACCTCGCGCACGGCATCGCGGATCGGGATCAGCTTGCTGATGATGCGGACATGTTTTTCCGGGATGCCCTCGCCGCTGCGGCTCTTGCGGAGCTGCACCGCGACTGGTTCGCCGTCGACGACCTGCATGAGGCCATGGCGGTTGTCGACGAAGTAGCTGCCCTCGCGGACATGCCGGGCATCGGGGCGATCGCTGGCGATCGGTGCGGCGTCGCCGTCGAGGTCGATAGCCTCCGGCTCGCCGTCATATAGGCCCTCGGGGAGGAGATTGATTGCTGCGGTCAGCGCGGCATCGAGGTCCTCTCCGTCATTCGGCAGGCAGGTGTAGGTCTCGTCGGGACCGTAGATGCCGCGCCTCAGCGCATGCGTGCCGAGCACGAAGGCGGGGTGGCGCGCGAACCAGCGATTGACGCGGATGGCTCCCTCGTCTTCCGCCGCCGGCCTGATTTCCTCGAGATCGAGCCAGGAGACGTCGCCCTCGGCTTCATCGGGCATTCTCTTCCGGAAAAAGAGAACGTCGACAACGACGTCCGTACCGGCATCGGCGCGGAAGCTTCCTTCCGGCAGGCGGAACGCCGCGACGAGATCGGCCATGATCGCGATCTGCTCGCGCGCGGTGCTGTCGGCCTTGTCCATCGTCCCATGACTGGTCACGAAGGCGGCGAGACCACCGGACTTCAGCAACTGAAGCGCCTTCACAATGAAGTAGTCGTGCAGACGCAGCCCGAGACCCCGATACGCACGGTCTGACCGCACGGTGCGATCGGAGAAGGGCGGATTGCCGATGGCAAGGTCGAACTCAGCCGGCAGTTCCGTGCGGGCGAAATCGCCAGTGACGATGCACGCACGCGGCTGCAACAACCGGGCGATGCGCGCGGTGACGGGATCGAGTTCGACGCCTGTGACGTGAGAGACGCTGCGCAGCTCTTCCGGCATCAGCGCTGGAAACAGTCCCGTTCCAATGCCGGGCTCGAGAACGCGGCCGCCGCGCCAGCCAAGGCGCCGCAAGCCCGCCCAGATCGCCCTGATGATGAACTCCGGCGTGAAATGCGCATACTGCGTGCAACGCGCCAGCGAGGCGTAGTCGGCCTCGCCGACCGCATCCTCCAGTTCCGCGCCGATCTCCTGCCAGCCGCTCCTAAAACTGTCCTCGCCGGGACGGCGGAACACGCCATTCGCGAGCTCCGAGGCGCCGAATCCGGTGAAGCGGATCAGCCTTTGCTGTTCCTCAGGCGTGGCGGGCCGTTCCGCGGCCTCGATCTCGGCCGCCAGCCGGATCGCCGCGATGCTGTCGCGGGCGCGCTCCTTCCAGCAACGCGAAAGTCCACGGTCACCAATGAGATAAAAGTTCAGCCCCCATTCTCGCCGGTCTCGTGCCGGCGGACGTGCGGTGGCCGCGACCGGCATGGCCGGCGCGGGCGTGGACGGCGGCGGATCGTCGCCGTGGTCCGGATCGGCGTCGAATCCGGTCGCAAAGGCCGTCACGCCGAGGCCGAGACCGGACGACAGCGCGGTGTTCCCGAACAGATCGATGGTGAAGGGGTCGTCATTGGACATTGGGATTTCTCCTGAAGTGAGGGCGCGCACGAACGCCCGGCCGAGCAGCCGAGCGAAGAGCGGCGCGGTTTTTTTGGGAAAGGTCAGCGGGTGATCAGCGAGAGCGCGATCTCGGTCTCGGTGAGCTCAACATTGAGGTGGGTGGCGCGGAAATTGCGGTCGAAGAGCGGGATCAGCCGCCCGGCTTCGATGAACTCGATGCCGTCATCGCCGCCGAAGTGGCGGCGCTTGTAGTGCCACCAGTCGGGATTGCCGACCGGGTGGCATTGCTCAGAATAGACGACGAGCGCGCGGTCACCCTCGGCGAGCTTGCCGTTGGAGAATATGTAGACCCCCTCGTCACCGACCAGCCAAACGCCGGGCTTCTCGCCCTCGCCGGGGCGCGTGCCGTAATAGGGATTGCGGAAGCCGCCATTGGCGGCTGCATCGGCGATGCCGCGGTCGATGACCTTGCGGACGGCAAGGATGGGAAATGTGAACATCGCCCGCACCTCACGCCGCTGCCCTGACGGGCAGGTGCCTCAGGTGCACCGGCAGCTTGGCCGCGATCTCCTCGTCGGTCAGGTCGTCGAGCAGCTTGAGCTCGGTCCGGCCCAGGCCGTAGACGAGCACGGTCCGCTTGCCGCGATGCTCGGGCTGCCAGCGCTCGCCGGCATAGCCGCGATAGTCGTCATGGGTGCTCGACCAGATATGCTCGAGGCGTTCCTGATGCGTCATGGCGCGGACCGGCCAGGACTCGCGTTCGACGATGGTGTCGCGCATGCGCTCGGGCGAGCCCCGCTCAAACAGGTCGCAATAGCCGTGGAAATACCGGATACGCCCATCAATGGTCAGCGCGAAGAAGATACTGGTCACGCTGTCGGTGAGGAACTCGCGCATGGCGAACATGCCCGCGCGCATCCAGAGCGGCGGCAGGATGTCGAGCATGTAATCGTGTTCGGGCCGGGCGATCTCGAACCATTCGCCGGCGAACAGCGCGCTGTCGTCGTTCCGCCAGCGATCGGGGCGCTGGGCATGACGGTCGAACAGGCGGAACATCTGACGCCGGTCGGCGACGCTTTGATACACCTTGCGGATCGGGGTGGAGAGGTTCATGGCGGGCTCCTTCAGCCTCGTCGGGCTGGAGCGCGGCTCATCCTCTCGGGACTCGCCATCGTCTTCAGCCCTTCTGACCCCTCCCCCGCGGCCGCCTCTCCGTCCGGACGGGTCAAGGGCCGGCGAAGCCGGGCGCAGCTTCACCCTTGACGCGGCTGGCGGGCATGCGGCAGCCGGGCTTTTCTCTCCCCCCTTCTCACTTCTTCTGGTTCTCTCGCCGCGCGCAGATCCTCGTTCCAGTCATCGGCCGCAGGGCGCAGCCGCTCGAAACCGCACCCCGCCTCCACGGCTATCTGCTCGAGCCGGCCGGCATAGATGTCGCCCTGGTCATTGTTGTCGGTGGCGGCGACGAGAAGCGCGCCGCTTTGCGCCGCAAGCCTCCGGATGGCCGCCACGGTCGCCGGCGCCCAGCCGCCGCCCGTGCTCAGATAGAGGCTGTCGGGCTGCAGCTGCTCGATCGCGGCGAGGCTCACGGCGTCGATCGCGGCTTCCGTGACGCAGAAGCGCACGGCATCGTCACGGCCGAAGCGAAACAGCACCTTTCCGCCTCCGGTGGCAAATCCCCGCCAGTTTGGCCCACGTTCCTCCCAGCCGGTGACCGCGCCGGTCTCGTCCGTGTGCGCGGCCCACATGCTGCCGCGCGGGCCCTCGCGGAGTCGGTCCTGGCGGATTGCCGCGCCGATGACGGTCTCGGGGAGACGACGCTCGTCGCGCAGATAACGCCAGGTCATGGAACCGCGCCACGGTTTGCGCCGGCTTTGCCAGCGCTCAGGAATGGAAAGGTCCGGTCGATTCCTGCTGGGCACTTTCGTCCAGATGGGCTCGCTAGGGACGAACCCGATCAGATCCGCCACATGGTCGAGCGCTGCCACAAAAGGGACGCCCTCGAGGTGCTCGACCAGGCGGAATACGTCTCCCTTGGCGTCAGACAGCGGATCGAACCAGCCCTTGCCATCGTGGATGACGATGATGATTTCGTCACCGCGCCGGAACTTGACGGCGCGTTTCGTGCTCTCCTTCGGATCGACCGCGAAGCCCGCCCGCTCCAGCACCGCGGCACACGACACGCCGCTCCTGAGTTCCTCGACGTCGCTCTTTTCCATTCCACTCCCGGCGCCCATCAGGTTCCGGCCTTTCCTGTTCGGTTTCCTTTCCGCGAATCCCGCGGGATCAAACCCCACCGCCGCGAAGAGCGAAGGGGGCAAGGGCGCGGCTGGCAACTGAGGAATTCCGCAGGGGTCAATGGGATTGCCCAGCCGCGGCGCAGCCTCCCTTGCCGCCGTTCGCTCGCAAGCGGCACCTTCGCGGCACATCGGCGCGCCAATCAGCAGGCGGCTGGATCGCAGCCGGCGCAACCCGGCATTTCTGACGGGGTGGACCGCCAGGTTCGAGGCCGGGGTGTTGCGGTAAAGGCTGTTTTGGGCAAGACTTGCCCGGGCAAATCAGGGCCTTTCGCCCGGCGATCTTGCTGTCAGCAAAAAACACGATCGCGGTTATGTTGAATCGAAACCCGTGCAAACGGGATCGTCGAGGGAAATGGTGCGATGACGATAGTGGACCGGCTGCGGGCCTGCTGGGGATTCAGTCCGAATGTCGACCGAAATGTCGCCCTGGTGGACGGCTTTCTGAATGGCAAGACCATTGCCGAGCTGGCACAGGAACATCGTCTTTCGAAAACCAGGACGCGCCAGATCATCGAAAAGGCCGACCGGCTCGTGGGCGGGGGTATCTTGACCAAGGCCGAACCGTCCGAGGCCCCGCCACGATCCGATTTCATGGCGGCCTATCGGTACGTGTGGAGTCTGGCCGAGACGCACCGGCTCGGGAGCGTCGCGCCACACCACTTTTTCAAGGAACTGCAGCGCGCGGGTTCACTGGAACGGCTTGTTGACCGCATTCAGCGTAATCCCAAGCGGGCTCCAACCATTCGTGAGCTCGCACGCCTCGTGTGCCTGAAGGAGACGGGCAAGAGCCCCTGGCCAGCGATGAAGCGATCGTAGATCACGATCGCGCAACCAGGCTGCGCGGCTGATCATCCGGATCGCGGGCTTCATTGCCAACGCGCGCTGGAACCGGCTGTCCAGGAATTGGTTGAGAGCGCCGCGGCGGCCGGGTGGAGCAATGACGAGATCGCGGGTGCACTCCTCGAAGTCGCGCGCACATCAAGGTAACAATTTTCGCTAGAGGCTACCTTGTATCCGGGCCGAGGGCGAACGGGAGAGCAGGTCGCCGGCCATTCGCTACGGTCATGCCTCGCCTGGTCGGCCGAAGAGCGTTTACTCCAGAAGCAGCTCGGCCACGCCTCGGCCGAGATGGGGAAGGCACAGGCGAAAGGTTACGGAAGACAACCGTTATTGACGTGTTCAGGGCGATGGCTAGATTGCCTCCGCGCGGGTGAGGATTGCCCGCCTTGCCAAGATAAGGAATAGGCGCGTGGCTACAGGTACGGTGAAGTGGTTTAATGCAACAAAAGGCTTTGGGTTCATCCAACCCGACTCCGGCGGTACGGACGTTTTCGTTCATATATCTGCCGTTGAACGTGCCGGGTTGAGGAGCCTCGCCGATGGCCAAAAGGTCAGCTATGAGGTCGAGCAGGACCGGCGCACTGGAAAAACGTCTGCTGGCAATCTCAAGGCGATCTAAGTTGCTCAAAGGCCGCCCATTTTTGAGCCGGCCTTTGCAAATCACCCCTCCGCGCCGGTAGGTGGCCTGAGTGTCCAGGCCGGCGCCAACCCCAGGCTGCGATCCCTTCTCGCAGCCAAGCCAAGGCCGGTAGCGTCGTAGCGATCTCCAAGCGTTACCGACAACCTGACCGGTACGCGCAGCCGCACACTGCAAGTCGTGCGCCTTTGCGAATAATCACAGAGGAATGGATCGAGCGCAGGGATGATTGACACCCGGCATCTTCGATGCCCGTTGCTCGACGGAACGCCGTTATCCAGACTCTGCGTTCTGTCGTATCGCTGTGACGTTTGCAGTACACGATCGACGTTGACGACATCCTTCCCCCACATGGCAAAGGCTGAAGCACGGTAAGGACGGCGCAGACTGTTACGCTTTTAAAAGAATATTCTTCAGAGGGGATCGTCATCATCGATGCGGCGGGTCGGGAGGCGCGGCCGACTGAAAGAGGACGATCGCAACGATGCGGTCAGGCGACAGATGGCATGATCCAGGCCAGGCACCTGCACGGATCACGTCCCAAAAATGGCGCACCGGCCCCGGTATCGAGCCGCCGTCGAGAGATTTTCGTGGCCGCGGAGGCTTCCTTGTCTGCTGTCCGCAGGGCGAAGCGCGCAGCAGATGAGAGCCTCCGGGTGCACCATGTGCTCGAACCGCTTGCGACGACGACGAACACGATCTTCGAGGCTCTCCGCGATGAGCATGGCGGCCACCGCCAACCGCTGCTCGAGGCGTTACGCGGGCTCGATGTCGCGCGAACGGCGACGCGGTCTATCGCGGCGGGGCTGGCCAAAGCGGACAGCCCGCATCGTGCTTACTGGCCCACGCTCCCGACCGCCGACGTCCTTGCCGTCGCGATCTCATAGTCGGCCGCAAACCGCACTTCGCGCAGCGGCCGCACCCGCTTGATCGCCTCCTGATATAGCGGATGCGCCTTATAGGCAGCGAGCTCGGCATCGGTGCCGAATTCGCCATAAACGACGATGTCGACTTCCTTACTGGAGGGATCGCTCTTGCGATTTTGCGCGACTTCGAGCCGGCGTGCATGCGGGATGTTCGTCAGTAGTGCAAGCCCGTCGAGGATCGGCTCGAGATTGCTGCTGCTGGCGGCAGTGAAGAAGACGATGTGTCGGATCATGATTTCGTTTGCGGCTGGTACCAATAAGAGAGGCGGACCAGTATCAGGCGGCCACAAATCCGCAATCTCAATTTCGCCAACGTAAGCTGAGGGGCGCAGAGGTGTAGCGTCATCGCCTGGGGCCATGTCCTTCGCTGAGAGGACCCCCAAGACACCACCCGTAATGGCGAGCCTGTCGCGCAGCTGCCAGATCAGCCCCAACATTGCGACGTCTCGCTCGGCATCGGGTCCCAACCGTCCCGTTACAAAGCGCGATTTCAGAAGACACTCCGCACCTTCCGCCTCGGCCGAGGAATCAAGGCCGTGGAGATGATGAACCGCTGCTCTAAGGAAGCGCTGGCGGCGGCCAGCGTTTCGGCGTCAGTTGTAGACCGCTTCGTGCCGCACCAGGCAAATGCCCGCATATTCAATGCCGTCGGCAAGGCGCTCGGCATCGAGGATCAGCGCATCGTCAATACCATTGCCGACTATGGCAACTCGTCGGCCGCCACCATCCCTCTGTCGCTGTCGGTCGCGCACGCCGCCAGGTCCATTCAGGCCGGCGACGAGATCCTGGCGGCGGCCGACGCGGCCGGCATCCAAGCTATCGGCGCTCGGCCAGCATGTGCCAGTGCCAGCTGCCGGGCTTGGCGTGTTCCTGGTCTATCAGGCTCAGAAGCTCGAACTCCGCGAACAGTTCGACCAGTTCTGCCGCATTGCAGTAAAAGTGCGGGTGAATCTTGTCGGAGTCGTCCGGATCGACAGTCGCCTCGACGAAGGTGTTGGGCGCAACTTCCTCGCCTCTTCCGTATTTGACATTGCGCTTCGAAAGCATGGTGCCCTGATAGCTGCCGCCCGGCTTGAGCACACGTGCGATTTCGGCGACGGCCGCGCGCACTATCAGCGGATCGCCGTGATAGATCACATTGAACGACAGGACATGGTCGAACGAGCCCGTCTCGAACGGCAGTTCCGTCATCGCCGTGACCCGCGTGGCGATGGCGAGATCTTCTTCCCGGCTTGCGCGGCGCAGTTCCGACAGGCCTTGCTCGGCCATGTCCACCGCCGTCACGCCCAGACCGAGGCGGGCATAGGCGAGTGCGTGCCGGCCGACGCCGCAACCGAGATCGAGCACCTTGAGAGCGCCTCTGGCAGCCAGCCTTGCCGCGAAGGACGCCACGTCCGGTTCCGGCGTAAGCCAGTCTGCGCGGCCGTGCGGCGTGGCCCAGCGATCGTTCCAGGCGAGGTGGGCAGTGTCGGTTTTCATAATGGATATATTCCTTTTTTAGGCCTGCTGGTTTCAATGCCCGTCCATCACCCGGGTGCGGGTATGGGCGCCAACCTGTTCGACGATAACGACGAGGCCGAAGATCATCAGGATGATGGTCGCGGCGGTCGGGTAGTCGAACATGTCCATGGAGACCTTCAGTTCCAGTCCGATGCCGCCGGCCCCGACCAAGCCGAGCACCACCGAGGAGCGCACCGCCTTTTCGAGGGCGAACAGCGTGGTCGTGATGAAGGCAGGCGTCGCCGCCGGCATTACGGCGCAGAAAATGGTGTCGATGCGTCGGACGCCCTGGGCCTGCAGAGCTTCGGCCGGTCCCTTGTCGACATCCTCCATCGCCTCGGCAAAAAAGCGGCCGCAGAAGCCGGCCGTGTCGACGGCTATCGCAAGAGTACCCGCAAACGGCCCGAGCCCGACCGCGATGACGAAAATCAGCGCCCAGACCAGATCGGGCACCGTGCGAAATATTGCAACGACGCTGCGCGCCGCGAAATTGAGCCAGCGGCTGCCGAGCAGACCCCTCGCCGAAAGCACCGCGAGCGGTATCGAGATCACAGCGCCGACGACCGTGCCGGCGACCGCCATCTGGAACGTCTCGATAAGAGCGGACGAGAGGGACGGCAGCCGCTCCAGGCTTGGGGGCCACGCACGCGAAAAGAAATCGCCGAGCGCCGGCAGGCCCGTCGCCAGTTCGGCAAGCGACCAGCCGGTCCCATCGAGGGACCAGATAAGTACGCCCAGGCCGACCGCGTAGAGAAGAAATGCCAGCGCGGACGGCCGCTCGAAACGAACGGGCATGCCGGGCTGGCGGGGAATGTCAGTCGTAGAGGCCACGAAGGTCTCCGATCGCCAACCCATGCGAGGGTGCGTCCAGCGCCAGTCTTCCTTCACGCAGTCCCACGACGCGTCGCCCATGTGCGAGCGCATGATCCAGATTGTGGGTGGTGAAGACGAGCGTCGCGCCGGTCTCGCGCACGACCCGGGCAAAGACCTCCATCATTTCTTCGCCGGCCGCGGGGTCGAGGCTGGCGGCGGGCTCGTCCGCCAGGACGAGGCGCGGTTCGGCCACCAGCGCACGCGCTATCGCCACCCGCTGCGACTGGCCGCCGGAAAGGCTGTCCACGCGGCGCATGGCAAGGTCCGCGAGCCCCACCCGGTCGAGCGCCGCAAGCGCCCGCCTGCGCGAATCGATCGGTGCAAGCGCCTGGACCCAGCTTCGCGGGCCTGGTCTCGCTGCAAGCAGACCATGCACGACATTGGACAGCGCCGTCAGCCTGGGGACGAGATTGTGCTTTTGCGCGACAAATCCGATACCAGACCGCAGACGCCGCAAGTCGCCGGCTCTCAATTCGCCCAGATCGCTCCCGAAGATCGAAACCGAACCGCCTGCGGGCGCGACAAACCCCAGCAGGCACTTCAGCAGCGTGGACTTGCCGGCCCCGTTCGCCCCGATGAGCGCCACGGCCTCTCCGCGCCCTACGGTGAAACTCACGTCGGAAAACACCGGGGGATGCCCGCCATAGCGTGCGAGAAGCCGGTCGACGGACAGATCGGCCGTTTGGAGTTTGACCGGCTCATATTCGCCAAGGCGGGCCGGGGCGACGTTCATTCGCCGACGAACTCCGAGAACTGCGGATAGCCGATGGTGGTGTACATGGCGCGCACCGGCGCATAGGCCTCGTCGTCGACCTCGACGATGTCCATGCCTGTGAACTTTTCGTTTTCGCCGCCGACGGAGACGATGCCCTCGATGATGGCCGCCTTGCTTTCGATCATCTTGGTGCGGATGGATTCGCCGACGGCCGGATCGACATGCGCGCCGACCATCAGGAGATCGTTTGGCAGGTCGCCGGAGCGGGCGATGACGCGGAATGCGCCGGGCGGCGTCGACTCGTCCTTGTCGCGGACCCCGCGCGTCCAGCTCGTATAGTTGACGCCGATGGCCTCGACATCGCCGCGCTTCAGCGCCTCATGGGCCACCGCGCGCGACGTGTGGGTGACGTCGACGCCGCTCTGGGGGTCGATGCCATAATCCGCGAGCAGCTGCGACGGGCACAGATGCCCCGACGTCGATCCGATATCGTCCAGCGCAACTTTCTTGCCCGCGAGATCCGCCGGCTTCACGAAAAGCGAATCCGCCTTGACCACGATCGCGCAGAAATAGTCCGGACGGCTGAGGCCGATCAGCGACTTGGCGTCCGTCATCTTGTTGATGACGACGTACTCGGCCGGCCCGGTGATGACGAAATCAACCCGCTTGGCTCGGAGCGCTTCGGCCGCGGCCGTGCGGTTGCTGACCGGGAAGAACTCGAATGTGTGGCCGGACGCCTGTTCCAGCGCGGACTTGAACGGACCCCATTCCGTTTGAAGCCGCTCCAGTCCCTCGACGTCGGTGATCGCCAGCTTGAAATTCTCTGCCTGCGCCAAGCTGGTTGTCGCGAGGGCCAGTGTCGCCGCCGTCAGGATCGTCGAAATCCGCATGGTCGTCCCCTGTCGTCTTCGGTTGCTTTCCGATGGCATACGACCGGGAAATGACGCTGCGATTGCAGGCTCGTGACATCTTTGCGAAATCGTTCAAGAACGCCGGGGCGCACCTGGGATAGTCCAAGCTGATGTAGCGGTTTAGCCGACCATCTGCACAACGGTAACATTTCCGTCGTTTCCGACGACTATAGGTTGCGCATCACTTCTGATTCGGGGGACCAGATGGCGGATTCAGTGCAAGAAGCAAATCTTTCGTTCGAGCAGCAAATGGCGGTGGAACGGCCCGACGCCGGCCCCGTGCCCAAGAGCGCTGCGAACTGGGGCATCAAGGATCTGGCCATCCTGCCCGGTGATGTCCAGAAGACCCGACGCCTTCGCAGCCCGAAGTTCGAAGGTCTGCCGGCCGACGCCAGCACCATGTTCGAGCAGCTGTCCGTCACCCTGGAACAGGTTGTCGGCTCCAACGATCTACGCCCGGCCTGGTGGCTGGAGGAAGGTGCAGCTCGCTCGCGCGCCGTCTGCAAGACCGACGCTTCTGGTGTCGACTACAAAGGGCGCTCCGGCACCTGGAGCGGGTCCGGTTTTCTGGTCGCGCCGGGTATACTGTGCACCAACCATCACGTCCTCAACAGCAAGGAGGTCGCCGCCCGCAGTCGCGCGCTCTTCGATTTCGCGGCTCTTACCGACGGGAGTGTGCGACAGGTCTCAACTTTCCGCCTGCGTCCCGATCTCCTTTTCTGGACTAGCCCGGTCGTCGCCACCGGCGGCAAGGGCGGTCTCGATGTCACGTTTGTCGCCGTCGAAGGCCAACCCGGCTCGACCTTCGGCAGCATTCCGCTTCTGCGGCAGGCCTTTGTGGTGGCTGACGAAGACAAGCTGAATGTCATCCAGCACCCAAATGGACGCCTCAAGGAAGTCGCGATCCGCAACAACACGGTGGTGTTCCAAAACACCCAGGTCATCCACTACGAGTCCGACACCGAGGCGGGCAGTTCGGGCGCGCCGGTGATGAATGACGGTTGGGAGCTCGTGGCGCTTCACCATGCGGCGAAAGACAAGTCGAACGAAGGCATCAAGTTCTCGGCGATCGCCGCTGCTCTGGAACTCGAGGCACAAACCGGCAACGCAGATGCGGCGCGGCTTCTCGAACTTTTCGCGGGCACGGATGAACTGGCCGGGTTCTTCGGCACCCTCGGTCGCGCGGTTGTCCAGAACGACAGCGGTATGGAGCGGGTCGTCGATGCCTACAACGGCGACGATCAGGATCTCGATATCGGATTCTGGAACATCGAATGGTTCAACAAGCGCTGGCAGGACAAGCTTGATTCCGTCGCGCGTATCATTGTCGAAATGAACCTCGACGTCTGGGTGTTCGTGGAATCGAGCCTCGAAGCAACCGAGGCTTTGGCCCGGCATTTGGAAACCAGCTATCAGACCAAGTCCTGGGGGGTGCTCGCCAGCCAGGACGCCGCTTCGGAGCGACAGATCACGACGGTAATGTGGAACAAGAGCTCGGTCGGGGTGGCGGCGAAAACCTGGCCTGAAAAGGTCGAGCGCTGGTTCCAGGTTGACAGCCGTCAATTCGATGATCTCGGCCTCGAGGCCGTCCACGGCAAGGTGTTCGACCGCTATCCGGCGCTGTACGAGGTGACGGCGAAGATCCACGGCATGGATTCCACGTTCAACCTCGTCCCCATCCATCTGAAGGCCAAGGACGAGGGCAGCCTGCGCCGGCAGATGGCGGCGCGCCTGCTCGCCGAAGCTGTCGCCGAGCTCGCCCAGGACCCCGGCTTCGACAACGACTGGATCATCGGCGGCGACGCCAATGCGACCTTGGCGTCCGGAGACCTCGACGCGCTGACCTCCGTCGGCCTGACCGCGCTTACCGCACAAGATGCTTCGGACAAGCAGATCACCTACGTCAAGGCGCCCTTCAAGTCTCTGATCGACCATGTCTTCATCTCGCCCAATCTCGTGCCGGACGGCCGGGATTTCATGATCGTCGCGCTCGACCGAACCATCGACCGATTCCTGGAAGTCTCCGATCACCGCCCGATCCTCTTGCGTCTGGCCGCCACAGCGCCAGCGGATGCCGCGCCGTCCGTCGGCCAGCCATTGACCGAAGACGAGGCGCGGCGCCTGTCGCGCGGTCTGCGCCGGCGCAACGAGCCGGCGGCCGGGGCTCGGACACTGGCGGAAGCTCGGGCACGGCTTGCCGACAGGAGCACCTACTATGACGCGGCCGCCGATGCGGTGGTCCGCGAGGCGTATTGGACCGGGATTTCGGCGGGTACGGCGGGCTTCACCCAAACAGTGGCCGGGACTCTGAAGCAAACCCACACCACGCCCTTAAACTACGAGCCTTCAAAGCACGTCTATCCGTGGGTCGACGTCCGTCCGAACGCGATGGTGCAGAGCATCTATTCCGGCTTTGAAGCCACACCCGAATACTTCATCCAAGCCGACGCCGAAGTGGAGATGGAAGCAATTCTGGAAGCGCAGTTCCAGTACAATTGCGAGCATGTCGTGCCGCAAAGCTGGTTCGGCAAGAAGGAGCCGATGCGCGGCGACCTTCACCATCTCTTCTCGTGCGAGCCGCGCTGCAACAGCTTCCGCTCGAACTACCCGCTGGTCCAGCACGAGTTCGAAAGAACGATGCAGGATTGCGGGCGGGTCGAAGACGACGCCTTCGAGCCCAAAGGTGGGAAGGGCGCAGTTGCGCGGGCGACGCTCTATTTCATGCTCCGACATGCCGGCTATGTCGGCAGGCGCTATGCCGGCCAGCGGCTGAAAACACTTTTGGCCTGGCATGCACAACATGCTCCCGACGAGTGGGAAAAACATCGCAATGCGGCGATCTACGTCCTTCAAGGCAATCGAAATCCGCTGATTGATTTCCCCGAGTGGGCCCTGCGCCTGCAGTTCGAAGGCTGACGAAATGGATCATGTCGGGGAGCACACGCGCTTGGGAAGTGGCTGGGACATTCCAGTGCCGGACAAAGATTGAGCTCCAAAACCGCTATCGACATTGCCGAGGGAAACAGAACGGCTGGCGATCACCTCCAGAACAGGCCGTCCCGCACCAGCGCCTTGGCGCCGGTCCAGCCGAATTCGGCGCGCGCTGCGCGAGCGGATCACCGGCACCTTCCATGTCTGCTCCCGTGAACATCGCTCAGCGGCGATCAAGCCATCGGCCTTCGGAATGACCGGCGACGCTTCGTCTCAACGACTATTCCGGTCGGGCTGTCGGCCGTATTCTTCGCCTTGAACACGGTCGTTTGCTTCGGTTTCGGTTTGGGTGGCGCTTCAGGCTCTGCCCTTGGCTCCGGCGTTTGCTTGGTCTCTTGCTTGTCCTTGCGAGCGCTCAGCAAAGCCTTGGCGGTCGCCGCGTCCTCATCCGAGACCTCGCCGGCGGGCTTGCCATCGAGATCGACCCGCGCGGCGCCGGCATCCAGTCTCGCCAAGTATTTGGCCATCCTGGTATAGGCGAGCAGGGCTCTCCTCAATTCATCATCAGACAGTTCGCCGTCAAGCACGCGAATGTCATGATGGATGCCGATCTTGAGCGGCCTGGGCGCTTTCGGATTGAAGGCCGCAGGCCACTTTGCTGATAGATGGCGGAAAAGCTGTGCGGGCGATTTCCCTCGGCTAGCGGTCGACATGATCAAGCCTCGCCCGATTTGTTTTAGTTTCCCAATTCGGACCTTCGTAGCACCCACATATGCAATTACTATGGAAAAATGGGTATTGAGGGCAAAGCAGCGGGCGCTCACGCCTCCCCATTCGGGCAGACGAAGCGCCTGGTGTCAGCGGAAAACGCTTTTGCCCCATCTCTCCGCCAGCCCCTCAACCGTTGGCAGCGTATCTGAAACGCTGGCAACGAAAAAGATTCCACGGCCCTCCGCCGAGCGCCCGTCGGCGAGTAGGACGCCGAAAGCGTCGCGGCACCCCTCACCCGTCGGCCGTTCCGTCGTACCAGGTGAGCTTCTCGTAGCGCGAAAGCTGCTCACGCGACCGTTTCGCGATCTCGGCCCCGCCGTCCTGGGACAGGAAACCATGCGAATGGTTGGCAAAACGGTTCCGCCGCAGCCGGCCCTCGTACCGTTGCATATCGGATGACGGGCTAATCTCAGCCCCTGCAATCATAGGGACTAGACGCCCCTTTTGTTGCCCCAGAGCAGAACATGAAGCTGCGGCAGCACGCGGGCATCAAACCACCTGTCGCGGGTCACCTCTTCGACCAGCCATTCCATGCGTTTCATTACGCCGTTCATATCGATAGGCGCGTTTTCGTCACCGGGGCGCGGCGGCGTGTGATTGCCGGGCTGCAGATACACCGGCAGTCGCGGATAGCGCGCGGCGGCATCTCTGGCATAGGCATAGTCCGTGTCGTCGAAAACGACGAGCTTGAGCGCGATTTGCGGCCTTCCTCGCGCCGCCTCGACGCAAGCGTCGAACGCAGCCCAATCCGTTGCCATTTCGCTTGACGGCGGTTTTGGGCTGAGAACCAGTACGTCAAGCTCGGCAAACCAGTTCCTGGCAACGGAACCTTGGGTTTCCAGCGCAAAACGGTAGCCGTCGCGATGCCCTCGATCGAGCAGCGCGCCGAGCGGCTGAATCGCCGGATTGCCGCCTGAGAGCGATACCATTACCGGCCGGCCGCCGGAAAGCGCAACGACCTTTTGCCAGAGCGCATCAGTGGACATCATTTCCCATTCATGGCGAAAGCGGCTGTCCACGGCATACAAGCTGTCGCACCAGGAACAGCGATAATCGCAGCCGCCTGTCCTAACGAATACCGTCGGCAGGCCGATCAGCATGCCTTCGCCCTGGATCGTCGGCCCGAAGATCTCGCTCACGCGAATTGCCGTATGGGGCGCGGTCATGGCCGGTATTCCGCCCAGGTTTTCGGCGTTTCGCTCACGCGCACGGCCGAGGTTTCGGGTAGCTGCGCCTTGCACCAGTCGTAGAAGTGCTTGGCCAGACATTCCGCCGTGACATGGTCATTTCCCAGAACATCGTTGAGATGCCGGTGGTCCAACGTCTCGTCTATATAGTGCTTGAGTGCCGCCAGGTCGTGATAGTCTCGCACGAAGCCATGTTGGCTCAATTCCCTCGCCGAAAGCTCTACTTGGACGATGTAGTTGTGCCCGTGTAGACGGGCGCACTGATGCTCGCGCGGCAGTGAGGTGAGCTGATGCGAGGCCGAGAAGTGAAATTCCTTGGTGATGCGGTACATCACGCCCTCCTGGCCTGAAGGGCGTCGAGCCAGAAGGCGGGATCCTCGTAATCGGTGGGATCCGGGTACCCTGCCACGTGGAACGCCTCGCGCCGCTCGACGCAAGTGCCGCACCGCCCGCAGTGACGCTCGCCACCCTTGTAGCAGGACCAGGTCTGGGCAAATGGCGTGTTGAGCCTTGCTCCGTCCGCCACAATCTCGGCTTTCGACAGATTCACGTAAGGAGCGTAAAGGCGAATCTCGGCATAGCCGTCCAGCGCAAGATCCTGCATCGCCTGGAACGCGTCGATGAAGGCCGGACGACAATCGGGATAGATGAAGTGATCCCCTCCATGTACGGCCGTCGCCACCGCGTCGGCCTTCTGCGCAGCGGCGACGCCGAAGGCAATCGCCAGCATGATGGCGTTCCGGTTTGGCACCACGGTGATCTTCATCGTGTCTTCGGCATAATGCCCGTCCGGCACGTCCAGATCGTCGGTCAGCGCTGAACCGGAAAGGCTGCGGCCAATTTCGCGGATGTCGATGATCTTGTGCGGGACGTTCAGTCGCTTCGCACACAGGGCAGCAAAGTCCAGTTCCTTCCTGTGCCGCTGGCCGTAATCGAAGGATAGGAGGCCGGCAAGATCGTGTTCCGTCGCCACCTTGTGAGCAAGCGAAACGGAGTCCAATCCGCCGGAGCAGATGACAAGAGTTTTCATGCGTTTTGAGTCCTTGTTTTGACCGGGTAGGCTGCGACCGGAGATTTCTCTACGCTCCCTTTAGCCCAAGGAGTCAGTTTTGTGAATGGGCGGCGTGGGAGCGACCCGACGGACGCTGCGCAACGCATCATGTATCAGGCTTGGGAAGCGACCAGTCGCAGCAAGCGTAATACGCTGGCCAAGAAAACGCTCAAAATCTGGCCGTTGTGCGCGGAGGCCTATGTGCTGTTGGCCGAAGAAGAGGGGGGTCTGTCGAGGAAGTGCTGGACTGCTATCAGATGGCCTCGCGGCGGGTGAAGAGGAGGCCCTCACCCGCGGGGTTCGGCAGCCCCCGTCTGGCGGAAGCGGGAGGTGACCTGGAGGCGCTACGCAACCGTTCGAATGAAAACTTGTTATTGTGCAGTGCAGCAACGATATCGCTGCATGTGCGTTGTGCGCAGCGCTGCCGCCATTTTGGCGGCCGAAACAAGGAATACCGATTTGCGAAAAATCTCCGACACGATCACCCGCCTTGCGGCATTGCGCGCCGGTCCGGGTTTTCAGAGCAATGGCCAAGGCCACGATCGGTTATCGGATCTGGGCGATTTCGGCTCCAATCCGGGCGCCTTGCGGGCGAGAATCTATGTTCCGGATGATCTGCCTGAAGCGGCGCCTCTCGTCGTGGTGCTGCATGGCTGCACGCAGACCGGGGCTGGCTACGACGATGGCTCCGGCTGGTCGCAACTTGCCGATCAGGAAGGTTTTGCCCTGCTATTTCCCGAGCAGCAACGCGCCAACAATCCCAACCTGTGCTTCAACTGGTTCGTGCCCAGCGATACAAAGCGGAACGGCGGAGAGGCCCTTTCCATCCGCCAGATGATTGAGGCGGTTGTCGTCGAATATGGCCTCGACCGTGGACGTATCTTAATCACCGGCCTCTCCGCCGGAGGCGCCATGACATCGGTGATGCTGGCTTGCTACCCGGAGGTTTTTGCAGGCGGCGCGATCATCGCCGGCCTGCCCTACGGGAGCGCAAAGACAATCCCTGAGGCCTTCGACCGCATGCGCGGTCATGGCGCGCCCTCTGAGCGGCAATTACAGAAGGCCCTGCGCGATGCCTCGCCGCACAAGGGTCCTTGGCCTTCTATATCGGTCTGGCACGGCTCCACCGATCAAACCGTAGCTTCTTGCAACGCTGATGCCATCATTGCCCAGTGGCGGGCCATTCACGGGCTCGATGCACGTCCTACCCGATCAGAAACGGTGGATGGGCATCGACGGCACGTCTGGTGCAATGCCAAAGGGCAGGAACTGATCGAGGAATATCGCATCGCCGGAATGGGCCACGGTACGCCACTTGACACGGCCGGCGACGCCGCGCTGGGCGCTGTGGGACCGTTCATGCTGAACGTCGGTATCTCCTCTACCCGGCATATCGCGCGCTTCTGGGGAGTAGCGAAGCCGTGTGTAGAGCGAGATGCGAAGGTCAAGCCGGCAAGAGCCAACAACGAGTCGCTCGCGGCCAGTTTCGCGCGCGCTTTCTCGACGCCCAAGGTTGGGGTTCCCAATGTCCCTCACTCTGAGAAACGTGCAAACACCCCACCTTCTCAGAAGCCCGACTCCGCCGCAGGGCTACGAAAAGTCATAGAGGAGGCCCTGCGATCGGCAGGCTTGATGCACTAGCGAATCGCCGAAACAACACCATTTTCAGGACCGCACGGTCAGCAAAAATGTCGTTGTCGAGCCTATCCCTGTAGGCCTGGCATGGATTTGGCCCCGGTTCGGCAGGTGCCAGCAAGACATTTTGTTGCCTTTTCGAGAATGATCGGCATTCTCGCCACGGATTCGGCAGGCCGGGCTTGGTCGGACCATCCGGACGATTTCTTTCAAGACCGTTGGTGAACTGAGGGAAGCTCTTGGCGGGCGATTTGGATGCGAAGCGTTGGAAGAGCTATGTCCGTGTGGAATTGGGCGGGCGCGACAAAAGGATCAATATCCCTTCCACCCGAGCGGCGGCCGAGTGTCTTCTGCGCAGCTGGCCGACGGACTGGGGGCCGCGCCACAAGCAGGCCCGCGAAGCCTGCATCGCGGTCCTGAAGGGCGAGCAGCCGCCCGAATTTGCGCGACAGGCTTTCGTCGAGGCCGCCCGCGAGGCCGGAATACTGGTCGTGGGCGTTTTTCCCGGCTGACACGTCTTAGGGAAGCGAGGCAAATCGCACGTCAATAGCGAGAGCTAAACCGTCTTGGAGTCCGCGTAAGAGTAGTGGCTGAGCTTGAAATATCCGAACTCGAAATAGGCGTTGCCGCATGTCGGCCCGAGCTCCCATGGCTCGGAGAGCGGCATCGAAGGTCTCGACGCTATCTGCGGACGAATTTCGTGGCCGAGATGTGAGGCGCTCGCCGCGCCGGGGTGCCTTTCGCGGACGATCGCGACGACCAATGGCTGCACGCCTTTCAGGCATAGTGCGATGCCGCCATTGGCCCCTTGAACGGTCAACTCGGACACGCGTAACATCGCGGCTTCATTCGTCCGGGCTAATGTCCGGATTGGTTTGGGTATTTCCCTTGCGTACGGATGCAACCAGCGGCGCGGCGAAGCGCGGCAAATCGTTTGTCCATGTGGCGGAAGCCTCCTGGGGCAAAGGCCTCAGCACCCTGCTGCGTATCGTGCGAATGACGCTGCGCCATCCCTGGCAAGTCGCCATCACCATCGTTTCGACCTTCATTGCCGCGACGCTGCAGCTTTTCATTCCACGCTTGCTGGGACGCGCCATCGACCAGGCGCAGGGCGTCTTGACTGCTGGTGCTGGTCCTGCGGCAGAGCACGCGCTGTGGACCACGGCGCTCACGCTGCTCGTCGTCAGCATCCTGCGCGGCCTCTTCACTATGGCGCAGAACTACTATGGCGAGGCCGTCGGCCACCGGACCGGCTATGAACTGCGGCTGGCTTTCTATGAGAAGATCCAGCGCCTGAGCTTCTCCTTCCATGACCGGGTCCATACCGGCGATCTCATCACGCTCGGCCTGCTCGATCTCGACGGCGTGCGCATGTTCTTCTCCACTGGCATCCTGCGCGTCGTGCTGCTCGGCGTGCTGATCGGCGTCGGCGCTTATCTGCTGATCAGCACCGATCTCGTGCTCGGGCTGCTCAGCCTGAGCTTTGTGCCGTTCGTCGCCTGGCGGTCCTCGGTCACGCAGCTGGCGCTGCGCAGCACCTGGCTGACGTTGCAAGAGCGGCTGTCGGTGCTGAGCCGGGTGATGGATGAGAACCTCGGTGGCATCCGTGTCGTGCGTGCTTTTGCGGCGCAGCGGCATGAGCTGGAAAAGTTCGACCGCGCCAAGCAGGATGCGCTGGACCTCGCCAACCAGCGCGTCGGCATCCGCGTCAGCAACACGAGCGCCATGAACTTCTCGTTCCTCGCCGCCATGGGCTTGGTGCTCTGGTTCGGCGGCCAGAAGGTGATTGCGGGCCAGATCAGCGTCGGCACGCTGGCCCAATTCCTCACATTCATGACCATCTTGCAGATGCCAGTGCGCCAGCTCGGCCTGATGGTCAATTCATTCGCCCGCGCTTCGACCTGCGGCACGCGTCTGTTCGAACTGCTGGACACCGAACTCGATATCGAGGACGCGCCCGACGCCAGGGATCTTGTCGTCACCGACGGTGTGCTGCGCTTCGACGATGTCGGCTTCCGCTACGCGGGCGCTGGCCGCCCGACGCTATCCGGGATCTCCTTCGAGGCAAGATCCGGCCAAACCATCGGCATTGTCGGTCCGCCCGGCAGCGGCAAGTCGACCATCGCGCACCTGATCCCGCGCTTCTACGATGTGACGTCAGGTGCCATCACCATCGATGGCCAGGACATCAGCAAGGTCACGCTGCAATCGCTGCGCAAGGCGGTCGGCGTGGTGCAGCAGGACGCATTCCTGTTCACCACCTCGATCGAGAACAACATCGCCTACGGCAATCCATGGGCGCGCGAGACCCGCATCGGGCAAGCCGCCGAGTATGCCCAATTGCACAACTACATCATCGGGCTCCCGGCGGGCTACACCACAGTCGTTGGCGAACGCGGCGCGTCGCTTTCCGGCGGCCAGCGCCAGCGCCTGACCATCGCCCGCAGCCTGATGCTGCGGCCATCGGTGCTGGTCTTCGACGATTCCACTGCTGCCATCGACGCCGGCACCGAGCAGCGGATCCGGGCAGCGATGAAACGCTTCGCCAAGGACCGCGTGACGCTCATCATCTCGCACCGGCTGAGTTCACTGATGCATGCCGACCAGATCCTGTTCGTGGAGGGCGGCCGGATCGTCGAGCGCGGCACGCATGAGGAACTGCTGGCGCTCGGCGGACGCTACCGCGCCCTTTACGACCTGCAGCTGCGGCCGGACGATGACCGACCCGTCGTAACGGGAGCCGCGTGATGTCGACACATAGCGGCAACGAGAAGGAAGACACCAGCGGGCGGCCGACAAAGGCGGTCGTCGGCTCGCACCGCGACGAGGAAGAAGTCTTCGGCAAGGCCTATGATCCGCGCATCCTGCGGCGCATCTGGAGCTTCGTGAAACCCTATCGGGGCCGGATTTTCATCTCGGTCGCCGCGGTCCTGGTGTTCACGCTGACGCAGCTGGCGATCCCGCTGGTCATCCGCTATGCCATCGACCACGGCATGGCGGCGGGCAGGCTCGACCGGTGGGTGATGATCTGGGCGACGGGCGCCTTCGCGACGATCATCCTTATCAACTACGGCGCCAGCTATGTGCAGGAGAGCGTCGTCGGCAAGGTGGCCGAAAACGTGCTCTCCGACCTGCGCCGCGCCATGTTCAGCCACCTGCAGCGGGTCTCGCTGAGCTTCATGGACAAGACCGAGGTCGGCCGGCTGATGTCGCGCCTGCAGGGCGACGTGAATTCGATGCAGGAATTCCTTGAAACATCGGTGATGTCGGTGGGCGACATCTTGCTGTTGTTCGGCATCGTCAGTGTCCTGCTCTGGCTCGATTTCCGGCTCGGGCTGCTGACGCTGTCGACCATGCCGGTGCTGTTCATCGTGCGCCTGTTCTGGCTGCCGCGCGCCAAGGTCGCCTTCATGGCGGCGCATGAAACCAACTCGATCGCCAACGGTGCGCTGGCTGAAGGCATCCATGGCGTGCGCACGGTACAGAGCCTGGAACGCCAGCATGTCAATTTCGATCTTTATGACGAGAAGGTGCTGGCCAATCTCAATGCCCATCTGAGGTCGGCCAGGTATGCGCAGGTGATGGTGCCGATCGTCGACACGCTGACCGGGTTCGCCATGGCGACAGTCATCGTCGTGGGCGGCTCGATGGTGCTGTCGCACAGCCTCGACATCGGCGTCATGGTGGCGTTCCTGTTCTACATCCAGCGCTTCTTCGACCCGATCCGCTCGCTCACCATGCAGTACAGCGTCATGCAACGCGCCATGGCCTCAGGCCAGCGCATCTCCGAAGTGCTCGACGTGCCGGTGGACGTCAGCGACAAGGACGGAGCGGTTAGACTGTCGCGCGACATGGACGGCTCGGTCGAGTTCAGGAACGTCACCTTCGGATACCGGCAGAACCTGCCGGTGCTGAAGAACGTCTCCTTCCACGTCAATCCGGGCGAGACCGTAGCACTGGTCGGCCCGACCGGATCGGGCAAATCCAGCTCCATGGCGCTGGTGCATCGCTTCTACGATGTCTGGTCGGGTCAGGTCCTGGTGGGCGGGCATGATGTCCGCGACCTGACGCAGGATTCGCTCGGCGAGCAGGTGGCGATGGTGCTGCAGGAGCCGTTCCTGTTCTCAGGAACGGTGCTGGAGAACATCCGCTATCATAAAACCGGGGCCAGCCGCGAGGACGTGGTCCGCGCCGCACTGGCCGTCGGCGCGCACGACTTCATCGAGAACTTGCCTGATGGCTACGACACCGAACTCGAGCAGCGCGGCGGCAACCTCTCGCTCGGCCAGCGCCAGTTGATCAGCTTCGCGCGCGCGCTGGTGGCGGACGCCAAGATCCTGGTGCTTGACGAAGCCACGGCCAGTATCGATTCCTACACCGAGATGCTGATCCAGAAGGCGCTGGTGAAGCTGCTCGAAGGCCGCACCGGGCTGGTCATCGCCCATCGGCTGGCCACCATCCGCGGCGCCGACCGCATTATCGTCCTGCAGAACGGCGAGATCGTCGAAAGCGGCAACCACGAGCAATTGATGGAAAGAAAGGGCCTCTACGCCCGCCTCTACAACATGAACTACGCTTCGTTCGACGACACTTCCGAGGAAGAGATGGGAATGGACGCAGCCGTCGGCAAAGCGACGTGAGCAGGACTCGCGGAGCCGGACAGATAGCAACTGCCGCCTGCTGCTAAGTGGAAGTAACGACCGTGCACAGAGATTCTGACTGTCTGGCGTTGGCTTTGGGAGGCGAGGTAGTGGTGAGAGAAACCCCACCGCCGCCGAAGCCGTAAATCGCCGTCCTGCACTTCGCCAGCATGAGCGGCGACGCCGAGTAGGAATATTTCGCCAAGCCGTCTTTCATAGCAATGGCGATTCAAGCCAGACTCCATCTGGGTGCGCGCATCCGCCCATCCTTCTGCAATGCCTCGAGAATGGCGATATCGATCCTGTCGAGCGGCATTGTTCGTGTATCCTGCGAAAATGCAGCTATTCCGCGCAACAAATGTCGAAACTTGCCCTTTCGCGCAGGCGAATTCGCAAACACGTCCGCAACGATGTGTGGTTCACTCCACCAATTCAGGGAACGAGCCCACAGGGCCGGATCAGGAGAAACAAAATGCGCGTCGGCTGCCCTCGGGAAATCAAGAACCACGAGTACCGCGTCGGCCTGACGCCGGGCGCGGTGCGCGAATATTCCGCGCATGGCCACGAAGTTCTGGTCGAGACGGGCGCGGGCGCGGGCATCGGCGCCGACGACAACGCATATCGTGCCGCTGGTGCAACGATCGCCGGGACCGCGGCCGACGTGTTCGCGAAGTCGGACATGATCGTCAAGGTCAAGGAGCCGCAGCCCAGCGAATGGGTGCAGCTGCGCGAAGGCCAGATCCTCTACACCTATCTCCACCTCGCGCCGGATCCGGAGCAGACCAAGGGTCTGCTCGCCTCGGGCGTCACGGCAATCGCCTACGAGACCGTGACCGACGACCGCGGCGGACTGCCGCTGCTCGCCCCGATGTCGGAAGTCGCAGGCCGCCGGTCGATCCAGGCCGGCGCGACCGCGCTGCAGAGGGCCAATGGCGGCCGCGGCGTGCTGCTCGGCGGCGTGCCCGGCGTGCTGCCCGGCAAGGTCGCGGTTATCGGCGGCGGCGTGGTCGGCCTCAATGCGGCCAAAATGGCCGTCGGCCTCGGCGCCGACGTGACCATCCTCGACCGCTCGATCCCACGCCTGCGTCAGCTCGACGACATCTTCAACGGCCGCGTCCACACCCGCTATTCGACGGTGGAAGCGCTCGAGGACGAATGCTTCTTGGCCGACATCATCGTCGGCGCGGTGCTGATTCCGGGTGCGGCCGCTCCCAAGCTGGTGACGCGCGAAATGCTGTCGGGCATGGAGAAGGGCGCGGTGCTGGTCGACGTCGCCATCGACCAGGGTGGCTGCTTCGAGACCTCGCACGCCACCACCCACGCCGACCCGACCTATGAGGTCGACGGCATCATCCACTACTGCGTCGCCAACATGCCGGGCGCCGTGCCGGTCACCTCGGCGCATGCGCTCAACAATGCGACGCTTCACTACGGCCTGCAGCTCGCCAACAAGGGCATCAAGGCGATCCTCGACGACCACCATCTGCGCAACGGCCTCAACGTCCACAAGGGCAGGATCACCAACCGCGCCGTGGCCGAAGCGCTCGGCTACGAAATGGCCGAGCCGAAGGCTGCCCTAGCCGCCTGATATTTCCAGGCCCGAAGTTTCCTCCTGCCTCGCCCGCCGGTCCGTCCGGCGGGTTTTTTTCTTGGCGATGATTGGCAAGAGGGGGTCCCGACACGAAAGTGGTGAATCTGTCCGACATTTGAGAACGGATATGGAACACTGCGCTTGACGGCGTAAAAGGCTGATTTTCCACCTTGAGTGCGCCGTTTGCGGGACAAGATGAAATCTGCTGCGGGAATCACTGTATCTCGACCAATCGTACGGGGTTCATAATTTCACGGCTGAGAAAAAGATGAATCGTGGCTTGGTTCTCAGGCTATTGTATGCATCTGGGAAGAGAGACTGGGCGCGCGGATCGGGTTGCGGTTCGCTCAGCACATCGATCTGAAAACCGGTCGACTTGAGAGCGTCAAACGTGGCGTGGAGTGGCCGATGCCAGAAGCGCATTTCGATATCCCTTCGGTCGCGCTTCCACGTCTCGTTGAAACTATAAGTTTCGAAGTAATTGTCGCGACCGGCTGACTGGTGATCCATGAAAGGGTGGTGTGTGGAGAACACCAGACGGCCGCCGTCGGACAGCAGACGGTTGAACTCTACGAGAGGCAGAGACCAGTCGGGCAAATAATGCATGACAAGCGAAGCTAGGATCAGATCGAAAGCGCCATCTTCAAAGGGCAACACCTCGTTGAGGTCAGCTAACAACAATCGCGCGCGCCCTCCAAGGCGACGTTGCGCGATCTCCAATAAGCCCGCACTCGAATCGATACCCGTCAGTATTGCCCCTCGATCAAGGAGAGCTGCGGCATGCGCTCCACCACCGCATCCCGCATCGAGCACCCGGTGTCCGTTGACATCGCCAACCATCGACAGAATTGCTGGCCGCTCGTAATAGGCATTCCAAGCGTTGTCCTCATTGTCTGCTTGATAGGCGGTTGCAAATGCATCGTAATTATTCTCAACCATTCATGCTTTCCTTATGTACATAACTGCTTCCTACCAACTTAGGTTGGCTTTATAGAATTCCCGCTCCCGCAAACGCCCATTCTGGCCGACTTTTGAGAGCGGACGCGGAATTATGCTGGTTTGACAGTAGAGGCGGCTGATTTTCTCGGCTTTGAGCGCTTCGTAGAGTGCGGTCTTGCCAATCTTCACGCGATCGGCAGCTTCGCGGACATTCAGACCGGCCGCCAGATGCTGGCGGGCCTTTGCGAGCTTCTCCGATTACAACCGCTTGGCGACCACCACTCCGGCCCCGCTCTTCCGCCGCTTGCAAACCGGCCCGGCACGTTCGCTGCCGGTTCTTCTTCTTCCGGGATGACGATCTTGCGCAAACCCTCAAAAGCGCCGCGCACCAGCGCCATTTCAACGGCCATGGCATCATCGGCCGTTGTAAGCGCGACGGTGGGAATTGCGGGCTTTCTCATCGCGACCCGATCTCTACTCAAACAGGGTTCGCCCCTGGATTGGATGCGCCTGTCGGCAAAAGTTCCCGAACCTGCGATGTTCGGAGGGCCGCTATGCCAATGCTTTGAGCGGCGACTTGTCTGCCACCTGCACGCGCGCCGCCGCCGCCAGCAGGTCGGTCTGGGTGATCAGGCCGAGGATGCGCCGCTCGGCATCGACGATGACAACCGCATGGCTGCGGCCGTCGGTGAGCACGGGAAGCAGGCTCATCGCCGGCGTCTCGGGCGAGGCGGTGCCCGCCTTCGAGATCACGCCCTTCACCGTTTCGGTCGTCTGCGTCAGCTCGCGCAACCCCACGGCACCGGCCAGCCGGCCGTCCGCATCGACCACCGGCAAGGCGCGGATGTTGTGGTCGAGAAGCTGCTTTCGCGCCTCGGCGGCGGTGGCAGTTTCCGGCAGCGAGATCACGTCGCAGGACATGATGTCCCGGCAAAGCAGCGTTCGGTGCGAGCGCACCATCGCCTGCAACTCGACCTGGTGCAGCAGCCTTTCGAGGTCGTCGCGGCCAATGTCGAAGGTTTCATCCAAAGCGGCGAGCGCCGCATCGACGTCCTCGGGCCGGAAGCCGACACGCTCTACCGGCGGCCTGTCCGCGGTGCGGTGATTGTTTGCGGCGGCCAGGTGGACCTGCGGATAGTTGCGCCGCGACAGAAGGTGGAAAATAAAGCCGAGCGCCACCAGTACGGCCGAATTCAGCGCCACCGGCACGAACGGGAACAGGAAGCCGGCGCTGACCACGGCCGGTCCGCCGAGCACGGCAGTCAGCGCCGCAGCACCGCCCGGCGGGTGCAAGCAGCGCGTGAACGACATGGTGGCGATCGCCAGCGCCACAGCGAGGCCCGACGCGATCACCGGATCGTGCACGAAATGCGCCACTGTCACGCCGACCAATGCAGAGATCGAATTCCCGCCGATAATCGACCAGGGTTGCGCAAGCGGGCTCGACGGCACAGCAAAGAGCAGCACGGCGGAGGCGCCCATCGGGGCCACCAGCAGCGCCACATGCGGGCCGCCGCCCATGGCGAGCCCGCTGATCACGCCGGTGAGCGCAATGCCAATGGTGGCGCCGATGCAGGCGAGCAGCCGCTCGCGTAGCGTCGCACCGGCAAGGATCGGAACAAAGAGGCGAAAGGCCATTTGTAAGCCCTGGGGCGAGGTGGAATTCTGCGCTGTTCGAAATGCCGCCGAAGCCATGGATTTGAAAGTCAAACCAATCCGAATATTCGCGGCCAGTGGGAATATTATTGCGCGCACCGGTTTGTGCGGTCGCCGCCAACGGCTGGTGCTTTTTCAAATCGCGTCAGAGCCTGGGCACGGAGATACTTCTACTGGAATGGATAGTATCGACTTCTCGACCTTCCGGAGGACGAGCGACTGGCAGGAGAGATGCAACAGGGCTTCCTCCTCACGTAAAGGGGTCGGTGCTTCCGCGCCGATTCCAAAACTCTTTTGCTCTTCGCCGGCCCCCTGGTCCGCCTTGACTTGTACGAGCCTACGGCCTATTGCACCGCCACGCTAGCACTCGCCACTGGCGAGTGCTAACCGCACTCCGGCAACGGAGAACCGTTCAACATCCGCACCAGGGACATCCAAAAATGGCAAAGTCGAATTTCCGGCCGCTGCATGACCGCGTGGTCGTTCGCCGCGTCGAGTCCGAAGCAAAGACCGCCGGCGGGATCATTATTCCCGACACCGCAAAGGAAAAGCCGCAGGAAGGCGAGATCATCGCCATCGGCTCCGGCGCGCGCGACGAGGCGGGCAAGCTTGTTCCGCTCGACGTCAAGGCTGGCGACCGCATCCTGTTCGGCAAGTGGTCCGGCACCGAAGTGAAGCTCAATGGCGAAGACCTTCTGATCATGAAGGAAGCCGACATTATGGGCATCATCGGCTGACACGCAGCCGCCTTTCATCCGCACCATCCAATCTGAATTTCGGGCGAAATGCCCTGGAGCAAAATAATGGCTGCTAAAGACGTAAAATTCTCCCGTGACGCCCGCGAGCGCATGCTGCGCGGCGTCAACATCCTCGCCGATGCGGTGAAGGTGACGCTTGGCCCCAAGGGCCGCAACGTCGTCATTGACAAGTCGTTCGGCGCCCCGCGCATCACCAAGGACGGCGTCACCGTCGCCAAGGAAATCGAGCTCGAGGACAAGTTCGAGAACATGGGCGCGCAGATGGTCCGCGAAGTCGCTTCGAAGACCAACGACATCGCCGGCGACGGCACCACCACCGCGACCGTTCTGGCGCAGTCGATCGTGCAGGAAGGCCACAAGGCCGTTGCCGCCGGCATGAACCCGATGGACCTGAAGCGCGGCATCGACCTGGCCGTCACCGAAGTCGTCGCCCACCTCGTCAAGAACGCCAAGAAGATCAAGACCTCGGAAGAAGTTGCCCAGGTCGGCACCATCGCCGGCAATGGCGATGCTTCGGTCGGCTCGATGATCGCGGAAGCCATGCAGAAGGTCGGCAATGAAGGCGTCATCACGGTCGAGGAAGCCAAGACCGCCGAGACCGAGCTCGAGGTCGTCGAAGGCATGCAGTTCGATCGCGGCTATCTCTCGCCCTACTTCGTCACCAACCCGGACAAGATGGTGGCCGAGCTCGAGGATGTCTACATCCTCCTGCACGAGAAGAAGCTCTCGAACCTGCAGGCCATGCTGCCGATCCTCGAGGCTGTCGTGCAGACCTCGAAGCCGCTGGTCATCATCTCGGAAGACGTCGAGGGCGAGGCTCTGGCCACGCTGGTCGTCAACAAGCTGCGTGGCGGCCTGAAGATCGCTGCCGTCAAGGCTCCGGGTTTCGGCGATCGCCGCAAGGCAATGCTTGAGGACATCGCGATCCTGACCGGCGGTCAGGTCATCTCCGAAGACCTCGGCATCAAGCTCGAGAATGTCGGCATCAACATGCTCGGCCGCGCCAAGAAGGTGTCGATCTCCAAGGAGAACACCACCATCGTCGACGGCGCTGGCAAGAAGGCTGAGATCCAGGGCCGCGTCGCCCAGATCAAGCAGCAGATCGAGGAGACCACCTCGGACTACGACAAGGAGAAGCTGCAGGAGCGTCTCGCCAAGCTGGCCGGCGGCGTTGCCGTCATCCGCGTCGGCGGTGCGACCGAAGTCGAAGTCAAGGAGAAGAAGGACCGCGTTGACGACGCGCTGAACGCCACGCGTGCAGCCGTTGAAGAAGGCATCGTGGCCGGCGGCGGCGTCGCGCTGCTGCGCGCTTCGCTGGCCATCAAGGCCGAAGGCGTCAACTCCGACCAGACCGCTGGCATCGCTATCGTCCGTCGCGCCCTGCAGGCTCCGGCCCGTCAGATCGCAGCGAACGCGGGCGCCGAAGCCTCGATCGTCGCCGGCAAGATCCTCGACAACAAGGACGCGACCTACGGCTTCAACGCCCAGACCGGCGAATATGGCGACATGATCGCCATGGGTATCGTCGATCCGATGAAGGTCGTGCGCACGGCTCTCCAGGACGCGGCATCGGTCGCCGGCCTGCTGGTCACCACCGAAGCCATGATCGCGGAGGCTCCGAAGAAGGAGTCCGCTGGCGGCATGCCGGGCGGCATGCCCGGCGGCGGCATGGGCGGCATGGGCGGCATGGGTTTCTAATCCAACCTATCAGTCTTCAGATACGGAAAGGGCGGCGGCAACGCCGCCCTTTCCTTTGGCACGACCTTGGTTCAAAATCGATCGGCGCGAACGCCCGCCCATCGGTGCGCAATTTCAAAGCTGTCTTCGCCGCATGGTTGCCGACGGCGGTGTCCAGAACGTCCACAAGGAATTCTCCAGTCAAGGACACCCTCCGGGTGCAGCGCATGAACTCTGTGCAAGAGGCTGAGGGCAAATTCCTGTGCTGACTTCTCTCGGAGCCATCGCCGAACTCCATTCTTGGCACCTGCCGTTGGGCGTTCAGCGGCCGCGAAGCAAAGAGTAGTGAAAAGGTCAGACATTGCGATGGGCCGACCCGGCACCACGGGCCCACCGCATGCGAACAATACGATCGAAGCACCAGCCCGAAGCGTAGCCTCGATCGGCACTTCTAACGGGAGGTGAAATCCAGGTCCATCAACAGCATGAATCGGTCACCTGTGATCGATTCAGAAAACGCGTTGGACACGCCTGATATACTCAGGGAACGTGGGGTATGAACAGGGGCGGCCACCATCTTCATTGCATTGTGAATCTTCTGCGGCTGCGCGATGGGCACAACAAAGGCGGCTGTGCGGGCCATATGATCGTCGTGGCGATCGCACTGAAAGCAGGACAGGAGATCGAGAGCGCGGGCCGGGACGTCGGCGGTGAGCCGCTGGCGTCGTGGCTTCGAAGACATCAACGTCTTCGAAAACCGTTGGAGAAGACGTGGGGGCGGGTGGACGGACGCGTGCGATCGGCCTAGACGACATTCGCACCTCCCCAAGTCCGCCGAGAGCACTATGAAGCAGCAACGACCCTTTGTCGTCGAGATCAAACAGAAGCGTGGGCTCGTGAACCGGCCACAGTCAATCTGGGCCGGCATCGACCTGGCCGCCATCACGAACGATGTCGCGGAAGCCAAGATTGAAGTTAACGCTGGCGCGCCGATTTTTCCTTGTGAAGATAGCCGTTCTCAGCCCATGGCCGCCATTGGTGAAGCAGTACCCGATGTCAAGGACATGGTCATGCCCGACGTATCGCTTCCTAAGCCGCCGAGGGTTGAAGATGCGCCGATTCCGGAGGCATCGAACGCACCGACTGAAGGCAGACGGACTCGCAAGAAGAAGCGCTGGCAGAAAGATGTTTCTCTGCGGCTAGGTGAACGATGGAAGCGGCGCCTGCCATGGGTGCTCCGCCATAACCGAGCTGCGCCGTAGGTCAACTGCGCCAGGATTGAAGCTGCCCTTGTCGAACTGTTCATGACAGGCCGGCAGCGCATTTGATCAGCCGCTCTCCCGTTTGAGGACGGGCACGAAGCCGGGTTTGACTGCGGAGAGGCTGCCGCTGGCGAGCATGCCATCTGCTTAGAACGTTTTCGTAGCCGGTGAATTGAGTAGTTGCACACCTTCCAAGCGGCGCCTTTTTTCCAAAGAGCCCTCTTTGTCTTCGCTAAATAGCCGAAGTTAAATTTCGAGCGTTTCGGCTTGCCGGAAATTAGGGTCTCGGTGGATAAACCCGCATGGCTTTTGGGGTGCTGCAGGAAGACCGATGCGCGGGCGTGGATGGATCAAGGCGTTGCGTCAGGACGAGGCTCGGCAGGCGCGTGCGCGCGTTGCGGAACTGGAGCGCGACCTCATAGCTGCCACACCTCAAGGACGCCATCGACGTTTCGAAGCCGGACATGAACTTCGCAATGCGAAGTTCCGCCTGGCGCGTCTCGAGGAATGCATCTCCGAAATACCGGAGAAATATAGGCGTTAGCGGAAGCTTCGCCGCTCTCAATGCTTTTAGCCGAACATCATCTCGCTGCTGCGATCAAATCGATCCTCACATGCGGAATGGAAGGCGGTCCGGCTAGGGCGCGAATGGCTGGCCCCAGCACCAAGTTCAGGCGGCTTTGTAGTCCTGTACAAGCATTCCGAAAGCCCACCTGTTGCCCGCGTCGCCTGTGGTCACACTGCTCGTTGATAGGTCCAGAGTTGTGCGGGGGGAACATTGCGAACGACGAAATCATAGTGAGAGACGATGTAACGGTCGGGCATTTTGAGCACCGGTGACAGAAGACCGTAGGTGATTTGGATCACAGGTCGCCCGGCAGGGATTCGTGCAAGCAAATCCTCGAGCAGTGTGAGGCGCTGTTGCATCGGAAAGCTCAACATCGGCACTGCGCTTATGACACAATCGAATTTTTCCCGGCGCTCCCCCAGGGTTTGTTCCAGGGCAAACGCATTGCCCAAGCGGAAATCCACTCCCGGAAAGCGTCGCACCAGGCCATCATAAAAATCCTTGGAATATTCGACCGAAGTCACCCGATGCGGTTGGATGCCTCTTTCCAGGATGGCCCTGGTGATGACACCAGTCCCGGCACCAAGCTCCAAAACCGGCAATCCAGAAAGCGGGTTGACCACACTAGCCATGCGGCGCGCCGCATGG
>NZ_FUIG01000089.1:0-364 GCF_900149755.1 Mesorhizobium delmotii | reverse complement strand
CGCCATATTCGCCGGTCTGGGCGTTGAAGCCGAAGGTCGGGCCCTTGTTCTCGAGGATCTTGCCGGCAACGATCGATGCTTCCGCACCGGCGTTGGCCGCGATCTGGCGGGCCGGAGCCTGCAGCGCGCGACGCACGATGCTGATGCCAGCGGTCTGGTCGGAGTTGGCGCCGACAGCCTTGATGCTCAGCGAAGCGCGCAGGAGTGCGACGCCGCCGCCGGGAACGATGCCTTCTTCGACGGCCGCACGGGTCGCGTTGAGGGCGTCATCGACGCGGTCCTTCTTTTCCTTGACTTCGATCTCGGTCGCACCGCCGACGCGGATGACGGCAACGCCGCCCGCCAGCTTGGCGAGACGTTCCTG
>NZ_FUIG01000058.1:4207-59457 GCF_900149755.1 Mesorhizobium delmotii | reverse complement strand
CCTTAAATCGCGACACGCTTTAGGCGATATGAGTGGGCGGGTGATTGTTTTGTGAAGCTTCTCGGCATCCGCCAGAAAACGCTCGATGTCGGCTTCTGAAAGCTGCTTGGGGTGTTTGTGCCTGACCATGTTGGCTCTCCCTTTGAGTGGATCGCCGCAACCATCCTAGGGGAACATATTCCTACGCGCACAGCAAGGTGCGACGTGAGAATTTTCCCAAGGCTAGTTCTCTGCCTCAAGCGATTTCCGCGCCAACTGCCATTCATCCCGCACATTCTCAGGATCAATGTCGTCGTAGCCCCGAGCTTCTATGACTGCCCGATAGGCATGCGCGGGCATCGCGATGGACGGAGCCTGATCTCTGATTTGTAGGACTTCTCTTTCCGTTAGGGGCACACCCTTTTCCCGTTCCGCAGGTAAAAGAGTCGCTACCAATGCCGGGACCGGGACAATGAATTATTCTTCGGCCAAATCAGTCATCTGCTGTCGCTCCCGTCGCGCCACGGCCGGAGCTTTAAGTCTTCCCTGCGGCCGATCATCACGAACCTAGACGGGCCGGCCGCTTCTCATCATGGCATGGGCCTTCTTCCATGATTCCAGGCGTCATGACGACTAGCTCGCCGGTGATTGCCGGCGGTGCTTCTATACATCGTTGAACCGATGGCCGGCAACAACTGGCAAGAAGATGTCGCGGCCCGCTGCGCCAGCGCAGTTGATGAGCGAGATCAGTCGTCTTCCATTTCAAGAGTCCGATACTCGCCGCTTTCGTTGTCGTAGACCTCGACTTCAACTGTCGATCCGTGTCGCCGGATACTTTCGACGGTTACGTCTCGATATTCGCCAGCACCACTATCAAATATTTCGATGTCCCTGCCCGTCCTGACAAGATTACCCGTGCCAATCTCAACAGACTCGCCAGTCGTCGTATCCGTCCCATCCCAAGCATATGCATCGGACGCGCCCAAAACGAGTCCGATTGCGAGCGCAAAACATTTGATCATAGTAAGCCGCCCTAATGGCAGTGATATTGGCCAGTTTTATGATTCGTGTGGCAGCCGTTTGAGTCTGTTCCGCCGCCATGGCTGAACGCCGGGGCAACGCTATAGGCGCCAAAAAGAACACTAAGAAAAATCAGACATTTCATTCCGCCCTCCCAAGTAGATGGCTATTCGGCGCTCAATCATTGCGAGAGTCAAGAGAACACGGAAAGGCGGTCTGAGTGGCGGGCTCGTCGGGCGCTTTGCCGGCGGAGCACGTCTTGGCTCTTCTAGATGCTTGGCTCCATTTGCCGCGCGACCCTATAAGTCCTACGTTTGCCGCAGGAACCGGTCCGCCGTTAGAGGCTGATCGACAAGCCGCAAGGTGCTGCAGAGATGACCACGTTACCTAAGCGGCTCGGATATATGGCGGCCGACGACGCAAACAACTTCGTCGGTTCCATGGTGACATTGATAGAGGATCTTCCCTTCCTGGACGAACTGGAAGGAATGTTCGACGACTTCCAAAATCGCAACCGGGTGATGGCGGAGGGAGAGATGAAATATTACGCTTTGTGTCACTTGGCGCGGGTTGCGACGCTGAAAGCCTGCACCGCGATCATGCGCCAACATACTAGCGACGGGTTTTCCTCGAGCCGTCAAGCGACGGATGCAGCATTCTACGCCGTTATGATGTCAATAGGCAGGATGACGGAAGACCAATATTTGAACGACTTCAACATGCGAATGGTTGTTGCTCATCGAGCCGTCCCAAATGACACAGGAAGGCGGCAATCTACACCCCACCTTTCCAGCGCAACAGCCGCATGGCGTTGGCTGTCACCAGCACCGTCGCGCCTGTGTCGGCGAGAATGGCGGGCCACAAGCCGGTGATGCCGACTACGGTCGTCACCAGGAACACCGCCTTCAGCCCCAACGCCATGGTGATGTTCTGCTTGATGTTGGCCATGGTCGCCTGAGACAGTTTTATCATCGCCGCGACATCGCCGACGCGGCCATGCAGCACCGCCGCATCTGCCGTCTCCAGGGCGACATCGGTGCCGCCGCCCATGGCAATGCCGATGTCGGCCGCGGCGAGCGCCGGCGCATCGTTGATGCCGTCGCCGACCTTAGCGACCGTCAGCCCCTGCCCTTTCAACTCGCCGACAATGCGCTGCTTGTCTTCGGGCAGCAGTTCCGAGCGCACCTCGATATCGAGGTGCTTGCCAATTGCTGCCGCCGTGCGCTGGTTGTCGCCAGTCAGCATGACAGTCCTGATGCCAACATCGGTCAGCGCCTTGAGGCCGGCCTGCGCGTCCGGCCGAGGCTCGTCGCGCATGGCGATGAAACCGGCAAGCACATCGTTGATCAGCAGCACCGACACCGACTTGCCCTGGTCATTGAGTTCGGCGATGCGGGCCGCCTGCTCGGCCGGCAGCGCGACCTTCTCGCCTCCAGCGATCGGCGAGCCCAGGAAGACGTTCTTACCGCCAATGCGACCGACGACGCCCTTGCCGCCGAGCGCCTTGGCCTCCGCCGCCGGCGGCACCGGCACGCGATCGGCCTTGGTCTTTCGCAGGATAGCCAGGGCCAGCGGATGGCTCGATCCGGTTTCGAGTGCAGCGGCCAGCGACAGCACCTCTTTTTCGCTGATCCCGATGGCCACGACATCCGTCACCACGGGCTTGCCTTGAGTCAGCGTTCCGGTCTTGTCCAAAGCCACGGCGGTGATCTTGCCCAAGCCTTCCAGCACCGCGCCGCCTTTCATTAAAAGACCACGCCTGGCGCCGGCCGAGAGCGAGGCGGCGATTGCCGCCGGCACCGATATGACGAGGGCGCAGGGGCAGCCGATGAGCAGCAGCGCCAGGCCTTTGTAGATCCATTCGTTCCAGTCGTCGCCGAAGGCCAGCGGCGGGACGACGGCCACCAGAGCCCCCACGGCGACGACGGCGGGCGTATACCAGCGTGAGAAACGGTCGATGAAGCGTTCCGTCGGCGCCTTGCTTTCCTGGGCATCCTCGACCAGCTTGACGATGCGGGCGATGGTGTTGTCGGACGCCGCAGCCGTGACGGTGATGCGCAACACGCCGTCGCCATTGATGGTGCCGGCGAATACGTCCGCGTCGACGCCCTTGCGCACCGGCACGCTTTCCCCCGACACCGGCGATTCATCGATGGCGCTTTCGCCCTCGATGATCTTGCCGTCGGCTGGAATGCGATCGCCCGGCCGCACCAGAATGACGGCGCCAACCCCAAGGGCTTCGGCCGGAACTTCGCGCGTGGCGCCATTCTCCTCCAGGAATGCCGTCTTGGGCACCAGCGTGGTCAGCGCCTGGATGCTGGAGCGCGCCTTGCCGGCGGCCACGCCTTCCAGCAACTCGCCGACAAGGAACAGGAAGACCACGGTGGCGGCTTCCTCGCCGGCACCGATGATGACGGCGCCGATCGCCGCGATGGTCATCAGCATTTCGATGGTGAAGGGAATGCCGGCGAGCACGGCCATCACAGCTCGCCGTGCAATCGGGACCAGTCCGATCAGCATGGCCGCTATGAAAAGCCAGACGCCGGTGGCCGGCCAGAAATAGTGAATCGCAAAAGCTGCGGCCAATGCGGCCCCGCTGGCGATGCTCAGCCGGCCTTTGGCGCTGTTCCACCACGGCCCCTTGGCCGGCGTGTGGTCGTGGCCATGCAAGCTCTCCACGTCGTCGTGGCCATCTTTGGCTGTGCCGGCATGGTCGCGGCCAGCATGATCGTGGCCAGCGTGATCATGGCCGCCTTTGGTGCCGTGCCCGGCCGGCTTGGCATTCTGTCCGGCTTCGCTCGTGAGCTGAGCCACAGAATAGCCGAGGCCCGTTACCTTCTTTTCGATCGCGGCGAGGTCGCTTTCGGCAGCGTGCCTGACGGTCATGGTGCCGGCAGTGACCGAGACGTTCACATCCTGGACGCCATGCATGCGCCGCACCGCGCTATCGATTTTCGTCGCGCAGCCGGCACAATCCATGCCTTCGACGCGATAACGGGTTTGTGCGGCGGTTGCAGCCATCGTCTCACTCCTTGAACCATTCCAGCGGCACGCTACATTCTCTAGCGACTAGAGGAGCAAGCGAAAAATCATGCGCAGTGTCCCGATTGGCGAAGCGGCACGACAGAGCGGCGTGAAAGTGCCGACCATCCGCTACTATGAGTATATCGGCCTGCTGCCCGCGCCGAACCGCACCGAGGGCAATCGACGGCACTATGAGACGAGCGATTTGCGCCGGCTGGCGTTTATTCGCCATTCACGCGAGTTGGGGTTCGACATCGAAGCCATCCGCACCCTGCTGACGTTGCAGGATAATCCCAGCCAGCCCTGCGCCACGGCCGACACCATAGCCCAGGCGCGGCTGGCCGACGTCGTTCAGCGGATACGCAGCCTCACGGCATTGAAGGCCGAACTGGAACTCATGGTCGAAGGCTGCCGGCACGGGAAGGTCGGCGAATGCCGGGTGATTGAGGTGCTGGCCGATCACAGCCAATGCGAACACGCCCGGCACTGACTGGACCCGATCTCGAACGATCTAATCATTCGTGAGCCGGCCTTTCCGCCACCATTCAGGTCATGAGGCGCGACTGCACGGCGAGGTGATGATTTTGACCACGGCTAAGCCACCGAGCTGAAGTGCGGCTTGCACCTCGGCAATTGTCCGGAACGGTAGCGGCGGCCGTCTATTCCTTTGCATCGGCGCGTCACAAGGACGTGATTTGCTTTGCCCATGTAACAAACTAGATGGGCCAGACGAAGGTGATTTTGAGAAAGGCGAAGCCGACGGCACCGCCGATGCGTTGGCCGTTATTGCTTCGGTCGCCCGAAGTGCCATGAATATTGCCGAAACTTGAAGATGAAAACGCGCTGGCACCGCAACCGTCGCCCTGACATTCTCATGGAAATGCAGACGGGCCCGTTTAAGTCGGACTTGGTGCGCTCAGGCTTTGCTCAGCGCGATCCTGAATTCATAGACCTTTTTGCTCAAAACTTCGCACGTGTCGCTGCGCGAGTAAGGTGGCAATAAATCTGTGCTGCGGTTTACCTGCGGTCATCCAGAATGTTCAGGGCGTAACGCGTGTGTCGCCGTTCGCCAGTTCTTATCATCGCGCCCTTGGAAACGAGGTCTTGCAGATCTCTTGTCGCCGTCGCGCGCGATGCTTGAGTGATGGCGATATAATTCTCGGCGCTGAGCCCTCCTTTGAACCCGTCGATGCCTTCGCGGAACATTCGGGCGATGACCTTTTCCTGCCGCTCGTTGAACTGGTTTCGGTAGCGTTCGTAAAACTTGGCTTTAGCTACGGAGAATTCGACGCGGACCAGCGTTACGCGTTGCGCTTCAAGGATCGTGTTGGCAAAGTAGAGCAGCCAATTTGTTACCGCGTTGCTCTTATTGCTGGCCTGCAGGTTGTCGTAGTAGGCCTTGCGGTGGCGTTCGATCGTGTATGCCAAAGCGATGAGACTTGGCTCACCCAGGCTTTGAGCAAGCGCCTTTTCGCAGAGGGCACGTCCTATGCGGCCGTTGCCATCCTCAAATGGGTGGATGCTCTCGAAATAAAGGTGCGCGATACCGGCTCGCGTCAACGCCGGGAGCGGCGTCTTACCTTTAGGCGCGGTATCGTTGAACCAAGCGGTGAAAGCATCCATTTCGGCTTTTACCCGCGCTGAGGGAGGTGCCTCGAAATGCACTTTGGGCTTATCCAGCCGATTGGAAACGATCTGCATGACGTCGGCATGCTGGCGGTAATTGCCAATGGTCTCAATACGCCGTTCCCCCGACATCACCATCTTGTGCCAAGCGTAGAGAGTGCGATGCGAGAGGACATGGCCAAAATGTAAATACACGTCGGCCATCATTTCCGCGATGCCGCGCTCGGCAGGCGGAATGCGCCTGTTCTCGCTGCCCAGCCCAAGTTGCTGGCGCAGGGATGATTGCAGACTCTCGCGGTTGAGGTATTCCCCTTCAATCGCGGACGTCTTCAAGGCCTCTTCACTGATAAGATCGATGCGTATCTGGTCGCGATCGTCAGAACCGACGTGCCGAAAGACACCCAGGAACTCACCCGATCGCAGCAGGAATTCGCTTTCCAGCGGTTCCAATTCTTCCTTATCGTAGGTAAAATGCGGCCAGTCAGCCTGCTCCCAATTCCATACCATGAGTTATAGCGCACCTTTCTATAACTCATAGTGCCTTAAATAATGAGCTATAGCAATCTTCTCTATGCCTCAGAAACCGGAGCTTTGGCCTGATACGCACAAGTTCGCCCTCTCTTGCGAAACGACATCGGGGCGATTTCTTAATCGGCAGGCCGTTCAAATATCTAGGGCCTCCACAAGCGTGCGCGCCCTCCACCCACACACCAAGCACTATATCGGCATCATGCGCGGGACCGGGAAGGTGATGGTGCGCCGGAGAAATTCAACTCCGAACGCGGAACGCGCATTGCACGTCAGGTAACTCGAGCCATGATTTCAGATTGGATCGTCCTTGCGGTGTATAGCGAAGCGTCTAAGGACAGATTCCCAAATGCAAGTTGGCAAAGTAGATAATTAGCACCGGCCTCTTCGAGTTGATCAAGAAGAGCTTGTCGCGCAGAAGATGCCGTTCCCACCACGCACAATTCGCTCTCGATTGCTGCATCCAAGCTCAGCGGCAGATTTGGCGGCGTCTGGAGCGCATTGAGGTCGTAGAGGAACCTGAAGCTCTTGAGCCATCGTTCGTAAGCGGGTGCCGCGAGCGCATATGCTTCTGTTTCCGATCGCGCGATCACGACCATGCGGAGCATTCCAAGAAATGGCCCTCGCTCGTCCGCGTCGGCACTGCGCTCCCGGCAGGCTCGGAACGCATCAGTAATTCTGCGAACAGAAGAGGCAGGTCCCAGGCACGCGATGTTGGCGCCACTTGCAGCGGCCCAGCTGGCCGACTCGGGTCTATTGGTGGCGATCCATGTCGGTGGATGGGGGCGCTGATGAGATCTCAGCGTCAAAGGGACGTCATTCAGCTCAAAATGGCGGCCGCGATAGGACAGCGTGTCGCCCTTCATCGCCTTAATAAGGATTTCGCTGGCTTCCGCATAGTGACCTGGCGCCGCCTCCGCAGCAATCCCGAAGTAACCCAATTCGACTGGGAGAGAGCCGCGCCCTATACCCAGTTCGACCCTGCCACCACTCAACTGGTCCAGCATGCAGATCTCCTCGAACGCACGCAGCGGATGATAAAGGGCAAGGAGCATTACCATCGGGCCGACGCGAAGGTGCCGGGTGCGCTGGACGACACTGGCTAAGAACAGATTCGGCGATGGGCCTCTCCCGTGCGGAGTGCAGTGGTGCTCTGCCAGATGATATGCGTAGAAACCAAGGTGATCGCACGCCTCTGCTAAACTCAGGCGATCGGCGTATTGTCGGGCAATCTCGCAGCCATCCTCGTCCAGGTGGTCGAATATGCCGAAGGTCAGGCCCCGGGGGAAGGCATTCTTCACGAATTTTCTCCAACTCTTTGCAATGGTTCGTGGCTCGCAATGGTGCAAGCAAATTCAAATTATCGGCGCTTAATGGCCGGGGAACTATCGATTGGTTAAGGCAGAAGCAGCGGCCGCTGACGGCCGGCACAGCGGGATAGTTTCCTTCGCCGTTCCAGCTATGTCGCTGGCGGCCTCAAGAAATTCATCCATCTCATCTTTTGTGCCGATGCTAATGCGGATGTAATTTTCCAAACCTGCATCAGGAAAGAAGGCAACGAGTATCTTTTGCCTTTCCAAGGCTGCTTGCCACCATGAGCCTTCCTGCCCCGCTGGCACACGTGCTAGCAGGAAATTTGCGTGGGAAGGTATTACGGAAAATCCGAGTTTTGACAGCGCCATCGTCACTCGCTGTCTTTCATGCTTGATGTGCTTGTGGTTCTCGGCATAGGCGGCGCGGTGCCCAAGGACGCTGATACCAACCGCATGGCCGATCACATTCATGTTGAAGACGTTCTGAAGATTTCGCAGCCTGCCAATGACTTCAGGGTGACCAAGTCCGAAACCGACGCGAATGCCGGCGGTGGCATAGCTTTTCGAGAATGTTCTCAAGACCAGGAGATTCGGATAACAATTGATGAGATGCAGACCATTATCCGGTGCAAAATCGACGTAGGCCTCATCCAAGACAATCATGCGGTCTGATTGTGATACTAGACGTTCGATATCGGCCACCGGAACAAACGTTCCGGTCGGATTGTTCGGATTAGCCAGCAGAATGAATTTGGCATCTTTTGCAGGTGCCAAAAGCAATTGTTCTACGGGCAAGGAATGATCTTGGCCCCATCCGACTTCGACAAATTGAGCACCCTGCAAACTGGCAAGTTTGCGGTTGAACGAAAACCCGGGCGACATCATCGCCACGCTGTCTCCTGGAACCAGGAAAGCTCTGTAAATAAGCCCAAGCAGTTCAGACGATCCGTTTCCGGCGATCACCTGATCCTTGGAGACGCCGTAGGCTTCAGCAGCTGCTTGCCTCAAGCTGACGTTGTCGTCTTCTGGATATAGATACTGCCGTTCGAGAGCCGCCATTGCACTCTGCATTATGACTGTCGGCAGCGGAAACGGGTTCTCGTTCGTATTTAGCTTGACGCAACTCGCATCCGGCGCCGGTTTGTCGGATAGCAGAACATCTAACTGTCTCGCCACTTGCGAGAGAGAGGAAAGCACAGTTCCGAGTTTTGCATCCGACATGATTTTTTCTCCGTTTCAGTCCCAGTGCATCCGGCACGGGCTGGTGATATCGAGACATGGCTTGGACCATCGATGATAGCGCTGCCTTCAAACCCAGGTGCGTCGTGAAGCCGACAGCCGCGGGGTCAGCCGGACTGTGCGATTGGATCGAAAGTTGGCACTGACGTGAGGTCCCCATCACCCGTTTCCAGGGGCACAAGCACGGTCCCCGCTACTCGCTTCGGTCGTTAGCTTCAAAGACGCTTGATCTCGATGCCATATTTCCTCAACATGTAGCCAATCTGGCGGGGCGTCAGTCCAAGCAGGCGTGCCGCCTTTGCCTGCACCCAGCCACATCTTTCCATGGCCTCGATGACACGTTCAGCATCGGTCATTCTTGCACCATTTAACTGGACTGCCCCGGCAGGGCCAAGCGGCGGCTGACTTGTGATCTCAGGCGGGACTGCGACGGCGGCAGCAGCGGGCGGTATGGCCGCAACCGCTGGCAGCGGCACGATCGGCGGGGATTGCAGCGCGATTTTGCCAAATCTGCTCTTGTGCAGCGCCTCGGCGAAGCATTTGCCCTGGCAGCATGCAAAGTCGCCTCTCCCGATTGATGGTCCCGCCGCCAGAACTGCTGTCCGATACACGCAATTTTCGAGCTCGCGAATGTTGCCGGGAAAATCACAGTTTATCAGGACTTCCATCGCACTGGGATCGAAGGTCAGCATCCGGCCGTTCTCACCGTTGAAATTCTTGAGAAACTCAGCGGCGAGTAGCGGAATATCACTGCGCCTTTCGCGTAGCGCTGGCACCAGCAAGGGAACCACATTGATGCGGTAATAGAGGTCGGCACGGAACTCGTTTCTGGCAACCGCCTCTTCCAAGTTCTTGTTCGTGGCGGCAATGATGCGAACATCGACTTTAATGGTCTGGTTGCCGCCGACGCGCTCAAACTCCTGCTCCTGCAGCACGCGCAAGAGCTTTGCCTGGAAAGAGGCCGAAATCTCGCCGATCTCGTCCAGGAACAGCGTCCCCTTGTCGGCGAGCTCAAAGCGCCCCTTGCGTGAGTTGAACGCGCTGGTGAATGCACCCTTCTCATGACCGAACAATTCGGATTCCAGGACTGTCTCGGGCAGCGCCGCGCAATTGAGCTTGATGAAGGGCCGCTTGGCGCGCGGCGACAACTCGTGGATAGCCTTGGCGACCAGCTCCTTGCCGGTACCGGATTCGCCTCGCAACAGAACAGCAATCTTAGCCTTAGCTACGACCGCGACTTTCTCAAGCAGACCGCGCAACGCCAAACTGTCGCCAATCATCCCCTCAACGTGAATCTTGTTACGCTGCCGGGCCGGATGCTTCTGCTTTGGCAGCAAATCCTGCTGTGCCATCGGTTGCTCGGGGTCGCCGTCGAAAGAGCGATGCGACTTGACTGTCTGTCCTACCAGGTTGGCGATTAGGGGAAGCAGACAGAGGTTGTAATCGAGCCAAACTCTTGAGCCATTGTCCAGTACGTGGTCGATGGTCAGCGTGCCCACGACATTCGCATCGACGCGGATGGGAACGCCGACGAAGGACACTGGTATGTTTTCGGAGACCCCGAGCACCTCCATGTCGGCGGCGGTGAAAGCCGAATGAACCGCGATGTTCTCGGTGGCCAGGGGCGTGTCCGTGGCCACAATATGGTCGATTGCCTTCCGCGGCAGATACGTCCGGCAGCGCTCACCGCAGCTCTCGGTCCAGCCGGCGCCTACGGTGATTTCCAGTTCGCCATCACTATCGAAGAGAGAGATGATGCCGTGCCGCATCTGCAGAAACGATCGCAGGAGGTCTACGACCTTGGCCAGCGTGACTTCGAGCCCGGAGGGGGCGGTGAGTGCTTTCACTATTTCCCATATGCCAGCAAGCACGCTCGCGCGCGACGGCAGAATAGCGGATTCTGAGTCATCCCTTTTCCCGTCATGAAGCGACGAGCAGCATGGCGGCGTCTGCCCAGCATTTTCTTCAGGTTGGCCATTATTGTCCCGGTCTAGCATGTCATCCTCGATCTCGGGCCGCGAAAGCAACGCCGCGCCATCTGAACCTGCGACGCCCCCCCGGGCGTAGAGGCCTCGTCAAGTGGCATCGAGGCCCGAGCCACCGATGGCCGGCACCAGCAAGAGTTTCTTCGCCCCGCGGGCCACCGCATGATTGGCGCGCTTGCTCGCTCGTAGGAGCCGCTCATCGAAACGCTTGAGACGTCGATACGGATAGTCTGTGACCCGGCGTCACGGCAGCACGCCGACTTCCGCAGCCGGCATACTGGCTGCCATTGGATCAAAAGTGGGTCACGGTTTTGGGCGTCGGTCAGGCCGTGATGATCGGCAAGAACGAAAAACGCCGGAGGCAATGCTTGAGGCATGGCTTGGCTATCCTTACTGAAGTGGGGCGCGGTTCAGGCTCCTCCCGAGCGCAACCACACGTTGCTCTACAGAGCGGGAACGACGGGGGCTAGTCAATCGAGCTTTCCTTGCATTTGTGAAAGGAAAGTAGGACGACATGACAGAATCCCATCAATTCAGATAGTTGCTCGCAGATCGATGCGAACGGCAGAGATGTTTACCCCGGCGTCTCGGCGGGTGCGCGGCGCGCTGAGCATACCGAGCGCCTGTGCGTGCTTCCAGCGCCCCATCAGGTGGTGCGGAAGCGGTAGCGGCTCACTGAGTGGATCGCAGCAACCATTCATACCCTCGCTATTGATGCCGTTGACAATAGAACACGCTGCGGCGCATGCCATGGCGCAAAGTTGTCTTCGAGCGCGGCTTATGTTCGTGCTACGAAGCATCTCCTGAATCACACCGTTGCGCCCCAGGACTGGCGGAATCACCGGTCTTCTCCACTGCCCCTTCGAGACGCACTCGGCTGCAACGGGAGCGCGGCGAAGCACGGTTGTGTAGGGAATCCTCCACACCGGTGCGCGGTCAGTCGCAAACAAGACAAAGAAAGGAGGGGCACATCGGGACCCCAGAGATACCGACCGGCGGCCGCTCTGCCGGGCAAAAGCAATGGTTGCAACGCGCCCTTGTTGTATCATCCGTGCTCTACCGACCTATTGCTTCAGACACGGACCATTGCCGGAGCCTTAGGTGCGGAATTTCGCCAAGAATGGAGGCAACCAGTGCGGAAACCCGCACAAGCCTCACTGAAGCTGCGTGACCGAGCGGCGGAATACGCATAATTGGGCGCGGGTTTCCACTTGGCACAACGCTTGCGGCTGAGATGGCAGCAGCGTTTGACCGGAGCGCCGCGATGGGAGAAGCGCGGGAAGGGAGGAGCCCCACCCCGTCCGGTCAGGGAGAGAAAAGCTGTTGGTTCCACCAATCCGAAGCGCGGGTCCCACGCCCCGCAAGGCCTTCTACGCCCAGCTCTACGTGCAGGTGCTTACCGCCATCGCCCTCGGTGTCGCAGTGGGCTATTTCTGTCCGGGGACCGGAGAGGCTCTGAAGCCCCTCGGCGATGCTTTCATCAAGCTCGTGAAAATGGTCATCGCACCAGTGATCTTTCTAACCGTCACGACCGGCATTGCCGGCATGAACGACCTCAAAAAGGTTGGCCGGGTCGCCGGCAAGGCGATGATCTATTTCGTCACCTTCTCGAGCCTCGCACTGGTTGTCGGTCTCATAGTCGCAAATGTCGTTCAGCCAGGTGCTGGCCTCAACATTGATCCGGCGTCGCTCGATGTTCAGGCCGTGAAGGGCTATGCCGCCAAGGTCCACGAGCAGTCCGTGACCGGCTTTCTGATGAACATCATCCCGATAACGATCGTTGGTGCCTTCGCCGAAGGCGACATCCTGCAGGTCCTGTTCTTCTCGGTCCTGTTCGGCATCGCTCTGGCGATGGTCGGCGACACGGGCAAGCCCGTGCTTTCTTTGCTTCAGGCGCTCCTTGCGCCGGTGTTCAAGCTGGTCGGCATTCTGATGAGGGCCGCGCCCGTCGGCGCTTTCGGCGCCATGGCCTTCACCATCGGCAAATATGGCATCGGTTCGGTGGCCAACCTCGCGATGCTGGTCGCGACGTTCTATTTCACTGCCTTCTTCTTCGTATTCGGGATTCTCGGCGCGGTCTGCCGATACAACGGCTTCTCGATCTTTTCTCTCGTGCGCTACATCAAGGAAGAGCTGCTGCTGGTCCTGGCAACGTCCTCCTCGGAGGCCGCGCTGCCCTCGCTCATGGAAAAGATGGAGAAGGCCGGCGCCAAGCGTTCTGTCGTGGGTCTCGTTATCCCGACTGGATATTCCTTCAATCTGGACGGCACCAATATCTACATGACGCTTGCCGCCCTCTTCCTCGCCCAGGCGACGAACACGCACTTGTCGATTTCCGACCAGGTCCTCCTATTGCTTGTCGCGATGCTTTCCTCGAAGGGTGCCGCAGGTATAACAGGCGCCGGCTTTATCACCTTGGCCGCTACGCTCTCCGTAATCCCGAGCGTTCCCGTTGCTGGGATGGCTCTGATCCTTGGCGTGGACCGCTTCATGTCCGAATGCCGAGCGCTGACGAATGTAGTCGGCAACGCGGTGGCCTCGCTCGTTGTCGCCCGCTGGGAAGGCGAATTGGACGAAGCGCGCATGAAAGCTGCCTTCTGCGGGAGCTTGCCGAGAGATTAAACCGGCCATCCGCCCCAGCAAGATTGCTGCAGCGCGACTAATCCAGTCGCCGGGCTAACATCCGAACGAAACAATCGGCTCGCTGGCTCTAAACAGTGCTTCGCGGGCCACAGATCAGAAGCGCCAAATGCGGTGAGTACAAGAAATATGGACGCCTTATCGAAACGAACCGTAGATCGACACCCGCGCGGTTGCGCCTGGAGCGCCGTTCATTGGATAGGCTGTCGATCGTGCAGGATGCCGAAATTTTCACTTTGCCGCCCCGAACCGTCGCTGGGATGCGCCGTATGACAGAGAGACAGCCGATCAGAATTGGAGCGACGGCAAAGCGCCCCACAATTGTCGATCTCGCCCGCGAAGCCGGGGTGAGCGTGGCGACTGTCGATCGGGTCCTGAACGCTCGCCTGCCGGTGCGGGAGAAGACCGCGCGGCGGGTTCACGAGGCCGCCCACGCGATCGGCTATCATGCTGCGGGTCTCATCAAACAGCGCTTGCAACGGGATCTGCCGCGCTACCGGCTGGGCTTCATCTTGAGAAAACCGGCCCAGCATTTCTACCAGGAGTTCGCGCGCGAGGTCGAAGCGTCGGTGAGTTCGGCCCAGTCCTTCCACGGCATTCCGCTCATCGAATTCGCGCCATCACATTTGCCCGGGGACCTGACCACCCTCCTTAAGGATCTTGGTAGCCGATGCCACGCGATCGCCATGGTGGCGCCGGACCACCCGAAGATCACGGCAGCAGTCGAGGAGCTCAAGGCGAAAGGCATCCCGGTTTTCTCGCTCCTTTCTGACTTCGCCGCTGGCGTGCGCGAGGGTTACATCGGTCTCAACAACCGCAGGGTCGGGCGGACGGCAGCTTGGATGTTCTCCAAGGCCGCTAAACGGCCTGGCAAGGTGGCGGTGTTTGTCGGCAGCCACCGTTTCCAGGGTCACGAGCTACGGGAAAGCGGCTTTCGTTCTTTTTTCCGTGAGAACGAGCCAGCATTCGAGGTGCTCGATACGCTCGTGAACCTTGAGAAACGACAGATCACTTACGAGGCGCTGCTGGACCTTATGCAGCGGGAACCTGAGCTCGTCGGCTTCTACGTGGCCGGCGGTGGCATGGAGGGCGCTATCTCAGCGCTCCGGGAAGAGGGCAAAGGTCAGGATCTCGTGGCGATCGTGAATGAAATCACGCCGGAGTCACGGGAGGCCCTCGCTGATGACATCATCACGATGGCGGTCGCCACGCCACTGCGCCGACTTTGCCAGGAGCTGATGTTGCTGATGGATCGCGCCATCAAGACCGGCACGGCGGAGACGCCGGGGCAGACATTTCTGCCGTTTGACATCTATCTGCCGGAAAACATCTGAAATGATGTGATCTATCGCCATGGCCGACATTCCTTTCATAAATGCAAGAATCGCTCGATTGACTAGCCTGCTCCAATCAGGTTTGTGCATCGGCCTGCAGTGGGGCGCGCGGAGAAGCCAGACAAGACTGGCGCCGCATTTCTGGAAGGAAAGCTCCGCCCATGCGCCAGGTATCTCCCCGCTTTGCGCTCGAAGACATGGCGGCCCCATCGGTCGACGTCAGTGCAATTTTCGCAGTTGCGCGTGATCAGGGCCTGACCGATGTTCAAATCCGTGACCATCATTTCAGCAATCCTGTTACACACGCCATTTCGGCTGCGCAGGTCCGCTCTGCCGCTACCGAAGCCGGCGTCACGATAACCTCGATGAACGCCTTGCAGCGCTTCGACGACTGGACTCCCACCCGTCGGGCGGAGGCGAACAAGCTGGCCGACTACGCGGCGGCGTGCGGGGCTAAGACGGTCGTGCTGGTGCCGGTCAACCACGGCTCGCGGGCCAGCACTGGCGAGCGCCATGACAGTCTCCGCTTCGCTCTAAACGCGCTCAAGCCGATCCTCCAGTCGCGCGGTCTTGTCGGCCTGATCGAGCCGCTGGGCTTTCGAACCTGCTCGCTTCGATCAAAGAAGGAAGCGGCCGATGCCATTGCGGCGGTTGATGGCCAGTCCGTGTTCCGCCTGATGCACGATACTTTTCACCATACCCTGGCTGGGGAGACGTCCTTGTTTGGCGAGCTTACCGGACTGGTGCACATTTCAGGCGTGAACGACCCGACCTTCTGGATTTACCCGGATTGCTTTCTTGGAGGTTCCGACAATGGCAGTCAGATCCAGGCGCTGCTTGACGATGGCTACGCGGGACCCTTCTCGTTCGAGCTGGTCGAGGAAGTGCGCACGTTGGACGAGCTCGCGGGCGCGCTTGCCGCCAGCATTGATTTCGTCCAGCGCGTGCTGTCGACGCGAAAGCAGTTGGTCGCGGAGGTAGTAAATGGGATGGCGCCTAAAGCCTCCCGTGTTGTCACAGCGGAGCAGCCATGCGAGATGCCTCCTGCATCATTATCTCGCGCATCCAGATGCTTGCCGGATCGGTATTGTGGAGTGCCGGCCACTGGGCGGCTTCGGTGAAAGCGGGAAGCGGCAGCGGAAGTTCCACAATCTGAAGGGGGAAGGTTTTTTCGAAGTGCTTAACCAGCCGGAAGGGCATGGTCGCAATACGAGCTGTGCCGGACACCATGGGTGGGATCATGCTGAAGCCCTGCACGGCCACCTCGACACGTCTTTTAAGACCATGCTCAAGTAAGAACCATTCCTCGACGGACGGCATCAGCGAACGTCCGAACCTGACCGAGACGTGCCTCATCGACAGATATCTCTCGAATGTAAGCTGCCGTGGCAGCTGCCTGTTCGTGGGACAGCCGACGCATACGAGCCTCTCGCCGAACAAGGCCACGCTTGAATGCGCGCTCGACGTGAACAAATCCGGGAGAATTACAAAATCGACGTCGCCGCGCCGGAGAAGCTCATCGGGGCTATCGTTGATAGGCAGCAATTCGAAGCTGACGGCGGGGGCTTCCCGGGCAACACGCTCCACGACTTTCTCAAAAAAAACGAGCGTGGCGAAATCGGAAATAATGATCCTGAAGCGGCGATCGGATCGAGCCGGGTCAAACGGATCCGAAGAAATAATCGTACGTTGGATGTGCAGGAGAGCGTCGCGGACTGCGGGACCAAGTGCAGCCGCACGTGACGTCAGAATACGTTCGCGGCCGCTCATGCTGAACAGTTCATCGCCGAAAAAATCGCGCAGCCGGGCGACGGCCGCACTCATCGCCGGCTGACTGAGATTTATCCGGCGTGCCGCCGCCGAGAGATTGCGCTCGGCCAGCAATGCGTCCAGCACGACGAGAAGGTTGAGATCAAGCCCCTTGAAACGCATTTCTGCGGCTATCCATAGAGTGGATACCTTCCATCGAAACAAACGATTTTATCATTGTGCTGAAATCTCGCATGGACAAACACCTGACGCACCGATCACCCGCTGCCTCTATGCCGCGATGAGCGTCTTAAGGACAACCCGAAAGGAGAAAATCTTCCATGCGCTCTGCCGTGCAGTGGAGGTTATGCTGGGAAAATAACTTGCAAGTGGCCGACCATGTCGAGCTCTCCGATTTTTTCCGAAACATCTATGGACGAAACGGAGCCTTCGGCGCAAAGCCATTCGAAGGTGGCCGCAGTTGGGCCGGCGCAAGACCGGAACTCCGCTTTATTGCCAGCGACCCTCAGGGCGTAGCGGCACACATCGGTATTCTGCGCCGCTTCATCAGGGTTGGCGAGGTCGATGTCCTAGTGGCTGAGTTGGGCCTGTATGGCGTTCGTCAGGATCTTGAGAAGCTCGGAATCAGCTTTGCAATGCGCACGGTGTATCCAGTCCTGCAGCAGATGGGGGTTCCATTCGCTTTCGGCACGGTTCGGCACGCAATGCGCAACCATGTTGAGAGGTACTGCAGAGAGGGCCTAGCCACCATTGTGCCAAGCGTCCGCGTCCGTTCGAGCCGCGCAAATGTGCATCACGACCTGCCGTCCACGCGCCTGGAGGACGTGCTCGTCTTGGTTTCGCCGATTGGACGCTCGATGGACGAGTGGCCTTCCGGCACGCTGATCGACCGTAACGGTCCGGAGCTATGAAACTCCGGGACTACATATCTGTCCCGAGTGGCTAGCAAAATCGGCTCCCGGCGACGTTCTTCGCCATCGCAGCCTGCGCCGCAGACCAGCCGGACTCATCCGGCTGGTATGAGCATTAAGCTTTGTCAGTTGCACAAGTTTAATGGCTAGTTTCCCGGACGCGCGCTGCCCAGGAGTCAAGTCACCCCAACGTAAAAACAAGCTGAAATGGAAAGAAACAAATAATGTCTGATCAACTTACAACGGAAATCGTAGAGATAATCAGGAAGCGCGTCGAATCGGAGAACGCCGAGGGAACGACTGCAGCATCCGTCGGCGAAATAACCACTGCGACGGAAGTGACTGGGCTCGGCATCGATTCACTGGGATTGGCGGACGTGCTCTGGGATCTCGAACAGGCCTACGGCATCAAGATCGAGATGAACTCGGCCGAGGCGTGGTCTGATCTCCAAACTGTCGGCGACATGGTGGAAGCCATCCGCGGCTTGCTCAACAAGGCGGCTTGAATGGATCGGCGGGTCGTTATCACCGGACTGGGCGGGCTGTGCGGACTGGGCACCGATGTCGGCTCCATCTGGAGAGGCATGCGCGAGGGCCGATCGGCCATCGGTCCCATTGTCAATGCACAGCTTCACGGGCTGGAGGGCACGATCGGCGCCGAGATCAAGACGCTGCCTGAGCACGACGTTGACCCCAGGCAGCTGCTCGCCATGGGCCGTTTCAGCCTGCTTGCCGTGCTTGCAGCACGCGAAGCCATGCGACAGGCCGGACTTTCCTGCAATGAAGGCAATGCCCATCGCTTTGGCGCAACAGTGGGCGTCGCCTTCGGCGGCTACGATGCGACCGAAAAAGGCTACCGCGACGTCCTTTTGGGGGGAGCGTCCCGCGTTGATCTGTTCTCCGGAGTAAAGGCGATGCCGAGCGCGGCTGCGTGCCAAGTCAGCATGAGCCTCGGCCTTCGCGGGCCGGTCTTCGGCGTCACCACCGCCTGTGCATCGGGCAATCATGCGATCGCCTCGGCCGTAGACCAGATCAAGTACGGCCGGGCCGACGTGATGCTTGCGGGAGGCAGCGACGCGCCGTTCGTGTTTATGATGGTGAAGGCATGGGAAGCGATGCGCGTGCTCGCTCCGGATACTTGCCGGCCCTTCTCCGCCGACCGGAAGGGACTGGTGCTGGGCGAAGGTGCGGGCATGGCCGTACTGGAAAGCTATGAGCATGCTACCGCCCGGGGTGCAACGATTCTTGCCGAGGTCGCCGGCATCGGCCTGTCTGCCGATGCCTCCCACATCGCCGCGCCGGCAGTTCACGGGCCGGAGCGCGCGATGCGCGCCTGCCTTGCCGATGCGAAACTGAATCCCGAGGACGTCGAGTACCTGAACGCGCACGGCACCGGCACCAAGGCCAACGATCAAATCGAAACGGCGGCGATCAAGCGCGTCTTCGGTGAGCATGCTTATTCGATGTCCGTCTCTTCCACCAAATCCACCCACGCGCACTGTCAAGGTGCAGCGAGTGCGCTTGAGATGATCGCCTGTGTGATGGCGATTCAGGAGGGCGTCGTACCGCCGACCGCCAACTATCGCGAGCCAGACCCCGATTGCGATCTCGACGTCACGCCCAACGTGCCGCGCGAGCGTAAGGTGCGTGTGGCCATGAGCAACGCGTTTGCCATGGGCGGCGTGAATTCAGTTCTAGCCTTCAAACACGTATAGTAAGCCTCCGACATGTTTGCCGCAAAGCCCTTCCGGGCGCCGTCGCTTTGCTGGCAGTCTGAAGGCTCTCCCAGTGCACCACCAGTCAGCTCCAGGTGGTCAGGTCGGTCGAGCCGCGCCTGGTCTCGCAGCCGAGGCCGGCCGCGGCCAATTGCGCGAACTCGCCCAACGCGGTTTGGGCTGCATAGACGATTCTACCTCGCAGCAGGGGTCCTGGCGCGGATCAGGAGCGGCGAGGAAGCCACTCATTGGAGCCGAGACTTCTGGCTCGGCGACACTCAGAGGTGACCGAATTCACCGGCCTGAAGAATGAGGAGAAAAGATGTTTGAATTGACCGGCCGCAAGGCGCTCGTCACCGGCGCATCGGGGGGCATTGGCGAGGCGATCGCCCGTGTGCTGCATGCGCAGGGCGCCATTGTCGGCCTGCACGGCACCCGCGTCGAGAAACTGGAGACCTTGGCTGACGAACTCGGCGATCGGGTAAAACTTTTCCCGGCCAATCTGTCGAACCGCGACGAGGTCAAGGCGCTCGGCCAGAAGGCGGAGGTCGAGCTCGAAGGCGTTGATATCCTAGTCAACAATGCCGGCATTACCAAGGACGGTCTGTTCGTGCGCATGGCGGACGCCGATTGGGATAGCGTGCTTGAGGTCAATCTGACCGCCGTGTTCAGGCTGACCCGCGAACTCACCCATCCGATGATGCGGCGCCGGCATGGCCGCATCATCAACATCACCTCTGTGGTTGGCTTCACCGGCAATCCCGGTCAGACCAATTACTGCGCCTCCAAGGCTGGCATGACCGGCTTTTCCAAGTCGCTGGCGCAGGAGATCGCCACCCGCAACATCACCGTCAACTGCGTCGCCCCGGGTTTCATCGAATCGGCGATGACCGAAAAGCTCAATGACAAGCAGAAAGAGGCGATCATGGCAGCGATCCCGACGCGGCGCATGGGCACCAGCGCTGAAGTCGCGTCCGCCGTCGCCTACCTCGCCTCCGATGAAGCAGCCTACGTCACCGGCCAGACCATCCACGTCAATGGCGGCATGGCCATGATCTGAGCACGGGTGACCGGAGCCTACCTTGTCGTAGGCATCACGCGACAGGTCTCACCGCCGCGTTTGCAGGGCAAGTGGTGCTGCAATGCGGATCAAACCTCCGCGGCGCTTGTCGTAAACGGTTCATCCCGCAGCCGGGCCACGGCTGCACTCATGGCCGGGCGAATGAGTTGATGCACGTGCCGCGGCAGCGCAAAGGGGGAATCAAAGCCAGGCCACAGGCCCTCCCAAGGTCGACATGAAAGATCCTTGCCCTCACCGATGCGCTCGGCACTCGCGTGCTTCGTCCTCCTGTCAGGAGGCCGCTTCGATACGGTGGGTTTCGCCCGCCCATCAAGGGCGTCGCCTTCGGCGATCCGAACGCCGACACGGGGTTCAATAGCAACACCATCATTGCCGATCTGAACGAGCGCGGCGCCAAGATCGTGATCCAGCACGATCCGAGGCGCGCCTTGCCGCCGCCTCTCGATCTGGAAGCGTCATCTGATCGAGAACTTCTTCTGCACCCAAGCGTATGCCAGCTGACAACTCCAACCAGAGCTTCGAAGCGACCATCGACCGCACCCGCGGCATAAACCCACGATGGCCCCAGCAAGCCTAGACCAAGGCCAGCCAAGCTGCGAATCCGGACGCGGTACCCGACCCAGAGACATGCACTTCGAGTTCCGCTCCTCGCCCCGGGAGTCTCACAGTCTGCAAGCGCAACACCTGCCAATCAGCTGACGATCTGTCGCCTCAGGCAACATGAGAGTGGGCGGTAACGGCCGACACAAGTCCAGGAGCGCTGGGGGCCTCTCGTGGATTCGCAGGAGTAGCCAGCCGGGATGCTTCCTGCACCATTATCTCCCGCATCCAGATGCTGGCCGGATCGCTGTTGTGGTTGGCCAGCCATTGGACGGCTTCGGTGAAAACGGGAAGCGGCAGCGGAAGTTCGACGACCTTAAGGGGGAATGTTTTTTCGAAGTGCTTAACCAGCCGGAGGGGCACGGACGAAATACGAGCTGTGCCGGACACCATTGGCGGCACCATGCTGAAGCCCTGCACCTCGACTTCGACACGTCTTTTCAGGCCGTGCTCAAGCAAGAACAGTTCCTCCATGGAGGGCTTGCGCCAACGTCCGAACCTGACGCAGACGTGCCTCATCGACAGGTATCTCTCAAATGTAAGCTGCCGTGGCAGCTGCTTGTTGGCGGCACAGCCCACGCATACCAGCTTCTCATCGAAAAGCGCCACGCTTGGATGCGCGCCCGACATGAACATATCCGGAAGAATTACAAAGTCGATGTCGCCTCGCCGGAGGAGCTCATTTGGGTTGTCATCGAGAGGCAGCAATTCGAACGTGACGGCGGGGGCTTCCCGAGCGACACGCTCCACGACTTTTTCAAAAAACACCAGCGTGGCGAAATCGGAAATAATGATCCTGAAGCGGCGATCGGATCGATTTGGGTCAAACGGATCGGACGAAATAATCGAGGACTGGATGCGCAGGAGAGCGTCGCGGACTGCGGGGCCAAGTGCTACCGCACGTGACGTCAGAATACGTTCGCGACCGTTCATGCTGAACAGTTCATCGCCGAAAAAATCGCGCAGCCGGGCGACGGCCGCACTCATGGCCGGCTGACTCAGGTTTATGCGGTGTGCCGCCGCCGAGAGATTGCGCTCGGCCAGCAATGCGTCCAGCACAACGAGAAGATTGAGATCAAGTCCCTTGAAACGCATGGGCGCGGCTATCCATCGAGTGGATACCTTTCATCGAAACAAACGATTTTACCAGTTTTGCTGAACGTCGCATAGGGACCTTACAAGGATGTAAGCAAGCCCTAAAGGAACTTAATGCTTGCGTGGGTGCCGGACAGCATTTCTGGCGTACGCCTTCCGGTGTCGGCCGGATCGCATGTCCAGTGCGGCTAAAGTTCCTCGGTGATCTGCGAAAGCCATATCGCGTCTGCTCGACGCGACAAGCTCCCCGTCATTAGGCGCTTACCTCAGGAAAACACGAACGAATGAGGTCTTTCCATGCGCTCTGAAGTGCAGTGGAGGTTGTGTTGGGAAAACGAGTTGCAACTGCATGAGCATGTCGAGCTCTCAGACTTCTTGCACAAAACCTATGGAGGGACTGGCACCTTCTCCGCAAGGCGATTCGAAGGCGGCCGCAGTTGGGCCGGCGCGAGGCCAGAGTTCCGCGCAATTGGTAGGGACGCGCACGGTGTAGCGGCACATCTCGGTCTACTGCGCCGGTTCATCAAAGTTGGCGAGATCGACGTGCTGGTGGCCGAACTCGGATTGTACGGGGTGCGTCGGGATCTTGAGGGCCTCGGCATCAGCTTGTCGATGCGCAGTCTGTATCCAGCGCTGGAGCAGATGGGCGTTCCATTCGCTTTCGGCACGGTTCGGCACGAAATGCGAAATCATATTCAGAGGCTCTGCAATGCGGGGCTTGGGAAGATTGTGCCGGACGTTCGCATCCGCTCGACCCTGGCAGACATACATCCCGACCTGCCGGCCACACGCTTGGAGGACGATCTCGTCCTGGTCTCGCCGATCGGGCGCTCGATGGACGAGTGGCCGTCCGGCACCTTCATCGAGCGGAACGGTCCGGAGCTATGAAACATCTGGACTGTATATGTGAAGTGCCCAGTGACTGCGCTGACGGCACCGAAGAGCGCAGCGTCTATCTCACGTTTGACGACGGCCCCGATCCCGTTTGGACACCGGAGGTCCTCGACCTGCTGGCGCAACACCGGACACCGGCGACGTTCTTCGTGATCGGTGACGCGGCTGTAGACCGGCCGGAGCTTATCCGGCGAATGATTGCAGATGGGCATGAAGTGGCCAATCACACGATGACTCATCCGGACCTGTCCAAATGCGCACCCGGCGAAGTTGAACGTGAAATCGTTGAGGCGAACAGCGCCATCATGATGGCGTGCCCCCACGCTGCGGTGCGGTACTTTCGTGCGCCGTATGGGAGCTGGACCGAAGAAGTTCTCACAGCCTCGGCGAGCACTGGATTGGCACCCCTGCATTGGTCAGTAGACCCGCGAGACTGGTCTCGCCCCGGCGCCGACTCGATTGTCGATTCAGTTCTTGCCGGTCTCCGCCCGGGCGCGATTGTGCTCCTGCACGACGGGTGCGAGCGCTCTCAAAGCGATCCACGCGAGCAGACGGTTATGGCGCTGTCCCGCCTGATTCCAGCGCTGCACGACCGCGGATTCACAGTCCGACCCCTTCCTCAACATCATTGAACAAACGAGATCTTATGGACCCGCTTACCACAGCCAGTACCGTCGCCGTTTCGTCTTATGCGCTGCTCTCGACCGTTTATAAAGGTATGCAAGCGGTTTACGCGCAGTCGGGACACGTTGCATCAATCTCGGACGACTTGCTCGCCTCCGACCTTTGGCCGAGCGTGGATGTCGTTATCCCCTGTTACAATGAGGAGCCGCGTACACTTTCGGCCTGTCTGGCTTCGGTTGCCAACCAGGAATACGCCGGAAAGCTGCACGTCTATGTGGTGGATGACGGTTCTGGAAATCGCAAGGCCCTCACGCCGGTGCATCACGCCTACGTAGACGACCCCAGATTCACGTTTATTCAGCTCCCCCACAATGTCGGCAAACGCAAGGCGCAGATCGCAGCGATCCGTGGCTCGTCTGGAGATTTCGTGCTCAGCGTCGACTCTGACACGACTCTCGAGCCCGACGTGATTGCGAAACTTACCGCAAGGATGCGGGATCCAGCGATCGGCGCCGCCATGGGCCAGCTGACGGCATCCAACCGGAGCGACACTTGGTTGACCCGGCTGATTGACATGGAGTACTGGCTCGCCTGCAACGAGGAGCGCGCTGCGCAGGCTCGCTTTGGTGCGGTCATGTGCTGTTGCGGCCCATGTGCAATGTACCGCCGCTCTTCTCTGATGTCGCTGCTAGATCAATACGAGACTCAGCTGTTTAGGGGCAAGCCTAGCGACTTCGGCGAGGACCGCCATCTTACCATCCTGATGCTGAAAGCAGGCTTTCGGACCGAGTACGTTCCGGACGCGATCGCGGCGACAGTCGTTCCGGATAAGCTGGGGCCCTATCTGCGCCAACAACTACGATGGGCACGAAGCACTTTCCGCGACACGCTGCTGGCACTGCGCCTGTTGCCGAGCCTCGATCGCTATCTCACGTTGGACGTAATTGGACAGAATCTCGGCCCATTGTTGCTCGCCGTCGCTGTACTAGCCGGGCTCGCAGAGCTCGCATTGACAGATACGGTGCCTTGGCCAACGGCAGTGATCATTGCCGGCATGACGACCATTCGATGCACCGTGATAGCTTTTCGTGCACGCCAATCTCGGTTTTTCGGCTTTTCTCTGCACACGTTCATCAACATCTTTCTCCTCCTTCCCTTGAAAGCTTATGCGTTGTGTACATTGAGCAACAGTGACTGGCTGTCGCGCAAAAATGCTACCCAGCCCCACGGGAGCAAGAAGCCGATCATCATCGCAAACCCGATCACCAGAGCAAATGGTACAGGCAGCCCGGGAATTGCCGGCTCGAATCGTACGGCGGATCGTTCGCGCGATTCTGCACAGCTGGTTAAGCCTGGGGTTCTTCACAGCTCCGACTGACCGAATAACTTTCGTTGCCAATACGTCGAGAGCTTAGGCATGCATCAACGATCGGAACGGGAACCAGCCGAATGCGATCGTAGGCTTTCGACCCTTTTTTGCACGGGAGCGACACGCGTTTCTCCGCTGTCATTTCCCAAAGGACCAGCACAGATACGGCTGCTCTGGACCAGAACCTCGAACGTAGGCAGCCGGCCGGCCGATTGGCCTGTTTCAGCCTGAGATAGACGCATGTCCAATGTAGCAGTCGACCTTAACGACGTAACCAAGTCATTTGGCAGCAAGCTCGTTGTGAACGGGTTGTCATTCGCCGTGGGTACGGGAGAGTGCTTCGGCCTGCTGGGGCCGAACGGTGCAGGCAAGAGCACGATTGCGCGCATGCTCCTCGGCATGACCCGGCCTGACTCGGGTAAGATCACAGTGCTCGGAGTGCCGGTGCCGGCTCGAAGTCGCTTGGCCCGCAAGGGCATAGGCGTCGTTCCGCAGTTCGACAACCTGGACCTGGAATTCACGGTCCGCGAGAACCTGGTGGTGTTCGGGCGGTACTTCGGCATGAGTACACGGGAGATTCAACGGGTCGTTCCATCTCTCCTCGAGTTTGCCCGCCTTGAGAGCAAGGCGGACGCACGCGTCGGCCAGCTATCAGGCGGCATGAAGCGACGTCTAACGTTGGCACGCGCGCTGATAAACGACCCCCAGCTCCTTATAATGGACGAGCCGACTACCGGCCTCGACCCGCACGCCCGCCACCTGATCTGGGAGCGGCTGCGTTTTCTGCTGGCGAGCGGAAAGACGATTATTTTGACTACCCATTTCATGGAAGAGGCTGAGCGGCTATGCGATCGGCTGTGTGTACTGGAGCGGGGACGCAAGATTGCCGAGGGCAGCCCTCATGCTCTGATAGACGAACATATTGGATGCAATGTGATCGAGATCTTTGGCGGGAATCCGCAGGAGCTGACTTCGCTGATTAAGCCGTACGTTCAGCGCATTGAGGTAAGCGGAGAGACACTCTTTTGCTATGCGCCCGATCCAGAGCAGGTGCGTGTCCAGCTTCGCGGGCGCGCGGGTCTGCGGATTTTGGAGCGCCCACCAAGTCTGGAGGACGTCTTCTTGCGGCTAACCGGACGCGAGATGGAGAAGTGAATGATGCGTGAAGGTCTTGCGGCGGCACTGCCCGCCAACGCGTGGAACTGGATTGCGGTGTGGCGCCGCAACTATCTGGCGTGGAAGAAGGTCGCATTTGCGTCGCTTCTCGGTACTCTTGCCGATCCGATGATTTACCTTTTCGGGCTCGGTACTGGTCTTGGACTAATGGTAGGTCGGGTTGAAGGCGCCTCGTACATTGCCTTCTTGGCAGCCGGGATGGTCGCGACAGGCGCGATGACCGCATCGACCTTCGAAACAATATACGCGGTTTTCAGTCGCATGCGCGACCTGGGCACCTGGGAAGCAATCCTGCATACACAACTTACCCTGGGCGACATCGTTCTCGGTGAATTGGCATGGGCAGCCACCAAGGCCTTTCTGGCCGGCACGGCAATTACCATTGTTGCTGCCACCCTGGGCTATGCGGCGTGGACGTCCGTCCCCTATGTGCTGCCGGTCGTCGCTCTCACCGGCTTCGCCTTTGCCAGCCTGGCAATGGTCGTCATCGCGCTCGCGCCCAGCTACCACTATTTTATATTCTATCAGACGCTCGTCATCACACCCATGCTGTTCCTGTCTGGCGCGGTCTTTCCAGTCGGCCAGCTGCCAGGCGCCTTTCAGCGCCTGGCGGCCTTCTCGCCGCTGGCGAACTCTATCGACCTGATCCGTCCGGTAATGCTTGGCCACGCGGCAGACAACGTCGGGCTGCATATCGGCGCACTTTGTATGTATGCGGTATTGCCGTTTTTCCTCTCTGCTGCGCTGTTTCGTCGACGCTTGATGCGTTGACGCTGCTGACGACGGCCCGAGAAGGAGGCCTCGATGGATCGCGAACTGGTTACCATCAGAGCTGGAGCCAAGCTGCGTGGCACAGCAACACTAAAGCGAAGCCGCCACTTAGCCATTGCCGCAAGCATCCGCCGATGTCGGCCGCGAAAAGTCTAGGAGCGGTCCGGTTGCATGAGGGCGAATCGAGTCCCCGTTCAAGACATAGCAGCCGAGCTTGTTGTGCCCTGGTCTGCCCCAAACCCTCGCGACCACTACTAGCTGGAAACACATAGCAATGACACACCGCACGCCGACACCTCAGCCTTTTGTTATCCTTGCCATGCCAAGGACTGGCACACACTATCTGGAGGAATTGCTAAATGAGCATCCGACCGTACTAAGCAACGGTGAGTTGCTCAATGAGTATGATACCAATTGGCCCGGGAAGGATCGCCTGCTACGCACCGATCGTGAGCTCCTCGAACAAGCCTATTTGCGCTATCCCACGCCAGACTACAGGAACGTGACGCATATCGGCTGCAAGATCAATGAACCCCAATTTCACGATCGCCCAGCTTTTTTTGCTGAACTGACCCGTTGGCCAGCACTCAAGGTCATCCTCGTAACCCGAAACATATTGGAATCGCTACGGTCCTTTGCACAGGCAAGGCAAAGCGGCCAGTGGCTGAAATTCAGTTCGGACGCCGCTCGGCCGCCGCGCGTCAGATTGTCAATCGCTGACTGCGAGGCTTACTTCAAAGCCGCGGACGATTTCCACGCTCGCATCGAGCACTCCTTCACGCCGAGCCACCTGCTTGTAGTCGAATACGAGAGCCTCCTTCACGAACCCGCTGCTTGCCTGGGAAAGGTTTGGGATTTCCTGGGCGCTCCGGCCATTGAGCTATCTGATCGCGCCACCCTTCAGCGCCAGGAAACGCGAGCGCTAGACCAGACGGTGCAGAATTTTGATGAGTTGCAGCTCCACTTCGCGGATGGACCTTACGCCCGCTTCTTTGACGTCGGTGGTCTATGACTGGCGCCGTTCTCGGTTCACGCTCGAAGCCAAGCTTCTGTGCCATCTGATCGTGGTCGCGCAACTGCTGCTTCACCTAGGCTGGCTTCTCCTCTCCGGCATCAACGAGGACCGCTTCCCTCATACAGAGGTGAACCCGCAGTGGAAAAATGACGATGCCTAAAATCAGGTTTCACAAGCTTGCAGCGATTGTTGTGCTTATTGGTTTCGCGGCGTGGATGGTGACAGGCGAATTCTCGTCGGTCGGCAGCGTAGCGGCCAACAAGGCCAAGGCAGCCGAAGTCGAGCAGGGCAAGGCGCCGGACGCGAGCAAGCCGAAGACGGCGCAAGCCGAACCGAAGGCGCCGCTGCGCACGGTCGCGGTGGTGACGCCGCCGCGCAAGACCTATGCGCGCGCCATCCGCATTTCCGGGCTGACCGAGGCCGACAAACGCGCGGTGCTGGCAACCCGGGTCGCCGGCGTCATCGACAGGCTGCCGGTCAGCCAAGGCCAGCACGTCAAGACCGGTGACCTCGTGCTGATGCTTGCCGCCGAAGAAAAGATCTCGATGGTCGACAACGCCAAGCAGCTCGTGGCGCAGCGCACGGCCGAGCTCGATGCCGCCGAGCGGCTCGCCAAGACCGGCAATCTGCCCAAGCTGCAGCTCGACACCGCCCGCTCCAATCTGACCCAGGCGCAATCTCAGCTGGATACCGCGCAGGCCGAACTCGACCGCAACGAAGTCAAGGCGCCGTTCGACGGCGTCATCGACCGGGTGCCGGTGGAACTCGGCAGCTCCGTCATGCAGGGCGGCGAGGTGGCGACCATCATCAAGCTCGATCCGGTGATCGCGCGCGGCGAGATCAGCGAGCGCGACCTCGGCTATCTCAAGATCGGTGACAAGGCCAATGTCCGGCTGGTCAGCGGCCAGACCGTGAAAGGCACCGTGCGCTACATCAGCCGCGACGCGTCGTCGGCGACCCGCACCTTCCGTGTCGAGGTCGCGATCCCCAATGCCGATGGCTCCGTGCCGGCCGGCATGACGGCGGAAATCCAGCTCAGCGCGCTGCCGACCGACGCGGTGCTGCTGCCGCGTTCGGTGGTGACGCTCGGCGACAAGGGCGATCTCGGCATCCGCGCCGTCGGCAAGGACAACAAGGTCGCGTTCTTCCCGATCGACCTTGTCGACGACACGCCGACCGGCCTCGTGCTCGGCGGCATACCGGCCGATGCGCGCATCATCGTCGCCGGCCAGGAACTGGTGAAGGAAGGCGATGAGGTCAAGCCGGTCGAGGCCGACCAGGCGACCATCAACAAGCTGATCGGCGAGGCCACGGCCGGGACGCAGTAGCGCAGGCGTGCCGGCGCCGGGCCTCGCCCGGCGACGTCAGTCCGTTCGCCACTCCCCGACAAGCACAGCAGGCATAAGTCATGGATATGGATATCGTCAGACTCGCAATCAACAATGCCCGCCTGACCATCTCGGTCCTGGTTTTCCTGCTGATTGCAGGCTGGGTCGCCTATCAGTCGACGCCGAAGGAAGCCGAACCCGACGTTCCGATCCCGATGATGTATGTCAGCCTGATCTATCAAGGCATTTCGCCGGAGGATTCCGAGCGCCTTCTGCTGCGGCCGATGGAAAGCAAGCTGAAAAGCCTGAAGGGTCTCAAGGAAATGCGCTCGGCCGCCTTCCAGGGCGGCGGCTATGTGCTGGTCGAGTTCCAGCCGCAGACGAACCTGGCGACGGCGCTGCAGGATACGCGCTCCAAGGTGCAGGACGGCAAGGCCGACCTGCCGCAGGCGGCCGAGGAGCCCGTCGTCACCGAGGTCAACATTTCCGAATTCCCGGTGCTGGTCGTCACCTTGTCCGGCGAATTGCCCGAACGCGTGCTGGCCGCCGCGGCGCGCGAACTGCGAGACCGCATCGAGGAAGTGCCCGGCGTCCTCGAAGGCTCGCTGCAGGGCTCCCGCGACGATCTCGTCGAGGTCGTCATCGATCCGATGAAACTGTCTTCCTATGGCTTGCAGCTCGACCAGCTGATCGGCGCCGTCGGCGCTTCCAACAGCCTGGTCGCCGCCGGCAACATCGAGGGGTCGCAGGGCAAATACGCCGTCAAGGTGCCGTCGCTGATCGAAACGCCGCAGGACGTGGCGGCGCTTCCGATCGTCGCCGGCCCCAATGCCGTGGTGCAGGCCAGGGATATCGCCACCGTCCGCTCCACCTTCAAGGACGCCGAGACGGTGACCCGTCTCGACGGCAAGCCGGCGATCGCCATCGAGGTGAAGAAGCGCATCGGCTCCAACCTGATCGACACGATCGCCCAGGTGAGAGCCGTGTCCGATGCCTTCATAAAGACCATGCCGGAAGGCATGCACGTCACCTACACGCAGGACAAGTCGGTCTTCGTCAACCAGCTGCTCGGCGATCTGCAGAACCACGTGATGATCGCGGTGATCCTGGTGTTCATCGTCATCCTCTACGCGCTGTCCGGCCGCGCCTCGCTGCTCATTGGCCTCGCCATTCCGTCCTCCTTCCTGATCGGCATCCTGCTGCTCGCCATGATGGGTTACACGATCAACATGATCGTGCTGTTCAGCCTCATTCTGGCGGTCGGCATGCTGGTCGACGACGCCATCATCGTCACCGAGTTCGCCGAACGGCGGATGAGCGAGGGCATGCCTAAGCAGGAAGCCTTCGCGCTTGCCGCCAAGCGCATGGCCGGTCCGGTCATCGCGGCGACGATGACGCGCATCGCCGCCTTTTCGCCGCTGCTGTTCTGGCCAGGCATCATCGGCGACTTCATGAAATACATGCCGATCACGCTGATCGTCACGCTCTCGGCCTCGATGCTTTACGCACTGGTTTTTGCACCGGCGCTGGGCGCCTTGTTCGCCAAGGCGCCGCCGCATCACGAGAACGACAACCGCGACGGCTGGTACATGGCTGTCGTCAAGCAAGCGGTGCGCTTCCCCATCACCGTGATGGTGCTGACCGTCGTCCTGCTGGCCGGCATCTTCATGGGCTATTCGAAATATGGCGCCGGCGTCGAGTTCTTCCCGAGCGTCGAACCAGACTACGGCCTGCTTTATGTGCATGCCCGCGGCAACCTTTCGCTGGCCGAAATGGACACGGCCACCAAGATCGCCGAAAACCGGCTGCTTGGCTGGTCGGGCGTGAAGTCGGTCTATACCCGCGTCGGCAAGTCCCAGGGCGGCGGCCAGGATGTGCCCGAAGATGTCGTCGGCGTCATCAACTATGAGTTCATCGACTGGCGCGAGCGCAAATCCGCGAACGATATCCTGAACGATCTGCGCGGCGTCATGGCGGGCATTCCCGGCGTCGATGTCGAGGTTCGCGTGCCCGAGGCCGGCCCGCCCACCGGCAAGCCGATCCAGATCAGGCTTTCGGCCGTCGACCCGAAAGGGCTCGACGACAATGCGCGCGCCGTCGCCGCGCGCATTGCCAAGGTGCCCGGCGTCATCGACATTTCCGACGGCTTGCCGCCGCCCGGCGTCGACTGGGCGCTCGAGGTCGACCGGGCCAAGGCTGCCCAGTACGGCATCAGCCCGACCTCGGTCGGCACCGTGGTGCAGCTTGTCACCAACGGTTTGAAGCTCTCGGAATACAGGCCTGCCGGCGCCGACAAGGCGGTCGACATCCGGCTGCGCTTGCCGGAGGACCGGCGCACGCTGTCGACGCTCGACGAGCTTAGGGTGCAGACTTCGCAAGGGTCGGTGCCGATCTCGAATTTCGTCGTCCGCAAGGCAAAGCCGAGCGTCGGCATCCTCAACCGCATCGACGGCGCGCGCACGGTGGTCGTCCAGGCCAATGTCGCCGCTGGCGCCCAGGTCGCCGCCGTGCAGCAGGAGGTCACCCGGGCCGTCACCGACATGAATCTCGGCAGCGGCATCCGCTGGAAGCTGGCCGGCTCGAACGAGGACAGCGCGGAAGCCAGCGCCTTCCTCAGCAAGGCCTTCGGCGCCGCGATCTTCCTGATCTTCCTGGTGCTGTTAGCGCAGTTCAACAAGTTCACCAGCGTCTGGCTGGTGCTGTCCTGCGTGGTCATGGCGACGATCGGCGTGTTCCTCGGGCTGCTGATAACAGGCGAGACGTTCGGCATCGTCATGTCAGGCATCGGCGTCATCGCGCTTGCCGGCGTGGTGGTGAACAACAACATCGTGCTGATCGACACCTATGACCGGCTGCGCGAAGAGGGTTGGGACAAGATGGACGCCGTGCTGCAGACCTGCCGCGAGCGTGCGCGCCCGGTGGTGCTGACGGCAGTGTCGGCCATCCTTGGCGTGCTGCCGATCGCCTTCGGCCTTGGGCTGGAAATTTTCCATCATGAGACGACGATCAATGCGCCGTCGACGCAATGGTGGATTTCGCTGTCCTCGGCGATCGTCTTCGGCCTGTCGTTCGCTACGGTGCTGACGCTGGTGGTGACGCCGTCGATGCTGATGGTGTTCACTCGTGCCAAGGTCAAGCCGGGCGCACGGCGCGGCTTGATCAGCCGGTTGTTCCGCCGCGGTAAGGGCGAGATCTCGTCGGACACGCCGACAGCGGACACCGGCACCGAGCCGGCAATCGCCTTCCCGAAAGCCGCCGAATAGACAGGTTTGTCGTTTCGACCGGCAAAGGCCGCCTGGAACTACCAGGCGGCCTTTTGCATTGTTTCCCCGGCAATGCGAGGGCATTGCCCTGAAGCAAATGCCGGGAATGTCTCATGCCGATCAGCACCATTATCATCATCATCTTGATCCTTGTCCTCATCGGCGCGGTGCCGGCCTGGCCGCATTCGCGCTCCTGGGGCTACGGACCTTCAGGCATTGTCGGTGTGGTGCTGGTGGTGGTTCTGCTGTTGCTGCTGATGGGGCGGCTCTAAGCTTAGGCGTCCCTTTTCGACGTTGCGTTCAGGCGGCTTTGGAAACGCCGTTCACTGTTGCGATGCCGATATCTTTCAGAGCCTCGGCGACAGCCTGATCGAGCGGCGTATGCGGGACTTCGCCGATGATGCCTTCCAGCCGCGTCGAGACCAGCTGGTGCGGTTCGAAGCGCAGATAGGACGCGTAAACTATGAGCTCTCGGATAGCGCGTCGGACAAGAATTCTGGCGCTCCGATCTGCGATTCAGGGTTACTAAAGCCCGAGCTTCCTCTTCAGTTCCGCGTTCTCCTTGCGCAGGCGATCCGCGAGCAGGCTCTTCAGTCGCTTGTTTTCTTCCTCAAGCGCGACGAGGTCCTTCAGATCGTCACCAACCGGCGCAGGCGGCGAAGCTTTCTTCCATTGATAGTAGGTCTGTTCCGAGATGCCGGCCTGCTTTACGGCGCTCTTGTGGGTGTCGCCGCCACTGATAGACTTTTGGATCAGGGCGAGCATCTGGGCGCGCTCCTTTTCAGAGTAGGTCTTACGTCCGGCCCGGACGGTCGCTGCTGGTGCTTCCTTCGCCTCGGACGCCGCGCTAGGGGCATTCTTCCGAGCAGCCGGCCTGGGCTCAGCCTTCGCCTTCGGCGACCGTTTGGCCTTCTTCTTTTCAAGCGTCTCCAATTTGGCTGCCGGTTGCGTTGCAGTTGTTACTGGTTCTGCGTCCAGGGGATTTGCCATGAGATGCTCCGCTCGCGGTTTGTGCATGTGTTCAGCATCAAGCGCTACGACGCTTGAGTCAACAAGGCGACGATTTGGCAACTCCATCTCCTCGAGTTCCCTTCTTGTTTCGGCCGTTGCTGCGGTGAGATCGACATCGCCCCAGATCGAACGACTCCGTTTTTGAGAACTGCGCTTCTGTCTGATCTCCACCGTGAATGCCCGGGGCTGCCGCCTCATAGGTAGTTCCTTGTTGAACACGAAATTGCGAAGGAAGTCGCGGCAGACGACGATTGAAGGTCCGGCCGCTTCTTCTGTGGTCGAGCTATATGCATCCGACCGCCCGAGCAAGCCCTGCTGGCGGCGCACACCCCCGAACAGACCGGGTGTGAGCCCCTAAGAGCAAGTGGCTATGCCATCTCTCGGGATCGACGAGGTGGTGGATTTCCCGCAGCATGCAAAAAACCATCTCCCGCATCTTCGATGTTACATCGATGGCAGGCATACGAACTGAAAGAAGCCGCTCAAGAGCGCGACCCAATCTGCACTGGCAGTGCTGCGGGTCGCGCCCTGGGACGGGGTGTAGCTCGACGGTGGAGAAGCCGCTCGCGAGCGCGCCCTCAACAGCGCGGTAGCGAGCGAGCGGCGTAGCGGGGGTTATCGATGTTTTTCGGTAGGGTTGGGTTGCTGACAACCTGATTCGAAGGAAGCACCGATGACCAACATGATGGACCTGCGCGGGCTCGTGAAGAAGATCCCGACGCCGATCAATGCGCGAGATGATCGGCTTTGCCGCCGAGCGGCTGATGGAGATGGAAGTGGGCGCGGCGGGATGACTTACAAATGAGAGACGCGAACCCCCAGCTCGGTGCCGAACTCCTGCGCGAACAGCTTCTGTACCATCAATTTTAGCATCCTAAAGGATGGAAGCGTCCGGCTGGAAACAAGCATCTTCTCGAGGGCGGCGTTACAATAGCTTCGGCAGCGTAGAAGGCTACCCGATCGATCTCTTTGAACTGAACCACAGCGGCTGAAAGGCAGTGTTGAATCGCCCCACTTGCGAGCTTGTTGGTGAGCTTGATCCGGTTGAGGCGCTCCTCTTCAACGGTCGCTATTACGTGTCCGTCTCGGACGAGCACCACAGCACCATCGTGCAGAAATGTATTCGCAAACTCGAACGGTTTTCATAGACTTTGTCTAAGAAACGCCAAATTGGCTCGGCGCAAGCCCGCTTCGACTTAGAACGGCTACGTTATGCTTCGCCCCCTGCGATCCCAATCAGACATCGTCAAACTCGAAAGTTCGGATAGCCCGCCGGCCTCAGCATCAGATCCAACCTTCGCCTTGCGGATCCATCGAACTGCCGCGGCCGCCCAAGGCGGTCCAATGGCCAGTCCTGACAATGGTGATCCGGCAAGCACCTGCATGAGCGGGACACAGGAGCGATCTCGAATGACTTCTCCGCTCAATTGCCTACGCGAATTAGACCGGCACTCGCGTGAGTAGCCCGTGTCGGATGAGATCGATGCTGGCGGCAAATGCGCCTGCAGAGTCATTCAACGCGTGGACTTCCTCGACGAGCTCAAGAGAAAAGGGACCGGTATAGCCGCCATCAAGTAGCGCCCGGATCTGGCTGCAATTGTCGGAACCTCCCACGATGCGATCCGGATGAATCCAGAAGGTTGGATCGTTTATGCCTGAAACGTGCACCAGACCGGTCAGATCGCAGAAGAAGGACGTCTCGCCGGCGAGCGTGTGGTGGAATGTATCGTGCACAAGCCGGAAGACGGACTGGCCATCAACCGAGGCTATAGCGTTAGCCGCTTCGTTCTTCGATCGAAGCGAGGAGGTCTGGAAGCCAAGCGGTTCGATGAGCCCAATCAGACCCCGCGACTGAAGTATCGGCTTGAGCGCCTTTAAGGCGACGCGGAGATTGCCTGGGCGCTCGCCATTGGCGGACCACGAACCGTCGTTCACCGGCACCAGCATAAGCGCCTGGGCGCCACAGGCGGCCGCATAATCGGCGAGCTTGCTGGCCTCGGCCTTGCGGGCGGGAGTCCATTCGTTGAATCGCTGCAAGGCGTTGACTGAGATAATCGTGATGCCTGCTTCGGCAGCGGCAGACCGGACATCCGCCGGCGGATTGCCGCGCACAGCAGCCTTACTGCAGGGATTGTTCCGGATTTGCACGTCGGTCAGACCGAGATCGCGTGCGAGCGCGAAGAACGTCCCGACATCAAGCCCGGGCGTCGCCATGTGGTCGAGTGCAAACCGAAGTGTCGCCTGGCGCACGGAGTGGGTTTCCTTCATCAAGGCGGCCGCCATTATCGGGTGACTGGCTTCTGCCGTTTGTTGATTTACGACGCCGAACTGATCGGCATAGGAAGGCGAGCCAATCGAACTGACCCGCTCTTTATTCACACGATTGTCTCTCATTGTGAGCCGACTTTCACGCAACGGATACTACCGCGCCTCTTGAGAACATTGATCTGCCAGGCGAAATGACCGAAGATGGCTGAAGGCTATCCAGCTGCTTCCACACAGTAAGCGCCAGCCCGGAAAGATGCCGCGCCGATCTGGAGGCAAACTGATGTGGCAGGCTGCTTCTTCGTAGCGAGGCCGATGCCCAGCGCGATCATAGCGCCTCCCCGACCTTCCCTCAGGCTCTGGATCCATCCAGGACTCGCCGCCGTGCGGCCTTGAAACAAGCGCAACACGTCGGCGAGCTTGTTGAACGCAATCGGGGCGACCGCCGGCGAGACTGCGGGCGACAACATAGAGTCTCCGCGGACCGGGCGTTATGGCGAGCACGAAGGCCGCGGCAAGGTCTAGGGCGAGTTGGGTTAAATCTGGCATGGTGGTCGATACCGACGAAGTTTATGTTGCTATGGGGATGAGAGAGGCGACCTCACGGTCAGATGCCCGCTCGCTAGAAGAAAGGCCCGCAGCCACTCCGGCGCGGTCGGCCGCGCTCCGATTCTGGCTCATCTTGCGCTTGCCCTCGATCCTCGTGATCGGCATGCGCAGGCCCACAATTCCGCGGAGTTGCGCCTGCACGAAATCCGGCGGCGCGTCCGACACTGCCCAAGGCGAGACGCGCCCACCCTCGTGGTGGTCGGTCAGGCGATGCACGGCGGCCAGCAGCCTACCCGTATCCTCGAAGAACTCGACCGGGCCATAGGCGTGGACGGCGACGTAGTTCCAGGTCGGCACAACCTTCCCGGTTTCCTGTTTGGCCGCATACCACGCCGGGGTCACGTAAGCATCCGGTCCCATGAAGATGGCCAAGCCATCGCATCGCGGCGGAACACGGCACTGCGGATTGGCCTTCGCGAGGTGGCCGTAGATCACGCCGTGCTCGCCCTCGCTTTCATCTAGCAAGAGGGGCAGTGGTGAGGCGAAGAGTCCTTCGGCCGTGGCGGTGACGAAGTTCGCCAGCGGCGCTGCGCGGATGCTCGCTCGCAGGAAATCCATATCATCATCTCGGAAGGCCGGAGGGGTGTACATCGGGGGAACTCCGTGTGTGCGTTGCAGGTTAAATACTGGCAATCTGGCCCTCTGGAAACAGCCAGTTTGTTGCAATTGAAGCCGTCCAGTTGGTGAAGTGGCATCGCGGGACGCGGCGGCTGGCTGTTCCCGGGGCAGCACGCGAGACCGACGCTGCAGATCCATCGGATCGTCGCCGAGACAGCAAAAGCGCCAACACCGTCAAAGGGCCCGGCCGGCACACGCTGCGTCACAGCTTCGCCACCCCTGAAGACGGCGCCTACCTCGGCCTCACCCAGGTCCTGCTGGGGACGCAAGCTCGACACGCGGCGGTCTACGCAAGCTCGCGACCCGCAGATATGCCGCTTGCGGTCCGCTCGAGAAGTTGGCCTTTTCAAGGAGGCGGAGAGTTCGCCCGACGGGTGAGCGTTCGGCATCTCGATCGAGATCGCCGATATTTTCCGTGCTGCCGGCCTGCCTATCAGGTCGCGCATGCAGGCCAGTTCAGCCTCGGCAGTTGAAGTTGATCAAAGCACCAACCCGAAGGGGTGCGCAATGTTTGGACCGTGGCTACGCTGGGTCGATTCGGTTTATGAAGTGGCGCATCTTCCGCTGGCCTGCCGAGTACGAAATGGCGAGAGGCTTTACCTCCTGTCGACCTTCGCAGCCCCAGGAGGCCCGGACCGCAAAGGAACGCACTGGTTGCGAGCGAACCGATCATACATCCGGACGGGCACGTTCCTCAACCGACCCGCATGTCGGAACTGGCGACCGAGGCTTTAGCGGTGGTGATTTCCTGTTTGTAGACCTTACACCCTGGTGCAAGCTCTCTCAGACCGCTCACGAGCATCTTAGCCGCGCCCTCGAGCGCTTCTTCCGGCATCGCTGCCAAGCTTTCCAAAATAAACCACATGCGGCCGCCCACCGTCTCCAACCGGGTGCGCGTGCCCTGCCGCCAGTTCCAGCGGCGACATGTAGCTCCCAGATCGTCGCGCCAGATGACCTCCCCCTTGGAAGGGCTTTCAACGACCGCGTCCCCATTCAAAACAGTGTGGAAGGACTCCGTTCCTACGGCAATCGTCAGCCGCGGTTTGCCGACATATGCATCGAAATTTTCGCCGCCAACGGGTATTGAGAAACGCAGGCTCACTGCATTGTAGAGGTCAACGATAGGAATTATTGATGGGATGCGGCCATCCTTCTCCACCCGTTTTTTCAATGCCTGCGCCGAGCACGGCGTCCGGTTTGGTTTCGCGCCGAACCGGACGTATGCCTCCGCCCAATTGGCCAAGTGCGCTTCTCCCCAGGCGGGTCCCCCCGCTCGGACGAAATCGCAAGCCTCTCCCAACACGTCCCGAGCCATGACGCCTCGCGCGCTGTCCTGTGCATCAACAAGAATGCTGATTGCGCGAAAGTCAGGTGCGATCTCTGCTATTTCTTCGTCGATCAGCGGAAAATCCAACAACGCTTTCTCCTTTAAGCAGGCCGCGACGGCGCCTTGCTTCCACCGGATTTGAGAGTCTCCTCAAGAATTCCCTTGCCCAGGTCCCAGGGTCAGAGTCCTGCCCGGGACCCGGACTGGCCGACAGAGCCAGTCCTGGCAAGTCTTGCTGATCCAGTCTGCGATCAATGCCGGCGCGACTCTGGGGTCACGAGCCAGGTCCGCTCGCTGTCAGGGCGGGTATTGAGCATCTTGCCGGATCCTCGGCAAAACTCTTTACCCGTTGGACAGCGCCAGTAAGGAGCCGAACGCCATTCTCGATCTGCCGAATGGTCAGGGCGGAATAGCCCATCACCAGTCCAATCCGGTCAGCGCGGCCTTCATCTCGGATGTACAGCGATGAGATCGGGTGGATGCCAACCCCGACCTGCCGCGCCTCTTCAACCAGGACGTCCTCCAGCGACCGAGAAAGATCCTTGAACCAAACGACGACATGCAGCCCTGCATCGGCCCCCTCGATGGCGATACTGTCTGCGAACGCGCGTCGAAGGACGGCAAGCAGTGCCTCTCGCCGCTCGCCGTTAAGACGGCGGACGCGGCGCACATGGCTTTCATATGCACCGCTCTCGATGAGTGAGGCCAGGGCCTCCTGTTCCGCAACCGGAGAATGCCTGTCCAGAAGCTGCTTGGCCATCGCAAAGACGTCTTGCAACTCGGCCGGAACCACCAGGTAGCCGATGCGCAGCATCGGCGACAGTGTCTTGGAGATCGTGCCAACATAGATTACGGAACTGCGGTCTTCCAGCTTATGCAGCGGGGGCACCGGTCGAATGTCGTACCGGTACTCGCCATCGTAATCGTCCTCGATAATATAGGCGTCATTGCGCCGAGCCCATTCGAGGAGCTGATACCGCCGCGAAATCGACAAGACGCCGCCGAGCGGGAATTGGTGCGACGGGGTGACATAGGCCAGCCGCGCTGGGATCTCCTGCAGCAGCTCGGTCTTCATGCCCTCGTTGTCGACGGCGACAGCGACGGGCGTGGCTCCTGTGCTGGCAAAGACTTGGCGCGCCATTCTATAGCAGGGATCCTCGATCACGAAGCTGTCGGAAGGATCGAGCAGCAGTCGCGCGCACATGTCGAGGCACTGCTGTGATCCGCTGACGACGAGGATCTGCTCGACCTGGCAGCTAAGGGTTCGGGCACGCCACAAATATCCCTGCAGCGCCTGGCGCAAGCGATGCGAGCCGCGTGGATCGTGGTAGGCCAGCCTTCCGGGGCTTTGTGACATCGCCGCGTTCATCGCGCGCTTCCACGTCAGCGCCGGGAAATCAGATGGCGCGAGGTCGCCATAACGGAAATCGACCTTGAAGCGGTTGGGGAGGTAATCGCGCCGTGGCGGACTGGCGCGCAGTCGCTCGCCGTAAGAGGAAAGGTGGATCGGGCCAGTCCGTTTCGGGACCGCGCTGGTCGCTTTACTGCGGACTAGCGAAGATGAAACGCGAGGTCTTGCGCCTTGAAAGACCTCGATGAAACCCTCGGCGACCAGCTGGTCATATGCCACGGTGACCGTGGTTCGCGACACACCGAGTTCATTTGCAAGGCCGCGGGACGATGGCAGCTGGCTGCCCGTTTCATAGATGCCACCCAGGATCTGCTCGCGAAGAGCTTCGCAGATCTGGCGCGCGCCCAGACCTTGCGAGCGAGCTGTCGACGCGGCAGGAGAAGGCTGGACCATTTCTTTCATCGCCAACTGGACGTTCCCTCCGAGTTAGTGTGACGGCATTGTCCTCGAAATCAAGAGGGCTAAAGCCGATGACCAGCGCCGAAGATCAGCTTGAAGCCGACGCAACAACAACGCCGTCCCGGAACGACGTCGATCTCGCATTCGCCACACGGGCCATCCATCATGGCTACGATCCGGCCGGCTTGTCCAATTCCGTTCAGACGCCTGTGTTTCTTACATCGACCTATGGATTTGAAAGCGTGGCAGCAAACGAAGCCGCCGCAGCGCTTGGCGGAAGACTCTACGCACGCGAATACAACCCGACGACCGAGGTCCTGGAAAAACGGCTCGCCAATCTCGAAGGAGCCGAAGCTGGGCTGGTACTTATCCGGCAAGCCTGACCCGCTCGCGCAAGTCAGTCCGCAAGGATGCGCATTTGCCTGACGGAGTCGGCGACGACCTCATGCGCCTGTCGGTAGGGCTCGAAGACGCCGCCGTTTTGATCGCGGATCTAGAGCAGGCGCTGGACGGGGTCTGATGCCCAACGCTTCACCCAATGTAATAACGGGAGCTTCAGCATGGCTTTCCTGAGCGGCCTTTCGGCCTTCCCAATAACGCCAACCGACAGTGACGGCGTCGTCGATGTCCTGGCGCTTCGAAAGCTGATAGCGCGGCTTTGCGCAGCAAAGGTGGATTCCATCGGCCTGCTCGGTAGCACCGGCACGTATATGTATCTGTCGCGCGCGGAACGCCGCCGGGCGATTTGCGAGGCGCTGGACGAGACGCGTGGACGAGTCCCGCTCGTGGTGGGCGTGGGCGCTTTGCGCACCGATGAAGCGGTACACTATGCAAGTGATGCGAAGGCCCTCGGCGCGGCTGCGGGGTTGCTCGCGGCTGTTTCCTACACCCCGCTCACTGACGACGAAGTTTTCGAGCATTTTTCGACAGTAGCGCGCGAAAGCGCGCCTACCGATCGTGATCTACGACAATCCTGGAAACACGCATTTTCGCTTCACGCCAGCGCTCATCGAGCGTCTGGGACAGCTGCCTGGGATCCTCGCTATTAAAAACTCAGCCGACCGGGGCGATGCAATCAAAGGCCAACTTGCGCACCAGAAAAAAATTGTGCCGAAAGGATTCTCGATCGGCTACAGCGGCGACTGGAACGCCACCGAGGCCCTGATCGCAGGCGCCGATACATGGTACAGCGTCCTCGGTGGCATCTTGCCCGACCCCTGCCTGAGAATGGTCAGAGCCGCTCAGCACGGCGACTACACAGAAGCACATCGGATCGACGCCACCCTGGCCCCGGTGTGGGAGCTTTTTAAGACGTTCTCGAGCCTTCGCGTCGTCTACGCAATCGCCGAGCTCCTCGAAATCTGTTCCGCCGAGCCCCCACGGCCAATCAAGCCGCTTTCCGCTGCCGCGAAGTGCCAACTCGCCGGCGTCCTGGACCGTCTAGGATCAGGTGTCGGATCGTAAGCCGCGCGACTTCATATCGCCGAGGGAAAAATGTACGCACCGACCCTTTCGATGGGATTAGCCGAGATGTTCTCCATAATCTGATCGGAAACAATGCGCGCGGCGTGCTGATCGCCGATGGGTCGACAGGTCTCGACGCCAATCGCATCCTGTTCGATTGGCAGAACGTCTTATCGGCGAGGGAGGTAGGCTGCGTTCCGGGCCGCCAACGCCTACATTTCTCCGGAAGAGTATTCGGGCCAGACGACTTCCACTCGAAGCACCAAAACCTTGATGTGCTACAGCATTCAATCGCTGCGAAGGATCTTTGCTTCAAGCGCGGCTGCCACAAAAGCCCTTCGAGCAGCTGGTGGATGGGCCTCACCACGCAATACCTGCAGACAAGCGTCCATCGCTACCCTCCGTTTCTCGGTCCGATGATGAAGGTCACGGATCAGGATAGCGGCCGCTTGGTTGACATCGAATACGATACGCTCAGAACTGTGGCGGCCAACCTGAACAACGACCGCCCTCTCAAATCTGTGCAAGCCGGTCATCTCTCCGCCCCCAAGGCGATATCCGTCAATAGGACCCCGCTCGTCTTCTTTGCCGAGCCGACCCGGTACCACTGCATCTATGAGCCGAGACAATGCCCGTTTGACCAACCCCGCGCTAGCCTCACACGCGCTTAGCCGCTCTGATCCGCTGCCGATCTGCAGGCGGGATCCGTCGATGTCGGAGGTTGTGCCGCCAACATGACGGCGCGATTCAAAAAGGCGAATTGGGCGCTGCCCTCGCCATCGAAAATCTTGTCGATAGAGACCTAAAGAGTAGCTTGATCAGGGAAGGCTCTAGCGCGACACCTTCGTGCTCAGTACGCGCACGCTCGGTGCCTAGGGAGCGCGGACCTCCTGTGGCGCGGGTGATGCGTGACCGTGCACATCGTTGCCCAGCGGCTTGCGGTGGCCAGCCCTTGTTACTGTGCCGCACAGCGCTGGTGTCAGCCATCTTGTTCTAAATCACGCGGCAGACCTTATCATTCACCGCGCGGATGCCTCACATCCAAACAATCTAATTTACCGGTTCCTCATGATCCTGCATAGCGCAACATCAAAACCCACGGCTATGTTTTCCAGCCGTTTCTGCGGTTGCACCACGGTCACCTCGACAAGGATCTACTATGCGCATTTGCGGTATCAAGCTGACGCACGACGGGGGAATCGCTGTCGTGGAAGACGGCAGATTAGTCTTTTGCATCGAGCAGGAGAAGCTCGACAACAACCCACGATACCAACATATCGAGCGGCTTGAGACGGTCGTCGCCGTTTTGGCGGAAAACGGGCTTGCTCCGCGCGATATCGACCGGTTCGTCATTGACGGATGGGACGGTGAGATCCAGTCGGAATTCCAGGTTCTGAGTAAGGGCTCCCCTATCACTCTCAACGGCGCGCCATATGTGGAGCGGGACGCCGAAAATCCCCTGACAGCCTATCAAGGTTCCGGTCTCATGCTCGACAGGGGGGTATTTTCTTATGAAAGCTACCCGCATGTTCTTGGGCACGTAGCTTCCGCATACTGCACCAGCTCATTCGCCAAAGCAGAGGAACCGGCATTTTGTCTGGTATGGGACGGCTGCATCTTTCCGCGGCTTTACTACGTCGAGCCAAGTGGAGTCCGATTTGTTGGGTGCCTGTTTCCGATGATAGGCCATGCCTATGCCGCCGCGGGCCAACATTTCGGTCCTTACAGGCAAGAACTGCGGACTGGCTGGAATCTCGGTATCGCCGGCAAGTTGATGGCCTATATCGCGCTCGGTGTGGTCCATGAACACATCATGAATGTGTTTCAGGAGCTTTACGACTATCATTTCGCCGGGGATACGGACCTTGCCTTTGGCTACAGGAACAACAGCCACAGTGAAGACGCGTTACTCACGGCTGTGCACGACTTCTTCGATGCAAGCGCGTCGCGGTTAATCGCCGAAACGCCCGAGGACATTCTTGCTTCCTTCCATGCCTTCGTAGAGCGTCTTCTCGTCCGGGGGATGACAAGCACGCTGCGTGGGTACTCGGTTCCCGAAACCCGAAACCTGTGCATAGCCGGCGGATGCGGGCTGAACATCAAATGGAACAGCGCCCTTCGGGCGAGCGGTTTGTTCGACGCAGTCTGGGTGCCGCCGTTTCCAAACGACAGCGGATCGGCGATCGGTGCCGCTTGCTGCGCGCTGGCCGCCGATAATGGTTTCGTACATCTCGACTGGTCAGTCTACAGCGGGCCAAATGTGAGCCATGGCAAGGTTCCGCCTGGTTGGCAATCTTCTGCTTGCAGCCTGAAAGAACTTGCCAGCGTGCTCGCCGACAACAAGCCTGTGGTGTTCCTTGCAGGCCGCGCAGAGCTTGGTCCACGTGCTCTGGGAGGCAGAAGCATCCTGGCGGCCGCAACTTCGCCGGAAATGAAGGACCATCTCAACAAAATCAAAGTTCGAGAGCACTTCCGGCCGGTAGCGCCAATATGCTTGGAGGATCGTGCACCTGACATGTTTGACCCCGGCACGCCGGATCCTTACATGCTGTTCGATCACCGAACCCGTTCGGAGTGGAAAGACAAAATCCCCGCGGTCGTCCATCTCGACGGGACAGCGCGACTTCAGACTGTTTCGAGAACTTCTGAACACCCAATTGCAGAACTTCTGATGGAATATGAGAAACTCACGGGCATTTCGCTGCTCTGCAACACGAGCGCAAATCTCAATGGACGTGGTTTTTTTCCGGATGCAGCTGCCGCCTGTGAGTGGGGATGCGTAGACCACGTTTGGTGCGATGGGTTGCTGTTGACCAAGACAGGTGCAAGTCAATTCGAGGGCTGAGCGATCTGCGCCACGTTCCCGTGGCGAACTGAGTTGCCGCGAGCCGAAGTGTGGAAAGCGTTCGCTGGCAAAGGAAGCCCGCCAGGGCGACAGAGCCAAGGGCGGCGTACGACTGCGGTCGGCAGGAGCGCGCGCTGGTGGGTTTGGCAGGGGGCTATAGGGGACCGACCACGCCTTCCATTAGAAAGGCTCCCAGCGCACTCATCAATGCCTCGGCGGTTTCCTTGTCGAGTTGCAGTTCGACCTCATCATCGTCATCCGTGATGAGCAGCAAGGTGCCTTTCAGCGGGTTGCGCGACGTGACCAGCACATCGTCATCCTGGAACTCGACTTCGCGGGCCATAACTCCGACCTCCGTTGCTCGAGTCAGAATGACGCACCAGCCGCAGTAAAGAAAGCATTGAGCGATCCTGAGGCGCGGCGAATTTCGTCGCATTACCTCGATGGTGAAGGCGATAAGCAGGCGGGCATTATTGAAGATGTGGTTGGCGTCCGCCTCTCCATCGCAACCAAACCATACTCGGTTCGTTGACCTACGCTGGTTGATCCCAGCCCACTCCAGACCCTGGCGCATCTTCATCGACATAAGGTCGAATGGTCTGCGGCGTGTTTGGGTCGAATGCCGACTTTCAGCCTTCGAGTGTCCGAAAAATGTCCACATATTTCGGACCAGCATGGCTCTGGCTAACTTGCTACCAACAATACAAGTAGCTGCCGAGCTCGACGTCGTAATCAAATGTTTGGTAGCGCAAAACGCCCTCATGGACGTAGAGCGGTTACGACACAATCACCCATTGCTATCTAAGTTCGTGAATCGCTACGCTCGGCACGACGGCCTTGGCGATCTCACATAGGTGCTGGTGATGCGTAAGATAGATCACCTGACCGGCACTTGCCATTTCGCCAAACAACCTGAAGACCTCCTCGGAACGGACATGGTCGAAGGTTTCCATGATGTCGTCTGCGATGAAGGGCACGGACGGCCGAAACTGCGCAAACTCGTAGTACCCAGCAAGCCTGAGCGCCAGATAGAGCTGAAAGCGCGCGCCCTTTGATAGCGCGTCGGCGACCTTGGATTGTCCATCGCGTTGCAACGCGATGAGCACTTCCCCACCCTTCACAGGTTGAGTTGTCAGGCCAGAATACTGGCCGCGCGTCATGAGGGCGAATGCGTCTGATGCGCGCTCCATCATCCCGGAGCGGTGACGCTCGCGGTAGAGACGCAGAGCATTTCCAGCCGACATTATTCCCAATTTCAACTCGATATAACGGACGGCCTTTTCCTCGATTTCCAGAAGGACGGTGCGCCGTTCGGCATCTATTCGGGCAACAGCACTGTCGCCGCCAATGGCGTCCAGCTTGTCGGTCGCGCGCGTCTGTCGAATGAGCTGCTGGCGTATCGCCTCGTCAGAAGCGTGAAGCCTTTGTTCGGCCTCAGCCTTCTCGATTGCAAGACTGTCGAGATCGACAGCATCTAATATCGAACGCGCCTGCTCGAACCCTTCCACCGCGAGCTCGGACGAAACCTGTTCCTCAAGTTCGGCCACGGTTGTGCGCAGGCGATCCCTGTCGCGCAGCAGTTCGTCGCGTTGCACGACTTCGGATAGCGTGGCCACGCCAAAGACGCTCAGGACCTCGTTTTTGCGGCGCTCATGTGCCGAAATCTCGGCATCGAGGATCTCACGCCCATCCTGCAGGCGCTGCAGGTCATTGACGAGGCTTGCCTTGGCCTCGCGCGTGCGCTCGGCGCGTTCCAGGCGCTCGGCAAGCCGAATCGCCAGCTGTTCCGGTTCGTTGTCGTCGGCCGCCTCGCCCGCTTCGGCTGCAACGGCGGTAACCTCAACCAGGAAATTGTCCCTGTCGGCTTCCATCTTGTCGATACGGAGTTGCATGGCGTCCCGGTCTTGAAGACATTTGGACAGTTCAGCCAATTGATCGAGGACGCCGCCGACGCCGGGCGCCGAGATGCCGTTCTCGAGCCAGGTGCCCTTGAGCGCTTCGGCAACGCCGGCTAGCCATTCATCCTCACGCCGCTCTGCGACTTCGATGGCTCGGCGCCTGCCGGCCAGATCCTCTTGCCTTGTGCCAACGGTCTTGAGCGCCTCGGTGCGCTCAGCGTCCACTTTGAATTGCCTCTCAAGGAACAGCTCTGCCACCGCCATGACCGTTTCCAGGCTGTCACCAGGATCTGAACCGACGCCGACGCTCGCCAGCGCGCCGCTCAGCTCCAGGCGTATTCGGCCTTCCTCATCAACCGCGCGCTCGGTCTTCTTGCGGGAAAGCTCGATCTCCTCCCATGCCGCGAGCGCATCGACCCGGGCAGCAATGCGATCCTCGATCATTTCGATCAGCTGTTCGGGGGATGTTTCCTGGCGCGGTCCGAGCAGGTCTCTTGCCGCTGCGCGAATTTCCAAGAGCACAGCCTCCCGATCTGAGCCGTTGCGTGCAAGCTGGTCGCGCGCATGCGCGATGGTGGCCGCGGTTTCTGCGATGTTCCGGCTTGTGCTACGGATCTCAACGAGTTCCCGGGCGTTGGCCAGACGGCCTTCCGCGACGCGGTCGTCTTGAGCCAGTGCTGCCGCAAAATCATCCGCCGTATCGCCAGTCAGGTCATCGCGATGCCTTGCCCAGGACTCGTCCCGGGCACGCCGAATGACGTCCGCCGCATCATCGTCGGTGACATCGACCGAGGCACGAAGGGCTTCCAGCCGCGCCGAAAGCAAGTCGTGATTGCCTTGGTGCTCGGCAAGACGTTCGGAAAGGACACCCCTGCTCTTCCCGAGCTCTGCTGCCAGCGCCTTCCATGCGCCAAGCTGTCCAGCATTCGGAATGGCGATCCTGGCCAATGCCTGAGCATCGCCCGACCAGGGATGCAAGCGCGTGATCGCGGCCTCCCATCGAATTGTACCCGCATCCGCGGCCTCGCGTGCCGCCTTGGTCTCCTTCATGTACCCGCTGGCCTTCGCCGTAGACAAAGCCGAAACCAGCCTTGCCCTGGCAGGCTCGGGGACGGCCCGTTCTTCGCCGACCCGCTCGCGTGCCGCCTGAAGCGCATCAGCAGCAGCCGCGGCCTCCTCGCGCGCAACGCGCACGCGTAACGATCCCGGATCGCTGCTCGACCATGGTGCGCACAGCGCCTATGGTTGCCGCAGGCAAGAGCAGTTTGGCAGGGTGTGGCTCGGAGGACCTTCCAAGAGCGGCAAGGCAGGTCGCCACGGCATTGTGCAGGATTTGCAGCTCCGTCCTGCGACTTGGCAGGTCGAGGCCGGCCGAGACGTGGCGCACCTTGCGGTCGGCCAGGGCGCGAACCCGTTCGGAAATCGCAAGGATCACCGCGTCCACGTCGACCGAGGCGATTTTCGTCGTCACCCGTTCGAGCTCTTCCACACTCGAGAACAGCCGCGTTCTCAGACTGGCGTCGACCTCGATCATGTCGGCGACACTGCCGGTCCAGGTCCGTGACGGTGAAGCGATCTCAGGCAACTCGGCCAGTTGGGCTTGCTTGCGCCGGATATCGGCAAGCGCGCAGCAGCCTATGAAGCGGCCGGCGCCGACATGATCCTCATCCACTCGAAACAGAAGGCGCCGGACGAAGTTGAAAGCTTCGTGCGTGCCTGGAGCGGCAAGGCGCCAATCGTGATCGTGCCGACTGCGTATCCGGAGATGAACGAGGAACGTATCAAGGCGCTCGGCAGGATCGCGATCGTGATCTATGGCAACCACGCGATCCGCGCTTCGGTCACGGCGATGAAGGATGTCTTCGCGCGCATCCTCAAGGATCGCGGCATCCACAACGTCAACCGAGACATCGTTTCCGTCGAGGAGGTGTTCCGTTTGCAAAGGATGGATCAGGTCAAAGTCGACGAGGAACGCTTTCTGGAGTAACGGCCGACCGAACATTGTGTCTGACTCTGACCAGTGGATGAGCTATCGCGATGACGAAGCGAGAAATTTGCCGGCTGCGGGAAGTCGTCCAAGCCGACATTGGCGCGATGAGGCCGCACGGCTGATCGCTGTCGAGGTGGAACGCATCCTGCGAGGTGGGAACGTGCCGATGACAAGAGAGAGACATTGGATGTGGCGGAAAGGCTGGCTGGCCACGTACTTGTGGCAGTTTTGTCGCTTCCTTCGGAACACCAGTGCGCAGGCGCGTCGCTGCTTGGTCAAGATAGACGGTGTTCCAATGAACGATGGCGCTGACGAGATTTGAGACCGGAAGCGCGGAATGCCTTGGCTCTAGTGTCCCATTGCACTTAGTCGGTGGATGCCGTTTCAACGACTGACCTTCGCGAACCACCTCCCTTTTGCAACGCTCAGGTTGGCCCTCAGACTGACAGCTCAACCCCGGATTGGGCAGTAGTGGGGCCCTTGTTCCACTGATAGGCACTTTGCAAAATTGCGCTGATAACTAAATCTTTTAACCCGCCAATGCTTATTTGCGAGGCTGAAGGCGTGAGGTGATCGATGGGTGAATCAAATATAATCGCGTTTCCGCTGCATCGTCGGCGGAAATTGGTTGAAGGTATCGCGCGGGTCCTGGAATCCAAGAACGGGGAGGACGCGAACGCGTTCTGGCGCAGCACCGTCAAGACAATTCTCGTCCAACTGTCCGAATCAGGAATTGGACCGGGGCTCGCCGAACAGGAAATTGGAATGCTTCTCCGTTCTGTCTTACGCGACATAGCCACCCGGTCTGCGAAACTGGCACGATAGCATCGGCTCGCGAGGAAGGCTTGCCGTGTGAGAACCCCGGGGCCAGGAAAGACCCTCGACCTAATCCTGTTGCCCGGCACGGCGACGCGAGCGCAGCAAGCCGATGAGTAACTTCGAACATTCGTGGCGATCGGCTCAACGCGGACGAGTCCGTGCTGTTCGGGCAACCTTCCTGCGACCAAGAGCGAAATGGAGCGAAAACGGCCATTATCGCCAGCATCGGGTCGATGCCGCTGAAAAGTCGATTCTGTTTTCTTGATGTTTGTCAGGAGAACGGACGATCATGGCTGGTCGCCGATGCCAAATCGGGGAAGCTCGGTTTCGTTTTCTGCTGCTCGGCAACAGGAACTCTTGAATCCACAGCTTTCACCAACTCCATTTTTACTGACGCGTCGCCCCGCGCTATAGACGCCGCGACATATACAGCGCCCCTCGCAGAGTGGGGCTGTGAGCGCGGGATTCTGTTACGAGATCCGATGACTCCGATCTAGCTTTACGAGGTGGGCTCATCGTCATCGCAACAGTCGTCGCACGGCCACACCGTCCGCGAACGGCACACCGAAAACTTTCCGCAACGGCTTGATGCTGCTTCGTGAGAGCCAACTTTCTTTGTTGCCCGACCTACATGCTGGTCATTTCTGATCACCTTGACTTCGGGTTCACGCCGCCTGCGGTTCGGCCAGATAGTCGTGAACAACTGTCCCGAGGCCGAGTGTCAGATCCGCGATGAAATGGGCGGCTGAAACGACCTCCAGAACCGGCAGTTCTGCAATCGGCGCGAGTGCATGCGACCGTAAGTCCAAGCCTGCGGGAGCACCCCATGCGCCCTTCAATGTCACGTCCTCCATCTTAAGGCGTACCAACTCGCAGACGCGCAGGCTGCCATCGACATGCGGAATAATCTTCAGGAGGAATGTCGGCTGACACAGTGAGGCCAGAACCTCGCTGTGGTCGAGCGCCCAATGTTTAAAGCCCATGGTGCCTGTTGCGATCCGGACCGGGCCGTAGTCGAGGGTGCCGACCAGTGTGTCTCCATAGACCTCTAACGCAGGATGTGCATATTTCTTCGGGAATCCCCACAACTCACGGCCACCCAAAATTGGCGGTCCGTCGTCCAAATACATGGCATGCGAATAGCCGCCGATCACGTCGTTAAACCTAACGGGAATGACCTGGCCGGACTCAATATAGCTCCCGAAACCCGCAGAGTCGGGCATGCGAATGAACTCAAACTTTACCAAGGGATCATCGAATTCGAGTGGCTGAGGGACTACGGCGCGTAGCCGGTCGGGGTCCGTCCGGTAGGTGATGATAAGGTACTCGCGGTCCACGAAGCGATATGGCCCCGTAGGGTAGGCGGGGCTTGTAAGCGGCATCGAATAGGCTTGGGCACGCACATCTTTGGATTTCAAGGCTTCTACCTCCCCGGTGAGCGCTGCATCCCGGATAAGGACGCTTACACTACTAAGATCTGCATGAACCTCGCAAGGAGCATGCCAAGGCGGTAATACTTTGATTGATTGATATTTTTTCAGGTTTGCTACAACGGCCGCTCAGCTATTAGGTCTGATATGTCCTCTTTTGTAAGCATCCTGCCATTGTGGCATCGGCGACACAGGTATCGCCTAGGGCTTGTGTATATGCGCGAGTTTACAGAGGCTTCGAAATAAGCACCGACCGGGTCGGGCACCTCTGGGCACCATTCCTATCCCCCTGCAGATTTATCCCGTTCCACGAGGGGCGCATCAATGCCAGTCGAGCGAATTACAAACGGTTCGACGCAAACAAGCATTCACCGGCGGAGTCACCAGCTAGGGAAAGAGTCTGCCCAGCGTTCCGCTTGATCCAAGGTCTAGCGACCGAGCAAATTCGTGTCCGCGCGCAGGTGCAAATGCTCCACCTGCGCCCTCTCGCCTTCACGCAGCTTCGCTTGAATTTAAGACGCTCGTGTGAGGGCCGGTAACCGCGCAGATAGAGTGCGCAGGTAGTCCTGAGCATAGACGCGAAGTTCGGGATATCTCCGTTGATCTCGAGTGCCTCGTCACAGAGCTTGGAGATAAATTTCGTCGTTGACAGACCCTGGCTCTCGGCAATTTCGTCGAGAAGTGTCCAAAAAGCGGCCTCGAGCCGGATGCTGGTCGAATGGCCGGCAACACGGACCGAACGGTTGGTCTGGCGGTATCCTTCGGGATCCTGTCTCGCGTAAACCTTGCACATCTGTGGCCTCCCGTTCCTGTGGACCGCCGTTGTTCCTGTCCGGCGGTTTTCATTTCGGCATTTTCTCCACAGAAGAGCTGCATCGTCTTGTCTCCATTGCGAGGGAATAGTCGGTTCAACGCGGCTTCAGAACTCGGGTTGCTCGTTTTCGAGTAGACGAACAAGCGTTGCTCGGTGCGACTGCACCGAGTTACGTCATTGGACGGGTATGCCAAGGGGGAAACGGAATTGGCAACTGCTCAGGCGCTGGCGAACCTTCGAATGTTGCGCATGCGTTGGAGCGCCGGCCGATTCGAGCACGATCAACGATCGCTGTGGCAAGGTCACGTCAATGTCCCGATGTGCCGTTCTGGCTGGCTGACGCCGACTCGTTCGCCTACCGCCAGACTACCCCGCTCAGGAGCGCGACGCCGGTAGCACTCCCATCTCCTTGAGCAACCGGCTAGCGCCGTCAATCTTGTCCATGGTCCAGAGCATGAAGCGACCGTCGACATGGATGCTGCGGCTGCGGTCCGCGTTGCGCTCCCAGTCAGAAATTACGCCCTCGAGCGTGCCGTCGAAGGCGAGACCCACGAACTCGCCGCGTCCGTTCAGCGTCGCCGAGCCGCTGTTGCCGTTGGTGATGTCGGCGGTGGACAGGAAGTTGACCGGTAACGTGCCCAGCGCCGGCGCGACATAGGGGCCATAATCCTTGGCTCGGATCGCTGCGATAGCCGCATTTGGAGCGTCGAACTCACCCTTGCCCGTTTCTTTGGCCAGAAGTCCCTCGGCCGTGGTAAAGGGCATCCAGATCTGCCCGTCGCGTGTTCGCCCCGCCACCTTGCCCCAGGTGATGCGCAGCGAGCCATTCGCGTCGGGATACATCGGCCGGCCGATTGCCTGGCGGTAGGCACGCTGGCCGTGCATATAGATGGCGCGAGCCGCCTGGCTGCGTCCAGCGCGGTCCTTCGCAGCGTGCTTCGCAGCTATGTCGCCGGGATAGAGCGCGACCGCCAGCTTGATGAAAGGATCGTCCGACGCCTCGAAGGCAGCAGCGGGCTTGCCGAGCCAGCCGAGCCGCGTTGCCGTGTCTGCGAGTTTGGTGTCTGCATAAAGTCGGTCAAGGCCAATTTGGTCCAAAGTGGTTTCGAACGCAGTATCGCGGTCCTTTGCGTCCAGCCGGCGATATTCATCGAGCGCAGCCTCGAACAGCTTGCGATCGATGACGGGCAGATAACTGCGTTCGATCTGCGTCAGTTGATCCACGGTCTCGTTACGGTCACGATCTTGAAAGCCGCTTTCGCGATCTTCATCGGGCTTCTCGTGCTCCTTCGCCCAGCGATAGAGAGTGCGTGCCGATGAGAGGATTTGCGCGCGGTCCAGCAGCGCCTGGCGCAGCCTCGCCAGCGAAGCCCGGCTATTCTCGCTCACCATCGCGTCCAGTTCGCGGATTGCTGCGTCGAAGCGCGTCTGCCGTACGGGATACTTAGTGACCCAGGCGCGAAAAGCTTTCTCCTCGTTAGCCTTGCGCCCGTCGAGGCCGATCGCGTCGGCGCCGGCAAGATCGCCCGCCAGCTTCTTCTTGTAGTTTTCCACGCCTCGCAGGATGGAGGTGTAGCGGATCTGCGCTTCGCGATTGCCTGCCGTGGCTTGCTTGATCTGGGCCGCATAATCCGACAGCAAATGCTGCAACAGCGGTTCGTAGTGCGCGAAGTTGAACCGGACTTCATCCGCGGTGAGGAACCGATTGGTTGCTCCGGGAAAGCCGGCGACCATCACGAAATCGCCTTCTTGCACGCCTTTAGAGGCGATGCGCAGCCAGTTCTTCGGCCGGTAGGGCACGTTGTCGCGCGCATAAGGCCGGGAGGAACCATCAGGGGCGACATAGGCGCGATAAAAGCCAAAGTCGCCTGTGTGGCGCGGCCACATCCAATTGTCCGTTTCGCCGCCGAAGTTACCTATGCCGAGCCCGGGCGCATAGACGAGGCGCACGTCCTGAATTTCGAGCTTCTGCTGGAGATAGTAGGAGGCGCCGCCATAATAGGACCCTACGTCGCAGCGGCGATTGGGCTGTTCTTCACATGCGGCGATCAGCGCCTTGCGGTTCGTGTCGAGCCGCTCATAGCGGGCAAAGCCGTTCAGCTTGTCCGATACGCCCTTGAGCATGTCGGCGGTCACATCCGGCATATCCTCGATCACATAGATGCGGCTGCCGGGCACCGCGGGTAATTCCTCACCCAGGCTCTTCGCCAGAAAGCCGTTGGTGAGATAGTCTTGGCTCTCCTTGCTGTTGTACTGCATGGATCGGAACACGCAGTGATGATTGGTCGCGACCAGTCCTTGCGGGCTGACGAAGGAGGCGGAGCATCCGCCCAATGATACGATCGCGTTGAGCGGGGCAGCGTCCAGTCGGCTCAGCTGCGCGGGATCGATCTGGAGCCCATCCGCGCGCATGGCCGCGCCCACTTCCGCAGTCTGGGCCGGCATCCACATGCCTTCGTTCGCCGATGCAGCGGTGGCCGTCCAGAGCAAGGCGATGGCGCTTACCCGAGCAACCATTTCACATTCGCAGTTCATACTGGTGTCTCTCCCATTCTGTCTACTGTTCTCCGCCGACTGGATCGATGGGCTATCGGGCTGGCTGGCGTCCGCCAGCGCCTGCGCGGCTGCCACTGGGTGAAGACTGAGTGGACGATCAACGCAAAAATCTGGATGACGCTCCCCTCACATTCTATCGGTTCCGTGCAACGTTTGCGGATCATCCGTTGCACTAATCGTGCCAAAGGAATAAAGCTTTCAATGACCTGAATGGTAAGCTGCCGTCCATGTCCGACCCCCGACATTTGGTTGTAGACTCGACACCCTCGTCCTCGCTAGCGACGAAGCCCGCTGCCGAACGGCCGTCGCTGGCCATTAATTGTGAGAGTGCGTGCTATCGTTTTTGTTAAGCATGCGGTGTTGCGCGAGGGCGAGGGCGCGAGGAATGCCCGGAGTTCCCCTGGCCGAAAATCCGCTCGGCGCTTAGCGACAATCGTGCGCATACCCGGCAGACTATGCCGGAGCAGTGGGTTCGAACCGAGCGGCGTCCCAAGCTCTTCACGCGGCGGGCTCGCTGCTGTTTCCGTGCTGTATCTGGGTCGTGTGCGTGACCGACTGCTACCGGTGAAAGCCTTTCCTGGCAGTTGCAAACGTCTGCGTCTGCGGCACCTAGCCGTAAACGCCGAAGACCAGGGATCTGATGCATTTCCTTGCTGGCGTTCGCCGATCGGGAAGTGGAGCGACCGATCTGCGAACATCTGAATTATTATCGCCGCTGGATAGGCGCCGGGCGGTTCAGGAACTGCTCAGCCCGTTCCACACTGCCTTTTATGCGATTTTTGAGGCACAAACCAGAACACTGCGGCGCAGGGGTATTGATTTCCAATCGCCACTTAGTCGGCTGGGCATGTTCCGAAATGAGCGCATTGGGGCCGATAGGGGACCGGCAGGTTTCGGTTCGATCGCGGTGCAATGCGATCGGACGGAGGACAGACGGAGGACCGATGTGCAATGATTATCGATTGACGGTGGATGTCGCTTCGATCGTGGAGGACTTTGCCGACCTGAAGATCAAGATCCGCTTCGGAGAAGGAGCGCCGAACCTCCAGGCGCGCGAGGACATCAAGATCACGGACGTGGCGCCGATCATCAGGACTATCGAGGGCGTCCGAGGCGAAGGCGACATGGTGCAACGGCGCTGGAGCTGGCCCGGACCGAACAAGCGGCCCGTCTATAATTTCCGTTCAGAGGGCCGGGAGTTCTCGTCGAACCGGTGCCTCATCGTGGCGGACGGCTTCTACGAGTTCACCGATCCGATCGACCCCAAGAAGAAGCGAAAAGACAAGTGGCTCTTCACAAAGAAGGACGAGCCGATCTTCTGCATTGCTGGAATCTGGCGTGACACGCCGGAGGTCGGCGAAGCCTTCACCATGCTGACGATGGAGCCTGGGCCCGATATCGCGCCCTATCATGACAGGCAGATTGTTATCCTCGATCGCAGCGCGTGGGCGGATTGGCTCGACCCTTCGGTGTCGGCGAAGTCGCTGATCAAGG
>NZ_FUIG01000058.1:0-4197 GCF_900149755.1 Mesorhizobium delmotii | reverse complement strand
GGCCCGATGTCGATCAGGGATGGGGCGGGGAGCGCACTACCTGCCGGGCTGGCTTGTCCTGACGCTCGCCTTGGTACGAGACCTGGCGCAGGAGATTGTCTTCCGTCCAGGTGAGATAGGTGACCTCGACCACCACTTCAGGCCTGACCCAATGCACCCGCGACAGTTCAAGCGGCGAGCCGAACCGGCTCTCGCGCGGCGGCGGAACGTCGAGGGGCATTCGAGCTGTCTGAAGCGGCCCAAGCCGGCGAGCCAATCGCTTGAGCTCTGCAACCGTGATGCCCGTGCCGGCGCGGCCCGCATATAACAGACGACCATCATCGGTGTAGTAGCCGAGAAGCAGCGAGCCGATGTGCGACCGGCTTCCAGTCGGATCGGTCCAGCCGACGACGATGAATTCCTCTCTGTTGAGACACTTTGACTTGACCCATAGGCCGCGATTGCCGGATGCATAGGCGCTGTCGATCCGCTTTGAGATTGCGCCCTCGAGTGCAAGCCGGCAGGCGTGCTTGCGGAACGCAGGCCCGTTGCCGATCACGTGATCGCTGAAGCGCAGGCCAGGCATGTCGGTCGAAAACAGGCCTTCCAGTCGCGCCTTGCGGTCGATGAGCGGCAGCTTCGCAAAGCTTTCTCCGTTCAGGAACAGAAGATCGAAAGCAAAGAAGGCAAGATCGCCCGTGCGGCCCTCGTCCATAGCGGCCTGCAGGCGGCTGAAGGAGGTGACGCCGTCTGCCCGGACGGCGCACAGCTCCCCGTCGACATATGCCTCTTTCACCGGCAGCGCGCGGAGGGCCGCTATCGTCGCTTGATAGCGATGCGACCAATCGAGGCCGGTGCGGGTGAGCAAGCGGATGTCGCTGCCGTCGATTCGCGCGTGCATGCGGTATCCGTCGTACTTGATTTCGTGAAGCCAATCGGGGCCGTTGGGCGCTTCGTCGACCAGGCGCGTCAGCTGAGGCTCGATCCATTTCGGCGGATGCGTTTTATTCGGCTTTGTGGGATTCACCGTCTTCCGCGCCAATTGAGATAAAGCGTCGTCATGCGGGCCAGACTACCACATGATGACGGTATATCCGCTGCAGCTTCTATCGGAAATCGCGGGTCTTCACCTTGATGCTGTCGATATGCTCGTAGGGACCTTATCCCGAGCTGGCGACTATGCCGATTAAGCTGCCTAAGCCGCGGGACTTTAATAAGAACGGCCGCGCTCGGCCAGCATAGTATTCTGCCCTCCTTGCAACAAACAAAGGAGAGCAAAATGACCAGCACCATTAATCTCTAAAGCCGCCAGCTGTTGCAACGATTTGGTGGGTGGATCTTTCGAGACAATGTCGATGCCTACACCCAGGTAACGCTTTCGCACGTGCGATATGTAATTTGTGCATTGCAATATCTGCGACGCTCGATATGATCCTGTTGTCGGCCATCTACTCCTCCCAGATGCGATGCCGGCGCTGAATGCGGTGCACCTCCTCCCGCGCTGCATTTCAAATCGAGCCCGCTGCCACCTCCTCCCGGCAGTGGGCTTTTTCTTTGTATGACCGGCAATTTGGCCCTTGGCCAACGTATTGGCTTCTAGGCGAGGCGAATGCTCCGGACTTCCAGGCCTTTCTTGCCCTGCCCGCATTCGACAAACACTTTCTGTCCCTCCACCCGCACGCTGAGCCCTGAGCGGTTCAACGCGGTGGCATGAACAAAAACGTCCTTCTCACCGTTATCGGGAGCAATGAAGCCGAAGCCTTTTTCGGGATTGTACCACTTGACCGTGCCCTCGCCCTCCAGCTGCGCACCACCCTTCCCGGCGATGGACCCCTCAGCAAGGCGCGCATCTGCCGGCGTTTTCGCGATCTGATCGCTGATCTCCAGCACTTGCACGACCTGATGACCTCTTGGACTTTCTTCAACCGCGACCTTGAGACGTGTCCCCTCGGAAACAGCGCGGCTTCCGGCAGCCTCCAACACTCGGATGTGCAGATAAGCTTCCGTGCCGTCCGACAGTTTGACGAAGCCAAAACCCGTGCTGGCATTGAACCACAATATCTCGGCGTCGGCAGGGTCTGCGGTCCCAATCGCGGGCCGCTGAAAGTAGCTTGGTTCGGAAGCCCGTTCCGAAAAGGAAACCGGCTCATCGTCATACCGATGCCTACGTGGCTCGCGTTGGTCTCTATACTTGCCCATGATCGTGTCGACTGACATGGCGCGTGCACTGCGCTAGCTGTTCAGGATAATTTCCATCGGGCGACGCGTTTGTGTCAAATGGCCTGCGACTGAAAAAAGATGGCAACAATGCCTATATTGGCGATGAACCCAAATTCAGGAGGTCAGAGACCATGACGACCGAACGCGCAGTGCTTGCCGGCGGCTGCTTCTGGGGTATGCAGGATCTGATCCGCCGCTACCCCGGCGTGATTTCCACCCGCGTCGGCTACACCGGCGGTGAGGTCCCTAGCGCTACTTATCGCAATCATGGCAGCCACGCTGAGGCGATCGAGATCGTGTTCGATCCAGACACGATCAGCTATCGCGATCTGCTGGGATTCTTCTTTCAGATCCATGATCCAACGACGCGCAACCGCCAGGGCAACGATGTCGGCGCGAGCTACCGCTCGGCGATCTTCTATAAAGACGACGAGCAAAAGCGCGTTGCGGAAGACACCATCGCCGATGTCGAAGCATCCGGGCTTTGGCCCGGTAAGTTCGTGACCGAGGTGGTGCCGGTCAGCGATTTCTGGGAGGCCGAGCCGGAGCATCAGGACTACCTCGAGCGCTATCCCAATGGCTACACCTGTCATTTCCCAAGACCAAACTGGAAGCTTCCGAAGCGAGAGGAAATTCGCCGCGCGGGGTAGGCCGCCGCACTTTACAACTCCTTCTCGGCCAAGTCGCGGAATTGGCCTTTACGTTCATAATAACTGCCGTGGTCGGTTTCCTCTTCTGACCCTTGAACCGTCTTTAACTCCGCGCGAATAGAAGCGCCTGGCGGAAAGCATAGGGAGGCACACACGTGGGCAAGCCCGACCCGAGAGACGAAGGCATAGACGCATTACTGCCTAAAGCTGCCCCGATCGGCCTGCCCTTATCCCCTATTGACCAAAAAGCGACGCTCTTGGCTGCAAGGTTGGGACGAATCCAAAGCGATTGATGAAGAGCAGCGGGAGGCATGGTCGTTTCTGCGATCCATCCTGCGAAGCCCAAATTAGCGCCCGGCACGGCGAACGTGCCGACCAACTAAGCAACTTCGCGCATGCCCTCGTAATTCCTTGCTGGTTGGCGGCGCGGCCTTTCCGTTCATAATAACTGCCGTGCTCGGTTTCCAAGGTCGATAGACTGGCACAGCGGCGCACCTCCGCCAGATCGTCAAGGACCTCGATAAGAAGGGTGTCGGGTTCAAGGTGCAGGACGATGCCTCGCTTGATACGACCACCCGGACGGGGAAGCTCGTGTTTAGCATCCTTTGGATTGCCGAGTTTGAGACGGCTCTCAGGAAGGAACGGCAGATGGAAGGGATCGCCAAGGCCAAAGCCAAGGCGGAAGCCAAGGGCGAGCCGTGGAAGACCGGCAGGCCCGTGGTGCTGGACCATGATCTGATCAGGCCGAGCGGCTGTCCGTTAGGCAGGTTGCCAAGGTGGCCGGATGTTCACCTTCGGCGGTCCAGAAGGTTCTCGCTGCGCCGGCGTGAGGGCCATTACCCACACCACTAGGACCACGGCGGGGGTTCATTAGCGAGCGCTGATAGGTGCGCCAGTCGCCGTGTCGTCCTCGCCACCGATGCGGCAGCGCAACGGCTGGCCTGAGCGTCGGCATGCCGGCGAGCAAGGCGCAGGCGCTCGGCCTCATCGACATACGTGCTGTATTGCGCTGGATCGTCGAGAGACACCTACAGCATCCGCGCCGGGGTAACTCGTCTGGCGCCGCCAGCGGCGAATGGCGGCCCGCCTCAGCGCGGGCGCGACCGCTGAGTGTCCGAAAATTGTAGCATATTTCGGACTCATACCTTGCCTTTGTCCGAAATTTGTCGCATATTTCGGACATGTGTATAGTTGAGCCCAATGCCGATCTTCGCTCGCGCCTGCTTGCCCGCATTGAGTCCAAACCCGACGAGGTCTGGACCCCCGGCGACTTCGCCGATCTCGGCGCGCGCGCCGCCGTGGACAAAACCCTGCAGCGCCTGGCCGCCGCCGGGGAGCTGCGCCGGAT
>NZ_FUIG01000014.1:0-225 GCF_900149755.1 Mesorhizobium delmotii | reverse complement strand
CTCGCCGACGAGATCAAAGGACAGCGCGGTGTGAACCGCATTGCCGAGGGGATCGAAGATTGCGGCGATCTCGTCGGGCACGTCATCGGGGATCGGCACGACGTTGTGCTGCGGGATCGCCAGATATTCACCGAAGGCGCCCGGCCGGTTGACGCCGACGCCGAGCGTGTTGCGGCACAGATGCCCCCTGCCCGCCCGGCAATTGCGGCAATGGCCGCAGACGAT
>NZ_FUIG01000040.1:4540-11552 GCF_900149755.1 Mesorhizobium delmotii | reverse complement strand
ACACAGAACCCTCCTGATTCAACCTGCTGGCTGGAAAGGAGGCCAGTATGGATGATAGCAGCCTACGCACAGGATCTACGCAATCGGGTGATCGATGCGGTTGAGAAGGAGGGGATGAGCCGGCGTGCGGCGGCGCGGCGGTTTGTGAATCTGATATCAGCGAGCATCAGCGGCTTGTCGGCGCTTGTAGGCGTCGATCGCATCGACCCGCTCTCATGACTCCATTCGGATGCCAACCGCTACCTGCTTTCGCCTCGCAGGACCGTCTCGGCGGCATCAGCCAGCACCTGACAGCCGAGCACCAGGTCGGCATCGTCTGTGTTTTCGGTCCAATGATGGCTGATACCGCCGATGCTTGGCACGAAAAGCATAGCGGCTCTCAGTTTACGGGCCACAACCTGCGCGTCGTGACTGGCTGCGCTTGGCATCCTCACATAGGCGCCGGGTGCATGGCGTGCGGCCGCATTCTCTATCGCTGCCTGGAAGACCGGATCCATCTGCCATGGCTTGCCGGTCTCGGTCCGCTTGATCTCGACACGGCAGCCCGACCTAATCGCGGTCTCTTCTACCAGTTGCCTTAGTACCGTATCGAGGCGCTCAAGCACCGGGATCTCTGAATCCCGGAACTGGAACAGCATCTCTGCCCTCCCCGGAATTATGCTGGGAGCACCCGGCTCCAGGCTAATGTGGCCTGTGGTCCACACGGAACGCGGGCCGGCCACTTTCGGAAAGCGCTCGGCAATTGCCATGGCCAGCGTCGCTGCAGCGACGCCGGCATCCTTTCTGACAGCCATGCGCGTCGTACCGGCGTGATTTTGGATGCCGCAAAAAGCGATTGAGTACTGCCAGATTCCAACGATGCTTGTAACAACACCGATCCGGTTGCCCGAGGCTTCCAGCGAGTCGCCCTGTTCTATGTGTGCTTCCAGATAACCGACGTAGCGTTTCGGTTCCAGCAGAGATCGGGGAACGCCGGCCAGGCCGGCCGTATTGAGCGCGTCCCTGAGCGGCAGCCCATGATGGACATTCACAGCCTGGTCAATCTCCGCCTCGTCAATGTCACTGATGAATGAACGACTTCCGAGCATTGAGACGTAGTGACCTTCTTCATCCGCCCACGCCACTGGGGCGACGGCAAGGCCAGCGCAGTCCGGTGTTTCCGCGAAGGTCCGGGCAATCTCAAGGCCGTACATTACGCCAAGCGCCCCGTCGAGCCAGCCGGCATGGTTCTCGGATTCTGCGTGCGACCCGATCAACAGCGATCGCCGCTCCGAGGGCGGCATGCCGAACACATTGCCCACCCCATCGATATGAGCCTGAAGGCCTACGGCTTCGTATTGCTGCGCAAGCCAGTGGCGGCTATCCATGTCCTCTTTCGAATAGGTCGGGCGATGGACACCCGTCCGATACGCACCGAATTGCGCGAAACGTCTGAGTTCCGAGAGCAAGCGCCCGGCGTTTATTTTTGGCATCAGCTGCACCACCCTAATGGTTCGTCCTGAATAAATTTAAGATATAGCCTAGTGCCGACTCCCTTTGGACGGCGTGTCGGCGGCATTGCTTCACCGAATTGCCGGGCGGCCAAGCGCGGCTCAACACAAATCCTGATCGGCTGTCCCGCATCGTCCACAAAGCTATCCCAGGCCGCCTTGAACCTGTCGAAAGCGCGATGTCGGAATTGGGCCGCGGAAAGACTGCGTAGTATCCCAGGGACAGACCGCTAATCGATCATTCGCCAAGTCGCAACGAGCCAAGCTCATGCAATAATGCAGCGCCTGTGCGAATCCCGCTGTAGAAACAGCTGAGGGTTAGATTCTCATTCGGCGCATGGTTTGCCTCATCGTAGTTGGCGTATGGAGTGACGAAAGCAGGAATGCCGAGGATTTTGGTGAAGACATAACCGGGCAGGCTGCCGAATCCTGCGGGGATCAGCAGAGGCTCCTCACCTTGCGCAGCAACGAAAGCACGGCGCAGCGGTTCGGTGAAGGGAGAGGCGATCGGCGTCTTCGAGGGGGACATGCTCTCTAGCGCAACGAACTCCACATCGGGGGCGTATTTCTCCACATGGTCGGCTACCTTGCGAAGGACGTCTTGAGGATCTTGCGCTTCCACGAGCCGTATGTCGCACTTCACGAATGCTTCGCTGGGGAGGACGGTCTTGCTACCAGGCCCGCCATACCCGCCATGGAAGCCGTTGATCGTCAGCGTCGACCGGAAGCAGAGCCGATCATAAAACGGCGTTTCCTTCGGCGCATCAAGTCTCGAAATACGCAGGCTCCGCATAACAGCCTCGACATCGAGCGGCAGGCGCTCGACCGCAACAAGCTCCTCCGGTGATGGAGGTTCGATGTCCTCGTGGAGGCCATCAATGGTAATTTCGCCGTCGGGATTCTTCATGGTTCCGAGAAGGTGCACCAACGTCCAGATCGGATTGGGCACAACGCCACCAAAGTTACCCGAGTGCAGGTCACGGCAGGCGTGGCGACAACGCAGCTCAAATGAGACCACGCCGCGCGTTCCAAACTTGATCACAGGTGCACCGCTCGCATGACGAGGGCCATCGGCAGTGACGGCAAGATCAGCCTTTAGGGCATCCGTGTTGGCACGCACGAAATCGGCAATATGCGGGCTGCCAATCTCCTCGTCGCCTTCCAACAACAAGATGATGTTGCACGGCAACGCACCATGCGTCTTTAAGTGAGACTCAATCGCCAGGACCTGTGCGAAATGCTGGCCTTTGTTATCGCCGGCACCACGGGCAAAAAGCCGGCCGTCGCGTAGTGTGGGCTCAAACGGTGGTGAGACCCATTGGTCGATTGGGTCGGGCGGCTGCACGTCGTAATGTCCGTAGAGCAGTACCGTAGCCTTGCCCGGGGCCCTTTCCCACCGCGCCACAACCATGGGATTCCCCGCCGTCGGCACCAAGCTGGTTTCGAGTCCTATTTCCGTCAGCATTTCGACCAGTAGGGCACCTACTTCGTCGATACCTATGTTCTCGGCACTGATGCTTGGATGACGAAGATATTCCATCAGACGTTCGAGAGATCTGGTGCGGTTCCCTTCGATATACTTGAAAACGGCGTTCAATGTATCAGAAGATGTCATGTCTTTTTCCAGTGAAAGAGGGAGAAGACCGGCATTCAGGGAGTTAGCTAGCGAGCCGCAGCTGCAAGCCTGGAGTTGGCGGCTCTATGTATCTCCATAATCTCTCGTTGAGCGAAATCACGCAAACCGGCGCGAGCGCCCCGGCGGGGCCGGCCATTTCGGGTCGCGTTTGATTCAGTAACGGGAACCAAGTGAGTCGAGCAGGTCGGATAGCGTGAGACCAAAATTTGCAGGCCGACGATGATCTGCGCCGCGATCAAATGGGATCGATGCTTCGATGCGGCGAACCCGCATGACCACTCCTGCTCTCGACGATTATGTCGAAGTCGTCCTGCGATGCCATCACCGTTCCATAGATGCGAATTCCACAGCCACGGTCCAAATTCCACGTGCGGCTTCGTAGCCGCCCTCCCAGGGTTTGTCCGACGAAGATCAGAAAACAAGTGGTCTTGCACGCGAACTCCTTAGATTTGCACCGAGTCAGGCTGTGCCGGACGAGAGATTCCTTTGAGCCTTCCATAGCTAAGAATAACTCTTCACGACGCACGATCCATGCCGAAATCGTTCTACTTGTGAAATACCTCCTCCATGAAACGATGTTTTTGAAATGTGGCCTGATCGGCATCGCAATGTGCCAAAGTGTGGCTATCGAAAGTTAAATGAGGAGAGCCATCCCATGGAGAAAGCTGGCACAAGTCTGGATAGCGCCAAGCATGTCTTTCAGATGCACGCTGTTGACGCGAAGGGCGCGGCCCATCCGTCGAAAGCTGCGGCGGACGATGTCCCCATATAGGCCTGATCGGCATCGAAGCCTGTCCGACTAGCCATCACTAGGCCCGTGTTTTGGATGACCTGGGCGCGAGGTTCATTGATGTCGGCGTGATGGGGCCCCGACGTCACCATCTTCACTCCGGACGCGCTGCGGCGGAATGTGGCCCGCAGGTCGATTGCGCCGCTACAGGAGATAAGCTGATGGAGTGTTCCGAAGTCGACATGATTGGATACTGAAGCTATGCGGCATGCGCTATGCCTGTGATCGAGATCATGGCGATCGGCATCAAGCCCTGCATGGCCGCCGAGAATCGTCGGCGGGAGGCTGAACGCCGAGGTCGCCAAGATCGAGCGGCAAAAGGCAGAGGCGGTTCCTTGAACACTGGCACCATGTTATCGCACGAACTCGGCATCTCGTCTTCGCAAACCGACGGAACACTCGGCGAAAATAGGCGTCATCCTGTTCGTCGTTTGCGGCTTGGCCCGGCACTAACGGCAGGGCAGTCGCTGGCTCTAATGAGACAAGGAAGGTGGCGGCCGATGAGCACGAAGCAACATATATCTGGTGTCTAATCATCGGGTGGGCCCGGGCCATGTAGTTCTGGAACGACGCGAACTATGCCCCTCGCCGTATGAGTGTGTCGGGTAAGACCTGCCCTCTAACAGGTGATCCACCGTTGTCCTAAGTCCCAACTGCTTGCCATCCGTTTGCAACCCAGAGACGTTCCCATGAACTAGCGCATCCTCACTGGCCAGATCTCCCACGAGCCACTCGCCGTGTGAAGGATCGCAGGGTGGGACTTGAAAAATGCGCGGTGATGCTGGTCAGTCGTGCCACACTCCACCATGCGACGGCGAATACGCTATGTGCAGCAGATCGCGCAGAAGCAACATTTCAAACCGAGGTAGATTCCGCCTCCCGCATTTCAGCAGTCACCGCATTTTGGCACAACTTCGCGTCCCGAGGTGCTAACACTTTTCGGCGGTGAGGTCTTGCGAATGGGTATTTCTCTTTGAGAACGAATGCCCCGCTCGTGGTGTCGACAGAACTAAGGTGCGGATTGACCGCGCCAGAGGCTCAAAAGGGAGGGACTGGAACATGACGATTTCTCGACGCGACCTCATGTGAGGTTGGGGAAATACGTCTCGCCAATCGCGCGCCGCAAGACGCTCACTGGCCTCATCGGCATGCCGGCGATCGTCCCGATGTGGAACATACAGAAGGTGAAAGCGCAATGGCTGCCTAGATCCTGCGCAGGGATGGTCTCGACCGTCGCCGTCATGGCGATCCGCGCCCTTGAGCCCAGATCTGCCATGAGGCAAAACCTTCAACAAAACACCGACCACAATCGAGCATTTCCGGCCTCGGTATTATCAGACCCGACGAAGCCCAAGCTATAAAAGGAATGACGATTTGGCGGATCAAGTGCCTCATCAGACATTGCTCTCCAGAAAAAGAGCTCGTCCCTGTCAAAGCAATTATTCCGTTAGAGAGCATGGGGCCGGGCTAAGATGGCCCTGATCCTGCCACCCTCCAGGGGGGATCGCGTCTGGAAAAAGGTGTAGATCAAGGGACCGGTAGACCGAAGGCGATGAGCTCGAGAAGATGATGGGGATGGCGCGCGCAGATGGAGTCAATTTCGCCCACGACATTTGCGCCGCTCAGGAACCGGACCTTTCGTTCGATCTGGCTCGCCACGCAGGTTTCGAGTCTCGGCTGGCTGATGCAGACTGTCGCCATCAGCTGCCTGATGGCGACAGTCTCAACTTCCGATCTGATGGTTGCGCTGGTGCAGGCTTTCGAACCTGCCCGCGTTCATCTTGTCTGTCTTCGTAGGGGCTATCGCCAACAATTTCAGCCGTCGCAGGGTCATGTTCGCCGGCCGGTGCATTATGGCTACAGCATCTGCAATGCTGACCGCGTCTGTGGCGCTGGGCTTTGCCGACCCGTGGATGATCCTCGGCTTCAGCTTTTTAATTGCATGCGGCGGTGCTCTCAACGATCCCGCCTGGCAAGCCTCGGTTGGCGATCTCGTGGACCGACGCGACGTTCCCGCTGCCGTCACCCTGCTCTCCGTCGGATTCAACACTGTCCGGACCGTAGGCCCGGCGCTCGGCGGCATCGTGGTTGCCTCGTTCGGGCTTGTGACGGCTCTCGCCGTGTCCACACTCAGCTATCTGGTACCTCTGGGCACCATATGGCGCTGCAAGTGGAAGGTTCGCTCCTCCCGGCTCCCGCGCGCGTCGATGAGGACGGCGATCTATGACGGGCTGCGCTTCACGGCGATGTCTTCGGAGATCAAAGCTGCGATCGCCCGCGGAACCCTCTTTGGCCTGGCAAGTATCGCCATACTCGCTCTGCTGCCCTTGATTGTCCGCGATCAGTTGGCGGGAGGGCCGCTCGCCTATGGCACGCTCATGGCCGGCTTCGGGACAGGCTCCCTCATTGCCGGCATCTCCAACAGCCTGTTCAGGCGGATCTTGTCTCAAGAACGACTGATGACGCTTGCGTGCGTCGCTTGCGCGGCGTGCTCCCTTTCCCTTGCACTGAGCTCTTCGCTTGCGGTGGCGGCAATGGCACTCGCCTTGGGCGGCGCGGGTTGGGTCACCGCCTGGTCCGGGCTTGGCGTGAGCGTGCAGCTGGCGAGCCCGCGCTGGGTCGTGGGGCGGACCATCTCGATCTATTATGCATTGATAGATGGCGGCATCGCGGCGGGCAGTTGGGTATGGGGCACGGTGGCCCAGAACTATTCCCTGACCTTGGCGCTGGAGGGCTCCGCTGGAGCCCTGCTGCTGGTCGCTGCAGCCGGTTTCCTGTTTCCTCTTCGCGAGCGCCGCGAATCCGAGCCCGATCCTTTGGAAGAATTCGACGCCCCGGCAGTTGCGCTTGATCTGAGGCCAAGAGCGGGCCCATCGTAGTCAAGGTTGAGTATCTGATACCCGAGAAAAATGTCGAGGCGTTCCTGGACCTCATGCGCGAGCGCCGGCATGTACACAGCCGCGTCGGTGCTCGACACTGGACGCTGCAGCGCAACCTTCAGGAGCCTTTGCAATGGACAGAAACATTCCGCACGCCGACTTGGACGGACTACCTTCGCCTCAACCATCGTCTCACGACAGCAGACAAGGAACTGGA
>NZ_FUIG01000040.1:0-4530 GCF_900149755.1 Mesorhizobium delmotii | reverse complement strand
TGCCGGTCATTCACAGCCCAGAACTGAACGCCTAGCCTGAAGGAAACGTAAGGAAGTGGCGGATATTGTTGAAAAAGTCTGGCGCGCCACAAAGCAAGCGCCGACGATAGAATTCTATTTCTTGGCGAGGCTCTTCTTGGAATCAGGATTCATGATCCGAGACCTCGTGGAATAATGTTCTGCGCGAGCCGCTTGGATGGTTTGGCCGAGGACTTTTTCAACAATATTGGCGCACTTGTGACTTTACTAGAGACCAGCTGCACTAGAGACCAGTTGCGCCTGCGTACTGCCTGCGACTGAGCGATTTGAACCAACAACACTCTAAGATTGTGAGCGGGGGCATAAGCGGCAGGCCGCGTGCTCATCTGACCCATCTTGCTGGGTCAGTCTGTCTCGCCAATCGCGCGAAGCTAGACGCTCACTGGACTGATGAGATGCCGCAGCCTCGCGATGTGGAACGTTCAGGAGGTCTGAGGGCGCTGGCTACCTCCATTCTGCGCGAATGAGCGCTTCTCGGAATCGTGGGGGGCATGCCAGGGCAGATCAAACGCGCCTGTATTCAGCGCGGCTCAGCTTCTTAGCGCTTTCCATGCCGCTCCCAGCCAGGGCGGGCTTGTCACCGCGATGGGAGATATCCTTTCGCAGGGGAGCGCCGACCGCTCGACGGTCGCGGCGGAGGACTAGACGACGCGCATCGTTCCGCTAAGTGCGTCGCACTCGCTCGGCGCGGCGTGCACGCGCCATTCGACGCGATCAGGGAAAAGCGCGAAGACGCTGGTGGCGAGGGTCTGAGCTTTATCGTCTCGCCGGTCCTTGTTGCCATAGATCGGGGTGGTCTCGTCGAAGAGCACTGCCTCCGGGCCGCCCGCGAGCGCGCCTTTCGCGATCATCCGGTCCGCCGCCTCCTGGCGCTTACGGGAAGAGAGGGTGATCGTCTGCTCCAGGCCGTCGAATTCCTCGAAGAGCAGGTGGTTGGCGTGAGCTCGGGGTGAGGCGACCTCCCGAACGGCGCAGCCCGAGGCTGGGGCCTCGACAGAGACGAGCCGGCGCGTCTTCGCCTCACCGAGATTGTGATGAAAGCCGCAGGCACGGTCCTTGCGCTTCAGGATTTCGAGCGCTTCGTCCAGCCCTCCCGCGTCAAGGATCGCGCGGCATATGATCCGCCGCGGCACCCCAGGCTGAAGATCGTTAGGACTGATGTTGTTGTTGGCCTGGACGAGCCCGGCCTCGTTCAAGCCGAAATCTCCCGCCAGCGTGGCGGGATAGGCGAAGCTCTTCCAGGCCGGGCCCTCGTCGGGCTCGACCTCAACCCAGAGACAGGCGCCGAGAAACTCCGCCGCGCCGTCCTCGTTATGGGCGATTACTGCTGGGCCGTCGCCTTCCGCCGGAATCAGGAGCGAGGTGCAGCCTGTGGCGGCGACCGCTTTCGTCGCCGGGGGGACATCCTCGGGAAGCCGTAGGTCGCCCCGGCAGTTCCAAAGGAAGATCGCTTCGAAATCCTGTCCGGCGCCCGCCGCGATCCCCTCGATCTCGCGCACGATACGGGGATAGGCAACGCGTGCCGCAGATTCTAGCGTCTTCAGGTATTCTGACCCGCGCCAGCGGGCGTCCAGCGCCCTATATTGGTCGGTGCGCAGGGCGCCTTCGAGGAAGCCGAATTCGCTGGCCCGCCCGATCGCGAAGCCTATAGAGAAGGGGTCGCCCTTGACCCGGACGCGGGGGATCGAATTTCTAGACATACGGGTCTCCGCTTACGGCGAGGTTAGCATTAAGCCGGCCTGACGCGCGGCCGGAGCCGGGGCCAACGGGCCTTCGGCGAAGCCATGCACAGGGGCTGACCTCTCGCTCTCTACCCAAGGCCTGAGCAAGCTTCGACGCTTTGGAATTGGTAGCACTTGGACGAGGAGAGTTTGCGGCAAATTGCGGCCGCCGCTGAAACAGAATCACAAACCTCAGCGGATTGAAATGCCACTGGGAACCCGGATATTTCTTCCATCTGATGCTCAGCTCGTCCCAAGACCGATCACAACGATGCCCAAGAGCTTGCTCAAGTCCCTGCACCGGTTGCTTTGATGCCGGCTTCGGGTTGGTGCCCCTTTTCGGTAATGACGGCCGACCCCGTCGGCACTGGACGGATTGAGGAGAAGATCCGGATTGTCGAGGAGAGCTCCGCGAATACCGGCAGGCTGCGCCGCCCGCGCGCCGTTCCAAATGGGAAACGAGGTCCAAACAATGCGCCTTACACCGAGCTCGGCGTAACGGTGATTATCCCGAGATTCGCGAGCTAATAAGCAAAGTAACCGCTGCAGGCTGACGCCGTTGGAGGCTCACCGCAGTAAGGAGGCGAAGGAACTCAGGGTGGGCTCTGTGGCGGTTTGATGACCCGCCGGAGTTTGTAGGGAGGGCGGGGCGTGTGGCGTCTCCCACGAGAGGCGCCGACACGTGCTTGGGAGCCAAGCGGAGGCACATAAGAAGGCCAGCAGATCCCGAATTGCAATATAGTACTCCCTATTATAGACGCCTACTTCTCACAAGCCGGAGCCTCTGGGAAAGCCAGGGCGGTTTAACCACGGATGGGATCGTTATTTGGAGGAACAGGCGTTAATTTGGCCCACCCAAAAGGGCGTCGCGTTTATCTCGAAATCTCTTACTTTCCAGGATTTCAGGCTGACGGTGGCACCACAACGCATGTGCCGTCCCACGCAGCGTCGGCAGCACCATCGGGAAAACCGTCCGCATTTTGTCCAACCGCCTGGACGACGCCGAGGTGATGTCCTCCCACGCCGCTCACCTCCAGACCGGGCCAGCGTGCGCGAAGCGTGGCGATCGCCTCGGGTCCTACGTCGACATAAGCGCGCACGTCGCTTTCCGACACACTCACCCTCGGCGCTCGTAGCGCTTCGACCAAACTGAATCCGCGGTCGACTACGTTGACGATCGTTTGGACGATTGCGCCGGGAATACGCTCGCTACCTGCAGCAACCGACAGAAAGGAGCACGCGGTCACTCCGCGTGACGATTACCGGTGACATCTCCGTGACGTCACGAGCTCTGGGTACCGGATCGCGGGAGCAGGCCGAACGCCGCATCCGTCGCGCGAAGCCCAAAATAGGGACCGATCGACATGGACAGCGCCACAGTCGCGCCCTCCGCGTCGAGCGCCGAAAGATGCGTAGTGTCTTTGCCCTCTGTCACCTTCGTAGTCGGCGCTTCGTCGGGTGCAACGGCGGGCGAGTCCTCGGCCATGCGCCGCGCGATCTCCGCGGCTCGGGCGGCAACGAAGTCGGGGGCAATGAGGGTCTCGAACGCAAGGCCGCCCGGTTTGGCTTCGAGCGAGCCGAGCCGCTGGGGTCGGTCCGCAAAGCAGGTTTCGATGACAGCAATCAAACGGCAGGCTTCGGCGCCCGTCAGATTATCGCCAAAAAGAGGCAAGTGATCCAGGATGGATAGCAACTCAATTAGGGTGTGGCCCCAGCCCTGACGGCCGATTGTGATGACCTCACAGTCGCGGAAGCTGGTGTAGAGGACCTCACCGTCCAAGGCTGCATTCGCCGCGAGATCTTCCGCGCGCCAATGTCCGCCACGGGAACGAACTCCATCTGCCAAGCTCCGAGCGGTCTCTCCGCTGGTGATTGCCGCGGCGCTGCATTCACCAAAGGCCCGCAGCAACGCCGCGAGACGGATATGGCGGAAACGGGCCGGTGGTCTCGCATCCTTGAGATAAGGCCCGGCACCGCCCTTCGCCAGTGCGTCGGCATTCAGAGCCCAAGCAGCGGCCAAGTGGTGTGGCGGGATAAAACCCTCGTCAGCTAGCCGTTCCCCGGCGCAGCGACTACAGCAAGCGGCAGCCGGCCATACTCTGCATGGGGTCTTTCGAGCCCCTGCGGCAAGCACGGGATCGCAGCGTAACCAATGGTCCAGTGCCCAGGGTTTCTGGCAGGCAAGACGGAATTGCGCTCGCTCCGTCGATCGCGGCAAAGCGCCCTTCACGCGTCCGCAGTACGATATGGCATCGTTCCAATAAACTTGCATTCGCAGGGTCGGCAACACATAGGGCCAAAGCAGCCGCCACCGCCGCGTCCGCCGCTGTCCCACCCTGCCGCAGCATCTCGGCCCCAGCTTCTGTCGTCGCCGCCGCAGGCGCGCCCGCCGCGACTGCTCCGCCCCCGGGCAATCTCATGAATGCTCAACATATAAATACCCCAACTTTTCCTGAAATCCGCGGATCGAGGATGCCGCCCAAGCTGTCGCTGAGAGAGTTGGATCCCAGTACCATCGTCCCGATGCGCAATTTGGGAAGGATAACTTATGGGGACGCAACGCTTGGGCCAAAGTGCGCCCGCTGTTGAAACGCGTACCCGCACAGAGCAGTGTGGTTGAAACATTGGCAGCAGCTTCTGATAGCTCATGGGCCGACTATCGGGGATGGGTGATAAGTCCGGAAGCCCCGGACAATTTCGGTCGCCTGCGGCCAGATGATTTACGTTCGCCATATATGCTAAAGCGCGTCGCGATTAATTGGCCTCATAT
>NZ_FUIG01000013.1:1563025-1825636 GCF_900149755.1 Mesorhizobium delmotii | reverse complement strand
GCGCAGATCGGCTGGACGGCCGAGGCGGGTCGGACCGGCTCGTCGGTGGTCTTGGCACCGATATCCTCACCGGTGGAACGGGAAACGACAGCTTCGTCTTCGCCGCCGGCCATGGCCACGACACCGTCACCGACTTCGACCTTTCCGGCGACGATCTCCTGGAGATTTCAGGATACCAAAACTACAGCGAGCTCCGGCAGGTCGGGAGCGACACGCTGGTCGTCTTCTCCGACAGTGACACTGTTCTCCTGAAAGGCGTAACCAGCGCCTCCTTGAGCAGTTCGGATTTCGTCTGGATCGATCCACTCGATGAGCCGCCGCCGGGGTCAATCGTGGGGGACGACGGCAACAATACGCTTACCGGCGGCTCCGGTGCGGACGTCATTTATGGAATGGACGGCAGCGACATCTTGAACGGAAAAGCGGGCGCCGACACGCATGTCGGCGGCGCGGGTGATGACGTCTACTATGTCGACAACGCCGGTGACAAAACCATCGAAGAGACCAATGGCGGCTTCGACGAGACGCACGCCTATCTAAACTGGACCCTGGCCGACAACGTCGAAAACCTCTTCCTGAGGTCGGCTGCCAATCTGGCGGGAAAAGGCAACGGGCTCGCCAACACCATGGTGGGCAACGGCGCAGCGAACACGCTCGAAGGCCTCGGCGGCGCAGATCGGCTGGACGGCCGGGGCGGGTCGGACCGGCTCGTCGGTGGTCTTGGCACCGATATCCTCACCGGTGGAACGGGAAACGACAGCTTCGTCTTCGCCGCCGACCATGGCCACGACACCATCACCGACTTCGACCTTTCCGGCGATGATCTCCTGGAGATTTCAGGATACCAAAACTACAGCGAACTCCGGCAGGTCGGGAGCGACACGCTGGTCGTCTTCTCCGCCAGTGACATGCTTTCACTAAACGGTGTCCTCGTTGCAAGTATCTCGAACAGCGATTTTCTCTTCGTGTAGAGCGGCATCTCGCTACGCGATGTCAAAAGACAGTCGCTGACGTGCGGTCTCTTCGCGCAATTGCCGTTCGTCGTTGCCTCGACCCTCTTTTGCTTTATTTGCCCGTTTCGGTCTCGATCACGACAAGGCGGTCGGTACCGGACTCCGCACCCCATACCTCGCCGGAGCGCCCGTTGAGCTGGCGCACGTTGGCGTTGTCGCGGTCGGACGGGAACCTCGCGAAGGTCTGCGTTTCCGGGTCGAAGCGGACGATGGCGTTCGCGCTGAAATCGGTGAGCCAGACCTTGTCGCGCTCATCGACATAGACGGCATAGGCCTGTGGCTCGTCTCCGGGCAGCTTCCAGCTGCGCCAATCATTCGCTGCCGGATCGAAGACGCTGACCTGGCCGGCATTCCATTCGCTGACCCAGATGCGGCCTTTGGAATCCGACCAGACGCGGCGGGCGCCCTGATCCGCGGTCGGCGGGTTGATCGGGGAAGCCTCGCTGGTCGAAAGATCGATCCTGGCGATATGGTTGCCGGCGAGCGAGGCGTAGTAGACCTCACCGGACGGCGTGGTCGTAATCCCGTAGGGGCCACGACCGCGCGGGGCGTTCCAAACGTCGACCTTGCCGCTCGCCGGATCGAGCCTGCCGTAAATGCCCTCCTGCCCAGTGAACCAGAGCCTCCCGTCCTTGTCGAAGGAACCGGTATTGAGGTTCGCGTAGCCGTGCCCTTCGGGGAGCGGAAAGGCCTTCACCGCTTCCGTCTCAGGATGGACGCGCACGATGGCGTTGAGGCCGCTGTCGGTCACCCAGGCGGCGCCGTCGGGACCAACGATCACCCCGTGCGGCGCCGAGCCGTCGCCAAGGGTGATGTGCTTGACCGCGCCTGTATCAGGATCGAGCCGCCCAAGCGCGCCTTGTCCCTGGGCGGTGTACCATACGGACCCATCCGGCGCCGGAGCGACATCGTGCGGGCCGGCGCCCTCCGGAACGGGATAATAGCGGACCTCCTCCGGGGCGGCACGCGAGGCCACCGAGCAGAGCAGCGCGGCGAATAGCGCCGACGCAATCGTACGAAACATGGCGAACTCCTCACATCGCGAGTTTCAATTTGCACAGCGAGCGGTCCACGATCCTTTTCGCGCCGCTGCGGCGGCCGAGCCGCAGATGCCGAGCTCGCCGTGCCGCTTGCTGATCAAAGTCAGGAGCTAGTGTAGCCCCTGCCCTCGCCCAGGCCTGCAAACCCAGAATCGTCGATAGGCGGTAGCGTCGTGGGAAAACGTGGATACGACGACGGATCGCGGCCAAAACCAGACCTGGCGTGCGGAAGGCGTCAGCTTTGCCGCAAAAGTGAACGCGCCAACTCTTGCCATTCCTCTTCAAGCGTCAAGGTCGACGGCGCGGCGTCGCAGCGACGATACCAATATTCCGCATTCGACTGATCGCCTTCCTTGCGATGCAGGTAGGCATGCACGCGCATACCCGCCGTATCGTCGCGCACCTGTGCGCGCTCGTGCGCCTTATCCCAATCGCCCTTCGCATCCCACCACAGCGCCTCCAGGGCAGGACTCAAGCCGGCGGGCGGCTGTGATTTCGCGATCGAATCTCTGAAGGCTTGCAGATCCATTCTTCCCCCGACGTGAGGTAATTGGGCGGAGCCGATGATAGTGTAGTCTCGGATTCTCCAACAGCAAAGTCGCGCCGAGCACAGCAGAGAGGCGGTGCCCTGGTGCGTGCCATCGTCCAATCTCGGGCGCAGTCGACGCAGTCTGCACGGCAGTGAGCGGTGTCTCGTTACCTAGGAAGGCGCACATGTCCGGTGCGGCGACCTACGACGCCGACGTAAAGGACTCTACCGAGCGATCCGAGCACGACCGGCACCACTTCCGGTTCATTATCTTCCCGGAGAATGGCGTGGAGATGCCCGAGCACACGGGAAAGGCATCATTGAACGATCAAACGCGAGTAGCCAAGAGCAACAGACTCTAATGCGGTGCGATTGAGAATTGTCAGCGAGCCGTGGTCGTATTGGGTCAGATCCCGCCGTTCCCATTCTCTCAGGCAACGATTCACTTTCGCTCGAGACGCCGGGATCATTGCCGCGAGGTCGGTCTGCGAAATGTGGATGCTCAGAGCTCCATTCACGGTAGCCGTGCTGTGCGGGGTCTCAGTCAATCGCAAGAGCGTGCTCGCCAATCGAATGGATAGGGCATTGGACGCACTGTGGATCACTCGCTCTTGGGCGTCGTGCGTTGCTTGGCATAAGTACGGGATCACCTTCAGTGCGAGATCTGGGTGCTTGTCGAAGACGCTAGCCATGAAAGCTGCTTCGATTTGGAGCAAGTCGCTGTCCACGACTGACGCAGCGTTCATGTTACTGTGTCGCGCGATGAACAATCTAGTCAAGTCGAAAGTGTCACCGGGACCAAGATCGGAAAAGATGAATTCTCGGCCGTCTGAGAGAGGAACACTAAGACGAACTTTTCCGTGAATTATGTAGTAAATATAACGCGGTATGTCCCCAAGGTGAGTTAAGACTTTATTCTTTGGAACCCTCCTTAGGATGGCTGCTTTCGCCATTTCACTAAGAGTATCTTGCCCAAATTGCCGAAATAAGCGTATTTTGTTCAGCTGTTTGACCCGAACCTCAGCGCCATTTTCTGCCATGGCTCCCTCTCCCTCCCTGATAGGGTAAGCGCCCCAGCCCCCTAAAGCATTGCCTTGACCACCTCTTTGAACGAGTCCGACCTCCAGTCCGTTCTCGCGCAAACGCGTTAAGGCAGAAAATATTAGCACATTAGGATACGATAAAATAGCGACTCGTCTGTGCCCGGGGTAACAGCGGCATGTCTCTGAGACATTTAAATCAAATCTAACCGACTGGAAGCCGTTGGGATAACCCCTTCCTTATGGGATGGCGTGTGCCATGAGCCAAGAAGGAGAAGGGATGCAACAGGATTCGGGGGGTCGTCTCTATGCGGCATGCACCAACCGAGGCGTCGCGTGCGCTCTGGAAGCGGAGCGTAGAGCCGCTACGGCTTCCTGTGGGAGCAGTTTGCGTGTTTCTCGCAACTGCTGATTTCCTCCTTGGACAGACAATACTTCTTGCGTCAATTGAGCTCTACCATAGGGCCTTCGGCGTGAGGCCGCCAGATATCTGGGATTCGATCTGCCTAAGTGTTACCGCCGGTCTGTTGCTGGTCGCATTCATGACCGCCAGGGGCGCCTACACGGTTAGTGGCATCCTGGACGATCACTGCAGGATCAAAACACTCTTCAGCGGCTGGCTGTTTGTTTTCTTTTCAATTCTCTGGCTCGCCTTTCTCACGAAGACGACGTCGACGTTCTCGCGCGGCTCCTTGACGCTGGCGTTTGCGGTCGGATTCCCAATCCTGCTGCCTGGCCACGCGGTTCTAGCGCGTGGGCTGAAACGGCTTCTGGCGGCTGAGAAACTCGTGTTGCGCACAGTTTATCTGTTTTACTCTGGCGTTCCTGGAAAGGAACAGGGGATAATCAACAAGCTTGGGCAACAGGGCATCGCGGTCTGTGGTGTTTCGAACATCGAGAACGATGATGGCACGATCGCAGCACGGTCGGTGCATGCCGCCGTCGCAGCTGCACAGGCTGCGTTCCGTAATGGCTCGTATGGGGCAGTTTATCTCTTTTGCTCTTGGGACCAGCGGAAGTTGATCGAACGCATCCTGGAGGAAATGTCCCGCCTCCCGCTGCCGATTTATCTTTTCGCCGACGCCTACATAGATAGAATTCTGGCTGGATGCCCGCTGCACACCGGCTGGCAGCGAGCCTTCGAAGTCCAGCGTATGCCGTTGAGGCCTGCCGAACGCCTGCTCAAGCGGTTGTTCGACATTGCTGTTGCATCCCTGCTCCTGCTGTTCCTGTGTCCGTTGATGGCGTTGGTCGCATGTGCCATAGCGCTCGAGAGCGGTCGCCCTGTGCTGTTCCGGCAGATGCGACGAGGTTTTGGTGGTAAGCCGTTCAATATTTACAAATTCCGATCGATGACGGTGCAGGAGAACGGTACACAAATTCGCCAGGCTCAGCGTAATGATGCGCGGGTTACCCGACTTGGCCGAATATTGCGCCGGTCAAACATCGACGAGCTGCCGCAATTATTCAACGTGCTTCGGGGGGAGATGTCCCTGGTTGGGCCTCGACCCCACGCCGTCGCTCATGACGATACCTATAGTGTGATCATTGCGAGCTATGCTTATCGCCATCATGTAAAACCCGGTTTGACAGGCTGGGCTCAGATCAATGGCTTTCGAGGGGAAACGAAGGAGCTCTGGAGGATGGAAAAACGCGTTGAGCATGACCTCTGGTATATAAAATCCTGGAGCATGCTTCTCGACATTAAGATAATTTGGAAAACTGCTCTACTGATCTTTTCGGATCGTAATGTCTATTGATGTTTATAGCAGCTTCTCAGGAAGCTAAATGGATATATGTAGTCCATCTTCCGACCGAACGGATAATTTTGATTCTGATGCTTCGGGCGATCCCGCCGCCAGCGAGTACATCGAGCCTCACAATCGGGTTCGCGCCGGTTCAGTCGCCGGACAGTGGCGCATCTCGCAGGCTAAATTTAGCACAAATGCGAAAATCAACGCGACGCGGGGAGATGGTCGGAGCAACGCATGACGGAACCTCAGCAAGAAGCCGGGGGCAGTCAGTCGGATCTTGCCATTCAACGGTTCAGGACGGACCACGGGCTCATTGCGGCGAACGGAAAGCAGGCTTGCTTGGCGGCGCAGCCGCCTTCAACAAGAGAAATTGTGCAGTCCTATAAGCTTCCGCTCGACGGCATCCGGCTCTTGATTTCCGCTAGAATGTTGGTTGCGCGTGCGATGCGGCTGTACCTGGCCAGAAAGTCTGCCTTCGCCTGCTGACCAATCTGATCCCGAAGCGCCTTGTTTTCGCGCAGGCGCTGAAGAGCTTTGACCCAGTCGGACGGGTTGTCTGGCGACACCAGAACGCTGTTGACGCTGTCCCTCAAAACTTCTCGGATAACTGACAGGTCGGAGGACACTATGGGTTTGCCATGCGCCATATATTCGAAGAGCTTGAGCGGCGACATTCCCTCAGCGATATTTCGACCGCCGCCCTCGCCCTCTACATTTCTAAGATAGGGCGCGAGTACAACGTCCATTTCGGCCAAGTAGGCACATGTCGCGGCGTGAGGAACGTAGCCATGAAACACTGTGTTCGGGCATTTGGCCAGCTTCGATGTCCAATACTCTATATCGCCTGGTGTTCCCCCGACGATGTGAAATGTCGCCCAGCCGCATCGAGGCGCAATAGCGCTTATTATCTCCATGCCTTTTCCCTTATACAGATGTCCAACATAACCAACCTTGAACGTGCCGCTGAGGCTGCATGGCTCGCCATTCGGCGGAACAGGATCCGCGCCATTGGGCGCGATGAGAAATTTTCCCGCATGTTGAGGAAAGCGGCGGATGCTGTCGTCTCGCAGACGTTGCGATGTGACGACCAGCATACGGAATGCCTCTAGGCCTATCACTTTGGCAAGGCGCTGACGCTGACGTCTGCTCAAACTGCCAATCGGGTCGTGAAGCTCAAAAACGGTCGTGAACCCGAAAAGTCCGGCAGAAACAAGCGCTACAGTAGCCGAGCGTGTAAAGACGACATGCGGCCGCAGCCAGACCGCAGCAAGAAGCGCCAACACAGCAAAAAAAAGCTCCCGGCCGGGCACAGGCCAAAAGGGTACAGGGAGAACGCGGAATGGGAACTCGGTACCGAATCCGTATTCGCGCGCGATCTTCTCATAATGATCCCGTGTATTCATGGAGGCGCGTGGAAGCGCTAGTAGGACCTCCGCTCCGGCAACCCGAAATGCATGGCACATCTTTGCGACTTGTACCGCATTGGCGGCCGGCGCCGGGACGTGCGCAGAATGTATATAGAGAAGCCGCATCCACAAGCCTATCTTTCACGCGTCGCGGCTGTCTGGTTCTTCGCCTCTGAGCCGCAAGTTCGGAGACCACGGGCTGGGCAGACGCACCCAAGTCGAACGACAAAAGCGACCTCCGCCCCGGTGGCTCCATGGGTTGCGATAGTACCACTCTCCGGTTGCCTTACCAAAAATCGAGCGTCGCCCTTTTCGCGAACTGAGGGCAGGTCCGGCGACAGCACACGCCGCCCTTCACGGACAGGTTCTGACCACAGCCGTCATCAAAGCCCCAGCCAGCCAGCAATAATGTTGCGCTGTATCTCAGAAGTTCCGGAATAGAGTTTGCTGCCGATGGCATCACGCACGGCACGTTCGACGTCGAATTCGCTCAAGAAACCATAGCCGCCGAAGACCTGGACGACATCGAGCGTGGTGCGAACTAGCGATTCGCTCACAAAGAGCTTCGAAACGGCGGCGTCGAGGGAAACGGACTGGGAGCGCTCAAGGCCCCACGCCGCCTTGTAGACGAGCAGTCGGGCCGCCTCCACCTGCATCTTCATGTCGGCAATCTTATGGGCGACCGCCTGGTGCTTGGAGATGGCCTGGCCGGACTGACGTCGGGTGCGCGTATAGGCGACTGCCTTTTCCAGAAGCCGCTCCATGGTGCCTACATGACTGGCGAACAGGCACGCCCGCTCCCAGTCCATGCTGTGAGCGAACAGCCTGGAGCCGCCGCCCACTCGACCGAGAACAGCGTCCTTCGAAACAAATACGTCCTCGAAGACAAGCTCCCCGATCGGAGACGTCCGCAGTCCCATTTTTTCGAATTTTTGCGCGACCAAATAGCCGGGCAGCGCGCGGTCCACGAGGAAGCTCGTGATGCCGCCGAAATACCCCTTGGCGCGGTCAGTGACGGCAAAGACGACGGCAACATCTGCCACCGGCCCGTTGCTCACGAAGGTCTTCGTGCCGTTGATTAGAAAGCCGTCGCCATGAGGCTCCGCCCGGGTTTGCATCGCAAATGCATCGGAGCCCGACTCCGGTTCGCTCATCGCATTGGCTGCGATCAAAGTGCCATCACAGAGCCCCGGAAGATATCGATTCTTCTGCTCTTCAGTGCCGAACTTCCAAATCGGCACCACGCAGGCCAGAAGATGGGCACAGATGGAGAAGACCAAGCCGGAATCCTCGCAGCCGTAGCCAAGCGCATCGATTGCAATGGCCGTGGACAGGGAATCGAGACCGGGTCCCCCGTAGGCCTGGGGGACTGGCAGGCCGGTCAGGCCCATCTGCGCGCAAGCCCCCCACAACTCGCGCTGGAATACTTGGTCTCGGTCGCGCTGCCTGACATCTTTATTGAGCTTGTCTTGCGCGAAGCGAAGGATCTGGCCACGCAGGATACGCTGCTCCTCGTTCAGCGCGAAATCCACTACTCCGTCCTCATCAGATGCTGGTAGTCGATTTTATCTGTCGATGTCTTGGGAAGTAACTGCTGATGCGAGAACCAGTCCGGGGCCATGTAGGCCGGCAAGTTGTGGGCGCAGAACCGCTTCAGCTCGATGAGCGACAGCGCATGGCCGTCGCGCGAGGCATAGAACACCTTTATGGAGACGCCAGACTCCTCCGAGCGAGCGATCGCCGCCACCTCGGAGATCGCTGGATGGCGATAGAGCGCCGTCTCGATCTCGCCGAGTTCGATCCGATATCCCCGTCTCTTCACCATCCGGTCGCGTCGACCGCGGAAGGTGTAGACTCCGCCATCGCCTTCGACCACTACATCGCCGGTACGGTACCAGCGACCGCTTGAATCGACATGAAAAGCGGCGCTTGTTCGCTCAGGCATGTTCCAATAGCCCAGCATCACGGGAGCACCGCTGATTGCGAGCTCGCCTTCCTGGCCTCGCGGCACGTCGCGACCATTCGCATCGACCACGCGTGCCTTAACATGCGAGCAGGCGCGCCCGATCGGAAACGGCGCCGAGCGGTCTTCGGCGATCGTCTGCGGGATTTCGTAGTAGGTACAGACGTTGGTTTCGGTTGGGCCATAGAGATTCAGGTAGCGTGCGCGTGGGACCACGGCCTTTAGCCTGCGCAGATGCTTGACCGGAAAAACCTCGCCGGCAAATAGAATGAACCGAAGAGCGTGGTCGTCGCGAGCATCAAGGCTGCCGTGCTCGACCAGAAGCGTGAGTACGGAGGGCGTGGAATACCAGACGGTCAACCGCCGCTCGGCGATAACCGACGCCATCCGGGTCGGATTCTTGCCGAGCTCCTCACCGATGAGGAATACGGTCGCGCCGTGCTTCAGCGGTACGAAGATGTCGAGAATAGACAGGTCGAAGTGGAAAGGCGCATGGGAGGAGAAGCGGTCGTTCTCGTCAGGGGCGAGGATATCGGAACACCAGTCCACGTAGCTCGAGCCGTTACGATGCGTCAGCATCACGCCCTTCGGCTGGCCGGTCGAGCCCGAAGTGTAAAGCACGTAAGCGAGGTTGTCCGGCCCCGGCCGCGCCGATTCGTCCTCCACCGCCAAGCCGCCGGCCTCTAGGCGAGCCAGGTACGTCGCGAGCGGCGAGGGACCGTCGGACCAGTCGAGCGGTAAGAGACAAGGTTCCGCAGCCAAGCGCGCCAACTCACAGCGCAAAGTTTCGGCTCGGGACGCCTCCACGAAAATCGCGCGCACGCCGCAGTCGTTAAATATGAACGCGTTACGCGCAGGCGGTGCCAGAGAGTCGACGGGCACATAGACCGCGCCCACCTTTAAGATGCCGAACAGAACAGCGAGCGAGGCGATCGATTTTGGAAGGCAAATGCCGACGCGGTCCGCCGGCCGGACGCCGATCCGACGCAGATGGTCGCGGACTTGGTCCGACAGCGTATCGAGCTCGCCATAGGTGATCTGCCGCCCAGAGCTCGCCTCGACAGCGGCGCACCTCTGAGGATACCGCCTCGCGCTCTGTTCAAGATACTCGTGTAAGGCAGCGACCGTCATGGCGAGCTCTATGTGGACGCCTGCTTCGACTGGACGAAATTGGCAATTTGGGTGATGGAGTTCAGGTTCTCCGGCACGAGTTCGTCAGGGGCGATTTCGATACCGCAGGATTTTTCCAAGTAGGCAACGAGCTTAAGCGTCGCCAACGAGTCGAGAATGCCGTCGGTTATCAGCTCCGTTGAATCCGTCAGATTCTCCGGCCTTTCACCGGGCAGAAATTCCTTCAATATGAAGTCCTTGGCCATCGTCCTGATCTGGATCGCGTTCATTGTTCCTCCTCTTGTGGAGCAACCGCAAGGTTCAGGGGAACTAAATCCTGGTGTTGCTGCAGCACTTCGTAAAGCTTGTCGGCGACGAGCCGATGGCCGGCGGCGTTTGGGTGATCGTCCCAAGGTGCTACAAGAAGCGTCCGCCAGTCATATCCGTCATACACACCGGAAAGATCGAGAACGTTAAAGCCAGCCTCGGCAGCGAGACGCTTCTCCAGTTCGGTACTGGCCCTCTCGTCTGGTCTGGGTAGATAGATCCAAAAGACCCCGACCCCTTCTCGCTTCGCAGCTTCCACGATTCGAGAATAGATCGCACGCAGAAGTCTGTCTCCGTAGGGCGTGAGCTTTCTTTGAATTACCTCGTGGTCGGCACCGGGATCGATCCCGCTCTCGCGTACAATGTCGCGCACGAAGTCGTAGCGATATGCGGAGCCATTCTGGATTGCTTTTCCGAGACGCTTTAGCGTTCGTGGAACAAGCGCGCTGTGCTCGAAGTAAAAGATGTACTGTGGTTTGAATGCGAGCACTCGATCCTCGATGATGGCCAGAATGTCCAGAGGAAGATAACCCCCAACGGCAAAGTTCAGCACCTCGTAGTGTCGATACCCGCTGTCGGCTGCCTGCGCATTCAGCCGTCGCTCCAACAGGCCCTCGAAAGTCTCGTCATCCGCGACGCCCTCGCCGAAGACATGCGAGGAGCCGACCATTGCGATGCGTGAGGTGCCGGGAGCAGGAATCTTTTCGTAGTCCTGATCTCGCATGCCCCAGCGGTTGATGTGGACTCGCTTTCCCTTGTAGTCTGCTTGGGAGAGTGGTCGCAGATAGGTCGTGGGAAGCGCACCCGTGAACTCGCTCAGCGGCGTCTTGTCCAAATTGTCCCAGCCGTCGTGTCGTCGTTGGCCATAGACAATCCAGAGTTCTGGGTTAAATGCGCCGACATTGACGAGGTTCTCGTAGTAGCCGCGCTCCAGGTTCGCGTTGTCGCGGCTATTGAGGTTCGGCGCTCTAATGTCGGCCATTGCGGTACTGACCGTCTCCCCGAGGCGATCGTGAACCACGGGGAGCGAGATGCAAACCGCGATCAACCCGCATACACCGACCGACGCAACCGACCGTCGGAAACTGTACTGGCGGTCGGCGCCGCCGCGCGCGAGCGCAAGCGCAGGAATGCCAATGATAGCCGCCACCGCGACCAGTACGAGGGCGGGCGTCATTTTGCCAGGGGCTTCCACGCCCACAGTATCGAAGACCGACAACCATTGCGGGACCGAGCTCGCGCTCCAAAACGACCAAAGGAGGCAGATGACGACGAATACCCCAATGGTCCGGCTCGCAGTTTGCAGCGCACCGTTCCAGCTTAGTGCCCCGCCACGCAGGCGCCGCGTGCGACCGTGCCGCATTTCATAGTGGGCGTTGATCGTCACAAGCACGGCCAGGATCATCCAGAAGAGGAAGTCGTTCCAGGTGAACACCCAGGTGCCACGTAACCAGAACCACTGATAGTTGTGCAGCAGCCAAGTCGCGAGGAACGCGAGGAGGGTCGCGCTGACCAGCGCTACGCTCTCTCCCCAGCGTCGAAAACGAAAATACAACGGATAGTATACAATTTTCATTATGAAATCCTTCCAGTATATATTTATTCGACGCCAGAAATCTGTGAAACTTGAAGAAAGAAAGTACAGATTGTGGGTTTCTGGAAGGTTAAATCCAAATAAATGCAAAATCCCCGTGATTATGTGAAAAGTTCCTGAAACCTTCAGATAAAGTAAAAACGGCCATATGATAAATTGCAAAAGCTCAAGCTGATTGTGTACGTCCGCAGCATCGATCACAAACCGCTGGTACACGATACGGTAGCATATCAAATGGACAGCGCCGCGAAACATCCACTGAATGCCCGTTTGATAGATGTAGTGCCGGTCAGCATTGTAGTAGCTGCTACGGAAAGTTCTAAAATCTACGACCGGAAAGAGCGGGAAGCACACGTTCGGCAACATGAAAAAATACGCGAGACGTTCCGAAACCGTCGCCATCCTCTGGTCACGCCGCATTTCGTACGCATAGACAATGAGACGGAACATGAACATTGACGCGAGCACGGGCCAGACGGCGCGCGTCCACGGGATCGCAATCCAGTCCATTCGTGCGGCGGCGAGCCCGCAGCCGGCACCAACCAGCGCCAGCACTCTCCATCCAAAAGCGATCGGTAGGTGGACAATTCCGATCAGTACGAGCCCAATGGCGACGATCCAGGCGGCATCGATGAGGCCCTCAAATCTCCAGTGGTGCCAGTTGGGCCCAAGGTTCGCGAAAACTGCGGCGATAGCCGCGAACGAGAGCAGCACGAAAAACGGCAGCCGGTAACGCTGTGGCAGGAAGTAGTGCACGCACCAGCCCGCGAGGGCAACGAGAAGGATGCGGACTAGCGCAGTAGACTCGAGCCTGAGGAGATAGACCAGCGCGATGAAGAGGGCCAGCTCGCCGGCTATGGCGGACCAAGCCAGGATGCTTCTCGACTCAGTCCCCGTAGGATCCGCCGACCAGGGAAGAGACAATGTCTTGATCGAATGCACGCTCGCGCGCCTCAACCAGCTGCCGGCGGACATCGACAAGAAGTCGCTTTGGGGCACGCGAAAGATCCGCAAGCTGCTGGTCCCCCTCCCATGGCTCCCATCCCTGACGGGCAAAGCGCCCGGTCCTTGGAGCGTTGCCTTGACTTCTTTGAACGAGTCCGGTTCCGCGCAAACGCAGAAGTACCCAAGTGTATCAGAAACAAATCGCTCCGCTGTGCCCGGGGTAACAGCGACCCGTCTCCAGATTGGAAGCCGATTCCGAATGGGACCGATCTGACCCACAAGCCGCGCCGCGAACCGAACGCCGATGGCAGCCGACCCTCTATCTGCCGCGGCCATCTTAATCGGGAACGCTCGAGCACGTTTCGCCGATGCGAGCCAATCGAGACCAAGCGAGCCCTGTCGATCTTGAACCGTCTGTCCCGAGAAACGCTGGAATCTCCCCTTTGAGCCAAAGGCTCACAGCGCCACAGGGAACGCCGCGCGCGTTTTTAGCCGTCCGGGCATCAGCGGGGGCGTCCGCCACCCCGTGCGCGGGCTCTGTTGGATCTGCTTGACCTCTGGACAGGAAGCTCCGAGCTGTATCGCGATCATGACCTCATTCGCAAAGCCAGCAGGCTCGGAACAATGATGAGCTGCGTCATGAACGCCAAGGAGAAATGGAGTGCTCAGGATCAAAATACCTCACGGCATCCGGGTACACTTCACGCTGTCAAAAAGTCCGATCCATCGCCTTTGTGCGCGTAGTATCTTTCTCCAAACCGCACGCTGAGCTTCGCCAGAAACGTACTATTGCGTTCTGCAGGCAAATGGTTGAACGGCTTGAGTTCCGATCCAATCTCAGATGTTTTCCTGAGCATCGCAAGGCCGGTACTACCGAAGTCTACCGTCATCTGAAGCTGGTCTAAATTGTCGTAGAAAATGCTCTGAACTACATAAAAAATCCTTCGGTTAGCAATCTCAATTTGGGGATTGTCCTTCCTTCGCCCTCGCATATATGGGTTCGGATCAATGTCATCGAAGCAGATTGTGCCTCCTTTTCGAACCAGGCTGAACCACGTATACACTTCATTCAACACGTGTTCTGGCGTGTGCAGACTATCGACATAGACTAAATCGATTCCATCCTGCAGAATGGGCGCTTTGTTTAGGATGGTCTTGCGATCTATGGAGTCTGCCTGAACAAAGGTCCAGCGACAGCTAACTGCCGCACTTGAGCAATCCCGGATATCGACCGAGACCAGGTTCCCGCCGTTCTTCTCGCAGGCAGCAAGAATCATTTTAGTGGCCTGCCCCCGATCCGTCCCAAGTTCTAGAAATGTGCCATTCGGTCGCGCAACCGCTGCGTCGTACAGCCGAACCAATTGCAGGGCTGCAATGGCCGCCTCACCGCACGATTGGGTCCGCTCCTGGGTTGCTCTAAGATATGAGATGACTTCCATTTTTTGTCCTTCCTCGCCAAAGCTGATCGTGTAGTCACAGCGCTACGATCGTTTAAACTGGCGATCCGTTGGACCTTCGCCGCGCAACGAGTCCGGTTCCGCGCAAACGCAGAAGTACCAGTACATAAGCGTATCAGAAATAAATCGCTCCGCTGTGCCCGGGGTAACAGCGACCCCGTCTCTAAGATTGGAAGCCGATTCCGAATGGGATCGATCTGGCCCACAAGCCGCGCCGCGAACCGAACGCCGATGGCAGCCGACGCTCTATCTGCCTTGGCCGCCTCGATCCGGAAAAACGCCCGAGCAACATGATCGATGCGCTCGAGGCAAAGAGCCTTATTGCAGATGATGCACCGACCGGGAAGAAGCTCCGAGTACCCCTTCAAGCGACCGTGACAGTCGTGTGTAGTGTTGCATCGCATTTTCTACAATCACGGGGTTAATAACCTCGCTACCGTCGCGTACGATCTTTTGTATGGCGCCTGGAAATAGAAATAGAAAAAGCAGCTTGTGAATATCCCCGATTCTCCAGAAAAAAGAGGATCGGTTGATACGCTTGTACAAGAGTCTTGTTTTCTCCGCTCCCGAATATGCAATACATGGCACGCCGTAGCTCATTGCAATTACGCCAAAGTGCAGTCGAGTGGTAATCAGCAGATCAAGCGAAGACGCCTCGCCACATGCATCTTCCACGTCAGTTAAAATTTTGCTGCTGCAATTATCTTGTGACAGGTTGGCGCAAAATGCTCCGAAATGCCCATCTTTTTTTGGATTGATTTCATAGAAAATGAAATCAATATCTTTGCGAATTCGTGTTACAAACTGCAGTATGCGTTTTGCCAACCGAGACCGACGGGACGAACCAAGGTAGATATTGAGCCCCACACGTAGACGCGAGCGCCCTTTGTCATATCTACTTCCAGAAATTCTGCGGGAGATCGTCCATACGACATCATCCAAGAACTCGCCTTCGGTGTTTGCTTGTGCAAGGAGTTTTAGATCCTCGCGATTTCTCAATGTTACATAGTTTAGGCGTCTTATAAGTTCTTGGCGCACAGCGGGTACAATTTCATCGATGTCTTTTCCCGCGCCTCCTATGGAAAAGGCAAATAGCTTGATAGATTTTTCTTTTGTATATTCTAGAATAAGTCCAAGATCGTCGTTGAAATCCTGCACAACCTCAGAAGGTTGCGGCCTCTGGATAAGTATGCCGCCTCCTCCAAATATAACTACATCGACCGACTCGACAAATTCTTTTACATCAGAGCATATCTTAAAACCCCAATCCATTTTATCGGAGCGCTGCTTCGCATAAACTATTGGATCATGCCCCTCATCTTTTACACACTTGGAAAAAAGATAGGCCATGATATTGTCACCGAGATTCTGATAGCTGTAAAAGCCAAATATCCCGACCCGGAGAACCGGCGTCATGCTGTGCTCCTCTGAAGTGCTCCGCGCTCGGGCTTATGCGCGAACGGGGAGCGACTACTTTTTTGAACGAGTCTGGTTCCGATCCGATTTTCGCGCACACGCGATAGGGCAGAAGTATCGGTACAAGGTATACCACAAAAAATCACTCCGCTGTGCCCGGGGTAACAGCGGCAGTTCTCTGAGACGTTTAAATCCAACAAGTTAGATCTGATCGACTGGAAGCCGTTGGAATAACCCTCCTTACGGACTGCAAGTGCTGGCCCAAGAAGGAAGGGCACACTTAGGACTCGGGGTTCATCTCCATACGGCATGCACCCACCGGGGCGTGGCATGTCACTCCAATGCAGTAGCACCGATATCGGGACACATGGACCAAAAGCGCGGCTGGGCGTGGGAACGCACCCAACGGATAAATTCAGCGCGATCGGTGCGGCGATATGAAAGTACAGGGTGCGGAAGGCAAGATTGAGTTGGGGCGTCGACTGCGTATCGCTCATGTCATCACCCGTCTCATCAATGGCGGTGCTGATGAGAATACTGTCCATTCCTGCAATTGGGCCGCGCAAAGGGGGCATGATGTTGTCCTGCTGCATGGCGAGACGGTCCAGCCGGAAATCATAGCTAAAGTGGACCCGCGGGTGGAACTCATTGGCGTCCCGGGCCTGACTCGGTCCATTTCGCCTGTCTCCGACCTGAGGGCATTGTTGGCGCTCACCCGGAGATTCCGCGCCTTGAATGCCGACATCGTGCATACGCATACCAGCAAGGCAGGCATTCTCGGGCGTCTCGCCGCATGGGCGGCGGGCGTTCCAGCGATCGTTCATGGCGTGCATATCGTGCCTTTTGTCAATGTCGGCGTCGCCGAGCGGTTTGCTTATCTCGCCTTGGAAAGGCTGGCAGCGCCGATCACCAGCGCGTTCATCAGTGTGAGCGAGGGCATCCGCGACTTATGCTTGAGCGCAGGAGTGGGACATCCAGACAAACATTATGTCGTCCAATCCGGATTCGATCTCGATCGTTTTCGCAACGCCGCTCCGCCCGACGGTTGGCGCAGTTTGTTGCGCTTGACCCCGGACGCGCCGCGCCCGCCCGTGCTCTTGATGATCGCGGCTTTCGAGCCACGCAAGCGACACACGGAATTTCTGGACGCTTTCAACAAAGTCGCCGCCCGGTTACACGACGCAGTGCTTGTGCTCGCGGGCGACGGGCCGCTTCGCTCGACCGTGGAATCGCGGGCCAAGCGGCTTGGGCTCGAGCGGCAAGTGGTCTTTACCGGTTATCGGGACGACCCCGAGCGGCTGATCGCGCTCGCGGATCTCTGCCTGCTCTGTTCCATGCGGGAGGGATTGCCCCGCGTGGTCATGCAATATCTCGCCGGTGGCAAGCCCTGCGTCGCTTGCGATCTGCCAGGTCTTGGCGAAGTGCTCCGCCCTGGTATCAACGGTGTGATTACACCTGCGGATGATTTGGCAGCCATGGCCGACGCCATTGCCGCCCTCCTGGAGGATCGTGCAAGACTGGCCTGCCTCGCCCAAGGTGCCGCCGCGGCGACGGATCTTTCGAACTGGGACGTCAAGCTGGTGGGCAAGCGGACCGATGCCATTTACCGGGAGGCTCTTGACCAGCATCGCGCAAGCAAGGGAGTGTCAACAACACCTCCTGTCCGAAATGTGGCGCTTCCGCGGTGAACGGTGCAGCCTATGGTTTGACGGTGATCGGGCAGCTTGCCGGATTGGTTAGCGGTGCAAACTTTGCCGATTTCGGAGATGAGGTGGAGTGCGTCGATCTGGACGACAAGGGGATCGATGCGCTGAAAGGCAGTGAGATGCCAAAGAGGCATCTTCTTTGTTGCACATGGGACGGGGTTGTAATCTTGGTGGCCGCCTTGGCTCCAGGAACGCTATCCGGCGGATTGATATGATTGAAGCAGAAGTTGCCTCCGCTTATCCGACGAAGACCCCGCGAGCCGAAGCTCTTCCCAGCATACGTGTTCTGCTCGTGCTCCCAACCTATTTTCCTGAGTCATATGGCGGCGGCGAACAACAGGCGCGGCGATTTGCTCGGGCGCTGGTTGAAAGCGGCGTTTCCGCAACCATTTTGGCACCCAGACTGTCGCACTCGACCCCGAAACGGTCCGCCATCGACGGGGTCCCTATCCATCGCCTTCGTTTGCGCGCGGCTCCGTATTTGGGCGGGCGCCATATGCTGTCGTTCCTGTCGTGGTGTGTCCAGGTTTTGATCTGGATGCTGCGCCGTCGCGACGAATTCGATGTCGTACATATCATCCATGCCCGACTTCACGCTGTTCCGGCGGCATTGGCAGGAGCCCTCCTGCGCAAACCGGTTCTCGCAAAATTGGCCCGAGGCGGACGGTGTTTCGATCTCGACGCTGTGCGCGAAAAGAAGATCATCGGTCGCTGGGCGTCCGCCTTGATTAAACGTCACGTCACGGCCTTCATCGCCAATAGCCGCCAAATCGCTAATGATCTGAAGAGACACGGCATCGACGCAGATCGCATTCATATGATTCCGAATGGGATCGATCTGCCCCGCAAGCCGCACCGCGACCCGAGCGCCGATGGCAGCCGACGCTTTATCTGCCTTGGCCGTCTCGATCCGGAAAAATGCGTCGAGCATATGATCGATGCGTTCGCGGCACTTCCCGCCGACGCAAAGGCGCAACTCACCATCCTGGGCGATGGCCAGTGCCGCGTCCCTCTCGAGGAACAGGCGACCCGGTTGGGCCTTTCCGGCAAGGTCACATTCGCCGGGGCGGTCGAAGATGTGTTTCCCTTTCTGTGGGAGGCTGATTTCTATCTTTCCACCTCGGCGTCGGAAGGCATGTCAAACGCCCTGCTCGAGGCCATGAGCTGCGGCGTGGTCCCGATCATCACCGATGTCAGCGGTGCGTCCGACGTCGTGGAGCATGAGCGCAGCGGCTTCTTGGCTCGCTCGCATGCGGAGTATTGCGGGCTTCTTCTTCGCACGCTCGGCCTGTCGGAAGCCGAGCGCGATGAGATGGCGCGGCGCGCAGTGCAAACAGTCAATGCGCGATTCAGCATGGAAAGCGTCGCAACACGGCAAATGAGGTTGTATGCCACTCTTGTGGGACACTGCCACCCAGATCGTGAGGCGGATAGGTTATTAAGGAGCAACCCCGAAGCCGGCCCAAGCAATGACGACTATTGATGCCGGAGAGCGGCGCTGGAACGAGATTCTTGATCGCCTACAACGCAGCAAAGAGGCCAAGTAATCAGCCATGACGGTCGACTTTCGCGAAAAGCTGAGCTTCGTGGCCAGGGAAAAGTGCCCTGGATGCGGCCGCTGCCATAATGACTTAGGTTGATGAAGCGATGGAGAAAACGGTGATTGAGCGCCTGAGGGATCCACCCGCGAGGCGTGGGCGAGAAAAATAGCTCATGAGGTTGAAGCACGCTTGCATGCACTGAAGCGTGGCAGTTCAAATGGACAGTCCGGAGCAGGTCAACTTGGACGAGGTAACTGGACATAAAAACCTGACACGAAGGGCAGCCAACGGCCTCTCGTGGTCGGGTGCCACATTGCTGGCCCGAACCTTTTTGAATGTCCTGGTCACGGCCGTTCTCGCGCGCCTGCTTTCCCCCCAGGAGTACGGCGTTGCCGGCGTTGCGCTGATCATCGCAGCCGTCGGCAATAACATTGCCAATCTCGGCATGTCGCAAGTCCTGGTCCAGCGACGGGACGTCGACGAGCGCCATATCGGAACCGTAGTTTTCTTGTCCATGATAATCGCTGCCATTCTCGGCTTGCTTCAATGGGTGTTTGCACCGCAGATTGCCGATTTTCTTCATGTGCCGGAATTGGTCCTCATTTCGCGCCTCCTTGCGGTGATGATGGTCGCGAACGCGTTCAATCTGACCGCCGAGGCTATTTTGTCGCGGCACCTGAAATTCAGAATATCCTCCACAGCGAGTCTGGTCGCTTGGATTGCTTCCCATGTCGGCCTTGCCATTCCGCTCGCCTATTTTGGACTCAGCTATTGGGCCTTGGTGGTCGCGTATATGGCCGAGGCATTGATCCTGGCCAGCATCTATTTCTTCATCGCCAGGGACTATCTCGTGAGGCCCAGTTTCGACATGCAGTCCTATCGCGATATCCGCAGACAGAGCCTAGGCTATTCGCTGGCTGGTCTATCATCCGTCACCGCCAAATATATCGATAATGTCATTGTCGCGCGGCTGATCGGCACTGCAGAGCTGGGCATTTACTCGCGAGCGTATTATCTGATTGCTATGCCAGCAAATCTGTTCGGCAATCTGAACAAGAGCGTGATTTTCCCGCTCCTGTCGAAGGTTCATCACGACAAGGCCAGGCTATGCAGCGCTCAGCTCAAGGGGTATGCTTTGACGGCGGCGCTTGCTCTACCGACTAGCGCATTTCTATGTTGTTTCGCAAAAGAAATTGTTCTGACAATCCTCGGCCAGAAATGGACGGATGCCGTCGCTCCCATTATCATATTCTCTGCAGTAATTTATTTCCGCGTGGGTTACAGAGTGTGTTCAGCCGTGACGCTTGCGACGGGCCAAAGTTACCGAACGGCCTCCATGCAGATCATTTACATGGCCCTTGTCGCTTCATTCGCGTTCTTCTCGGCGCCCTATGGCGTGAACGCAGTGGCCTTTTCAGTGTCCGGCGCCATTGCGACGAGTTTCTTCCTCTATGCGGCGATGACTTGTCGGATGACGGGATTATCAGCTCTGGATTTCGCGCTCGTCCATGTGCCGCCTGTCGCATTCGCCGCTGTGGTGTTCGCCACCGGCTTGGCGGTCAAAATGCTGCTTGCCGGATCACCCGACTATCTTGTGCTCGCGACCGGACTTCTCGTTATAGGAACAATGTCCGTTGTCACTGTCTATCTGAGAGCGTCGCTACTCTTCGGAAAACATGGTGCGGAAGTCTTGCAGACTCTAACATCCAAGAAAACGAAATGGATTAGATTTGCATAGTCAACGATACCCTGCACATTCGGCGCCTCTCCGACTGCCGATCCGACGATTTGGGGTGCGCAATCACATCATATAAGTACGGGGATTCGAGACACAGTCGGCGGCCTTGAGACGGTTGGCCTCCTTGACGAGGAGGCGATTGCCGTTTTCTCTCACCGGAACGGCTGCTCCTCCAAGCCGTTAACCGCACAAAGTCAGAAATTATCACCTCCATAATCGAACAATTCCGCGGTTGCGCGGGTGCCTTCCCAAATCCGCTGTCGTGCTGAACGATCGAGGCGGGCAACCGCTCGGGTGTTGACGTCGGGTGCGATGTGATCGGATGCTTCGTCCAATTTTATCCGCAGCTTTTCGCCAGTTGCGGCGTCTGTGTTTGCCTTTCGCGCCGTCCCAAATGATTTAACCTTAAACCTGATCTTTCCGTCCTCCGCTGCCGCTATGCCGAGCGCGTCGTAAAGGCTTCTAACAAACGCATCCGGTGATTGGATCAAATTCTCGAATCGAAGCGATAGCGCATCACGCTTCCTCGAGGCTTTGAACATCAGGCTAGTCACATCATTGTACCATTTGATCGCGCTCGCCTCGCTGAGACCGCTGCGTATCAGCCCTTCGCACATCGGCAATGGATGCCGCGTAAGCACAAGGTTCCGCGCTTCCATAAAGCCGCGCGCAATCGCGTCGTCGAATGCGATGTAGTAATCCATCACCTTCAAAACGACGTAGCGTGCTTGGGGCTTTTCGTTGCGTTCCCCAGGGAGGACGGTGTCGGCAGTCGCTGCGCGCATATGACGCCAAAAGACGGGAACAGATGCCCAGTTGACGGCCCCGCCAATACGGCACGCAGCCTTGCGCAGCTTATAGAAACGTCCGAACACTCCCACATGCCATTCGTACTTGGGCATCAACACATCCGGCGAACTGCCGATGATATTCCAGACAATGCTTGACCCACCTCGGCCAAAGCAATTCAATAGAAGCGCATTGGGCGGAAGAGCCTTGCCCGACCTAGTGAGAGGCGAAGCACCGATCCTGTCGGCGGTCTGCATCTGCTTTCTCCGTTATCGCATCAGGCGCGACACACTTTCCCTGGCTGTCGTTGAAAGGCTAAACCGAAACCCATGATATGCTGCGGAGCTTGTGAGGAGAAGCGCGATATTAAGAAGTCTCATCCCGAAACCAGCAATTACTGGCACACGACAATGACCAACCGACTTTCTCGCCGGGACCTGGCGCGGGCCGCATGCGCCGCCCTTGTGCTGACGGCATCCGGTCGTCTGGGACGGGACGCTCGCGCCGCCGGCCCGGCGCAAGGCTCGCAGCCGAACGCTCACTCCTGGCATCCTGGTCTGTTCCCGGAAATGATTGTGAAATCCTGGTTTCAGGAGGATCTGGCCGAAGGCGAAGTCTCCTCGTGGCAATCGGGCGGCGTGAAGCCGGTGGCTGCGATGCAAGCCGAGCCCTCCCTGCGCCCGACAAAGCTTCCGAATAACGGCGGCGTTCTCTTCAAGAAGGGCACGAAACAGGCATTGACTTGGCCCGCCGAAAACGATGCCCCGTATCTTCACCGCTGGTGGTTGGTGATCGCCCGGTGCAATTCGGCAGTCAACGCCGACGCGAATAACGTTTCCGTTCTTTGCGTCAATGGCGCGGAGGGTGGCCCGGTGCATCGCCAGCCCCAGGTCTGTTTCAGGCCCTCGGCCGGCACATTCGTTTCGCGGCTCCATGACGGCAAGCTCAAGAGCGAGGAAGGGCTATGCTCGACGGATTTTGGCGACTGGAATGTCATGGTCGGGTACCGCCGCGGATTCGTGATGCAGGCCGTGGTGAATGGGGTCAAGACGGCCGGCCAGACGATTTATGCATTGGCACCCAACCGGATGAAATCGCAGAGCTTCATGGGCGATGTGAACAATCCGATGAGGGCCGATGTCGCGATCGACTGCGTCATCATCGGACAAAGCGAACTAAATGACTCCCAGATCGACAGGCTAATGGGATGGGGCATGTGGCGCGTCGGCCGGCAATCCGCCCTGCCCGGTGATCATCCCTATCGCCAGAGCCCTCCTTCAGCTGTGGATGCGAACGACAAACCGGAACGTTATGCGTTCGATTCAGCCTCGTGGGCGTCCTGGGCAGCCATCGGCGATGAGCGATATGCTCATCGTGGTGAGGCGGCGCCCCCGATCCGCGCTTACACAACGGTTTTTTTTGACGACTTCGAATCCAACTCGGTTGTCGATAATTCCACAGGCGCGCAAAGCAGCATCTGGTATGCGCCGACCCATCTGACGACCGTTGGTGTTGACGCCGCTACCCCGCCGATCTCGGCGTCGCCCTCCTCCTATGTGCACGACGCCACCAGCCACACGCTGGCGCTCCGGCTCTTGCATAAGGGCCGTTGGAGAACAGGGGCGTTCTCTTCCGTGAACAACAATGGCCAAGGGCGGTGTTGGGGAAAGGGGATCTTTGAGATCCGCGCCAGACTGCCGAAGATACTCGCGCCCCGCCCTGGATTTTTCCCTGCTTTCTGGGCGTATGGGAAGGAGCATCTATTCTGGCGGACGCGCAATCGTCTTGAGACGGACTTTTGGGAATATGACGGTCTCAATGGGGCCTATATCAACATCAGCCAGCACGTGCACAAACCCAGACTCGGCTATGCAGATCCACATATCACGCCACGTGACGTGCGCCGGAAAATCGCCGGCTATCAAGTCGATCCATCAAGTGGTTTTCCCAGCACGATCGACGTATACGATGGCGAATTTCATACGTGGTACGCGCAGATCGAAGATGATTATACTTATTTCGTAATCGACGGCTATGAAGTGGCGCGCGTTCCGACGACACCGGAACTCGCAGTAAAAAAATACATCATCGTGGATTTCGCTTACGATAAAAAAAAGGGGCGCGCTCAACCGGACCCGTCGCAGACGTATGACATGGTGATTGACTATATAAGGGTCCGGCAGACGGAAACGGAACTGGCTAGGGTCCCGACGGCCTTCAGCGCATTGCCGGCCTTCTCGGGCCGGGCTTCACCGGGCCAGGCGCTGACCGTCGTACCGAACGTTATTGCGTCGCAAATAGAATGTCTATGGTATCGTGACGGCGTTCCGATCGTGGGCGAAACCGGCACAAGCTATGAGCTCAGCTCGCGGGATGTCGGGCATAAGATTCGCTGCCATGTTCGCGCGGTTTCTGTGCTCGACCAGCCAGAAGCCTGGACCCCGGAGAGCGAGACCGTCGGCTAGAACGTATCGACTGCGCGACACCAGGATGCGTTCTCGTCGGACTGCTGACGAGCTCTGCCACCAGTAAGCCTCCCCGCAGCCGAGGAGGGTGAGTTTTCCCAACAGGCGGAAACCTCTTCGATATGCGATTGCCACAGAGCAGCGTGAAGTGTTTCTCCGCGGGCTGGCATTGATACATCCAACAAGTTCTGTTTCCGGGAAAGAGAACGTGCTAAAAGAATATCGCGCCGCGAGGGGGCTGTGATGCGTTATCTCCTCACATTCGCGATACTGAGCCTCTTCCTGCCAATCAGGCTCGAGACGGGTCTTGTATTGCTGCGTCCGTTCGAGCTGATCGCATTGCTGATGCTCTTTTTTGGCCTGGCGACGGGGCGTTGGCGAAATTTGGCTTTTTCAGCCGGTTTTCTACTGCTCCTGCCCTTCTTGGGCTGGCACATGGTCTCGGCCTTCAGCGTGGACGCAGAGAACGGCCTGCGCGAGCTGTTGCAGATGTCCACTGTGGGCGCCTTTGCGTTCGCCATCGCACAGGAGGCTAGATGGCTCGAGACGCAGAAGGCCGTCAACATCTTGCTTTTCGGCATGGTGCTGATCCTCGCCTATACGATCACCTGGCATGTCGCCCATGGCTACTTGGTCGGTTGGAAGCATCTGGTCGATCCGAGGCTCGCGTTCACCTTCCTTCCAATTGCGCTCGCAGGGCTCCTCCTCTTCGTCAACCGGGGCAAGCGGCGCACCCTTTGGTTGGTATGGGCGGGGATGCTTCCCCTGCTCGTGCCATCTGGGGAACGCAAGGCGTTTTTGATCTATCTCTTTCTGACCGCCGCGCTTCTGATGCGCGGACGGCTCGCTGCGATGGTGCCAGCGATCGCCGCTGGCTTCGTGGCACTTTTCGTGCTGTCGACCACGATCAATAACGCCTATGTCGAGAAGCAAATGCAGACCATTCTCGATCCGCTGAGCATGGGGCAATACGAATATCTTGCCGCGAAGGGGAAATATGCCCCCGGAGACACCCCGAGCAATGTACAGCGCGCGTTTGCTTTCACGCTGTCCAGACAACTCATCTCCGAATATCCACTGATGGGCGTGGGTACGAACCAATTCAAGAATATTATCGAGACGGATTTCAGCGAACTTCCTGACGAGTTGCAGCTTGGGATACATGGCGAGTTTCAACGTATCCTCACCGAGAACGGCATCATTGGGCTCAGCCTCTATGTTCTCATATGGATTGCAGCATGGTTTCGCTTAAGCCGTACTCTAAGCTGGGCCCTTTCTCACGGATTGATCGGAGCGGTCCAGGCACGGCTTCTGCCCCTCGTGCTCCTTGTTCCTTGCGCCTTTTACGTTGGAACAGAAGCCTCCGGCACACGAGCTTTCGTTACGCTGAGTCTTGTCTCGCTCCTGCCTGAATTGACGCGGCACGGGCTTTGCCTATCATTACACAGGATGCGGAGGAGCCACCCCAGGGGCATGAGACATCCTCGATTTCTCGCGAGCCCCTTGCCAGGAAACGCGAGATGAGTGTTTCGGTTATCATGACATGTCACAATGAAGAACGCTTCATCGTGCAGGCAGTGGAAAGCGTGATTAATCAGACCGCGTCGAGCCACATCAAAGAGATCATCATTGTCAATGATGGCTCGAAGGACGGCTCGTCGGAAGCGATTGCATCGCTGGGTAGCAGGGAGCCGCGCGTACATGTCCTGACGACGGCGGGTATCGGGCTTTCATCGGCGAGGAATCTTGCCATCAGACATGCTGCCGGCGATCTTATTGCAATTCTCGACGGCGATGACTTCTGGGCCGAGGACAAGCTTGAGCGTCAATTAGCCGTCTTGGGCAATGGCTGCAAGGCAGGTCTTGTCTATGGCGATTTTGTCGATTTTTCCGCTCCGGATCTGTCCGATGCTCTACACGTCGCCGTGCGCCGCTATCGCGCGGACCAATGCGATACACTGCGGACATATTTTCTGCTTGATGGGCCTATTATTCCTTCCAGTATGGTTATGCGGCGGGAGATGGTCGAAGATATCGGGTTATTCAACGAGGCATTCAGGGCTGGAGAGGATACAGAGTTTTGTATGCGCGCAGCCGAGCGTTGGACATTTCAACATGTGGCCGGAGCACTCGTCTATAAACGGCGCCATGGCTCAAACATAACCCGCAGACTCGACGCGCTTCTGCCGGTAGGCGAAGGCCTCACGCGAGATTGGGCCATGCGACGGCCGGAGCTTACGCACCTCGCGCGTCGGCGCAACGCGCGTTTGTACGCAAAGGCGGGCAATGATTGCGTGGCTCAAGGCGAAATGAAACGCGGAGCGCGCTTGCTCATTCGCGCGATGTGGCACGATCCATTGTCATGGCGGGTGTACGTTTACTTTTTTCTTTGCGCCCTGCCGAGGGGCATGGATCCGCAGGTGCGCCGTGCAGCCAAGCTATTGTTCTACCGCGCCTTGCGCAAAGGCTTTGCTGACGGCTCTTAATGATGCTGGCTTCCCGGTTCGCGCGATGAAGGCGGCAGCACTCGCCGGGTTTTGATTCCACCGCGTTCTGCAACCGACGGCGTTGAAGCCACGTTGTCGAGGCAGCATCGATCGCTGCGTCCCGTCCCCGGAGGCGGGCCAAGAACGCACCATCCAGGGCAGTATATTCGATCTGTACGCCAAGCACGAGAACGGCCGCGACCGGCCAAGGCCGCGGAGATTATGATTTCGGCTCGTCTGCCACGATCCGCTCGATCATTTCCAGATCGCATTGGGAATCCAGGAGGAATTGTCGAACACCGCCCTCCCAGGTCCGTACGTCTGCGAGGAACTCCTTCAGGCTCTCGGTGAAAGTAGTGATTCCCTCGTCGGTTCCGTCGTGGGCGTACATCATTTCGCCGTAGTCGATATTGTCTGAGTTGCTGGCGATTTCCTGGAGGAGTTCGAGGTTCTCGCCGATCAGCGTTGCGACGTATTCGATCGTGTAGACCATGGTTGGGCGTGCCATCAGGCGGCCTCTTGCCGAGTGTTTCCGGCGGGCTTCCAATTCCATATGGCAGCAGTTCCGGTAGTCTGGATACGCGGGGATGTTCGGGATCCGGGCGAGGACATCCGCCAGCCAAGCCTGAGTGCCGATGTCGTACATCTTTGCCGTAACGATCAGCGAATGAACGCACCGCGATCTCCACCGCGCTGCGATCCGGCGAAGAGCCATGCCTTTCGCCCCAGAGCGATACCGCGCAGAGCGCGCTCGGCGGCATTGTTAACAAAGGCGTCAACGAGCTCGAACGTGTATCGGTGCAGCTCGCCGAGCTTGATAAAACTCTCGCCAAACAATCGCTCAAGGATCACGAGCTCTCCGGTTGATGACGATACCGGGCGGACCTTCTTCCGTGGTTGCTTCAACAATCCTTTCATCGCTTGGCGATATTCATTGGTTCCCGACTCCGGAAAAGCTGAGCAGCTACTTTGGCCTCGGGCTCAGCCCCATTTCAGCTCCGGAAACGTCGCGCCTGCACAGGTTGGCCAGTCGAAGGTGCGTGCCCGTGATTTGGCAAGAGCACCGTCGCGCTCACGCAGTTCTGCATTGGCCACATAGGTTGCTATCGCGCGGGCCATCGCGTTCACGTCCTCCGGGGGCACCAGCACACCAGTGGAGCCCATGACCTCGGGTATGCCGCCGACGGCCGTCGCTATCGAAGGACATCCTTGCGCACCGGCCTCAACCAACACTAGCCCGAAGCCCTCGATCTTTCCCTGTAGCTCTCGCGCGAACAATGTGTGGCACGCCGCACGGCAGTATAAGCGCTTTAAGTCGTCGTCGGACAGCCTACCGGTAGCGATCACTGGAACACGAGCTCGTGCCGCTTCATCCAATATCTTTGAGGCATAGGCCTGATCTTCGGCCCGTCCAGCCATCACAAAGATCGGATTGTCTAATCCGTATTCATCGCGCGCGCTCGCGATAGCCCGGACAGTTTCCAACTGGCCCTTCCGAGGCTCGATACGTCCGACTGCGCAAATGACGCTTGCAGCTTGTGGTACAGCTGCAAGTTGCGGGTGTTCAAAATTCCCATGGATTGGCTGAAACCACATGGGATCCACGCCGAGATACGTGACGACACCCTTCCGGGGCATTCCAAAACTTTCGGAAAAGATCCGCAGCGTCGCATGTGAGTTGGCGAAAACGACCTCTGCTCCTTCGTAGGCGCGGCGTACAAACCGAAAAAGGATGGAATCGGTCCTGAATTTGCTGACTTCGCTGCCATGAATCATCGCTCGATACCCTCTGCGATGGAACGGTCGTAGCACAAATGTCACAAGTACACTGCGTATGTCGGCGGCCAAAAACAACCTGTCCTTAGGAACGTTGCGCAGAATAGAAAGCGCCCGCAGCGCCCCGAATGGAGAAATTTGATGATGCCGCAGAATGCGATGGGTATCCGGCTCCTGGGGAACGGCAGGAAGGTCAGGATAGGCAGGCGCTATGACGGTCGCAGCGTGGCCACCAGCACGAACGATGTCGACCAACCGTCCGGCGTATGTTCCAATGCCACCAGGAAATGGATGATATTCGTACGTCATCAGGATGATGCCGTGCGGAGGCTGAGATATCATCGGTCAAGAACTCCCAACGCCGCCCGCCTCGCCTTTTGCCTGCTCCACAACTAGGGCTGGTAATACTTATGGTAACGTTCACTGTAAAATTCGGCGCTGCCGAACTTTTGGTACCGCTTGATTCTTTTGATATCGACCTTGTTGAGCAGAACGCCGATGCATTTGTCGGCCAGGATCGGGTTGTTGTTGAGAATTTCGCGCACGAATGTGCGAGCGGTCACACCCCATTCAACAACCAGAACAAGGCCGTCGAGGTGCTGGACAAAGGACCTCACGTCCGCGACTGGAGCCAACGGGGGCAAATCAACGACGACGTAATTGAACATAGGGCCTACCTTGAGCAGAAAGTCGCCCATTTTCTCGATAGGCTGCACGGTGTTTGCGAGCTTTTGTTGGCTCTGGTTCACGCCGGGCAGGAACCTCAATGGCAATGACTGATGGGCCAGCAAGTCTCTCGGATTGAGTTCTCCAGCCAACAAGTTGGCCAGGCCTCGTTCCCAGCCGTTGGCTAACATAGGGGACAAGCCAGGATTGTGGATATCGGCATCGATCAACAACGTCTTACAACGCTGCATAGCAAGAACCATCGCTAAATTAGCAGCGATCAGAGACTTCCCTTCTCCCGGGAGGCAAGAAACGATGCCGAGCGCCTTGGTGCTCTTCCTTGGTAACTCGACGTCAACAGCGACTTTCACAGTTCGCATCGCTTCAGCGAATTCAGAGCGCGGATGTTGTTCTACCCAGTTGAAAGCGCTGTTCCCCACCTCGATGAATGACGGCTCTCCGGCCGCACGATCGTGCTTGTTTCGGCGAATTGGCTTCCCGTCCAGCAAAGGGATCATTCCGAGCGTCTGAAGTCCGAGTTCATCGCGCACCTGAGCCGTTGTGCGGAAAAAGCGCTCCCGGTACTCCCGAATTCCGCCCACACCGGCGCCAACCAGGCCGCCGAGCACGAGACAGAACGCCAACGTAAGACTGCTGTTCGGAGAACTCGGGCTGCTGGGGGTTGGTGCCTCCGAGATAGTCCGCGCCTCCGTCAACGCCATCGAAAGGTTCTGCAGGCTCGCTTGGTACTGCTGCAGGACCTGTTCATATTGCGACTTGAGAGAGGACGCCTCAAGTTCGAGCTGGCGCAAGGTAACCAGCGTTTCCTTGGTCAGCGTATTGTCTGTTCGGAACCTGTGGATTGCGAGCTCGGCATCGACCGATCGCTTCCGCACCGTCTCGAGCTCTTCCGCCAGTGCGCCGCGAGCTCGGATAATCGACTCGTCTTTGGCTCCGACTTGGTCAGAAATATAGATTTCTGCATACTTACTGGCTATTTTTTGCGCCATTTCGGCGCTAGGCGACCGAAATTGGACTTCCAGAATGTAAGAATCCCCTACACGAGCTACCGTTATATTCTTAGCCAGAATGCCAAATGCCTGCCATCGAGGATCGGATCCTAGCGCGGCACTCGATTTCACCGGCGCTCCGCTTGCTTCGGAACTGCCGATGAATGGCCACCGCGCGACCGATCCTATGAGACTGTTGAGCAATGAATATGGCGCTGACAAGAAAGAGCGATCGGTAGCAAGACCGAGGCTGTCAACGACCTTTAGCCCGATGCGGTCGGAACGCAACAATTCGACCTGACTCAGCATCATCGGGTCAAGCTGTGCGGAGCTTCCGCTCTCTGTTAACTTCGTCACGACGGATGGCTGGTTCTTGTCGATCAGGATTCTGGCGGTCGACTCGTACAAGGGCACCTCGGCCCAAAGATACGCCAGCCCCAGCACAAGTCCTGCGAGCGCGCATGTAAGGACGAACCTCAACTGCCGTTGCGCTGCCGCCACGAGTGTTTCGAGATCAATCGTTCCCCACTGAGGATCGTCGAATGTGAAGGCAGATTCCGGGTGCTTTTCAACTTCGCGGAGCATAAGCCTTCACACCCGTGTGATGAGACTGGCAGCGCATTGGTAGTGACAAACACCATACCACATTATCTGACTAAATGTCTGCAAATTCAGTATCGACGCCCGCGGAGCACAGGCGCACCGCTCGGGGCGGCCCGCTATTCGCCAAAGGCGCAACTCCTAACCTCGATGCAACAAACGAAGCCTCACGCGGCCCATGCTCCGACTGCCGCAATTCCGCTGCATGTCGTAAGCTCCAATTGAAGGAAGAAATTGAGTCGTATTGCCAAATGGCAAAACATCTGAGCAAGAGATTCCGGGCTCCGGTTGAGCCTGTCCTGCAGGAAACAGGAATGGCTCGTCGATCACAGGCGCGCGATAACGATCACCTCAAGGGTCCTGCGCGCATCTGGCGCCTCGCGGAAAGCCTCTCCGCTGCCCGAATGAGACAGGTTGCAGTCACATTTTGTTTCGTGGTGTGGGGTGTCATCTTGCTGATCGTCCTGCTCTAGCAGCCAGAGCCTATAAAGGCGGAGAGTGGCCCGCCTCACTAAGTGGCTCGGCAGTTGCTCCCTTTCGGACTCATCGCGCGATGTGTGACTTCGGAGTCACCGATTCTTTCGAGACCGAGCGCCACACTAGCAGCATGACAGCAACAAAGTACCCAATCTGTATCAAGATCCCACAAATTAACGTTTGGACAAACGTGCCCCAGAGGGAGCCGGTGAGCAAATATATACTGATGGCGAATGCCAACAGTACTATGATAAGGCCTCGCAAAAAAAGCAAAAAGGACATCGCCGTCCCACTCGCAGCCGCTGACGTGACGCGCTCCTTGGCTATCCAGGCCTCAGCGCGTTAACCATCATAACATATCGGAACGGGTCAGAGCGACCGATATATTAGCAGGTGCGAATAAAGACGCCCCAACCTGTGCCAGGACGCTTGCTTCCAGGCGACCAACTCCCGTTCGACCATCCACAGCTTCTCGGCCGTCGACCACCGCCGCCGTCGCTCGCGGCCCGTTCAGGATCTCAATCTTCGGAATGCTACCAGTCATAGACACGACATTACTCCTATCCCTTATCAAGATGGAGATCGTGTCCGGTTCATTCGGGGCTATTTCATACGGATCCCCTCCGGGGCCATACCTTGTTAGCGTGCGCAATGCACATCAAACCAGTCATGCCAGACAGGGTCAGGATCACCGGTGTGGCCAAGATCAAAGGCAAGCCACGTAAATGCAACTTCCTTCATTTGCCGCCACGGGCCATCAGTCTCATCACCGAATGGACCCGAGGAGCCGTAGGCAGAATGTTTCTTTGCAACATTCTCTGGTGCACGGCGACCCAGCATACGTCGAACACGACTTCGCAATGGTCTTAGATTTCGTGACCATTTGTTGGCCTGATCGGGGCTATAACTTAGCTGCCGAAATTCCTCCTGCGCAATCAGTTTGAAACGCGAATAGCCGAGATTGTGCATAAAGAACAGATCCTCCAGACGGCTCTTCTCAAACGAGACGAATTGAGGGAGATCGTTTGGTTCAAGTGCCTCCAAGCAGAAATGATCTGCAGTCTCGATATCAACCTTGAGGTAATAGGGTGTTCCAAACTCGGCCAAGATGTCGTTCATCGGTCGGCAAGTGACCTGGATCTCATGAGAAGTGTTGTTGCACATCTCCGCATTTTGCCTATCGAATGAGTTGAGCTCGGGATTGCTACTGATCCAAAATGAGGCTTGTCCGTGACTTGGCCCAATCGCAGCCTCAACGACGTGAACTTGGCCCTTCTCGATCTCAGCAGCAAACCGTTTTCGCCCTGCTTCCGCTTGCGCAGGGTCTGCCTCAATCGCCACCACACGATAGCCTTGGCTCACATAGAACGCCGTATCATCGCCATTATGCATACCGACGTCATAAACCAAGTCGCGGTCCACGTTGCCCTCCTAAGGAGATGACGTGCAAAGCAAGACATTAAGATAATAAGTTGGCCGCGCTCTGCCTAAATCACCCTTCCGAAGGAGAGTAGCATTAGGGACTTGACGAAACTATCATTAGCATGACCCGCCCGCCTGATATCCGCTCCATCTCCGACCGCGAAATACGGGATAGGTTGTTCATCACGTCGCGCAAATGGCGCAACTTCGCCTCGGCGGATGAAATTTTAGGCTTGTCATCTGCGTCCCCCAATTAGCAGCACGACAATCATAACAAAGAAAATCTCCCCCACATGAGCGAATTAACTGCAAAGCGGGAAGCGTTCGCGCTGGCCTATATCGAGTGCGGGAACGGGGCAAAACCTACCGGAGCGCCTTCGATGTAAGGGAGAACACTAAAGTTGTGTGCGTCAAGTTCTGCAAAAAAATGGCGTGGCATTCAGCGGTGACGTTGGTGTGTCCGCCGCGCAGCTTCCGTGTTTAGCGGAGCGGCGGACATGGCGGCCGCGCCTCAGGCGGGCCAATGCCGCTCAGGCCACCAGGACGCGACTGCCATCAGCAGGTAGCCCGCCGACCGGCTGCTCGCTGGCCTGCGGTGTCGCTTCCGATCGGCAACACGATGGTGACGTCAGCCATAGCGTTTGCGGCTCCACGACTGCACCAGATTGACGACCAGGAGCATCGCGAATCTAGCAAAACCATGATCGCCTTGATCGCGGTGGCCGCCGGATAGTTGTATTCTTCCAGCCGGATGACGATCAGAGTGGCGCGATCTCGGAACATCGTCTGCCTTGTTGCCGTTGTTCAGAGCGTAAATTCGCCTCAAAAGAATGGCGTTGTGAGAAAGGTCTGCGTCGATGTCATGCTCAAGCATTGCGGGGTAATCGCGAATGTTGAAAAGATCGGTGCGCTGGATGCGGGCAGGCAGCTGCGCTGCGCTCGCATGCGTGTTTTTGTTGTTCGCATACGCGAATCTGTCGAATGGCCTTGCCCTAGCAGAGGAGCACAATGCCGACGAGTACCGTCTGCAGACTGGCGACGTGATCGGCTTCGCTGTCATAGGCTATCCCGAGATGCAAAAGCGAGCTGTGATCGACCAAAGCGGTGTAATTGTGTTGCCGGTCCTGGGCCCGCTAAATGTTCTCGGGAAGACAATAGAGGATGTTCGCAAGGAGGTAGTTGAGGTTTTAAAACCAAAATCCCTTCCGCAACGATCCGCCGACGGCACTGAGACTTGGACTGGTTTTTATCCGGATCAGATTGTAGTTGATATTGAGGAATACCGACCCGTCTATATTGACGGGGACATTGCCTCTCCTGGGACTCAGGCCTTCAGACCAGGCATGACTGTCCGACAAGCTGTGGCGGCTGGCGGCGGTTACCAGCTCGGTCGCGGTGAGCTTCAAAACCCTGAAATGACAGCAGCGGACCTTGGTGGCCGCCTCCACATTCTGCGCATCAAGTACCAGGAAAGCGAAATCAAGGCTGCTCGCATAGAGGCGCAGCTGAGCGGCGCCAGAGCGATTGAGCTTCCGGACGCAGAACGTGACCCGAGCCTCGAACCTCGTCGCGACGAAGCTTTGCAGCAGGAGGGGAAGCATCTTGAAGCTGTCTATGCGGATCAGGAGAAGGAGCGCGCTTCAATTAAGTTGGCCACAACCAAGGCGGCGGAACGAATGGGCTACCTGAAGGAGCAGCAGAAGGCGGATCAAGCGGGCGCAGCCGCAGATGCGGTGGAACTTGATCGCCTCAAGAAGCTCTTCGAAAAAGGTCTGATCCAGATCACGAGGGTCAACGATGCTCAACGCGCAGTGCTCTTGTCAGCGACCCGCGCTTTGCAAACCAACGCTGAGATCGCTCGACTTGAACGCGACCAAGGGGATTTGCAGCGCAGTCTTGATAAGCTTATCGACCAGGGTCGAATTGACCTGTTGGCTGACTTGCAGGCTGAACGCGCGGCGATGACGCAAATGCGCGCTGAGATGGATTCATTGACCAAACAAATCGCCTACGTGATGCAGATGCGCAGCGACCTTGTAGGCGAAGGGGACCGAATTACGATCGGTGTAACCCGATCCACTGACGGACAGGCAGCGACGACCGAGGCGACTGAAGATACTCTGCTTGCTCCGGGTGACACCATCACAATTACGCTGGCCCCACCAGGAGCGGCGGTCGCGAACTAAACAATTAAATATTGTATAGAGGCGGCGCGTAGTTGCACGTGTCCTATGGAAATGTGGTCCGGGCCAAGATCGTTTTGGTGGCCGCTCAGGGTCCGGGCAATGACGTGACTGCCGCGTGCGCCGCCAAAGCCTGGGATCAAGCATCTAGCTTCAACAGCTCTGGCTCGGTACGCCCGAACAGGGACGCGCTCACCTCTCCAGATAAATCTTTCCATAAAGAGGCCGAGACTCGGCGTTTCGCATCCGTTTCACTCGAACCTTGATCCAGCGAGGAACCAGCCCCCGGCAGCAGACGTCGACCGTGTGAGGCAGACGTGAAATGGCCGTGCGCGGCTCCAGGACAAAGAGCTTCTTCGACAGGTACCAGGCTGCGGAAGGCCGCCCTTGAATCAAAGCTCTCACGGCAAACCCATTGATCGTGTCAAGCAGATGGGCATTGAGATCGCTCCCAAATTGCGGATATTTCTCGCGAAACTCGGCTAGGACAATTTCATACGAACGAAACATCTGCATGACATCGCTCGACATGTTGCCGATCGTCCTCCGGTAACCCACAAGATGTTGGGGCACGACACGAAACTCGTAATTCTCCGCTATTCTGAGGCACATTAGAAGATCTTCGCAGCCTTGTGCGTTCCTCGCCCTCAGGGAAGGATCAAACTGTCCCGCCCGCTCGAATGCGGAGCGACGTAGAAGCATCGAACTTCCGTTACCGACAAAGTTGTTTCTGCACATGCGTTGCAGCACGCGACCATGGGCATCGGGCTGTTTGAATGAAAATATCCGACCGTCCTCATCGATCTCCGCAAACCAGCAATATGCCAGGCCAGCTGACGAGCCTCCTTCCTGCAGGACGCGCAGTTGCAGTGCGATTTTGGATGGAGCCCAAAGATCATCCGCGTCCACGAACGCTAGAAACTCCGCATCGGTGGCAGCGGCGCCGCTGTTGCGTGCGTGCGCAACACCCGCGTTCGGCTGCCTGAAAAGGCGTATACGCCGATCTTGCTCGGCATAGGCGGCCACGATTGACGCGGACCGGTCCGTCGACCCATCATCCACTACGATAATGTCCAGCGCCTGGTGGCTCTGCTGGCAGATGCTGGTCAGCGTCGGGAGAATGGTTCTCTCGGCATTGAACATCGGCACCACGACGCCTATCACAGTGGCATTGTGCTGGCTCATTTGCCTTCGTCTCTCTCACGACGTGGTAAAATGGCACATCAGGGCCGGTAGTTCCATCAGATTTCACTACTTTAGCTGATGAGGATTCAACCACGACGGCCGAGCGGCAAGGCAGAGGGCCCCGACGAGTTCCACTCAGCACTCCTGGAAGCGATAAAGCAGCAGCCTCCGGACTTTAGCTGGATATTTAGGAACTCCGATGTGTAGGTGAGTGAGGAACCTCCCGAACCGCCTGTCGCGGCATCCGCTGCCGAAGCCATGCAGCAGTCGCAGCATCGGTGAAACAGGCGTCCACTACTACAACGACAACGCCCCGGTCGAGATCGCCCGCTGCCCACGCATGCACGCGATTCAGCCGTTCATCGTTCAATCACCGCGATCCAGGACATACCGTTATGGCGACATGGCACGCGCGAAATGGCACCGGATCTCCGGGGCCGCCGACGATATCTATCAAGATGCAACGCCAAAATTACCTCCGGTCGCCGTGGGCCACCCGCAACTGGAAACGATGGCGGGCGTTGATGTGACGAACGGGATATAAGCCTATCTGGCAGCGAGCCTGGTTGAAGAAAGCCCGACGGTCATGAAGCCAATGAACGAAGAGCATCTCGCAGTGCTACGCAGGCACATGGTCGAGATGATTGCAATCCATACCGACCTTGCAAGCGAAGAACTCGGCAAGGCGGCGCTCGATGAGCGCGTGATGGCTGCGATGCGGCGAGTGCCGCGGCATCTCTTCGTGCCAGCCTCGGTTGCGCCTTATGCCTACCAGGACATGCCGCTGCCGATCGGCTTCGATAAAACCGTCTCGCAGCCGTTCATCGTCGCTCTCATGACCGATCTCCTTGCTCCCCAACCGCACGAGGCGGTGCTCGAGATCGGCACCGGGCTGGGCTACCAAACCGCAATCCTCGCGGAACTCGCCGGGCACGTTTGGAGCGTCGAAATCATCGAGGAATTCGCAAGCCACGCCGAGACTCTCCTGCAGGGCCTCGGTCTATCCAATGTCAGCATTCGTGTCGGGGACGGGTCTCGCGGCTGGCCCGAGCACGCCCCATTCGACAAGATCCTGGTCACCGTCGCGGCTGGGCGGGCGCCGCCGGCTTTACTTGATCAGCTCAAGCCGGGGGGACGCCTGGTTCTGCCTGTCGGACCTGAGGAAGTGCAGTTGCTGACGGTCATCGACAAGAATTCGGCAGGGCAACTGAAGACTCGCAAACTCATCCCGGTTCGGTTCAGCCGGCTCGAAACGGTCTAACGACGGTGCGGACATCTGGCCCCACAGGGTCAGCAACTTCGCTATGGCCAGAGATGACGCAGGCCGCGCGAGGATTGATTTTAACCCGACTGTGCCCGCGACAGCGCCTCGCGTTTTCCGCCGCCCAAAACCAGTATGGGTTCTCGCGGTCTCACGGCTGCTTCGCGTCCGCTCGTTTGAGCATCGCAAATGCGCGATTGATCCGTTGCACAGCTGTGGCGTTTGCCAGCAGTGCGTAAAGCGCGAACCCGCCCGTCAGCATCCAGGGCGAAGCGGCGCCCATGGCGGTCACGAATCCGTCGGCGACTAGCAGCACGCAAATGAACACCAGGCGTTCCATCCGTTCGAAGAAATCCGGCCACGCGTGGTTTTCTATAGGGATTTCGATCGCCGTCCGCGCCTTGGCGTAGCTGGTGAGGATCCCGCCGGCGAATGCGATCATTGCGATCGCCCACAGATCAGCGACCCAGCCTATTGCCGCAAAGACGGCAAGTTCCTGATAACGGTCGGCCATGGCGTCGAAATAACCACCGGCCTTGGTGCTCATATGTCTGCGACGGGCAACCGCGCCGTCCAGCGCGTCGAAGGTGAAGGCAAACGCGAGGCAAAGGCCAAAGGCAAGGCTTGACTGGTGGTACAGATAGGCGGCGCATGACAGGGCGACGAGCACTAGCCCGCCTGATGTAACCTGGTTCGGGGTCATGCCGAGCCCGACCAGCGGAGAAGCGGCCTGCTCCCATAGCGGGTCGATACGACGTTTCATGAGACCGGCGATCATGATTACTCGGCTCCTCTGATGATGTCGTTGCGGAACTTAACCGGCAAATTGCGGGTTCGTTCCAGCCCGTCGGCACCTAGACTGGCTCAGACGTCTTTCCCAGCTCAACCCAGCAGGGTTTCTTTGGCGAATGCGGCCAATGGATTAAGGTAGCCAGAGGCTGCCAAGCTGGCGGCGAAACGGAAAATTTTCGGTTGCTGCGACAGCAGCCCGATATTGTTTCGCTGTTTCTGCAATACCCGTTGTGTCCGCTGTCGCAAATCGACTGGCGGTCTAGCGGTAGTAACCCGAAAGGTGGCGTTATAACCTATATTCGCAATTCGCGGGGAAGCCGTCCGAAAACTCCATGCGTAAATTTCTGCCTAAGTTTGCTTACCTGCTCGCGACCTCTGCCGGCGCAGGATTATCTCCGGTATGGCCGGGCACGGTCGGCGCGGGCGTCGGAGTGGCTCTTGCCGCGGTCCTGATACCTGCATCGCCTTGGCTGATCGTGCTTGCCTACATGGCCGTATTCGCCGTGGGAGTATGGGCGTCGTCGCATGTCATCTCCCGTACCGGGACGGAGGATCCGCAGATCGTCGTCATTGACGAGACCTTCGGCACCGCCGCAACGCTTTCCATGCTGCCGCTCGACCCGGTCTGGTGGGCAGCAGGTTTCCTTGCTTTCCGGTTTTTCGACGTCGTCAAGCCTTGGCCCATCGGCGTCGTGCATGAGAAAGTAAGGGGTGGGGTTGGCATCATGCTGGACGACGCGGCTGCAGCTGTGGTCGCCGGCGTGTTGCTGCTTTTGCTGAACGATTTGATTCAACGTTTGCCGTAACCTGCCACAGTCGAGCTTGATGCGGCCGACGGGGAAAACAGACCTTTCTCCACTAAAATCTGCCAAAGCAGTGCTATGCCGCAGCGCCACGCGGCCGCGCCAAATCGTTCGTTCCCTCCGGATCCGGCGCTTGGCCATAGCTCATCTTCTTCATCTGCTCGATCACCCGCGCCATCTCCTCGTCGGAAAGGACCGGCGGCTCGCCAAGGGTAAGCGCCTGGACATACATGCGCGACAGGGTTTCGACCTCGTTCGCCAGCCACAACGCCGCTTCCAGCGTCTTGCCGAGTGAAATCTGGCCGTGCTGGCCGAGCAGGCAGGCGAGGCGATCCTTGAGTGCCACCAAGGCATTGTCGGACAAGGCCTGCGTGCCAAAGGTCGCGTAGCCGGCGCAGCGGATGGTCGTACCGCCCGCCACTCCTGTCATATAATGGAAGCTCGGGATCGTCTTGTGATGGCAGGCCAGCGTCGTGGCGTAGAGAGAGTGGCAATGCAGTACGACGTTGATCTCCTGCCGCTCCCTCAAAATGTCACGGTGGAAGCGCCACTCCGAGGAGGGCCGTCGGCCGACATAAGTGCCGTCAAAGCCCATCTCGACGATGTCTTCGGGCGTCATCGTTTCGTAGGGCAGCGACGAGGGCGTGATCAGGAAACCGTCGCTGGAGCGCACCGACAGGTTGCCGGCATTGCCCTGGTTGATACCGCTGGAGTTCATCCGGCGGCAAACATCCACCATTTCGCGGCGCAGAGCGCTGTCATCGGTCATCGATCGTTCCTTTTGCTGGTCTTGCCCTGTTGCAAGTTGTTTCGCTTGATCAGTTCGCGCCACCGCTGTGCATAGGCTGCGAGCGCCTCATGATCGCCGGCAAAGGCGGCTGGCAGGCTGAGCGCGATCGGAGCCGGCGTGTCACGAGTTTCGTGTTCGCCAAGTAGCGCCGCACCCGAAGCGGTGCCATAGGAGTCGAGGTTGTAGACCGTTTCGGCGTTTGGCCGCAGCGCGGCAACCAGTGTGGCGTAGAGCGGGTCTCGCAGGAAGGTGCCATCCAATGCAACCAGCCCGTTTTCGTTCAGCGCATCGATACATTCCACCGTCAGCAGCGCGGCGTAGAGCACCGCGAGCGCCTTGCGCTCTGCAGGGGATTCTGCAGGCGGCCCTTCAAACCGGCCGCGCCCAGCGCTGCCGGGAAACAGGCCGTCATCGTCGCCGAACGACGGCAATGCGAAGGTGCCGCGCTCAATCAGCAAACTGACCAGCGCAGCGTCGGCTGCATTTCCTTCTTGCCCCTGCCCTGCTACATGACTGAACTCACGTCCGCCCATGGTCAAAACGCCGCCGACCGGGCGTCCTGTCACGTCGCTGTTCAGCACCATGCCGCGATTTTCATCGAGTTGGTCGAGAGGTGTCGCCGCGCACATTCCGACAATCCAGGTTCCGGTAGAGATCACGCAGGCGTCTCGCATCCCTGCCGCCTGGTAGCGGTAGAGGTTCAGGCTGCTGTCGTGGCCACCGGTCAGGACTGACAGCTTTTCCGGTATGCCGTGCCGGCGCGCCAGATCCTGCCGGATTGGCCCCAACCTCTCCCAGGCCGGATGAAATGGTGGCATGAGGCGCTGCCATCCCTGCCCCGCCACAATGGGCGCCCACCGCTTGCGCACATTGTTCCACAGATGTGATTGCGCCGAGAGGATGGTCGTTTCGGCCGATGGCACGCCCGACAGCCGCCAGGCCCAATATTGAGGCAAGCCCAGATACCACCGAGCCTGAGCGACGCGCTCCGGATCAACCTGCTGCATCCAGTACAGCTGGCGCGCCTGGTGGGCGGCCTTCAGCATGATCGTGCTGCCGCGATCGAAGAAATCGCCCGAAAGCGGCGCGTAACCATCGCGAATTGCCGGCGGCAGGTCCTGCTCATAATCAATCATCGGCAGGGCGCAAGTGTCGTCGGGATCTGCGTTCACCAGAACCCCTGCGGAGCCATGTCCGGTGCCGACCACCTTTTCCAGCGGATGGTGTCGGCACAAAGTGGCGAGCGAGCCGAACAACCAGTCGCTGATGCCGTTGAGATCGTGCTGCCGCCAAGGTGGACCGGGCCGCACTTCGTTGTGGACAAAGAGGCTCTCCGCGAGCACGCCGTCGAGCGTCATCGCGGAGAGCTTTATGTTGGTCTTGCCGACGTCGAAGACGGCGATCCTTGCGCCGTCCGCCTTCTGCCCGTCATCCATCGTGTCAGATCAGACCGTATTGGCGAGCCTTGTTGCGCAGGAACGGCAAGCCATTGCCCATCACTTCGGCCTCGTCCTTCGCAACCGGCCGCCAGACCGAGAGGCCGTAGGAGACTTCCGGCGGCATGTTGATGAAGCTTTCCATGGCAAGTCCGCCCTTGAAGCCGATCGCCGCCAGCGTTGCGTAAATCTCGTCCCAGGGGCAGTTGCCGGTGCCTGGTGTGCCGCGATCGCTTTCAGACAAGTGGATGTACTTCAGGTGATCGCGGGCGGCCAGAATGCCGTTGGCGGCCCCCTTCTCCTCGATGTTCATATGGTAGGTGTCGAGATGAACAAAGATGTTGTCGGCCCCGACTTTCTCGACCATCCAGACGGCCTGCGCGCCGGTATTGATCAAATGGTTCTCGTAGCGGTTCACCGCCTCGATTCCGAGCTCGATGCCGCGCTTCTTGGCGTGCTTGGCGGCGACGGTCAGCACATGGGCGATGTTGTCATATTCCTTTTCGGTGGGTGGCAGGCCGGTGCGTTCGCCGATGCCGCCGAAAATCACGCCGGAAAGCGCCAGCGCGCCCATCTCGGCGGTCTTGTCGATCGCCACTTCGAGATGTTCGATGGCGGCATCCGGCCGCACCGAGGCCCAGGCGCGCTCCGGCAGGCCAAGCGAGCAAACGGCAGGAAGATTGTGCTTTTCGAGCAAGGCGCGCGTGTGCGCGGCATCGACCGCCGGCGCGTTCAGAAGCGCGATCTCGATAAAGTCCATCCCGTATTTGACCGAAGCCGCGATCGCCTTCTCCGCGCCGGCCCGGTCCCAGTTCATCGTCCACATCGAGGTGTGGACCCCAAAACCATGCATCTAACTCATCCTCTGTTTGTGTTTAGGAATTTGATGCGCCCGGCAAGCCAGCGCAGGATCATCACCGTGATCATCAGGATGCCCCAGACTGCCGTCGCAAGATGCTGGTTTGCGCCCATCAGATTGAGTCCCGAGGACAGAAGCTGGAGCACGACCAGCGCAACGAAGACCGGGATCACCCGACCGAAGCCGCCGAACGGATTGACCCCGCCAAGGAAGCAGGCAAGCACGGTGATCAGCAGGTAAGACTCGCCGTGGCCGACACGCACCGAATTGAAGCGCGCCAGCATGATGATGCCGGCGACCGCGCACATCGCGCCGGACAATGTGTAGACGAGAACCTGCACCTTGCGCGTATTGATACCGGAATAGCGCGTGGCCTCGATATTGGAGCCTATCATGTAGGTGTTGAAGCCTAGCTTCATGCGCGTCAGCAAGACGTGCCAGATCAGCACGCAAGCGATGAAGATGAGCAACGGCACCGGGATGCCAAAAATCGAACCGTAGCCGATCGGCGCCAGGAAGCCGGGAATGCCGGACACGTCGCCGCCGCGCGTCAGGAATTCGCCGAGACCGCGCAGGAAGATCATCATCGACAGCGAGACCAGGATCGGGTGAGCCTTGGTGTAGGCGATGACGAGCCCCATGATCAGCCCGCTCAGTGCGCCGACCGCGATGGCGAGGACCGAGCCAAGCACAAAGGCGCCGATGCCCGCGTCGACGCCTCCCTGGCTTTGCAGGACCCAAGCCAGCGTCAGGCCGGCCATGTTGGCCGTGAAGGTGATGGCCAGATTCAGGCCGCCGGTCAGGATCGGCAGCAGCATGGCGAGTGTGAGGAGGCCGAGTTCCGGCAGCTGGAAGGCGACGGATCCAAAGGTAGCACGGGAAAGAAAGTTCGGCGCGGCAAAGCCGAACACGACCATGACCGCCACGAACGCGGCAAACGGACCTGCAAGTTCGGGGCCGAGCGCGTTGCGGACGCGTTCAATCAAAACCGTCATGAAGGCACCCGTCGGCTTTTCAGGAACGGCAGCAGGCGTTCGATGCTGGTGTTCGACAGGGTGATTGCGGCAAGAATGATGGCGCCAACGATCATCTTGAACGCGAAAGGCGACACACCCATCAAATTAAGTCCGTTCTGGGTAATCGAGACCAACAGAACGCCCAGAATGCAGCCGAGCACGCTGCCCTTGCCGCCGCCGAGCCGCGCACCGCCAAGAACTACGGCTGCCAGGACGTCGAGTTCGCGCCCATAAAGGGCATTCGGCACAACCTCCTGCGCGTAGTGCGCTTGGACGAGACCGGCGATGCCCGCCATCAGGCCAAGCCAGCCGAAGGCGATAAATTGCATGGCACCGATATTGATGCCGAAGCGGCGCGCGCCCTCCGGGTTGTCGCCAAATGCGTAGAGCTGGCGACCAGTGGTGGTGCGCGTGATCAACACCCAGGTCGCGAAGACGCATATGGCCATAATGAGCACAGGCAGGGTGATCTCCGCCCAGGTCCCGTCAGCCATCTCTCGCTCGAACAGCACGACGCGGGTGGTGAGCCAGTCCGGCAGGTTGTAGATCGACACGCCGCCTGTGAAAAACATCAGCAAGCCGAAGAAAATGTTGAAAGTCGAAATCGTGGCGACGATCGAGATGATCCTGAACCCGTGGATCAGGAAGGCGTTGATGCAGCCCAGCGCGACGCCCAATGCGCCAGCGATGATGAAACCGACAATCCAATTCCCGCCGCCGATCCAGCCGAGGACGGTCGCCGTCAGATATTGCACAACGGAGGCAGCAACAGCGAAGGAGATGTCAATGCCGCCGGCGATCAGCACGACCAGCAGGCCGACGGCGAAGATGATGCTCACCGAGCTGGTGTTTAGAAGGTCAAACGCGTTGCCGAGGGTGAAGAACCGGTCCGTCGCGAACGAAAGGAAGACGCAGATGACGGCGATAACGGCGAGCAAAGCCAGTTCCGTTGCGTGGGTGCGGACAAACCTACGCATAGACCGCCTCCTCGATCGCCTGGAGGGTCGTAGCGCCCGGCGTAAATTCGCCGACAATGCGCCCCTGAGCCATGTGCAGCACACGGTCCGCGTTGAAATAGACTTCAGGCACCTCGTCCGAGATCAGGATAATGGCCAGGCCGCTGTCCGCCAGCTTGGAAACGATGTCGAAAATGCCGGCGCGCGCGCCGACATCGACGCCGACCGTCGGTGCGTCGAGGATAAGCAGCTTCGGATCGGTCGCCAGCCATTTTGCAATGGCGACACGTTGCTGATTTCCCCCTGACAGGGTCGAGATCGCGTCGTCCTGCTTTCCGATCCTGACGCCGAGATCCCTTATCCAGCGATTGACCAGAGATTTCTTGCGATCGCTTGAAATGAAACCGCCTGAAAGGATCTTGTCCAGCGAGGCGATGACCATGTTGTCGGCGATTGCCTGGGGCTGAATGAGACCGAGCGACAGCCGGTCTTCCGAAAGGTAGGCGACGCCGGCGGCGATCGCGTCACGGTTGGAACCGAAGCGAACGGGTTTGCCATCCAGGACGACAGAGCCCGATTTCGGCTTGCGCATGCCAAACAATGTTAGCGCCAATTCGGTGCGCCCTGCCCCGAGCAACCCGGTGATGCCGAGCGTCTCGCCGCGCCGGACCGTCAAGGACACGTCGTCGAATTCGCCGGGCCGCGACAGCCCCTTGACGTCAAGCATGACCGGGCTCGTGCTTAAATCGCGATGCAGGACGGAATAGTCGAAGGTCTTGCCCGTCATCAACTCGGTGATGCGCGACTGGGTCAGGCCTTTGGTTGGGTAGACGCCAACCAGGGCGCCGTCGCGCAGCACGGTGACGCGGCTGGAGATTTCAAGAACCTCCGCCAGGCGATGACTGACGAACACAACGGCGACGCCCGACGCCGACAGATTGCGCACAATGTCCAGCAGATAGTCGGTTTCGGATTGGGTGAGCGACGCCGTCGGCTCGTCCATGAAGACGAGCTTTGCCTCGCCGACGAGGGCGCGCGCGATTGCCACGATCTGCCGCTGTGCGATGGGAAAGTGGTGGAGTGCTAGATCGACATCGAAGGTAACACCAAGACGTTGCAAGGCGTTGATCGCGACACGGCGCATCTCGGCATAGCTCACCAGCCGCGGCCAGCGGCCGATGACGGTCTGGAACGCGATATTCTCGGCGACAGTCATCTCGGGAAACAGGGCGAGGTCCTGCCAGATGACCTGAATTCCGCTGGCCTGCGCCGTAACCGGCGACATATGGGAGTAGCTCTGGCCATCATAGTCGATCACGGCGCCCGCCTCGGGCTTGTACACGCCCGTAATGACCTTGATCAGCGTGCTCTTGCCGGAGCCGTTCTCGCCGGCCAGGCAATGCACCTCGCCCGGCAGCACCTCAAAGCTGACATTCTTCAGCGCCTTCACGCCGCCGAACGTCATATTGACGTTGCGGAGCGACAGCAGCGGCCGTGATGCGGCGCCATCGAGTGCCTGATCAGCCATCGAGTTGAAACCCTGGATCCAATCGCGTTTGCAATTCTGCAGCCGGGCCGGCTCGACGCCGGCCCGGCCGCCATTAGCTTGAGGCCTTACAGGCCCATCGCCGCGAGATCGTCGACAGTGTCCTTGTTGATTGGGACCAGCTGATCGACGATGATGTTACGGTTTTCGAAGTCCGGCTTGACTGTCCCTAGCCCTTCGATCGTATCGCCGTCCTTGATCTCGTTGCCCTTCATGAGATGGTCAGCCAGCGTGACGAAAACCTCGCCCGCCTGCTTCGGATTCCACATGAATCCGCCGGAGATCGCGTCGCTTTTGATGAGCTTCCGGCCCTGGCCTGGCGAGAATGGTCCGAGCACGAAAATTTCGCCCACCTTCCGGCGCTCTTCGATTGCGCGGCCAGCGCCGATCGGGCCTTGGCTGCCGAAGGCGAGGAAACCCTTCAAGCCTGGATTTGCGGAAATCAGGTCAAGCGCAGTGCTGCGGCTCTTGTCTACATCCTCGGCGACGCCATAACGTTCGCCGACAAGCTTCATGTCCGGGTTGTTCTTCTTCAGATATTCTATTGCCGCATCGGCCCAGGCATTGTGCAGCGGCACCGTCAGCGAGCCGACGAACACTGCGTACTCACCCTTGCCGCCCATCTTCTCCGCCAGGAGCTTGGCATGAGCCTCGCCGAAGCCGGTCGCGGACGCGAGTTCGAAGTCCCAGTCGGCGCCCTTCTGGCCAGGCGATTCATGCGTGATGACGATGATGCCGGCGTCCTTGGCCTTCTGCAGGACTGGTTCCAGCACTTTCGCATCATTCGGCACGACGCCGATGACCTTGACGCCCTGCGCGATCAGATCCTCGATGGCGCGAACTTGCAGTGCTGGATCAGCGCTGGTCGGGCCGACCATGAATGCGTCGATCCCGAGCTTCTGGCCGCGCTCCTTGATACCCGCCTCCATTGCGTTGAACCACGGAATGCCGCCGATCTTGACGACGACACCGACCTTGCCGGCCTGCTGTGCCATCGCAGCGAATGATCCGCCAATCATAAGGGTCGCGGCAAGCGCCGCGATCATGAGCTTTTTCATCTGTACTCCTCCCATAACGTTCCTAGTGGGAACACACTCGAGCCGTCGAACGACGGCGGCCGTTAGAAACCTCCCCGAAAGAGACGGGGCACTTCCCCATCGATCATCCACCGGTTTTCGCTTGCACAATCGATGGTGCAGAAACTATTGTGCATCGAGAAGCTCTCGTCAAGCGGGATATTGCCCTAAATAGACGCGCCGGAGGCGCCAGATGGATCAGCGGGTCAAGAAGAAGGCGACGATCTATGACCTATCCGTGCTATCGGGCAGTTCGCCGTCGACCGTGAGTGCCGTCCTGAACGGCACTTGGCGCAAGCGCCGCATCAAGGAAAGTACGGCGCAAACAATTCTCGGCCTCGCCGAACTCCACCAATACACCACCAATCTGCAGGCGCGAGGCTTGCGACGCTCGCGATCGGGCCTGGTCGGCCTGATGCTGCCCGTCCACGACAATCGCTACTTCTCCTCCATGGCGCAGACGTTTGAGGGGCATGTGCGAAGCCGCGGCCAATGCCCAGTCGTGGTTAGCGCCAGCCGCGACCCGGAAGAGGAACGGCGGACCGCGGAGACGCTGATCTCCTATTCAATCGACCAGCTCTTCATCGTCGGCGCCACCGATCCGGACGGCGTGCACGAGGTCTGCGAACCGGCGGGGCTGAGGCATGTCAACATCGACCTGCCGGGAGCGAAGGCGCATTCGGTGATCAGCGACAATTATGGGGGCGCACGGATGCTGACGGAAGCAATCATCCGCCGCTTCGGCAATGATGATCCTCTGCGGCCGGACGAGCTGTTTCTGTTTGGCGGCCGCAACGACCACGCCAGCCGCGAACGCATCGCCGCTTTCCATGCGACCAAGAAGGCATTGCTGGGCGCCGACCCTGAAGACGGTGTGCAGTCCTCCGGGTATTCGCCTGATATAACTTTGCGTGCCTTTGAGGCGTTTTACCAACGCCATGGCAAGCTGCCGCGCGCGCTGTTCATCAATTCGTCGATCAATATGGAAGGTCTGCTGCGTTTCATGGCGGGCCGGCCGGCGGAGATGTTTAGTGAGCTCGTCGTCGGTTGCTACGACTACGATCCGTTCGGCTCCTTCCTGCCCTTCCCGGTAATCATGGTGCGGCAGAATGTTGAGGCGATGATTACGAAGGCGTTCGAGTTGATCGATGAACCGACGACGACGCCACAGACCTTCCTGATTGCGCCAGAGTTGATCCAGCCCAGGTCTGCGCTGAAAGGGCCCCTCGACACTCTGAAGGATAGAGCGTGAGTGCGAAATGGCGCGACAGGGTGACCCTCGACGCCCTTAGATTTCAATGGTTTATCATGCCGATCGGCATTGAGACCGATGCCGAACCGCCGCAGAACCTCTTCTCCGAAAGTGCCGCCGGCCGCCTTCTCCTGGCTGCTTCGTTCACAAGTGATCCCAAATTGGAGCCACGGTCGCCATCTCCCGTGCAAACCTATCACGAAAGTGTCGCCGTCTTCACTGTGAGCCCAATACGGACACGTGGGGCGCAGGCAAAAGACCAACAGCAGCGAGCATTAGAAGCGATAACGGATTCCAAGAGTGTTCGCGTTGGAACCCTCTTTCATATCGCCAATTGTACCATTGGCGCCGGATCTATGGTGGGGCTGGTAGACAAGTTCGACATTGGGAGCTTGCCTGACTCTGAACGAAAGCTCCGCACCGACGAAGCCGAGGAATGATGCATCGCCATCGTAGCGGATTTCGCGATCGCGCTCGATCTCGGTAGGGCCTGTAACGGCACTGAATCCAGCGGTCAGTGCGGGCGCAATCGCCAAATCACCAATGACAAGGCCTTGGTGGCGAAGTCGCCCTCCGACCCAAAGTTCGCCGGACGTATCATCGTCTTAGCCAAATCTTATCGCCGCGCCGGTGACGCCGCCAAGAACGAAACCAGCGCCTATATCGACGAGATCGCGACCGTATGCGGCCCCGATTATATAGTTGTCCGTGTAGTCGGCACCAAAAACGTTGATCGTATCCCCGAAGGCCCCGCTCGCAAACACGCCACCAAAGACAAAGACATCATTCTTCGTCGGCAGACCCTCTGTGAAAGGATCTTGGGTCGCAAAATAGATAAAGGGAGAATTGTCATCGGCGAGTCCAGAACTGACTGAAATGCTCAAGATCACCACAGCCAGGGCCACTCGCAGTCCACGCATAGACAAGCTCCGAATCAATCGATTTCCATGGTTGGCAATTGCACAGGGAAAAACAAGGTACGAATTGGTTTATAGCCAAAATACTGGATGCGGGTGGCTCGAACCATTCTTTAGGCCTTGCCGGGCGCGAGCAGGTGACCTTCGCCACAGGCCGTAACGGCGCAGTCTTCGGCCGCCGGCTAACAGTAATGGCATCAGCCTATACCAATTCACGTCCGTTGCAGCGTTCGACTGACCCGATCATCTGCTGGAGTTCCATCATTGATGGATAGGATTCCTGTGCGCCTTTTTTCCTGACGGCAATCGCCGAAGCCGCGACGCCCCAGCAAGCGGCGTCGTAGGCGGACTTGCCGTCGAGCAAGGCGACGGCCATTGCCGCGATAAACGCGTCGCCTGCACCCGTCTTGTCGATCACATCGACCGGCGGGGCGAGAATTTGCATTGCGTCGTGATCCAGTGCGAGAAAGCAGCCACCGTCTTCGAGCTTGACGCATGCTATCTCCACCCCGAGCGCATTCAGTTGGAGCGCCGCTCGGGCCGCATCGTCATTGGTGGCGATCGGCAGGCCAAGCAGATCCGAAGCCTCCTGCTGATTTGGCGTAATCGCGCAGAAGCGACAGAGTTGCGACCGATCGATTTGGTCGGCGAATGTCGGGTCGACCAGGACTCTGAACCCACGTTCTTGCGCCGTCGCGAAGGCGGCATTCAGGACTGGCAAGGGAATCTCAAAGTCCGCAACGAGTATCGATCGATCAGGAGAATTCCTGATCGCTGCCACGACGTTGTCAACGGCCGCGTCATTCCAGGACATGTTGGCATTGGACGCGGATAGAATGGCTTTGGTGCCGTCTTTAGGAACCGCCACGATGGCAACACCAGTCGGGACGTCGCGGGCGACGCCGACGGACCCGAGGTCGAGCTCCGCCGCCTTCAGCGGACCGACTGCCATCTCCGCAAACTGGTCATCGCCGACGCGCCCGATAAGCCTCGTCGGAACGCCGAGGCGATGGGTGAAATACGCAACGTTGGCGGCTTTGCCGCCGGCGCGTTGGGCGAAGCCGCTGGCCCTAACGGTGCCGCCATCGCCAAGGGAGCCCTGAACGTCGAACTGCAGATCGGCATTGATGCTGCCCAGCGAGAGCACGATCGGGCGCGGCAATGAAACCTCCTCAACCATTTCGTGCGGAAGTGAGCGACTGACCAAGGAACTCGTGAACAGACGGAGGGTTCCGGGGTCGGGCCGGCGGAACGGGCTGGTGCTTATTGCGATGGCCAAGGAACCCGCCGCCGACCAGATCGTTTGCGATCTGACCCAGACTAATCGGAACGGAGGCAGACATGCTCGACATGCCGCATGCTCGCAACTGCGACGCGCACATAGCCGGCCGGCACTCAGCTCGGGCCGAAGCATGCCAAGGCCGGAGCACCCGATACCTATCCGTTCGGGCTCTAGATCAGCGTTATGCTGCGCGACGTTGACTATGTCCTGCGAAAACTCGACTGGATGCGCGCCGAAGGCATCTGGCCCAACGGCCTGCGCTATCTCTGGACCGATGCTTTTGCGGTCGTGCTCTATGTCTCGCTTTACAAGGAGCTCGGCGAGGAACGTTGGCTGGGTGAGGCTGAACGGCTGGTGGCGGAGGTCGAGCGTGTGCTCGGTCGGCGGCGCGGATTGAGGATCGGCGAAGCGGCAGATCGCGACGGACAGTATTTCCAATACCTGGCGATGTGGCTGTTCGCCCTGGCGCGGCTCGGCGATCTGAAACCGCGATACCGCGCGCGCGGCATTGAGCTGGCGCGCGATATCCATTCGGCCTTCGTGATCCCCGGCCGCGGCGTGATCTGGAAAATGCAGGAGGATTTGAGCGGTCCTTATCCCGGTTACGGTCTCGGCAGCATGGATGCCTACGATGGTTACGTCTCCTACCGGATGCTCGATGAAGACGCGCTGGCGCCCGAGATCGCGCAGATGCATGACCTAATGGAGCGCGACTGGCGCACCCTCGACATCGAACAGGATCTCGGCCTCGGCATGATGCTGTGGCTCGCCCACCTCTTTCCCGCCGAGCCATGGGCCAAAGCGCAGACGAAACGTTCGCTGCGGAATTTGGAAACGATGTGGGTCGACCCGCCGGGCTATTTCAGCCGCGCGCCGTGGCTGCCCGATACGAAATTCGCCTTCACCAATTACGGCGTGTCGCTGGGCCTGCAGGCCGCGGGCGTCTGGCCCGAGCGTATCGGGAGGTTGAACACCTTCTTCGAGGATTGGCGCTCCGGCGATGAATACGATCGCGAGGCGATCACCTGGGTGATGGCTTGCACCTCGCATCTTCCCAGTGCGTTTGTAGCTTCCGGACGGCCAAACAACGACTGAAGACGGTAAATCCGGAACGTTTTCGCGCCGGGGCGGGTTGTCGATGGAGATGCATCGAACGCATGGGACGCCGGTGAAATGGCCATTCTTTCGGGAAAACCGGGAAGCTGTTGGGTGGCGGCAGCCACCGCTACGAACTATTCTCCGCTCGAAGGCTCGATCCATGCCGATGCCGTTGTCGTGGGCGCCGGGATTGTCGGGCTCACGACGGCGCTTCGCCTTTGCGAGGCCGGTCGGTCGGTGATCGTCGTCGAAGGCCTGCGGACAGGCGGCCAGGTGACCGGCCGCTCGACGGCCAAGATCACGACGCAGCACGCGCTGATCTATCGCCATCTCATCGACACTTTCGGGCGGGACCTGGCGCAGACCTATGCCGATGCGAATTCCGCCGGCGCCGTCCAGGTCCGGGAATGGGTTCGCAATTATGCAATCCCCTGCGATCTCGAGGCCAAGAACGCCTATACCTACACCTGCGATGCAAGCCGGCGCGCGGAGATCGTGGCCGAGGCAGAGGCCGCGCGCCAAGTTGGGCTGGACGCCGATGTTCTGGAGCGTGCGCCGCTGCCTTTCGAAACGGCCGCCGCTCTGCGTTTCTCCGACCAGGCTCAGTTCAATCCGGCGATGTATCTGGTTGGCCTGGCTCAAGCGGTGACGGCCCGTGGCGGACGGATTTTCGAAAACAGCCGCGCGATCTCGATCGGCGAGGCAAGCCGCTGGCGCGTCGTCACCGACAGCGGCACCGTTCACGCCGAGCATGTGGTCGTCGCCACCAACATGACGGTGAAGAGCCCCGTCGGAATGGCGAACCGGACCCAGCCGCGCTGCCACACCGCCATGGCGTTTCGGATCGATGACCCTCTTGCCGTCGACGGCATGTTCATCGGCATCGATGATCCGACGCATTCCATCCGCACCGGCCGCGATGCCGAAGGCCCGCTGCTGGTCGCGCTCGGCCCCAAGTTTGACACGGGCCAGGACGGCGACGTGGCGAAACGGTTCGTCGAGCTGGAACAATGGGCAAGAATGAACCTTCCAGTTGGGGACGTTGCGTGGCGCTGGTGTAACGAGGACTATGATACGGCCGATAGAGTTCCGTATGCCGGCGAACCCGATCCGGACAAAGCCTGCGGTTTTCATATCGCCACGGGATTCAACGCCTGGGGCATCACCAATGGAACGGCCGCAGGCACGATGATCGCGGATTTGATCTGCGCTCGGTCGAGCCCATGGCAAAGGCTCTATGACCCGGCGCGGTCTTATCCCGAGGACTTTCATAAGAATGGCCGCAGCCAATCGATTGTCTCAAGCCTCGACGACATCGTGCCCGGCATGGGCGGTGTGATCGTCAGGGGTGACGAAAAGATCGCGGCGTTGAGAGACACTGAAGGGGTACTCCACCCCGTTTCGGCGACATGCACCCACAAGGGCTGCACCGTGACCTGGAACAACGCGGACAACACCTGGGATTGTCCTTGCCATGGCTCGATTTTCGCCGCCAACGGTTCGGTCATCCATGGCCCGGCTCGAAAACCGCTTGCCCCGGCCGCGCTGTAAAAAAGGCGGCGACTGACACGGCCCGGCGTTACCGTGCGTAGGTTCCGACCAGCTCGGTCTGCTCCAGCGCATGCTTCTGGGCTTCCTTCCAGACAGACTGCACGCCCGCCTGTCCCGGCACACTGAGGCTCGGCACGTCGAGCGCGGCCAGCCGGAAATGATAATGATGGACGCCATGCCCCACTGGCGGCTGCGGGCCGTCGTAATATGCATTGCCGAAATCGTTGGTGCCTTGGCGAAGTGCCGACGGACCTGGCTTGCCATCCTGCGCCTCGGCGAGTTCGCTGGCATCGGGCGGGATATTGAACACCGCCCAGTGCCCGAAGATCCCGCTCGGCGCGTCGGGATCCTGCACGACAAGAACAAGACTCTTCGCATCATCCGGAACACCGGACCACTTCAGCGGCGGCGAGACGTTCTGGCCGTCACGGGTATACCTTTCAGGGATTTTCCCGCCAGCCGGGAACGCCGGGCTGATAAGGGTAAGTGGCATTTCCATCTCCTCAAAGAAGCGTTACGGCCGAGACTGCCGAGATTCCTGCGCTATTTCACGCCGCTTGCTGAGCTTCAGCGACGCGCCTGATTTCTGCTGGCAAGGAATCCCAAACCTTGATCATCTGCCCCTCTCCCACATGGTGAGCGAGCACCTTGGATACGACCCTGAATGCATCCTTTGAATCGACCGGTCGGGTGAATTCCAGCTCCGCCTTGATTTTGGCCAGAAATTCGTCGAGCGACCGCAACTTCTCGGGCGTCTTGGAAGGCCGATATTGGTCGTAATAGGCGCCGCGCACGAGGATCGGCAGCTGCGAGCCGAGGTGGGCCGCAAGATCCGGTTGCATGCGGTCGCGCAGGGCGTGGAGCACCGCTCCAAGAACATGCCATGCGATCTGCCGATCCGGTCCCATCTCGGCCATGATCTCGTCGAGCCAGATGTTTGTGGTCTGCAGCGTCTTGTCGAATACGTCGAGTCCGGTGGCGCTCATCGAAGCCTCCTTTTTCTGCCAACTGTTCGAATGACTCATTGGACGAAACGGCCTTGGTCGGCTGTTGTTCCCGTTGCCAGCGTAAAGACCGCCTTCGCGAAAGCGTGTGACCTATTCGGCCAAGCTTACGCTCGCCAAGCTTATGCTCAACGCGTTCTCGTCAAGATCTGGCCCGTCAAGATTTGGCCGTGGCCACGGCAACGAAAAGAGATTGCCCTTGCCTGTTGATGCGGAACAATATGGGCTTGTTCTGCTGGCGGGATTTCGTCCACTCCTCTTGTATGTCCGACGGCTGTGTCACATCCCGGTTATTGGCTGACACGATCACATCGCCCGCGCGGAGGCCGTTTTGGTCGGCGAGGCTGTTCGGCGCCACCTCTTGCACGAACAACCCGGCGGTGCCCGGCTGAAGTCCGAGCTGCTGGCGCGCCTCATCCGGGATTGGACTGAGCGACAGTCCGAGCCGTTGGTCCGGCGCTTCCGGTCCCGGAACGGCACCGGTTTGTCCCTCCTCATCGTCGCGCTGACCGATGGTCAGAGCTACTTCCTGCTGAGAGCCCCCGCGATTCCTTGTCAGCGTCGTCTTTGTTCCCGGCTTTTGGCTCGCAGCCGCGAGCGTCAGATCGTGGACGCTCTGGATGTCCTTGCCGTTAAATCGCGTAATCACGTCTCCCGCCTGTATACCTGCCCGCTCTGCCGGACTGCCGGGCTCGACCGAGGCCACGAGCGCTCCGTTGCTGCCGGGTATTCCAAGCGCCTCGGCAATCGACGGGGTGATCTCCTGGAGACGCACCCCGATGAAGCCGCGCTCGATCCTGCCGGTGCGGATCAACTGGTCGACGACGTTCCGGGCGGTGCGGGATGGTACCGCAAAGCCAATGCCTATGCTGCCACCTGTGGGAGATACGATGGCCGTATTGACCCCGATTACTTCGCCGCGCGCATTGAACAGGGGACCGCCGGAATTGCCCCGATTGATTGAGGCGTCGGTCTGGAGAAAGTCGTCGTAGGGACCGGCATTGATGTCGCGCGAACGGGCCGAAAGCACGCCGACGGTGACGGTCCCACCGAGCCCGAACGGACTGCCGATCGCGATCGTCCATGCGCCGGGTTGTACTGCATCGGAGTCACCCCAGGCGGTCGTTGTCATGTTGGACCGTGGGTCGATCTTCAGCACCGCGAGGTCGGTTGCCGGATCCCGGCCGACGAGCCGCGCAGGCAAAGTCTGCTTGTCGGAGAATACGACATGGATTTCGCTTGCATCGGCAACGACATGGTTGTTGGTGACGATGTACCCCTCTGGGCTGATCACAAAGCCGGAACCAAGGGCCTCTCGCACCTGTGGTTGCTCCGGTCCGAGGCCGGGCCTACCGAAAGGACTGAAAAAGTCATCCAGCGTCGCCTGGCCCTGGATGATCTGTTTGGTCGTTATTGCGACCACGGCTGGAATTTTCTCGCGCACGATCGCCGTGAAGTCGTTTGGGATTTCCTGGGCTGCGAGCGGAGCAAACCCGCCGGCCGAGAGCATCAGAGTTCCGGCGATCAGGCCGGCGCAAAGTCTTTTGTTCAATACCGGAAACATGGTCTGCGACTCCTCCAGCGCTCAGTGATCAAGCATGCGACGGCTCCAGCATGAGCCAGCGGTTCACCAGCGGATTACGACAACCTTGTCGTTCCCGTTGGCGAGTTCGACGGCTTCGATGCCGTCCGGCTTGCGGCTTTCGATCCGGGCACTTTCTACTGTTTCTATGCCAGCAATGTTGACCGCAAAGGCCTCGTCAATCTCGGCAGCACAGACCAGAGTATCCGGTGGCATATCCTTCACTTAGTCCATCAACTCGCGAAGCTTCATGGCGAACCTCCTTGGCACGGGCCTGGATTCTTTCGGCCGCACATTCCAACCATGTGCCTCCAGAAAAGTTCCCTGACGAGATTGCGGGAATGTCACGGGATGAACTCTGCGCAAGGTCTCTCGTAGAGCCCGAGAGAACGGTCTTTGAATGCCACGACCCGAACCCGGAAATTCATCGGAACTTCCAGCCCGCAATCCGGTTAGGTGGGCAAGGCTTTGAAGCGGATTAAGTGAAAGATGATGGCCCCAGTGATTGGTGAAATCCGCATTCGACTGCCAGGATCGCCGCGTATCCCATTCACCCGATGCTCGTCCCGCTTCCAGACCTGCGCTGGACCCCGAAACAAGGAGGAACTCTATGGTGACCATGAAAGCAGTCCGTGTTCATAGGTTTGGCGGACCAGAGGTTCTGTCGCTGGATGAAGTCCCGATGCCTCAGCCCCGTGACGACGAGGTCACGCTCAAGGTCTGCGCAGCGAGCGTCAATCCCGTCGACTACAAGACCCGCGAGGGTTCGGCGGGCGGGGACCTGCCCGTTACGCTCGGCCGCGACGTATCGGGCGTGGTGGAGCTGTGCGGCACGCGGGCGCATACGTTGAAGAAGGGCGATCCGATGTTTGCGATGCTTGGCAACGACCGCGGTGGCAACGCCGAATACGTCGTGGTCAAGGCGACGGAAGCGGCGGCAAAACCGGAACGTCTAAGCCATGTGGAAGCCGCCGCCGTGCCGCTTGCGGGGACTACAGCATGGCAGGGGCTTTTCGACCATGGCGACCTCAAATCCGGGCAGCGGGTTCTCATCCATGGCGGCGCCGGCGGTGTCGGACATCTGGCGATTCAGTTTGCCAAGGCTGCGGGCGCATTTGTCGTGACGACCGTTGCTGCCGAAGATTTCGATTTCGTCCGCGAGCTTGGCGCCGACCAGGCCGTCGACTACAAGAACCAGCGCTTCGAGGATGAGGTCGAAGACATCGATATGGTTCTTGATCTGGTCGCGGGCGACACACAGGACCGCTCCTGGAGTGTACTGAAGCCCGGCGGGATACTTGTTTCCACCGTTTCTGAGCCCTCGGCCGAACAGGCACGCCTGCATCAGGCGCGTGGCGTTTCTTATCTGGCTGAGCCAAATGCGGCGCAGCTTGCGAGGATCAGCCGCCTCATTGACGCCGGCAAGGTAACTCCGTTCGTGCAGGCGACTTATCCTCTGGGGGAGGTCGCTAAGGCCGAGGAACGGCTGGAGAGCGAGCATACGCGCGGCAAGATCGTGCTTCAGGTGGCCGCCTGAGCCCGGATGCTCGAAGTTCCCCGGAATGTTCAAGTTCAAAGTGAACCAATTCTGCGGACAAGCCGTGCCGACGGGCAACTGACTGCGGACCGCATTCAGCCATTACGAGCAGAAGAACGAAGCTGCTTGGCGCTGATTCATCCGTAAGTGCCGATTAATTCCGCCTCACCCAACATGTTTTCACGGGCAGCCTGCCACACGACCAGGGCATCGGGTTCCGGGCCGATGGGAAGATTGGCAATGCCAAGGGCCGCGAGCCTGAAGCGGTAGGTGTGTGGCTTACCGCCCGGATGCTGGTCGGGTCCATCGTAGTGAAGATTACCGAAATCATTGAAGCCATGAGGCAGGTCCTCGGTTCGCGCTTTGGAACTCCGACCTTCGGCCAAATGACGCCGGTCTCCGCCGATGTCGTAGACGACCCAATGCCGGGACGCCTGTGACGGTGCATCCGTATCTTCCATTACGAGCACGTAGCTCCGAGTGCCCGGCGGCGGATCGCTCCATTCCAGAAACGGAGAGAGATTATCGCCGCGCCGGGCATGACGATCCGGAATGGGCTGGCCGTTCTGAAAGGCGGGACTGGTCAAAGTGAACGCCATCACTTTCTTCCTTGCTCGGCTAGACTCGTCGAAATAGAGGCGCTGGGCGCTCTCGTAGCTGCCTTCTTCCATCAGACGATCCCAACAACCACAACCGGCTATTGTTCCTCCGAGAGCGATGCATATGTGGTGGTATGGATCGTATGAGCGCGGGCCGTGTTCACATGAAGTCGAGCTTCATCCTGGTCACCCTTTAGATGGGGTCCGCTCGAATTCGTGCTCGCCGACAATGAGCCCCGACCGGGCGAGCATGAGGTCTTCACCCGGCCGCTCTGAAAGCACGACATCGGCTCCACCATCCACTGCGTTGCAGGCAATGCCACCAGCACCTGGCGGCCAGTCGCGAACGAGAACGATCAAGACTTGTCGTCACCGTTCTGCGCTGGCCTCAATGCACAAACCTTGCCCTCAGCCAAGCCAGAAGTCTGTTCCCGGTAATTGTCCGGCGAACTCTGGCGGCAGCCCATCGCGCTTGCATCGTAGCACCGACGTGGCAGTGACAGACGATGTTGTGCAACTGCCAGTCACTGAGTTCGAAGAAGCGCTTTGCCTCACCGTAGGTATCATCTTTCAGACCCATGGCGCGCAGCACCGGATCCTCATAGGCAACGGTGATCGGCGACCCCGCGCCACGCGCTACGGCACGAGCTTCAGGACTGAGATATTCGGTGCCTGAAAGCGCTCCGAGGCAACGCCGTGGATTTTGTTCGAGAAGCTTTGCCCAACGCTCGATCCGCTGCGTCCGAGACATGGTCGGGTATGTCGCCGAGGGCTCAACTTTTGCAATTGTCTGCAGTTGGTCGAGTGTTTGGTGTTTCATGGTCGGCTCCTTTCGATAGGTCGAAGTGCCCACGCCCTAACAAAAGATTATTGCGCTGCGACGCGCCGACAAGGCCGGAATTGGCAATGTTAGAAGTTTGCCCCTCGCACGGTTCGTTTCAGGAACCTTCTCGGGGGCCTGCTTGTTTTTGCTAGTGAAAGGAGAACGTCATGAGCACAAAACCACCACCCGTTCCGGCCGAGAACCAGAGTCCTAAGGGTCCGGGCGACAGGAAGTCGGTTCCTGTCGACCAAACGCAGCACAGCCATTCCGCCCCAAATCCCGACAAACAGGGCCAGCAGGGCAACACGAAAGTCAATACGACCCATCAGGGCCACCAGCAGGACCGTTAGGTGATTTCATGTCCACGTCGAAGAAGACCCGCGCCAGCATCCGCCATGGCGGTCCTGGCGCATCGCACGAAAATGCCAAGGAGCCGCTGGTGATAGAAAAGCCGCCAGCCGATTCCGATCTGCGCAGCCGCAGCAAGATCTCAGGCGGCGGAGGCGAACGCGACAGCCACCATACTCATGACCCCGAAAAGAAGGGCGGCGGCACCCGACCGGCACGCCAAGGAAGGTGAATAGTTATTCACGTCTTCGTTGAAGCCTGCGGCGCGGCGCCTCGCATTTTCGCATGAAAATCCGAGGCGCCGAACATCATCAGGCCGTCTGACTGTGAGCACCGCCTGGCGCAGTGGTCCGGGCCCGCTGGCTCCCGGCCGGCGGGCTTTCTCGTGAGCCTACCGGCTTTTCCCGCTAGACGAGCGACAACGATGCTACTTCCGGTGGAACAGGAAGCCCCTCTGGGAGTTCATACCGTCATCAACAGGCGCATGGGCGTGCCCTTGTATGGTGCGGCAGCGCAAGAATGGGAGAACCACCATGAGCCTCGGAACCATACTCATCATCATTTTGATCCTTATCTTGCTTGGCGGGTTCAGCGGTCTGGGTGGCGGGCCGTTCTACGGCACTGGCTATTATGGCGGTGGCGGCCTCGGTCTCGTGCTGCTGATCTTGATTATCCTGGTCCTTCTCGGACGCATTTAGTGCCCGCACGATTAGGCGGACAAACTTCAGCGTTGATCCGGTGTCGCTCTAATGCATGTCGCGCAAAAGTGCGCAGCGGTTTTGCGATAACGACATGCATGAAAACAACAACCTAAAGCGCGTCGCGTGAGGTCGGTTGAGGTCGGTCGAACGCGACGCGCTTTAGGCCTCGTCCGGGAATGTCGCCGCGGCTGCGGGCAAAGGGGCGCACGTGATTGTCCCGACGGAACCGAAATCGCTCAAGGGCATTATGTCCGCTGCAGAAATCCACGAGAATGGCGCCCATACGTGAACTTCGTTGAACAAACCGATATCGGCCTCGGAGTTCCGGGGATTCCGACTGCCGATCTGATGCAGGCACTGCCCGTCGCCATCTACACCGTCGACGAACAGGGACGTATCACCTTCTTCAACGAAGCCGCAGCCGAGCTCTGGGGCCATCGTCCTGTTGTCGGTCGGGACCTATGGTGCGGCTCGTGGAAGCTTCGTCACCTGGACGGTCGGGATATGGCGCATGGCGAGTGTCCGATGGCCGTGGCGCTGCGCGAAGGACGGGATGTCTCCTGGGACCAGGCGATTGCGGAGCGGCCGGATGGCGAACTCGTCCCATTCAGGGCTCACCCACGCCTGCTTCGCGACGAAGCGGGCAATGTTGTCGGTGCGATCAACACGCTGCTCGACCTGCGCACGCAGACGCTGGGCGATGAAGCCCGCATGCGTCTTGCCGCCATTGTCGAGTCGTCGATGGACGCCATCGTCTCGAAGGACATGAATGGCATTATCACCAGCTGGAACGACGCTGCAGAACGCCTGTTCGGCTACACGTCTGCCGAGGCGATCGGCCGGCCAGTGACGATGCTCATTCCGCCCGATCGTCTCGACGAGGAAGTCTCGATCATCAGCCGCATCCGCGCCGGCGAACGCGTCCCCTCCTATGAGACGATGCGACTGCGCAAGGACGGCACGCTCGTTTCCGTCTCGCTCACCGTCTCGCCGATCCGCGACGCCATCGGGAGGGTCGTCGGCGCCTCCAAGATCGCGCGCGACATCAGTTCCCACAAGGAGAACGAACGGCGCATCCGTCTGCTCATGCGCGAAGTCAACCATAGGGTGAAGAACCAGTTCTCGGTCATCATCTCGATGATCCGCGAGACCAGCAAGCTGACGAGCACACCTGAGGCTTTCCTCGGGCAGGTCCGGGAGCGCATCACGGCGCTTTCGGAATCCCATGATCTCCTGGTCAATGCCGAGTGGCGCGGCGCCACGGTCGGCGAACTCATCAAGGCACAGCTCAAGGCCTTTGCAGCGCAGTCCCGCGTATCGATGGCCGGGCCAATGCTGATTCTGCAGCCGAATGCCGTGCAGTATCTCGGCATAGCCTTTCACGAACTCGCCACCAATTCGGCAAAACATGGAGCGCTGTCCTGCAACGGCGGACGCGTCGAAATCGATTGGAATGTGATCCCTGCCGGCGACGGCGCCGACACCTTTCGACTGGTCTGGCGTGAGTTGGACGGGCCGATCCTGGACGCTGTCAGGGGGCGCGGTTTCGGAGCGGTCGTCCTCGAGCGCGTGGCGCCACAAGCGCTCAGCGGCAGCGGGCGGCTGGAGTTCCACGAGCAAGGCGTCACCTGGACGCTCGAAGCGCCGCTGCATTTCGTCCAGGCGTCGATGCAGGATAACGCGGCCGATTGAAAGCGCCCGGGAAGCTGAACGCTTTCCGCCGACCGACTGTGCTGACGCTCAGCCGGACCTATTGCGTTCGGTCCGGCTGGCGAAGATAGAGCGAAACTGCCCTGTCCTCCACAACGTCGAGGTTGCCTCTCCCGGGCAAAGCATCGCGATGAACTGAGAGCCGTTGGACGTTAGCCAATTCGAAGACGGTCAGGCTGTCGAACTCCATGGCTGCCCCGTAGAACTGGGCGGCTTGCAACACCAGGCATTCGATGTCTTCAAGCGCAACGTTTTCGGCGAGGTTTCGCAGCCGAACGGTCTCAGCCACCGCAGTGACATTGACTATCCCCTTGCACCGGGCGGCTGCCCACACTTGCCGGTCGACGTCGTGACACAAACGAACCGAATAACCGTCTCTCATGGAGAACCCTCCTTTCAGGAGCGGTTTGTCCCTCGGGATCAGCTTGCGCCAGATCGGCTCTAATAACAAGCTGAAATCCAAGAAATTTCCTGTAAAATCAACAAGTTAGCATATCACGCAGGATACGCAATCGACGCCTCACATTAACTCCGGGCCTTTCACGCCAACGGCTTATTGACCGACCTTGACGCACACTCAGCCTTTCCCTAACTCTTAGCTAAATACTAACTTTGAGCGGCTGGAGGCAGAAATGGCCGAACTGGAAAGACCCGAACGACTGCAGATCATGCTGACTGCTGATGAATTGGCTGCACTGGAAAACTGGCGTTTCGAAAGGCGCATGCCAAGCCGATCGGCAGCCGTCAGAGAGTTGCTGCGGCGAGGTCTCCACGCCGACGGATTTTTGATCGCGGCACAAGGTGCCAAGTCACAGGATTTTGGAATTCTGCCCAATTCCGGGATTGTTGATGGACCGTCTCGCGACTAAAGCGCGTCGCGTTCGACCGGCCTCACGCGACGCGCTTTAGGTTGTCGTTTTATGCATGTTGTTATCGCAAAACCGCTGCACACTTTTGCGCGACATGCATTGGCCGTCTCGCCAGATATGGCCGGCTTCAAAGTGGACTAAAGGTAACCGACGGCAAGCAGATGAAATGCTAGGCCGGCACAAACAGGCGCTACCCACGGTCGGTGGCGGCCTGGCCATCAATTACAGCCTCAAAAGTCGGGGGACACCGGGGAATCAAGCGCTGCCCGAACAGGCTCTGGCGCCGCGCTACATGCTGTTCAGGAATTCGATGATGGCGCGCCGCTCCTCGGCATTGTTGAAGCGCTGAACCATTCGTGTGCCGCCCACCATGGCAGTCGGATTCGCGAGGTAGGTTTCCAGCGTCTCGGGCGTCCAGGTGATGCCGGAGTCGCGCAGGGCGGGCGAGTAATTGAAGCCTTCGACGCTGGCGGCGGCGCGGCCGACGACGCCCTGCAGGTGAGGTCCGGCACCGTTCCGGGTGGTCGCGATCTGGTGGCAGGCCCCGCAGCGCTGCCGGAACAGGCGCTCTCCTGAACCGGGATCCGCCTCCTGGGCAACGGACAGATCCGTTGCCCAGGTTGCTGCAATCATCGTCAAGGCAGGTAGTACGAGATTCCTCATCCTTCCATGCCTTTCAGGTCGAGCTTCGAGAGGGGCAGGCTGCGGATACGCTGGCCCGTGAGCACCGAGGCGGCATTAACCACCGCCGGCGGCACGCCGGGCAGGCCAGGCTCGCCGATGCCGCCCATCGGCGCACCGCTTTCGACGATGCGAACATGCACGCGCGGCATGCGGTCTGGCGGCAGGATGGGATAGCCGTCGAAGTTGCGCGCCTGCGGCATGCCGTCGACATAGACGACTTCCTCCAAGAGCGCCGAGGACAGGCCGAGGGCGACCGCCGAGTTCACCTGCGCCTCGATGATGGCCGGATTGACGATGCTGCCGGGATCGATCGCCACCCAGACGTCGTGGACCACGACCGCACCGTCGCGCAGCGAGACCTCGGCGATCGTCGCCACCTCGCTGCCGAACGGCGACGCCATCGCGACGCCGCGCGCGCGGCGGCTGCCGTCCTCTGCCGCGAAGGGACCGCGCTTCCAGCCCCCGGACAGATCGGCGACTGCCTGCAGAAGATTGCTGTGGCGCGGGCTGTCCGCGAGAAGCTGCAGCCGCAGTTCGTAGGGGTCCTGCTGACCTGCGTCGGCCATTTCATCGAAGAACGTCTCGTAGAAGAAGTCGTTCATCGAATGACCAACCGACCGCCAGAAGCCGATGATCGCCGGGTCGTCGACGTGAACCTGGCCGACGCGCCGGTTCGGAATCGCATAGACTTTACCCGCGATGCCTTCGACGGCGGAGCTGTCCACCTTGTCCGGCTGGCGGCCGAACCAACGTCCTGTCGGACCTTCACCCACCGCAACGGCATCCAGAGCGACCGGCAAACCGTCGCCGTCGAGACCGGCGCGGAAACGGGCGACCCCCATTGGTCTCAACGTGTCGCGCAGGAATTCCTCCTCGCGGCTCCAGATGAGCTTGACGGGACGACCTGCCGCCTTCGCTAGCAGGATCGCCTGCGGGAACGGATTGGCCGTCTGATAGAGGAAATGCCGCCCGAAGAAGCCGCCGAGCATAGGGGAGTGGATGATCACCTTGCCCGGCTCGATGCCCGCGACCTTTGCAGCCTCGGCCTGGAACATCTCGGGCGCCTGGTTTGGGATCCAAAGCTCGAGAGTCCCGTCCGCATTCCAATGCGCGATCGCCGAGGGCGGCTCGAGCTGCCCGTGCACGAGGTAGGGAGCGTCATAGGTCGCCTCCACAATCCGCGCTGCGCCGGCAAGGGTGCCTGCGGCGTCGCCTTCCTGCTCGAAAGCGACGCCGTCTCCGGGTGTCGACTTCAACATTGCCTTGTGGGTCTCGGAGGAGAAATCAGCCGGCATGGCGCGAGGCGTTGCAGCCGCAGGCTCCGTCCAGGTCACCTGCAGAGCTTCCACCGCGCGGCGCGCTCGCCACCAGCTGTCGGCGACGACCGCCACTGCCCCAGGCAAGCGGTGAATCGAGTGCACGCCGGGCATGGCCTGAACCTCGGCCTCGTTCGTCAAGGCGCCCGGCTCCCCGCCGAGACGCGGGCTGTGCTGGACGGCGGCGTGAAGCATACCGTCCACCTTGAGGTCGATCGCATACTGCGCGCGTCCCGTCGACTTCTCGCGCCCGTCGAGCCGGCGAACGGGCTTGCCAATCCAGCGGAAATCGTCGCGAGATCGCAGCACGACATCCGTCGGTACCGACAGATCGGCGGCCGCATCGGCGATCTCGCCGTAAGGGATCGCCCGCCCGGACGCTGCATGGACCACGCGGCCCGGTTCGGTGGATAGCTCCGAGATGGACAGCCCGAGCCGCGCGGCCGCTGCCTGCAGCAGCATCTGGCGTGCCGAGGCGCCGAGCTTGCGCATGGTCTCGTAGCTCATGCGCACCGACATACTGCCGCCGGTGAAGCGGCCGCCGCCGGTCAGGAGATAATCGGGACCGGGAGGCGCTCCCTCGACCGTGAAGTTCACGGGATCGACATCCAACTCCTCACCGACAATCTGCGCCATGGCGGTGAAGATGCCCTGTCCGCCCTCGATGAAGGCACTGCGGAACAGCACGGTGCTATCAGGGCGGATTTCCAGAAAGGCACTGACGCGAGCTCCGGGCGTGATGGATGCGGCGGCCTGCGCCCGGGCGCTTCCGACTGGCACCGTGACGGATAAGACGAGCGCTGCGGCGCCACCGAGGAAGCTGCGGCGCGAGATGTTGAGCGGACCGTCCTCGCTGCCTGTGGACCAGTGGTTCCGACTAGGAGTCATGTCGTTCATGGTTTCCTCCTCACGCCTGGGCGGCCTGCCGGACGGCAGCCGAGATCGCGTTGTAGGTGCCGCAGCGGCAGAGGTTCACCATCGCGCCGGCGATGTCGTCCTCGGTGGGCTGCGCAGTCTGCTTGAGGAGCGCTGTGGCGGCCATCACCTGGCCGGACTGGCAGTAGCCGCATTGCGGCACCTGATTGGCGAGCCACGCCTCGACCACCTTACGGCCCTCGGTATCCTGCTCGATCGCCTCGATCGTCGTGATCGCCATCCCGACGACGCTGTCCACCGTCGTCACGCAGGATCGCGTGGCCTGTCCGTCGATCAGCACCGTGCATGCGCCGCACTGGGCGACGCCGCAGCCATACTTCGTGCCGGTCATACCCAGGGTTTCACGTACTACCCAGAGCAGCGGCGTATCCGGTTCGACGTCGACCTGAAATGTCGAGCCGTTAATGGTCAGTTCCATGGCCTTCACCTTTTGGTTCGCGAGAAAGCCAACACGACTGGCTGTTGGCTTGTCGGACCGGCAGGGTAGCCGCTCCCGATCAAGAGCATTAGGGTCGTTAATTCGCTTGCATTGATCGATGGGAGACATAAATCTTCAGCGATCAGTTTGGGAAACGGTATGGCCAAGGAAGACTTCAACGACCTTTTGTGGTTCCTGGCCGTTGCCGAGGAAAAGAGCTTCACGCGCGCCGCCGCAAAGCTCGGCATCACGCAGTCCACCCTCAGCCACACGATCAAGCGGTTGGAAACGCGTATGGGCATTAGGCTGCTCACGCGCACGACCCGCAGCGTGGCGACGACCGAGGCCGGCGAGCGCCTACGGCAGTCGCTTGCACCGCGCGTTGCGGAAATCGAAGCGGAGATCGCCTCGCTGATGGAGTTCCGCGATAAGCCTGCCGGAACAATCCGGCTGACCCTTTCGGATCACGCGTTCGACAGCCTCGTCTGGCCGAAGCTCAGGCCGGCGCTCGCAGATTATCCCGACATCAAGCTGGAACTCAGCATCGATAACGGGCTGCGCAACATCGTCGAAGATGGGTTCGACGCGGGGGTACGGTTGGGTGAAAGCGTCGAGAAGGACATGATTGCGATCCGCATCGGTCCGGACTGGCGCATGGTCGCGGTCGCGTCCCCCGACTATTTCGCCGAGCATCCTCCGCCTCGCCACCCGCAGGAGCTGATTGGGCACAACTGTATGAACATGCGCCAGACTCGTGGCGGCGGGCTCTATGCCTGGGAATTCGAGAAGGACGGTCATGAGCTTCGCGTCCGGGTGGATGGGCAGCTCACCTTCAACGCCTCCTACGCCATGGTCGATGCGGCTTTGAAGGGTTACGGCATCGCCTTCGTGCCGGAGGACCTCGTCGACCGTCACATCGCATCTGGCAATCTCGTGCAGGTGCTCGATGACTGGTGCCCGAAATTCCCGGGCTACTACGTCTATTACCCGAGCCGACGGCAGAACCTGCCGGCCTTCAAAGTCATCGTCGATGCCCTCCGCTATGGCGGGGCCTGAAAGCGCGGCGGCCTCCTCCAGCGGTCGCTCAACATGGCGGAAGCGTCATTTGATATGCCGGCCTGATCATCCGCTGACCTCGTGCCTTGCCGCCCTTAAGGGTTCGTACGCTTCTCGAAAATCTCCCGCGCGACCGGCGCTGCCGAAAATGCATTCGGCCAACCGGCATAGTATGCGAGATGGCTGATGACCTCCGAGGCCTCCTCGCGGGTCAGTCCGCTATCCATGGCGCGGTTCAAGTGGAACGGCACCTGAGCGACCTGGCCGGCAGAAATCAGCGCGCTGACCGTGACCAGGCTGCGGTCACGCGGCGCAAGGTCCGGGCGCAGCCACAGATCGCGGAACAGCACCTCGCGGGTGTCCCGCACCAGGCCCGGAGAGGCCGGGCCGGTGGTCTGCTCGACGCTCGCGGCACGCCGGGCCTCCTTTGCCTCATCGAGCGGAAGCAGCGTCGGGGCGGCTGCCGGAAGCTGGTTGGCGCCGATGCCTCGCTCGGCATAGACGGGCCTGGCCGCATCGACCGCCGCCATGGCATTGCCCCAGCCTGCGTAGAAGGCGAGATGCGTGATGATCTCTGAGAGTTCGGCGGGTTTGACCCCGTTGTCGAGCGCGCGGCGGATTTGCTCGGGCATTAGACCCGTCTGGTTGCGCGTAATGACGGCCGCGACCGTAACGACACTTCGGTCGCGCGCGGACAGGCCCGGCCGCGCCCAGAGCCCCTTCTCGAGAGTTTCCTGTTCATACCGCTCGAGAGCAGGCGCTACGACATCGTCATTGGCGCCTGAAGCTGCATTGCCGGCGACAGGTGCAACGGTCATGGCCAGCGCAAGAGCCGCAACGGATTTCATGATCTTCTCCTTACGTCTCGGGTTCGGGATCAGCGGTACTGGTCGTCGGTGACGGGCTCGAGCCACTCGACGACATTGCCGTCGCGCGCAGGCGTTATCGCGATGTGGCTCATGGAGCTTTCGGCGGCTGCGCCGTGCCAGTGCTTCACCCCGGGTGGGGTCGAAATGACGTCGCCGGGCTTGATGGCGATCTTCTCTCCGCCTTCTTCCTGGACCCAGCCCGCACCCGCCGTAACGATCAGCGTCTGGCCTGCCGGATGCGTGTGCCAGTACGAGCGAGCGGCCGGTGTGAACTCGACCAGGCCGCCGCCGGCACTGCTGTGCTCGTTGGGCGCGAACAGCGGCGTGACCGTGACGGTGCCGGTGAACGTTTCCGCAGGACCCGGAACGGAAACGCGTGACCCGTTGGGCGAGACCAGCATTGCCTGAGCCTGGGCGGCAGCGGAAGTGAGCAGCACCAGCGTCGTGGCAATCAAAGGCAGGGCATTCGTCATCGTCTTTTCTCCATTTCATGAGACGTTCAAGGGCCAGCGCACGGCAAGTCCTTCGGTCTCTGCGTCGCGCCGGACCGGTTGCTATACAGGCGCGTTCACCGTCGCCCGTCGGCCGCTAGTCAGACCCGAAGCAGCATTTTGGCAGCCCGCCGCCCATCCATGGCGCGGTAGGCATCCGCAACCTGGGCTAGCGGCAGTTCGGGATCGAAGACGCTGCTTGATCTTGCCCGTAACCACACGATCCATCCCCGCCTTACCAGGGCTGGTTTGCCGGCCCCACCGTGAACTCGTTGATGGTCGTGTCCTCGGGCTGGCCGATAGCGAAGGCCACGACATTGGCAATCCGGTCCGGCGAGATCCCGTATTTGTCATACGTGTTCTGCATCTGGTCGAGCATTTGCCTCTGGCTAATAGTGTTCAGCAGCTCGGTGTTGATCGCGGCCGGATAGATCGTCGCGGTGCGGATGTTCGTCCTCTCCATGGCGGACTCCATGCGCAGGACCTCCATGAAGTCGCGGACGAACCATTTTGTCCCGCCATACACAGCACCGCCTGGATAGGCCTTGAGCCCCGCAACCGATGACGTCGCGATGACATGCCCGGACTTCTGTTCGATGAAGGCTGGCAGTACTGCCGCGATGCCGTTCAGAACACCCTTGATGTTCACGTCGACCATCTGGTGCCAGTCGTCGGTCTTCAGTGCGGAGAGCGGCGAGTTCGGCATGAGCCCGGCATTCAGGAAGATGACATCGACGCGGCCGAACGTATCCTTGGCAAGCTTTACGACCGCGTCGTTGTCGGACGGTTTGGTTACGTCGAACTCCCTGTAGACGGCCTGACCACCGACCTTTCCGATCTCGTCGGCGATCTGCTTCAGTTTTTCCTCTCGCCGCGCGCCGAGCACGACCTTGGCACCCTTGCTCGCGAGCAACTTCGCCGTCGCTTCGCCGATGCCGGATGATGCGCCGGTGATAATCACGACCTTGTTCTTGATCGTATCGGTCATCACTGGTCTCCTTGGTATTGTTCGTCGGTAACGTGCTCCATCCAGTCCACGACTTTGCCGTCCTGGACTTCCTGGATTGCGATGTGGGTCATTGCCACGTCGCCGAGCAATGCCCGGCGACTGAGGGTGGGCGGCTTGATCATGGCAAAAACCTCGGGGTTGTGCGCCATGCGGCGAGGCCGAGCAGTGAGGAACCGCATAGCAGCGTCGCGCCGAACGCGAACGCGCCCCACCAACCGATCGTGTCGAAGAGCATTCCTCCGATCGCCGCGCCACCCGTGATGGCGAGCTGAATGGTGGCGACCTGGAGGCCGCCTCCCGCCTCCGCGTCGTCGGGCAGCGTACGGCTCAGCCACGTCCCCCATCCCACGGGGGCGGCGGTGCCGAAGAAGCCCCAGGCGAGGAGAAGCAGCGAAACGGGGATGGGCATTGATCCGAGGGCAATCAGCGCGACGGCAAGTATCGACATCACGAGCGGGATGACGACCAAGACGCTGAACAATCGGGTTCGCAACAGCCGTCCGATGCACCACGTGCCTGCAACACCCGCCAGGCCCATGACGAGGAGCATGGCGGAGAGCGCGGAAATGCCGAGTCCAGTGACGCCCTCAAGGAAGGGGCGTAGGTAGGTGAAGAGTGCGAACTGACCCATGAAGAGGAACAGGATCGAGGCCATGCCGAGCACGACCGCGCGGCGGCCAAGCAGCGCCAGCACGTTACCGGACGCCTTCCTTCCGCGCGGGGGGCAGCGGCGGCAGGCTGATCCATTGCCAGACGAGCGCCAACAAGCCGAGAGGCACGACGAGGAAGAAGGCGCCCCGCCAGCCGACATGGGCCCCGAGGAAGCTTCCCAGCGGAGCGGCAATCGTAGCTGCGATCGCGTTCCCGGCGTTCAGCATGGCGAGACCCTTCGGGACGCGGTCTTCCGATACGAGGCGCATGACGATCGAGGTCGATATCGACCAGAAGCCACCGATCGCCACGCCAAGCAGCGCACGGCCGACCATCAGCAACGCGAAGTTCGGCGCAAAGGTCACCGCGAGACCGGAAACGATCAGGAGCACCGTGAAGCCGGTCACGACAAGCTTGCGGTCGATCCGGCGCGTAAGGCCGGCGACCAGCAGGCTGGTAACCACGGCAAAGGCCCCAGAGATCGAGATGGCCTGGCCTGTCCGGCCCTCTGTGATGCTGAGATCCACTGCGATCGGAGAGAGCAGGCTGACCGGCATGAACTCCGATGCAATCAGCACGGCGACGCACAGCGCCATCGACAGCACCGCGCCCCACGCCGTGCGGTCATCCAAAATCCGGGTGTCGTAGGTGGTTTCCATGATAGGCGTCCTGACAAGCGCAGGCGGCTCGTTCACGCCGCCAGCTCACCGCTCGCCCTGGAAATAGCGTCCCTATGTCGATCGCATTAGACCGATCAATCCACTTGGACTTATCGATCCAGGCCATGAATGGCCACTGGAAACCATCCCCCTCTTCTGTATAGGTGAAGAACGGTCATGCGCGCCGGCAGAGGCTTCTGCAAGGCGGCGGGTCTCCACTCAGCCTTGCCTACGACGCTTCGCCGCAAGAAATCGCATTGCATGTCGGCTGCTTTGATGAGCCCGGCAACCTGGTGTAATACAACTATAGGTTGATGCAGCGGCTTGGCTGGGTTTGCTGCGGGATTGGCCTGCCGCACCGTGGGACAAAGGAGCAATGGTGGGTCCCAGTACTGGTCTCGTCGAATGGAACTCGGCAGCGAATTGACGATTAAATCAAGGAATCTCATCGGAACAACGCAAGGATTCACACGATGAGCGTGCTTTACCGTGCGGCAAAAATCGCCGAACAAGCTCATGCCGGGCAGGCGGACAAGACCGGGCGGCCCTATATCGAGCATTGCCGCCGGGTCGTTGACGCCGTCGAAACCCTCGACCAAAAGGCCGTTGCCTACCTTCACGACGTGCTTGAGAAAAGCGACGATTGGGACCGCGATCGGCTCGAGGCGGCTGGTTTTGGAACATCCATCGTGTCGGCAGTCGATGCCATGACACGCCGGCCGGACGAGGACGACCTCGCTTTCGTGCGCAGAGCAGCAGCCAACCCATTGGCGCTGCCGGTCAAGCGCGCAGATCTTACCGACAATCTGTGGCAGGCACGGCAGATTGGCGCGTCGACATCGAAATATGAAGACGGGCTGCGAGTCCTCGACGAAGAATTCTCCGAATGACGGAGAGATTGGTGTGATCGGCCGATATGGGAACTTCAAGCGACGCTCTATTCGGGGATGTGAGGCGTATGTCGCTTGTCCTCGGCAGGATCGGCATCGATCCGCGCTTTGTCGGGATCGAAGGCGCCATGGCGGGCGATGGCCAATGCCGGCGTGTCGGGCGTCTCGTAGGCCCACATGAAGTCGTCAGCCGCTCCGCCGACCGCGTGGACCCGCCAGTAACTCGCCGTGCCCTTCAGCGGGGAGTGCGTTGTGGTGTTCGTCTTCTCCAGCAGGTCGAAATAGATATCCTCGAAAGGGATATAGAAAACGGGATCATGTCCTTCTTCGTGAAGCACTTTTGCCCGCTCGGTTGAGGCGACGATCGCGTCGGAGAACCTGACCGTCACGGTTCCATTGAACGGGGTGATTGTAAGCGCGCCGGGATGGCGGGCGGAATTTGCGGCTGAGGGCTGCATTCGAATTCTCCGTTGGCTGGAGTTGTCTCCTGGAACGTCGTATCGCCCATCGGGGTTCCAGTTTGGCCGGTCGTTGGCGTTTGTCGTTGCCGCGGCAGTTACGGCCATGGGCGCAGTGAAGCGCGGCCGTTGTGTGGTTCGACTTCGCGTCAAAGACATACCGCAACGTCCCCGCGACGCGGGCCTTCTCAGCCTTCCGGCTGCAGGTGAAAAACCTCTGCGGGGCATTCAGATTCAAGGGAACGTTACCGCCGAAGAGTTCGTTTCCTAGGTCAACACCAAAACCGGCGGCGGGGCTTCGCAAGTTAAAGGGAGATTGCCATGAAAGTCGGCAACTGCATGACGAGGAATGTCCAGGTCGCGAACCCCGAACAGTCCATCCGCGAAGTAGCGCAGATCATGGGCAAGCTTGACGCCGGAGTGATGCCCGTGGGCGACCACGACCGGCTGGTCGGGATGATCACCGATCGTGATATCGCGATCCGCGGCGTAGCATTGGGTAAGGGACCTGACACGAAGGTGCGTGATGTCATGAGCCCGGAGGTAAAATATTGCTTCGATGACGAAGACGTCGAGCATGTGCTTGAAAACATGGGCGACCTGCAGGTACGTCGGCTTCCGGTTCTGAACCGCGACAAGCGGCTCGTCGGCATCATCTCTCTTGGCGATCTCGCGACGAGTAGCGAAGCGGCAGAAGCGGGAGAGGCTTTAAGCGACATCTCGAAGCCGGGCGGCGAGCATTCGCAGACTGCTCACTGACTGACGCGCGACACGTCAGCGCCAGGTCAACGTATCTTGTTTCGCGGTGCGTCGGCCAACGCCGACGCGCGGCCGGGCGCCTGCATTGCGATGTTTTTCGGCAAAGGTTCAGGAACAATCCATGGATGACAATCCGAAGCAGCATGTCCTTCAGCGCCGAGAAAGCGCGACAGGGCGAAATGGCCGTGCAGACTCGGACTCATCGGATCACGATGGCGCACGTTCACTGGGATGTCATGTCGTGATAAACTCTTCTTGCGACGGGACGCGCGACACCAAGGCGGGTATCAGTCGCAGACGATGAGCTTGAGCGCCTGATGTTCTCGAACGATTGCAAGCGTCCTGCCAAAGCTTCTTGCGAAGGTGGGGCCTCTCGGAGTGGACAGATTTGGGTTGGTCGCTGAACCTCGGGACGATCGCCGGCACCACCGTGCGCGTTCACTTTACCTTCCTGCTTCTGCTCGTCTGGATTTGGCTGACGCACTATCAGATCGGCGGCACGCCAGCCGCCTGGGAAGGCGTAGCCTTCATCATTGCCGTCTTTGCCTGCGTGGTCCTGCATGAATTCGGCCACATCGCCGCCGCACGGTATTTCGACATCAGCACGCCGGATATTACGCTTTTCCCGATCGGCGGCGTGGCCAGGCTGGAACGCATGCCCGAAGAGCCGGGGCAGGAGTTCGTGATCGCGGTCGCGGGGCCGCTGGTCAATGTCGCGATCGCCGCGCTGATCTTCGTCTTGCTCGGCGGGTCGGCGGGTGTCGAACAGATGGCCGGGATCGAGGATCCGCGTATGAATTTTCTCGCCAGGCTTGCCGGGGTCAATGTCTTCCTGGTCCTTTTCAACATGATCCCGGCCTTCCCGATGGATGGCGGCCGTATCCTGCGCGCCGCCCTCGCCGCCCGCCTTTCCTGGTCGCGCGCCACCCAGATCGCCGCCACGATCGGGCAAGGATTGGCCTTCGTCTTCGGTTTCGTTGGGTTGTTCTACAACCCGCTGCTGATCTTCATCGGCATCTTCGTCTATCTCGCCGCGGCAGCAGAAGCGCAGAACGCACAGATCCGCGAGGTTGCCACAAGCGTCCTGGTCGGTGACGTGATGATCACCGAGTTCGCCCGGCTGGAACGGTCGGCGACGCTCGACGAGGCAATCGAGATGCTGCTCTCGACCACGCAGCACGACTTCCCTGTCATCGACTCCGCCGGCCACCTTGAGGGATTGGTGACACGCAACGACATGATCCGGACATTGAAGGAAAAGGGGCCTGCTGAACCGGTCGCGAGCGCAATGCGGAACGATATCCCGAAAATACACTACCGCAAAAGTCTCGAGGAAAGCCTGCGGCTCATGCAGCAGGCAGATGTGCCAGCTATCGCCGTCGTGGACAATTCCGACCGGCTGGTCGGGCTCATGACACACGAAACCATAGGCGAAATGCTTATGGTCCGCTCGGCGGTTTCGGATGCCTTCCGATTTGGTCGTTTGCGTGGGAGCAAACCGCGACTCACACGGATCTGAGCAGGAGGATGTTCTTTCTACCGCCGGATCGGGTGAGTGCGCTCTAAAGCGCGTCGCGTTCGACCGAGCTCACGCGACGCGCTTTAGGTTGTTGTTTTATGCATGTCGTTATCGCAAAACCGCTGCACACTTTTTCGCGACATGCATTAAATCGTAGGGGAGCGATAAGCAGAAATCGGCCGGAACGAGGTCGTTCCGGCCCATTTTCTGTGTCTCAAACGCCCGCGACGTGAGGCAGAAGTTCAAGCGCACCGCGATAGATCATGTCGGCAGCCACGTAGAGAATGATCACTAGGCCGACATAGGCAATCCAACGGTGCTTCTGAAGCAGATTGGCAATGAGGTTTGCGGCAATGCCCATCAGCGCGACGGAGAGGACAAGGCCGAAGATCAATACGTTTGGATGTTCGCGCGCAGCACCCGCTACCGCCAGAACATTGTCGAGCGACATCGAGACGTCGGCGATGATGATCTGCCAGGTTGCCTGCGCCAGGGTCTTGCGTGGAGCTTTGCCAGCTACGATGCCATCGTAGTCGACATCACTTTCCGAAAGCGCTTCGATCGCCTGTGTTTCCTGCGCATGGTTTTGCCGGAGTTCGCGCCACATCTTCCAGCACACCCACAACAGCAATATACCGCCAGCCAACAACAGGCCGACGATCTGCAGGAGTTGGGTTGTCGCGGCCGCAAAGCCGATGCGCAGAACGGCCGCTGCGATGATACCAACGACGATTGCGTTTCTGCGCTGCTCTTTGGGTAGTCCGGCCGCGGCAAGGCCGATAACGATGGCGTTGTCACCGGCCAGCACCAGGTCGATCATGATGACCTGCAAGAGAGCGGTCATTGCTTCAGGACTAAAAAATTCTGTCATACGGCACCCTTGCGTTCAGCTAGGGGTGACGCGGCTTGCGAGCATAACCGTAGAGCAACGCGGACACCGCGTATGACAAGAGAAATGCTGCTACAGCTGAAGAAATCTCAAAGCCAGGCCACCCGGATTGAATTCCAGTCCGACATCACAGTCCTGATGGACTGCCAGAGGGGCCCGGCCTGGTAGCACCTAGCTATTGCCCTAAGCGCAAAAACTCAAGGGCTTAATTGTGATTCGGCACATGCGGCATCGAGCTCGGCAGTTTCGTTGCGCCAAGTCGATTGAGCACGCGGCCATTGAACGGACAGGCAGCCGCAAGTACACTGATACGGTGGGCCTCGGTCCGTTTCTGGAATACCCGATCTGCGGCCGTCGATGGCGATGAGGAAATCCGTCTTGGCTGTTCATCGACGACCGATCGGCCAATATCTGTTCCCAATCGGCTCCTTGGGCCTGGCCGCCCTAGTTCATTTCGGCGCCGCGTCGATGGAGCCTTCGCTGCTTTCGATCAAGATCCTTGCGTTGATCGTGGTCGCTATCTTCATCTTCGCGACCGTGTTTGTGGTTTTGCATCATGCCGAAGCCGTCGCATGGCGGCTCGGTGAACCTTATGGCACGCTGCTGTTGACATTTTCGGTGACGGCCATCGAAGCATCGGTCATCGTTTCGATGATGCTGCATGGCGAGAACAACCCGACGCTGGCACGCGAGTCCGTGTTTTCGACGGTCATGATCGTGTGCACTGGTGTGGTCGGGGTCTGCCTCACCCTGGGTGGGCTGAAGCATCGATATCAGGACATCAAACGACAGGGCACCAGCGCTTCCCTTGCCGTCATTATGGCGCTGACGGTTCTTACGCTGATCCTTCCAAACTACACTCTTGCAACAAGCCCCGGTGCGTTCTCCGCATCGCAACTCGCTTTCGTGAGCGTTCTTTCAATCCTCCTCTATGGAGCGTTCGTCTTTGCCCAGATGGTGCGCCATCGGGGCGATTTTATTGAGGATCTGACGTCCAGCGCCGAACATGAGGAGCATGTATCTGAGGGTGGGAAAGTGACCACCAACGTGCTCCTTTTATTTATCGGACTGGCAGGGATCGTTCTTCTGACCGAGCAGGTGGCCGGCAGCATCGAGGATGGGCTCGCGTTTCTTCATGTTACCCAGGCGGACGCAATCGTGGGCTTCTTCGTCGCTGCGCTTGTGCTTATGCCGGAGGCGGTATCGGCGGTTCGGGCAGCGCTCAATAACGAACTTCAGCGAGGGCTGAATGTCGCCCTCGGCTCGGCCTGCGCCACAATCGGCCTGACAATCCCGGCGATCGGTGCGGCGAGCCTACTCACAGGACGAAGCCTGACTCTTGGTCTGGGCCCGGGGGATACCGTGCTTCTCATCCTCGCGCTTGCCATCAGCATCGTGAGCTTTGGGACGGGCCGAACAACGATGCTGACGGGGCTCGTTCATCTCGTCGTGTTTGTCGCCTATCTGTTCCTTATCTTCGTGCCCTAGGAAGATGTCGGTCGGCCATTGGGTCGACCTAGACAGACACCACAAGCCGGTCGAGAAAAGGCCGCTGGCCGACAAGCAGCTTTTCCCGGGCCATATCGAGGCCGAACCACCCTGCGCGATCGATCTCTGGAAACAATTGTATGCGGCCGCTGCGCGGCGGCCATTCCATCTCGAACATGTTGCTGCGCAGGCTGCCGGCGTCGAAATCGCCTTCGACGCCGAAGGCCGTAATGAGCTTGCCGCCGCGCTGGCGCAGTTCTCCCAGCGGAAGCAGTGCTGCCTTGAGCTGCCAGCCGGTTTCCTCCACGAATTCGCGACGCGCCGCAGCTTCCGGCTGTTCGTCATCACCATACTCGCCCTTTGCAATCGACCATGCGCCAAGATCGCGGCTTTGCCAGAACGGCCCGCCCGGATGGACAAGCAACACCTGCAGTTCGTTGGTCGATCTGCGGTAAGGCAGAATGCCCGCACTTCTTTTCGCCATCGCTTCAAGCCTCCTGAATCCAGCCTATCATCGCAGGTAGGCTGAACGGGATGTTCCGTTTGTCGATAGACTGCCCTGCCCTGTGTCGATGCGACTGGCTACACCCCATCAATACGACACGAAACGATCTAGCACCCCGCTTTTCAAAGACGATCTCGATATCGTCCTCTGGGGCTGCGGCCCCGTCCCGTCTCATCGGGCCGATTGGGTCCAACAGGCATCGGGGCGCCAATAGCCTCAGACGTGATCCTCAGAAAATCACAGTAGCGAGTGCAAACTCATTCGATCTGGAGTGGCCAGCGATCCGCGAACAAATGCCGCAACAACGACGAAGCAGTTGCTGGCTTGGTGCAGCAGACGCTGTGCCAACGCCAAGCGCTAAATGGCCCTGATCAGCCGGAGCAGAGAGAGCATCTCGAGAGAGTCTCCTTGCGAAAGGCGACGCAGGTCGGCTCTCCCACACCGTGGAATCGGCGTTTGAAGCCTGGCCCTGCGGATTGAACCGGGGTGCGATTGGCCCAAGGCGATTCATTGGCGCGCTGCAAAGCACGCCGCCAAAAGTGGCTTTTCGACAACCCGCTCGTTCGATTTCGACCAGGCACGCGCGGTCTGTTCACAGATCTGCACAACCGCACGTTGCCGGAGCCCCGACGAAACGTCTGATATAGTCGAGCCGATCGGTCGGATTAGCTGCCGGCTCGCCGAGCGCGAAGAGACGCCTCTGTCTGATCGGCATTACCCAAGAATTCGTCGCGTTCGGCTATCCACAGATCCGCATAGTCGACATTTTGCCACTCGGCAAACCACGGACCGCCGCTTGTATAGTGGACCGCCTTGGGTGTGCCAAGCGCCGGCTTTTCGTTCCAACCTTCAAGCCAATTCCACTCTACTGGCAACGAGCCCAGGTCCTCATCGGCGACCCACTGCATTCGATGGAGGTAGGCACCACTTTCGCGGTTCACGACCTCTGGCGTAAGCGATTTAACCGAAGGGTGCGCGCAATTGAACAGCATCAGCGAGGACCAGTTTTTTCGTGGGTAGGATGTCTGGACCACGCCGTCCATCTTGGTGGTGGCCTTCGGCGTATAGTCATGCTGGACGCAATAGACCGCCTTGTTCGACTTCGTGTATTCCAGCAAACCTGCGATGTCACCGAGCCACAGGAAGTCGCAATCGCAGAACAAAGCCCAACCCGTGTAGTCGGCGAGAAAAGGCGTGAGAAACCGCGTATAGGTGAACTCTGTTGACGCGAGCGGATCTTTTTCCCTCCAATACAGTTCACGAGCACGCAGTTCGTCCTGTTTGATGGGAATGACGGAGACAGGCACTGAAGCGTTTTTAAGCAGAGAGTGCCGCGCTACGTCGTAGGCGATTGGCTCACGGCTGTCCCATCCAACGAATACCCTAAACGCATCAGTCATATTCAGTACCTTGGCTCCTGATTTCAAAACGGTCATACCCTAGCTGTCTGGCAACAACTCGGCAACAATGGTGCAGAAATTAGCCAGGGCGATTTCTGAATCTCACGGATTTGCCTTTCACCTCGGTCCGGCTTTTTTCGGCGGATTTCGTCTCGCTGCCCAATGCGACAAGCGCCCACTTCTGATAGGTGTAGCTGGCCGAATAAGCAGCGACCATCGCACCGGTCGAACCATCCAGAAATCCCAGCTTGAAAACATAGCTGTTCATATAGGCCCAGGCCGAGCGGAAGACCGCCTTGCTTATCGAGCTTTTTCTGCCCTCGGCAAGCAGCCGCGCCGCGGACGCTTCTGCGTATCGGCCGATCTTGTCATGCGCGTCTGCCAGGTCGGCGATGGAGTCATGCTCCATAGAGTGGGACAAGCGTGTAACCTTCCCATTCACCACAACTTTCTCGTGCACCGTGTCGTTGCTGAAGCGCCCGGACTGTCGACGGAAAAGCCTGAGCACCAGATCGGGCGACCAGCCGCCATGGCGGACAATGTGCCCACAAAAGCGGGATCTTCTTGGTATTTCGAAGCCGTCATAGTCTTTTGGGTTGGCGATAGCGGCTCTGATTTCTGCAGCCAGCGGTGGCTCGACCCATTCGTCGGCATCAAGCGAAAGGACCCAATCCCCTGTCGCCGCGGCGAGGGCACGGTTTTTTTGCGCGCCGAAACCGGGCCAATCGAGGGTGATCAGGACCTTGGCCCCGAGTCCACTGGCGATGTCCCTGGTTTGATCGGTGCTGTTATTGTCGAGAACGACGATTTCGTCGGCAAAATGTACCGAGCGAAGGCAACGGGCAATGCACGCTTCCTCATTGCGGCTGATTATGATGACTGAGAGCGCCGGCACGGTCAGACGGTTCCGGCATCAAAACTGCTACTGTTGTTCAAATGAAACTGCCCCCCGGCCTGTTGGCACTTCGAGTGATACTAACGGATTCAAAAAAAATGTCGAAAATTATTTCAGGTCGAGACCTTCGTAGAGCGCTATCATTCTCCTGATCATGACGTTGAAATCGTAGTGTTCGGCCGCCGCTCTGACCTTGGCCGCGGTCTCAGGCCGTGACGACAGCTGCAACGCGCGGGCAAGCCCGGCGGCGAGCTCGTTTACGGTGGCTGCGTCACAAACAAGCGTCGGCTCGAACCGATCGACAAGCTCGCGCGCCCCACACCCGGTGCTTACCACGGCGGGCAAGCCGCTGGCCATGGCTTCGATCACCACTGTGCCGAATGGATCATAAATGGAAGGCAGCACGGCAATGTCGGCCGCGCCGTACCATGGCAAGGTGTCTTTCTGCGGCCCCAGCATCCTGAGCCTTGCGCCAAGACCAAGTCTGTCGCCGGCCTGCTTGAAGGCATTGGCGCGCGAATCGTGGCCAATGACCCACACCTCCGGCTCACCGTCCAGCGTGGCGACAGCCTTCATCAATGGAAGAAGTCCTTTTCGCGCAAAACCCGAGCCTACGAAGAGAACGACCGGCCTGTTATCCTCAACATTGAGCTGCGCGCGGACCGCGGCCCGATGCCGTTGTCGCAACTCCAGGTTGAAGCGATCCAGGTCAACCCCGTTGGGAACATGGTGCACACGTTCCGCGGGATAGTCGTAGTGACGGACAATGTCCTCAGCCACCATTTTCGAAATGGCAATCACAGCTTTTAGCCGCGGGCTGGCATAGGTTGTGCGTTCAAGACGCAGCGTCTGGCGATGAAAGGGACTCAGCGCCATCGCTGCCCTGCCAAGCCGCGTCTCGAAACGCCGCCGCTCGGCAAGATAGGCGGCATGAACGCCTTCCCCGGCCCGGAAGACATCGCAGCACGGAAGGCGATCGTTGCTCTGCACCAGGGCCGGCGGCATTTCGGCGATCTTGCGGCATGCAGCTCGAGCAAAGGATGTCGCCCGCAGGGAGCGGGGAAAGCGGCGACCGGCACAATGGATGAATTCTATGCCCTCGTATCGCGGCCAGTCGCCGGACAGCACGGCCACCGGCCGTTGACGCGCCGCGAACGCCGCCATGATGTTTTCCAGCATGATCTCGCCTCCGCCGAAAGGCGCATAGCGCTGGCGTACGAACACAATAGGCGTCTTCGGTTCAGATTGAACCGGTTGATCATGCTGTGACAAATCCATGCGATCTCGCTACGCCCTTTTGCACCACGATTAAGCTTTCGAACTTGGCGGGACTTTCTTCGCAGTCTATTAAGCGCAGCAAGCCGGTCCTGGATAGGGGCAATTCGCTATAGTTCTGCGTGGTTGCGGCTATGCCACGACTGGTAGACTGCTTTCAAGGCGAGGGTTTTGCCGATGACCACCAGCCATGTTTCGCCCGCCGACACGGTCATCTCGGGCAAACGCAAGATCGGCGTGATCCGCCGCCTCGAGCGCTCGTTGCGACCAGGACTGCGAAATCTTCGCGGTCTGGTCAAGGAGCCGTTTCTTGCCTGGGCGCATCCGGAAGCGCTCGATTTTTACCGCAGAGCCATGGAAACCGCATATCTGCCGGACGACCTGATCGACGTAGTCCCACAACTCAAGATCCTGTACCTCGCCACGCCAAAGGCGGCGAGCAGCCGCATTCGCAGCAACCTTGCAGCCATGATCGGCAACGACACCGTGTCGGGGTGGCGCAGCGACCAGAACTGGAAGGTGCACAACCGAAAGGCGTCGAACTTGCAGGCGCCTCGCCATGGCGTCGTGCAGTTCTATCGCATGGCCACAAGTCCCGAAGCCTTGCGATTTACCTTCGTTCGCAATCCCTATACAAGGCTGTTGTCGTGCTGGGCCGACCAATATCGCGACCGTCCCCTAGTGCCTGGTTATGGCAGGGTGGAGGTCTATCTAGCCCACCGCGAAAGGGCTGATCCGGCGCTGCCTGTCGGTGCTGACAAGAGCCTGTCCTTTGCAGATTTCGTCGCCTTTGCCTGCACGACGTCCACATGGCGCATCGACAAGCATTGGCAGAGGCAAAGCGACATCGTCGACCTTCCAGGCGTTGCGTTCGACCTCATCGGCAAGACCGAGACTTTCGCAAAGGATTTCGAACGGGTTCTCGATCATGTCGATGCGAGCGACGAGGTAAGACGCGCGGCGATGCCACCTCTGCACACCTCCTCGCGCCGCAGGCTTGCCGACTATTTCACGCCAGAACTGGCTGACACCATCTATCGTGCGTATGAGAGCGACTTCGATCAGTTTGGCTATGCGCGCGCGCTTCCAGCGTAAAGCGGTCGCGCCGCCGTCTCAAAGATATCCGAACGCCTGCATCAGGGATTTCCCACGCCCCTCGGTAAGCTCCATCAATTCCTGCTGACCCAGTTCGGTCTTCCAGCGGCCGCGGCCATCGTAAATTGGCTGGTTCACCTGCTGGTTGCGCAACGCGGCATGTTGGGGCTGCGCATCAAGTGTGAACCATCGTTGCGGGCTCCGATGATAGTCGAGCAAACTCTGGTCGAACGACAATCCCAGGAAGGTGCAGATCTTTTCGATGGTCGCTTCCGGGTCATCGACAAGATCTTCGTAGCGGTAAATCAGGACGTCCGTGCTGCCGCGCTCGGCAAGCACCATTGTGTTGTCCGAAATCCAGCGATCCAGGCTCTCGGTCGCATCGCCAAGCCGCCTGGTCAGCGAAGCAACGGTATCGCGCCCATCGCGTACCGGCATCACGAACTTCGCGCCCGGCACCAGGCGTCGTATCCGGTCGACACGCCTGATATGACGCGGTGTCTTTTCAAGCAGCACCGACTTGCCCGCCCCAATGGCCGCCCGTTTCAGCTTCGAGTAGCGATACAGCGCAAGTGGAGCCCATTTGAAAAACACGTTGGTTTCTTCGAATGGCAAAAAGACATCGGCATGCGAAGCAAGAATCGTCGCTATCAGCGTGGTGCCGCTATGTCCGCATCCGCAGACAAAGCCTTTGCATCGGATCAATTCACACCTGCCCTGTCGTCGGCATAAGATATGCCATGCCGCTGAAAGGCTTCATCGAGCCGCTTCCAGTAATCGAGCCGCGCAAGCACATTGTCACAAAAGGCTACATCATCCGCGCTGAGGTAGTCCAAATACCCGCCGACCTTACCTTTTCGAACCTTGAAGCTTTCCGGGTCGTCAGGATTGCGCGGTTGCAATCTTCCGCCATAGCGCGCACCCAGCTCTCCTGAGATTTCAGATTGCTGCATGCGTTTGAACGATCTGCTGACGGCAACATCGGCAAGCTGGGACTCCTCAAAAGGTTTCCCCAAAAATTTCCCGATGCTGCGCAATGCGTCGTTTGTATCCCGCTGCACATCTTCATAGCGCAGAAGCGCAATCTTTCGCATGTGACTTGCGGCTGCGAACCACTGCAGGTTGAAAAGGGCAATCTTCTCGACACCGTGTTTGGGGCTTCTTATACAATCGCCGATCGGACCTGCTTCCAGCCCATGGCGTTTGTTGACCTGAAAATATCCAGAAACCGCGGTGTCGCGGGGGTCTCGCGTCAGGAACAGAATCCGCTGCCGTTTGTAACGAGACTTGTCGGGGCTGATCTGCGCAATGTCACGCAGATCCTTGTGGTCGGAACCATCGTGCGTGTAAGCCGCATCGACGCCCAGATCGTCAAGCATTACTCGCAGCCAGGTCCGCCCGGATTTGGGAAACGAGACGACAAGGAGGGGCGGCTTTCTTGCAAAAAAGTTGGAAAACAAACTCAACTTGCGGACTCCGATTGCGGGCACTTTGATCGAGCAGATCAGCGATTGTAAATATCGATTAAGGCATTGGCGATCCGTTGCGAAGCCGGCACCTTTGGATCAATCGACAGATTGGCGTTGAGGAAGTCCCGGCTTTGCTCAAAATAAGTCGGCCTTGACCTGACCGCAGCGCGGATATCTTCGACGAGGTCATGCTCCGACAATGTTGGTTTGAAAGCGCCCATAGGACTGTCGAACTCGACCATGGGCGAAACCAGCGGAAACAGCACCACCGGAATGCCGCAGGCGATTGCTTCGTAAACAGTGGTGCTTGGGCGCGTTACGAGCGCCAGAGCGTCTGGGAGCAGCTGTGCGAAATCCAGGGTCGATTTGTTCGGCATATCGACTTTTGCGAACATCGTGGGGTGGACGCTAACGACATAGGCAAGGCCGAGTTTCGCGCATGCGGCTGTCACGGCTTCAATCGCTTGGCGATCTGCGGGCTCTTCGATATCCCCCTTGAAGTTGACCAGCACAAAAAGCCCTTCATCGTGCCTGGCGCCAGCGCTTCCGACGGCACGCTCAATGACCGGCGAGCCGACTACGTATGTCGGCTGTCGTCTTTGCTGCAGCGCCGCTGGTCCCATCGACAGGATGTAGTCAGCTCTCACAAATCGATGCGGCTGCAGCAGCCGCGCACCTCCGATCAGGCCGACTACACGGATCATGCCGAAGTTGATGGAGTCGATGAATCGCCTAAAGAATTGCGGCGCATAGTCATTTCCAGTCACCAGCATGTCGCCGGGTCTGATCATCCGCTCGAGTTCGGCAAAGCCGATATGCGATATCCCCCGGGCGTTGAGTTCAGGTCGCGCTATGCCGCCGCGTTTCAATCCATCGAGATGCGCGAACACGCAGCGGATGCCGCGGTCAACCAGAATTTCTCCCGCGTCAGCCAGCAGCCGAACATTGTTGCGGTTGTGTGGGACGAAGTAGACAGTCCTCGTCGCTGCCCTGCCGCGAGCGTAGATACGCCCGCGCTTGAACAGATTTCCTGGATGCACAAGCCGGTACGCCGCGAGGAGCCGCTGCACAAAGCCTTCGCTGACAGGAGAAGCCGCCTTGGTTCTCGACCTACCCAAAGATATGCATCGCCTCTTATCCGTGAAATTCAGAACGGCCGCCCGCCGGGTAGTTTACAATGCTCTCGCCGTCAAGAAAGACGCTTGACTACTTCGCCGGTTGTGACCTGCCTGGCACACTCGCGATGTATTGCGTGATGGATTCAACCAGCGCTGATGAGTGAGCCCATGTGGTTTTGTGCGTCTTCCATCACCGCGGCCCAAGGCCGCTCCCGTTTCGAGACCAGCACTGCAGATGGATAGTAGGGTGTGCGATCGCCCTCGACCGGCCAGGAACGTTTGAAACCATCGCCAAGAATAAAGACCGACGGGATGCCGAGCGCGCCCGCAAGATGCGCCCCGGTGTTGCTGATGGTTACCACGGCGTCCATCGCGGCAACCTGCGCCGCGAAAAGGTCCATATCGACGAGTTGGTCGATTGATCCGTCATGGAGAATACGCGCGAACTCGCCATCGGTCAGGATCTTCAGGTCGGACTCGACCTGGCCATATTGCAGCGAAACGAACCGGAGGTCCGGACGGCTGATAAGCCCGCGCCATGCCGTAAGTGGCGGCAGGTCCTTGCCGGGATTGGAGCTGCCCCATGCGATGCCGACCAACGGCCGCCCATCCTTGCGATAGCGAGCGCGAAGTTCAGCGACCCGCGCCGGGTCCGGCTTCAGCGGGACGAAATGCTCCCGGATCGTGGTCTCATCTGTCTCGAACACGGCAGTCAGATGCTGAACGCCCGCAAAGGCCTGGGCCTCGCCATAGGCGGCCTTGTTCCCCGGACCGACAGCTCGCACATCGGCGGCGGGAAATGTCCGCTGAAAGAGCGGCACCAACCGGTGCTCGACCAGGACGATCAAACGAGCGGCTCGGGCGAGCGCACGGCCGACGGAACTCGCATGATGGATCGCGGTGGCCAGACCCTGCTTTTCGGTCTCCATCAGATCGACGAGCAGGACCTGGTCCGAGATATCCTGGCCGAGCCATTCGCCGTTGACGCGGCCCTCAACGATGTGGCGCCGGGCGATCTTGAGCTCGGCCGCCGGGCCGTAGGCGCCCATGCGCATCAGTGCTTTGCTAAGCTCGTCGAGCAGGCGAACCTCGCCCCTCGACTTCGCAATCGACCCCAGAGCCAGGGCTTTCGGCAGTGCGGCCGACCAATCGCGCGCCTCGACGCTTCGCCGATAATCCGCCATCTGATCGGCAATGTCGCCATCACGCCAGCGAAGGAAAAGCTGCCGCCGGTGGCGCCGGAACCAGACCTTGTAGTTGTAGCCTGCAAGCGCGACACCGCGGCGGAACCGGCGAAGGAGTTGGCTACCGGCCATCATCAACTCCATCGATGATTTGTGTAACCCGTTTGCCTGCTTCCTGCATTGCATACGCCCATACCTGGCCACCCTTTCGAACCAGCCGAACGTTTGGATATGTGGCTACCGTCTCGCCGAAGGCGGGCCACGACAGCCGAAACCCATCGTCGAGCATGACCACAGTCGGGACGCCAAGCGCTCCCGCCAGATTGGCGCCGGTATTGCTGATCGTCACCACCGCATCGAGCGCGGCAATTTGCGCGGCAAAGCGGTCCATATCCGACAACTGGTCCACGGAAGCGTCATGGATGATGCGTCCTGGCGCCCAGCGTTCGAATTCGGAGAGCGCTGGCCCGACATCGCCATATTGCATACTGACGAAACGTCCTGGCAGATTGCCGAGCAGCGCCCGCCAATCGTCCAGAGCCGGCAGGTCCTTGCTCTTGTTCAGGCTTCCCCAGGCGAAGCCGATCAGAGGACCCGGGCCACGATCGAGATAGGTGCTGCGCAGCTGGGCGACCAGTCGGCGATCCGGCTCCAATGGAAGGAAGGGCGCGCGTGCTGTTGGCTCATCCGGCCAGAAATGCTTCGCCAGTGTCTCGAAGCAGGCGAAGACATCGGCGTCCATCGCCTCCTCCCCTTCTCCTTCTAGCCTGACATCGAGCGCAGGATATGTTCTGCGATAAAGTGGCGCGAGTCGCGGCTCGACAAAGACGGTGCATCGGTCGGCAGCTGCGATTACCGGCCCAAGCAGCGATGCGAACTGGAGGAAGATTGCAAGATCGCCTTCGCGCCGGTCGACGGCAAGCCGGCGACCCGCAAGATCACTGCCATCCCATTCGGGCCGGCCGGGCACTTGCTTGCTCGACGCAATCAACTGCCAGGCGCGATTCCCAGCGCCAAGACGTCTCAGTCCACGCCCGGCCTTTTTGACAAGCCCGCGATCGCCAAGCTGCTCACCAAGCAGGCCGAGTGCCAGCGCATGATCCCGCGCCGCCTGCCAGTCACGCCGCTCGACACTCTGCGCCATCAGGCTCATATGCCGTTCGACGCTTTCGTCAGCATGGCGCGAGGGACGCCTGAAAAACTTCTTTGCCCGATCGAGAACCTTCTGCAGCCGCTTGCCGTCAACGCCTTGCGGGCGCAGGTCGGCGGCTTTTGCCTTCTCAAGAGTGGCTCGTCTGTTCGGCACGGCGACCCTCAACTATCGCTAGACAGCTTCGAACGCGCCGTCAGGATTGACGAGAGGCGCCGGCCGACGTCTTCGAGCACCACCGGCCACGTGCGTCCTTCCTTGCGCATGACGACGCCGTTCGGATACCAGGGCGTTCGATCGCCAATCACTGGCCACGCTGTCTGGAAATTGTCATCGATCAGGAAAACAGTCGGCACGCCGAGTGCTCCGGTCAGATGGGCCGCCGTATTGCTGATCGTTACGACGGCATCGAGTGCGGCGACCTGCGCGGCGAAACGGTCCATATCAACCATCTGATCGACACTGTCATCATAGATAAGGCGTGCGTCATTGCCGTTGCGCAGGCGCCGCAGCGCCGGCTTGATCTGTCCGTACTGGAGGGAAACGAACGTCGCGTGTGTCCGGGCGATGAACCGCGCCCATTCGGGGAAATCAGGCACGTCCTTGGTGTGGGATTTGCTGCCCCAGGACAGACCCACCAGTGGCAGATCCGTCATCGAGCGATAGCGCTTGCGGAATGTCTCGACGAGTTCAGGATCTGCCCGCAGCGGCACGAAATCGGCGGCAAGTCTTTCGGCATCGCGGCCGAAAACCCAGGCGAGATTTTCGAAGGTCGCAAATTTGTCGCCAACGACATTCTGCTGCGCTGGGACCACGGTCGCATTCGGGAACGTCCTCTGTACAAGCGATACAAGGCGCGGCTCGACCCGAATTGTCGCGCTTTGCGCGCATGCAGCGGCGGCACCGGCCAGTCGCGCATGGCGGATAACCCGGCCAAGACTGCGAGGGTCATCCTCTACAAGATCGATCAGCAGTGTATCCGAACCGAGGTCTTCTCCAGTCCACTCGTTGGCACCTTTCCCTTTTCGTTGCCGGCGAGCGGAAAGCCGAAGCTCGGCCGCCCGCGCGAACTTGCCCAGCCGTTCGAACGCCTGGCCTGCCTTCTGCATCATTTCAGGGTCGCGGGCACGATCGGCCATGATGGCCATTTCATTGGTACTTGCTTCAAGCCCTGCCCAGTCCCGGCGCGCGATCAACGCGTCGACCTTGGCCTGCTGCTCAAGAACGGAACGAGGTTTGGAGCCGGTAAACAGCCTGCGCACGGCCTTTGTGTATCGGCGCAACTGCAGGCCCAATCCGCCAATCACGTACCGGATATAGGAACCGTGGTAAAAGCTGGTCATCGACCTTCAGCGCAATACGCTCTGCCGCAGCGTTTTTCCGCCTTCGACGATCGGAGCGGACGCTTCCAGATGGAAGATCGAGCGATAGATTTCGCTGCGCTCGGCAAGCTCGTCGTGAGTTCCGGAGTCCGCCAGCATGCCAGCGTCAAATACCAGAATACGATCGGCCGCCTTGATGGTTGAAAGCCTGTGCGCAATGCAGATCACCGTGCGCTGAAATGCATCGTCGAACGCAGCCTCCATGACCGCCCGTTCGTTTTCGCCGTCGAGCGCGGATGTTGCTTCATCGTAGACAATCACCGGAGCATTTTTGAGCAGGGCGCGCGCGATGGCAACGCGTTGTTTCTGCCCGCCCGACAGATTGGTACCGCTCGGCCCGACAAGCGTGTCGAGCCCGTTTTCCAGGTTAGAGGCAAAGCTGGTGACCCGGGCGAGGTCCGCCGCGGACTCGATCTCCCGATCGGTGGCGTTCGGGCGTCCGTCACGAATGTTGTCACGGATCGAGCCTTCGAACAGGAAGACGTCCTGTGACACCAGTGCGATATTGTCGCGAACGTCGGAGAGGCTGATCTTCGAAATATCCTTTCCGTCGAGGAGAATCCTGCCCTTGTCCGGCTCCATCAGGCGCAGGACAAGATTGACGATGGTTGTCTTGCCGGCGCCGGAGCGGCCGACGATCGCCAGCTTCTCACGAGGTCGCACCTCGAAGGAAACACCGTGCAGCGCCGGGCTGTTGCCGCCATAGGTGAAGGCGACATCTTCAAAACGGATGCTGCCCTCGACATCGGTGAGATGCTCGCCCGCGGTTGCGAGTTGTCGCTGTTCGGGGGTATCGATCAAATCATACATCTGCTCGACGGCCACCATTTGCTTCTGGATGTCGACATTGACCCGGGCGAGCCGCTTGACGGGCTCATAGGCAAGCATAAAGGCGGTTATGAAGCCCATGAATTCGCCCGGCGTCTTGCCGTTGCCGAGGGTCTGCCAACTGGCATACATAACGAAAAGGCCGATGATGAAACCGCCGCCGGTCTCCATCAATGGACTCATCAACGCCGATGTCCGGTTGATCTGGATGCCGCGCCTTTCCATCTTGCCGACGGCCTTTGCGAAGCTGGCGGCTGCCTTGTCTTCGAGTTGGAAGGACTTGATCGTGCGGATGCCTTCGACGGCTTCCGTGCCGATCGACTGGACCAGTGCAGCCAACTCCGTCTCACCCCTTGCAAGCGCCTTGAGCTTCCTGGTTATGGCGCCCACCGATAGGAACAGCAGCGGTAGAACCGTCACGGATATCAGCGACATCACCGGATCCTGCTTGACCATGACGCTTGCCAGGGCAATCAGCTTGAGCACATCGGAGACAGAGCTGCTCGTGAGGGTGAGAATAACGGCGGCCCCGGCGCGCGCGTTGAACATGATCTTGGAGACGAATTTCGCCGGATGCTGGTTGGCGAACCGGCCGATGTCGAAACGCACCATTCGGGAAAACTGCCGATTTTGAAGGTCCGAAACGATGGCCCGGCGAATCTTCCCCGTCGTAATAGTCTGGCAGTAGTCAGCGATCCCTTTGATCAGGAAAATGCCGATAATCACGAGGCTGATACCCCATGCGGCGGCAGCGTTCCGATCCACATAAATGGTATTGACCATGACACTCATGATCCAGGCCGTTGCGCCGGTCGCCGCCGCAGCGGCGATCGAACACAGCAAACCTGTCACATACAGCGTCTTATGCGGTGGTAGGTTTTCGACGATCAGGCGCTTGACCGGCGGATACGTCAGGGCCGCTGAAATTCGTTTCTTTGCGCTCATTCCGTTTCCCGATGCGATGTATCGTTTTTGTGACGACCCTCGCTCCTGCCGATCCATGAAATTCTCTCGACGCCGTCACACATGCGCCAAACTGGTACCTGACGTCTGACTTCGTTCGAAGTTATAGTCAATCTTGAATCCTCCTGATTGCGGCTGGCGGCGAAGCGGACTAAATGTCGGGCATTGCTGTCGGCGGCCGGCTATGAAGATCATGGAGCTATTGTGACATTACTAGAGCGAGTTCGACGAAAGTACTTTCGGCTGCGCCACCAACTCGGATACATCAAACCTATCCGTTTGATGGCATCGAACAAATCAAACACGAAGTATGACGACTTTGTCAGTTCGGGCGCCATTACAATTCGCAAAACTTCAATATTCACTTCTGACGACATATTCTTCACGATGGGGAGTTGTTTCGCGCAGGAAATTCGACGTGCATTGACAAGCAGGCAGATCGCATGCGTTCCGTCTTATAGAAATATCAGCTTCGACCCGGCACAGGCCATTGTAGATGAGCTGCCTCGGCAGGAGCATATGAACTTCTACAACACCTTCACGGTTCGCCTTCAGATCGAGCAAATGCTCGGGTTGTGGGATCAGGCCCATGACGACTGGTGGCAGGTCAAGAAACGTGCTCCTTGGGGCCCAATCTGCTTTCAGGACCCGTACCGCCGTGGCATCTTCGCCAAATCTCCGCAAGTTCTCAGAGAGGTGATCGAGAGCGTGAACCGAGAGATGCGGGTTGGCTTCGATGCAGCCACGGCATTCATATTCACCTTCGGAATGACTGAGGTCTTCATCAACAAGGCCAGTGGCAAAATAGCAGCACAGAAACCGCTTTATCGTGGCGGAGGCGGAATGCAGGAAACGACGCTTCACGTCAGCAACTTTCAGGAAAACTACGCCAACGTGATGGCCACCGTGGACATGGTCCGTCAAAACAAACCCGATGCACCGATAATTCTTACAGTCTCACCGGTTGCGTTGGCTCGGACGTTTCAAGACGCGGATGTCGTCACCGCGAGCACTGAAGGCAAATCCGTTCTTCGGGCTGTGCTTGGTCAAGTCTGCCGGGAACGGGACAATGTCCATTATCTTCCCTCATTCGAGTTTGTCACCCATGGAGGCCTTGCTCGTAGCTATAGAGAGGACTTACGGCACGTAAAGATATCAGTCGTCGACGAGATCGTTGAACAGTTCTTCAATGCATACTTTGCTCCGTCGCCGTAGCCGCAGCCATTCAGCGCTAGCTTGCCTTTACGACAATCGCCTGCCCCGTTGGAAGTTCGATGATGCCTTCAGGGCGGTTTTCGAAGAATTGATCAAAGGCCTTTCGGGCTCCAGGACAGAGCGCAGAGCCGTAGTCGTCACAAATGATCATGCCATTCGCGCACACCCGATCGTAGAAGAAGGCAAGCGCGTCACGTGTCGGCTCGTATAGATCGACGTCAATATGGACCAGGGCGAAACGCCGGTCGGACACGCTGGAAAAAGTTTCTGGTATCCATCCCACATGAAAAGTGGTGTTGCTGAAGTCGGAAACATTCTCTCTGGCTACCTTCTCGTCGGTGCTGAGATCGCCGGACTTCCATGGCGTTCGGCCGTTTAGCTTGCGATCCTCTGCGGTTGGTTCGGAGAGGCCAGCGAACGAGTCGAAAAGGTGGTAGTGTCGTGGCCGAAGATCACTCATCAGCATGAATATCGTCGACCGGCCTTGCCTTACGCCGCATTCGGCCACATCGCCATCGATGCGCTCGATCGATCGCAAGCAGCTTTGCAGGACGAAAGCCCGGGGATCTGGAATCCCGCGGATGTCTTTGACTCGCTGCAGCGCCTTTCGGAAAAACGGCTGGTCCTTCCAAACCATATGACTGGAATAAACATAAAAGCCGTATTTGTCGGCCTTCTTCTGAGAGACCTTATACCAAGCCACGCCTCTGCGTTTTTTCGAAACAACAGCGAGTGCCACATCTCTTAATTTCATCGGTACCAGCATTTTCGGTATGTTCATAAAAACGGGCGGGATCGAAAGCTCTGCCGGCATCAGACGCGGAATGAAGTCGAGTTCCGGCTGAAGGACATGGGCTTCTCGAGCGCCGCAAGAAAGCACTTTCCGGTGCCCGTAATAAGGCAACGTCGAGGTTGGAACTCGCATGGGGTGCGACTCAAGATCACGGGTCACGTGCCTGGGCCCAATCAGGAAATAGTCGATCCCTGCCGGGCTGTCGGAGTTAACTCACTGCCGGGCTCGCGCCGCGCGCGCAGTTGATGGCACCGGCGTCTCATTATCACATGTTTGCATGCAGCCAGATCAACGCCCTGCGGCAGGTGCGCGTCGAAATGCTCAGGCTCGTCATCGCGCTTGCGGAGGCGAGAGGTTCAGTCGACCGCACCGACCAGAACGTCGCGGTATTCAAGTATCGCGACCCAGCGCCCGGTATCTGTGGACGATTGCCTTTTTAGAAATCTATATCCAGTTTTCGACCAAAGCTTCACCTCGTCGTTGAGGTTGTCGAGCACATAGTCGCCTTTGTCGGTCTTGACCGTCAGCACTGCGTGCCCTTCGCCGTCCTTCTTTTTGACGACGGTGATCAGAAGGTTCGAGAGCGATATGCCCTCCAAATTGAGCATCCGGCGCTTAAGCAGGACGTAGTCCTCGCAGTCGCCGATCGCGCTGTCAGGATAGGACCAAAATTCCATCGTGCCGTGAACGGCAAAATCGCTCACGGGCTTGATCGATCTATTCACGAGTTGGGTGACGGACGCGAGTTTTTCTTCCATGCCTCTGCTCAAAAGGACTGGAGGGACCCTGCCCGATCGTATCCTGCATTCTGAGGCATGCCTTCGGCAGAATTCAACGTGGCCGACCGGGATGGAACTCCGCTGCCCTGTGGCCATGGCACCAGACACCACATCGGCCGAAGCTTTCTCCATCGGCGTCGCGGACATCATCAAGCCCAACAGTAGGCCGGCACGCAGCCATGCCCGCGGTATCACCAATCCCATTCGCCCCGCCCAAGGTAACGACCCGAAACAATATTTAATATCGCGTTACCATCTTTTCACGGGCACATCAACGCAACCGACACACAATTTACAGCTACGGTCGCGAACCATCACCAACGACCGAATGCTGGACGCCGCGCGGTCAGCGCCAGGAAATTTCCATGGCCACCGGAAGACCCTCGCGTGTTCTCGCGTGACCGCATCGGCGCACCTGCGCCTATCGACGACCCAATCAATGGGGGATTGTGCGCCTGTACGTCACCGAGGCAGCGCCGCTTACAGGACCAGATGACGCCGACACGTATTTGGCTGCCCAAACGTGGACAGACGGCCGAGAAAAAGTTGTAGCCAAATTTGTCGAAGCGACCGAAGGCCAAGAGCTACGACGCTCTCGCGTAGATTTCGCATACATTCGGATACATTTCGATGGCACCCGGGCAAACCTCTGCGACAGGGGTAGCGTAAGTTCTAATCGTGAGCAGGAAGGCTCGTCATGGTGACGAGACAGGAGGCCGACAGCGGTTTCGCAAGCAGGAGTCAATAGCGCGCGAGGCGCCGATTGGCCGGTCTGCTCATTCGAAGAAGGGAAAATACGATGAACAAGCTTATAACGGCTATCGCCCTCCTTGCCATGTCGACGGGAGTCTCGCTCGCTGCCAATCAAAACCCGGATCGCGACCCGACCCGCGGATTCGTTACTGGCGTCGACAACAGCGGAATGACCTTAGACACCAGTCACACGGCTTCCTTGCCTCCACCCGTGGTTGCCCCAAAGGAAGGACAGCCACAGTCCGGCAAGGTTCTTAGGGGTCGTGCACCATGGGCGGGCCGTTAATATACGGAGAACTTGCCTTCCCATGCAAAACTGTCCAATCACCCGCAATGCAACGAGGGTGGTTGGACAGGGGCGCAAAAGAATCCTGCCGCCATGCTCCAGTCCTGAATGAGCCATATCCGATCGGTCAGAACTCCCACGGCGAGAACGACTTGAGACCAGTCGTGCCGAAGACCCCCAAATTCCGCGTCGCCAAGCGGCCGCTATTCACCCTTGAGATTGCAGCAAATCATGCAGTCGGGCGCCGACATCCCGCGGCCCTGCCGCACGGCAGTACCATAGGCCATCGCGGCTTCCTCGGTCAGCCCGAAGATCCGATCGGCAAACCGACGACAATACGAGAGTTCCCGCTCCAGACGCTCGGCACGCTGATCGGGTCGAATTTTCTGGATGCCCAAGGCGATATCGCCGATCGTCACGGCGAAGATCGCAAGATGTATAGACAACCGGCCGCAACTGGTGTTCGTTTCCAGCATGCAATTTTCGGGAATGCAGGAACCGTGACAGCATGGACGCCGCTCGCTTGTTCGACCTGACGGGAAAAAAAGCGCTGGTGACCGGCGCCAGCCGTGGCATCGGCCAGGCCATGGCGGAGGCGCTCTCCGCGGCTGGTGCCGACGTCGCGGTGACCGCCCGCGACGAAACATTCCTTCGTGAGACGGCGGACCGAATTAACGCTAACGGGCGAAGGTCGCTTTGCCGCTCTCTCGACGTGCTCGACACCGATCGTATCCGCGTGGTGGTCGACGATGTCGCGGATGGCTTTGGCGGGCTCGACATCCTGGTCAACAACGCCGGCTATGAGCAAGTCCAGCCCTCGCTCGACGTCGACGAGGCAGTGTGGGACCGCATCGTATCGACCAATCTGAAGGGCGCCTTCTTCTGCGCGCAGGCTGCGGCGCGGCGGATGGCTGCCGGCAACAGCGGTGGCGCGATCATCAATCTTTGCTCGCTGACCTCCTATGTCGGCATTCCGACCGCGGTGCCTTACGGTTCGTCCAAGTCTGGGCTCCTGGGCATGACGCGCGCGCTCGCCGCGGAATGGGCATCGCTCGGAATCCGCGTCAACGCCATCGCTCCGGGGTATTTCCATACGGCGATGACGGATGCTTTTTATCAGGATCCCGACTGGCAGACGGCGATGCTGGCCAAGATCCCGCAGCGGCGCTTCGGCACGATGCAGGATCTGGCCGGAGCCGTCGTGTTCCTGGCCAGCGGGGCATCCGCCTATGTCACCGGGCACTGCCTCCCAGTCGACGGCGGTTATCTCGCATCCATCTGAGCGACTGAAGTGTGGTGCAACAAGAACCGTGTAGACCCGACGGCTTGTATATGGTTGTATATACCACCTCGCAGCGCGGACGTTCTTGCATGCGACCGGCGACAAACAAGGGGAACCGCAATGCAGGAGCCTTTCCGGGCCCTAGCTTCACGCGAAGCGGAAGGCGGCAGGGAAATCGCAGTCACGGTCCGCAACGTCGGGATGGACTTCGATGGGGTTCATGCCGTCAAGAATGCATCCTTCGATCTGCCGAAGGGCCGGTTCCTCACCATTCTCGGGCCTTCTGGGTCCGGCAAGACAACCCTCCTGCGCATGATCGCCGGGTTCCAGACCCCGAGCAGCGGCGAGATCTTCATCAACGGCGAAGCGGTGAGCGCGGTGCCCCCGCACAAGCGGTCGATCGGCATGGTCTTTCAGAGGCTTGCATTGTTTCCACATATGACGGCGGCCGAGAATGTCGCCTTCCCGCTGAAGATGCGTCGGCGCGACGCACGCACCATTCCGGACCGCGTCGAGCGATATCTCGCGCTGGTCCAGCTCGAGGGCTATGGCGGCAGGCGCATTCACGAACTTTCCGGCGGGCAGCAGCAGCGCGTCGCGATCGCGCGCGCGCTGGTGTTCGAGCCCGACCTGCTGCTTCTCGACGAGCCGCTGGCTGCGCTCGACCGCAAGCTGCGCGAGGAAATGCAGCTCGAATTCCGCCGCATCCAGCGCGAGCTCGGCGTCACCACGATCAACGTCACCCACGACCAGCGCGAGGCGCTGGTGGTTTCCGACGATATCGTCGTCATGGATCAGGGCGAGATTCAGCAGAAGGCACGGCCGATCCACACCTACCGCCAGCCCCGCAACGCCTTCGTCGCCAATTTCATCGGCGTCACCAACTTCATTGCCGGCACGGTACGGGCCGTCTCGGAAGCAGGCGACGTCTCCATCCTTCGAGGTGATCTGATGCTTGCCGGAAAGATCGGCGATCCGGTCAATCCACCTGCGGAGGGCGGCAAGGCGTCGGGAGCGATCCGCGCCGAACAGATCCGCCTCGCCGGCGAGGCTGCGCAGCTGTCGAAGCTCGATTGCATGCTGGCCGGAACTGTCACCGACACCATCTTCGAAGGCGAGCGTATGGTCTACGAGGTAGCCTGCGCCGCGATTGGCGACGAGGTCATTCGCGTTTTCGACCATGATCCCGCCGCGCACACGCAGTTCGACATAGGCGAAAGCGTGTTCCTGGGGTGGAATGCCAGGGACATGCTCGTTTTTCGATAGAACCGGAAACCGGTCAAACCCAGAGGAGAATGCAGATGAAGCGCTTTAAGCCGACATTATCCCATCTTTCCCGCAGAACCTTCCTTCAGGCCAGTGCCGCGCTCGGCGGCGCCTCGGCGCTCGGCCTGCGCGGCGCCTATGCGCAGGAACCGGAAAAGCCGGCGGAGATCATCGTGCGCGCCTGGGGCGGCAGTTGGGTGGATAGTTTGAAAGCCGGCGTGTCCGACAGCTTCACCAAAATGACGGGGATTGCTGTTCGTCACGACCTGACCGAAGACAATGAGATCCAGCCCAAGGTCTGGGCGGCCGTAGCGCAGAACCGGGTCCCGCCGATCCACATCAACTGGGACACCACCACCAATGCCACGAAATCGGCATTGCGCGGCGTGACGGAAGACCTCTCCGACCTGCCGAACCTCGCCAATGTGACGGACCTTGCCAAGCCGGCCGGTCTGGAAGGCTTCCCGATCGTCAATACCTACGGCTATGTCTATGTGCTTGCCTATCGGCCTGCGGCATTCCCGGACGGACCGCCGAAATCGTGGAAAGACCTGCTCGACCCGAAGTTCAAGGGGCGGCTTGCCTTCTACAATGACGGCATCGGCTTCCATTTCCCAGCCCAGGTCGCCGGTGGCGGCAAGCTGGAGGACATACCCGGCAACATGCAGCCGGCTTGGGATTTCATCACCAAGATGAAGGCGCAGCAGCCGCTGCTGGGCGAGGATCCCGACTTCACCACCTGGTTCCAGAACGGCGAGATCGACGCCGCATGCACCATCTCGACCAACGCCCGAGAGGCCCGCAAGAACGGCGTGAAAATCGAATGGGTCGTGCCGGAGGAGGGTGCGAAATTCGACACGGACGGTTTGTGGATCCCCAAGGGCCTGCCGGAAAACGAACTCTACTGGGCCAAGCAGTACATCAACCATGCGCTGACCAAGGAAGCGCAGCAGGTCTGGCTGGACGGCCTCGGCTTGCCGGGCGTGGTGCCGGGCCTCACACCGCCGAAGGATCTGGTGGGCGATCCGTCCTATCCGACCACCGAAGCGGATTTCCAGCGCCTCATCCGCATCTCCTCGAAGGTCCAGGTCGAGAACGAGAGCGAGTGGTTTTCCAAGTTCAAGGCGATCATGCAGGGCTGACGCCGGGTCGGCCGGTGCTGCCCTGGCGGCACCGGCTCCTTCACGACGTCGGATACGGATTTTTTCATGCGGGCAGCCAGGACAGCCTATCCCCTGAAATGGCGCATCATGGATGCGCTGGAAGGCATTGCCGCCGCCATCTGGCCGGCTCGGTTAAGGCGCGCCACGCCCTATCTGATGCTGCTTCCGGCGGTGCTGCTGGTCGGACTGCTCGCGCTTGGACTCATCCAGATCGCGGACGCCAGCCTGCGCACGCTCGATACCACCACCTTCCAATTCTCGGACGACTATTCCATCACCAATTTCCGGCGGGCGCTGACAGAGCCGCTATTCCTCGTTGTCGCGCAGCGCAGCCTCATCGCCGCCCTGATCGTCACCGCGGTGACACTCGTCTTCGCCTTTCCCTACGCCTATCTGATGGTGCGCACGCGTTCGCCAAGACTGCGCAAATTCCTGCTGATTGCGCTGTTCCTGCCCTTCTTCATCGGCCAGGTAGTGCGTGCCTATGGCTGGCTGATCATCTTAGGCAACCAGGGCATGGTGAACGAGGCACTCGGCCTTGTCGGGGTCGCCCCGATGCGGCTCATCTACAACTATCCCGCCGTGCTGTTCGGCCTCGTCCAGTACATGCTGCCGTTTGCCGTGCTGATGCTGGCGCCGGCACTCACCGCCATTCCCGAAGAGCTGGAGGCGGCAGCTGGATCGCTCGGCGCGAACTGGGTTCGCACGTTCATCCATGTCGTGTTGCCACTCGCTCGTCCGGGCTTCATCGGCGCCGGCGTGGTGGTGCTGACGCTTTCGCTCACCGATTTCGCAGTCCCCGCAATCCTTGGCGGCGGCTCGCAGGACTTTATCGCCAACGCCATCTACGACCAGTTCTTCCGAACGTCCGACCAGGGCCTCGGCGCGACGCTGGCGCTTATGCTGGTCGCGCTCGGGTCAATCCTCGTCGGCTTGGTGTTCGCGCTGTTCGGAGCCGGAACGCTTGCGATGGGGAGGTCACGGGCGTGAGCGGCTCGCGCAGCAAATCCGTTGTCTTGTGGACCCTGGTTACGATCGCCCTGGTGACGCTTTCGGCGCCGACGGTCGTCGTGCTCGGCGCTTCCTTCACCGGCGGCAACATCATCACGTTTCCGCCGGACGGGCTGTCGCTGCGGTGGTATGCGCGCATCTCGCAGGCCTCCGACCTGCGCAACGCTTTCCTGCGCACGCTCCAAGTTGCGACGGTCTGTACGATCGTTGCCATTCCCGTGGGCACGCTGGCCGGCATCGCGCTGGCGAAATATGCGGTGCGTTTCGAGAAGACGATCCAGATCTATCTGCTGCTGCCCTTTACCATCCCGCTGATCGGATCGGGCATCGGCCTCATGCTGATTTTCGGCAACGCCGGGATTCTCGGCCAGCTCTGGCCGGTCGGCATCGCCTGCTGCGTCATCAACCTTCCCTTCATGATCTGGGCAGTCACTGCGAGTGCCACCGGACTTGACCCGGACCTGGAACTGGCCGCCGCCAATTGCGGCGCGCCGCCGCTCCAGGTGTTCTTCTCCGTCACCCTGCCGGCGGTTATGCCGGGGGTGATCACCGGCTCGCTGCTGATGTTCATCCTTGCGCTCAACGAGTTCCTGGTCAGCCTGCTGCTCGTCGATGCCCGCATCGTGACGCTGCCGGTGCTGATCTACAACTCCATCCGCTCGATCATCACGCCGGATCTTGCCGCGATCTCCGTGGTCTTCATCGCCTGCTCGGCTGTCGCCGTCTTCCTGCTCGACAGGCTGGTCGGGCTCGACATCTTCCTGAAATCGAAATGAGGAATGCCGGCCCGCCGGGCCGAAAAGGAAATCCTATGCCAAACGTATCGTTCCACGACTTGAGCCAACTCGACGCCGCCAGTCGAGCCGCACTGATGCGGCGCTCAGAGACCGATCTCTCTGGCTTTATGGAGAAGGCCGCACCGATCATCGAGGCGGTCCGAACAGAAGGCGACGCCGCGCTCGTCCGCTTCGCCCGCGACTTGGACAAGGCAGATCTCGATGCCGCGCGGCTGAAGGTCAGCCCCGCCGAGTTCGATGCCGCCTTCGGCATGGTGGACGAGGACGTGGTCGCCGCCATTCGCTTCGGCATCGACAACATCCGGCATTTCCACGAAGAGCAGAAGCCGGAAGCGATGTGGCTTAAGGAAATGCGGCCCGGTGCCTATGCCGGGGACCGCTTCACGCCGATCCGCTCGGTGGCGCTCTATGTCCCGCGCGGCAAGGGGGCGTTCCCTTCGGTGACAATGATGACCGCAGTGCCCGCCGTCGTGGCGGGCGTCCCGGAGCTTGCTATCATGACGCCGCCAGCGGCCGATGGTTCGGTGGACGCAGCGACACTGGTTGCGGCGCGCCTCGCCGGCGTCGAAACGGTCTACAAATGCGGCGGCGCGCAGGCGGTCGCCGCGGTCGCCTACGGCACAGAGACGATCAAGCCCGCGCTCAAGATCGTCGGTCCAGGCAGCCCTTGGGTCGTTGCGGCCAAGCGGCTGCTTGCGGGAGTCATCGATCCAGGCCTTCCCGCCGGTCCGTCGGAAGCGATTATCCTCGCCGACGACAGCGTACATGGCGGACTGGCCGCGCTCGACCTCCTCATCGAGGCGGAGCACGGGCCGGACTCGTCGGCCTATCTGGTGACCCACAGCCGCCGCGTGGCGGAGGAGGCACTGGCGGCGCTGCCCGAGCACTGGGCGCGCATGACCGATCAGCGGGTAGCATTCTCCACCGCAGTGCTGACCGGTGCCTGTGGCGGCATCGTGCTGACGGCATCGATCGAGGAGAGCTACCGTTTCATCAACGACTACGCACCTGAGCATCTGGAGATCCTCTCCACCGATCCCTTTGCGCACCTTGGCCACATCACCGAAGCCGCCGAGATCCTGATGGGGCCGCACACGCCGGTTTCGATCGGCAATTTCGGGCTGGGCCCCAACGCCGTGCTGCCGACCAGCCGCTGGGCGCGTACCTGTGGACCGCTCTCGGTCACGGATTTCGTCAAGCGCTCTTCCATCGGCTACGTGACGGCGACGGCCTATCCGGAATTCGCGCGTCATGCCCGCACGCTTGCCCGCTATGAAGGCTTTTCCTCGCACGAACACGCCGTTTCCGACGTGCGCGACCGATATTTGGTGCGGTAGCGGATGATGAAGGCGGCCAGACTCCATGCGGCGGGCGACTTGCGGGTCGAGGATGTGCCGTCTCCCGGCGAACCAGGGCCTGGCTGGGTGCGGCTCAGGGTGACGGCCGCCGGCATCTGCGGCTCCGACCTCCACAATTTCCGCACCGGTCAGTGGATCAGCCGCGCGCCGAGCGTCGTTGGACATGAGTTCGCCGGCGAAGTGACTGCCGTGGGGGCCGGCGTGTCCCAGGTGGCCCTCGGAGACCGGGTCGTCGCCGATTCGCGTTTCTGGTGCGGCGAATGTCCTGCTTGCCGGGCCGGCCTGCATAATGTCTGTGCCACACTGGGCTTTGTAGGCGAGGTCTGCGACGGCGGCTTCGCGGAAGAGACGGAGCTGCCGGCGCGGCTGCTCCTGCGCCATGACCCCGCGCTCGATCCCGCAATAGCCGCCATGGCGGAGCCGCTGGCGGTCGCCCTGCACGCAGTGCGGCGGCTGTCGGCGCCGGCCGGGGCGCCAGTGCTTATCGCCGGTTGCGGCCCGATCGGCGGGCTGGCGGCGCTGCTCCTGTCGCGGCGCAGCGAGAGACCGGTCCTCGTCGCCGACCGCAATGCGGCACGTGCGGATCTCGTGGCCGAGGTGAGCGGCGCGACCGTCGTCGACCTGGACATCCTGCCCCACGATCCCAACTTGCGCCATGCCATCGACGCGACGGGAAATGTGACGGTGATGGCGCGGCTGCTCGATCGTTTGGCCGGCGGCGGCACGCTGGCGCTGGTCGGCATTTCGCATGGCCGCCTCGACCTCGACCCCAACTTCCTGGTCGAGCGCGAGATCGCGCTTGTCGGCTGCCACGCCTTCGCCGACGAGCTTGCGCCGGCCGTAGCCATGCTTGGTGATCTCGCCCCCGCGCTGTCGCGTTTCGTGGCCGAGGAGATCGCGATCGGCGAAATTCCCGCCGCCTACCACCGCCTGATCGCAGGCGCGAGCGGCGGCCTGAAGACCATCGTCCGAATGGAGAGAGGGCGATGATCAAGCTTCCTGAAACTGCCGGACCGCTCTACGAAAAGGTCAAGGACTACGTGCTTGGCAACATCGGCAGCGGCAAATGGCCGAAGGACCGCAGGCTGCCTTCCGAAAACGAGCTGGTCAGCACGCTCGGCGTCTCGCGCATGACCGTGCACCGGGCGCTGAGGGAACTGACCTCGGAAGGCCACCTCCTGCGCATCCAGGGCGTAGGCACCTTCGTGGCGCCGCCGAAACCGCAATCTGCTCTCATCGAAATCAGGAACATCGCCGGCGAGATCGCCGCGCGCGGCGGACGCCACAGGGCCGAGGTCGTCGTGCTCGAGAAGATCCGCGACCCGGCGCTGGACCTCATTGTCGCCTTCGAGTTCATGCGCCGCAGGCCGGTCGCCCATTCGATCATCGTGCATTTCGAGGACGATGTGCCCGTCCAGCTTGAGGAACGCTTCGTCAATTCGGCTCTCGCACCGGACTACCACCGGCAAAATTTTGTTGCGACCACCACCTACGACTATCTGCAGCGGGCGACGCCGCTGACGGAAGTGGAGCACGTGATCTCGGCCGTCGCCGCCGACGAGGTGGCCGCCGGCCGTTTGATGATCCGGCCAGGCGACCCCTGCCTGCTCCTGCATCGGCGGACCTGGTCAGGCGCGGCGGTCGCCACCGTCAACAAGCTCACCTATGTCGGCAGCCGCTATTCGCTGGGCAGCCGCTACGCGCCCTCGCCCGCCTGAGCGGGGTCACGTAGCCAAACCGGGCGGGGCACCCTATCGGCCCAACGGCTGCTTTGATAGGGAATCAGTTCTGCCTGCGCCGGCGTTTTTCTTGTTGACGCCGACCAGATCAGGTTCGGGGTCAAGCCTGGCCGCCGGTCAAATTGCACCGGAGCGGCCAGACTGATTGGGAATGTCCGGGAAGCGGCCGACCGTTCAAACTAATCCGGGGACCACGAAAACCAGCCAGGCGATGACAGGGCCGATGATGGCGATAAGCGCGCTGTAGATCAGCAACGTCTTCAGCACGCTCTCGCGCTCTGCTTCCCGGGCATTGGCGACGACCAGCGCGCCGTTGGTCGAAAACGGACTGGTGTCAACGATGGTGGTGGAGATCGCGATCGCGGCAACCACACCTATGGCACTGATCTGTCCCTGCAGAAGGAAGGGCACGGCCAGTGGAATGATGGCTCCCAGCAATGCCGTGGACGAGGCGAATGCCGATACAATGGCGCCGGTGAAGCAGAGGAGGAGTGCAACCAGCAGCGGCATGCCCAGGCTTGAAATGCCGTGGGCGACGTAGTCGATCGTGCCGATCTTCTCCATGACGCCGACATAGGTGATGATGCCGGCGATCAGGAGCACCGTCGACCAGCTGACCTTGTCGATCGCTGCCTTTTGGGTCTTCGGCGAGAGGAGTGCGAGCGCGACCGCGACAGTGATCGCGACCAGGCCGACATTGAACTTGAAGACAAGTGCGCCGACCGCGAGCGCGGTTAGGCCGATTAATGTCGTCAACGTTTCCGTAGTCAGGCCGGAAAGCGCCGACACATTTTTTGTCTGCTCCTCAAATACGTGATGGCTGATCGGAGTAGCCGGCGTGCCGCCGTGGCCGACGATTGACTGCGTCACGCCCTCGGGGTGGAGGTCAGGCAGCGGTCCCGACGCCATCGAATACTTACGCAGCACCTTCGAGCCGCCGAAGACGAAGAATACGAGGACGGCGATGGCCAGGTTGAAGAAGAAGCTGGAGAGAAACAGTGATGTCGGCGCGAACGGCAACCCCGCCTTTTCGACGATCTGGTTGGTGATGCCGCCATAGACGCTGATCGGCGAAAAGCCGCCCGCCTGTGCACCGTGAATAACCATCAATCCCATCATGACCGGATTGATGCGGTACTGGAACGCAAAACCCAGCGCCACCGGGGCCAGGATGGCGACCGCCGCAGGTCCGAGCGCACCGAAGCCGGTGATGACGGCGGCGACCAGGAACATGACCCAGGGAATCCACGCCACATGTCCGCGCACCAGTTTGACCGCGCCCTCGACCAGCCAATCGATAGTACCGTTGATCTGGGCGATGGCGAACAGGTAGGTAATGCCGACCAGTGTCAGGAAGAGGTCGCTCGGGAAGCCAGCAAATATTTCCGCCGGCTTCATAGCCATGATGAGCGAGCCGACCAGAAAGGCGCATGCGAAGGCGAGTGCGCCCATATTGATCGGCTGGATGGTGGCGATCACGAACATGCCGACCAGCAGCGCGATCGACAGAATCTGGATGTTCATAGCTTCCTCCCTCGGGAAACGCCTTCAGGCGCCCGTTCTCATTTCCATCGGTAGTAGATCAGCCTGCGCTGGTCTCGCTCCCAAGCACCAACGCAGGGTAGTCAGCGCCTCCTAGGAGGCGGGCATGTAAAGGTTGCTGAACCGGTCGCGCAGAAGGTTCTTCTGCACCTTTCCCATGGTGTTGCGCGGAAGGTCCTCGGCGAAGATCACCCGTTTCGGCTGCTTGTAGCGCGCGAGGCGGTCGCTCAGCGCGTTGAGCACGGCCTTTTCGTCCATTGTGGCACCGGGCTTGAGCACCACGATGGCCGTCACCCCCTCCCCGAAATCCGGATGTGCAATGCCGATGACCGCACTCTCGGCGACACCGTCGAGCCGGTCGATCTCACCCTCGACTTCCTTCGGGTAGATATTATAGCCGCCGGAGATCACCAGGTCCTTGTCGCGGCCGACGATGTGGAGATAGCCCGCCTCATCGATCTTGCCGAGGTCGCCGCTGATGAAATAGCCGTCCTTGGTGAACTCCGCCGCAGTCTTTTCAGGCATCCGCCAATAACCTTTGAAAACGTTCGGGCCCTTGATCTCGATCATGCCGGTTTCGCCTGGTCCGAGCGTCTCGCCCGTGGCCGGATCGGTGACCCTCATCGACACGCCCGGGAGTGGGAAACCTACTGTCCCTGCCCTTCGCTCGCCGTCATAGGGGTTTGAGGTGTTCATGTTGGTTTCGGTCATGCCGTAGCGTTCGAGAATGGCGTGACCGGTGCGCTGCTTGAATGCGGCGTGCGTTTCAGCGAGCAGCGGCGCCGAGCCGGAGATGAACAGCCGAATGTTGGCGACCGTCTCCCGGTTCAGGCCCTCATGCTGAAGCAACCGGACATAGAAGGTCGGCACGCCCATCATCAGCGTCGCCCGCGACATCAGAGGAAGGATTTCGCCAGGCTCGAACTTTGGCAGCAGAAACATCGAGGCGCCGGAAACCAGCGTGACATTGGTCGCCACGAAGAGCCCATGCGTGTGAAAAATCGGCAGCGCGTGGATCAGCCGGTCGGCTGCGGTCACGTGCCAGCATTCGCGCAGTGCTAATGCATTGGACAAAAGGTTGTCGTGCGTCAGCATTGCGCCCTTGGAACGGCCGGTGGTCCCAGATGTGTACAGGATCGCGGCGAGATCGTCAGGCGCGCGCGCCGCGTCGAGAAAATCGGCAGACTCGTCCCTGGCCAACTCCATGAGCGACCCGGCGCCGTCCGCATCGAGCGTTTCGACGATCGCGCCGTGGCCGTGCGCGATCCTTTCGACATCAGCTCGCGACTTCGAGGAGACGATGACGAGCCGCGGTTCGGCGTCACCGATAAAATAGTCGAGTTCAGCCAGCGTATAGGCGGTATTCAGCGGCAGATAGATCGCCCCGCAGCGCACGCATGCGAGATAGAGCATCAGAGCCAGCGGGCTCTTGTCCACCTGGACCGCGACGCGGTCGCCTGGGCGAACGCCGAGCACATCAATTGCGCTGGCGATCTGTCCGGAGAGCCGCAGCGCATCTGCATAGGTCCAACGCTGACCATCAATAGTCTCGATGAAAATCGACTCGCCTGACTTGGCGGATGCTCGCATGGCGTCGAACAGGTGATTGCTCATTGAACTCCTCCCAATTTGCTTTTAGGTTTTCTGCATTTCGGTGCGGCGTCGACGAACCGGGGCGCCAATACTGGTGTCGGTCGAAGCGGTTGCCGCCAGTTTTCTCACCTCCGGCGAAGCAGCGATCTCGCCATGTTGCGCCAAGGCTTCGTGGTTCGCCTCGATGTCGTCCAACTTGTAAAAGTAGTTGACCATCAAGCCGTGGGACTGCCGCATCGCCTTGGCGGAGCGATCGGCGAGGAAGTTCAGCCGTTCAAGGCGAGCGCCGTTGCCCAAATGAAAACGCGCCACAGGATCGACCGGCCGTCTGCCGGTGGCACGTTCCTTGACGAAATAGCGTGCGGCGAGCGGGAGGAGCACAGCTTCCACGACCCGTGCCTTCTGCGGATTGTCCGCCCAGCTCGGATCGTCCAGCAACTCGAGCGTCTTGAGGGCCTGATCATCGAGACTCGCATCGGTCGCCTTGCGCAGTCTTGCTAGCCAGCCAGCGAAACCCGGAACCGGCGACAGCGTCACGAAGGTCTTCAAGCCCGGCAGGTCGCGGCGCAAATCCTCCACCACCTGCTTGATCAGAAAGTTCCCGAAAGAGATGCCGCGCAGTCCGTCCTGGCAGTTGGAGATCGAATAGAAGACAGCGGTGGTGGCGTCCTGGGCCGTGATCGACGAACGGTTTACATCGAGCACATCAGCGATGGCAGAGGGAATCGCCTTGGTCAGCGCGACCTCAACGAAGATCAGCGGATCGTCTGCGAGACGCGGGTGGAAGAACGCAAAGCACCTGCGGTCGGCTGGAGCTAGCCTCCGCCGCAGTTCCTCCCAGCCGGCGATTTCATGCACAGCCTCGTATCTGATGATCTTCTCCAGGATGTCGGCTGGCGTCGACCAGTCGATCGGACGCAGGGTCAGAAAACCGCGGTTGAACCATGAGCCGAACAGGTGGGCGAAGTCGGCATCGACGGCGCGAAACGGTTCCGTCGCATCCTTCATGGCTAATAGGCGCTCGCGCATCTCCACCAGTCTTGCCGTGCCTTTGGGGGCCAGGTTGAGTCTGCGCACCAGTTCCTGGCGACGCGGCTCGGCTGCCTGGTGCAGTTCGATGACGGCGTCCGAACTCCTGTCGCTGCGGTAGCGCTCGATGGCTTTGTCAAGCTTGGCGATGTCTGGGCCGAACTGTTCGTGCAGCATACGCACGAAGTCTTGCTGACCGGCCGCGTCCAGTTGGGCCCAGCGCTGAAGGACCTCGGCGGCCAATGCCATGCCCGAGGCTTCGCCCCGGCTCGACAAAAGCATGTCGCAGAGTGTTTCGATATTCGTCTCGGCTTGGACCGGCTCGCTGCGCGCCCCTGCCGCAAGCAGCCTGCGGCCGCGATCGGTGATGCTTTGCACCATATCGCTAAAGAACGAGATGCCTGCCATGTCGGAGTCCTCCTGGCAAAGTCGAAATCGGCGCAAAAGACCCTCCGCGCGCTCGCGGTGCTACTGCTCGGTTGAATCCGCCAATTGTGTGCGACTTGCCTATTATGGTATCGTTATTAAATGCGATTGTGCGCAAAGTCAACTATCTTGCATACAAGAATTCGGGTAATGCATTTTGGAGTCCGAAAAATGTCAGGGAATGTTGTTCAACGCCTACGTGACGAGATCGAAAACGGCATCATCTCGAACGACTTCGCCCCCGGTGCACGACTAGACGAGGTGCAATTGGCAACACGCTTCGGCGTGTCGAGAACGCCGGTGCGCGAGGCGCTGATGCAGTTGAACGCGATCGGGCTGGTGGAGATCCGGCCGCGCCGGGGTGCCGTGGTGATCGATCCGGGACCGCACCGCGTTTTCGAAATGTTCGAGGTGATGGCGGAACTTGAAGGTTTGGCCGGTTCGCTGGCCGCGCGACGGTTCACCGATGCCGATCGCACAACCATCCTGGGAGCGCATGCAGATTGCGAGCGTTCGTCCTCGGCCGGCGACAGCGACCTCTACTATTACGATAACGAACGTTTTCACAAGGCTATCTATGCTGCCAGCCACAGCGGTTTCCTGGCCGAGCAGTGCGTCGCACTGCATCGCCGTCTGCAACCCTACAGGCGTCTCCAGCTTCGCGTGCGCAACCGCGTTGCCACCTCGTTCGCCGAGCATGGCGCGATCGTGGAAGCAATCCTAGCCGGCGACGCGGAGCGGGCGCGCACGCTCCTGCGCCAGCATGTCAGCATCCAGGGCGAGCGTTTCAGCGATCTTGTAGCGACGATGGCGAGCAGATAGTGGATCGCCCAGTGGTTCCCGAATACAATGTTACGCGACTTTTGGCGAACAAACATCGAACATTCCTATAGCGGCTTCCCTCACATGCTGCGGATTCGCGTTTCGTGATAGGCTCAGTTGCGCAATGACGGCATATCCCATTTCAGCATCGCGAGTTCGCGCTCGCCAAAAACGCGTGCCCGAACGATCTTGAGGGACCGCAGCACAAGCGGTTGCGCGAGCCGCAGACGCGCCTACGGTTGTCCGGCCTTGCCTATCCGCTCCCACACCTTGCCGTTCGACTGTGACTGGCGTGCAAAGTAACGGTAGGACGTTCGCGACCAGTCCCTGATCGCCGACGTTTTGTTGTCGAGCACCAGATCACCCTGGCTGGTGCGCACTGTCAGAACGGTGTGGCCTTCTTTCCCGCTGCGCGCCACAGTCAGCAGCAGGGCAGAAGCCGGCCAGCCGAGCTTGAGTAGCTCGCTTTTCTTGAGGATGGCGAAGTCCTCGCAATCGCCCTGGTCTTTCGGCAAGTCCCACTCGTCGGCCTTGCCCGTGGTGCTGACATCGCTTCGTTCAGCAATGCGGTGGTTGACTGCGGCGTTGACTCTTGCGAGCTCCGCCTTGCGAGGTCCCGTCAAGTCCACAACTTTGGTCTTGCCTCTGGTGTCGCAAAGCGTTTTTTCCTTAGCGCAGAAGGTTTTGAAGGCAGGGGGCGCAAGCGCATAGCCCTGCGTCTGCATTGTAGTGCCAGCGCCGGAAGCCTGGGTGCAGGCCGAGAGCAGGACAGCGCATGTGCGCAGCGTCAGAATTCGCATCATAAACGAGGGGCCTCTGTGGTCGCCTCGCAATAGTCGACGCTGAACCTAAAGCAATCCCTCGCGACGCCTTAGCGTCCTGTTTTTGGTTAACAAATTGTAACGGTGACGGGAACATTTGAAACAGTATTCGCGTTTTAGTAGCAGTTAATATAATGGAGAGCTAATATGTGCACGCTAGAGTCACTACTCAACGGCACCGGTATAGTGTTGATATCAGCCACCTTTTTTGGAGTGGCGGCGACCGTTCCAGCACGAGTCCAAGAGATCGAGCGGCCCGTACTCACGGCTCAGCAATGCAACCCTCTGACGAACGCTAACTATGAGCTTTGCTGCGTGGCGCTGAACCGGACTGACATTCTCACGGCGGCGCAAATCGACCAATGTCCGCCGATGACCACTGCGCAAATCCAAAGTGTCTTGGCTGCCGACGACAGCGGCGGCGATAGTGGCGGCGGTGGCGACAATGGCGATGGTGGCGATGGCGGCGATAATGGCGATGGGGGCGATGATGGCGGCGGTGGCGGCGATGGCGGCGATGGCGGCGGCGGCGATGGGGGCGATGATGGCGATGATGGCGATGACGACGGAAACGGCAACTCCGGCCACGTCAACGCAGGTCCAGGCAATGGCGGTGAAGGTGCTGCCGGCGAGCTAGGCGATCGGGATCCCGGCAGGTCTGGGGAGCATAACAGTGCGCCCGACACGCCCGGCGACAGATGAAGAACCAAAGTCGCGCCGGCTCATTGTGGCTGGCGCGACGTTCTGCCAGAAGGAAAGCCCGGAGCATGCGCGGAGGGCAATGAGGACGGTGGGTGCGCGATCGTGGAAGCAATCCTCGCCGGCGACGCGGAGCGGGCGCGCACGCTCCTGCGCCAGCATGTCAGCATCCAGGGCGACGTTTCAGCGATCTTGTAGCGACGCTGGCGAGCAGATAGTCGTCCGGTTTGGCTTGGGCGGGTACCACCGTACAGTCGGTGCGCTGGCGATCGGCGCAGGTATCAGTTGCGCCGTAGTCATTGATGGCAGTGTCCATCACGGAGCACATGGCCAGCCAGCCTGCGCTAAGAGCGCACCACCAGAGGCACCAGACCTTCATGGCGATGGTCGAGATAGCACACAACGCGGTCGCCAATGCGCTCGAAGATGAGATCGACTTTCGCCTCGCCGATGGCCAGATGGCGGATAACAATGTTGTCGATACCGATCGGCAGCCGCGGGCGCTCCACAGTGATCTCGCGCTTCCAGCCGTCGACCCGGATGCCCAGGCAGGCCTGCAGCATCATGAATGCGGAGCCTGCCGACCATGCCTGCGGCAGACATGCGACCGGGTAGGCCACCGGTGAATCGCTGGCCGCGCGCGTAAAGCCGCAGAACAGCTCCGGCAGGCGCATGTTGAAACGGACCGCCGCCTCGAACATACCGCTCATCAGCTTCACGACGCTGTCGCGCTCGTGATAGCGGGCGAGCCCGGAAGCGCAGAGTGCAGTGTCGTGCGGCCAGATCGACCCATTATGATAGGACATCGGGTTAAATGGGACCTCGTCGTCGGCCAGTGTGCGAACGCCCCAACCGCTATGGAGATGACCTGAGAGCAGCTGGGTGGCAAGTGCCTGCGCCCGTTTCGCTGAAGGCAGCCCGACGTAGAGCAGGTGACCGGCATTGGACGCGCGAACCGCGCATTGCTTGCCTTCTCCGTCGATTGCCAAAGCATAGAAATCTCGGTCCGGCATCCAGAAATGCGTCTCCACCGCCTCACGGATGCCCTCTGCCAGGGCGCTCCAGTGCGCCGCCTTTGCATCGTCGCCGCGTCTGGCGGCCAGCGCGGCCATACCTTGATATGCGGCGAAGACATAACCTTGCACCTCGACCAATGCGATCGGCCCTTTGGGGATCGTGCCGTCGGCATGGAAGATGGCATCGGCGCTGTCCTTCCAGCCTTGGTTGAACAGCCCCGTGTCGGCCGCCCTGTTGTAGGTTACAAAGCCTTCCCCGTTGCGGGCTCCGACCTCCTCCATCCACGCAGTGGCAGCGCCCAGCGAGTTCCACATGCGATCGACGAATGCCTCGTCTCCGGTGCGATCGGCGTAGGACGAAGCCAGATAGACATAGAGTGGCGTGGTGTCGACGCCGCCATAGTAGCGGCCGAACGGCAGCTCGCGCAGCACGGCCATTTCGCCCTTCCGGGTTTCATGCATGATTTTGCCAGGTTCGGCATCGTCGAACACAGAGGTCTCGGTCGACTGATAGTGAGCAAGGAAGGCCAGCACCCCACGAGCAAGGTCCGGATTGAGCCAGAGCATCTGTAAGGCGGAAATAACGCCATCGCGGCCGAAAGCCGTCGAAAACCAGGGAATGCCGGCATATGGGTATGGCCCGGTCTCCAGATCGGTCGTCAGTAGCGCGATGTCGGCGCGGGTGCGTGTCAGCCAATCGTTGAACACGCGGCCGGAGCTGAAGACGGTGGCGCCCTGCCGGCGCTTTGAGCGCATGGCAAAGCGGGCTCTCGCAGCGGCCGCGCGAAAGCGGTCGCTGGAGGGGGTCTCTTCGCTGTGGCCGACCTCCAGGTACAATGCTCTGCTGTCACGCCTTGCCACGAGAATGAGGAAGTCGGCGTGGTTGGGGTGCACCTGATCGGGCTTGATCGAGAATGCGATAACCGATTGACGAGCCACATTGTCGAGGCCTTCATATCGGAACGTTACGCCCACCTCGCCGACCAGAGCGTCATGCGCGCGGCCGCGGCGGCTACGCGTAGTGCCGCGCACCTCGAACATGTCACGGAAATCGGCGTCGAAGTCGAGCCGGACCGGCAGATCCACCTCGCGCGCGGAATAGTTGGTGAAGGTGATGCGTTCGAACATGCGGTCCTGCCAGATGAACCGCGTCCGGTCGATATGGACGACGCCCGGCAATGCTTCGCTGCCATTCGGCCCGATAGTGGCCAGGTTGGTGAGATTGGCGGTGAACAGGATGTTGTCCTGCGACAGCGAGGCGCCGAGCAGCGACGGCATCCGGCCGCCGACGAACAGACGGAAGCGCGATAGTACACGCGTGTCGTCGCGGAAAAGCCCGTCGCCGGTGCCGCGTATATCGCCGTAGCTGTCTGCGACGACGAAGCAATCCTCATGCTTCAGCGCAAATTGCCGATGCGGCTCGCGCGGTGCCGTCTCGTCAATCGCCGGGAGCGCCACGGCTGGATCAAGCTTGCGGTCTTCGAGTTGAGTGGTCATGGTCAACTCCTCCTGTTCAGAAGCGACCAAGGCGGCTCAGGCGCTGATCCGGGCAGCCGAGCCCTCTCCTTGCTCTGTCAGGTAGACATAGTCATCATTGCGGTATTTTTAATTGCGGTATTTTTAGCGCGCTTGTTTTGAGAACCAAGTGCATTCGTTGTGCCCTCCTTGCGCGAGCGATAGATCGCCAAGTAGTCGCTGCACATGCGCTCGACCGTGAATCGCACTTCAAAAGTTTGTCGCACCCGTGCACGATCGACGCCGCTTATCCGCGGTGCCGCGTCCACAGCTTCGTCTGGTGTGTCCACGATCAATCCTGACAACTTCTCGAAAGCGAAGGTCATCCTTCAAAAAGCTTCGACGCCCCCCTTCCTCGCGTTCATTGCGGTCCTATAGCGCGAACTCTCGAAAGGCCGATATGTTCCCCGCGGGAACAATCGCCGCGTCGAGCAACCGCGGCGGCAATCAGGACAAGAAGGACAAGCCCAACAGAGCAGCCAGGCTGCCGGCAAAGGATCCAAACCGCGGCGAGGACAACCCCAACTCGAACTAGCGCAGCTAAGCTTTTCGCATTCATCTAGTCGGGCGGCGAGGATTTCGCACTGCTCGGCCAGGGATGGGGTTCATCGAAGGCCCCGTGCCACAGCGCCGGCAGTCAAAGACCGCAACAGATCCCTGTAAATGCCGCCCGATCGGATGTGATGCCAACCGCACGCCAGCTTCTCCAGGCGAGCCTGTGCCAAGGGCAGTTGACTCAGCTTTTCGCGAAGTTAGACGCTTCTGAAAATTGCAGCCTTGACGCGATGTGCATTAGGTCGTTTGTTGCGGGCGGGAGAGCCACGGAGGAAACCATGGAAGTCACCCTGGGGGCGGACAGCCTCGCAGCGCGGTTCCACGTTTTCACGCCGATGACGGGCGAAGGCTTCCGCGCATGAATTCCGGAGCGATCCTCGAAGCCGCGGGATTGACTAAGGAATTTGGGGGTTTCGTCGCTGTCAACAATGTCAACCTGACGGTGGAGCGAGGATCGATCCACGCGCTGATCGGCCCCAACGGCGCAGGCAAGACGACCCTCTTCAACCTGCTGACCAAATTCCTCCAGCCAACGCGCGGCTCGATCCGCTACCAAGGCCGCGACATCACCAGGATGCAGCCGGCCGACATCGCGCGACTGGGCCTTGTGCGCTCCTTCCAGATATCGGCGGTGTTTCCGCACATGACGGCACTCGAGAATGTCCGCATCGCGCTGCAGCGCCGGCGCGGCGACAGTTTCGATTTCTGGCGCTCCGAGAAAGTGCTCTCCAAGCTCAATAGCGAGGGTGCGGCTCTTCTCGCCGATGTCGGCTTGACCGAGTTTTCAGATATCCGCGCCAGCGATCTGTCCTACGGCCGCAAACGCGCGCTTGAGATCGCGACGACGCTGGCGCTGAACCCTGAAATGCTGCTCCTCGACGAGCCTATGGCCGGCATGGCGCAAGAAGATATCGAGCGTATCTCGGCGCTGATCCGGCGCATCTCCAAGAACCGCACCATTTTGATGGTTGAGCACAATCTTTCGGTCGTAGCCTCGCTGTCGAACCGCATCACCGTGCTCGCGCGCGGCAAAGTCCTCGCCGAAGGCGATTATGCTGCGGTTTCCAAAGATCCGCACGTTATCGAAGCCTATATCGGGGCCGGCCATGGTTGAAGTTGAACTGACGAGCAGGCCGTCTGTTGCCTCCTCGGCGAGACCCCTCCTCCGCGTCGATGGCCTGCAGGGCTGGTACGGCGAGAGCCATGTGCTTCACGGCGTGAGTTTCGAGGTTGGCGAAGGCGAAGTGGTGACGCTGCTCGGCCGCAACGGCGCCGGCAAGACGACGACGCTGAAGGCCGTCATGGGCATCCTTTCCAGGCGCTCGGGCTCGGTCACCTATGACGGTCGGGAGACGATCAAGCTGCCGTCGCGGTTGATCGCGCAGATGGGCATCGCCTACTGCCCCGAGGAACGCGCGATCTTTTCCAGTCTCTCGGTCGAGGAGAATTTGATGTTGCCGCCGCAGGTGCGCCCCGGTGGGCTCAGCGTCGAGCAGATTTTCGAGCTTTTCCCGAACCTGAAGGAGCGGCTTTCGAGCCAAGGCACCAAGCTTTCGGGCGGCGAACAGCAGATGCTCGCCATCGGTCGTATATTGCGGACGGGCGCGAAGCTCTTGCTGCTCGACGAGCCGACCGAAGGGCTTGCGCCCGTCATCGTGCAGCAGATCGGCCGCACCATTGCCCGGCTCAAGGACGAGGGATTCACGATCGTGCTCGTCGAACAGAATTTTCATTTCGCCGCGTTGGTCGCGGACCGTCACTACGTGGTGGAACAGGGGCGCGTGATCGACATGATCCCCAACGGCGAACTCGACGCCAACATTGACAAGCTGCACGCCTATCTCGGTGTCTGAGGCAATCATCAACGGCGCATTGCGCCGCAATCGGAGGGAAGTAGCGATGAAAAAAATGGGATTTATTCTGGCTTCAACGGCGAGCCTGCTGATGGCCGGCGCGGCCTACGCCACGGATGTCAAGATCGGCGTTCTGAATGACCGTTCCGGCATCTATGCAGACATCGCCGGCGAAGGCTCGGTCATCGCCGCCCAGATGGCGGCGGAAGACTTCAAGGCGGCGGACAAGGGCATCAATGTGTCGATCGTCTCCGCCGACCACCAGAACAAGCCGGACGTCGGCTCGAACATCGCCCGCCAGTGGTACGACACCGAAAATGTCGACGTAATCGCCGACGTGCCAACCTCGTCGGTGGCGCTCGCCGTCAACGAGATCACCAAGGAGAAGAACAGGATCTTCCTCGCCTCGGGTCCGGCCTCGTCGGACCTCACCGGCAAAGCCTGTTCGCCCAACACCGTCCACTGGACCTACGACACTTGGGCGCTTGCCAACGGCACGGGCTCGGCCATGGTCGCACAGGGCGGCGATAGCTGGTTCTTCGTTACGGCGGACTACGCCTTCGGCCACGCGCTCGAGCGTGATACGTCGGCGGTCGTCGAAGCATCGGGCGGCAAGGTTCTCGGCGCCGTCCGTCATCCTTTCCCCGGCCAGGATTTCTCGTCCTTCCTGCTGCAGGCGCAAGGGTCGGGTGCCAAGGTCGTCGGCCTCGCCAATGCCGGCGGCGACACGATCAACGCGGTCAAGCAAGCGTCGGAATTCGGCATCACGCAGGGCGGCCAGGCGCTCGCCGCCCTGCTGATGTTCATCAATGACGTGCATGCGCTTGGCCTCGACGTGGCGCAGGGCCTCGTGCTCACCGGCGCATTCTACTGGGACAAGAACGATCAAACGCGTGAATTCTCTGCCCGCTTCCAGGAGCGGAATGCCGGACAAAAGCCTTCGATGATCGAGGCCGGAGTCTACGCTTCGGTCCTGCATTACCTTAAAGCCGTCGAAGCCGTTGGCGACAAGGACGCGGCCAAGGTGATGGCCAAGATGAAGGAAATGCCGACCGATGATCCGCTGTTCGGCAAGGGCACGATCCGCGCGGACGGGCGCAAGCTGCACGACATGTATCTGTTCCGCGTCAAGAAGCCGGACCAATCGAAGGGGCCATGGGATTATTTCGAGACGGTTGCGACCATTCCGGCCGACAAAGCGTTCCGCCCGCTCGCCGACGGCGCCTGTCCGCTCGTCAAGTAAGCGAGCCTCGCCAACGACGCGCCGAGCCGCTCGGCGCGTCCTTTCGTCGACAAGTCAGCCGGAGCGACCATGTTCGAACTGCTTGGAATTCCGCCGCAGGTCCTGTTCGGCCAGTTGCTGCTCGGGCTGATCAATGGGTCCTTCTATGCGGTTCTGAGCCTCGGGCTGGCGGTCATCTTCGGTCTCTTGAACATCATCAATTTCACGCATGGCGCGCAGTACATGCTGGGCGCCTTCGGCACCTGGATGCTGCTCAACTATCTCGGCGTCGGCTACTGGTGGGCCGTGTTCATCGTGCCGCCGATCGTCGGCGCCACCGGCATCGTGCTCGAGCGCGTGCTGATCCGACGACTCTATCACCTCGACCATCTCTACGGGCTGCTTCTCACTTTCGGCCTGGCGCTGATCATCGTCGGCTTCTTCCGCCAGTTTTTCGGCGTATCCGGCCTGCCTTACCCGCCGCCGCCGCTTCTGACCGGCGGGCATAATCTCGGTTTCATGTACCTGCCAAATTCGCGCGCCTGGGTGATCGTGGCTTCACTCATCGTGTGTCTCGCGACCTGGTTCATTATCGAAAAGACCCGCCTTGGCGCCTATCTCAGGGCAGCGACCGAGAACCCGACCATGGTCGGCGCGTTCGGCATCAACGTGCCGCTGCTGGTGACGCTCACATATGGTTTCGGCGTCGCACTGGCGGGTTTCGCCGGCGTGCTCGCCGCGCCGATATACGCAGTCAATCCGAACATGGGGGCAGACCTGATCATTGTCGTCTTCGCCGTCGTCGTCATCGGCGGCATGGGCTCGATTCTGGGCTCGATCCTCACCGGCTTCGGGCTTGGGCTGATCGAGGGTCTGACCCGCGTGTTCTATCCGGAAGGCTCGGCCGTGGTGATCTTTGTCATCATGGCGCTCGTGCTGCTCGTCAAGCCCGCCGGTCTGTTTGGGCGGGGTGTGTGATGACAACCGACACCAACCCGATCGCTATGGCGGCCATCACCTCGGTTGGCGCCGCTGGCATGCCACGTCATCACTTTGCGATCTTCGCCGCGCTCTTCGTCTTCCTCATCGCCGCGCCATTTCTGCTCTATCCGATCTTTGTCATGAAGGTGCTGTGCTTTGCGCTGTTTGCCTGCGCCTTCAACCTGTTGCTCGGCTATGGCGGGCTCTTGTCGTTCGGCCACGCTGCCTATTTCGGCATGGCGAGCTACGTCTCGGCCCATGCGGCAAAGGTGTGGGGTCTGACGCCTGAACTCGCCATTATCGCGGGCACGCTGGTGGCAGCCGTGCTCGGTCTCGCGATTGGCTCCCTCGCCATTCGCCGCCACGGCATCTATTTCGCCATGGTGACGCTGGCTTTTGCGCAAATGATCTATTTCTTCTCGTTGCAGGCGGCGTTTACCGGCGGTGAGGACGGCATCCAGGCCGTGCCGCGCGGCCATCTGTTCGGGCTGATCGACCTGCGCTCGAGCGAAGTGCTCTATTTCTTCGTGCTCGCCATCTTCTTCGCCGGCATATTGCTGATCTATCGGATCATCCATTCGCCGTTTGGACAGGTGTTGAAGGCGATCCGCGAGAACGAGCCCCGCGCGATCTCGCTGGGCTATCGGGTCAACCGCTACAAGCTCGCCGTATTCGTGCTGTCGGCGACGCTCGCCGGCGTCGCCGGCGCAACCAAGGCGATCGTGTTCCAATTGGCGTCGCTTACCGACGTCTACTGGACCATGTCCGGCGAGGTCGTGCTGATGACGCTCTTGGGCGGCATGGGCACGGTGTTCGGACCGATCGTCGGCGCGGCAGTCATCGTGACGATGCAGAATTACCTCGCGACATTTGGCGACTGGGTCACGATCGGCCAAGGCATCATCTTCGTTGTCGCGGTGCTGTTGTTCCGGGAGGGCATCGTTGGCGTCCTGGCAAAATGGATCCGGAAATCACTCTGAGCGAATCATGAAACGAAAATTTCGGATTGATCGACAGTCGAAATATGAGAAAGTCGACCCATAAAGGATGTTTGAGCGCCAGGTTCGGCCAAGTTGGCCGCAGCGATACGGGCGCACAACGTCGTCAACTGTGCGGATTCCTCATCGGATGTGACAACCAGCAATTCCGGCTGTTACGAAAATTCAACTCTGGGCCTTCCCAGGCGCGCCTGTTGACGTCGTAATCCGCAGGCAAGCACCCTATCTACGCCGCATGAACGACATCACGACCAGACGCGCGCTTCTGCTCGTCAATCCAAAGGCGCGACGCGGGCAGGAATCTATCGCACCGGTCGTCGAACGGCTGGAAGCCGGTGGGCTCCGCGTCAGCGTCGAGACGTTTGAGGCGCTGCCCGAGATAGCACGCGATATCGTGCGCCTTCGCCATAGGGCCGACCTTGTGATCGTGTGCGGCGGCGATGGATCGGTGTCCTCAGCGGCGGTCGCGGCCATGGAAAGCGGGCTGCCGATGGGCATCATTCCGATGGGGACGGCGAACGATCTGGCACGAACGCTCGAAATACCGTTGGATCTGCGGAAGGCCGCAGACGTGATCGTACAGGGCGGAAGGCGTCTGATCGATGTCGGGACCGTCAATGGTCACGCTTTCTTCAATGTTGCGAGCATCGGCCTCAGCACCGACCTTGCCCAGGGTCTCGACCCGGCACTGAAGAAACGTTTCGGCCGGTTTGGCTATGCCTTGGCGGCCATGAAAGTGTTGACCAAGGCCCGCCACTTCGAAGCAAGGATTACCGAAAAGGGCGTAGCGACCGAAGTCGAGACCTACCAGATAGCAGTCGGCAACGGCCGGCACTATGGCGGCGGCAACGTCGTTGAGGAGACGGCGGAGATCGATGACGGCCATCTCGACCTGTACAGCCTGGAAATGACGAACCTCTGGAAGATGGCGCTTTTGCTGCGCTCGTTCCGCTCAGGCACACACGGCGCCTGGAGCGAGGTTAGGACGGCCAGATGCGTCGAGTTCGACATCGAGACGAAAAGGCCGATGCCGGTGAACACCGATGGTGAGATCGTCACCTCGACCCCGGCGCATTTCAAGGTCCACCCGAAGGCGATTTCGGTCTTCGCTCCTGCGGCCGCGCGCATGCAGCCCCGCACAAAGGTGCTTGGTGACGCGGTCAGCGCAAACAGCGGGTAGACCGGCGACCAAGCGAGCGTCGAATAGACCCAACCGCCTGCGGTCATCTTCGATCAGGAGTCGGCGCCCTCTGGACGAAGGACGCGGGCTGATGGGGCAACAGCAGGCCCCACCCCGGTAACAACAGGCTGCAATATGGAACAGTCGCTTGGCCCTACATAGCCTTCAGACACGTCTTTTGATCATTGCTTGAGGAACGCGCCCGTGTAGGTCTGGCCGGCAAGCCTAACGGTTCCGGCCAGGGTTCTGTCGGGCCGCATGACAAGACTGACGTCTGCGCCATTCGGTAGGCGCTCAAGCTTCAACGTAGTCCCCACAATTCTTCCAACGCCGGCGGCCTCGCCCGGATGGTTGTCGCCCAGAGTTCCCCACGCATAGGTAACCGTGACCTTCCCATTGGAAGAAATCGTCTCAACAGCAAGTTTGGCGTCATACATCCCATCCAAACGTCCGGCCCATAGACCCGAAAAAACAGCATATTTTGTCGGAACGGTCTTGTCAGGGGGAGTGACCGCCACGGATTGATCCATAATTGCCGAGCCGGAGGGAACAGCGGCAGGATCCGAGGCGGTTTGGGCAGGAATGGTACCAGAGCCTAACGCAGGTTCGAGGGTGGGTCGCGGCGTTTCAGGAGCCGATTGGCACGCGGTTATGGCAAGCGCCGCGAAGCCAAGCATTGCGTTGCACATTCGGCGTGCCATCTTCTGGTGCCCCGGCCATCCCTAGATCTGCGCAGGCTAACCTTATCGCGCGTTTTCACGACCTCTGTCTACCCAAGGTGTCTCGTACAACAGCGGCTCGTCGAAGGACGTGCAGCGATCGTGAGTGAACGCCCCCATTCGTCGCCAAAGTAGCCGCCTTGGCGATGCCTTAAGCTGCCATCGACGCGGCCGCTGCCGTTTCGTCCGCGACGCCATCCACCATTACATGACCGATGCCCCGCGAGCAGCGCTCGATCCTCGCCTCGACGCGGTACACATCACGCAGGAGCGCCGGCGTGACGACCTCTTCCGGCGTACCGCAGGCGAACATCCGTCCCTCGGCGATGACGATGCATTTGTCAGCGAAGCGCAGGGCCTGATTGAGGTCGTGAATTGCGATCAGCACTGCAATCCCGTGCTTGCGCGCAAGCCCGCGCATGAAGCTCAGCACCTCGACCTGCCGGTGCAAGTCAAGCGCGGACGTGGGCTCGTCCATCAGCAGGATTTCAGGTTCGCGCGCGAGGGTCTGGGCAATGCTTACCACCTGCCTTTGCCCGCCGCTCAATTCTCCGACGTTGCGAAAGGCAATATCCGCGATGCTGAGCGCGGCCACGATGCCGTCTATGAGTGCGAGGTCGCCGTCGCCGACCGACCAGGCCGAGCCCTGCTTGCGGGCGAGCAGGATCGATTCATAGACGGTCAGCACCGCGTTGGCTGCCGTATCCTGCGGCATATAGCAGATGCCGTCCGGCCCCTTCACCGCTCCCTCGAGGCAGACACGGCCCGGGCCCTCCAGAAGTCCGGCGATGCGCTTGAATAGCGTCGACTTGCCCGCTGCGTTGGGCCCGATAACGGCGACTACCTCGCCACCCCGAAAAATGGGAGTTGAAACGTCCGAAAGGACGAGCCGCGTCCCGTGGAAGGCTCCGAGATCATCGAGCCTGATCGTTACCATGAGCGCCTCACATTCGAGAGGATCAGCGAGATGAAGAAGGGAATGCCGACTAGCGAGGTGACGATGCCGATCGGGAAGATCGTGCCTGGAATGAGCGATTTGCTGGCAACCGAACTCGCCGAAAGGATGAGTGCCCCCGAAAGCGCCGAGGCGGGCAGGAAGAAGCGCTGATCCTCCCCGATCAGCATGCGGGCGATGTGCGGACCGACCAGCCCGATGAAGCCGATCGTGCCGACGAAGGCGACGGGAATGGCAGCAAGCAGGCTCACCATCATCATGGTTTCGAGCCTCAGGCGCGCGACCTTGACGCCAAAGCTCGCGGCCTTGTCTTCGCCCAGCCGCAGCGCCGTCAGCGCCCACGCGCGGCGTGCGAATATCGGAAGCGTTGCGAGAAGGATGAGGCTGATGATGATGAGCTTGGGCCAGGTGGCCTTGGTGAGGCTTCCCATGGTCCAGAACACGACCGCGGCGAGCGCTTGCTCTGAGGAAAGATACTGGACGAGCGACAGCAGCGCATTGAAGGTGAATACGAGCGCGATGCCGAGAAGCACGATGGTTTCGACCGTCACGCCGCGCTTGAGACTCAGCAGGTGGATAACGAATGCGGTCAGCATCGCCACCACGAAGGCGTTGAGCGGCACGACATATTCGATTGCCGCGGGGATGAGCGTGACGCCGAAGGCGAGCGCGAGCGCGGCGCCGAAACTGGCCGCCGCCGAAATGCCGAGCGTGAACGGGCTGGCGAGCGGATTGTTGAGGATAGTCTGCATCTGTGCACCGGCGACCGACAGTGCCGCGCCGACGACCACGGCCATAAGCGCGATGGGAAGCCGGATTTCCCACAGCACGACACGCACCTGAAGCGGGACGCTGCTGGGAGAAACGAGCGCGAGCACAACCTGGTCCAGGCTGTAGCTGGCCGGGCCAAGCGCGAGGTCGATGCAAAGGCTCAGGAGCAGCGCCAGGGCGAGCCCTGCGAGGATGAGTTGCTTGCGCAGGACGAGGGCGCGGTAGAGGCCGCGCCCTTCTGTGGCTGACAGCGCCGCTGGTTCACTGCCCATCGGAGAGCGAGACCCAATGGCCAGGCCTGTATTCGACCGGCAGGAACTTCTCGTGCAACTCCTTGAAGGTGGCCTCCGCGTCCAGATCGGCGAACAGGTCGGGGTGCAGCCACTTGGCCATCTGCTGGATGGCGACGAACTGATAGGGGCTGTTGTAGAACTGGTGCCAGATGGCGTGCACCTGCCCGTTTTCCACCGCTTTGATGCCCGTGAGGGCAGGCCGTTCCGTCAGGCTCTTAAGCTTCTTCATTGCTGCCGCTTCGTCCGCGCCTGGACCGACGCCGACCCATTTGCCGCCCGGCACATAGGCCTCCCAATTACCGCCCGTGACAATCACCTGGTCAGGATCGCTTGCGATGATCTGTTCGGGATTGAGCGCGCCAAAAGTGCCCGGGATCAGATCCGCCGCGATATTGCGGCCACCGGCCATCTCGACGAACTTGCCGAAATTGTCGTTACCGAAGCTCATGCAGCAATCGTCGGAGTAGCCCCCGGCGCGCTCGACGAAGACGGTCGGGCGCTTTGGATCCTTCTCTGCGATCACCTCGGTGACGCGCGCGATCTGCGCGGCGCGGTAGGCGATGAACGCCTCGGCCCGCTTTTCCTGGCCAAAAAGCTTGCCGATGAGGCGCATGCTCGGCTCGGTGTTGGTGAAGGGATGTTCGCGGAAATCGACATAGACCACCGGGATGCCAACGGCGGCGAGCTTTTCGATATATTGCGCGTCCTCGGTCGCCTGCTTGGACTCGATGTTCATGATCATCACGTCCGGCTGAAGCGCGATCGCCTGCTCGATGTCGAAGGTGCCGTCCTTGAAACCGCCAAAGGTCGGGATTGTGGCCATCGAGGGGAATTTTCCCAGATAGACGGCGTAATTGTCGGGATCAGCCTGGGAGAAATCCTCGCGCCAGCCAACGATTCGCTTGAAGGGGTTGTCGGTATCGAGCGCGGCGATCAGGTAGATTTGCCGGCCTTCGCCGAGGAAGACCTTCTCGACCGGCGTCTTCACCTCGACCTTGCGGCCGCTAATGTCGGTGACGGTTTCGGCGCGCGCGCCGTGGGTTAGCGGCATCAAGGCCGCGAGGGCGACCGCGGCCGCAAATATCGATTTCAAAATCATTGTGCTCTCGCAATTCAGTTTACCGGCCCGGCTTTAGAAAACATGAATTGTGTAATCAAGAATTATCTTTTAGAGCAATTCCAATGTACCGCTTTTGGGGAGAGCGTTTCGGGCAATGACGGCTCACGCAAACTATTCGCTGCGCGACGAAATTCGGGACTATTGGTCCGACCGCGCCGAAACGTTCGACCTGCAGGTCGGCCACGAGATTTTTTCCGAGCGGGAGCGCGCTGCCTGGCATGCGCTCATAAGCAGGCACCTTGGGCCAGGCGCCGGGCGGGCGGCTCTGGATCTCGCCTGTGGGACAGGCGTTATTTCGCATCTGATGCACGATCTAGGCTTTGCGGTGACAGGCCTCGACTGGTCGGAAGCCATGCTCGCCAAGGCGCGCGCCAAGGCACAAAACCGCGGCGCCGATATCCGCTTCATCGTGAGGGATGCCGAACGGACGCTCGAGGACAAGGCGAGCTACGATGTCATCGTCACCCGTCACCTGGTCTGGACGCTGCTGGATCCGAAGGCGGCCTTTGCCGAATGGTTCTCACTGCTGAAGCCCGGCGGCAAGCTGCTGGTCATCGACGGCGATTTTGTCAGCCGCAACTGGGCGATGGTTTTGCGGGAAGTTTGGGAGAAGCTCACGGCCGGCAAGTCCCGGGTCTCGGACAATGACGGCGCCGCCCTGGCCAGACGCCACCAGAACATTCTTGCCCGTGTCTATTTCTCGGGCGGCGCACGGGCGGAAGAGATAGTGCGCTTGCTGGCCGAAGCCGGGTTCGAGCAGCCGGTCGTCGACTGGAAACTGGGCGCGATCCATCGCGCTCAGGCTCGACAGATGAGTTGGCCCAAGGCGCTCGAACGCGCCACTCAACATCGCTTCGCGATCTGCGCGACAAAGCCGCAGTAAACTCCTCGGCGCTGCCGGTGTCGATCGCTCCATGGAGTGGCGACGGCACGACAGCGACTAGCTGCCGGTCTGCGTCACCTCACCACCGAGGATTATTTCTTCTGGCTGGCGTCCTGCAAGATCATTTCCGATGCCTTCTCCGCGATCATGACCACTGGAGAGTTGGTGTTGCCGGAAACGATCGTCGGCATAATCGAAGCGTCGACGACGCGCAGGCCAGAAATGCCGTGCACCCGCAGCCGGCCGTCGACCACTGCCATCGAGCCTGCGCCCATCTTGCAGGTGCCGACCGGGTGGAAAATCGTAGTGCCGATATCGCCGGCCTTGCGGACCAGATCTTCGTCGCTTTCATAGTGTGCACCGGGCAGCATTTCCTCAGGCGCGAAACGGGCAACGGCGCGCGCCTTCATCAGGCGGCGGACGTGGCGGAGCGATGCTACAGCCACGGCCCTGTCTCCCTCGGTAGACAAATAGTTCGGCCGGATCTTCGGAGCCGCCTGCGGATCGGGCGTCCCTATGTGGACGGTGCCGCGGCTTTCCGGTCTGAGGTTGCAGACCGAAACCGTGACCGCGGGGAAGCGATGCAGCGGCTCGCCCAGCCGGTCAGTGCTCAACGGCTGGACATGATATTCGAGATCGGGCGTCTCCAGGCGTGGGTCGCTTCTGGCGAAGATACCCAATTGGCTCGGCGCCATCGATAGTGGTCCGCTGCGACGGACGACGTATTCGACGCCCATGGCCGCGCGGCTGAACAGATTGTGGTAGCGCTGGTTTAGCGTCGAGGCATTGGCGACCTTGAAGACCGTGCGGATCTGCAGGTGATCCTGCAGGTTCTCGCCGACGCCTTCCAGCGCGTGGCGAACCGGGATTCCTGCTGCGCCAAGCACGGCAGGTCGGCCGACGCCGGAAAGCTCGAGCAGCTTCGGCGAATTGATCGCGCCGGCGGCAAGTATCGTCTCGCCTGCCCGCGCACGATGCAACTGGCCGCCCATGCGGAAGACAACGCCGGTGACGCAAGCTCCGTCGAAATCCAGCTTCTCGGTCTCGGCGCCGGTTACGACGCGCAAATTCGGCCGCCGGAGCACGCCCCGCAGGAACGCCTTCGAGGTATTCCAGCGCACGCCCTTCCTCTGGTTGACCTCGAAATAGCCCGACCCCTCGTTGGTCCCGCCGTTGAAATCCTCGGTTCGGGGAATGCCGAGTTCCTCGGCAGCATCGCGGAAAGCATCCAGGATTGGCCACGACAGGCGCTGGCGCTCGACGCGCCATTCGCCACCGGCGCCATGAAGGTCGTTGGCGCCACCAAAATGGTCCTCGGACCTGCGGAAATATGGAAGCACGTCATCCCAGCCCCAACCAGGATTTCCGGCTTGCCGCCAGCCATCATAGTCGGCCGCCTGGCCGCGCATGTAGATCATGCCGTTGATCGACGAGCAGCCGCCCAGAAGCTTGCCGCGCGGATAGTTGAGCGCACGACCGTTCAGCCCGGGCTCCGGCTCGGTCTTCATCAGCCAATCGGTGCGCGGGTTGCCCATGCAGTAGAGATAGCCGATGGGAATGTTGACCCAGTGATAGCGGTCGCTGCCGCCGGCTTCCAGAAGCAGCACGCGCATGGCTGGATTGGCCGACAGTCTGTTGGCCAGCACGCAGCCGGCTGAACCTGCGCCGACGATGATGAAGTCGTATTGTCCAAAATCGGCAGCGGTCTGTGTCAATTGGACGTCCGTTCGCTTGCCATCCTGTCCCATAGCGGACCCATGGCCTGGTTGATCTCGCCATACAGACGATAACGCTGCTCATAGGCCGGTGCGATCTCGCTATTGGGCTGGTAGCAGCGGTCGGGCGCGGTCATCGCGGCGGCGCCCGCAGAAAAATCGGCAAACAGGCCGACGCCTGTCCCGGCTGCAATTGCAGCTCCCAGCGCCCCCGTCTCGCGGCTGCGCGCCACGGTCACCGGCACGTCCAGCACATCCGCGAATATCTGCGGCCAGATGGCGCTGCGCGAGCCGCCGCCCGAAAGAACCGCTTGGCTGACAGTCGCTCCCGCTCGGCGCAGCGTCTCGACATGCCGCCGGTGTTCGAAGACGACGCCCTCGAACAGTGCGCGCAGCATATGCGCCCGCGTATGCCAGCCGGCGATGCCGTAGAAACCTGCACGCGCCTTGCCATTCTGCTGCGAGCCGTAAAGGAAGGGGTGGTAGATCGGCATGTCTCCCGCGGGATCGACGGAAGCAACAAGCTCGCTGCAGATTTCGAATGGCGATGCGCCTGCCGGCGGCGCATGCTCGAAGAACTCACGCACGATCCATTCGAGATTTGCGGCCGAAGTGGCGCTCGATTCGATGGCGAGGTAGCGCACCGGATCGAAGGTCGACAGCATGAAGATCGACGGATCGCGGATCGGCTCTTCGGTGATGACCTGGTTGATGCTCCAGGTGCCGGCAATGATCGAGGCGGCGCCGGTGCTGGTGACGCCCGAACCGATGGCGCTGGCGACGACATCGAACAGGCCCGCCACCACAGGCGTGCCCGCAAGAAGGCCGGTAGCAGCGGCGACATCCCGCGTGACATGGCCGGCGATGTCGGAAGCCTCCAGCACGTCCGACAGCAGTTCCATGCAATCGTCGAGACCATAGGCGGCCAGCAACTCTCGCTCGTAGCGTCGATCAGGCATGTGCAAAAGCCCGCAGCCCGACATATCCGAGGTCTCGGTCGAGCGCGCGCCGGTGAGGCGGTTGACGATAAAATCCTTGCACAGGAAGACGGTACCTATTTTGGCAAAGAGCGCCGGGTCATGGCGCCTGAGCCACGCCAGCAGAGTCGGCGTCTGCGCCGCCCAGGGCCGTTGCAGGCAGTGGACATAGGTCCGGTCGCCAACGCCCGCGGCTGCCCATTCGCTGACGATGCCGATGCCGCGCGTGTCGAGCGACTGGATGCCGAGCAGCGGGTCACCGCCGCGGTCCAGTGCGTAGAGCCCGTTGCCGTGGCCGGCGCAGCCGATCGCCGCGATGTCGCGGGGGTCGATGCCCGACTGGTCGAGACACTGACGGATGACCTCGACGGCGTTGCGCCATAATTCGCCGAGGTCCCGCTCGACATGGCCGGGCTTTGGCATGCAGGAGCGGCCGTCCCGGGCGGCGAGCGCGAGTTCGCGACCGGCGGTGTCGAAGATGATGGCCTTGATGACGGTATTGCCCGTATCAAGACCAAGAATGTATCGCTGCATTGAAGCTCCTCCCAAGCTGCAAAGATTATTCTTGTTGGTAGAGCTCCCAGGCCGCCGCGCCATCCGCATTCTCATGGATGATCGCCATCAATCCTCTCACGACGGCGCGAGGGTTGGAATGCTGGTATATGTTGCGGCCATAGACCATGCCTGCCGCGCCTTGTGCCATCAGCGCCGCCGACTTGTCGAAGACTGCGCGCAAATCCTCCCTGCCCCCACCGCGCACAAGGACAGGACAGCGCGCCGCCGCCACCACCCGGTGGAAGTCGTTCGGATCGGTGGTCGGGTCCGCCTTGATGATGTCGGCGCCCATCTCGCTGGCGAGCCGGGTCAGGGTGACGATCTTTTCGGGGTCGCCGTCGACCATGTAGCCTCCGCGATCCGAGTTCGGCAGCATCGCCAGCGGCTCGATCATCAGCGGCAGGCCGTATTTTTCGCAGTCGGCGCGAACGCGGGCAATGTTGTGGACGCATTGCCGGAACAGGTCCGGCTCGTCGGGTAGCATGAATAGATTGACGACCACACAGGCCGCGTCCATCTCCAGCGCGCCGATAAGTGGTTCGGCTTCGTTCTGCAGGATGGCCCACATCGAGCGATGGCGGGTTTTGTTATATGGATTGCCCATGTCTATGCGCATGACCAATGCCGGCTTGTCCTTGCCGGGCAAGGACTGCAGCAGATCGGCTTGGCCATAATTCATCTGAATGGCGTCCGGTCCCGCGGCAACCAGCTGGGCGACGACGCCGGCCATATCCTCGAGCCCTTCCAGGAACGTCGGCTCGTTGCATACGCCATGGTCGATTGCGACGTCGAGACAGCGCGCCCCACCGAACAGCCGGTTCATGCGGACTTTCTTGTTGATGCGCATTCGGCGCTCCTTCCTTGGTCTTTTTGGGATAGCTGGTCGAGATCGACGCCATGCCGGCGTTGCAACAGGGCGAGGAAATCGGTGCGCGCGAACGCCTTGCGCGCAGCGTCCCAGCTCTTTTCGACAGCCAGAATATCGAGAACCGCATCGAGAAGGTCGGAAGAGAGAGCACCGGTGATGGCGATTGTCGTGCGGCGGAGCAGCAGGTCCTCCAGCTGTTCGACATATTCATTAGCGATGAGATACTGAATTTCCCGGGCCGAGTAGTCGCTGCCAGGCAAGAGCTCGTCCTGTCCCGCTGCCAAATAGGCGGCGACGGCATCCGCTGCGGTACCGTAGCGCTCGAAGAGTGTCCGCATGCGGTCAAGCGACATGTCAAGCGCCGCCGCGCGTTCTGCGCACCATTTTTCGGGAGCAGTGGGAAAATGCCGGCCGCCGCCGATCGGCATGTTTTCGGTGCCGACGATGCGCTGTCGGCACAATCGCTCGAGCGCGATATTCGCTGCCAGCTCGCCGAACGATCGGAAGGTTGTCCATTTCCCGCCGATCATGCAGAGCGTCGGCGGCACTATACCGGCGCCCTCGATGAGCTCGCAGAAATGATCGCGGGGAATGCGCCCGGTAAAACTGTCTTGGCTTATCGGTAGCGGCCTCACCCCGGTAAACTGAAAGACGATGTCGGTATCAGCGATCTCGATTCCAGGAAACACGAAGGACAGGGACTGCAGGATGTATTGCCGCTCGTCATCCACGCAGCACGCCTGGTCGGGATCGTCGACACGGATATCCGTCGAGCCGACCAGCACGTTGCCGAGATAGGGGAACAGGATGCAGATCCGGCCGTCCTCGTTCTCGTAGTAGATCATGTGACCGTCGAGCGCGTCATGAAGCTCGCGATTGTCGACGATCAGATGCGAACCTTTGGTGCCGCCCATGAGCTTCGGCGCAACGGCTCCGATCGCCGAATTGGTCAGGTCGATCCAGCCACCAGTGGCATTGACGACGAGCCGCGGCCTCACGGCCACGGTTTCGCCAGACAGTCCGTCGTTAAGCACCAGGCTCGCGTCACCGAGCGATACGCGTGCGTAGTTGAGCGCCCGGGCGGACGGCTTTTCCTTCATGGTGTCGCGCAGCATCTCGGTACCCAGCCGCTCGGGGTGGCTGACCCAGGCGTCATAGTATGTCGCCGAGTTGCGAATAGCAGGATTGATTGCAGGCCAGACCTTGAGTGTTTCAGCGCGGCTCCTGAACTTGTGCGTCGGGACGATACGCCGTGCGGCGGTGAATAAGTCATACATCGCCAAGCCGGTCTTGATGACCAAAGCGCCGCGCCGGCCAGGACGACGGCTTAGCCCAAGGAAGCGGACTGCGCCATTTGCTATACCTGAGAACAGGTCGAAGATAGGCACTGTGGTTGGCAGTGGCGCAACGTAGTGCGGCGCGTTCTTCAACAGCCGATCGCGTTCGAGCAGAGATTCGCGGACCAGCTTGAACTCGCCGTTTTCTAGGTAGCGCAAGCCGCCATGAACCATGCGCGAGAGGGCGGCGCTGGCGCCGGAACAGTAATCACCCTTTTCCGCGAGCAGCACATCGACGCCCTGCAAAGCGAGTTCGCGAAACACGCTGATGCCGTTAATACCGCCGCCTACTACCAGCACATCAACATCGGGGTTCTGGCGCAGGCCGGCGATCGTCTGGATGCGATTCATCTCAGGATGCGCTTTCGATCACGCATCTATCGCCACGAGATGCCCGGCCACCGCCGCATCGACGGCCGTGAGTTCGGCAGCGCTCAGCGAAATCTCCCCTGCCCTGGCGTTATCGAGCGCCTGCGTCGCGTTTCGCGCCCCACACAACGCGAAGGTGATGCCGGGCTGCGCCAGCGTCCAGGCGATGACGATCTGCGCCATGCTTGCCTGGTGGACCTCCGCGACCGGGGTCAGGGCATGCTTCAAAGCGGCTACCTTGCGCCGGCTGGCCTGAGAGAAGCGCGGATTGTCCTTGCGCTGGTCGTCACCGCTGAACTCACGCGCCGGATCGATGGCGCCCGAAAGCAGGCCGAGTGCAAGCGACGAGTAACTGAGCGCAGCGACCTGATGCTGGCGCGCGATCGGCAGCAATGTCTGCTCAATCTCGCGATCCAGCATCGAATATTTTTCCTGGATCGCGTCGAGCTGGCCAGCGGTCACGTAGTGCTGCAGCTCGGCGGGGTTGAGATTGCTTGCGCCGATGGCGCGGATCTTGCCAGCTGATTTGAGGCGTTCGAGCGCTTGCATTGTTTCGGCAATGGGGGTCGTCGGGTCCTGCCAATGGGTGATGTAGAGATCGATATAATCGGTGCCGAGCCGCCGCAGGCTCTGTTCCACTTCATAAGCAATGCCCTCGGCACCGAGATATCGGTTCACCGGCGTTCCATCCTGATCGAAGAAGTGATTGCCCTTTTTCGAATGCCAGTTCAGGCCACATTTGGTGGCGATGACCGCGCGGTCGCGCCGGCCCTTGATGGCCTTGCCGACGATCTCCTCGCTGCGGCCGAGACCGTAAGCCGGCGCGGTGTCGATCAGCGAGACGCCGGCATCGATGGACGCCTGGATCGCAGCGATCGATTCTGCTTCATCCGTGCCACCCCACATCCAGCCGCCGATGGCCCAGGTGCCGAGTCCCACCGCCGAAGCGACAACGCCGGACTTGCCGATTGAGCGGGTGATTTGTCGAGAATTCATGCTGCATTTCCTTCGGCGAGCTCGAGGATCTTCAAGCCGGTGGTTTCGTCGGTGACGAGAGTGTCGAGGTGAGAGCCGCGCATGGCACTGAGGATCGGGACCACCTTGCTTGCGCCGCTTGCGACCCCTATCGACTGCGGAATGGTCGCGAATTCCTCGAGCGTCAGCGAAACCAGTGAGTGGTTGAGGCGGTAGTCGGCGAGCTTGCCGTTGCTGTCTATGAGATGCGCGAGCAGCTCGCCCGCCGCGCCCGAGCGTTCGATGGCCAGCCGGTCGGCGCTCGAGGACGGGTGCAGATCGTAGTAGCTGGAATCGTCGGTCAGGATGGAGCCGATGCCGACGACCGCAAGTGTTGCTTCCCGCGCCTTGCTGAAGACATCCGAAACCGCCCGCACGCCCATCAGCATGTCGCGTTGGGCCGGGCTGTCGGCAAACAGCGGCGCGTGAACCTGATAGGCGCGCCCGCCGAGTTTGTCGGCCATCAGAGACGCGACATGATTGACGTCGGTGTAGTGCTTGCCCTGAACCAGGCCGGTCGCGGGAACGACCTCGACGTCGTAGCTTCGATTCGGCTTGAGGCCGGCGACGACGGCACTCACTCCTTTGCCCCCGGTAATGGAAATCGTATCGCCGTCCTTGATCGTCTCGAGCACCAGCCTCGCCGCCGCCTCGCCGACGCGCTGGAGGGCAGTCTGCGGATTGTCCGAAACGGAAGGAACGACGACGGCCCTTTGGAGTCCCCCTATCGCGACAAGTCGCGCCTCGATGTCGACCAGTTGCTCGACCGGCGACTTGATCTTGATCTCGACAAGCCCGAGTTGATGACCGCGTTTGATGAGGCGGTTGACGGTCGCATGCGAGATGCCGAGCTCCTTGGCGATTTCCGCCTGCGTCTTGGCTTCCATGTAATGAAGCACAAGCGCCTGATACATCTGGCGGACGATCGTGACGTCGTCCCGCGAATTGGTTGGTGACATGATGGATGCTCAACTCTTGCGCTGCGGCTCAGGATTTCCTGCGGTGCAGGAAGTGGTCGATCGACACCGCCGCGAGCAGGATGCATCCCTTGATCATGTCCTGCCAATAGACGGAAACGTCGAGCAGGATCAGCGAACTTGTGACGACCGAGAGCAGCGCCATGCCCAGTATGGCGCCGAAGATGGTGCCCGAGCCGCCATTGAGCGATGCTCCGCCAATCACCGCCGCGGCGATGATGTTGAGCTCCATGCCAGCGCCGAAGGTCGGGGTCGCAGCGCCAAAGCGTGACATATAGATGACGCCGGCAAAGCCCGCCAGGGTGGAGCAGAGGACCGTGACCCAGAATTTGACCTGCTTGGTCTTGATGCCCGAAAATTGGGCCGCCTTCTCGTTGCTGCCGGTATAAAAGACCTTACGGAAGGCGGTGGCACGCCGAAGCAGGAAATCGAAGATGGCCACGACCACGACAAAGATGACGATGACATAAGGCACATTGCCGAAGCTGCCCTGGCCGATCGCCTTGAACCCGGGCGGCAGGGTGAACAGCGACAGCGGGGTTCCCTTGGTGATGACAAGGCAAAGACCGCGCACGATCACCATCGCTGCCAGCGATGTGATGAAGTGATTGAGCCCGATGACGGTCACGAAGAAGCCCATGACCGCGCCGATCAGCGCGCTGGCGCCTATGCCGATGAGGCTCGCGGTCCACGGGTCCAGACCCATCAGGAAGAGAGCGCCTGACACGACCATGGAGAAGCAGACCACCGACCCGACGGAAAGGTCGATGCCGCCGACAATGAGGAGTATCGTCATGCCGACCACGACGATGCCTTCAATGGAGAAGCTCATCAGCATCGCGCGGAAATTCCCCCAAGTCAGGAAATGCGGCGAGGCGAATGTCATGGCGAGGCACAGCGCCAGCATGATTGCGATCAGACCCGCCTCGCGCATTGACCCCAGACGCAGCCAGTTGCGCCCGCCAAGCCCGGGGGCGCTCGCCTTGATTTCGGCGTCCATGAGGGTTCCTCCGGTCTGTCTAAGCGACATTCTGAACCTGCCTTGCGTTTGATCGTTGCTGGCGGACACCCGAAGCCAGCAGCATGATCGCTTCTTCGGTCAATTCGTCCGCCTCCAGTTCGCCGACGAGGGCACCTTCGCGTATGACAAGCACCCGGTCGCTGAGCCCGATCAATTCCGGAAGCTCGGATGAAATCACGATGACGCCGACGCCCCGCTCGGCGAGGTCGCGAAGCAGGCGATGAATTTCCACTTTGGCGCCGACATCGACCCCGCGTGTGGGCTCGTCCAGAATGACCACCTTGGGGCCGACCGAAAGAAGCCTGGCGATGGCGACTTTCTGCTGATTGCCACCACTAAGCGTCGACACCTGTGTCTCGATGCCGCCCATGCGCACACCGTGGCGCTCGACCAGGTCGGTGGCTTGCTTTGCCTCGGCGCGGCGATCGAGCAGCCCAAGTGGTGTGGTCAGTTTCCGAAGGTCCAGCGCGGAGATGTTCGAGGCAACCGATAGGTCGAGGAACAGGCCAGACGCCTTGCGGTCCTCGGAGAGGTAGACCAGGCCGGCGCGCACTGCATCGCTGTAGGTCCTGATGCTGACCGGCTCGCCATTGAGTTCGACCGATCCCGACAGCTTCGCGCGCAAGCCGCAAACGGTCTGAACCATCTCGCTGCGGCCAGCGCCAATCAATCCGCCGATGCCAAGAATTTCGCCTGCACGAAGCGTGAAGCTGACGCCGTCGGAACCCTCTCGATAGGAGAGATTCCCGACCGACAGCACAGGGCGGTCGGTGCGCCGTTCAGGCGAGAGCTTTTGCGGATAGAGCTGCGTGATTTCGCGCCCGACCATCTTGCGCACGACATCGTTGGGAGTGACCGAAGCGATAGGATCGGTCGCTACATATCTGCCGTCACGAAACACCGTGACGCGGTCGCACAGGCTGAAGATCTCGGCCATGCGGTGGCTGATGTAGATGATTGAAATTCCGCGCGCCTTGAGATCGCGGACGATTGCGAAAAGACGCCGCGCCTCGGTCTCGGTCAGGGCGGCCGTCGGCTCGTCGAGCATCAGCACCCGGCATTCGAGCGTCAGCGCCTTGGCGATTTCCACAAGCTGCTGGTTGGAAATCGAAAGCTCGGCGACCGGCGTCTCGACCGGGATCGGCGCCAGCAGGTCCATTATCTTCTGCGCATCGGCGTAGAGTCGGCGAAAATTCATCAGCGGCGCGCGCCGATAGTTTATGGCCGCCATGAGGATATTTTCGGCGACCGTAGCATCCTGGCACAGCGCGATTTCCTGATGGACGAGGCCTATGCCAAGCCGCTGCGCGACGGATGGCGATGCGATGGTGACGCCCTTGCCTTCGAGACGAATGGTGCCATCGTCGGGCTGCACAATGCCGGCGATGATGTTCATCAGCGTGGACTTGCCCGCGCCATTCTCGCCGCACAGCGCGTGAATTTCGCCTCGCTGCAGCGTGAAATCGACCCCGGTCAGCGCCTTGATGGCGCCGAAGGATTTCGATATTTCGCGGATTTCAAGAATGGCGGCGGCAGTCACTCCGTCCCCCTGCAGCGTTGAGATTGATGAAAATGGCCTGGTCGACGGGGCGCGAACGCGCCCCGTCCCGCTTCGAGCATCTCCGAAGAGCCCGAAGGCATAAAGTCGGACTTATTCCTCGATGCCCTTGGTGCCGCGCCGTGTGAGGTAGGCATCCCAATAGAAATCATCGGCGTTTTCCGCAGTGACGATGGAAAAGCCGTTGTCGACGAAAGGCACGCCCATGCCGTTGAAGCCCGACCGCCGGGCGTCGTTCATCGGATCGATCAGCTCAGGATGCTTGGCCAGCCACAGCAGCATGAAGCCCATATAGCCCTGCATGCCCTGGTTCGGGTTGACCGAGCCGAAGATTTCGCCGGCCTTGATCATATCGAGGATCTTGGCGTTGACGTCGGCCAGCATAACCCGGATCTTGCCGCCGCCCTCCTTCGCGGCCTGCGCGGCGCCGATTGCCGAGTTGGCTTCCGGCATGAACACCGCGCCCAGTTCGGGATGCGCCTGGGCAAGGCTGAGCACGGCCTGATAGGCCTTCGTCGCATCCTGATTCGACGCCGCGCGGCCGACGAGCTTCATATCCGGCCATTTGGCTTCCATGCGGGCGATGAAGGCGGCGATGCGCTTGTCGTGATTGTCCTGTCCGGGGTTTTCAAGGACCGCGTATTCGCCCTTGCCGTCCATCGCCTTGGCGACTGCATCGGCTGCATAGGTACCTTCGGCGACGTTGTCGGAGGTGATGTAGGACACTCGTTTGGAGTTGGGCGAATCTGCGGCGAATGTGACTACTGCCGTCCCCTGGTCGATGGCCCGGTTGATTGGCTCGATGAACGGATCGGAGTTCATCGGATGCACCAGGATGCCAGCCGGCTTCTGAGCCAGCGCCTGGTCGAATGTCGCTATCTGCTTGTTCACATCGTATTCGGGCGTCCCGGTGTATTCGGTCTCGCAACCGAACTGCTGTCCAGCCTGCTTGAACATCTCGTAGACCGGGAACCAGTATTCGACGCCGGAAACCATGACGTTCATGACGTATTTTTCACCCGGCTCGCACTTGAACGGGTTAGCGGCCTGGGCCGCGGCGTGGCCTGCCCCCAACACTGTGGTGGCTGCTGCCGAAATGGCGAGCATGCTCAAAAATTTGCGCAAGAGTCCTCCCTCGGCCGAAGCCTGGTCAATTGGACGGCCTGACACTTACGTGCCGCCGCTTGTGGTTGATGAGACCGAACCTCCTCCCGAGGCCCAGCAGCTGATCATTCGCAGGAGTTGGCTCGATTGTCAATAAAATTCACATGCAGAAATATATTTCACAGACTGGCTGGCAGTGACGAGCACCGATGAGCCGCCGGTGTTGGTGAGCGAACAAGCCGGGCAAGCTCAGGTCAGCGGTTTCAAACTGACCTGCCGATGTTTTCCAGCATGACGTACGACCGTTTTAGGTCAACGCAGCCACGGGTTGAATGTCAGGGACACGCCCGCTTCCGCTCAGGGACCTCAGAACATCCAGCCTGCAGCTAGACATGCACGGCAATCGAATTGCGCTCCACGATTTGGGCCGTCAGGACACGGTGCTCGAAAGGTAATGTAGCCTCCGCCAGCCTCTTCAAGAGAAGCTCCGCCGCCGCCGCTCCGATCAAGTGCGCTGGCTGCGCGATGGCTGTGATACCTTGGGCCACGAACTGCATCCAGTCGAGATCGTCGAAGCAAAGCAGCGAAACGTCTCCTGGAATCACAAGCTTCAGTGCGGAAGTCGCCTCCAGAACGCCTGTCGACATCACACCGTCGGCGGTAAATAGAGCGGACGGTGCATTGCGCATTGTCAGCAGATCGAGCGCCTCCTTGCGGGCTGCCTCGCTGGAATAGACCGCCACCCGGCGGACCAACTGCAGATCCGGCTCGATACCTGCGGCACGATGAGCTTCCAAATAACCCAACAGCCGTTGCCAGCTTGGATGGTGGTAGCGAACGTCAGCGCTGGAGAGATCGACGTTCGCCACAAAGGAGCCGACATCATCGCGCTGGCCCGGACCCAGTTCGGCCAGTATGCCGATGCGGCTGTGTCCGGCCCCGATCATCGCAGCGATGCTGCTGCGCGTCACAGAAACGTTGTCGACCACCACGGAATCGGTCTCCAAGCCCGCCACGATGCGGTCGAACTGCACAACGGGACAGCGGGCCGCGACTGCCTCACGAAGATGATCCGGCTCATCCACGAAGGTCGACGAGACGATCAAACCGTCGACCTGCTTTTCCAGCAGCAGTTGCACCGCCTCTCGCTCGAGTTCGGCATTTTCGTCACTATTCGTAACGATAACCCCGAACCCGCCACGGCGCGCGACATCCCCTATTCCACGCAAGACGCTCGCGTAGAATGGGCTTTCGATATCGCCGACCACAACTCCGATAGTCTGCGTCTTACCGGTGATCAGACCTTTTGCCAGGCGATTGGGGCGATAGCCCAGCGCAGTTGCGGCGGCGCGCACTTTCTCCTGAACCTCGGGGCTGCTGTAGCCGTAGTCGCCAAGCACACGCCCCGCCGTGGCGGAGCTGACCCCGGCCCGGCGAGCAACCTCTATGATGGTTGCGTTTTTCGACGATCTTTGAATCACTCAGCAAGCCCCGCCGCCCATTCGTGCGTCGTAAAGACGAGCTAGTGGCAGTTAGGCCCACCCCGCAAGCCCGAACACCGCAGCACTCGCCGTTGCACACACCATTGCAATCACAGCACCTCAGACAGAAAGCGCCGAAGACGTGGGCTTTTCGGATTGTCGAAAAGGTCCTCTGGTCGCCCTGCCTCGACAATCCGGCCCTCGTCCATGAATACGACCTGGTTTGCAACCTTGCGAGCGAAGTTCATCTCGTGCGTAACGACCACCATCGTCATCCCGCCCCGTCCGAGGTCGGCCATCAAGTTCAGGACACCCTTTACCAATTCCGGATCGAGGGCACTGGTGACTTCGTCGAACAGCATAACCTCGGGTTCGAGGGCCAGGGCGCGCGCGATGGCCACCCGCTGCTGTTGTCCGCCCGAAAGATTTGCCGGCCGATGGTCTTTGCGCTCCAAGAGTCCGACTTCATGCAGCCTCGCTAAGGCCGCGCGCTCAGCCTCCTGGCGCGACATGCCTTTTACCTTGCGCAGCGCCAGGGTAATGTTGGCGAGCGCACTGCGGTCGGGGAACAAGTTGAATTGCTGGAAAACCATGCCGACACGCCGCCGGAGCTGGTCAGGGGTCTGCTTGTAGATGCTTTCACCATCGAGCAGGATGTCTCCGGCTCGACACTCGACGAGGCGGTTGAGGCAACGCAGCAAGGTCGACTTGCCCGAGCCGGATGGCCCGATCAGGCAGGTGACCGTCCCGGGCTCCACTTTCAGACTGACGTCATGGAGCACCTGGACGGCACCGTAGGCCATGTCGATATTCTTGACCTCGATGCTGCCGCCCTTGAAGCGTGTGGGCGCGGCTGCCGGCGACTTCCCTGCGCCCGGCACGCCGGCTTCCGCAAGCTCGGCGACTTCCTTGAGGCCGCTCTGCACGCCGGTGATACGCTTGCCGACGCGCATGCGCGCGTCGATGTAGTTGACGAGGTGGGTTAGCGGCACCGTGATCACGAGGTAGAACACGCCGGCCAGCAAGAGCGGTGACAGGTTGCCGGTCAGCACGGCCTGATCTTGGCCGACGCGGAACAGTTCGCGCTCGGAGGCGAGCAGGCCAAGGAAATAGACCAGGCTGGAGTCCTTGACGTTGCCGATGAACTGGTTGACCAGTGCCGGCAGGACGCGGCGGATGCCTTGCGGGATCACCACCAGGCGCATGCCTTGGCCATACGTCATTCCGAGCGTGCGGGTGGCGTCGATCTGACCACGCTCGACGCTCTGAATGCCGGCCCGGAAAATTTCTCCGATGTAGGCGCCGGCAATAAGGCTGAGTGCCAGAATGCCCAGCGGATAAGGCGATGGACCGAACAGGTCCCGGCCCAACCGCGCGAAGCCTTGGCCAATGATCAGAATAGTGACAATGGCGGGAAGCCCACGGAAGATATCGGTGTAGACCCGCGCTAGGAGTTTCAGCGGCCGGTTTTCGGAAATCCCCATCACGGCGAGGACGATACCGATCAGCGTCCCGAAAAACGTCGAGGCAACGGCCAGGATCAGGGTGTTCTTGAGACCGACCATCACCATGTTTGGCAGAACTTCTGCCATCGCCTGGAAATCAAGAAAGCTGCGGGAGAAGGTATCGAACCAGCTCATATCAAGTCCATCTATAACTCGGCCGGGCACCGTTGCTCACGGGCCCGGCCGGAAAACACAGCGAAGTCGCTCGAATTCACTTCTTGGGCAGATATTGATCCGGCATGGGGGTGCCCGCGAACCATTTTTCGTGCAGCCGTTTCCAAGTGCCATCCTCCATGGCCTCGCGCAGTGCCTTGTTCAGTGCCTCGCGGAAGGCATCGTTGCCTTTCTTGACCACGAACCCGGCTGGCGCATCGAAGGACGGCACGTTCATTGTTATCTTCAGGTTTTTATAGCGTTCTGCATACTGCTTGGCCGACTCATAGTCGGTGAAATGGCCGTCGATCGTCCCGTTGTTCAGCGCCGCCACCGCGGTGTTGTTGTCGGGGAACTTGACGATGTCGCCCTTCAGATTCTTCTCGGCATAGATTTCCTGCAGCGTCCCCTGGATCACGCCGATGCGCTTTCCGGCGGTGCTCTCATTGCTCGTCAGAGCCGGATCGGCCGAAATGATCGAAAGGTAACCCGCGAGATAGCCATCGCCAAAATCCACGGTCTTCTTGCGCTCCGCGGTCGTGCCAATGGCGGCGACAGCGACGTCGAAGCGGCCGTTGGCGACGGATGGCAGCAACGCCGAGAATTCCTGGCCGGTGAAGACGACCTGCTCCTCCTTGAACCCGAGCCGGTGCGCCACGTCGCGGAAGAGCTCAGCGTCGAAGCCGGTGAAGTTGCCGTTGGCGTCGGTGAAGACGTAGGGTTTCGCATCGCCCATGGTTCCGACGCTGATCACCGTCGGGTCGATGAGGTTGTAGGGGTTGTCGCTCGCCTTTACCTGCGTTGACGCGGCCAAGGTGCTAAGTCCTGTCGCCAGCGCGATAGACAGCGCCAGGCCGCATTTCACCAGTTGGCGCCTGCTCGAATTCGTTTGCATGTCTTCTCCTCTTACGATTAGCCGAACCCGGCCTTCCCACTCGACGTCTGATCCATCAAAATGCTCTTAGGTGGCATTTAATGAGATGGATGAGAACGTTATCACTTTCACCTAGCATTGTCCGTTTCTCGCGTCAATTGTTTCGGAGAATTTCGCAGCTAGACGGTTTTCCCGTGTTGAGCGTGCCGGGCTCCGCGGAGGATCTCGGGCGTCATGTTCCCTATATCGATTGCTGACGCATGGCCGATCGCCCCGTAGTACTGGCAGGTTGCAGCCGCCGCCTCTGCGGCATGGCAGAGAATGTCCTGAGGCGCCTCTTCCGTAAGCAGGCCGAGTAGCGTTCGGGCGATGAAGGTGTCGCCCGCGCCCAGGGTGTCGACGGGTTCGACCAGCCGCGCCGGGGTACGGTAGGAGCCTGTGTCGCTGTGAAGCACCGCGCCGGCTCGACCGCGCGTCACCAAAACCCACTTTGGACCACACGCAAGCAGATCGGATGCGACTACGGCCAATTCCTTGTCGTCAAGACCATCCCCTGAAACAGAAGCCAGATAGCAATAGGGTCCAACCTCGCGCCGGTGTTCCGGTTCCCGCCGCGTGGAAAAATCGTAAGATAACAGTGATTTACTCGAAGCTGCGGCAACCCATGGGTCTAACCCGCTGGACTGGCCGATGTGGACGGCCTGAAAGCCTGAGAGAAAATCCAGATCTTCTTGCGTCGGCGTAAACATCGAAACGCCGAGATCGAAATCCAGGAAAATCCGATCGGCGTTGTGGTGACCTATGAGGCAGTAAGCGGTCGGCCCTTCGAGGCGCCGCAATCTGGTGACGTCAACGCGCTCCGACGCCAGTGCAGTGCAGATCAGGTCCCCGGCCCGGTCTTTGCCGATCGCTCCCACATAGGCCGACTGCCCGCCGAAGCGGCTCACATAGACCGCGACATTGAGGCAGTTTCCGCCAGGATACATCTCGCCGCGAGCAAGATAGCAATCGACCACGTTATCGCCCATCGCGGCAATCTTGACCATTACAGGACTTTCAGCTTAAAAGGATGTGAGAACGTTCGCATAATGGCAATTATCTGTCAATTGTGCGCCGGCCAAAGCTCTGTCAACCAGACGAGGAAGCTCATGATTTCCGCCCTGCCCGCCGACCTAGAACGCGCTCTGAACGCTGCGGCGGGCAGGCAGTTTTCGCACCTCTTTCTCGTGGCGTGCGGCGGCTCGCTCTCGATCATGATGGCAGGCAAATACTTCCTCGACCGCCATAGTGGCACTTTCGCCTGCGACATCTACAACGCGGATGAGTTCGTCTGCCGAGATCCGCGGCGGTTGGGACCTGACACGCTTGTTGTCCTTTGCTCGCAGACAGGAAACACCAAGGAGACCGTGCGGGCGGCCAATCACGCAAAAGACCGAGGCGCAATGACAATCGGCATGACGCTCGACCAAACATCGCCCCTCGCGCGGGCGGTCGACCACCCGATTGCCTACCAGGCCTCGTATACGACGGGCAAAGCAATCGATGCAGCCTACAGCAATTACGGCGTGCTCTACATGCTGCTCGCCGGTTTGATCGATGCTCGGGAAGACGGCGGGCTAACCGACGACCTGCTGATCAGCCTGAGCCATCTTCAACCGGCCATCGAGCGCGCGCACCGGGCCTACGCTGACCGGTTCGAGACCTTCGCCGCTCGCTTCGCACCTCGAGAGGCAATCTACACACTAGCCAGCGGTGCCAGCTACGGTGCGGCCTATTCCTACGCCATCTGCGTGCTCATGGAAATGCACTGGTACGACTCGCAGGCAATACACGCGAACGAGTTCTTTCATGGCCCATTCGAAGTGGTGGATAGGGATGCTTCCTTCGTGGTCCTGCTGGGTTTGGACGAAACGCGGAGCCTTTCCGAACGTGCCCGTGATTTCCTTATCAAATACGGCAGCCGGGAAAACATCCTGGTGCTCGATGGAGCGGAACTCGACCTCGGCGGTATGTCCGAACACATCAAACCCTATCTCGTGCCTTTGGTCTTCTTCGACACTCTATGGCGTTTTGCCTACAAGCTGGCAGGTCTGCGCGACCGGCCGATGCTCGAGGGTAGGCGCTACATGAAGAAGCTGTCGGACTACTAGTTCCGCAGCGCTTTGTAGCGATCTCACAATTTCCGGCCCATCTTCTGCGTAGAAGGATTTCTCTATGACTGCATTCCCAAAGCCGCGCCATGTCGTCGTTGTCGGCGCAGGCATCTTTGGTACCTCAACTGCGCTGCACCTCGCCCGCCTTGGCTTTGATGTGACCATTGTCAATGACGGCGCGCCGTCCAACGGTGCATCCGGCCGTTCACTTTCCTGGCTGAACTCAGCGCGACGCGCGGAGACTGCCTATCACCGCTTGAGGCTTGCAGGCGTCGACCGTTATCGGACCCTGGCCGCCACAAGGCCGGAAACCGCGTCCTGGCTTCGCTTTGACGGCGGCCTCACCTGGGATGCGGATGATAAGGCGAACCAGATCGCGTCCATCTGGCAGCTGGAGCAGGATATTGGTTATGACGCGCTTCTGCTCGGCCCTGCCGAAGTTGGCGCAGTGACGCCCGGGGTCAATGCCAGTGCAGTCACCCCGCAGGGCGCCATTTTCAATCCTGGCGAAGGATGGGTTGACCTGCCCTCTTTGATCGATCTGCTGCTCAATGAATTCCGCTCGCGCGGCGGCAAGCTTGTTCAGGACGCTGGACGCGTGCGGATAGTTGCCACAGGTGGTCGCGCGCGTGGCGTCGTCACTGCTGGCGGTGCGGCGGTCGAGGCGGATGCAGTCGTCCTTGCCGTTGGGCCAGCGACGCCTTCCATGCTTGCGGAGATCGGAGTCCATGTCCCCGACGCCACGCCGATTTCACTTCTCTTGAAGACCAAGCCGATCAAGACCGACCTCCGCGCCGTGCTGAATACGCCGCGCGTGGCGGTACGCCCGACGCCGGATGGCGCACTTGTTTTGGATTCGGCATGGTCGGAGGAAGAAGTCGTGGTCAACTCGGACGACACCTACACCGTGCACGACAAAACCGTAAAAGGACTGCTCGACGAAGCTAGCGCCGTGCTTGACGGCAATCCGCGGCTCCAACTCGCAACCTACGCCGTTGGCCCGAAGCCTATCCCCGGCGATGGCGAGCCGGTGCTTGGCTCCGTCGAGACCGTCGCCGACCTTCACGTCGCTTTTAGCCACAGCGGCGCCACGCTTGGACTGATCGTCGGCGAATTGCTAGCCAAAGAAATCGCCTCCGGCAATCCGCACCCCATGCTTGCAACCTTCCGCGCCAACCGTTTCGGCTGAAAGGGCAATCGCGGCCGAGACCGAACTGTCCAGATGAGCCGCGGTGGCATTGCCCAGATGACCGCCTTCGGAGGTTGATCCGCGCACCTGACTAGGATAACATGACAATCGTAGTTTAGTTTTAGCCGCGGCCGCAGCAAGGCTGGCCCTTCACGCGCGGCGCCATCAAAACCTTTGAAACTCAGTACAGAGCGCCTGCGCGGCGTCTGTGTGACATGGCGTCCGCAACGAATGATCGTCTGCCCCTTGTCGATCATGGCGTTGCAAGAGCCGGCGAACCCCTTCATGGGCCGGATGGTTTTGGTCAACAAGGCTCGCGCGAAGCCGGTCGGGGCAATCGTATGAAGTAACTGGCCTATGCATTTTGAACCTCAGGTTTCGGAGCAAAACGTGTCGACCCTTGCCAAGACTAGATGTTCGGTATTTGGCTCTGGATATTTTCGTCTCTCCCATTTAATCTTCCGTGTCTTCGGTTCTTATTGTCATGTACCGCTTTCGTTCAGGCGTTTTTCTGTAGTTCGGTGGGAGTGTTTCGTTTGTTTCAGCAGCACGCGCGACGGGGCGGGCCGCATTTTGTTGGTTGTGGTCTCGTCGGAGATTCGACGAGAGTCTTCCTCGATGGCGCGACACCGGCTTCCGCATGCCACAGGCCTGTCCGCCTCGGCGCGACCCAAGGACGGACAGGCTCAGCCTCGGCTTACGGCCGGATGTTGTGGTTGACGCAGAAGAGGTTCGCCGGATCGTATTTGCGCTTGACCGCGACGAGCCGCTCATAGTTGGCGCCGTAGGCGGCGCGTACGCGCGCTTCGCCTTCATCATCCATCATGAAGTTGATATAGGCGCCACCATGCGGGTTGTGCTTGTGCACCGCGGCCCAATACTCGCTTGCCCAGCGCCTCAGCTCCGGCGCCTTCGTCGGGTCGGGGTCGATGCCGGCGATAACCATGGACCAACGCGCTCGCCGCGCTCCCCAGGCGGTGGCGTCCGGAGCCACTTCCTGGACCGCTCCGTCGATGGGGTAGAGATGCATCAGCGACAGCTCGGTCGGGGTCTTCGAGCCGTGCTCGGCATGGGCAGCGATGGCCGCATCGGACAGCTCGTCGACATAATCGCCCTTCCAGTACCACTGCAAGCCCTTCGGCAGCAGCGGATCAAACAGCGCCTGCAGATCGACGAAGGGCATCTGCATCATACCGTCCATCAGAGGCCTGGGAAGCGCGTCGCGCACGGGCTGCATCGCCCGGATGCCGTCCTCCTCCGCGCCGTTGTAGCAACTGATCAGCGCGCAGATGCGCCTTTCCCAGATCTCGCGTGGGAAAGGGTCGCAGGCGGGCACCGTCTTGATGCCGAAGAACATCCCGAGCTCTCGCGGCGCTCCGGGCAGGAAGTCGCGGTACCAGCGCATGATCTCTGCGGCATGTTCGATGTCGAAGAAGATCGGCCCGGCATAGACATCCTTCGCCGGATGCGCCTGAAATGTGAAGCGCGTCACGACGCCGAAGTTGCCGCCGCCGCCGCGCAGCGCCCAGAACAGCTCCGGGTGTTCGTCATCACTTGCCGTCAAGACGCTGCCGTCGGCCAGCACGACCTCGGCCGCAAGCAGATTGTCGATGGTGAGGCCGTGTTTGCGCGTTAGATGGCCGGTTCCGCCGCCCAGCGTCAGTCCGGCGATGCCTGTGGTCGAGACGAGGCCCGCCGGCACCGCCAGCCCATGAGCGCTGGTGGCGCGGTCGACATCGCCTTGGGTGCAGCCGGCCCCGACGCGGACCGTGCTGGTCCTGGGATCGATATCGACCCGTTTCATCGGCGACATGTCGATGACCATTCCGCCGTCGCAACTGCCGAAGCCTGGACCGTTGTGGCCGCCGCCGCGAATGGCAAGAAGCAAATGCTTCTCTCGGGCATGATTAACTGCCGCGACGACGTCGGCGACCTCGGCGCAGGGGACGATCCAGCGCGGCCGCTTGTCGATCATAGCGTTGTAGAGCCCGCGAGCCTCTTCATAGGCCGGATGGTTTTGGTCAATAAGGCTCGCGAGGAGCCGGTCGGGGAAATCGTACGAAGTAACTGGCTTATCCATATTGAACCCTCAGGTTTCAGAGCAAGACGCATCGACACTCGCCAAGACTAGATTGTTCATCCTGGGCGCCAGACATTTGCGTTTCGCCGGTTGAATTTGCCGCATCTGCGGCTCTTCTTGTCATACACCGCCTTCGTTTCCGACGTTTTTCAGTGGTGCGGTGGGAGTGTTTCGTTTGTTTCAGCGCGCGCGCCATGGCGATGACAGGCGGCATTTTGTGGCTGGTTATGGTCCGGGTCGTTTGCTCGAGCCTTGATATCGGCCGTGCAACCTAGGCCATTCGTGTTTCGGCCGTTTTTCCGGAGGATTGATAGAATTCGTTTTCACGTCAGCGCTGGCGAAGACTCCCACGCGCCGAAACAGTTGAAACAAATCACGCGGCGTCTGAATGTGTGCTGAAACAAAGAGGGTCTAGTATCCGCCGTCGGGAGATCACGTGAACAAAGGGAACGACCATGCGGCCTGATAATCCGGTGCCATCCACACACACAGGCTATGCCCTTTTTGACGCCAACAATGTCCTCGTTGGGAGCAATCCGCAGATATTTGGAAGCCAGCGGCTCAATCGCGGCGAGATGCAGCCGATGGATGCCATTGCCGCAGTCGCCGAAGCCCTCTCACATCTAAAGAGTTTCGACGGCCGCCCCATCGAGCCTGGCAACACGTTTGTTGAAAGCGCCGCGGCGCGATGGACGCAAATCGACGACGCTCCAGTTGAAGCGGAGACTTTGGATGGCCGGTGGAAGTTGCTCACCGCACATCCTCGGCCTGATGGCGGCATGGCCCTGGTAAGCGTCGACATTACCGAGATGAAGCGAGCGCAGATCGCGCACCGGGAAAACGCGGAGATATTCCGCTGCATCACGGACAGTCACCCGCTGCCGGTTTGGGTGGTGGACGCGGGAAGCGGGCAGATCCTCTACGAAAGCCTCGATGCGTCGAACCTGCTTGGCCGAAAATGGGCCCCGCAAGGGCCGCAATTCCTGACGGATCATTTCGTGAATACTGGCGAATTCGATGAAATCAGTTCTCTCGCCAGCAACACCGACATCGTGCGGGATCACGAAATCCAGCTTAGAAACGCAAGCGGATCGACTGTCTGGTGCTCGACTAACTGCCGTCGCGGCGTTTATGGCGGGCGCCCCTCGCTCATCATCGGGGTATTGGACATCACGGAACGGAAGCAGCGCGAGGATCTGTTCGGTTTCCTGATCAAGCATCATCCGTTGCCGGTATGGATGAACGATGCAAGTTCGGGGGAACTCATCTACCAGAGCAATGCTGCCGAACGGCTGCTTGGATGGAGCAAAAAGGCGCAACGCGAGACGGTGCGGCTCGGCGACTACTTTGTCGACCCCGAGAAACACCGGGAAATCAATCGGGAGCTCATGCAAAAGGGCGTCGTCGAAAATTGCGAGGTGCTTCTTAAAAGACCCGACGGCCAGGAGTTCTGGGCCACGGGCAATCTCAGGATTGTCGAGTTCCAGGGCCGGCGAGTGGTTCTCGCCGGCATCGCCGATGTGACCAAGCAGAAGAAGCGTGACGGCGAAGTCGCCGCGGCGCGGGAGATGCTCGCAGACGCCGTTGAATCACTCTCCGAGGGATTCGCGCTGTACGACGAAGACCACCGCCTGGTCATGTGCAACAGTCTTTACCGGGAGTTGAACCACCCGGTGCGGGATCTCGTTGAACCGGGCGTGGAATGGGGCGAACTCCTTCGCGAATCCGCCAAGCGCGGCGTGTTCCGCAATGCGGTTGGGCGCGAGGATGAGTGGCTCGATGAGCGTATCCAAAGCCGAATTGAGTTCCACTCCCATTTCGAAGTACCCCTCTCCGACGGCAAATGGCACTCGGTATCGATACATCCCACCGATCTTGGCGGCTTCGTCGTAACGCGCGCCGACATCAGCGAGCGCAAGAAGGCCGAGGCTGCCGAGCGCGACGCCACGGCACTGCTGCAAAAGGTGCTCGATGCCTGCCCTTCGCCGATACACATGACCACGATCGAGGGAGAAACGCTCTACCGCAATCCTGCTACCAGAGATCTCTACGCCGACCGTCCTCGAATAACCGACCACTATGTCGATCCAGATTATAGCGCAATATTGGAGCGCACCCTGATCGCAAAGGGCAGGATCGATGATTTTCGGGTCCAGCAGTACGACACCGAGAACAAGGCCTTCTGGGCTTCGATTTCCGCTCGCCTGATCGATTTCCAGGGAAGGCAGGTGATAGTGTCGAACACGACTAATATCACCGACATGATCACCGCCCAGCAAGAAACGCGCAAGGCCAACGAGCGGCTGATCGACGCGATCGAATCTCTGGCCGAAGGGTTTGCTCTCTACGACAGGAACGATTGCCTAGTGCTGGCCAACAGCAGGTACCGCCAGATGCACGCGATAAGCGCGGATGTGCTCGTTCCCGGGGTGAACTGGTTCGATTTCCTCCGCGTGACCGCAGAGCGCAACCAGTTTCCGGTTCCACGGGACAAGATCGACGACTGGCTTGCCGAGAGGGCAAGGGACCGCCGCGAATTCCGGCAACAGGAATTCCGTCATACGGACGGGGGTTGGTTTTTCGTCTCGAACTGTCCGACCCGCGAAGGCGGGTTCGTGGTCACCCGTGTCGACATTACAGAGCGCAAGCGAGCCGAGGAGGCCGCCAAGGAAGCAGATGAAATGGTCCGCAAAGTCCTCGAAGCCTGCCCCGTCAACATCCAGATGACCCGCGCGCATGACGGGAAGCTGCTCTACCGCAGCCCCGCCACCGTTGAGCTGCTCGGCGACGTCACCAGCGCCGTCGACTATTATGTCGATCCTTCAGAGCGGATGCGATACGTTGAACGGCTGCTCGCGACGGGGCTGGTCGACGATTTCGAAACCCAGCTCAAACGCAAGGACGGTGGAACCTGCTGGTGCTCGGTTTCGTCTCGACTGATCGATTACCACGGTGAGAAGGTGATCGTTTCCCACGCCTACGATCTCACCGACCGTATCGAAATGCAGCAGCAATTGGAGCGACAGCGCGAGACGCTGCACCAGAACGAAAAAATGTCGGCGCTCGGTGGATTGCTGGCGGGGGTTGCGCATGAGCTGAACAACCCGCTCTCGGTGGTGCTTGGCCTGTCATCGCTGTTGAAGGAGACCGCAACGGACGCCAAGGTCGTGGAACGCGCCGACAAGATGAGCAAGGCAGCCGAACGCTGCGCCAGGATCGTCAAGACTTTCCTGGCTATGGCCAGACAGCAGCCGACGCGAACCTCAAACGTTGCGATCGATGACATTATTTCCGAGGCGGTGGAAGTGGCGAGCTATTCGATTCGATCGTCGGACATCGGGCTTTCAGTTCATCTTGAACCTGGTCTTCCCCCGATTTGGGCGGATCCCGATCAGCTTGGCCAGGTGCTGATCAACTTGCTTGTCAATGCAGAACAGGCGCTTCACGGCTGGGAAGGGCGACGGACAATCACGGTTTCAACGCGGCTTCATCCCAAAACCGGCAACATAGTCGTCAGCGTTGCCGACACGGGTCCGGGAATTCCCAAAGAGATACTTCCCCGCATTTTCGAGCCGTTCTTCACGACGAAAGAGATTGGGTCAGGGACCGGGATCGGGCTGTCATTCTGTCATCGGATCGTTCAATCCCATGGAGGAACCATCGAAGTAGAATCCCCCGAGGGGGGTGGCTCGACCTTCATACTTTCGCTGCCTGCTTCGGACCGTATCGAGGAACGAGCCGAAACGGCCGAAGACGAGCTCCCGAATTCAACCGGTATTGCTTGTCTGGTCGTGGACGACGAAGAGGAAGTGGGTGAGCTGGTTGCTGAGGTGCTCAGGCGAGATGGTTTCAAGGTCACCATTGCCAGATCCGGCGAAGAAGCGCTGCTGCACCTCCAGAACCGCACTTTCGCGCTGATCCTGAGCGATCTGAAAATGCCGAACATGGATGGACGGGGATTGTTCAACCAGATTGCCAAGCTTCATCCGGCCGAGCTCGACAGGTTAGCCTTCCTGACGGGGGACACGATCAGCCCAGACGCGCAGATGTTCCTGCGCGCCGCGAAACGGCCCTATCTTGAGAAACCGATCAAACCGAACGAGCTCCGTTCGTTTGTCTCGAATCTGGTCAACAACAATACTTGACAGATCCGTTGATTTGCACGTCACTTCAGGGGCAACTTATATTAGGCTAGTTGCTCGGTGGTCGATTTTGACGACGCACGCACACGTAGTTGTCTGCGATGACGAACCGGATATCCGCGACACGGTGGCGGAATATCTGGAGCATCATGGCTATGCCGTGACGCCGGCCAACGCGGGGCCTGCACTGCGTGAACTTATTGATAGCCAGCACGTCGATGTGGTCATATTGGATATCCGAATGCCAGGTGAGGATGGCCTCTCCCTGGCGCGATATCTACGAGAGCACTCAGACGTTGCCATTATCATGCTGACCGGATCGGCGGAAATCGTCGACCGCGTTGTCGGATTGGAGATTGGCGCCGACGACTATGTCGCGAAGCCCGTCGACCTTCGGGAGCTGCTGGCGCGGGTGAAGGCCGTGCTGCGCAGAACATCGGCGAGCGAACGCGCTGCGGAGAAGTCGAGTACTCCGGGCCCTCACCAGGTCCAGTTCGGCAAGTGCCGCTTCGACCCTGACGAACACAAATTATACAACGCCGAGGGGGTCGAAATAGCGATCACCGCGATGGAGTTCCGGCTTCTGAAAGTATTCAGCGAACATCGCGGACGAGTACTCAACCGTGATCAACTGCTCGAGCTCGCCCATGACCGCGGCTGGGATCCCTTCGATCGCAGCATCGACATTCGCGTTTCGCGCCTGCGGAAGAAAATCGAGGTCGATCCCTCCAAGCCGGAGGTGATCAGGACGATCCGCGGCATGGGTTACCTCTACGCTTGAGCGCGCCGCTGGCTGGTTGGACCAGCGCCTCAGCCCTTTCGGCTTATGCGACTTTGTGGCTCCAGGGGATAGCCCGCTCAAACTTCTGATTTTCGGGATCCAGCTGCGTTGCGTTTCTACTATGACGTGTGGCACTGAAAGGCAGGCGTACCGGCCACGCAGGTCTTTTTTCGACCTGGGATTGTGTGTCGCAACCGGGTTGCGAGGCTGCGACACGTTTCCTGAGCCGACAACGACGCCGGCACCTTAAGCGCGGGTCAGAGCCGTTCGATGCCGAGAAAATCCGGCGCTCCCACCCAGGCGGCCTTGAAGCGCGCATCCATCTCTTCGGCGTCCGCTGTCCCGCCGGTCCTGCGGAAAACCTCGCGCAGGCCCCACAACGCCCAGGCGTTGTTTGGAGTCTGCTCCAGCACGTGCTCGAAGGCTGCCGCGGCCGCCTCGTGCTCACCCATGGCCATGTAGACCGCGCCGAGGGTCTGTCGGACCGGATAATACCAGTAGGCCGGTTCCATATAGGCAAGGCCGTCCTCGATCGCGACCGCCGCCTCAAGCTTATCGCGCGCTTCCCGCAGGTTGCCCTGGTGCTGGGCAATGCGGGCCTCCACGATCAGCGCGCTCAATTCCAGCAAATCCGGCGCCGGAAGTCCTCCCGCCGTTTCCGTGGAAAAATCGGTCTCGGCGGCGAGCTTGCGGATTGCGGCGGTCTCGGCGCGCGCCGCCTCGCTCGCGCCTTTTGCGGCGAAGGCGACGCCCCGCGCATATCGCCAGGTTGCCTCGACATAAGGCAGGGCGTTTGCCGGCAGCGGCAGCGCGAGTATGACCTCGGGATCGCTGTACTGGGCGTGCGCGAAATAGGGAGCCGCCTTGATCGGCTGCAGCCCGGCCACCTTTCTGGCCATGGTGTCGGAGACCAGCGATTCGAGCTTTTTGGCCGCCTCGGCGATTGCCTCGACGTCGCCCGCCATCTGTGCTGAGGTCATCAGGAAATGCAGGTTATGCGGATAATAGCCGTCCGTGTAGACACCGGGCGTGCTCTCCGGCGCTATGCCGACACGCTCGAAATAGGCCTCGTCCGCTGCCACCGCCTCGCGGTTGATCTCCAGGCTGTCGATCCACCGGCCGACCTGGTGATAGATGTGCGCTGGCATGTGCACGATGTGTCCGGCGCCGGGCATGAGGGCGGCAAGCCGGTCGGCATGGGCTTCGGCCCTTTCCGGCGTCGCGGATGCTTCGACGGCATGGATATAGAGATGGATCGCGCCGGCATGATCCGGTTTGCGCGCCAGAACCCGCTCCAACGAGGCCACAAGCTTGACCGTGTCCGGCTTTGGCGTTGCTCCGCCGTCAAGCCAGTAGTCCCACGGCATCAGGTTCATAAGCGCGTCAGCGTAGAGCGTGGCGATCTCGTCGTCCTGCGGATGGCGGTCTGCCAGTTCCGCCATCGCCGCGGCATAGGCCTGGTTCAGGGCACCCTGATCGGCCGAAGTATCGGCGCTGTAGCGCTTGGAGAGCGCGGCGATAAGATCCTTTTCCCGGCTGGAGGCGAGGTGCGCTAGCTTGCGCGCCTGCGCTACGGCTTCGGCGGCGTTCGCGGCCGCCTCCTGGCCCATGCTGGCGTTGATGTTGGGGCCGAGCACGTAGGCCTCGCCCCAGAAACACATGGCGCAGGTCGGGTCCAGCTTCTGCGCGGCCCTGAAAGCGCGCTGCGCTTCGGCGTGGTTGAACGCCCACGCCCAGCGCAGGCCCTGGTCGAAATAGGCCTGCGCCAGCGGGTTGGTAGTGGTGACAGGGTAGGAATGACTGCCGAGGTTTTCGAACAGCGGAACGCTTGTCGAATCCGCTGCAACCGCCGCCTTGGCCTGGCGATACGGAACGCCCGTTTCATGGGCATTGGCGGCGGGCGCCGCCAGAAGGGCGGCCGCGCTCGCACAGGCCAGTAGCGGGAGCCTAAATGAAAGTTTCATGGTTCAGCCCGCCTTGTCTTCTTGGCCGCGCTTCAAGCCGCGGACCACCAAACCAATCTCGGACCGGCTGATCCCGATGTCCCTCAGGAAGGCATCGTCCATCGCCGCAAGCGTCCGTTCCGCCATACGGTGAACCCGGTAGTCCCGGAAAGAGCGGTAAGCTGCTCGCATTATCGACATTGCAACACTCCATTGATTGGCGCCGCGGGTGCAGCGATGCCATTGCATTTAAACCATCCCTGTTTCAGGCGTTTTTCCACGCCGAACGCGAAGTGTTTCGTTTGTTTCAGCGCCGGGGAGCGCTTTCCGCGCGGTGTGGACTGCGAGCTGCCAGAGTCGCGCGGGAAACCGCCTTCTTTCCTGGCGCTGGATAGTGAAACCGGCGTCCGAGATCAGCCACGCTGGCTCGCGCGTCAGATGGCAGCAACGGGACACCGATCTAATCGCCGATTATCTGCTGCCTCGCTATGTTAGGGGTAGCCATGACATTAGCCGCAATCGATCGTCTGTGGTCGGGCCCGACCAGGGGCCCCGTCTTGGTCGGGCCAATATGCGGCTGTCAAACTTAGAGCGCTGGGCTGACATCGCCACGTTGCCGTACCCGGAGATGAATATGATCGGCATGTCTGCCCGCCCGACAGCCGTCGTTCGTTCGTTGCTGCTCAAGGTAAACAACGGTCACGGCCTGCCGTTGGGCGGCAAGGGCCCTAGCGGTCGGGTTTGAGCCGTACACGTCGTCAGCGAACCCTGTAGAACGGATTCGGCAGCAGGAACAGCTTCTCGGCGTGTCCCCCGAACAGGTCGGATGGCTGGTCACCGACATTGGCAATGATCGTGTAGCCGGCCTTTTCGATTTCGGCTCTTACGGGTGCCTTGAAATCAGCGGCGGAACCATATTTGGCTCCCGGCTGGACCATATAAAGTTGCTCATAGCCGGCATAGCCCGCCGATTGCAGGTTCTGTTCGGTCGCCTGACGCTGGTCCTCCGGACGTCCGGTGATGAAGAATACTGCGACTTTTGCCGTTCGCGCCTGCCGGAAGACCTCCAGCACAGGGTCGATGGCCGGATCCTTCGCGAGCTGGTCCCAGGCGGCCCAGCCACAGGGACCGTCGATTGCGATGTCGCAGGCGCCGCCGATCGGGCGGCCGAAATTGTCACGTGTGATCACTTCCCAGTTGGCCAAAGCCGTCTCGTCGATATCGAGCACCAGTGCGGGGCGAGGCACCTCCATTGCGCGTTCGACGACCCAATCGCCGGCCTGCTTCGCCACGGCGGCAAGGTCGCGATCATATGCGCCGGAATCATGATAACTGGCGGCCGCCAGCATTGCGTCGCCGACGTTGGCTGGCTGAGACGGGCTTGTGAGAAGGAGCGAGCCGTCGGCACGCGCCGACCCAGGCACATTTGTGCCAATCATCAGCACGATTGCCCCGACGGCCGCACCACGCGCAATTCTATTCCAACTAATCGTCTGCATCACGAGACCTTGCGGTCGCGAGAAGTCCTCTGTCAAGCGAGGCAAGGCACAGGTCCTCGAAACTGAGCGATGTCGGCAAGTGCCCCAATAGCGGTCTTTCGGGGTGCTTGAGGTGAACGCTAGAAGTTGACCTCGCGAGAACTACCACCAACGCTCTTGAAGACAGGTTCGGGGTACCGACGGCGAGATGGTTTAGACCCGCTCCGGAGAGGTGCTCGCAGTGGATACTCCGGACTGGACTCCACACGCTCGTGCGCGGCGGAGAACGTTGAATGGCGCGACATTCCGCGAATGACTGCCCCATTACCGCCGATTGCCGCGCCGAGCCGTCAAGGACGCGATCGTCCGCATGGCAAGGGGTCGCAGCTTTGGCGCGATGCCGTTCAGCGGGCACCGCGGTGGAACGATCGCGGTGCCGTTAGTCTGTACCCGCACCCTAGCAGTTCGCCCCAGTCTGCGGATCGCACGCCTTGTTTTCTTGCTTCTGTGGCTTGGGTTCGGTCGCCTGCTCGGGCTCGGCCTGCTGCTGCTCGGCGGCAGGCTGCTCCTTGGCTTTCCGCTTCTCAGGCTTGGCCGCCTGTTCCGGCTCGGCCTGCTGCTGCTCGGCGGCAGGCTGCTCCTTGGCTTTCGGCTTCTCAGGCTTGGCGGTCTCTTCCGGCTCGGCCTGCTGCTGCTCGGCGGCAGGCTGCTCCTTGGCCTTCCGCTTCTTAGGCTTGGCCGCCTGCTCCGGCTCGGCCTGCTGCTGCTCGGCGGCAGGCTGCTCCTTGGCCTTCGGCTTCTTAGGCTTGGCCGCCTGTTCCGGCTCGGCCTGCTGCTGCTCGGCGGCAGGCTGCTCCTTGGCCTTCGGCTTCTCAGGCTTGGCCGCCTGGTCCGGCTCGGCCTGTTGCTGCTCAACGGTCGGTTGCTCCTCGCTCGTCGGCTTCTCAGGCTTGGCGGTCTCTTCCGGCTCAACCTCTTCGCCGGTCGCCGGCGCCTGTTCGGTCGTTGCTGCGCCTTCGGTCGGCTTCGATTTCCGGCCTGCCTGGACCTGCTTCACCTCCTCGATGTCTTTGAGCTCAGCTGGTTTGGCATCGGGATCGGCTTTCACTTCACCTTCAAAGACCGTGACCGTATTGTTTTCCAATTTGCCGGCCTGCTCGGGCGTCTCGGTCTCGCTGACCTCGACGACAGTCACCTCCTGGCTCGTCTCTTTCTCGATCACATCAACATCAATGACTTTGTTGATCACCACGTTGTTCTGGATCGTCACGTCGGCGGCCGGCTCGGCCGCTTCGACAATGCGCACAAACTCCGGCTCATCACGGATAACGACGACGGAAATGTCCTCAGCAAGGAATTCGCGGGTGGGGACCACGACCCAGTAAAAATCCGGCGTGGTGTCGAAGGTCACCTCGATTGAAATCAAATCGGGATCGCGGCGCGGCGGCAGCGGAGCCCAGATGATGTGCTCCCTTTCACGCCGCCAGCTCACCCATGCTGGCGCCCAACGAGTGCCGGGAACCCAGTACCAGCCGATGTCGTCGGCATAGCCCCACCGGCCGTAATGGTAGGTCGCCCAGCCGAACGGCTCATCGGACACCCAGAGCCAGCCATACTGCTCGGTATAGACCCAGTGTCCAATGGTATACGGACGCCAATCGTCAGGGACATCAACCGGGACGAAAACGGTCGCTCCCCGGTACGAAACCCAATCACCGTGGGAAGACAGGTCGTCATAGAATGTGCTGATCGAAATGGAAACATCGGTGGCAGCCCTTGCCTCGGACACAAGCGACAATGGCGCAACCGGGTTGGGAATCTCGACGACCGTAAGCAGACAGGCGGTCACGCCGCCCAGCATCAGTCGTACCGCATTTTGTGCAAGGACGCGTTTCATTCTGGTCTTCCTCCGAAACAGATCGCCCTTCATCTTGAAAACTCACCGGCTGTCGGATTGTTCCACTTGCTAATGTTGCCGCATCTGCCCAAACCCACCGCCCAAGAGGCCTAGAATGAGGAATTGATGCTCCGCCCCCGTCCCTCGGTAAGCCGCCACATGCCCGTCAGCGGAGTCCCCTGCCGCGCAGACAGGGCCTCGCTCGCCCGCCACTTACAGAGCACATGCTCGTCGGTTCAGGTACAAGCTCCAGGGTTTCGGCATCTCGAGCGGCGGCCAAGGTTGTACCTCTTGTCTCTTTGGCATCCCGAACAGGCGTCCGGCCGAACAGACGACCATATTCCCGGGTGAACTGCGACACGCTTTCGTAGCCGACCGGGAACGCTGCGCCGCTCGCAGTCCCGCGACAGAATGAGCCGCCTCGCCTCAATGAGGCGCAACTGTTTCTGGAACTGCAGAGGAGAGAGCGAGGTGCCTGGTGAACATCTGCCTCCGCGCATCCAAAAACATCGATAATGCCGCGAGACCAACTGGCGCACGGATCGAGCCGACGAATTCTCATTGAGCGAAACGGCTAGGGCAGGCGACGACGGATAGCAGCAGTCCGGGCGCAAACGCGGCGTCCCGCAGCCGTCACTTTGCGGAGTCACCGCGCGTCGCCACCGCGTCCTTGACGGCATTGGCGAGGTTGGCGAGGATTCTCCATTCCTGCTTGAGACCTTCGAGCGTCGCCTCAAATGAACGAGTGCGGGTAGCTCGGGCACCGGCATGGCTTGCGACAGCCTGCGAATAGAGCTCGACGGTCTGCTGCGCGGTCGAGGATCGTGCATAGGAGGCCGCAGTCTGTCTGGCTTCTTCTTGCAATGCCGCTCGGCCCGGCGCAGTGATCGCGCGGACTCTGGCGAGAGCCTTGGAGAATTGGCCTGGGGACGCATCGGCTGACAGGAGATAGCCGTTCTTTCCGTTGCGTACCACCTCACGGACTCCAGGTTCATTAAGCCCAACGACGGGAACGCCGGTCGCCATCGCCTCGACAAGCACAAGACCTTGGGTTTCGGAACGCGACGAGAAGGCAAAGACGTCCATGGCGGCATAGACGTCGGCCAGTTCGGCGCCTTCGACCACGCCTAGCAGATGGCATCTGTCCTGAAGACCCGCCTCGTCCAGCATTCGGCGCATCTCGGACGCTGACGCACCGTCGCCGGCGGCAACAAAATGCGCGCGCTGATTTTGCGAAAGAAACAGGCAAACTGCTTCAGTGAGGTAAGTCAGGTTCTTCTCCGGCGCCAGCCGGCCTACGTGCCCGACGATGAAATCGGTTTCCGCTAGTCCCAACCGGCTCCGCAATCTCAGCCGATCTCCTTCGGCGAACCTGGCCAAGTCGATCCCGGTCGGGATTATGGTGATCGGTTTGGTGACATCGTGGTGGCGCAAGAGGTCGGCAATGCTGCCAGTTGGAGCGATGATATGCTCGCACAGATCGCAGTAGCCAGCCGCGAGGCTGAGCACGAGCCGTTGGAGGACCGGTGCATCCTGCGCAACGTAGTGGCCGTAGAGTTCGTAGCGGGTGTGATAGGTAAATATCGTCGGCAACGCTCGCGAAGCCGCGATGCGAAGGGCGGTGTCGCCGAGAAGAAACGGGTGGTGCGAATGGACGATATCCGGTTCGAAGGCGTTCAGTGTCTTCTCAAGGGAGCGGGTGAACGGGATCGGCACTGAAAAATCGCTCCCGTTAAAATTCTGGATCGCCGGGACGCGGAGGATATCGCTTTCTGATCGCGCTGCTTCCGCATAGTCCGGCGCGACGATCAGGACTGCATGCCCCAACTCACGCAGCATCTCCGACAACGACGCAACGCTGTGTGCAACGCCGCCGACATGCGGGGTGAATGTGTTGGTAAACATCACGATGTTCATGCAAGGCCTGCCGCGTCTGTCGATCGCAGGGACGCGGCCTCAAAGAAATCGCCGTGTCCAGATTCTCGGGCCGGCGACGACCAGGCGGCAGGCTCGGTAGCACTCGGGCCAAGTCTCGACCTTGCCCTCAAGATCCACCTTATCATCCTGAACGCTAACGCGGATAGCCTGAGCTTCCGTTTCGGCCTCGCGCTTCAGCGCTGCCTCGTGTGTTTCTTGATGCAGGATACCGAGGGACGTGTCTTTCACCCACCACCTGCTGCAGTCCCCACCGGAAGCGCTATGCGCTCAAGCGAAACCGTGTGACGTCGATGGCCGCGGCCATCAGCGTCTGCGTGTAGGTAGCTTGCGGATTGCTGAAGATCGCCTCGGTCGGCCCTTCCTCGACGATCTTGCCCTGCTTCATGACGATGATGTAGTCGGCCATGGCGCGCACGACGGCGAGATCGTGGCTGATGAATAGGTAGGACAGTTCATGATCGGCCTGCAGCTTGCGCAGCAGTTCGACGATCTGTTTCTGGACGGAGCGGTCGAGCGCCGACGTCGGCTCGTCGAGGACGACCACTTTGGGCTTGAGGATCATCGCCCGCGCGATGGCGATGCGCTGGCGCTGGCCGCCGGAGAATTCGTGCGGGTAGCGATTGCGCGCATTCGGATCGAGCCCGACCTCGCCTAAGGCCTCGACCGCGCGCAGGTCGCGTTGCCTTCCCGACAGGGTCGGCTCATGCACCAGAAGTCCTTCGGTGATGACCTGGCCGACGGTCATGCGCGGCGACAGCGAACCGAACGGGTCCTGGAAGACCAGCTGCAATTCGCGCCGCAGCGGCCGCATGGCCTGACGGTCGGCGGCGGAAATATCGCGATCGCCAAAGCGGATGAGGCCGTCGGTTGGCAGCAGCCGCAGCAAGGCCCGGCCGAGCGTCGATTTTCCCGAACCCGATTCGCCGACGATGCCGATGGTCTGGTTTCGTTTCAGCCGGATCGAAATGCGATCGACTGCGCGCAGGATCAGCGGCTCGCCGGCGAGAAACCCGCCGCCGATCTTGAAGGTCACTTCGACATTTCTGCCTTCTAGCAGAACGGGCGCATTTGGCGGTGGCGGCGCCTTGGTTCCGGTCGGCTCGGCGGCCAACAGCATCTTGGTATAGGCATGCTGCGGGTTGACGAAGATTGCTTCCGCCTCGCCCTCCTCCACGACTTCGCCATAGCGCATGACATAGACGCGGTCGGCAAAGCGCCGGACAATGCCGAGATCGTGGGTGATGAAGACGATCGCCATGCCGAGCTTGCGCTGCAGTTCGGCAAGCAGCATGAGGATCTGCGCCTGGATCGTCACGTCGAGCGCCGTCGTGGGCTCGTCGGCGATCAGAATGTCGGGATCGTTGGCCAGCGCCATGGCGATCATCACCCGCTGTCGCTGGCCACCCGACATTTCGTGCGGATAGGATTTCATCCGCCGCTCGGGATCGGGAATATGGACCAGACGCAAAAGCTTGAGCGCCTCTTCGCGTGCCTCGGCGGCGCCAAGCCCGCGATGCCGGCGGATCGGTTCGATCAGCTGATTGCCGATCGAATAGAGCGGATCGAGCGAGGTCATCGGCTCCTGGAAGATCATGCTGATCTTGCGGCCGCGGATCTGATTGAGCTCGGACTTGCTCAGGGTCAGAAGGTTGCGGCCGCGATAGTCGACGACGCCTGTCGCCTCGCCGTTCGAGGCCAGCAGGCTCATCGCCGCCATCATCGTCTGGCTCTTGCCGGAACCGGATTCGCCGACCACCGCAACGGTTTCGCCTGCATTGACGTGGATGTTGATGCCTTTGACGGCTTCGACCGCGCCATCGAGCGTTCGGAAGCGGACCCGAAGGTCTTTGACGCTGAGGATCGTTTCGGAAGCGACCATCTCAACGATCCCTGGGGTCGAGCGCATCGCGCAGGCCGTCACCGACGAAATTCAACGCGAACAGCGTCGAAACAAGAAAGAAAGCAGGGAACAAGAGCAGCCAGTTGGCGGTGCCGATGTTCTTGGCGCCGGTCGAGATCAGCACGCCCCAGCTGGTCATCGGTTCCTGCACTCCGAGCCCGAGGAAGGACAGGAAACTCTCCAGGATGATGACATGCGGCACCAGCAGCGTCATGTAGATGACCACCGGGCCAAGCAGATTGGGAATGACGTGGCGGATCAGGATGCCGCGCTGGCCGATGCCCATCGCCTCAGCCGCCTGGACATATTCCTGCCGCCGGATCGATAGCGCCTGACCGCGCACGATGCGCGCCATGTCGAGCCACAGCACGGCGCCGACCGCCAGGAACATCAGCACGAAGTTCCGGCCGAAGAACACCACCAGCATGATGACGAAGAAGATGAACGGCAGCGAATAAAGCACATCGACGATGCGCATCATCACCTCGTCGACCTTGCCGCCGGCAAGGCCGGCCGTAGCGCCGTAGAGCACGCCGATGACGCCGGCGACGACCCCGGCGAGCAGGCCGATGGCCAGCGAGATGCGCCCGGCCATCAGCGTCCGCGACAGGAGATCGCGGCCGGTATTGTCGGTGCCGAACAGGAAATATTGCTGCCTGATCGAAGCGCTCATCACCGCTTCAAGGCCGTCAGGCGATTTACCCTCGATCTTTGTGTCATCGAAGGCATCCGAACGGTCGAGGTAGCGGACATTGCGGTCGTCGATCGGCTTGGGCGATGTGACGGTGACGAAGATGCGGTTGCCTTCCTGCCGCCACTCCTTAATGTCGACACGCATGCGCTTGATCGCCTCATTGAGCGCGGTTTCGATCATGTCGGCCTTCGGATAGGCCGAGAAGCTCGGCGGCGTGCGCACATGGTCGGCGTAGATGGTGGTGTATCGATGCGGCAGCAAAGACGGCCCGAACACGCTGATGACAGCGATGAAGGCAAGATAATACAGGCTGAACATGGCGGCGCGATTGGCCTTGAGCCGTGCCCAGGCATCGCCCCACAGGGAGCGGCCGACGACGGCCGGAGCGGTGGCTGCGATGTCAGTCATAGCGCACCCTCGGATCGACGAAGGCATACATGACGTCGACGATCAGGTTGAAGACGATGGTGAACAGCGCGATCACCACCACAGTGCCCATGACCAGCGTGTAGTCGCGGTTGAGCGCGGCATCGACGAAATAGCGGCCGATGCCGGGAATGGAAAAGATCGTCTCGACGATGATCGAACCGGTGAGGAGCGCGGCAGCCGCCGGGCCGGTGAAGGAGACGATCGGCAGTATGGCGCCGCGCAGCGCATGCTTGACGATGACCGACCAGTCCGACAGGCCGAGCGCGCGTGCGGTGCGGATGTGGTGAGAGCGCAACGATTCGATCATCGAGCCGCGCATCAGGCGGGCAACGATGGCGATCTGCGGCAAGGCGAGCGTCAGTACCGGCCCGACCTTGTTGAGCAGGGCGCCATCGCCCCAGCCGCCGATCGGCAGCAGCTTCCAGGTCAGACCGAACAAAAGCTGGATCACCGGGGCGATGACGAAGGTCGGGATGGTGCTGCCGGCGGCGGCCAGCGCGATCACCGAATAGTCGGCAAGCTTGTTCTGGTTGAGCGCGGCAACAGTGCCGAGGAGGCCGCCGAGCAGCAGTGCCAGGACGAGGGCCGAGGCGCCGATCTGGATTGAAACGGGCAGGCCCCTGGCAAACAATTCGGTGACGGTGAAATCCGGCATGTTGTAGCTCGGACCGAAATTGCCGCGCAGCAGATTGCCGAGATAGTGGACATATTGCAGCCAGAGCGGGTCGTTGAGGCCGAACTGCGCTTCAAGATTGGCCTTGATCTCGGGGCTCAGGCCCCGCTCCTGATTGAACGGGCCGCCCGGCGCGACACGTATCAGGAAGAACGCCATGGTCACGATGACGAACAGCGTCGGGATGGCGGTCAGGAGCCGCCGGAATACGTATCGCAGCATCGGTTCCCCGCTTGACCTAGAGCGACGTGCGTCCACTTGGACGCACAAAGTACGCTCTACCGCTTCAATCTTCGCATCGTGCTTCCCGAAAATCGATTCCGATTTTCGGGCCGATGCGATGGCAAACCGGAGCCGCCGCCCCTAACGCATGACCCGGACCGAAGGTTCCGAAAGGATCACGCGCAAAATCAAGGCGTTACAGGGCCCTGTGCGCGTCCCGAAGGACGCGCGGCGCTGTAAAGGAGCGGCAGTCCGGCCAAGGAGATCAGTCCTTGGAGATGAAGCGGGACGGATGCACGTCCATAACGTTATCCTCGAAGCCATGAAGCTTCGGAGATACGATATCCTTGTAGCTATAGTAGAGAAGCGGGATGTTGCCGACCTCGTCGACGAGGATGCGCTCGGCCTCGGCGAGTTCTTTCATGCGCTCTTCGGGCTTGCCGCCGGCGGCGGCAGCCTCGTCCATAGCCTTCTCGAATTCCGGGCTGTTGTAGCCCGAATAGTTGTTGCCGCTTGCCTTGCGGGAGATGCCGAGGAAGGTTTCCGGATCCTTGTAATCCGCAATCCAGCCGGCACGCGCCACGTCGTAGTCGCCCTTCTGCTCAAGGAAGGAGTAGTGGGTCTTGGTGTCGGTGTTGAGCAGCGTGACTTCGACTCCGAGCGGCTTCAACTGCTCCTGGATGGCGACCGCAGTGTTCTTGTGGTTTTCCGACGTGTTGTAGCGGATTTCCATCTTCAGCGGTTTCTCGGGCGTATAGCCAAGCTTCTCGAGTACCTTCTTGGCCTCATCCTCGCGGTCGATCTGCGACATCTCCGCGTATTTGGCCAATGCCGGCGTATAGCCCTCAATGCCTGGAGGCACCATCGAATAGCCGGGCAGCATTGAGTTCTGCCAGACCTTTTCGGCAAGGAAATCGCGGTCGACTGCCATGGAGATGGCATTGCGCAGTTCGACGTTGTCCCACGGGGCCTTGTCGGTCTTGATCGCAAAATAGTAGGTGCCGAGGTAAGGCCCGACGCGAATCTGATCGCCAAACTTGGCCTTGAGGTCGGCAAGCTGCTCGGTCGGGAGGTCGTCGTAGCTGTCGAGTTCGCCGGCCTCGAAGCGCTTCATCGCCGACGAACGATCTTCGGTCGGGATGTAGTTGACGACGTCGAGCTTGACGCTTGCAGCATCCCAGAATTTCGGATTCTTGACCAGTTTGATGTGGTCATTGGGAACCCACTCCGCCAGTGTAAAGGCGCCGTTCGAGACCAAATTGCCCGGCTTGATCCAATCGGCGCCGAGCTTGTCAATGGAGGCCTTGCTGACCGGAAAAGTCGCCTGGTGGGTCAGCATTTCGAGGAAATAGGGCGTGGGCGCCTTCAGCGTCACTTCCAGAGTATTTGCGTCGATTGCCTTGACGCCCATCTCCTCGGGCTTGGCGTTCTTGGTGTTCACCTCCTCGGCGTTCTTCACGGGATAGAGCATCGAGGCGTATTCGGCGCCGGTGGCCGGATCTTCCAGCCGATGGAAAGCGTAGACGAAGTCATCTGCCGTCACCGGAGCGCCATCCGACCAGACGGCGTCCTTGCGCAGCTTGAAGGTGTAGACGGTGCCGTCGTCCGATACTGTCCAACTTTCGGCGGCGCCCGGGATGAGGTTCGCCTTTGCGTCCTGCATGGTCAGCCCCTGAAACAGGTCACGCAAAACATTGGCTTCGTAGATTGTCGAGGTCTTGTGCGGGTCGAGCGACTCCGATTCGGCGGCGCTGCCGCGGTTATAGACGACCTCGGCGAAGGCCGGCGCGTAGAACGTGCCGGCGGCCAAGGCCATGGTTGTGGCGAACACCGTCGCCTTCAGCATGTTTTTCAGCATGAAGTTCTCCCTGTCGAGGCGGCCCTTTAGCTACGCCTCTTGAGTGTTGACGCCCCGAAACCGATTAGATGGTCCCTTTGAGCGCGCCGCCGGTTCCCTCTCCGGCAGCTGGTGGCCAAACAGTAACGTGGCAATTTTTTATTTCAACAGACTCGTGAGGTCACCCTAAGTAAGGCGCGCTGACAGCCACTTCGCGGCCGGCAGAACAGCAGTCGAAACCATGGACTTGGCTTCGTTTCCCAACACTTCAAGCATTCGGCACCGGCAGGAAATCTGTCGTCTATTCCACTTTGCCGAAAGGTCTTAAGCCGTCTTTAAGCAACCATGAATTACATCTTCGCGGGCTTCGGTATGTCTCGATGGGCGAAGGAAATGAACAGCGCAGAAACTGAGAAAATCTCTATAAAGCGGCGCAATACGCGCCAGCTAAGACTCAAATTATGCCAATTTAGAGAACAGTCCGGAACTTCCGCCATCGAATTCGCGCTGCTTTCGCCCATTTTCATCTTGCTTTTGCTCGGAATGGTTGCATACGGTATCTATTTTGGTGCAAGCAACTCCGTGCAGCAAATCGCAGCGGACGCCGCCCGCATGGCGATAGCGGGGCTGAATGAAGGCGAGCGCCAGGCACTGGTGACCAGTTTCGTCAACACCAATGCCGGCGGATATCCGTTCGTCGATTCCACCAAGCTGACCTATCACGCCAAGGACAGCACAGCCGACAGAAACCAGTTCGTCGTGTCCATCCAATACGATGCCCGTAACTTGCCGGTCTGGAATCTGTTCCCGGCGCTGCCCATGCCTGGAACCACGATCTCACGCGAGTCGACAATACGGGTCGGAGGCATCTGAATGTCGGAAACTTTGCCGGGGAGAATCGGCCGGGCCGCCCGCTCGATGCTTGGCGACCTGAGGGCGAACTTCACCGTCATGACGGCGCTGTGCGCGCCGTTCGCGCTGGCGCTGGCCGCCTTCGCCATCGATGAAGGCTCGATCTATGTGGAGCGCCGGGAGGCTCAGTCGCTGGTCGATCTTGCGGCAATCACCGCCGCCTCCAACATCAACAACATTGAGGCGGCGGTGGTGACCACGCTCGGCGACAACGGAATGCCGGGTATCGTTGTTCAGAAGGCAGGGCAGACGATCGCCCCTGCCCTCGGGAAAACCGTCGTGTCGGTCACCGCCGGCCGATATTCACCAGAGTCGTCGCTCGGCGTCGACAAGCGTTTCGAGGCCGGCAAGACGCCCTACAACGCCGTCCATGTCACGCTGAAAAAGATTCCTGCCCGCTATTTCGCAAGTTCGCTTATCCCTACGCCGGTCATCGGCACCCAAGCCGTTGCCAGCGTAGCGCCGCAGGCGATGTTCTCAGTCGGGTCCAGGCTGCTCAGCGTCAATGGCGGCATCCTCAACGCTCTTCTCAGCAAGCTCCTGGGCGGCAACATTTCACTCAGCGTGATGGACTACAACGCGCTGATCGCTGCCGACGTCAACCTGCTTTCATTCTTCGACGCACTTGCCGTCCAGTTGCAGCTGACAGGTGTCAGCTATTCGGAGGTGCTGGCTTCGAAAGCGACGGTGGGCCAGATAGCCACCGCCATGGCTGATGTTTCACCCGTTGGCAGCACCAGCAAGCTTGCTTTGCAGACAATCGCGTCAAGGACCACCAGCACGGTCAAGATACCGCTCAATCGCCTTGTCGACCTTGGATCAATGGGCCAACTCGGCCTCGGACAACAGTCGGCCGGTTTTTCCGTCGACGCTAGCGCCATGGGTATGCTGACCACCGCCGCTGCACTGGCCAACGGCTCGAAGCAGGTCGAGCTCAATCTCGGAGCCACCGTTCCGGGGCTTACCTCGACCACGCTTGCCATCGCCATCGGCGAACCTGCGCAATTCTCGCCGTGGCTGACAATCGGCGAGAAGGGCGCCGTGGTGCGCACGGCGCAGACACGAATCAAGCTGGTAGCCTCCGTCGGCATCGGCAATTCGAATCTCGGAGGCGGCACCACTCTCCTGGCCGTCAATCTTCCGCTGCATATCGAAGTGGCCTACGCCGAGGCCAAAGCTGACCGACATCAGTTGCCCGACGGGGCGCCCGGGCAGTTTGGAGGTTTCCATCGCGGCATGTCCGGGCGTTGCCTCGCTGCATCTTGCCGCCAGCGATGCCGACAGCAGCCCCACCGCCTTTGCCGATTTCAGCAATCCACAGTCGTTCTCTAATGCCCAGATCGCGGCAGTGAGGCTTTTGCTCATTCCATTGCTGTCGGTGAACGGGTCTGCAGCGCTTGATATCACCAACAACGATCCGACGACATTGACCTTCAACAGCACCGAAATCGCCAACAAGACGATAAAAACCGCTTCTACGAAAAACCTGACGCAATCCCTCACGACATCGCTCGTCGATGAACTGTCGCTCTCGATCAATGCGTTGGGACTAGGGCTGCTGAGCGTAACCGCCCTGCTTGGAACGGTAAAGCCGGCGGTGATTGCGGCTCTGAACGCCGTGACGGCGCCGGTCGACGAATTGGTTTATAACGTGCTTGCGGCACTGGGCGTGCATGTCGGCGAGGCAGATGTCCGGGTCATGGGCGCGACTTGCGGGCGCTCCGTGCTCGTTCAATAGTCAGATAGTACAGATAATCAAATTTGCTTCTTCAAAGAGATTCAGGCCATCGAAGTCAACGTATATAGTCTGCCCTCGTGCATAGACGCGATCAAGCATCGCTGAAATCGTGCGAGCGTGTTCTCTAGACAATGATATCAATACTTTTCCGTCTTCTACCTTCACTAAGTGCTCATTATCTTCGACAATCGCAACCTGAAAACCAGATATCCCTCCTGAAAAATCTGCATTGAATCCAGATGAAACGTCTACAATGTCGTGGAGCAATAACTTCGAAGACAGCTCTCGTACCTCGCGAAGCGTACAAGACATAATTACAGATGGCGGCGGCTCCCCGAATGCGACTTCATTCGTGAATTCGATGAGCATAACAAACCCTCGTTAAATGTTTGACTAGGGTGAACCTCCCCTAGGGCCTTTGCAATTCCAATCACCCCCTTAGACAGCATTTGTTGGGGTGGACGCTGATCGGTTGGCAGCCCAGCCGGCTCGCCCCAGAAAGTAACCAAGCGGCGGCAGCGACAATCCCTCTTCGCTAATGACCGTACCGGTGGTGCCAAGGTCGACCGCCTCGACAGCGGCGAGATCCGACGGCAACGGCCATTTGGCCGGCTCCTCGGCGAAATTGAAGAGGCAGAGCAGCTTCTCGCCGCCGCCTTCGCGAATGAAGGCAAGCACATCGCCCTCAGCATCGAGAAAGCGGATCGAACCCTGTACCAGAGCGGCATGCTGCCTGCGCAACGCCAGCATCGCCCGATAGCTGGCTAAAACCGACTTTTCCTCGCCGTTCTGGATATCGACCGCGCGGGCGCGATGGCTTTCCGGGATCGGAAGCCACGGCTTGCCTGTTGAAAACCCAGCGTTCCCGGCGCCTCTCTCCCAGACCATCGGCGTGCGGCATCCATCCCTGCCCTTGAATCCGGGCCAGAAGCGGATGCCGTATGGATCGCGCAGATCCTCGAACGCCAATTCGGCTTCCTCCAGCCCGAGTTCCTCGCCCTGATAGAGGCAGATCGATCCACGCAGGCATGACAGCAGCGCGATCGAGAATTTCGCCACCACCTCCGGATTGCCGCCGGGCCTCGTCCAGCGTGTCACATGGCGAACGACATCGTGGTTGGAAAACGCCCAGCAGACCCAGCCGTCGGAGACAGCACTCTCGAACGCTTCGACGCATCCGCGCACGTGTGCGGCCGAGAATTGCGGTCCAAGCAGGTCGAATGTGTAGCACATGTCGAGCTTGTCGCCGCCGCCGGTATAGGCGGCGAGCGTCTGCAACGAGCGGGCTTCGTCGCCAACCTCACCGACGGCGGCGCGGCCCTCATATTCGTCGAGCAGCGCCCGAAAACGCTTGAGGAAAGCGAGGTTTTCGGGCTGCGTCTTGTCGAACAGATGCTCCTGATAGAGGTAGGGATTGGTTTCGGTATGGTGCCGGCAACGCTCGATGCCAAAGGCGGGTTGCTGCGCAGCCAGCGATCATGGACATAGTAGTTGACCGTATCGAGCCGAAACCCGTCGACGCCGCGCTCCAGCCAAAACCGCACCGTTTCCAGCAGGGCATCCTGAACCTCCGGATTGTGGAAATTGAGGTCCGGCTGCGAGGCGAGGAAATTGTGCATGCAATATTGCCTGCGGGTGGCGTCCCACTCCCAGGCTGGGCCGCCGAAGACCGACAGCCAATTGTTGGGCGCGGTGCCGTCGGGCCTCGGATCGGCCCAGACATACCAATCCGCCCTGGGGTTATCGCGGCTCGTACGGCTTTCGACGAACCATTCGTGCCGGTCGGACGAATGCGACAGGACCTGGTCGATAATGAGTTTCAGGCCGAGACGGTGCGCCTCGGCGACCACCGCATCGAAATCCTCTGATGTGCCGAACATCGGATCGACGGCTGTATAGTCGGATACGTCGTAGCCCATATCGGCCATCGGCGACTTGAAGAAGGGTGATAGCCAGACGGCGTCGACTCCAAGCGATGCGACATGAACCAGCCTTGAGGCAACGCCGCGCAGATCACCGCTGCCGTCCCCTGTCGTGTCCTGGAACGAGCGCGGGTAGATCTGGTAGATGACGCAGCCGCGCCACCACTCGGCATTGTCACTTGCCATCGCCATTCTCCTTTATCTGAGGTTGCGCGGCTTCGATCATGAAAATCACCGTTCGCCCTGGCACAGGCCGTGAAATTCCTGCTGCGCCGCCCGGTGTTTCGATGGCTGGCTCCCAGCGAAATCCGTCGCGCTCCGGCAGCGTGAACATACACGCCCGGCGATCGCCATTGATGACCGCGGCAAGGCGGCAATCATCGCCGCCGAGCATCATGACCAGGCGGTACCGCCCCGGATCGTCCCAGCCTGCCTCGTCGAGCGGCGTGCCGGTTTCAGTGAGCCAGACGACGTCCGGTTTTTCTGATCCGGGCGACGGCTCTCCGGTCAGGAAGCGCGTGTCGGAAAGCGCCGGCACGGAACGACGCATCGCGGTGAGCAAAACGGCGCATTGTTCCAAAGCCTGATCGCGACCGCCCCAGTCGAGCCAGGTGATCTCGTTGTCCTGCGCATAGGCGTTGTTGTTGCCCCTCTGGGTGCGGCCGAATTCGTCTCCGGCCGTCAGCATGATCGTGCCGCGCGAGGCAAACAGCGTGGCCAGCAGCGCACATTGGTCATCGAAACGGGCCATAACGATCGCCCGGTCGCCGGTCTCACCCTCGACGCCATTGTTCCAGGACAGATTGTCGTCGTGGCCATCGCGGTTCTGCTCGCCATTGGCCTCGTTGTGCTTGTGCTTATAGGCAACAAGGTCGGCCAGCGTCATGCCGTCATGCGCGGCGATGAAATTGACGCTACGGCTTATCTGCTGGCCTGCCCTGGCAAACACGTCGGACGAGCCGGCAAGCCGGGTGGCGAGCGCGCCGACCATGCCGCTATCGCCGCGCCAGAACCGGCGGATGTCGTCGCGATATCTGTCGTTCCATTCGAGGAAGGGCGGCGGAAAATTGCCAAGCTGATAGCCGTCCGGGCCGATATCCCAAGGCTCGGCGATCAGCACCCTGTCACCAAGGGCCGGGTCGTTCCGAATAGCCATGAGCAACGGTGCCTCGGCGTCGAATACGCCATCGACCCGACCCAGAATGGACGCAAGATCGAAGCGGAAACCGTCGACGCCGGCATGGCAGACAAAGTGACGAAGCGTGTCGAGGACCATTTCCTGGACGACCGGATGATCGCAAGCGACTGTGTTCCCGGTGCCGGTGTCGTTGATCAAGCTGCCGTTCGGCCAATGCCGGTAGTAGGCGCGGCTGTCGAGGCCGCGCAGCGACAGCGTCGGCCCAAGCCTGTCGCTTTCGCCGGTGTGGTTGAAGACAAGATCGAGGATGACGCCGATGCCGGCCTCACGCAGCGTGGCAACCGTCTGCCGCAATTCCGCGAGACCGCCGGGCGCCAGGCGCGGATCGAGCGCCATGAAGGTCACGGGATTGTAGCCCCAGGCATTACGCAGCCCGAGCGCCGGCAAATGCCGCTCATCGATCGATGCCGTCACCGGCATCAGTTCGACCGCCCCGACTCCGAGCTTTTTCAGGTGCTCGACGATAGCCGGATGGGCAAGCGCTGCAATCGTCCCGCGCTGGGGCTTCGGGATGTCCGGATGCAGCATGGTGAAGGCGCGCACCGGCACTTCGTAGATCAGACCGCCGGGCTGGAATAGCGGCGGCAAGGCAGGCACCGGTTGCGGCAGGGTGGCGGCAATCGCCTTCGGCAGTAGCGGTGCGGTATCTGTCCCCTCGCCCCGGCGCGCGGCGAGCCTGCCGTCATAGACATAGGGCCTGTCGATCTCGACGGCATATGGGTCGACCAGCAGCTTGTCGGGATCGAACCAGAGCCCTTGCTCGGGCGCATAGTCGCCATCGGCCCGAAATCCGTATCGGGTGCCGGCGGCGAGGCCGGCAACGAAAACCGCGTGAACGCCCTCGCCTTCCGACTGGAGTTCGAGCCGGTCGATCTCCCGGGTTCCTTCATCGTCGAAGATCGAGACCCAGATGCGGCTAGCCGCAGACGACCATGCGGCGAAGCGAACGCCTTCTTTGGTGATGATTGCGCCGAGCTGGCTCACGCGCACTCACAACAGCAGATCTTAGACGGTTTGAGGGGTTGGCAGGTTGGCTCCCCTTTCTCCCCTTGTGGGAGAAGGTGTCGCCGAAGGCGACGTATGAGGGGTGCACCAGCCTGGCACCTGCGACGATCCGTCCAACCCCTCTCGACCGTCTCGGCGCTACGCGCCAATCCACTTTCTCCCACAAGGGAAGAAGGAAAGGCGCGCCGCGCCAGCTTCACGTAATCACGCTCGGCTTGACGCGGCCCGTGTGGCTGCGAATCCCGGCGATGTCATCGGCTGCCGCAATCAGATCGGCAAGCGCCTCCTGCGTGTCGAGATCGTGCCTGGACTTGTCCGGCTCGTAGCGCTCGATATAGACACGCAGCGTCGCCCCCGAGGTACCGGTGCCGGAGAGACGGAAGACGACGCGCGATCCGCCTTCGAATAGCACCCTGATGCCCTGGTTCCTGGCTATCGAGCCGTCGACCGGGTCATGGTAAGCGAAATCGTCGGCGCTGCCGATCTTCATGCCGCGCACGCTGGTGCCGGGCAAGGAAGCGAGTTTCGCCCGCAATTCGTCGACCAGCGCATTGGCCCGGTTGGTCTCGATCTCCTCGTAGTCATGGCGCGAGTAGTAATTGCGGCCATAGGCGGCCCAGTGCTCGGTGACGATCTGCTTGGCGCTTTCGCCGCGGGCAGCAAGGATATTGAGCCACAAAAGCACGGCCCACAGCCCGTCCTTTTCGCGGACATGGTTGGAACCGGTTCCGGCGCTTTCCTCGCCGCAGATCGTTGCCATGCCGGCATCGAGCAGATTGCCGAAGAATTTCCAGCCCGTCGGCGTTTCATAGATGCCGATGCCGAGCTTTTCGGCGACGCGATCGGCCGCACCGCTGGTCGGCATCGAACGCGCAATGCCCTTCAGGCTGGCCTTGTAGCCCGGCGCCAGATGGGCGTTCGCGGCGAGCATGGCCACCGAGTCCGACGGGGTGACGAAAATGCCTTTGCCGATGATCAGGTTGCGGTCGCCGTCGCCATCGGAAGCAGCGCCAAAATCCGGCGCGTCCGGTCCCATCATCTCGTCATAGAGGTGCTTTGCGTGGACCAGGTTCGGATCTGGATGGTGGCCGCCGAAATCCGGCAGGGGAATGAAGTTGCGGGCGGTGCCGTTCGGCGCGCCGAGCCGGTTCTCCAGGATCTCCTTGGCGTAGGGACCAGTCACGGCATGCATTGCGTCGAAGCGCATGCGGAAACCCGATTTGAACAGTGCGCGCAAGGCATCGAAATCGAACAGGCTTTCCATCAGCTCGGCATAATCGGCGACCGGGTCGACCACCTCGACCGTCATGCCGCCCGCCTCGACCGTGCCGATCGTGTCGAGATCGACCGTGCCGATGTCGGCGATCTTGAAGCTCGAAATCATCTTGGTCTTGGCGAAGATCGCGTCGGTCAGCTTTTCCGACGCCGGCCCGCCATTGCCGGCATTGTATTTGATGCCAAAATCCTCGTGCGGGCCGCCCGGATTGTGGCTGGCCGACAGGATGATGCCGCCGAAGGTCTTGTATTTGCGAATAATGTTGGAAGCGGCCGGCGTCGACAGGATGCCGCCCTGCCCGACCATCACCTTGCCGAAGCCATTGGCCGCCGCCATGGCGATGGCCTTCTGGATGACCTCGCGATTGTAGAAGCGGCCGTCGCCGCCGATCACCAGGGTCTTGCCCCTAAATCCGTCCAGCGCATCGAAGATGGACTGGATGAAGTTCTCGGCATAGTGCTCCTGCTGGAACACCGGCACTTTCTTGCGCAGCCCGGAAGTGCCGGGCTTCTGGTCTAAGTAGGGTTTGGTGGCGACGGTGCGTATCATGCGTCAGACAGCCCTTTTTGAAAGCAGCAAGCGATAGAGTTCGAGATATTTTTGCGCGCTTTTGTCCCACGACACATCGGCATTCATGCCTTGCCGCTGCATCGACGTCCAGATCGTGGGGTTGGCGTGCGCTTCCACCAGCCGGCGGATGGCGTGCAGCAAGGCGCCGGAATCTGCGGGCGCGAACTGGAAGCCGGTCGCCACACCTGCCGAAACGGCCGCTTCATTGGCGTCAATGATCGTGTCGGCAAGACCGCCGGTGCGGGCAACGACCGGCACGCAGCCATAGCGCAGGCCGTAAAGCTGCGTCAGTCCGCAAGGCTCGAAGCGCGATGGGATGACGATGGCATCGCAGCCGCCCTGCATGGTGTGGGAAAGCGCCTCGTCGTAACCGATGACGACGCCGATGCGACCGCGATGGCGGGCGGTGGCGGCCAGCAGCGCGCCTTCGAGGCCGGCATCGCCCGACCCCAGGATCGCCAGGCGCGCACCCCTGGCAACGATCCCGTCGACGGCCGCTGCCAGTATGTCCATGCCCTTCTGCCAAGTCAGCCGGCTGATGACGCAGACGATCGGACTGTCGTCGCGGTCGAGATTGAAACGATCCTCGACGGCGGTCCGGTTGGGGTGCCGCGCCTTCAATGTCTTGGCCGTGTAGTTGGAGACCAGATGCTTGTCGGTTTCAGGGTTCCATATCTCGGTGTCGATGCCATTGACGATGCCATAGAGATCGACGGACCGCATGTTGATGAGGCCATCGAGCCCCATGCCGAATTCCGGCGAGCGGATCTCCTGCGCATAGGTCGGGCTGACTGTGGTGATGGCCCAGGCAGCCTGCAGGCCAGCCTTGAGGAAACCGACGCCGCCATAATATTCGACGCCCTCGAGCGCCATGGCCGCCGCCGGCAAACCGAGTTCGCCAAAGATGCCGGCGCCGAACTGACCCTGGAAAGCGAGGTTGTGGACGGTGATCATCGACGGTGTGCCGACCGCCTTGCCATAGCGCATATAGGCCAGCGTCATCGCCGATTGCCAATCATGGGCATGGACGATATCCGGCTGGTAGCCCGAGATGGCGCCGCCGGCGATGTCGCCACCAGCCTGGCTCAAACCCGCGAAACGCCGCCAATTGTCCGGCCAGTCGGCGCCGGCCGCATTGCCATAGGGGCCGCCGGGACGGTCGAACAGATGCGGCGCGTCGAGCACGAACAGGTCGAGCCCGGCGATCTGGACGGCATGGACCGAAGCCTTGCCGCCTTGCAGCAGCGGATAGTGGTGTACGGGTTTTTTCTTCTTGAAGGCCTCCATGACCTGGGGATAGCCGGGCACAAGCGTGCGCATCGCCACGCCCTTGCCGGCGAGCGCGATGGGCAACGCGCCGGTCACGTCGGCAAGCCCGCCAGTCTTGATCAGAGGGAATATTTCGGGCGTAACCGACAGAACCTGCATTCATTACAATCCCAGCTTGTCGATCATGGCCTGCGTGACGAGGCAGATGCCCTTTTCGGAAACGCGGAAGCGCTTGGCGTCGAGGACGGGATCCTCGCCGACCACGAGGCCTTCGGGAATCCTGACACCATGATCGATCACCACGCGCTTCAATCTCGCGCTGCGGCCGACGTGGCAGTCGGGCAGCATGACGACGTCCTCGAGCGTCGAATAGGAGTTGATGCGTGCGCCGGTGAAGATCAGGCTTCGCTTCAGCGAAGCGCCCGAGACAATGCAATCTCCCGAGACGAGCGAGGATACCGCCGAGCCACGGCGGCCATCCTCGTCATGCACGAACTTTGCCGGCGGCTTCAGCTCGGCATAGGTCCAGATCGGCCAGTCGCGGTCGTAGAGGTCGAGCTCCGGCGTGATGTCGGTCAGGTCGATATTGGCTTCCCAATAGGCGTCAACTGTTCCGACATCGCGCCAGTAGGCCTCGTTCTCTGCGTTCGAGCGCACGCAGGACTTGGCGAAGCGATGGGCGATCGCCTTCCCGTGCTCGACGACATAGGGGATGATGTCCTTGCCGAAGTCGCGGCTTGAGCCCGGTTCGGCCGCGTCGCGGCGCAGTTGCTCCATCAGGAACTTGGTCTTGAACACGTAGATGCCCATCGAGGCCAGGGCAAAATCCGGCTTGTCGGGAATGCCGGGCGGATCGGCGGGTTTCTCGATGAAGGAGATGATGGTGTCCTTCTTGTCGACATGCATGACGCCGAAGCCGGTCGCCTCCATGCGCGGCACTTCGAGGCAGCCGACGGTGACGTCGGCGCCGGCGTCGACATGCTGGCGAAGCATCAGTTCGTAATCCATCTTGTAGACGTGATCGCCGGCCAGGATGACCATGTATTCGGGGTCGTAGGCCTCGATGATGTCGATGTTCTGGTAGACGGCATCGGCCGTCCCCTCATACCATTGCGTTTCCGATACGCGCTGGCTGGCCGGCAGGATGTCGAAGCTCTCGTTGCGCTCGGGCCGCAGGAAGTTCCAGCCGCGCTGCAGGTGGCGGATCAGCGAGTGTGCCTTGTACTGGGTGGCGACGCCGAGGCGGCGAATACCGGAATTGAGCGCATTGGAGAGCGCAAAATCGATGATGCGCGTCTTGCCACCGAAATAGACCGCGGGCTTGGCGCGCCGGTCGGTCAACTCCTTCAGGCGGCTGCCACGGCCGCCGGCCAGAACATAGGCCATGGCATCGCGCGCCAGCGGCTGGGTCCGTTTTATCTCTGCCATTTTTATCCTCCCAAGTTACGCGCTGCGAGACATCGCTCAGTCCGGAGCAAGTTCGAGCATGATCGTCGACAGCGGCGGCAACAGCATCGTCGCCGAGATGCCTCCTCCTTCCGCCCGAGCCTCGACGGCACCGCCATTGCCCTTGCCGGAACCGCCATAGTCGGTGGCGTCCGTGTTGATGATCTCGCGCCATCTTCCAGCCGTCGGCAACGGCACGCGATAATCATCACGCGGCACCGGTGTGAAATTGGAGATGACGGCGACCGGGTTTCCGCCCGGCGCGCTGCGCAGCCAGGCAAAGACAGAGTTCGCGCTATCGTCGACGATCAGCCAGGAAAAGCCCTCCGGCTCGCAATCGCGCGCATGCAACGCCGGGCGTGAGCGGTAGAGATAGTTGAGATCGCGCACCGTCTGCCAGACGCCGCGATGGGCCCGGAAATCGAGCAGGTTCCAGTCGAGTGCGCGCGCCTCGCTCCACTCGCGGCGCTGGGCGAATTCCTGCCCCATGAACAACAGCTTCTTGCCGGGGTAGCCCCACATGAAGGCGTAGTAGGCGCGCAATGTTGCGAATTTCTGCCAGTCGTCGCCGGCCATCTTGCTAAGCAGCGTCCCCTTGCCGTGCACGACCTCGTCATGGGAGAGCGGCAGCACGAAATTCTCTGAGAAGGCGTAGACCAGGCCGAAGGTGATGTCGCCGTGGTGATGCTTGCGAAAAATCGGCTCTTTGGAGAAATACTCCAGCGTGTCGTGCATGAAGCCCATGTTCCACTTGAAGCCGAAACCCAGCCCGCCCTCATGCACCGGCTGCGAAACTTTTGGCCATGAGGTCGATTCCTCGGCGATCGTCATCACACCCGGATGATGGCCGTAGACTTCCTTGTTCATCCTCTGGAGGAAGCTGACCGCCTCAAGGTTTTCGCGCCCACCTTTTTCGTTGGGAATCCATTCGCCGGCCTTTCGCGAATAGTCGAGGTAGAGCATCGAAGCCACGGCATCGACGCGCAAACCGTCGACATGGTATTTCTCGGCCCAAAACAGCGCATTGTTGACCAAGAATGAGACCACCTCCCGCCGGCCGAAATTGTAGATCGCGGTGTTCCAGTCGGGATGGAAGCCCTTGCGCGGGTCGGCATGCTCATAGAGCGCGGTGCCGTCGAAATTGGCCAGGCCATGCGCATCCACCGGAAAATGCGCCGGCACCCAGTCGAGGATAACGCCGACGCCGGCGCGGTGGGCGCCGTCGACGAACCGGGCAAAACCGTCCGGATCGCCGAAGCGGGCCGACGGCGCGTAGAGGCCCGTCGTCTGGTAACCCCAGGACGGGTCATAGGGATGTTCGGAGATCGGCATGAATTCGATATGGGTGAAGCCCGTGTCGACGACGTACGGGATCAGCCGGCCGGCAAGCTCGTCCCATGACAGGAAGCTGCCGTCGTCGTGAAGCTGCCAGGAGCCGGCGTGGACCTCGTAGATCGACACCGCCTCGCGCCTGGGATCGGCATTGCGCCAGAAATTGCGGTGCGCCTCGTCACCCCATTGATGCACCGGCGGAAGCGCCGTCACCGAAGCGGTGGCCGGGCGCAGTTCGGACTTGAAAGCGAACGGATCGGCCTTCAGCGGCAGCCTCACGCCATCGGGCCCGATGATCTCGTATTTGTAGGGCCGGCCAGCGGCGATGTCGGGAATGAACAACTCCCAGATGCCAGTGTCGCGGCGGACGCGCATCGTATGCCTGCGGCCGTCCCATTCGTTGAAGTCGCCGACCACCGAAACGCGCCTTGCATTGGGCGCCCAGACGGCGAAATGCACGCCGGACGCACCCTCGTGATCGATGAGATGCGCGCCGAGCTTGTCGAACAGCCTGAGGTGCGAACCTTCGGCGATGTAATAGTCGTCCAGCGGACCCAGTACCGGACCGAACGAATAGGGATCGGTCAGCCACCAGTCACCGCCGGCATTGCGCGCGTGATAGCGCAGCGGCTGACGCTTTCTGAGCGACAGGCTGCCCTCGAAGAAGCCGCCTTCGTCGCGCTTGGAGAGTTCGCCGGCGTTCTTGCCGGTCAGCGTGTAGGCAGTGACGAACTCGGCATGAGGAACGAAGCAGCGGGCGACAAAGCCCTTGTCAACCTCGTGCACACCCAGCACAGCGAAAGGGTCGCCATGCGTGCCAGCGACAATTGCCGCGACATCACCGGCTGACGCCAGTCCATCCGGCCCGCTTGTCGCAGCGGTCGCGCGCGGCTTCCTCATCAGGCAGTGACCCTCCCCGGACCACGTTGTTCGTGGCCTCATGCAATCATATCAGACGGGCACGTTCCAGATTTCTTTCGCATATTGGCGGATCGTGCGGTCGGACGAGAACCAGCCGACGCGGGCGACATTGCGGATTGCCTTGGCGTACCAATCCGGGCTGTTGCGCCAGACGGAGTCGACATCACGCTGGGTTGAGGCGTAGGCATCGAAATCCGCGGCGACCATGAACCAGTCGCTCTGGTAGAGACCGTTCATCAGGTCGCGATAGCGTTCCGGATCGTCAGGCGAAAAGACGCCCGACGAAACAGCAGCCACTGCCTGCGCCAGTTCGGGAGAGGCTTCGATCACCGATCGCGGATCGTAGCCGTTGCTACGCCGCTCGGCGACCTCTTCGGTGGTCAGGCCGAAAATGAAGATGTTGTCGTCGCCGACGCATTCCTTGATCTCGACATTGGCGCCGTCGAGCGTGCCGATGGTCAGCGCACCGTTCAGCGCGAACTTCATGTTGCCGGTGCCGGAGGCTTCCATGCCGGCAGTCGATATCTGCTCTGAAAGATCGGCGGCCGGCATCATAATCTCGGCCAGGCTGACATTGTAGTTCGGCACGAACACCACTTTGAGCAAGCCGCGAACGGCCGGGTCGCGGTTGATAACCTTGGCGACGTCGTTGGCGAGTTTGATGATCAGCTTGGCGTTATGATAGCTGGGCGCCGCCTTACCGCCGAAGAACTTGACGCGAGGCATCCAGTTGCGCTCGGGATGGGAGCGGATCTGGTCGTAGAGGGCGACTGTTTCGAGGATGTTCAGGAGCTGGCGCTTGTATTCGTGGATGCGCTTGATCTGGATGTCGAACAGCGCCGAGGGATCGACCTTGATGCCGAGGCGGTCGGCCACGAGGTTGGCAAGCTTGGCCTTGTTCGCCCGCTTGACTGCCGCGAACCTGTCGCGGAAGGCGGCGTCGTCGGCAAAGGCATCGAGCTCTTTGATCGCGTCTATATCGTCGAGGAAGCGGTCGCCGATCGCCTCGCGGGTGAGCGCGGTGAGACCGGGATTGCACTGGATCAGCCAGCGCCTCGGCGTGATGCCGTTGGTCTTGTTGTTGATGCGGTCGGGGTAGAGCCGGTGGAGCTCGGCAAACACCGTTTCCTTCATCAGCTCGGTGTGAAGGGCAGAGACGCCGTTGATCGAGTGCGAGCCGACAAACGCCAGATTGCCCATGCGCACGCGGCGCTCGCCGTTTTCCTGTATCAGCGAGATTTGACTGATCTGCTCGTCAGAAAACTGGTCGGAGGCGCGCGCCTCCAGCAGCACTTCTGCGTTGATGGCGTAGACGATCTGCATATGGCGCGGCAACAGCCGCTCGAACAGCGGCACCGGCCAGCTTTCGAGCGCCTCTGGAAGCAGCGTATGGTTGGTATAGCCGAAAGTGCGCTTGGTGATGCTCCAGGCCTGGTCGAAATCCATGCCGTGGACATCCATCAACAGGCGCATCAGCTCGGGCACTGCGATGGCCGGATGGGTGTCGTTCAGATGGATCGCCGCCTTGTCGGGCAGCGACTGCAGGTCGCCATACTGGCTGAGATGACGCTGAATGATATCCTGCAACGATGCGGTGGAAAAGAAATACTCTTGCCTGAGCCGCAGCTCCTGACCGGCCTTGTGGGAATCAGCAGGATAAAGGACGCGCGACAAGGCATCGGCCTTGTTGCTTTCGGCGAGCGCACCGATGTGGTCGCCGGCGTTGAACTTGTCGAGCAGGATCGGATCGATCGGCATGCCGGACCAGAGCCGCAGCGTGTTGACGCGGTTGGCCCGCCAGCCAACCACCGGCGTATCGTAGGCAACCGCCAGAACATGTTCGATCGGCTTCCAGACGTGGCGCTCAAGCCTGCCGTCCTTCGAGGTGATCGATTCCACCGAGCCGCCGAAACCGACCTCGAATGAGCGTTCGCGCCGCTCGAACTCCCAGGGGTTGCCGTGATCGAGCCAGGTCTCGGGCAGCTCAACCTGCCAGCCGCCATGGATTTCCTGCCGGAACATGCCATTGGCGTAGCGAATGCCATAGCCATGCGCGGGAATGTCGACGGTTGCCATGCTTTCCATGAAGCAGGCGGCGAGCCGGCCGAGACCGCCATTGCCAAGCGCTGCATCTGGTTCGAGGGCCGCGATGAGGTCGAGGTCGACGCCGAGAGACCGCAGCGCTTCGCGCATATTGTCCATCAGGCCGAGATTGGAGAAGGCGTCGCGCATCAGGCGGCCGATGAGGAATTCCAGTGACAAGTAATAGACGCGCTTTTCCTGATGGGCGTAGGCCTCTTGCGTTGCCTGCATCCAATGATCGACGATATGGTCGCGCACGACCTTGATCGAGGCGGTGAGCCAGTCGTATTGCGTCGCGACGCTGGTACCCTTGCCGAGCCTGTATTTGAGGGCCTTCAAGACTTCGTCGGCAAGCGCCTTGGGATCGGAGTTTTCGAGAATGGGAGCTTTGGATGTCATCGCGCGCGTCATGCTGCCTCTCGTGCGGTTGCCATGATCATACCGGCTTTCACCATTCCTCCCAGCCCATGCTAGCGCATATTGTTAAGCGTTCAATCGAGTTAGATTGCCGCGGGGCAGCTTACCGAGCGGCAATTAGAAACTCAAAGGCGTCGCGTTTGGGCGGCCTCTGCGACGCCCCTTAAGTTCTTACTTATGTGCATGTCGTTGTCTCAAAACCGCTGCGCACCCTCGGTTCACGCCCGAGGGCATGCTTTTGGGCGACATGTATTTCTCTTTGATGCATGTCGTCATCCCAAAACCGCTGAGCACTTTTGGGCGATATGCATCAGGCCGCCAGTGCCGCCTCCGGCGGACGCGTCGCTCCGGTCATGAAGGCGACGGCGTCGGACATCGTATATTGCTTGGGATCGATGACGGCGAGGCGACGACCCAGCCTATGGATGTGGATGCGGTCGGCCACCTCGAAGACATGCGGCATGTTATGCGAGATAAGCACGATCGGCAGGCCGCGCTTCTTGACGTCGAGCATCAGCTCGAGCACGCGGCGGCTCTCCTTGACGCCGAGGGCGGCGGTCGGCTCGTCCATGATGACCACGCGACTGCCGAATGCGGCGGCGCGCGCCACAGCAACGCCCTGGCGCTGACCGCCGGAGAGCGTTTCGACCGCCTGGTTGATGTTCTGGATGGTCATCAGCCCCAGTTCGGAAAGCTTTTCACGGGCGATCCTTTGCATCGCCGAGCGGTCGAGCCTTCGCAGCCACCGCCCGACAAAGCCAGGTTTGCGGATCTCGCGGCCGAGAAACATGTTGTCGGCGATCGACAACGCCGGCGACAGCGCAAGGTTCTGGTAGACGGTCTCAATGCCGGCCACACGCGCCTCGATCGGTGAGCGGAAATGCACCGGCTGGCCATTGAGCTCAATCGTGCCTGAGTCCGGAATGACCGCCCCGCACAGCGCCTTGACCAGCGTCGACTTGCCGGCGCCGTTGTCGCCGATGACAGCGAGGATTTCGCCTGGCAAGAGGTCGAAATCGGCATTGTCGAGGGCAACAACCCTGCCGTAGCGCTTGTTGAGACCCTTGGCTTGGAGAACCGGAGTGTCGCTCATGCCGAAATTCTCCTAATCCATTGGTCGATGGTGACAGCAACGATGATCAGCACGCCCACGGCGAAGTCCTGCCACAGCAACTCGAGGCCGGAAAGCGCAAGGCCGTTGCGGAAGATACCAACGATCAAGGCGCCGATCAGCGTTCCGACGATTGAGCCGCGGCCGCCGAACAGGGAGGTGCCGCCGATCACGACAGCGGTGATGGAATCGAGGTTTGCGGTCTGGCCTGCCTGCGGGCTTACGCCGCCGATGCGCCCTATCAGCACCCAGGCGGCGATCGCGCAGATGAAACCGGCCAGCCCGTAAACGGCGATCAGGGTCCGTTTGGTGTTGATACCGGCCAGTCTGGCTGCATCCGGATCATCACCAGTGGCGTAGATATGCCGCCCGAACGCCGTTCTGTTCAGCACGTACCAAATGATGAACGCTAAGATCAGCATGACCAGCGAACCGTAGGTTAGCACCCAGCCTTTCAAAAAGATCCAGTCGAGCCCGAGCGTTTTTGAGAAGAAATCATAAGGTTTGAAGATCGTACCCGTCCATTGCAGGAATGGCGCCGCCGCCTCCATGTCCTGCTGGCGAATGGTTTCGCTACGGGAATACCAGACATTCAGCGCGCCAAAAATGCTCCAGGTGCCAAGCGTGACGATAAAGGGCGGCAAGCGCAGCATGGTCACGATCAGGCCGTTGACGATGCCGCATGCCAGGCCGCAGAGCAACCCGAGCGGAAAGGCGATCAATACCGGAACGCCATAGACTACCGCGGTTCGTCCCATCACCACCGAGCACAGGATCATGATGGCGCCGACGGACAAGTCAATGCCGGCCGTAAGGATTATCAGCGTCTGGGCCACGCCGAGCACGGCGATGATCGTAACCTGCTGCAGCACCAACGAAAAGTTGAATGGAGCAAAGAACTTGTCCGGCGCAGCAACCGAGAAGATGGCCACACCCAACAGCAGAACGATAAAGGGAATGGATGTGGGAAACTGATGAAGAAAAGCCTGGACACGGCGGATCGCGCCGGCATCCGACTCATCAAAACTGGCCAAGGCTTCTGTGGCGCCTTTCAGCCCGCGTTCGGCTGTGGCCGAACCCGCGGTATCATCACTCATCAGGCAATCCTCTCCGACGCCTCATCGTCAGGGGCGCCACGAGCGCCCCCTCCGAGTTTCTTGACAATAGTCTTCGTGGAACGATGTTGGAAGGCACTCAGCCCCAGCAGAGCTTCAGGCCTTCCTCGACCGAGATCGACGGCACGCCCTCAACCGGCTTGGCTGTGATGAGTTCCGCACCGGTGTCGAGAAAGCCCATCTTCGGATCGATGTCCGGAATCTTGCCCGAGACGATCGCCTCGAGCGCCATCGACGCCATCTTCAGCGGATACTGCTGGCTGGTTGCGCCGATTACACCCGCCTGAACGTTCTTGACGCCCGGGCAACCGCCATCGATCGAAACGATCATCACGCTGCCGTCATCCTTGCCGACCGCCTTCAGCGCTTCCCAGGCGCCAGCCGCTGCCGGTTCGTTGATCGTGTACACCACGTTCACGTCCGGGCACTTCTGCAGCGCGTTTTCCATTGCCGTGCGGCCCTTCTCCTGGTCGCCTTGGCTAATTTCGTGAGTGCAGATGCGCTTGTCATCTTCGTCGCCGTATTTGTTGGGATCCTTCACGTCGATGCCGAAGCCCTGCATGAAACCCTGATCGCGCAGAAAGTCGACGGTCGGCTGGTTGGTCGCGAGATCGAGAAATACGATCTTGGCGTCCGCTGCCTTGTCGCCCAGTGCTTTGGACGCCCACTGACCGATCAACATGCCGGCCTTGCGATTATCGGTCGCAAAGGTCGCATCTGCGGCGTCCATCGGATCGAGCGGCGTATCGAGCACGATTACCATGAGGCCTGCGTCGCGCGCCTTCTTGATGGTCGGCACAATCGCCTTCGAGTCGCTCGGCACGATGGCAAAACCCTTGGCGCCGGCCGAGATCAGGTTCTCGATCGCCGCCACCTGGCCGTCATTGTCGCCGTCGAACTTGCCTGCGGCAGCGATCAGGGTAACACCAAGCTCCTTAGCCTTGGCCTGCGCGCCCTCACGCATTTTCACAAAGAATGGATTAGTTTCGGTCTTCGTAATCAGGCCGACGGTATCAGCCGCGTACGAGGCCGTGACCGTCACACCATAAAGGGCAAGACCCGCGACGGCCGCCTTTAGAATATTCAGTTTTCCCATGACTTCCTCCCAGTGGAACCATTTCGGATGCCGGCCAACCGGCATCTGCACAAAGCATCCAGCGACTTCTCCCAGCGTGGACGCCTGCCCCAACAGAATACCAGACCGAGGCTCCTGTCAATAATTAAATCACTCTTATTTATTATTGACAGCGCTGCATCGTTCACTCATTCTGGCTCAAAAGGATTGAGGGGAAAAGACGAGAGGAACAGGGGTGGAGACCGGCATTACAAGGCACGGTTCGCCCGAGGCAGCCGAGAGCCGCATTCACCGCGGCACCAACCAGAGCGGCATGCGGGATCACAATGAGCGGCTGGTGCTGTCGCTAGTGCGTCAGCACGGCAGCCTCCCCAAGTCCGACATTGCGCGCATGACCGGGCTTTCGGCCCAGACGGTTTCCGTTATCATGCGCGAGCTCGAGCAGGACAGCCTCCTTGTCCGCCAGGCGCCGCTGCGCGGCAAGATCGGCCAGCCTTCCATTCCGATGGCGCTCAATCCCGATGGCGCCTTTTTCATCGGCCTGAAGATCGGCCGTCGCAGCGCCGAACTCGTGCTGATCGACTTTCTCGGCAATGTGCGCTCGATGCTGCAGCATTCCTACCGCTATCCGGCACCGCGCGAGACGGTCGAATTCGTCACCTCCGGCATGAAGACAATGCGCGGCGAACTCACCCCTGCTCAGGACAAGCGCATTGCCGGACTTGGCATCGCCATGCCGTTCGAATTGTGGAACTGGGCCGATACGGCAGGTGCGCCGCGCGACGTCATGGACGAATGGCGCAACCGCGACATCCGCGCCGACATCCAGGCGCAGTGCGAATTCCCGGTCTACCTGCAGAATGACGCCACCTCGGCTTGCGGCGCCGAACTGGTGTTCGGCAAGGCGGGCGCGGCGCGCGACTTCGTCTATTTCTATATCGGCGCCTTCGCCGGCGGCGGCATCGTGCTGAACGGTCACCTTTTCGGCGGACCGACCGGCAATGCCGGCGCGCTGGGTTCGATGCCGGTGCCCGGACCGGACGGCAAGCCGACCCAATTGATCGACGTGGCGTCGATCGCGATGCTGGAAAAGGCGCTCAACGCGCGCGGCGTCGAAGCCTCACATCTGTGGACGTCACCGGAGGATTGGGGCGAGATCGGCGTCGAGCTCGACGACTGGATCGCCTGCGCCTCGCAGGCGCTCGCCTATGCTATCGTGGCGGCGTCCTCGGTTATCGATTTCGAGGCAGCGGTGATCGACGGATGGATGCCGAAGGCTGTGCGGCGCCGGCTCGTCGATGCCGTTATCGAAGCCATCGGCAAGATCGATGGTGAAGGCCTGAAGCTTCCGGACGTTCGCGAGGGGACTGTCGGCATCCATGCGCGTGCCCTGGGCGGTGCCAGCCTGCCGCTTTCCGAGCGCTTCCTCATCGGCTCGACCACGATTTCCAGGAGTGCCTGAATGCTGATCGGAATTCCGGCCCTGCTCGGCCCGGAGCTGCTGGCGATGCTGCGTGCCATGGGCCATGGCGACGAGATCGCCCTTGTCGACGGAAACTACCCGGCGAAGGAACAGGCACACCGGCTCATCCGCGCCGACGGCCACCATCTTGTTCCGATGCTCGACGCTGTCCTCAGGGTATTGCCTGTCGATGACGCCGTGCCGGCGGCGCTGTTTCGCGCCTCGGTCAAAGGCGATCCCATGCTTGCCGATCCCGTTCATCACGAGATGGAGGCGATCTGCGCCACGCGTGCTCCGGGCCGCAAGGTGGTTGCGCTTGCCGGCGCCGACTTCTATTTACGGGTCAGGTCCGCGCACGCGATCGTCGCGACGAGCGAGCCGCGGCTCTACGCCAACATCATCATCCGCAAGGGTGTGATCTATCCGCCGGAGACCAGGAAATCATGATCCTCTGTTGCGGCGAAGCCCTGATCGACATGCTGCCACGCACCACGACACAGGGCGAGCCGGCCTTTGCCCCCTATGTCGGCGGCGCGGTCTTCAACACGGCAATAGCGCTTGGCCGGCTGGGAGCGCCCGCCGGTTTCTTTTCCGGCCTGTCGACGGATCTGTTCGGCAGCCAGTTCAAGGACGCGCTGAGGGCAAGCCAGGTCAGTTCCACCTATGCGCACGCATCGCCCCGGCCGACCACGCTCGCCTTCGTGCGGCTGGACAACGGCCAGGCGACCTACACGTTCTACGATGAAAACACAGCCGGACGCATGCTGACCATCGACGATCTGCCAAAACTCGGCAGCGAGGTCGAAGCCATGTTGTTCGGCGCCATCAGCCTGATCTCGGAGCCGGCCGGATCAGCCTACGAGGAATTCATGCGGCGCGAGCACAGCCACCGCCTCATGATGCTCGACCCCAACATTCGGCCGAATTTCATACTGGACAAGGCCAAGCATCTCAGGCGCATCCGCTCGATGATGGCCATGGCCGATGTCGTGAAGCTGTCGGATGAGGACCTGAACTGGTTCGGCGAAGCCGGCTCGCATGAGGACGTCGTCCGCAACTGGCTGGATCGCGGCCCGACGCTGATCGTCGTCACCCATGGCAGCGAAGGCGCCGTCGGCTATACGAGGGATCACAAGGTCACGGTCGTGCCGGACAAGGTTGAGGTGGTCGATACGGTCGGCGCCGGCGACACGTTCAACGCCGGCATCCTGGCCTCGCTGCACGAGCAAGGCCTGCTGTCGAAGGAGGCGATCGCCAATCTGCCGGAAGACGCCATCCACAAGGCTCTGGCGCTCGGCGCCAAGGCTGCGGCGGTGACTGTGTCGCGCGCAGGCGCGAATCCGCCCTGGCGGCATGAAATCGCCTGATTGGACGGCGATGCGCTGAAGACGCGCTGGACATCGATCACTTTATGTTTCGCCCAGCCGAGCGCGTGCGACACAAGTGTCGTATCGTGCGCAACAAAGCCCCGGATTTCCGGCGTCCGACGCGGACCTGTCGGAATCAGAGGTAACAGGCTGCGACATTTGAGCAATTCGCGGTTTCGTTCGTGCAGCTTTCTCGGCTGGCGCAACTCTGCTACCAGCGGCCATTCTCTGGCTAGTACCGTTTTGAGGCCGACATGCAGTTCATCGATCTAGGCGCGCAGCGCGAGCGAATCCGCGACAGGCTGAAGGCAGCCATCGACCGCGTCGTCGACGAGGGACGTTATATTCTCGGCCCCCAGGTCACCGAATTCGAAAACAAGCTCGCCGCCTATATCGGCACCAAGCATGTCGTCGCCTGCGCCAACGGCACGGACGCACTGCTGCTGCCGCTGTTTGCGGCCGGCATCGGTCCAGGTGACGCGGTGTTCGTGCCGAGCTTCACCTTCGCCGCCACGGCGGAAGTGGTGGCGCTGGCCAAGGCCGAGCCGGTTTTCGTTGATGTCGATCCCCAGACCTACAACATCGACATCGCCAGCCTCGAAGCGGCCATTGCCATGATCAAGGCAGAAGGCCGGCTGAAGCCAAGGGCGATCATTCCCGTCGACCTGTTCGGGCTCGCCGCCGATTACGAGGCGATCATGGCCATCGCCAACCGCGAAGGGCTGATGGTGATCGAAGATGCCGCGCAGGCGATCGGCGGCTCGATCGACGGCAAGATGTTAGGTTCGTTCGGCGCGGTCGGCTCGACCAGCTTCTACCCGGCAAAGCCGCTCGGCTGCTATGGTGACGGCGGCGCGATGTTCACCAACGACGATGCGCTGGCCGAACAGCTCCGCTCGTTCGCCTTCCACGGCAAGGGCGAAACCCAATATGACAATGTCCGCGTCGGCATCAATTCGCGGCTCGATACGCTGCAGGCGGCGATCCTGATCGAGAAGCTGGCCATTCTCGAAGACGAGATGGTTGCCCGGCAAGCGGTCGCCAATCGCTATGCCGAAGGCCTCGGCGACATCGTCAAGGCGGCACGCAACCTGGACGGCGGCCGCTCGGCCTGGGCGCAATATGCCATCGAGACGCCGAAGCGCGACGGGCTGAAGGCACATCTCGGGGAAAAAGGCATCCCGTCGGTGATCTATTACGTGAAGCCCTTGCACAGCCAGATCGCCTACCGCGACTATCCGCGGACGCCGACGGGCCTTGCCGTTTCGGAGGGGCTGCCGAAGCGTATCCTGTGCCTGCCCATGCACCCCTATCTGAGCGAGGCTGACCAGGACCGGATCATCGAGACGATCCGCAACTATATCGGCTCGAATTCGGCGCAAATCGCCGCGGCGTAAGCGCGTAATCTCCCCCCTTGAGGGGGAGATGGCCGGCAGGCCAGAGGGGGTCGCCACGCGTGAAGCGCCGACTTTCCCTCTTTCGTTTCCATATGCGTCGCACCTGCTGAGGCGACCCCCTCTGTCGCCTTCGGCGACATCTCCCCCTCAAGGGGGGAGATTACTGGCCCGCAGGCCTGCCGCTTGCAATAAAATGCGGATTGGCGAAGTCCACGTCATCGCCCTGGTTGCGCTTGCCGTAGGCCAACGGCTGCCCATCGAGCGTGCGCGTCATCCCGCCGGCAGCGCGCAACACGGCGTCGCCGGCCGCGGTGTCCCATTCCATGGTGCGGCCGAAGCGCGGATAGACGTCGGCCTCGGCGCCGGCGACAAGACAGAATTTCAGCGACGAGCCGACCGAGACGATCTCGGCAGCGCCCACCGTGCGAATGTAGGCTTCGGTCTCCGGCGTATTGTGGGACCGGCTGGCGACGATGGTCAGTGGCGCCACACCCGCCCTCACCGAAATCGGCCGCCGGCCGATGATCTGGTAGTCGCCATTGACTTCGATTGCTTCCGCACTGCCCGGCCGGCCGGAAAAGAAGCGTCCGGTGCATGGCGCGAAGACGACACCGATCTCCGGCACGCCGTGGCGAACGAGCGCGATGTTGACGGTGAAGTCGGTCCTGCGATTGACGAATTCCTTGGTGCCGTCGAGCGGATCCACCAGGAAGAAGGCGTCGTCGAGATCGGGCGGCACGATGCCGGCCGATGCCTCTTCCTCAGCCACGCAAGGGATATCGGGGAACGCCGCGCGCAGCCCAGCGAGAATGATCTTTTCGCTCTGGCGATCGGCTTCGGTCACCGGCGAGCTGTCTGATTTCTGGTCGACCGCGCAGCCGGCATCGAAGACGCGCATCACCTCTCGCCCCGCCGCCAAGGCAAGGCGCTCGAACACGCCGAGCATCGCTTCGTCGTCAGATGCCGCCGCCGCTATCGTATTGGTTTTCGGCAATGTCGCGCTCGTTCAGCCAGAGTTCCAGGGCCTCTACCATCTCCTCGGCAGACTTGCCGAGTGTCTTGAGATGGATTTCGGGGTTTTCCGGGGCTTCATACGGTGAATCGACGCCGGTGAAATTTTTGATTTCGCCATTCAACGCCCGCGCGTAAAGGCCCTTCGGATCGCGTCTGGCGCATTCCTCAAAAGGTGTGTCGACAAACACCTCGACGAATTCACCGTTGGCCATCAATTCCCTGGCCATGCGCCGCTCGGCGCTGAATGGCGAAATGAAGGAAACGATGACGATCAGCCCGGCATCGGCCATCAGGCGCGCCACTTCCGCAACGCGGCGAATGTTTTCGACGCGGTCGGCGTCGGTGAAGCCAAGATCGCGGTTGAGGCCATGGCGGACATTATCGCCATCCAGGATGTAGGTATGGCGGCCGGTGGCGAACAGCTTCTTCTCGAAAAGATTGGCGATGGTCGACTTGCCCGAGCCCGAGAGCCCGGTGAACCAGAACACTGCGGGCCGCTGGTTCTTCAGATCGGCGCGGCCGTGCTTGCCGACATCGAGCGATTGCCAGTGGATGTTTTCGGCACGGCGCAGCGAATGCAGGATCATGCCGGCGCCGACCGTGGCGTTGGTGATGCGGTCGATCAGGATGAAGGCGCCCGTCGTGCGGTTCTCGGCGAACGTATCGAAGGCGATCGGCGCCCGCGTCGAGATGTTGCAAATGCCGACCTCGTTCATTTCGAGCGACTTGGCCGCCTCATGAGCAAAGTCGTTGACGTTGACGCGGTATTTCAGGTCGGTGACGGTGGCGCTGGTCTGATCGGTCTCGGTCCGCAGGATGTAGGAGCGGCCAGGCAACAGCGCATGCTCGTCGAACCAGACGATGTTGGCGGCGAACTGATCGGCGACCTGCGGCCGCGCCGATGGCGACACCAGCATATTGCCGCGCGAGACCTCGACCTCGTCGTCGAGGACAAGAGTGATGGCCTGGCCGGCCACCGCTTGGCTCAGATCGCCGCCATGCGAGACGATGCGCCTGACATGAGAAGACTTGCCGGATTTGGCGACAACGACCTCGTCGCCTGGTGACACCGAGCCGGACGCAATCGTGCCGGCAAAACCGCGAAAATCGAGATTGGGGCGGTTCACATACTGCACCGGAAAACGGAACGGCAGTTCGACAACGGCGTCATCGACCGACACGGTTTCCAGATGTTCGATCAGCGTCGGGCCGGAATACCATTCCGTCTTGTCCGAGCGGCTGGTGACGTTGTCGCCGTAACGGGCAGACATCGGGATGGGCACGATCGTCTCGAAGCCGAGCTTGTGCGAGAACTGCCGATAGTCCTCGATGATCCGTTCGAATACGGCCTTGTCGAAGCCGACGAGATCGATCTTGTTGACGGCCAGGACGATGTGCCGGATGCCCAGCAGCGAGGCGATGATCGAGTGGCGCCTGGTCTGGCGCAGCACGCCCTGCCTGGCATCGATCAGCACGATGGCCAGATCGGCGGTCGATGCGCCCGTCGCCATGTTGCGCGTGTATTGTTCGTGGCCGGGCGTGTCGGCAACGATGAATTTGCGTTTCGGCGTGGCGAAAAAGCGATAGGCGACATCGATGGTGATGCCCTGCTCGCGCTCGGCCTCGAGGCCATCGACCAGCAGCGCGAAATCGACGTCGTCGCCCGTCGTTCCGTGCTTGCGCGAATCACGCTCGAGCGCGGCAAGCTGGTCCTCGAAGATCTGCTTGGTATCCGAAAGCAGGCGCCCGATCAGCGTCGACTTGCCGTCGTCTACCGAACCGCAGGTCAGGAAGCGCAGCAGCGATTTTTGTTCCTGCACCGCCAGGTAGTCACGAATGCCGTCGGTGCGGGCGAGGCTCTCGGCCATGATGTGGCGCATGCTCAGAAATACCCCTCGCGCTTCTTCTTTTCCATCGAACCGGCTTCATCACGGTCGATCAGGCGGCCCTGCCGTTCGGAGGTGCGCGCCGTCAGCATTTCGCCGACAATGGCCTCCAGCGTATCGGCGTCGGATTCGATCGCGCCGGTCAGCGGATAGCAGCCGAGCGTGCGAAACCGCACCAGCCGGTTCTCCACCGTCTCGCCGGGACGCAGTTCCATACGGTCGTCATCCTTCAGAATGAGCATGCCGTCGCGTTCGACGACCGGTCGCTCCTTGGCGAAATAGAGCGGCACGATCGGGATGTCTTCCTGGAGAATGTACTGCCAGATATCGAGTTCGGTCCAGTTCGATAACGGAAACACCCGGATCGATTCACCGGTCGCGATGCGGGTGTTGAATATCTTCCACATCTCCGGCCGCTGGTTCTTCGGATCCCAGACGTGCTGGGCGTTGCGGAACGAGAATATCCGCTCCTTGGCGCGCGATTTCTCCTCGTCGCGCCGCGCCCCGCCGAAGGCTGCATCGAAGCCGTATTTGTCGAGCGCCTGTCGCAGCGCCACGGTCTTCATCACATGCGTATGGGTGTTCGAGCCATGGTCGAAGGGATTGATGTTGTCGCGCACACCATCCTCGTTGACATGGACCAGCAGATCGAAGCCGAGCTTCTGCGCCATCTGATCGCGAAACGCGATCATCTCACGGAATTTCCAGGTCGTGTCGACGTGGAGAAAGGGAAAGGGCGGCTTGGCCGGATAAAACGCCTTCATCGCAAGATGCATCAGCACGGAGGAATCCTTGCCGACCGAATAGAGCATGACCGGCTTGGCGAAGGCCGCCGCTACCTCGCGAAAGACATGGATGGATTCAGCCTCAAGCCGCTGAAGGTGCGTAAGCGCGATGTTCATGGACTGCAAACGTTCTCTCGTGCCAATCCAGAGCCTGCATCGATGCATCAGGCGCAATTTTCAGCGGCCCGGTTCAAGCTTCACTTCTGGACGATCTCATTTTCGTGCAGGCGTTCTAGCAGATCGCCATGGTTTATAACAATGCGGGACAGGCCTGACCTGGAGTGGTTCGGGAATGAATTTTCCACGCGGGGACCAGAACCCGCAAATTCCTGCTCAGCGGGCGATGGTCTGGCGGTCCAAGAAAAATATCCCGGAAGGGCCGAGATCAGCCTGTGCGGCGCTGGGACAATCGCAATCCTCTTCTGGACGCAGTCCTGATGATCTTCCTGGTTTCAGGGACATATCCTGGGGTCAGGACGCTACCTACCTGCCGCCGATGGAAGAGCGGAGCCGTGGCCAAGAGGCGCTACGACGAAGCTCCGATCGGAACAAACAACTTGTCGCCGTTGTGGTCGATCTCGATCAATTCGTTCTTCTGGGCCGAACGGCCTGCAAATCCTTTGTGGAAGATAATGGCGTTCATAAAGGCGAACGTCATTGCAAGCGCCTCGGTCCGCAATGGATAATCGACGAGTGAATGGATGAGAAGAAACGACACCGAGAGAAACGCCGCCTTTTGAAGGGGATCGCGCCGAACTTTAGTAAGCGCCATAAAAAGCATTACAAAATAAAGCGCCATTAACAGAATAGCAAGAGCTCCGCCTTCGAAAGCTATTTCAAGATATTCATTGTGAGCATGATTTACATATTGCTTGAAAATCATCTCTTCCTTTTCATATATCTGGTAGGCCTTTTGAAAATTTCCAAACCCAACGCCGGTTGCCCAATTCTCTTTGATCCCCTCAATGGTGGTGCGAGCAAACTCTCCTCGCCCGAAAGCCGGGTCAATCGCGTCGGCCTCGATCTTCGTCCATGCGCCTATCGTATAGGCCGAAAGACCTATGAAAACGGCAAGGATGCTGAGCCGACTCACCCTGGAACGCGCTGAAAGAAAGACTATGGACAGTACGGTGATCGCTAATCCGATCAGAACGCCGGCACGCGAACCGGCGGCCAAAAGGAGCAGCAAAAGCGTGACCAGCCCGAGCGATCCGGACAAAAGATGTCCTCGGAACAGACCGTAATAAGCGACAAAGGGGATAGACACAAAAAGTAATGCCGCAAAATGATTCTCGTTGGCAAAGAGTCCGGCATTGATCGTGAAAGGCAGTAGTCCCTCTATGGCTATGCCGTCAGAGAGTGAATATTGAATCACTCCCGCCAAGCCATTACAAATGACACCCATAAAAAAGAACGGAAGAAGTGCGTGAACCTGCTCGGTACGCAAGCGCAACACGCTCAAGAAAAACGCGGCTGACGCCACCAGATACAACAGACATTCGATCGTCCGTCCGACGCCGACGCTGACGAAGCGAAAATCCCTTTCTCCCGCCAGCCTTGGATCTCCGAGCAACAGCTCCGGTCGCAATCCGCTGAATATAGCCGCAGGCAGCGGGACGATTTGTAAAATCACCAGCCCTACAGCGAACATAAGCAACCACAGAACAGAACGGGGGAATCTCTGACCAGAGGACTGTGAAAAGACCGCCGCCGCTGAGATAATTGCTGCGACCTCAATTAGCGTGTCCGTGTAAAGGCCGCTTGCAGTGCCACCGCCGATCAGCAGCGATATAAACAGAACCGATCCGAGGAGATATTTATCCCATTCCGAGGGTCGATCGCTCAAGATCAAAGTCTCTCGATGTTCAATTTATGCATTACCAACGTGCCGACGTAGCGAAATCGCCAGCTTCCTGTAATAGCGGCAGTCTGCAGCGTCAACAATTGAATAGGGCAGGCAAGCGGTCCAATCGAAAAGTCTTGGGTCAGGTTTTGACGGGTGTATGTGCCCTCCGGAATGTTGAACCGTGCGATCTCGCCGCCCGGACCCTCGCATCTGACCGCCCAGAATAAATCTTTTGGAAGCTTCAGGTTTCGTGCAGAGGCGATCATGGAAATCTTGTAAGACCCCGAAGGCAGTGCAATATACTGCTGCAATGCTATGTTCCTGACTGGCGTGTTCAAGAAGCGGACAGTAGCACCGCCCTCGCCTTCGGCCGTATCCTGAGATGTTGCAAACGTAATCTCTAAGCCAGACTGATCGCGGAGTTGCCAGTCGAAAGGCTTGCCACTGCGCACCGGTTTGAACGTGTGGTTGAAAATGTACCCACCCAACTTCCGTTCTTCATCAGACAACGTGAAAAGAAACAGCCGATAGGCCGGCTGATATTCCTTCCGACGAATATAGCCACTGATCACCGAGGCTAGTTCGTTCGAGCTCGGTGGTGCGCTTGACTCCCTCAAATCGAGCAGCAGCCGTTCTGCGAATTCTAACCCAACGGGAGTATTTCCAAGAGCGATAAGCAGCCTGCCTCTCCAAGGTGCCCCGGCCTTGATTGCTCCAAGCACGGCCTGGTATCCGCCGGGGTTTGACAGGATTGTCGGCAGCCCCTCGGCGATTTCAGGAAATTGATCCGGCCATCGCCGCAGCAAAATGTCGATCTCGCCGACGGCCTTTGGCAGATCGCCCGTTTCGATCGAGCGGCCTATCGACTTCTGGAGCGCGTGGATCTCGGTCTTGGATAATTTTCGAGCTTGATCGAAAAATTCATAGGCTTGGTCTTTTTCACCCTGTCGGTACTTGATCTCGCCGATCAGGCTATAGAGACGTGCGTCCGCAAGATCAAAGCCCAACGCGCTTTCGGCCTTGGCAAGCAATGCGTCGAGATCGGGAGCATTGCTTGTATCGTTCAGGTCGTCGGTAATCTCGCCTATTAAGGCATTGACGTTCAACGGATCCAGCGCGACGGAAACGGCCGGCGTTTCGGTCTCAAGAAATCGACTTAGCCCGATCGACGAAGCCGCCAATGCTAGAACGGATGCGACGAACCAAACGCCTGAACGCCGGAGATTTTGCATAAGCGGGCTGGCCTGCTCCGTCATCGACTTTGCCCTCAATTTTCGGGGTGCCGTAGTCGTAATACTGGTAGTTCATATACTTGTAGGCGTAGTTGTAGTCGAACTTGTTCACTGCAAACTTCGACATCGCGGCTCCGACCACATTCGCGCCGGCTGCTCGCAGGCGCTTCAACGCCGTCTTCGCCGACTTGCGTGTCACCTGGTTGGTAGAGACGACCATCAACGTTCCCTCGGCAAGCCGGCTGAGGATGGGTGCATCTGAAAGGCCGACGATCGGCGGGGCATCGATTATGACAAGATCGAAGCGCTTGCCGAGATTCGTTATGATCAGCGCCATCTTCGGTGAAGAGAGCAGGTCAGCGGGGTTCGGCGGGATCGTTCCGGAAGTCAGAACGGTCACATTAGGATATTTCGTCGCCCTGAAAATGCTTGCCAGATCTTCCTTGCGGACGGTGTTTGTCAGCAGATTGCTCAGCCCGATCGTGTTGTCGAGGCCAAACAGCCGATGAAGGTTGGGCTTTCGCAGATCGCCGTCGACAATGAGAACCCTTGCACCGAGTGCTGCAAAATCCTGCCCGAGCTTGAACGACGTGGTCGACTTGCCTTCCGAGGGTTCCGAACTCGTGACCAGCAGCGATCGCGGCGCCCCTTCGGCGCCGGAGAACTGCAATGACGTTCGAAGCGAACGATAGGCTTCGGACAGTCCTGACTTCTGATCAGCGATGCTGGCTATGAGTTCCCGGTCATCGACAAGCGGCAGGACGCCGAGCATCGCCAATCCCAGTTCCTTTTCGACCTGCTCAGGATTGGTGAAGGTGTTGTTCAACAACTCGATGATATAGATAATTGATCCGCTCAAAGCCATGAAAAAAGCCAGAGCGATCGTAAGATTGATGATCAGGCGCGGAGAATAAGGTCCACCTGGTATCGCCGCGAAATCGACGATTGCGGCGTTTTGTGACTTGAGCTCAGAGCTCACGCCAACCTCGTTCAGCTTGGCAATAAGATTGTCATACTGGGAGCGGTTCGAATCAACCTCTCGCTTCAAGATCGTGTATTTGATGTTTTTGTCGTTGAAAACAACTTGTTGCCTTTCCATCTCGGCAAGCTTTGACTTGAGGTCGGCCTCCTTGTTCTGGGCCTCCTGGTACTTCTGCCGCAGCGAATCGGTTATGGTCAAAACGCCATTATTATAGAGGCGTTGCAACTCTTTGATCTGCGCCTGAAGCTGCTGCATTTCCGGAAAACCAGGCTTCAATATGCCCAGCTTCTGCTGATAGTGGCTGGTCAACTCGGCTAATTTGTCGCTGAGCTTCTGCAGACCTTCGCTTTCCAGGATCGCGCCAAGGCTCGCCCCGCGACCTTTATCGATTTGTTCCACGACCCGGCCAGCATCGAGACGTTCCTGGATTGCTGTCGCGAGCGCCGTATTCAAAGCCTCGATATTCGACCCAATCAGCGACTTTTCGTCGCCGGTTATCGTGATGCCCGCATCCTTTGCATAAGCGACGAGTTCCTCTTCGGATTTCTGCAGCTTTTGCTTGACCTGCAAAACCTGTTCCTGGATGAATTGCCGTGCCAGGTCCGAGGTTTCGCTGGTCTGATCGAGGCGCTGGTCGATAAAACTTTGCGCGACCTGATTGGCTATATCACTTGCATATTTTGGGTTCTGGTCGGCAAACGCAATCGACAGCAGGCTAGTGTTGGTAACTAGATTGACCGTGAGGTCATCGAGAATGCGACCGATTGCAATCTTCTCGCGTTCCTCCGGGGTTGTCTCTTCAATGGCAGGCGATTTGGAAATTCCGAACGCACGATAGAAAATATTGCTAAGTGAGAAGCTCGGCGTCGGAAACAGGAAATCCGGCTTTTCGCTAAGCCCCAGCTGGAACACCACGCGCTGCGCCAATGCGCGGCTTTTCAGCTTCTCGCGGGCCGTCAGAAAGGCTCGCACGTCGCTGCTTTCGGAAATCACCTCAATGTCCTGGAAGACTTTGGCCGAAGGAACCAGCACTTCCAATTGCGCTGTTGCCCGATATTTTGGCGTCTGCATCATGGTAACGACGATGCCGGCGACAAGCCCGGCCGCCGCCATCATGACGATCAGCCACCGATACTGAACAGCGTAAAAAAACAGCCTGAGTGGATTGAAGCCCTCGTCCTGCTCCGCGTAATCGCGACCGTACGGGCTATAGTTTTGCGCACCGTCATAATACAGGTCGGCAGACAAGGCCTGGCCATGCCCTGGGCCTGCAATTTGATGCTGCCTGTTACGATCGAGCATTGCGTGACAACCTTGGGTTTGTCTCTGGGCTTAATTCTGACCGGCCGTGATTTACAATCCGGGGACTACGGCAAGTCTCGCTGCGCTTGATGCAACTCCGAGAGCGTCCTTGAGATTGTTCATCGCAATTTTCGATTTCGAAGCGAAGACGACAATCTTGTCGCCACCATAGATGCGTGGATTGCGGCTCTTGCCGGCGCGAATCTGCTCCACATCGTAATTTGCGACCAGTGTGTTTGGGCCGATATTGCGGTAAACAAACACCTTTTTTGCATCGCCAACGGCATTGAACCCTCCGGCAAGGGCGACCGCGTCGATGAGGGAGGAATTGCTCGACACCGGAAAGATACCGGCCCTGGTGACTTCGCCATCGACGGTAACGCGCTGTCCGATCGATTCCTTGATGTAGACCGACACATCGGGCGACTGCAGATAGTTGGCGCCGTAGGCCGTTTCGATTTCCTGCTCCAACTGACGGACGGTCTTCCCTGCCGCGGTGACGGTCCCGATAAGTGGAAGCGAAATTTGCCCGCCGGCGTCGACTTGAACGGTTCTGTTCAGATTGTCGACCTGGAACACATTCACCTCGAGCACATCGTTCGGCGACAAAGGTTGCTCATTGCCGTTCTGGGAGTTCTGCGGCGCAGGCAGTTCCTTTACGACCTGCAGGGCACCGCCGCCCGAGAGCGGCGCCGACGATGACGTCAGTTGCAGCGCATCGACCGAAGTCGGCGAAGACGATGTCGTCGACGAGCTGCTCGTGCAGGCAGACATAGAGAGCGAAGCGAGCAAGACACATATCGTGCAGCTTTTTGCGAAATGAAAAACGCCCATCACGCTGTCCCACCCTTTAATAAGCGACCCAATCCCGCGAAGCGACCGACGTTGCCGGGGCTTGGCTTTTTTGAGCGTGCCTTTCCGACCGGCTCGAGAGTCCGGTTCGCCAATATTTCGCCTGGACGTTTCAACACCATGTTGCGGGCCTCGTCTTCCCCACATCGCTTCGCCGCCGCGGCGACGGCCTGCGTAAGCCCAGGACGCCGGCGGGTGGCGCCATGGGTGTCCGATGCGATGACATCCACCCTACCTTCGTCAATCAGCCTTTCCGAATAGTAAAGTGCTGCGCGTCCAAACGCACCGACAATCGAGTCTGCCGTAAGCTGAACAAGGCAGCCGATTGCATTCAACCTCTCGACAACATCGTAATTCGTCTTGATCCAGGTCAGCCGCTCAGGATGGGTAAGAATCGGAATGAACCCGGCGTTTATGAGGCGCAGAGCAAGATCTTCCAGTCTTGGCGGTAGAACGTGATGCGGCGGTTCGAATAGAAAATAACGAGATCTGTTCAAGGTCGGCACGCTACCCAGCGCCAATTGCTCCGGAAGATCCGGCGCTATATGCACGTCGGCACCGACGTAAAGCGCAAGCGGTATTGCCGCACTATGTAGCGCCTGCTCCAACTCTTGAACCGCACGCGCAATATTTGCCGATCCGTTTTCGTACATGCCTGGCACGATATGCGGCGTACACGCCATATGCGTCGTTCCATCGGCCACCGCCAGCCGCGCCATTTCCAGCGACTCAGCAAGGCTGGGCGAGCCGTCATCAAGACCGGGCAAGATATGGGAATGCAGGTCGATCATTGACGTTTGTGGCCGCATTGAAGCAACGTGACGATTTCTCCCGGATAACAGGTGAATGCGCCATCCGCACGATAGCGAATGACGCATTCATCAAGTCCATGCAGTGCAGGTAGAACTCAAGCTATTCGCTGACAGATGGGATGAAATCGCCCAAGATGAAGCGCATTCAGCTTCAACTAAAGTGAGCGGTATGGTTAATGAATTTCATCAGCATCTCCGGCTCCACCCGGCGCACTAAGGCTGATGCACAGAGGCATCGGCTACAATACAACAGGGCAGTCACACGCCTCTGCTATTTTACACACTGGGCGGCGGCTTAAGGGCTGACGCTGTCGCCGTCATCCTGCGTTGCAGAAAGAACACCAGCCGTGCCAGCCATGCCCCCAAAAAGAAAGAGCGGAAGGCGGGAGTTGGCGGCCGCGCCCGGGGCAATCTGCCCCGTATGCTCAGGGCTCACACCAACGGCAGCCGACTGCTCGGAGCCCACGACCTTCAGGCAGATATTGTTCTCCACACGGGAAATGTCGAGGCTTGAATTCGCCGGCACATCCAGGTTGCAGCCACCGATATTGACGGAAGCCGATCCCCTGGCCCCGACCACTACGCGGCTGCCGAAATCCAGGGCACTTCCCGCCTTGGCAGGGCCATAGCCGGCGGCTTGCGAAACCATGACGTCGCCATTGGCGCGCCCGATGGAACCAATCGAATTCCCCGCTCCCTGATAGGGAGTCGTACAAGTGCATGGCGTGTCCTGAGCGAAAGACGAAACCGGGCCGAAACCGATCGAGGCGACAAATCCGGCTAACGCACTTTTAACTATAACGTTCATTCGTTTCGATCCTTTTTGTCCCGCCGCACCTCGGCCCCGCCCAAGTACCAAGGTATTGACCAAGCGCGTAACAGCTTTTTGCTTTGATTCCAATCTGTTTGGCATTTGCGAGATGACTTTTTGGCTTCCGCTGTGTTTCATTGGACACACTCACCTGGCAGCTTTGAACTTAGCATTTTTTGCTGCCGGCCCCTCTGGAAATTGTCGGAAAGTCAGGTCTATTTCGTGGCCTTTGATGGCCGCCATCGCGCCGTGCTTCGTACAGGATTATGGTCGACTCTGTTCGACGTTATCGCACAATCCCTGCCTTCGTTTTATGACATCCGATTCGTAGGAGTGACGGCCGCGAGGGCAGTTGGCGAAGCCGTGAGCTACGAACCCGATAAGCAAGATTTGCAGGTCGAAGCCGCTTGCGCGGGCTGTCCGAACAAGCGGCCTATTTCAATCGAAGAGATCCTCTATTCCGTCTACCGCCCTACCGCCCGGAAATCAGAATCGGTTTTTCAGAAAGGGTCATGCGCAGAGCCAAAAAGTTGGAGCGTCTTTGCGTGTCCAAACGGGGCGATCTACCGAGGCTCGCCGACGGTGCTGTCGAGATATTGGGTCAGCGCGCAAACCAGATGATAAAAAATGCTTGCCGGTACATCAGTCGCCAGCGAGCGGCCCCGCTCGTCGATCCGGTCTATCCACAGGCCGAGTGGAGCCGGATTGATGTGCCAACGGAAGAGGCGGCCGACACGCGCTTCGATCTCGGGCTTGAGATCGGGACCGCCTGAACCATCCAGTGCAATCGCCGCCTTGATTGCTTCGGCCTGCGGCCAACTGCGCGAGACAAGGTCGAGTGGCAGGCCTTGCCGCGAGACGGCGCCATAGGCAAGGCCAGTGGCGCGATTGAGGCCATTGGCGATGGCCGATGCATAGAGCTTTCTGGCAAAGCCGGTCAGGTCACTTTGGCCGCTGCGCCCAGTGAAGTCGACCAGCAGCGAGGCCCATTCGAAATGGTGGCCGGGTTCCGTCCATATACCTTTCTCGCCCTCCGCCGGCCTCCACTCGGCATCGAAATATTCGCCCAACGTCCAGCTTTCCGGATCGAAGAAATGGCTGCGAAACAGATCGACGATGCGCGCGGCGCGGCGAAGATAGGCGAGCTCGCCGGTCGCTTGATGCCAGGCCAGAAAAGCCTCGAGCAGATGCATGTGCGGGTTGGAGCGGCGTTCGCCCACGCCGCTCGACGTTTCGAGAAAGCCGGTCATGCGGTGATCCTCGAGATGCGCGTCGAGAAACGAAAACGTTTCTTCGGCAAGCCGCAATGCATCAGGATTGCCGACCATATGGGCATGCGCCAGCGCCAGGAGCACGCAGGAATGATCATAAGCATCCTCGGCTGCGTCGGCGACCGTGCCGTCGACATTGAGCGTGCGCACCCAGCCGCCATTGTCGGTGCGGCCGTTCCTGTTCATGAATTCGATGCCGTGGCTGATCAACCGGTCGGCGGGCCCGTCCCAGCCGCGCGCCTTGGCGACAGCGAAGGCGTAGACTTGCCTGGCCATGGTGCGCATGCGCTTGGGCTTTTTCAGCGGTGTGGCGTCAAAGCCGAGCGCCTCGTGGAAGCCGCCATGGCGCTCATCGACCCCGACGGTGGACCACAGCGGCACCGTCTCTTCAAACAGCCAGTGGTGCACACGGCGCCGCCAGGCGCCGCTTTCGATGACGCGGTCGCCGGCGGGTGTGAACCTGGTTTCCAGCCGGCCGCTCTTTTCGAGCTGCTCGACGATCTTCTTGACGTTCTGGCTGCGGCTGACCGGGGCGACGAAAGTGGCATCAGCGGTCGAGACGATGGCAACGTCCCTCAAGCCGATGGCAGAGAGCAAGCGACTGTCGCTGCGGATATAGGAGTTCTCGCAGTCGATGGCGACGACATCGCCGACGATGACGTTGCCGTCATTGTCGGACGGACCGACATCGAGCAGTGATTGCCAGGAACCGAGATCGTTCCAGCGGAAGCCGGCCGGCACCATGGCGATGTGGCTGGCGCGCTCCATGATCGCATAGTCGATCGACGTCGAGGGAATGGCGGCGTAGAGTTCCAGAGGCATGTAGAGACCGGAAAGATCTGACGTCGCCGCCTGATAGGCAAGTTCGGTGGCCTTCCAGATCTCGGGCTCGAAAGCCGTGAAGGCGTCGCGCATGGCGCTGGCGCGAAACAGGAAGATGCCGGTGTTCCAGTAGAAATTGCCGGCCGCCAGATAGCTCTGCGCGGTTGCGAGGTCTGGTTTCTCGACGAAACGCGAGACATCGTAGATGCCATCCTTCTCGTCGGCGACCTCGATATAGCCGTAGCCGGTCTCCGGCTGGCCGGGCTTGATGCCGAACACCACCAGCCGGCCGGCACGCGCAGCACTGGCGCCGTTTTCCACGCTCTGCCAGAATTGCCGTGCGGTCGTGATCTCATGATCGGACGGCACCACCAGCACCAGGCTGTCGCCAAATTCGGACAAGGTGCGCAGCGTCGCCAAGGCAACGGCGGCGGCAGTGTTGCGGCCGGTCGGTTCGAACAACGGGCCGCCGCCGGAAAGGTCGAGGCCGGCGAGATCGGCGTGGACGCGGTCGGCGTGCCGCTCCGATGCAATCAGGAAGACCGGCGTTTCGCCCTTCGGCCGCGCCGTCAGCCGGCGCAACGTCTTGGCCAGCATCGAGCCATCGCCGGAAAAATCATGGAACTGCTTGGGATTGTCCTCGCGCGACAGCGGCCACAGTCGTGAGCCGATACCGCCACTCATGACAAAACTGACGATCCGCTCGGTCATGGGGTGACACCTCTGACATTTTCAAACAAGGCAAGGAGCGCTGCCGCGTAGTCTCGGCGGCGCATCTGTTGCCGACCTTGTAGCACGGCGACACTGTCGCGGGCCAAGCGTGGGCGCTGCCCGGCTTCCAGGAGTCGCTGCGCCAGCGCTTCTGCACTATCGGGTGCGAAAAAGAGCGATTCCGGCGCCTGCTCGCGATGCAGTGGAATGTCGGACAGCAACATCGGCGTGCCCAGCGACTTCGCTTCCTCGACCGTGGTTGACCACGCCTCGAAGTGCGAGGGCTTCGTCGCTGCCGCCGCTCCACGAATGGCAATGCACCTCGTTTCAAAAATCAAATCACCTTAAAGCCCTGAGAATCGCGTTCGAGGGCCTCGCCCCCGGGCGAAGCCGAGGAAATCCTTGCCCGCTTTTCAGCCTTTGCGGTCGAAAATCGGCTGCACGATCTCCTCCGTCGCACCCGGACAGATCGTCGATTCCAGAACAATAAACTGACTCGTTCGCAATCCTCCATGGTCTCGATGGTCGCCTCCACTACACCACAAATCCGGCTCGCGATAGCGGCAGAGCGCAGTCGGAACACGGATGATGATAACTCAATACTGGAGAGTTTGGCGAAGCGCAGTGGCGCCGGATCGCAACCGGCGTCACACACTCCACCGCCGAAGGGTCCTAGACGCCATTTCGACCCGTAAAGCGCAATACCGCAGCCGCCATCGAGATCGCCATCCCAGTGACACTTTCAGCGCCTGGCGATGGTCTCGGACCAGGTGGGTGCGACCGTTGTGCTGACCGCAGAAGCTGTGTTCGAAGTGAGTTTTTCTCACACGCCGCTAGCGCCCACTCTTCGTCCGATTAGGCCAGTCCGCTAAAATTTGAACGCCGAACCGGCTCGTGCCAGTCGCTCACCTGACGTCTCGCCATCGTTCGGGCAAAATTCACGCATACGCGACCTGAATGGAACGGCGATTCTTTCTTGGCCTACTTGGCGGGGCGGCCTTGCCGGATCCAAGCGCTGCGCCGTCCGTCAGGATGCATCATGAATTGTCGGTTTTCCGTGCCACAGATTTCTCCGAGGATCGAACCGTGGCAGGAGGGCAATTTCCCTTGTATACCTCCCGCGCTGCAGGGGCGGCAGAGACGATCCCGATGGCCGTCAACTATATCAGAACTGCGGGCTACATAACGGCTGGCGACGGTGGTGGAGCGCTCTACAAGAAGGTAGAGGCCGAACCTTCAAATCAAGGCAAGTTGAGATCTGCAGACGGGGCTTGGTGGGAGATCATCGGTTCTGATTTCACTGTCACGCAATTTGGTGCGCTAGGCGATGGCGAGACAGATGATAGGGCAGCCATTCAAGCAGCCTATGATATGGTGCCGGTCGGCGGCTGGCTATATTTTGGGAAAGGTAAGAACTACCGCATCAACTCCAAGTTGAAGTTCAATCGATCCGTCAATGTCGATTTCTGCGGCTCTATGGTCACACTTAATAACTCAACGTTCCCAAACAATCGTCATTTTGACCTCCTTTCGACGCTCGGTAGTGCGGTGGAATGGACCGGGACGATTGGGGCGGGCGTTCGCACATTCAGGGTCACGAATACACTGGCGGTTGGTGACACGGTCCTTCTAGCGCTTGGGCAAGATCCTCACGACGCTCAGGAGGAGCATTTCATCCGAATGTGCAAGGTGACGGCGGCGTCCGCGGGCCAGTTTACGGTCGATGTCGTGACCCCGTATGCAATCAACGGCCACAGCCATTTCTTCTGCCTAGTCACGACCGAGGTTGCGGGGGTCACGATCCGCAATTTGGTCATCGATTATGTGGATGCGACCACACCGGACGTGCATTGCTGGATCGGGTACGTGCACGACTGCATTTTTGAGAACATTCGTGCAGTTAAGGGCCGGATCATTTTCAATCCGCTCAACAGTTACAATCTGAAATTCACGAACATCAACGCCCGGGTGATTAGGGCCGGCAACAGCAGCCATGGCCGCATCTTCACTGGATGGCAGCTTGAGAACGTTTTGATCGAGAACGTTAATGGCACTAGTAGCGACCGTGGGTCATGGTTCTTCTGGGAGAACTGGTGCCGGGGCGTTAAAGTTGTCAATTCCACGCTCATTGATGACGATTTTTCGACTTCGCAGGCACTCTTGCATGTCTCTGGTGGTTCCTACGACATCGAGTGGGACGGACTGACGCTCGGGTTCCAGGCCACCGCCGATGTAGTGAGCACAGGCGGCACGCCAGCCGAATACCGGTTAAGGCGGCTGCGAATACTCAATAAGCCCAACCTCATTGAGTTGGACAAGGTAGAAAGCTGGGCCGATGTCGAGAGGGACGTGTCCTTCATGTCGCCCGGTGGCTGGGTCACGAGCCACATCGTTGGCAGGCTCTCGCCGAGCACAACGCGAAACGTCAAAATCGCGAACGGCGTGCTGCGCCGGCTGTGGATCTACATCGAAAGCACGACCGGGTTGATGGCGGCCTACTTGATCGATGAAATCGCGTCAGTTCGCAAGATAACTGACAGCCTCACCGCGGGAAAATGGGCGGAAATTCCGAACGGCAGATTTTACGGATCGGCTTTCAACAACGATGCCGACGCGCCGGAGAAGACCATCCAGTTTGTCAGCGAGGCAAGCTATGCCGATGATCAGAACTATGCCATCGTCGTAGAATATTGGCCAATATCCGGCAACGCTGCCACCTTCCAAATCGGTTCTAATGTTGCGCCGCTTACTGTGTCTGCAACCAGCGGGACTCTTCCGACCGCGAACGGGACGGTAACTATTGCCAATGCCGATACCCCTACGGTGGTGGAGCTTCTGGAATATTGTCGTGAGCTGGAAGCAAAGCTCAATGCACTACGGTCTTAGCGTAACTGCTGTAGTGGCTGACAGATATATAGTCGTGAATGGCAGCGATCGAATTATCGGATATTGTCGAGCAACGTGATCTCGATCGGGCCGTCGTCGAGCAATTCGGCATGGCCATCTCTGTGACTTCGTCCATCTCGTCACATCCGCCCCACTTGAAGTGAACTTTCGAGGGACCATGGCTCAGATCGAGGCTGCAGGGCACCAAAGGCGATCTCGTCGTTGTTGTCGCCGCCGATCGTGATCATGGCGGGGCCGCTGAGGTTCAGGTAGCCGCGATCCCAACAGGTCGGCTTCGATGATCCGCCAGCGGTCGATCAGTTGGCAGCCTCGGGCACGGTCATGCCGGCACCACTAGCAGCTTTGGCAATCGCACCCGATTGTAGGCGGCGGCCGCGAAGGTGGAAGGCCCATCCGACGCGGCCGCGGCCACGTAACTTAAGTCTTCTCCTGCCCGGCGATCGTCTTGATCCAGCCGAACGCCTCCTCGATGCGCTTTCGGATGCACTGGCTGACGGCACATACGGCCCCATCCAGTTCACAGCTAGAGAGCGCCGCCACAAACGAAGAGCTTCTCACCTCTAAGGAGTCCGAACTTGCACACGAGGGGCTCCTCGGCCGTAAACTCGGCAAGCCTAAATCCGGCAGTTCTTATCCGGTCCCGAACGTCTGCGCCAAAATAGCGGACATGATCTTCTTGTCCGAAGTGAGCAAGCCTGGCCTGCGGAGTCAGTACGTCAGGATTTTCGTATGTTGTCGCCCATCCCTCTATGATGGGGAACATCAAGAGCAGGGTGCCGGAGGGCCGCAGCACGCGGCGCAATTCGGCCAATGCCTTTTTATCGTCGACATGCTCCAAAACGTGATTGCAGATGACGAGATCAAAAGAATCGTCAGGAAAATGCATCGCTTCGATGTTGACAAATACGTCTCCAGGCGCTGGGTTTAAGTCGCCCCCAATGTATGATAATGCGCGTTCGCTAATATACAAACGGGCAAATGATTCCGGCGCAAAGTGCAGAACGTCCTTCCCCTCGATCAAGCTTGGATTCTCGTCGAGATAGAGGCGTTGTAAGCGGTGACGCTCCATGGAGTGGCACTTGGGGCACTCGGCATCGAGCCGCGGCGGCAGTCCAAATATTCTGAACTTCGTAGTCGTCCCGCAACACGGGCAGTGTTTGGGGCTCGGCCGATGACGGGTAAATAGCCATGTTGCGCGGTCTATCTCTGCAGGCAAAGTCCGCGAGAGTACGATTCTAAGTGCACCACCTGCAATTCTCTTAACTTTTGGCGCCATAGTACTCCCCTGCTTCTGAAACACAGATGAATAACCATACCTCGGGGCTGACGAGCAACCGTTCCGGATACAGTGGGTTGCTGATGTCCGCTGTTGACAGGCCCGCTATTCGGCGAGACTGCCCCTCTCCAAGGAAGCCCTGGGAGCGCGCTAAATACCAATGTTCGCTGAAATTCACGCTCGGCTCAAGGGCGGCGGTTACCCATTCGCGCAAATTTGTTATCTAACTAGTACGTTCTGCGAGGACAAAGATTCCGTTTCCGCCGAAAAGTCTAGTCTCCACGTCGTGCGACAGCTGGCGCGCAGCTACACGAAGACAACTTGCAAGTAATCCGCCGGCACTTCCGTACTGGATTCCCGGGTCCGCGTATCGATAGCCGATCACTTTGAATCCAGCGTACTCCAGGGTGGCGAGGGCTGACTCCTTGGTGAAGTAGTGAAGATGCCCTACCATTTTTCGGGCGCGCATATAGCCACCGAAAAGGATGGACGTAACATTCATGTCGAGTGGAATGCTGAAGGCGAAGTAGCGACCGAGGGGGCGCACAGACCTCAGGAACCCCAAGTAATCGTCGACGTGCTCAAACACGTCAAGCAGCATGACAAGATCGTAAGTAGTTCCGGAGACTGCACCTAGGTCAGCTACAGCATAGCCGACCTGATCGTTGGCATAATATTGATTGGCAAACGCTATAGGTTCAGGCGAGAGATCGATCCCGTAGCCCTTGGCGCGGGTCATATTGCAAAGGGTCATAAGCGCGCGCCCGCTCCCACATCCGATGTCGAGAATCGAATTTATAGGGAGACCGCGGATGAGGTCGTGAACCCGCTCGGCTTTAGGCTGTCCGTGATCGTCATGGAAATCACTGATGACAGACCAGTATCGACCCGACTCGTATGCGCTCATATTCCAACATTCCTCATACTCATTCACTTACTGAACGATATACTTACCTGACAGCATCTTCTTCTCAACCCATTCTGCGGTTAACGCAATTGTCCTAGCGGGATTCCCAGCCACGATGGAGCCATCTGCAATATTGCCTTTTACAACACTTCCGGCTCCGATTACGACGTTATCTCCAACTCGGGCGCCAGGCAAAACCGAAGCCCTCGCGCCTATGAAGCAGTTTCTCCCTATAACTATATCGTCCAATATAAACACTTCTCCCGGTCCTCTTGGGATCATCTTTCCAATGCTCGCCAGAGCAGTGGTAATTGAGTAATCATGCGTTAGGAACATAACCTCACGCGATATTGTAACGTTGTCTCCTAAATGAATCTTCGAGTAATCGGCCCCATCAAAGTATACTGAGCTACTGATGTATCTCGGATGCCCAGAAATATTAATTCCGATTCTTCTCAAATACCAGGTATAAGCAATCATGTAGACATCTGTTGAAATGTACTCCAGCACAGCAATGGCCTTTCGCGAAACGACTAGAATGGCCTTCTTGAGTACATTTTTCATGTCATCTCCCACACGCTGTTTCTCTCTCCGGACATAAGGCACTTCCATTCAGGCGCGGTAACGACGCACTCCTCTGTTGCGCAAGTTAACAAATGCCTTCAAGGCGTGGTAAAGCATAGCCTGAGTCACACCAAACAAGCGGTCCATTACCGCAAACTCTCGATCCCTAACACGCTTCGTCTCCACCCGACACACGTCCTGCATTTTTGATGTCTTCGTGTCACCGTGAAGTCTTTGCATCCCAAGTACCATTCTAACAAGTTTTACTCTCGGATGCACCGCCTTGAAAAACCTTACCGCAAAATCATAATCCAAAGCAAAGCGAAAGGATTTGTCGAAGCCGACTTTGCGAGCGAGCTGAGTGTCATATATTGTAGACTGATTCGTGTAGTATATGTTGACAAACATCTGCCTCCATCGAACGGGATACAGGTGTCTAAACGATGAGAAGTGTTTAAGGCTAGATCCATCATCCACCAATGTTTCCTGATCATACGCCATCACCTCTTCACTGCTGTCGCTATGATTCTCGACAAAATCATCCAGAACATCAATGTTGAACATGTCGTCGCTATTTTGGAACATAAACCAGCGCCCATCGGCGATCGTCAAGCCCTTGGCAATCGCATCCGCCTGGCCTTCATCCGGTTCACAGACAAACTTATCATGTGGTTTCAAATAGGCCTTAGCAACATCTTTCGAATTGTCGGTCGAGCCGCCGTCCACGACGATGAGCTGTATCTCTGTTCTATTTGTACTTTCGTTTATTCTTCTTAGTAGGTCTTTCAAGAACTCCGAGTAATTGTAGTTTGGAATGACTATCGAAATCGAAAAGTTACGCGCCATTAAACAGATTCCTTATTCCGCTGCGATATCGCCCAGACGAGTAAACTGCCATTGCCCTCGTCCTATTCGATAGGGATATATCGGCGCGGGCTTCCGAGAAGTAGAACCGAGAGATCGAGCTAGCTATTTCATGCGGCGTGGGCTGCACAAGATCCGCATGAAACCCGTCGACCATTCGCGAAATCATGCCGTGATCTGATGACACCACGAAGCACCCGGCCGCAAATGCCTCAATAATGCTTATCGGTGCAGCTTCGGTTGGATACGTAGTCGGAAGGACGAACACGTCGGCTTTCGAAAGAACGTCTGCCTTCCTTGCGCCGTACACTGGGCCGGCAACGGTGATGTAATCTTTAGCTGCTATATTTCGCAGATAAGTCTCAATTTGGTCGACCGACATGTCGGCATCTCCAATGGGGTGTCCACAGATCGTCAGTTTGACAGGCAATCCCTCAGATACCAGTATGTCGACCGCCTCTACGGCAACCGTGAAACCTTTTGAAAAAATTAAGTTCGATAAGTAAAGTACATTGATCACTTCATCGCGGCTTTTCTTCATTTGTGTCGTTGCGATGTCGTCGTCAAAGAAATTAGGTATTTCGATCAGCTTCATTCGTTCAAACATGCTGTATTGCGACAGAAGTGTTTTGTCAGGAGCGACGGATGTGTCTATCTGTGAGTACATGATGTCTATGAGGCAACGAGAAAGTCGGCCGGTTCCGGTCCGGAACGATTCAAAATCGTTTCCGTGTAGATGGTTTATAATCCGTCGTCTGAACACGGTTCCAAGTAAAATTACTGGAATATCTCTAGTCAAAAAACCCCGCCAACTTCGGCTGCTGGTAAAATACACTGCGCTATTTGTTTGAATGAACCCTACGAACAAACGAACTGGAAAAGAAATAACGTCAAGTTTACGCTCGAACGATGCGTCGACAACGCGTGCGGTAGGTACAGCCGCGCACGCCTCTCTAAACGCCTTGGCTTGACCGGTGATTAGGCCGGTTGCTGCTCCGACGAAGAGAGGAGCACTGTTAGATGGTGTAGTTCTCGGAAGGTCCATGCCTTCTCCGCTAGCCGTCCGCGCAAATAAGGGCGACGCTATGTTTTTGGGCATTGTGACTTAGCCTTGGCGGAGATTCCGCCACCTGCAGAGATTTGGGAAGCGAGTCGGTCTGCGCGGAAGTGGTGCATCCTAACAAGTCGACCCCAAACCGGAAGCTGGCGGTCTCTTCCTAGGGTAATGGTGCGACCGATTTCCGACACGACTAACACAGTGCTCCGCAAGGCCATGGGACATTGTGGCGCTCAAACCTTGTTGAACAGGACCATTCTCAATGGCAGTCCTCACTATCTGCCGTACCAAGTTCGGTAGGTTTTGCCATCGGAGTGCCTGATGCCATCCCCAAAGACCTTTCGGGCCAGATCCAACGCAAGGAGTGGCACTAAGAACGTCAACGCCCATGTCATCTGCTGAGCTAAGTATCCTCGGGTGGGAATCAACACAGCATACAATACAATAACGCCACAGGAATAATAGACATTGGGACTCCGTTTCAATGTGCTCTGAAAAAACAGACCAGCTATTCCACCCAGGAGAGCTGCTGAAAATGGCAGGCCATAGAGCCCATACATAAGCGCCGCTTGCCCAAGATCGTGGAATGCTGCACCGGTGTCCTGCAGTCCCTCTGTGACAATCAAATAGGAACCAAGATAAGTCGTGCGTGGTTTGTCGGGGTAAAGAGCAGCGGGAACAAATTGAGTAGTCAAAACCGTGATCGGCTCCAGCCCTACGAGCTGAAGCCGATCAATTCCCTCCACTATGTTGATCGTCGCAAACGCCACCGTCTGCTCCCCACTTTGCTTTAGAAACTCAAGTGGTGCAAACGCAAGATCACCCAAATCTACAACGGAAAAGGTACCATAACTCCTTACTTGGCCTAACGCACCAAGCCCCAGAGCTAACATCAACGCAATTCCGCCAGCCACAGCAGCGCGAACCGGTCGAAATCCCCTTCCTGGCAAATTCATTAACTCCGACAAAAACAGAATCGCGAGCCTATATCTAAAACCAGCATAAAGAAACACTACTGATTGGATCAAAATAAATACAATATTGAGGAAATTGCTTCTCTCGTTCCTACCGATAAAATAACACACTAACAATATATCGAAACCAATAATTGTGAATAGGAATGGTCCATCTGCTCGGAAGATATTTCTCGACACAAGCGAAAACGCAACCAGTGCGCCTGCGAATACACAAAGTGACCAGAGAACGATCTTTTCTCCTAACCTCCCATGCCGAGGCAAGTAACGCTCAGTCGATACGCGCGTGAATGCCAAAGGAGCAGTCACTCTAAAACCAATCATGTAGCACGCGCAGAATACAATGACTGACCAATAGTATACCTCGGTTGGTCGTGCATACGTACCAGTGACGAGGTCTACATCGCCAACAAGCAGCGGAAGCAATATCAGATAAAACAAACTCGATACAACATAAAGGAACGGAAATGATGCGACACCATACCGGTAGAATGAGTATAATATCCAAGAGAGCGAGAGAAATATTGTGAGTGTCAGCATCACCATTACTCCGGCGGATAGCATTTGAGGTTAGCAGGCGTCATCGCAAACCTAGCTAGTGGTGACGGGCTGACATTAAGAGGCCGGTTTGGGATTCCCTTTCGCAAGTGCACAGGCCACTCTGGCGGATGCACACAGGAATATCTCTCACCGTTTCGTCTATTGATCGCGAGCGCCTCAGCGCACTGATCAGCGACGGCGCGGGCACCGTCGCGATCATGCGGCAAACCGGCAAGTCCAAGCCCTGCGGGTGGCGCTGGCACGAGGTGCGTCGCAGCGGAAGGCTTCGAAGGGCTGTTGCGCGACAAGAGATTCCCCTCTTGAGCCTGAAGTAGCCCAGCGCGTGGTGGCGCTGACGTTTGCAGGATCCGCCGGGCGATCCGACGCACTGGACCGCCGACATGATGGCGGCTGCGGCCGGCCCCAGCGCCAGCGCGGTGCGCCGGACCTGGAAGGCTCACGGGCTGCAGCCCAACCGCTGGGGCCGATTCAAGCTCTCCAACGTTCCGCAGTTCGTCGACAAGCTGCGCGACGTCGTTCTGCCTCTGAAAGAAGGGAGGCCTCCGCACTATGACTCACGACTGCAAGCGCAATGGCACCACCACGCTGTTCGACACCTGCGCTGCTCACAAGCACCCCCAAGGTGCTTATCTGGCTCCACTTTCCGCTTCACCTCGACGTCATGCTCATGGCTCAACGCAGTCGAGGGCTTCTTCGCAAAATTATCGAAGCGTCGCCCAAGTGAGGTGTCTTCCACTCCGTCGTCGATCTCCAAGCTGCAATCAACCGCTACCTCGCCGAGCACAACCAGCAACTCAAACCTTTCACTTGGGCCGCCGATCCCGATAAGACCATTGCTGCTGTCAACCGGGCACCAGCGTAGATTCAATCCACAGAGATGCAGCCCCATTTCCTCCCTTGTCAGCCCGAACTCGAAAGATGGTCCGCGATGTTTCGACGAAATGCCGTCCATGTGTGAGTACTTGCTTCAGCAAGAGCAAAAGCTCGCATCGCAGGCCATCGGCCACGTTCGCGTATGGCTCGATCGACCGCTCCCTCTATGCAGTCCTCCATGAACCCCTTCATAAGGTAGCCCGATTTGCCATCAACGCAAACATCTGGCGCTCCGGTATTGCAACTAGCGATAATTGGTAGCCCCGCACTCATAGACTCGAGTAGAACATGTCCAAAGCCTTCGGCCAAGCTTGGCAGAATTAAGAAGTCTGCCTCGCTCGCCGCGGACCAAAGGATTGAATCGTCAAGAATAGTCCTTAAGACGAGGTTTTTAGGAATTTCCGAAATCCATTCGATTGTCTTCTCCCGAGCTCGCTGCAACTCCCGGGTATAGATGGTCAGGCGAATATCCGGCCGCCTTGCCACCAGCTTTAGAAGTTCGTACACACCCTTTCTGACAACGAACTGGCCGACGAAGGCAAGGTCAATTGCATAGTCACTAACGGAACCTCGCACCGACTGTTCCGCTGGCAGAGCGCCCGACCTGCTCGGCGCGCCGTAGGGAATCACTTTGATTGTGTCTTGCTGCACACCAGCCTTGATCAAGGTCCGAAGTACGAATGACGAACTGCATATTATTGTGTCAGACACACTGACTTCATGGGACAGCTTCGACAGGTATGACGTGCTATTTGTCATCTCCTCCTCTTGAGAGAACATATCAATTGCAATTTCTGGTCTCTTGGCCGCATAATCGTGATATATTGTACGGAGCATTACCGGATGCGGATGCATTTGGAAAAGCGCAAGCTTGCAATTGTCATTAACATTACCTGCAGCGTATATTATGCCCGAGTTGTAATAAAATATAGCCAATTTGAATTTTAATGATGATAGCAGGCGCCGAGCTTTTCTGCCTAACAGGAAGCTTCTTAGCTGGTTGATGCGCTTATTCCTGGGAACAATCCTTTCACAATAGTCCAGAATAAGTAATATGAAGGTCGTATAAACGGTGATATCTAGTCCCTTACGGTACCTCCTATATACCGCATCACCCATTAACCAGCGAGACACCAGCCCGATGAATGTCCCAGGAGTATAATAAAAATCGGTTAGAAGGCTAACCTTCCAGCCGGCATCGTAGAGAGCTTGGACAACCTCATAGTTGTCTCGGCGACCAACGTGTACGACCAATACCGAAGAGTTGTTGTGGTTCATCCAAATCACCAGGAGACAAAAGGCTCAGGCGCAATTCCTGGCCCAAGCAAAAAATTAGGATTCGTCAGCCAAGCCCAAGAGGTCGCAGTATAACTTAATATGCTCAAGGGCCGCCACATCCGGCGAGTATCGTTTCGTTACTGCCTCTCGCCCCTTAACACCCATTGCCCTGAGTTTCCCGCGGTCCATCGCCATGACATTCCGGATTTTGGTAACAAGACTTTCGACATCGTTGTGAGGGACCGTCCAACCAGTTACAGACTCCTCTATAATTTCTTGAGCTGGGGTACTCGCGAATGCAACAACAGGGGTGCCAGCAGCCATCGCTTCAGCCGTCGTCTTACCAAATGTTTCGTGCAAAGAGGGCATTACGAATAAGTCGGCTGCAGAATATATCATATTGAGGGTTTCGTAATCCTTTACCATGCCAAAGTATCTTATGTTGTCATTTTTATACGAAAAGTTTCCACCAAATACAGCCCACTCGACATCCGAATGCTCCGAAAACTCCTCCAGGAGCCTAGGGATTATGTCACCTCCCTTTCGCGGGTCGGACAGATCAATAGCACCAATACCGATAACATACTTCGAACTGTCTAATCCAAGAGTATCACGCGCGATGAACTTATCAATTATAGCAAATTTATCGATCGGAATGGCATTCGATATAACTCTGATCTTGTGTTTCGCCAACGCAGTGCTCAACTGTGCGTTCTGCGCTACGTCTTTGCTAATCGCAATAAAGGCCATTCCAGAGGTATATGTGCGACGCTTTCTGGCAAGGTCGTCTGACGCTACCGAGTGTGCCTCGGGCTTTAGGATTGGACAAGATTGGCAGCCATCGAGGTAACCGCTACAACCGCTCGAGAAATGACAACCACCGGTGAATAGCCACATATCTCTCAGCGTGAATACAACAGGTCGATCCTCTTTCGCTAACACCTCCCAGAATTCTGGACCCATGGTAGAGGCATGAGCCCACTGGATGTGAATAATATCTGCCCACGAATAAAGGGGGTGTTTGTGCGGATTGAGTCCTACACCAATTGGGAAGTAGGGTGCTCCTCTATCAACAATATTGCGACTTAGGCGCCACGAGTATATCCTCGTCCTGACGCTCGTGATTAGTCTTGCTACCCCTCCCAAGCGCACAGCGTGGTAGTCCGGAGGTGTACGTCGTTCCACTCTACCGAGAATTCGGGAATCCACTCCGCGCGCCCGCAGGGCCAAATGCAGGGTGAGGGCGCCTCGACCGGCCCCAGAGCCGAGCGCCCCGCCGAGGATATGAAGTACTCTTAACGAGTTCGCGCCCATGGCTTATATCGACGAAACGAAATAGGCTTCCCGCCGCGCAATAGCGTAACCGCCCCGGGCAGCGAGTCGATCGAACTTTAGCCCACTGTCCGCTTCCCATTTGTTGACGATATGCTGCTCACCGCTTCGGCCAATGTCGTCGAGCACAATGGCGCACCGTGGCGATAAGTGGGGAAGGACCACGGGCAAGGCTGGATATCTGGCATGCGCTAAATCGCGGGTGTGAGCACGTGGGCCGTCGACCACTACCAGATCAACCTTCGAACCGGCAATAGCACGGGAGACCATCTCTGGGTCGTACCAAACCGAGCCATCCAACGAGTAGATGCAGTCCCGAAGCCCCACAACCAGAACCTGTGCTACGTGAGAAAGGCCCTCGGCTTTCAGCATATCAGAAACCAAAGACGCCCAGTCCGGATCGTCTTCTATAGAGATCACGGTTCCGCCAACCATTTCTGCAGCCTTCGAAAGATATAAAGTCGAGATACCACTCCCAAACTCAACGATCGTCCTACGTTTGTTGATCAGGATTTCATTAACCAGCGAAACTACAGCCGATGGGCGCATTGCGGATACGGTCCAAGGTAGGAACTTCAGCCCTAGTTTGGCCAGTTCCACGCTCGCCCGGCAATCGAGCACCGAATTTCTATACGAGTCGATCTTGGTGAGGACGCTCGTACGAATATAACTGCCAACGAATGACACTTGACGTTCTCCTTATGAAAGTCGTTTCCTGATCTCTCTGAATAGGATCGAGAACGGATTGAAAAAAGAGATGGTAATTATCGCGAATAGTTCACGACCGCTTTTGGAAAAAGCTAAGGACAGGTACGAGGACACAACAAACGCTGCCAACGTCGCGAAAGCAGACCCAGCCCCCCCATACTCCGGAATTAAAGCTAAATTCAAAAGTATATTTATAATAGCCCCTGCCCCTTCGCTTAATATCAGATACCTACCCTTGCTTTCTATGACTATCCATCTCGTTGTAAGGTACCTGGAAAACGAAAACGGCAGAGTCAGCGAAAGTATCATAAGCGAGTTTACTGAGTTCAGGTAATCTGCTCCAAAAAGACCCCTAACCAGATAGTCACCAAACAGCCATAGAGCCACAATACTGACATATGACATTACTGCGATAGCGGAATAACCTAGCCGCATCGCGTGAAAGAATTGTATTTTGCTTTCAGAGTTTACCGTTGCCAAGTACGGAAATAGGGTGACGCTGAAGGCAGCGGGAATAATGTAAAGTGCTTGGATAAGCTTCACCGAAGCCGCGTATTCACCTGAGACTGCAGGACCTGATATGATTCGAAGCATTGTCAGATCGATGTTCAAATAAATCAGCGCTAGGGCACTTCCAAGGAAAATGGCCCAGCTTTGTGATAGTAGAGATCGCGCATAGGGCAAGTCGACACGCCATGCCTTCAACGGTGGACCGCTACCATGACCAAACAACACGAAAAGAAGCAATACTCCCACTGCTGCGCCAAAGGCCTGCGAGAATCCGATCGAAACGACACCGTATCCGCAATAAACTAGAACTATCTTTGCAAGGCCAGAAATAACCGACGCTATAACATTGGCGACCATTGCTTTTTCAGACTCTACCTTCGCCCTAAACCAACTTGAAAATATACCGGTCGGTGAAATTAACACTATCGATATACAAGCTGATACGTATAGAAGGACCTCTTTCTCACCCTTTGATGCCAAAAAAGGAACGGCAGCAAACATCAACAGGGCGCCAAGCGTGTATCCAGCAAGGCGCAACGCAAGCGTAGTTCCAAGTATAACGCTTGATGGTTGTCTGCTTGTTACGAGTTCTCTGATTAAAATTCCATCGAGTCCTAACTGGCCAAGCAAACCGAAAATTGATGCGAGTGAGAATACGTATGCGTACAGGCCATAATCACTTGGTCCGAGGCTTCTCGCCACAAAAGCAAGCACAATCATCCCAAATAAATTTATTACAATGCTTTCTGCAAAAACAGCCCCGCCGCTATAGAAATACCTTTTCACTATATCCGTCTCATTTACCTGTTTTTTTAGACGTCATCGCACAATAAATTGTCTGACTTTTCGGATAGGCTTAGCAATAAGAGCAAAATCAATTAAACAGCTCCTTAGCCACATTCTGCGTGACTGCAACGCCTCTAAATTGTGATGAATAGTAGATGATAGATTTTTTGTACTTTTTCCTCCTACCATCATATCAACCAGGGTACCATCCACGGTGGCAACGATAAAGGGATGCAATTCAATACTTCTTAGCATCCAATCATAGTCAGACGCCACCTTATACTTAGTATTGAAATCACCGACTGCGTCCGTAACCTTCCGCTTGACGTAGAACGTTGGATGGGCCGGCATCCATCCGGTCCGAAAGCCCTTGGCGGGTCGGGCCGCAGCACGCCAACGGCGTACGACCCGTTTGCTCAGATGGTCTTCAACAAAATCCAGGTCACCATGCACGATGTCGGCGGTCTCGAGCCCTGCCGATATCCGTCCCAGCGCTGTGCGATCGTGAAAGCAATCGTCTGAATTCAGCACGCCTACCGCGTCACCGGTATAGAGACGCAGCCCCTTGTTGAGTGCATCATACATTCCGCTGTCGGGCTCGCTGATCAGCCGGATCTGGTCCGGTGGGTAAGACCGGACAATTGACAACGTCTCGTCCGACGAATTGCCGTCGATGACCACCAGTTCCTTGTCGCGATGATCCTGGGCCAGGAAGCTATCGATCGTATGCCGGATCGTCGCCGCAGAGTTCCAACAGACGGTCAAGACCGAGATTTTCATGTCGACCCGGCCCAACGGCGCTTACTGTGCCGCAACGCGAATTCGATCCTCATCCAGGCGCCGGTGTTCGGATTCCCGTCTTACCGTTTCGAGGTCGGACTGAACCATTTCCTGGACCATCGCATCGAGCGAGGTTGTTGCCTTCCACCCGAGAACGCGCTCCGCTTTCGAAGGATCGCCGATCAGCAGCTCAACTTCGGTCGGCCTGAAATAGCGCGGATCCACCTCGATCAGGACAGCGCCTGATTTTGCATCGACGCCCTTTTCGTCAATACCGGAACCAACCCACTCGATCTCGATCCCGACCTCGCTGAATGCAAGCTCGACAAAGCGGCGGACCGAATTCTTTACGCCGGTTGCAAGGACATAGTCGTCCGGCACTTCATGCTGAAGGATTCTCCACATGCCTTCGACGTAATCGCGGGCATGGCCCCAATCCCGTTCAGCCGACAGATTGCCGAGGTAGAGCTTGTCCTGAAGGCCGAGGCTGATTGCAGCCGCCGCGCGCGTGATCTTGCGGGTAACGAACGTCTCGCCGCGCATCGGGCTTTCGTGATTGAACAGGATGCCGTTGGAAGCATGGATATCGTAAGCTTCGCGGTAATTCACGGTAATCCAGTAGGCGTAAATCTTTGCCGCCGCATATGGCGACCGAGGATAGAAAGGCGTCGTCTCCCGTTGCGGGATCTCCTGCACCTTGCCGTAGAGCTCGGAAGTCGAGGCCTGATAAAAACGCGTCTTTTTTGTCAGGCCAAGCAGCCGGATGGCTTCGAGGAGACGCAATGTGCCGATCGCGTCAGCATTCGCGGTATATTCCGCGGTCTCGAAGCTCACCTGGACATGCGATTGTGCAGCGAGATTGTAGATCTCATCCGGCTGCACTTCCTGGACGATGCGGATGAGGTTGGTGGCGTCGGTCATGTCGCCATAATGCAGCGACAGCCTTACGTCCTTCTCATGCGGATCCTGGTAGAGATTATCGATGCGACCGGTGTTGAACGACGAGGAACGCCGCTTGATGCCATGGACATCATAGCCCTTTGCCAGAAGAAGTTCCGCCAGATAGGCACCATCCTGGCCGGTGATGCCGGTAATGAGTGCGGTCTTCCTGGTCATAGTGCTTCTCCGGCGATTTCTGGAACGCAATTGTGGATGTCTTCCAAGCGAATAATATCATCCGCCCGCAATCAGTAGGGCTCTTGGGCCTACCGAGCACCAAATCCTGTCAGCATGGTTCGGATCGTACGAAACACAATCAGCACGTCGAGCCAAGGGGAGAAATTCTTGATGTAGTAGAAGTCGTAGTGGAGTTTTTCCAGAACATCGCCCACGGCCGCAACGTGGCCCTGGTTGACTTGAGCCCATCCGGTAATGCCAGGCCGCACGATGTGGCGGTACCGATAGAATGGCAGCTCCGCCTCGTACCACTTGGAGAGTACGAGTGCCTCCGGGCGCGGTCCGATCCAGCTCATCTCACCGCGCAGGATGTTGAAGGCTTGCGGCAATTCATCGATCCTGGATTTTCTCAAGAACTGCCCAAGGCGTGTAATGCGCGCATCGCCGGTCTTGGTAATGGCCTCTTCCTTTTCATCGCCAACCGCGGCGCCGAGTTTCATCGTCCGAAATTTGTAAACCTCGTAGATCTTTCCTCTGTACCCCATTCTTTTTTGCTTGAATAAGGCCGGACCAGCCGAGTCAAATTTTATCGCTGCCGCTACGAACAAGAGCAATGGTGAAAAACCAACAAGAATAACTAGTGCCGCAATCCAGTCAGCCGCCTGTTTGATCTTTAAATAAGCCTGGTTTGGATTCAGAGATCCCAATGTATTTTCGGAAAGATGTTGTATTTCCACTCGGCCTGTAAGCGATTCGCTGATTTGTTTGACATGGTAGACCGGCGTTCCCGAGAGCGCGCGATCGGCAATATACCGTTCCCATTCATCCGAAAGATCGGCTCGAAGATCGGCCACCACACCGCTGGCATGTTCGACAATCGTCTCGGGCGACTGAATCCGGTGCCAACTAACGCCTGGTATGCTTTGCAGCCTATCGACATCTCCACCGGGGATTACTGCCAACCGGTATGGGTCGAGCCGTCGTGTGGCCAAGCTCAGACCAAAATACCACAATGTCGACTGAAAGAGACTCGCCGCGGCCTGGAAGCGGCTATAGTCGAACCTGAAAAAGAAGATGGCCATGAATACGAGGCCGTAAGTCAGGGCGAAGGTGGGCAGGATGTAACCAGCCGCCGCCACACCCGGAAAATTGCCGATGCGCTTGTAAAGCAGGTAACCCGATGTGTGAGCTATGAAGGCAGCAAGAATCGTAGCTTGCATGTTCGTTGACCAGATTACTTGTTGATCGAACGACATGCGGACCATCGCGGGGACCAGGATCGCGAACGTCAATCCGCCAAGCAACTGAAAGCGCATCCGAAGCAGAAGATGCCTCTGGCTGGGCAGGTTGATAGTGGAGGTGTTCAAATTCGTGAAGCCATTAACCAATTTAACTGATCATCCGCGAAGGCAACCAACAGCTCTGCATTGCCACGCCTATCGACATCCTTCGGCTCCAACAATGGCTACCGCACTCCCGGGTGAACCCGAGAGCCGACTTTGCAGCACTTGCACCGCATGACCTGGCGTCAGCTGCGGTTATGCGATCGCGAGTTCCCTTGAATCCATGTCAACAGGGATCTCGCCATTCATGATGGCAACCAGGACTCGGGCCCTTCCGGCTGGATCGAGCCGGTCAAGGCGACCGATCATCTCCGCGAAAGGACCTGAAAGAATCCGAACCGATGCGCCCGCAGCGAGGCCTTCGCTGAAATCAAGCAGGCCATCCCTGCCAGTCAGGGCAATGAACCGCTCCACCAACCCCGACGGGACCGGCAATGGCCGCTCGCCCTGCATGATGAGTGAGCGCACACCGAACGTTCCATTGACCGAGCGCCACCGCTGCAGCGCGACATCGAGGGCGATGAACATGTAACCTGGAAAATAGGCCGCCGGTCGCGTCTCGATGCGCCGGGCATGACGTGTGGTCTTCTCGCAGCGAGGTGTAAACGGGTGAAACCCCTGCATCCGGAGATGCCGTTCGGCGACGTCTTCCTTTCCCGGAAATACGCTGGCGGCATACCAGCGTGCTGCGGTGCCGGTTGCGGGCCGTTGCGACGATACAGTGGCCTTAACAGTTGTTTTTTTCGGGCTGGTCACGCGTCTCGCTCTCGGCGGTTCTCGGCATGGTTGACGGCAAGCGTTACGACAGCGCGAAGATACCAGCAAGCAACCATGTCGCGAGAATCGATGCGGTTGATCGAATCCTGTTAATTGTCCACTACTTTAGCTGCGCCTAAAAGTCATCGCGCCGCTTTCTTTTTTAGCTATCCAGCAGCGGTATCGAGCAATTGCGTCGATATGTAGCTGCCTGGTTACGCTGACTCGCGACGAACCGCTGGCTGTTCTGGTCCTTAATCGGTCGATTTGAACATAGTGTGACGGTATCGTTAGCAAAGCGTTACCGACCGCTTGGCGGCGGCCTGCTTTCACGAGAACTCGCGGCAGGCCGTTCGCTGAAACGGGGACCATTCCACGATCTGTGGTTGCGTGGGACTCGATCAGTGCCCGCGCCCGATCTATCGACCAGAGTTCAGGGGCGTTTGAGCAGCGACCAGACGGCCGGCACAAGGCTCGCCGCCAGGCCGACCTTGATCAGGTCGCCGACGATGAAGGGCACGACGCCGAACTGCCATGACTTTTCCGGGCCGATGAGCAGTGCCAGCCAGGCAAAGCCCATCGCCATCATGACGATTTCGGCAACCAGCATCGCGTTGAAGAGCTTGATCGGATGGCGATCCCAACCGCGATCGGCGGCCGAGCCGACGATCGCCGCCATGATCACGAAGCCGGCAAGATAGCCGCCGGTCGAGCCGAGCATGTAAGCGATGCCGATGCCCTTTTCCGGCGTGCCCTGGAAGACCGGCAAGCCGATGGCGCCCTCCGCCATGTAGAGAAGCAGCGTGGCGACGCCGAGGCGCATGCCGAATGCTGCGGCGATCAGAAAGACGGCTAGGGTCTGCATCGAGATGTCGACCGGCCCGAGCAGAACTCTGGTCTTGGCCGACAAGGTCAGCACCAGCGTTCCAACGATCGCCAGCAGAAGCTGCGTCGCCAGGCGGGCCGCGCCCTTTTCAGGCAAAGCGAGAGAAACAAGCGGTGTCGTTGCAATTGCCATGGTCTTCCTCATTCCGGACTGCCGCAGATCGCGGCCTTGCGTTTTCCTATATTGGCTTCCGTGTTATGCGGCAATCGGTTTTGCCGTCTCTAAAGCGCGTCGCGTTTGACCGGCCTCATGCGACGCGCCTTAGGTCGTTGTTTTTATGCATGTCGTTATCGCAAAACCGCTGCACACCCTCGGGTCAGGCCCGAGGGCATGCTTTTGCGCGACATGCATTGGAACAGAGCTGAACGATATTCGCCATGGCGCTGAAATTCGACACAGACTTCGACCCGTCCTACGGCCAGGGCGTGACGGTTGCGCCCGACGTGCTCCGGATTACCGCGAAAAATCCCAGCCCGTTCACCTTTTACGGCACCAACAGCTACATCGTCGGGCGCAAGACACTGGCGGTGATCGATCCGGGGCCGGATGACGACGCGCATCTCGAGACGCTGCTCGAGGTGATCGGAGACAGGCCGGTCAGCCACATTTTCGTCAGCCACACGCATCGCGACCATTCTCCGCTGGCAGCGCGGCTGAAGCAGCACACCGGCGCAATCGTATTGGCCGAAGGCCCGCATCGGCCGGCGAGGCCACTACGCATAGGCGAAATCAATCCGCTAGACGCCAGCGCCGACACCGCCTTTAATCCGGATATCGCGCTTCCCGACGATTCGATGGTCGACGGCGACGGTTGGGCGATCAGAACGGTGCTGACGCCGGGCCATACCGCCAATCACGCAGCCTTTGCGCTGGAAGGCACCGGTATCCTGTTCTCGGCCGATCACGTCATGGCTTGGGCGACCTCCATCGTTGCGCCGCCGGACGGCGCCATGGCCGACTATATGGCCTCGCTGGATCGGCTGATCGAGCGCGACGACCGCCTGCTGCTGCCCGGCCATGGCGGGCCGGTGACCGCGCCGCGCAGTTTCATGCGCGAGTTGAAGACGCATCGCCGAATGCGCGAACGCGCGATCCTGGAGCAGATCAGAAGCGGCGACCGGACGATCAAGGAGATGGTCGCGGCGATCTACAGGGATACCGATCCGCGCCTGCACGGCGCGGCCGGCCTGTCGGTGCTTGCCCATCTCGAGGACCTGGTGGCCCGCGGCCTGGTGAGCACCGACGGCGACCCGGCAATCGACGGCATATTCAGGCCGCCTGGCTAAGAGACTGTTTGGAAACTCTACTCCGGCGGCCATCTGATGGCGTTTTCTGCGCTTCCGGTGCTCACGGACCCAAATGTCCGCTCCGCTCCGGTTCTCGAATCCACCACCATATGACTCGCCGGAGCGACTTTCGAAACAGTCTCTAAGATCCCGCCACGAATTCGCACTACGCTCCCAAAAGCTCAGAACCGGCTGGAACGCTCTGCCGGTTGAGGCGACTTCAGATCCTGGCAAGAGCATTCCGGATTGGCCGGAAGTCGCGCGGCGGTCTCCAGCGCGACCCGCGAGGCTGTCATGGAGAGATTGGGCAGCACGTCCTCCTGCAGCAATTTCCGGCGATTGCGGTCCATATAGTCGTTGAAGCCCGCCGTGACGAACGCACAGGGCACGAAGCAGGCGCCGATCTCGCGCGCCAGGGTGGCCTCAGGGGCGATGGAATGGTTAAGCACATCCGCCCCCATGCCGCGATACGCCAAAGCCTCGGCGGGGGTTGTCAGTCGCGGCCCATAACAGTGGGCAGCCACCAACTGCTGTTCGATGCCATGAACGCGGCATTCGGCTGGCCAATGGCGGCGGGCCGTTTCGACCAGAACCGCCGCACATCTTGGACATACGATCTGCTTGCCCGAACAGTCGAAGCTCTGGCGGTCCGGAAGCAGTGAAAACGGGGTCTGCGTCAGTTCGATGATATCGGCGGTCACCACCATGTCGCCAGGCTGGATCGCCTTGTTGACGGCGCCTACGGTCGAGCAGGCGAGAACTTGCCGTACACCCGCCCGCATCAATACCCAGAACGCGCGGCGATGGCAGGAATGGTCGATATGGTCGCGGGGATTGCCGTGCGAATACATGCACAGCGCGCGCTTCGCTCTCCCTTCGGCTGTAATCGATGCATCGAACTCGAGCAGCTTCCAGTTGTCGGTACGACCGAAAGGCGTTTCAAAACTCAAGTCGCGCCGCAACGTGCGAACACCATCGAATTCGACATCTTCCGGGAAGGCAAGCCCCCAGTTTGCCGACCCGGTGATGATGGCCAACCCTACCTGAGGTACATCAGTTGATTGATCCGCCGGAGCACCGGCTGCGTGATGATTTGCAGGCATGCTTCCAGTCTCGGTCAGGATTTTTGGCGAAGGGCCACGATCAGGACGACGACCACAACAATAGCGGTCCACAATGTCGAAATCGCCGCAATGGTCGGATCGATCTGATCGCGCAGCGACACGAACATGAGCTTCGGCATCGTGCTGTTGCGACCACTTGCGACGAAGATCGAAATCACAGACTCGTCGAGCGACGTCAGGAAGGCCATCAATGTCGCCGACAACAAGCTGATCCGAAGTTGCGGAACGATTATTCCGCCAATAGCCCTGGCCCAGTTCGCACCGAGGCTACGCGCCGCCTGAACCTGGTTCCAGTCAAAGCGGGCCAGGGCGGGCAGCAACACAATGCACGCCACCGGAACGGCCAGCACCACATGTCCGACCAGCACACCGAACAACGTTCCGACCAAACGTTGTGCCGCCAGCACAAAAAAGAGGCCGATCGCAAGCAGGATTCCTGGGGTGATCGAGGGGGTGAGCAGGACGCTCTGGATGGCCGCAGCAGTCTTCCCGCCCAGCCGATTCATTGAGATGCAGGCGAGCAGCGCAAAAGGCACCGCGATCAGCGCCGTCAATGTCCCAAGGATCAGGCTCGTCCTGAGTGCAGCCATCCACGTCGCCGAGCCGAAGAAGTTCTCGTACCAACGGAACGAGTAGGCGTGCGGCGGAAACTCGAGAAGATTCGACGCCGAGAAGGAAAGCGGCACCACCACGAGCGTCGGCAACATCAGAAATGCCATCACAAGAGCAGCAAAGCCCCAGAGGACAATGCGGGCCAGTCTGTTGTGCGGGTACGCCTCAAGCATGGGAGGCATCAACTGTGTTCTGGGCCAGCAGGCGGCGTGCCGCCAGCAACATCACACCGATCAGCGCCATCAGAACGAGGAGCAGAATGCCCAGGACGCTCGCCGACCCCCAATCCTGAAAGGTCGATAGCGTTCGCTCGATCCGGGTAGAGAGAGGATTTACCTTGCCGCCGCCAAGCACCGCCGGCGTGATGAAAAAACCTATGGAATAGATGAGAACGATGATCGAACCCGAGAAGATGCCGCCCGCCGAAAGTGGCATTATGACTGTGCGCATCACCTGCCCGAGTGTGGCTCCCATGCTCGCTGCCGCGCGAATGAGGTTTTGGTCGATATCGCGCATCGCGGCATAAACGGGCAGCAGAAAGAGCGGCAGCATGTAGTGAACCATGCCGATCAGCGTTCCGGTGAAGTTATAGACCAGCGGCAAAGGCTCCGCCGTCAGGCCCGAACCGGTCAACGCCGCGTTGATCAGGCCATCACGCCGCAAGAGCACGAGCCAGCCATAAGTGCGCACCAGAATAGCGGTCCACAACGGCAGCATGACGAAGGCCATCAGTACGTTGGCCACCCTTGGTCTGGCGCTGGCCAAAGCGAGTGCCAGCGGGGTGCCTAGAAGAATGCAGATCGCCAGCGTGCCGAGGGACAGTTCAAGGGTTGTGACGAGCGCCGACCATGTCAGTCCGCTCGAAAGCACTTTCGCGTAGTTGCCGACAGTGTACTCACCCCCTGTGGTCAGGAAAGATTGCCGGATGATCCAAAGGATGGGCAGTATCGCCGCCAGTCCAACGATGAACAGCGCCGGGAGCGAAAGCGAAAGGAAGAACCGCCGCTCGCGTCGCGCATCTGCGGCGAGCGCAGGATCCACAGTGACGGTCACGCTGTCTCTCCCGGTATCGCGTGAACCTTCGCCGCCGGTGCATATGCGGTCATCCGCTGACCGGCGGCAAGCTCGGCGCAGCCGCCGGCCAGCGCTGACGGAATGCAGACAAGAACCTCTTGCCCACCGTCGAGCGCGAGCGTCAAAAGCCAGTTTTCGCCGCGAAACGCCTTGGCGCGCAGTATCCCTTCGAGCGCCACTCCGTCTTGCCCGACGAGCTTCGCATCAAGATGGAGGCTTTCGGCGCGGATCATCAAAGTCTCGCGTGACGCTTCGGCGCCATCGATCCTGCGCACCGAGCCTGGAGCCACAATGTTAGCCTCGCCCATGAACTCCGCGACGAAGCGGGTCGATGGACGATCATAAATCCGCTGCGGCGTATCGATCTGCTGGATGCGGCCGGAGTCCATCACCGCAATCCGGTCAGACATAATCAGCGCTTCGCGCTGGTCATGGGTCACGTAGATTGTGGTGATCCCCAGATCGTCGTGCAGACGCCGGATCTCGTACTGCATGGTTTCGCGCAGATTCTTATCGAGCGCCGACAGCGGCTCGTCCATCAGCATCACGCGTGGTTCGAAGACGATCGCCCGCGCCAATGCCACCCGTTGGCGCTGGCCGCCGGACAGTGCGGCAACATTGCGCTCCGCCAGACCATCCAGCTTCACGCGGGCCAGGGTGGCAAGCGCCCGCTGACGCGCCTCCGCTCTCGGCGTCTTGCGCAGCGCCAGCGGATACGCGACATTCGCCAGGACATTCATGTGGGGAAACAAGGCGTAATTCTGGAATACTATGCCGATGTCCCGTTTGTTGGGCGCCAGGCGAGTGATGTCCCGATCGCCCAACAAGAGCTTACCGGAATCCGGCCGGACAAAACCGGCCAGAGCCATGAGTAACGTGGTTTTGCCAGATCCCGATGGCCCTAGCAGCGTGAGGAATTCGCCAGCTTGAATGTCGAGCGAAACATCATCCAGTGCGACGTAGGACCCGTAAGCCTTGCTGACGCTGTCGATGGTGATCGGGAGCGACTTCATCATCTGCTCCAGCCTTGTCAGCTGAGACTCAGCGGGCCATCATCTCGTCGAAGGCTTGTTGGGCAGCCTCGCCGTTCTTGACCCACCATTCTGAATTCGAAAACACCGAAGTGCCGGCATTTTCAGGTGCGGTCGCAAGCGTCTTCAGACGGTCCTCGGGAATGAGGCCACCCTCATATCCCGCAGGATTGACCGGGCCATAGGCGATGAAATCGGTCAGCTTCGCAACACGCGCGGGCTGCGTCATCGCTGCGATGAGCTTCATCGCGGCTTCCTTGTTCGGCGCTCCCTTCGGCACCCCGAGGCAGTCCGTGCCGATGACCGAACCCTTGAACGTGTAGTCAGCCGCGCCGCCATCTTTTTTCACGGTCTCTGCCCGTCCGTTCCAGGTAACGACCAGATCCGCCTCACCATCTTTCAGCAGCTGCGCCGACTGGGCTCCCGAGGTCCACCACACCGCGACATCTGGTTTGATCGCTTCAAGCCGCTTGATGGCGCGCTCCAGCCCTTCCGGCGTGCTGAGAACGGCATAGACGTCGGCCGGCGCCACGCCATCGGAGAGAAGCGCGATCTCGATCGAGTCCTGCGCATTGGCGCGCAATGCGCGGCGGCCCGGGAATTTGGCAACGTCCCAGAACTCGGCCCAGGTCTTCGGCGGGTTCTCGCCAAAGGTCCTGGTGTTCCACGACATGACGGTGCCATAGGAATCGAACGGATAGCAGTAGTCGGACTTTGCGCCGTCCGGCACGGATTTGGGATCGATGATCTTGTAGTCGAGCGGCTCCAGCAGCGATTGAGCGGCCGCCTGGGCGCCTTCCGGTGAGCCCAGGTGAATGACGTCGGTCGTGACCGCACCCGAGGTGACCTGCATCTTCAAGGCGGCCAGGCCGTCGCTTAGCGTCTCCTCGCGGACATCATAGCCAAGCTCTTTTGCAGCAGGGCCCCACATGGCCTCTTTCATGGCGTTGCCATAATCGCCACCTGCGGTCGTGATGGTGACTGTTTGCGCATGGACGGGCAAGGCAGCCGAGATTGCGAATGCTGTTAAGGAAATGCGTAGCCAGGACATAGGTTCTCCTCCCCAACTTTTATCAAATGTTGCTCGAAATGGCCATTTTTTTGTAATCGTAACGTTACGATTGCATCTGAATGCGCTGGAGTCAAGCTGCTTCCTATGGGCGTTTGGATTGACCGGGATGTGGAATCCGGTAACGTTATGGCGGTCAGCAAAATCAGCCGGCGCTTTCGCAAAATGAAGTCGGGCGAACAATGGCCAATCTAAAGCAGATCGCGGCGGAACTTTCCCTCTCGGTGACCACGGTGTCCCGCGCTCTGAAGGATGGGCCGGAAGTGCAGCCCTCGACCATAGCCCGCGTCAAGGAGGCGGCTAAGCGGGTCGGCTATCTACCAAACCATCATGGTCGTGCGCTCAAAACCGGTCGAACGCTGACGCTGACGGCAGTACTCCCGATGGAGACACGAGACCATCTGTCCGATCTGTTGAAGCTTCCCTTAATCGAAGGCATGACGCTGGCGGCGCGGCAAGCCGGTTATAGTCTGTCCATCTATTCCACCACTCCCGACGACGATCCCGTCGAGAGTGTGCAGCGGCAGCTTCAGGCGCACAGCACAGACGGACTGATCATCACGCGCCTGGTGTCGGGTGATCCGCGCGTCAAGCTGCTGCTGGATAAACGCATGCCATTCGTCGCGTTTGGAAGAACCGACCTGGATGCCGCGTATCCCTATGTCGATGTCGACAATGAACAGATTGCCTACGAGGCAACCCGACGGCTCATCGATAAGGGCTGTCGACGCATTGCACTGCAACTTCTGGTTCCGGAGGATCAGGCAAGTGCCACGCGTCTTTCCGGCTATGGAAGGGCGATGGCCGAGGCCGGTATTCCGATCGACCAATCGCTGATCGGTCATGGCATGTTCACCATGGAATCGAGCGCAGCCTGGTTCGATCGCTTGCTGGCTTGTTCAGATCCGCCGACAGGCTTGGCATGCGCCAACGAACTGGGCCTTCTAGGGGCGTTACACGCTCTTGGCAGAAGAGGTCTTGTGCCGGGGAGCGACGTCCACATTGTCACTCGTGACAGCACGCGGCTGGCACGCTTCCTGCCGGCAAAGATCGGAATTCATTCCGTGGATATGGCGGGTGTCGGACGCAAACTTATCGAAGTCCTGGAGAACCGGATCATCAATCCGCTTGGGCCGGTGGAGACAATCTTGCTCAAGGGTGAATTCGACCCTGGCGAATAGTCTGCCCGCGGACCGAAGGGAATAGACCCCGGCAACCTCTGATTGTATCAGCCGCATTTTCTGTGGCGCCGAGCGATACCGCTTGGCCGTAAAATGCTCTGGACATCACTCGGCCGGGGCCGTGCCGACCTGGCCGGCGACTTCCTGATCCAGCTCGGTGAGGAAATCCACGATGCGGGCCGCATTGTCGCCAAGGTCGTAGCGGCCATAACGGGAGGCCGAACGCATATCGACGATGATCGCAACGCCATCGTCGGTCACACGGATGGCGACGTCGGCGGGAAGGCTGAGGAGGAAGCTCTTGGCCAGGGCGTTGATCGTCACCTCGCTTTGCCCGATCGCACGGGGAAACGGCGCCGTTAGCTGCCAATCCCGACGGTCGAGCACGGTTGCGACTGCTTCCAGGACCCGATCGAAAGGCAGATTGTAGCTGCGTCCGGTGACAAGCGGATAGGTCTCGGTCTGCAGGCGCTGCTCGCCCGGGGTCGGCGGCGAAAGTGCGTTCATATCCCCGGTCCGGGTGCTGGTGTCGAGCACCGGCGGATCGTCGAAATCCGTCGAGATATCCCTGAGCGGCGGAGAAGTCGCTGCCCAGTAGGCAGCGATACCAAAGGGAGCAAGCACCAGCAGTGCCAGTACCGTGCCGACGGTGAGATCGCGACCGCCACGGTCGCCGAAATTCCAGAATCTCGAAAAGGCAAATCCGGCGAATAAAAGCGCCAAGGCGGCAAGCAGCGCGACAATGCCGAGCACCCAAAGGAAGGCCGGCGTTTCAACAAGCTCATATCGGTGGCCGACAAGAACGGTCAGGAGCAGGACCGCCGAAAAAGCGCCTGTCCGCCGCGACCAGCCGGCCGCCTTCGACGTCTGTCGCCCGGGACTTTCCCTTGTTTTCAGCACTGCTCCACCCCGAACGGGCGCTTTGAGCCGTTTAGCGGCGGCTTGAAGGCGAAGGTCGTCATGTCAGTCAATCCGTCGGCAGGCGATAGTCCCCGAACTGCTGGCGCAAGGTGGTCTTCTGGATCTTGCCGGTAGCGGTATGGGGAATTTCGCCGACGAAGGCGACGTCATCCGGCATCCACCACTTCGCCACCTTGCCGTCCATGAAGGCGAGGATATCCGTCTTGGTCGGCTCCCGGCCCGGCTTGCAGACGACGACAAGCAACGGCCGTTCGCCCCATTTCGAATGCTGGATGCCGATGGCGGCCGCCTCCGCCACGTCAGGATGACCGACCGCGAGGTTCTCGAGCTCGATGGTCGAAATCCATTCGCCGCCCGACTTGATGACGTCCTTGGCGCGATCGGTGATCTGCATATAGCCGCTCGGGTCGATATGGGCGACATCACCGGTATCGAACCAGCCTTCTTCATCGAACTGTTCGGATCCGATGCCGCCATAATAGGCGCGCGCGACCGCCGGTCCGCGGACCTTCAAGCGTCCGAATGTCTTGCCGTCCCACGGCTGCTCCTTGTTGTCATCGTCAGTCACCTTCATTTCGACGCCGAAAGGCGGATAGCCCTGCTTGCCCTGGACGTCGAGCCTGGCTTCGCCTTCAAGCCCGGCATAGCCCGGCTTCATGGTGCACAAGGTGCCGAGCGGCGACATTTCGGTCATGCCCCATGCGTGGATGACCTCAACATCGTAATTGTCCTGGAACTTCGTCGTGATCGCGCGCGGGCAGGATGAGCCGCCGATGACGACCTTCTTCAGATAGGGAAGTTCCTTGCCGGTCTCCTCCAGATGCTGGAGCAGCATCAGCCACACTGTCGGCACGGCGGCGCTGAACGTCACCTTTTCGGTGTCGAGCAACTCGTAGATCGAGGCGCCGTCCATCTTGCAGCCAGGCATGACCAGCTTGGCGCCGATCATCGGCGCGCTCTGGCCAAGGCCCCAGGCGTTGGCGTGGAACATCGGCACGACCGGCAGTATGGTGTCGCGCGACGAGAGGCCCATGGCGTCGGGCATCGCGGCGATCATGGCGTGCAGCACGTTCGAGCGATGGCTGTAGAGGACGCCTTTCGGATCGCCTGTCGTGCCCGAGGTGTAGCACATGCCGGCGGCGGTGTTTTCATCGAACGTCTTCCAGGTGAAGGCGCCGTCGGCTTCGTCAAGCCATTCCTCGTAGGCAACGACGTTCGGCAGCGCCGTTTGCGGCATGTGCGCCTTGTCGGTCAGCACGATCACCTTTCTCAGCGATTTGACCGCGCCGGCGATCTTTTCAAGCAGCGGCATGAATGTCAGATCGACGAAGATCGCCTTGTCCTCGGCATTGTTCATGATCCAGACGATCTGCTCGGGAAACAGGCGCGGATTGAGCGTGTGATAGATCGCGCCGACACCCATGATGCCGTACCAGGCTTCGATGTGGCGCGCCGTATTCCAGGCCAATGTGGCGATGCGATCGCCAAGCCCAAAGCCATCCCGCTCGAGCCGCTCGGCGACCCGCAAGGCGCGGCGATGAATTTCGGCGTAAGTGGTCCGGACGATCGGGCCCTCGATCAAGCGCGATACGATCTCGCGTTCGCCGTGCTGCCTCGCTGCGTTGTCGATGAGCTTGTGGCAAAGCAGCGGCCATTCCTGCATCAGTCCGAGCATGCTTTTCCTCCCATCGGCTTTTCGTTCCATTGTGGGACGAACAAGCGGATTGTCCAGCCATGACCGGGCAGAAGCAGTACATTGATCGAAAAGACAGGGAAAACCGCCACAATCCGGCCATCGTCGGCGTTAACTTTGATTAATGGGCAGGGGTGCGATTGGCGAATGAAAGAGGTTCGCATGGACGCGCAACTCGACGACAAGACTCTCGAAAGTACGCTCGCCGAAAGTCTGGCTGATCTGGTGCCGGACGCCAAAACCGTTTCCGAAGACGAATTCGTCGAAGTTGTCGGCGGCGCCCTTGAGGCGGTCGGCGGCACGCTGCTGTTCAAGATGTGCGTTCAGAACGAAGGCGAAGGCCAGCATGTTGCCGCGGCATGCGTCGGCGATGGCGGCGACCGCCAGTTCCTGCTTCTTACCTTGCCGACCGGCGGTGGTGCGCTCAAGGTCGAAACCGCCTCGCGAAGCACCAATCCGGTCGCCGGTATCGCCGCCGCCTATGCCGGGCTGATGGATGCATTTCAGGCTGCCGCCTGATTGGTCATCGGCACAGCCGGCTTGACAAGAGACCCGGCAACGCCAAAGGCGATGGTTTTCGAGCCCCGCATTCGACGGCGGCCTTGCGTGGCGCGCACGCCCGACACACCTAAGAGACCGTTTGGAAACTCTACTCTGGCGGCCATCTGATGGCGTTTTCTGCGCTTCCGGTGCTCACGGACCCAAATGTCCGCTGCGCGCCGGTTCTCGAAACCACCACCACATGACTCGCCAGAGCGAATTTCGAAAAGTCTCTTAGGTCGACGCAAGGAGAACCCGTCATGGACCAGATCGCCAATCCGTCACCCGGCTTTCAGCGCAACCCGGATAAAGTGATTACTATCGAGCCCTACAATGGAACTGTGACCGTACGCGCCGGCGACGCGGTCATTGCCTCGTCCACGAGGGCCAAGGTTTTGACCGAATCCCCCTACCCCCGGGTCCTCTACATTCCGTTCGAAGACATCGATTTCGACCAGCTTCGCAAGACGGAACTGACGACCCACTGCCCTTACAAGGGCGATGCGAGCTATTGGAGCGTGCTGCCTGCCGCGGAAGCAGGCAAGGATGCGATGTGGGCCTATGAGCAGCCTTTCGACGAGATGGTCGAAATCCGCGATCACGGCGCGTTCTATCCCAACAAGGTGACGATCGAAGCCAAACCAGCCTGAGCACGGACGGCTCGAGACCTGTCCTGCCGATCAGTCGGTGGTGCAGTCATTGCCGACGTCGTGCCCCTTACCTGCGGCCATTCTTTGCAGCCTGTACCGCCGCCTGCGCGGCAGCCAGCCTGGCGATCGGCACGCGGTAGGGCGAGCACGACACGTAGTCGAGGCCGACCTCTTCGCAGAAATGGATCGAGGCCGGGTCGCCGCCATGTTCGCCGCAAATGCCGAGCTTGATCTCCGGCCGCGTTGCCCTGCCTTTTTCGGTCGCCATCCGCACCAGTTCGCCGACGCCCTCGATGTCGAGCGACACGAACGGATCCTGCTCGATGATGCCCTTTTGGCGATAGGTCTCCAGGAACGAGGCCGCATCGTCGCGTGAGATGCCGAAAGTGGTCTGGGTCAGATCGTTGGTGCCGAAAGAGAAGAATTCGGCCGCCTCGGCGATGACATGAGCGCGGATCGCGGCGCGCGGCAGTTCGATCATCGTGCCGGTAAGATAGGTGATCTCGACGCCGGTTTCCTCCATCACGCTCTTGGCGACGGCGTCGATCCGCGCCTTGACATAGTCGAGTTCCTTCACCAGACCGACCAGCGGCACCATGATTTCCGGAACCACCAGCGCGCCGGCCTTTCTGCCGGCTTCGACGGCCGCCTCGAAAATGGCGCGCGCCTGCATCTCGGCGATTTCGGGATAGGAAACCGCAAGCCGGCAGCCGCGATGGCCAAGCATCGGGTTGAACTCGTGCAGGGCCTCGGTGCGCTGCCTGAGCTTGTCGGGCGACACGCTCATGGCGGCGGCGACTTCGGCCACCTCTTCCTCGGTCTTGGGCAGGAATTCGTGCAGTGGCGGATCGAGCAAGCGGATCGTCACCGGCAGGCCGGCCATGATCTCGAACAGTTCGAGGAAATCCGAGCGCTGCATGGGCAAGAGTTTTGCGAGCGCCGTTCGCCGGCCCTTTTCGGTGTCGGCCAGGATCATCTCGCGCATGGCAACGATACGGTCGCCCTCGAAGAACATGTGCTCGGTGCGGCAAAGCCCGATGCCTTCGGCGCCAAAGGAACGCGCCATGCGCGCGTCGAGCGGCGTTTCGGCATTGGTGCGCACCTTCATGCGGCGCACGCTATCGGCCCATTCCATGATGGCGGCGAAATCGCCCGAGAGCTCCGGCTGCAGCATCGGTACGGCGCCTTTCAGCACCTGGCCGTTACCGCCGTCGATGGTGATGATGTCGCCCTTGCGGAACGTCGATCCCATCGCCATCAGCGTGCCGGCTCTGTAGTCGACGCGCAGCGAGCCCGCGCCCGACACACACGGCTTGCCCATGCCGCGCGCCACCACCGCGGCGTGGCTGGTCATGCCGCCACGCGTGGTCAGGATGCCTTCCGCCGCATGCATGCCGTGGATGTCCTCGGGACTGGTCTCGATGCGCACGAGAATCGCCTTGCGGCCTTGCGTCTTGAGCTCCTCGGCGTCATTGGAGGAAAAGACGATCTCGCCGGTGGCAGCGCCCGGAGATGCGGGCAGGCCGATGCCGATCACATCGCGCGCCGCCGTCGGATCGATGGTCGGATGCAGCAACTGGTCGAGCGAGGCCGGATCGATGCGGGCGACGGCCTCCTCCTTTGAAATGAGCTTGTCCCGCGCCATGTCGACGGCGATTTTGAGCGCCGCCTTGGCGGTACGCTTGCCGGACCTCGTCTGCAGCATCCACAATTTGCCGCGCTCGATGGTGAATTCGAGATCCTGCATGTCGCGGTAGTGCTGTTCCAGACGGTCGGAGATGGTGACGAAAGACTGGAAGGCATCCGGCATCAGCTTCTGCAGCGAAGGCTTGTCGGAGCCGGCGGCAATGCGCGCCGCCTCGGTGATGTTTTGCGGCGTGCGGATGCCGGCGACGACATCCTCGCCCTGTGCATTCACCAGGAACTCGCCATAGAGCATCTTTTCGCCGGTCGACGGATTGCGGGTGAAAGCGACGCCGGTGGCCGAGGTCTCGCCCATATTGCCGAAGACCATGGCCTGGACGTTGACCGCGGTGCCCCAGCTTTCGGGAATGTCGTGCAGGCGCCGATAGGTGATGGCGCGGTTGTTCATCCAGCTCGAAAACACGGCGCCGATCGCGCCCCAGAGCTGCTCGTTCGGATCTTGTGGAAACGGCTTGCCGAGTTCCTCCTCGACCTTGGCCTTGTAGAGTGCGATCACGCCCTGCCATTCGATGGCAGTCAGTTCGGTATCGAGTTCATGGCCGAGCCCGCCCTTCTGGTCCTCGAGGATTTCCTCGAACACCTCATGATCAAGGCCCATGACGACATCGGAATACATCTGGATGAAACGCCGGTAGCTGTCATAGGCAAAGCGCGCATCGCCTGAATCGGCGGCCAGCGCCTCGACCGTCTCGTCGTTCAGACCGAGGTTGAGCACGGTGTCCATCATGCCGGGCATCGAGGCGCGGCCACCGGAACGCACCGACACCAAAAGCAGTTTCGAGGGATCGCCGAAACGGCGCCCAGTCAGCCGGCCGATGTGGTCAAGCGCAATCGCGACGTCCGCCTCCAGCGAGGCCGGGTAGGTGCGGCCGTTGGCGTAGTAGGCGTTGCAGACCTCGGTGGTGATGGTGAACCCTGGAGGCACGGGCAGGCCGAGGCTGCACATTTCGGCCAGATTGGCGCCCTTGCCGCCCAGGAGGTTCCTATCGCCGGCACGGCCTTCCGCAGCGCCGTCGCCAAAGGTGTAGACCCATTTGGTCATGCTTGCTCTCCGGTTGCAGGAGATTGAAATGATTGACGAAGCCGAAGTTCCGCCGTGTCCCTATCCGAGCGATATGATGCTGCAGTGCGAAAGGCAAGCGTCGGCAAAGCCAGCCGGCTTCTACAATCGATTAAGAAAAAGCGATGGCAAAAAGACTTGCGGCTCGATGGCCATTTAAGTAGAACATAACAGGAACCAGGGTTAACGCCATGAGACTGACCGGAAAACTCGATTATCTGGAAATGCCGGCAACTGGTGGAACGCTGGATAGGCTCAAGGCTTTCTACAGCGCCGCCTTTTCCTGGTCGTTCACCGACTACGGGCCGACCTATTCGGCGTTTTCGGAAGGTCTTGACGGAGGCTTCCAGGCTGATGCCGGCGAAGCGCCCGCCAAGCCGCTTCCCGTGCTTTATTCCGAAGACCTGGAAGAAACCCTGGGCGCGGTCGAAAATGCCGGCGGCACGATCGTCAAGCCGATCTTCTCATTTCCCGGCGGCAGGCGGTTCCATTTCGTCGATCCGGCCGGCAATGAAATGGCCGTCTGGGGTGAATAGCGACAGAGTTCCCCATCCAGGACGATGATTGCGGACCGAAACTCTGGCTACAGCCCAGTTGTGCATAGCCGCTATTCTCGGCATTGAGCTTTCCGTCGGCTCGTCCTATAAGGCCGCGCGCAACGGGCATGTTCCCGTTGCTGGGGCGTAGCCAAGTGGTAAGGCATCGGTTTTTGGTACCGACAATCCCAGGTTCGAATCCTGGCGCCCCAGCCAAACTGGATGCCCTGTGGACATTTTCGCCCTGGTGGCATCGCTCGACGCCGCTGCAGCCGCTGAATCTGCAAGCAAGTCAAAAGGTTGCCTGAAGTTTGCGCGAACTTCACCGCGATCCCATTTGCAGTTCGACAGCACTAAATTCAGGAGGCGTTTTTTCTCGTTTGCGGCCTGTTTCGCAAATAGTTGGCTGGCATCACGGGCCAGTTCCAGGAGCCGCAGGCCGTCCTCCATGTATGATTCTTGCGCCTCGCTGTGCCGCTCGATCTCGCGTAGCAGACGCGTCTGTTCCACTCGCCATTGCGTCGACATGCGATCATAGAAAGCATTGTCGATACGTCCGTCGAGCTTATCCAGATACATAGCCTGGAGGCGATCTTCGAGGCGCTTGTACTGCGTCTGACAACGTACGCATCATCCTGGTTGAGAAGACCGATCGTCTCTACCGCAACCTCAAGGATTGGGTGACACTCGACGAATTGGAGATTGAGATCCACCTCGTCAAGGAAAGCGTCGTGCTATCGCGCGACTCGCGCTCCTCGGAAAAGTTCATGCACGGAATCAAGGTGTTGATGGCCAAGAACTACATCGACAACCTTTCCGAGGAAGCGCATCGCTGCTTAATTGGGCTCGGGCACTCGGATGAAGCAGAGACCGTCGATCTCTTCGCACAGCCGGCTGACCTGACTTTTGGAGATGCCGCTCATGCCCATGGCCTTGACCAGGTCGTCGACCGAGCGGGTTGAGATACCCTGGACGTAGGCCTCCTGGATGACGGCGGTCAGCGCCTTCTCGGCCATGCGCCGCGGCTCGAGGAAACCGGGGAAGTAGGAGCCCTTTCCTGAGCTTGGGGATGCGCAGCTCGACGGTGCCGGCGCGCGTCTCCCAGTCGCGCTCGCGATAGCCGTTGCGCTGGGCCGGGGGCAACGGGTTCTTCTCGCCATAGGCGGCGCCGGTGGCGGCCCCAACCTCCAGCTCCATCAGCCGCTCGGCGGCAAAGCCAATCATCTCGCGCAAAAGATCGGAATCCGGAGTCTTTTCCACGAGCGCGCGCAGGTTCATCATGTCGTCGGTCATCGATGGTTCCTTCGAATCAGGTTGGTGTCAGCAACCCGACCTTACCGGCGAACTGTCGATGACCACCGCAAAGCCGCTCGCTCGCTACAGCGCTATCGAGGGCGCTCGCGAGCGGCTTCGCTACCGCCGAGCTACACCACCTGTAGGGACGCGACCGAACGCTTCGACAGGAATCCGCGTGACGAAGCTGCCTCCGGTGGCTTTCCAGCAAGCTCTGCGACCCTTTCGCAGGTGCGATAAATTTATTGTGCATTGCGAATTCAATTGGATGTCCGTAGTTTTTTGCTGTTGGCCATCTACTCCTCCCAGATGCGATGCTGACAAACAGCGAACTCACCTTCTCCCGAGTTCGCCCAAATAGAGAGCCCGCTGCACCTCCTCCCGCAGCGGGCTTTTTGCAGTTCGTCCACCCGGCAGTTCAATTTCCTACTGGGCGCGTCCGACGGCTTGGGCTCAGGGTGGGAACAATAGCGTCTGGACCTTGTTGTTGTGGCTAGCTAGTGCCGGGGCGCGAGACTCATAGCGCTCCGAGGCCCGCCGCTTCCAATCCGGGAACGCGGCTTGCATTCATCCCGCCAGCTCACCTGCCGATCATCTTTGCTTCGGCAAGCGGTCGCACACTAATCGCCCGCAGTTCAGCTGCCGGCAGGGAGATAACCCGGCGGCGTCCACTTCGACGCGGAGCAGGACAGTGGTGATGGCAAGGAGCGAATGCCTGGATGAGGACGGATGCGGCGACGGCCGCTGGAGGCGCGGTCTCATCAAAGTTCCCAACATCCCGGCAAACTGAGGCAGAACACAATGTGCGGACCGCTTCACACCCCTTGGTCCGAAGTCGTCCGGCTCTACCGGCTGACGCTGGATTGGGAGATCAACAAGAACATGGGCGCCGGCCTATAACATCGCGCCGACTGTTGACGGCACTCGTGACCGCCGGCAATGGCAGCACAAGCTCCGAGAAGGCCGCTGGAACGAGTAGCCTGTCGCCGCCCGGACCGTTGGAAGCGGCCGCTATGGCTCTGATCATTCTGGGTGGATGTCAACTCCCACCATCAGCCGACCTTCGGGCGGGATTTCGGTTTGCAGTGTATCGAGGAACCCTGCATCAACGCGTGGCTGATCCGGCTTCATGAGCCACTCGTCTGCCCTGGCAAACGCGAAGACTCGAATAGATTCCGCTTTCGTTAGCCTCCGTGGCAAGGGTCGACTTCAGGGTCAGCAGCGGACGCTTGTCCAGCGCCCGTCGCTGCTTTGATTGACTTGACGTCGTTCAAGTCCGCTCGCGCAGTTCCGCTTGCGCCTGTCCGACGAGGCCATTGTAGTTCTTGTTCGGATACCAGGACGCAGCGCCCTTTTCGTTGAGCTCAGCGAAACCGGGGAGCTCTTCCATGAAGGCGACCATTCTTGCTCGCATTTTTTCATCGGGCAATTCGCCGCGCATCGCGCCGACATTTTCAAGGACATGCTCCGGATTGGACGTAGCCGGGATAGCGCAGGTGACGGCCGGGTGTGCGATGACCCATTTCAGGAAGAACTGTGACCAGTTTTCGATTCCAAGGTCTGCGGCGAAGTCTGGCAGCGGCCGCCCGGCGACGATCTTGTGAAGTCGCGCCTTTTCCAGCGGCATGTTGACGACGACGGCGACCCCTTGATCGGCTGCGGCGCGCAGCACCTGTTCCTCGGCTTTGCGGGTATGGATGGAGTAATGCACCTGCACGAAATCGAGCTGGCCGCTCTCGACCCAAGTGGCAAGCGGGTCGAAATAGGCTGGATCGTGATGTGACGCGCCAATGAAGCGGATCCGCTCCTCTTTCTTCCAGGCATTGAGCAGCGGAATAACGATCTCGGCGTTGACCAGGCTGTGACACTGCATCGCGTCGATATGCTTGCGCCACAGGCGTTCCATTGAGACTTCGAGGCTGCGCTCAGCATGGCTGTCATCGGCCAGATAGTCGCCGGTTGACCAGATTTTGTTGGTGATGAACATATCTCCGCTGATCTGAAGAGCGGAGGCAAAGTCGCCTAGGTTCACTTCCGACATGCCGTAAAGGGGCGAGGTGTCGAACATGCGTCCGCCGGCTTCCCAGAAGAGGCGTACGACCTCGCTAATTTTCGCGCGTTCGCCGCTAGGCACGACATCGAATGTCATGAATGTGCCAAGTCCGATCGCCGGCACCATTTCGCCGGTGCGCGGGATCGGGCGCATCACGACATCGCCTTGTGGCTCTTGGGCGAAAGCGCGGCCGGCGACAAGGCTATTTGCAGGTAAGATTGCGGCGGCTGCGCCCGCTGCTCCAATGTTCTTAAGCAGGCTACGTCGATTCACAGTGAAAGCTGTCTGCTGAGAAGGCATGCTCATGGGAGACTCCTGTCATGCGGTTGTCTCCAGCTAAATTAGAATGACCCGATGCCGGGTTTTTGCTGCCGATGCCGGCGTCTTGCTTTTGTTTTCGTCTAGCGGATCGACTGTCGGTAGGCAGCGGGCGTGACCCCGCTTTTCTCGCGGAACACTGCGGCGAAATGGCTGGCATTCGTGTAGCCGACCGCGCGCGCCACGCGGCGAACGTCCCAGTCGGTTTCGGCAAGCATGCGCTTGGCGTGCTCAAGTTTTCGCAGACGGACGAATGCATGCGGCGTTTCGCCCGTGCTCTGCTTAAATGATCGCGCGAAGTGAAAAACACTCATGCAGGCCACGCGCGCCATTTCGTCCAGCGTCACGTTTTCGCCGAGGTTCGCGTCGACAAAGTCTTCCACCTGCCGCAGCTTTTTGCGCGATATTGTTTCGGCGTTTCGCACTATGACAGACCTAGTGGAGTAGCGCTGCAAGAGATGGATCGCGATCATTTCGGCAGCGGCGTCTGCGAACATATGGCCCGAAGGATCAGGTCCGCGCAGTTGCGGAACCAGCGTGCTCAGTAGCCGCTCGATCAGAGGATCGGACTCGGATAAGGCGTTGGTGATCTCGATCGCATTCGGATCGCCGCGGCCGCATTCGGCGGTAACCCGCCGGAAGAAAACGCTATCGATATGAAGGTGGATAGTTTCGACCGGTGCGCTGCTTTCGCTCCGCCAGCGGATCTCGGTCGTCGTGCTTGGCGAGGTGACACCGACCTGGCCTGGACCCGATATCGCTTTTCGCCATCGTTTGCCGTCGCGCACTTCGACAGTGCGCTTGCCGCCGGTCATCAACACAATCCACGGGTCGGGAGTACCTGGAATGAACCAGCTGTCCACCCGAGCAGGTTCGACGCGCCTGCGCAGGACGAGCGGACCTTTGTAGTTGCCCACACTCGACCATTTTGATGGGCAGGCCAGATAGTGTTCCAAGGCAGTCGACGTCGTGTTTTCGGGTATCATCCGGGTCACCAAACTCGAAGCGCTTTGCATACAACGCGGCGCGACGGTTGGTGGTTCAATTGTGCGCGAGCCGGCGGCTTTCGACCACCGGCCGGCAGAGCGCACATCATTATTTCAGCATCAGCAAATCGGCGATGCGATTGTGCGAAATCATGTCGTTTTGCAGCTGCTCATGTGCAGCGTTCACGGGATCAATGCCATCCCTGTAAGGACCGACGGTCAGCCGGCCCGGCCGCGTGCCGAATTTTGTTGCCGCGAGAGCAATGACAGCGTCCGACACCTCACGTGGATCGAGTGCGGTGTCAGGTGCCAGGTCGGTCAGCATCGCCTCGATATGCGGGGCGTAGGTCTTGAGCTTGACTCGGTCCGTTTCGTTCAGGGTCGTCAGCATTCGCTCCCAGTAGCGGATGGCATTGGCCTGGAGCTGTGTCGGATAGGCGCCGGCCGGCTGCGCCACCGCAACCTCTATGTTCGAGGCAGCGACCTCATAACCCAGCGCGTCGGCTGCTGCTTCGACGGCGAGTTTTGAGGCACAGTATCCGCCGAGCATCGGATCTATTGCGCGCCCGAGCGCACTCGACATCTGAATAATCGTGCCGCTGCCTTGCGCCCGCATATGCGGGACAACTGCGCGGTAGAGGCGCAGCGCGCCGCCTAGGTTGGTGTCTATGTTCGACACAAAAGCCATAGGCGGCTGAAGTTCGACCGGGCCGGGCACGACGATGCCGGCATTGCTGACAACGATGTCGATGCGGCCGGCACTCTCCATCGCCCGAGCAACGCCGGCTGCTACAGACTCATCGGAGAGCACGTCGATCTCGACAACTTCGATCGGCGTTGCGAAGCCGGCAAGCGATCGCAACTCTTGCGCGGCCGCGGCGTTTTTGCCGTTCAGGTCGCGCATCGTCGCAATTACCCGCGCACCATTTTTGGCAAACCCTTCCGCCATCAGTCTGCCGAAACCAGTGCTGGTGCCTGTGATGAGCACCACAGGTTCACTCACAGTCTGTGCCCAGATCGGCCTGGTCATCGAAAGCAATCCAAGCGCAGCGCCCGATTGCAACACGATGCGACGATTGATGGAACCTGATTTGTTGTTCTCTTTGGCAGTCATGACCCTGCTCCTTCCTACTTCGCGCCGCAGAAGGACGGCGCCTTGCGGGAACGTGGCACGCGAAGTATTGTCGCTGTAGACAGGACAGTTGAACAACAGTGTTGCCAGTCGGACAACAAATTCCTGACCTTAACGACGTTGCGGTCTTCGCCCAAGTGGCCGAGGCGGGTAGCTTTACGTCCGCCGCGCGCACGCTCGGTCTGCCACGCGCGTCCATCAGCAGAATCGTCGCCCGGCTGGAAATGGCGATTGGCGCACAACTGCTCTATCGCACCACGCGCAAGGTCGAACTCACGGACATAGGCCGCAATTTCTACACAACGACCTCGCGCGGACTGGCGCTGATCGCGGAGGCGGGTGAAGCAGTGGCGGCATCGCGAGCCGAGCCGACAGGCCTCTTGCGCGTTACCGCTCCGATCACCTTCGCGACTATGTCGTTCATTCCGTGGCTGCGGGAGTTTTTGTCCCTGCATCCGAGCGTGAGAATTGCGCTTCGCCTCACGGACACCGCGGTCGATCCGCTGGAGGAGCAGGCCGATCTCGCTATCCTCACCGGTCAGCAGCCGGACTCGACCTATCTCACGCGTCGTCTCGGCCTTTCGTCGATGATTTTGGTCGCGAGTCCGGCCTATCTCCAAGACCATCCTGCGCCGCGCAGACTTGGCGATCTTGCCCACCACGACTTCGTTCTTTTCACCTCCGACCGAGGCGAAGAGATCTGGGAACTGGATGGGCCTGACGGCCGGGTTGAAGTTGAGGTCAAGGGCCGCATCAGTGTGACCGGCCCGCATGCGGAGCTAAGCGCCGCCCTCTCGGGCATCGGCATCGCCATCCTGCCTGACGCCATGACACAGCCCTATCTGGACGGGGGCTCGCTCGTTCGCGTCCTACCGGCTTATGGGCGCAAGGGCGGCAGCATCAACGCGGTGTTTCCGGCCAACCGCCACCAGCCTGCTGCACTTCGAGCACTGCTCGATTTTCTGGCGAAAAAGTGCAACAGCAACGGAAAGCGTCCATTGGTTCAAAACGGAACTAGCGAGCTCGGCGTTCAAGCGAACGTCGGGAAGGAAACAGCGTGCGATCTGACCGACTCGAACGGCACCAAGTTCATGCTGAATTTTGATCAGATCATCAAGTTCGAGCCAAATAGTTCTGGCGGCGGGACAAACTTTTCAGCAGCAGCGCCGGGCCACGGCATCTACGCGACAGAGAAATTCAGCGACGTCCGGTCCCGAGTTGATTTGCTGCGGGCGCAGTTTGCACGGAAATAGACCTGTCCAGCGGACTTGCTTGCTTCCCACGCCTCTGATGCCGGCCGCGTTTAGGCTAACGCCTCACGAATTCTCACCGTCTGCAACAATTTGGTGATACAGTTAACGTCTCGCGCGCAATCATGCGCGCTTGTCCAGATCAAGATCGGACACATCATGCAAATCCCCACATGGACGAAACCCGGCCTTTTCGGCGCGGGTGCCGGAGCCATTGCGCTCGCAATTGTTGGTTTTACTTGGGGCGGATGGGTCACAGGCGGCACCGCTCAGAAGATGGCGGAAAGCGCCTCTGTCGCAGCCGTGGCGTCCGCCATGACACCATATTGCCTGGCACAGTCAAAAAGCGATCCCCGGTCGGTAGAGCTGCTTGCCGAGCTCAAAGCCGCACAGGGCTACAATCGGCGCGGTGTCATTGAGAAGGCTGGGTGGGCCACGCCGCTTGGCGCGGAAAAGCCAAATACTGAGCTGGCGAGGGCGTGCGATATTGAGCTGGCAGCCGGTTAGGCAGTGATTTCTGCAGCGGAGTTGCCGAAAGCAATACCGCAGAAGCGTCGAAATTCGCATCGTCTGCGGAGGCGCGGGCGGTGCGAATTCGCCAAGATTGTGCCAAGAAATTAACGGCGGCCTATCCGGAGCCGAAGGAAACGTCCTTGGCGTGCGGGAACGGCGGCGCAATGACGGCTCACCAAACTCACTGAAGACGTTTCAGGTTGGCCACGGGCAATAATCCCCTAATGGAGGGCTAGCGCTGGGTTCCCGCTAAACAACGCTAAGGAAGATCAAAGCGCGAACACGAAACGGATAGACGGAAGTTCGCTGAACTTCTCACTCGTGGGAGCGGAAGTGCCCTGCCTGTGCCCAATTGGAAAGATGCGCCATATCGCGACATTCATGGCCCTTCTCAAAAGCTGCCCCTCGCGCACGGCTCGAATCGACCCGACCCGGCCCTTTGACGATCATGTCGGCATGCTGAGAACCTGAAGCGGGCGTTGCCTCGATAGCGCCAGAACCGGAACCCGAGAGGTCTCGCCCGCCCTCGGCGATGTCATCTAAAATGTGGTCACTTAGTCGGCGCTCGCTAGGCCCCGATCGACTCAAGCAGCTTTTGATAACGCGGATGGCTGCGGATGGGGTCCAGGTCGGAGTCGTTCTTGAACCACAGGATCTGCTCGGAGCTTCTGTGAGGAAGCACCTTCTCCAGCAGGTCGATTGCCGCGTCAAGGTCGCCCAGCTGCGAATAGACGCATGCAATATTGTACTGGCCAAGGAGGTCATCGGGGTCTATCGCCAAGGTACGGGCCGCCCAATCCTTTGCCCGGTCACGTTCGCCGAGATGCGCCAACGCAAGCGCGCCTAATTGGGCAGGACCTGAATTCTCAGGGTGCAGATTGAGTTCGCGTTCAGCCCTCTCCAGCCCTAGCCGCGCCGACCGCTCCTCGTCCACATGCCGTCCAAGCGAGCGGTAAACAGCTGTAAGCAAAACAGGAGAGCGGTAGTCGTCGGACCGGATTTGAACGGCGCGTTCGAAGAATTCGGCCGCCTTTTGGAAATCGCCCTGTTCGAAGAAGAACCGGGCATAGAAATAATTGGCTTCGTAAAGATTGCGGTCGAGTGCGAGCGCATGCTCGAATTCGGCGATCGCCTCCTCATGGCGCCCACCAAATTGAAGCGCAAGCCCGCGGGAGGCATGTGCCTCGGCCAAGTTGGGATCGAGCGCCAGTGCTTTGGCGCTCATCGCCAGGATGCCATCGATGGAGACATCAGCGTGATGATGCCACGACTGAAGGATCGAATCGCAGTCAGCAATTCCAGCATAGGCGCGAGCATAGTTCGGATCCAAATCCGCCGCCTTAGAGAACATGCGCCGCGCCAGGAGCACGTATGACTTCGAGCACATGTGGGAGAATTGCCGGCCTCTTAGGTAGTAGGTGTAGGCTTCGACATTCTCTGTCGGAGTTGCCGCGAGTGCTTTCTTCTCTTCGGGCAGCAGCTTGATCTTCAGCTGATCGACGATGGCGTGCGTGATTTCGTCTTGAATAGAAAATATGTCGGTCAGCTCTCGATCGTAGCGGTCCGCCCAGACGTGGCTGCCGTCTTTGCCGTCGATGAGCTGTCCGGTAACACGAACGCGCGATCCGGCCTTGCGGACGCTACCCTCCAGCACGAATCTAATACCGAGCTCCTGTGCCGCCTGCTGCACATTGATTAGCTTGCCCTTGTAGATGAACGCGGTGTTGCGGGCGACAACGTGGAGGCCGGAGATTTTCGACAGATCGGTAATGATGTCCTCGGTGATTCCGTCAGAAAAATACTCCTGCTCGGGATCGCCGCTCATGTTGTTGAACGGCAAAACGGCGATTGCCGCCCTTTTGGGCCAGTTGGGCGCGGCCGACACGGGTCGGTCAGGCTGAGCCGGCGGTGCGATTTGCAGATTCACGCGATAGCAGGCGATCGGCTCTGCGATGTTCTTCATCCGCTGTTCGCCCATCGGCTCGAAGCTGAAGGCCAGCTTCTTCTCGACCTCTTTCGATACCTTCCCTGACACGCAGATGCCACCCGGCTCAGCGAGCTGTTGCAGTCGCGCTGCAACATTTGCGCCCTCGCCGTAGCGATCTTCGCCTTCGACGATCACCTCTCCCAGATTGATTCCGATACGGACCTCGATGCCTTTGCCTTCGGGGACACTGGCATTGCGCTCCGCCATGCCGCGCTGGAGAGTCACCGCGCATTCGACAGCATCGACAACGCTACCAAATTCCGCCAACAGGCCGTCGCCCATCAGTTTGAAAATGCGGCCATGGTGCTTATTTATTTCGGGCTCGAACAGTTCCTTACGGCCCGCCTTCAGCCGGTCGAATGTTCCCGCTTCGTCCGCTTCCATGAGGGCCGAGTAGGCTACGACGTCAGCGGCAAGGATCGCCGCAAGCTTGCGTTCCATGAGAAAGCCCATGTGCGTCACACGATTTACAGAAATGACGCCGGATACACTGCGGAAAAGGTATCATAGCCTGGGGTTCCGGGCTAATCCGGAGTCAACCGAATCGCTGCATTGGGTCAGAGGTCAGCAGAACGGCATTGGGGTCAGGTTTTGGCCATCGATTTCTCCGGCGGTCGCGGAAGGGTCGACACAGTCTTGCGCACCAACTCGCGCTTGATCGCGGCGGGGGATAAACTGAAGACATGCAAACGCGCTCGAGCATATTGTGCTCTGTGTTAACGAGGTCGCGACCACGTGCCGTGTCTACGAGCGCGTGCTGAACATGGAGGCGCGGGAAGAGCGATCTAGCAAGTGGTCGCTGCACTTCGGTATAAACAAGGTCAGTCTGCAGTCGTCGCTGAAACGAGCCGGTCGCGCCAGAAGCGGGCGTTCATTCCCCAACCCCGGGGTGCTTTTCGTCTACGCCCAGGATCAGTTGTTCACCGCCTCGGCCACTTGCAGAAAGACGAAGGGTGGGTAGCGGCCCAGCTTTTTGGCCACCTCCACATTTACGACATAAGCGAAGTCCGTCGCCCGCACGATCGGAAGGTCCCCGGGGTTCGCCCCGTCGCGCAGGATCCTAAGTGCCTCTTCCGCCGCGAGACGTCCGACATCTTCAAGCCGCGCCGCAATGGAGAGCAGCGCCTGGTGTTCGCGCACCAGCGCGCTCGCAGTCATTCTGTATGCGCAGCGCCACGGAACCAGGCGACCTTGGCTGGTCCAACTCCTTGGGCGTCGCACGGCAAAGGTCGCCGCGGTCGCGCTCGCCAACAAGATGGCGCGTATGATCTGGGGCGATCATGACGAGCGGCGAACGCTACAGAGAACCATCGCCTGCAGCCGCTAACAGCTAGCGGCGGAGATCAGCGGAGGCGTTGGAATTCGAGTTTGGGAAGGGCAATCGCGATGTATGCGAAGACCGCTCGACACCGGGAGGCGGGAAACCCATTTGCGCCACAGCGCCTCAGAGCGCGTGGAAACGGTCGGGACCCGGCTCCGCGAAAGGCATTTCGGTGGGTGGAAACCTGCCGTACCACCCATCGAAACCAGCAAGGAGCGCCATTTCTCCACCGTTCGCTGTGACCACTTCGAATATCGCGTTTCGGACGCTTTGCTCCCGCCCGCCCGTATCTGTAAGGGCGAAAGCTGACTGGCTGAGCTACTCGACAATGATTCTGCAATGTCAGAATTTCCCCCTAGTCTCGCTTCGGTAAATGGCTGGGACGGGTGGTCTTTTCGAATGCTGCCAAGGGGTAGCGTGGACTCTATTCACCTCAAGGTGTCGAGCAGCGCCCTGGCCCCTTTGAGGTCGGGGGTCTCGAAGCCCTCGGAGAACCACTCATTCACGGGCACGAGCAGGGTGTGGGCATCGGCAGGCTTGCCTTGGTCGCGCCAGAGCCGGGCAAGACCGGTGGCCGCACGCAACTCCCAGGACTTCGCGGATTGACGTCGGGCGATTTCGATCGCGTGCTCAAATGCGGCGCTCGCCTCATCTGGTCTTCCGTCCGGCAGGGCTGCCAGAAGCTGCCCGCGCAAGCGATACAGTTCGGCCTCCGGCCAACGCTCCCCTGTCCCCTCGACCACTGCCAGAGCCTCATCCAGTGCACCGAGCCCCCGTTGCATGTCCCCCGAGAGGGCACAAGCCTCGGCCAGCAGGCCCAGGAAGAACGGACGCATCCACGCCGCGCCGCTCTTCCCCCAATCCGCAAGCCCGCGCTGGATCGCTTCTATCCCGGCGGCCTCCTGACCGTGGCGAGCCATGGCCCAGCCCTGGACCACCGTCGCGCTGGCGGCCCATAGATCCAACTTGTGTTCCCGGGCCAGCTCCAGCAACACCGCCGCATGCGCCGCGGCCGCGCTGTCGTCGCGGCCAAAAGCCCCCACCAGCGCGCTGTACATCAGGGCAAACCCGAGGGTGTTCTTATGGCCGACCCGGTGGGCTAAGGCCAATCCCTCGGCTTGTCGGCGGGATGCCTGATCCGGGTAGCCCAGCAGCCACAGCACCCAGGTCAGGTGGGCGAGCGCGGACACGCCAAGGTCTTGGCCAAAAACAAAGGCCGTCGAACCATGCCGTTCCGGGTCGTACAGCGCAACGGCACACTCGAGGTGCTCGCGGGCGGCGAGCAGCTCGCCCCCCACCTCATCTGTCGCGCCGCACATCCGGTGCGCCAAGCACAGCCGCTCCGGGTCTGGGTGCAGCTCGGACAAGGCGAGAATTTGCCTGGCCAGCTTCTGCTGCTCGGGAAGCGCCATGCGTACGAATTGGACAGCCCAGAACCCATACAGCACAGGAAACTGTTGTGATGCGTCGCCTACGGCCTCTACCAACTCCTGCGCCCGGGCGAAAGCGGAGGCGGTCTCAGGTGCTGCGTGGCCGTACCGGGCAATGCACGCCTGACCAAGCATAGTCTGAAGATGAAGTTCGCGCTCTGCCCGGGCGCGGCTCTCGGGCAAGGTCCGCACGAGGTCAATGCTCCGGGTGAGATGGCCGATGGCTTCCGCAACGGCCGAGCGCCGGAAGGTGCGTTCCCCGGCCCGCTGCCAGTAGTCCGCAGCCCGCTCGGTCAGTTCCGCCTGGGTAAAGTGATGGGCCAGCAGCTCAGGCTGGGTTTCGACCACCTCCGGCCAGCGCTCTTCCAGTACCTGGGCGATCCGGGCGTGCAACTTCTGGCGTGTGCCACGCAGGAGGCTCACGTAGGCGGTGTCCTGCACGAGCGCGTGCTTGAACGTGTAGGTCGCCTCGGGCGGCGTGCCGCGCCGGAACGCAAGACCAGAATTGACGAGCTCGTCCAGTCCCTGCGCCAACGCTGCCTCGGGTAGTCCCGCCACGGCGGCCAGCAGCTCATGGTTGAACTCCCGGCCGAGTGCCGCGCCGATCTGCGCCACCTGCTTGGCGGCCGGCAGCCGATCCAGCCGAGCGGTCAGTGAAGCCTGCAAAGTGCTCGGGATCGGAAGCGGCGAGACAGCAGCATCGGGCTGGCTGGCACTCTCCAGCACGGCTTTGGTCAACTCCTCGATGAACAGGGGCACACCGTCGGTCTGCGCCACGATCCGATCCAGCATTCCGGCCGATAATGCTTGGCCCACGACCACCTGAGAGGCGAGCGTCGCGGCTTGACGCGGACTGAGACGGCTCAGCGCCATCAAGGTCACACCCGCCAGACCGACCCAGGGCGCCTCAAACTCCGGCCGGAAGGAGATGACCACCAGCACTGGCAGCGAGGCCAAGCGCATGATCAACCTGTCCAACAGCTCCAGCGAGCTTGGATCGGCCCAATGCACGTCCTCGAACAGCATCAGCACGGGGGATCGGCAGGCCCGTTCATCGAGGATGTGAAGCAGTGCCCCGAAGGTCTGCTCCTTCTTGCGCTCCGGGCCGAGAGCCAGTGGCGGGTACCGCTCGCCACCCGGCACGCCGAGCATCTCGGCAATGAGCGCCAGCTCATGCGAGGCGGCGAGTGGGTGTAGCAGGGTTTCCAGCTTGTCGAGCCGAGCCTCCGCAGGCTCGCCGTCCACGAAGCCTACCTCGTTCTTCCAGCGTGCGATGATCGGTTGGAGGGCGCTCTCACGGTGATGGGGCGAGCAGAAGTACTTGAGTTTGAGATGCACCTCTCCAGCTACGTGCTCCTCGAGCGCAGCGATCAGGCGGGACTTGCCGATGCCGGGCTCGCCGGCGATGAGCACGACCTGCCCTTCGCCGCCCTTCGCCTGCCGCCAGCGGCGCAGCAGCAGATCGAGCTCGTCATCGCGCCCGACCAGCGGCGTGAGGGCGGCCGGATGCATCGCGTCGAAGCGGCTCTGAACCATGGCCTCGCCCAGCACCTGCCAGGTGCGGACAGGGCCGGTTAGCCCTTTGAGGTGAACCGCACCAAGCTCGCGGCACTCGAACAGGCCGCCGATGCGCCGCCGTGTTTCCGCGTCGATCACTGCGCATCCAGGATCAGCAAGGGATTGTAGCCGCGCGGCAACGTTCGGGGTCTCGCCGATTACAGCCTGCTCCTGTGCGGCCCCGGCCCCCAGCAGGTCGCCCACGACGGCGAGGCCACTGGCGATGCCGACGCGTGCGGACAACCGCTCATCGGCGGGCGCAATCTGGCCAACCGCTTCCAGCGTGGCCAAGGCGGCGCGTACTGCGCGCTCGGCATCGGCCTCGTCGGCCTGGGGCCAGCCGAAATAGATCAGGACTCCATCGCCCATGTACTTCGCGACGAAGCCGCCGAAGCGACCAACCGTCTCGGCAATGCGGCGGTGGTAGGTCCCGATCACCTCGCGCATGTCCTCGGGGTCCAGGTGCGCGGCGAGCGCCGTGGAGCCAACGAGGTCGACGAACATGACCGTTAGCTGCCGCCGCTCAGCCTCTGGAAACGGCGGGGCTGCCCCTGAGACCGCCGCCAGGGATCGCGTGGTCGACGTGGCCGCCGTATCCGAAGTCGCGCGTAGGGCATCGATGGCGGCGAGCAGCCTGCGGCGGTGACCAATCGATGTGACCCCGAGCGCCACGAGGTCGTCGGCCGTGAGCTGAGGAAGCGTTTCAGCTTCAATATCGTTGTCGCGAAAAGCCGGCTCGTATTGCTGCAGGCCGAGGCTCCGTAGCCATGCCGCGATATCCACGCCCCTTCTCCTCTTCGGCTGCGGGGGCTGCCCTGTTCTCCCAACTATACCCCAGATTGATGGAGTAGGCGGAAATCTCTTGGATGAGGCCGCTGAAGCGGAGATATTCCGTGGAACGGGTGGCCTGACGAGTAAGGATGTCTGCTATGAGGTCGGGACTTGCCCATGCTCTTGCCCTCGGGGAAGGTCCCGCAAGGGGGGTCGTTCCTGCGCGTTCATCAACAGTGCGCAAGCGCGTCCGAAACGTGAACAGCCGAGTTCGATCCGAATCGCCTCGACAAATGAGAACTTGAATTCGTCAGTACCGATAATAGTCTTAGACGGGACGCCTTCCGCCGCGCTTGCACTTGATCTCTTCCTTATACTCGTCGTCGTCCCACTTCCGCTCGATCTTGCAGCGGCCGCGTCGGTACTCCTCCTTGTACGCACGTTTGTAGGAGCCCTCGCGATTATAGCGGTGTCCGCCGCCGCGCCAATAGTCGTCGCCACGTTCGTAGCTGCGGAGCCAGCGCCCGTTGTCGCTTTCATCCTTCCACGGATCGGCCGCCGCTACTCCCATGCATGCGATGAGGGCGATGCCAACGGCAGTCATGATGCCTAGCGCTTTCATGGTGTAAGTCCTTCTGCCGCGCCCCACGGGGCGAATGTGGCCGAGTTGCAAGAATCGAGCCTGAACATCAGCTGAACAACGCCTTAAAATCCGAACTTGGCGCTTTTCTGGTCGTGCTGCGGTTGTGACCGGGCGCGATGGTGGCCCTCACCGATGGTCAGCAAGGGGGGCGCCCTCGGTCGCGATCTGCTGGCCTTGATTAAGAAAATGGTCGCCCTGGAGCGCGCCGCAGACGGAGTGGCGGCGGAAACGCAACATGGAGAAGAAGGACGTCTTTAGGCGCCTCGCGCTGCGATGAGTGGCGCCGGCCGAGAGCACCACCGCGAGGCATTAATAAGGCCACACCTTAAGCATCGACCTTCTTCAGCTCCGAGAGCCGCACAAAGCCGTTCTGGCTGCGGAATGTCAGTGTCGCATCCGTACTTTGCGCCTGGACGATCCCCGAGATAACGTGATCGCCGGTGTCGTAGACCGTACGCTGCCCGGCATCCTCGATGACCAGTCGCCGCGTGTCAGGATAGATCGCGTAGCGCAAATGGTTCTGCGATCCGGTCGATGAGGGTGTGCCGAGTCCGCCCGGCCAACTTTCAGATACCTGCTGCTGCGATCTATAGCTCACTTCGGCAGGGTCTTTATGGGCGACCTCAGGATTCTCCCGTAGATAAGCTGCTAGATCGGTGGCCACCGCGTTCAGCTTCGCCCTCAGCGCATCGTTGAACATGTCGCCGACCATTGTCATGCCTGATGACCACTGCGACATGCCGCCGAATTCGGCATGGCTGAACTGCGCCATGGAACCGCCGCCCGAGCGCAGGGCACGCAGCACGGTTTTTACCGCGTCCCTTGACAACTGGTGCCGCGCCGCAAGCCGCGCGATCAATGCCGTCTCTTTGAGATCATCCATCTGTACTGCCTCAACTCTTCTCGCCATTTAACACTGCGATGGGCACATCGTTCCACTTGCCCTAACCTCCGAGCACGCCAAGGGCAGTTACAGCCCCGGCCAACGCGTGGAGACCGACATCTTTCCGCCTTTGATTTTGACTGAATGTCAGAAAAGCGCCCTAAAGCGGTCGCGCGAATGCCCATCCCAGGGAAGAAGTCGTCAAGTTGAATTGCCCTCATAAGCATTTCTTCAAGGTTTGACCCTAGGTTTCTCTCCGAAGCTCGTAACCGACTTCGGGGGAGAGCATGTTGAAAGTCTACACCTGCATTGCGACGCAGCATGATTTGCGTCTGGTTGCCCTGGCGGCCTTGGTCTGCGCCCTGGCCTCGTTCACGGCCGTCAACCTCCTCCATCATGTCGGGCGCAGCGAACGCGAAATGCGACGGATCTGGCTCGCAGTAGCTGCGGTCGCCACCGGTTTCGGCATCTGGTCAACGCATTTCATCGCCATGCTGGCCTTTCAGCCCGCAGTGCCGAGCGGCTACAATATCGCCTTGACGATCGTCTCGCTGGTCGCCGCGATCGCTTTGACGGGAACCGGCCTCACCGTCGGCATGTCGCCCCGCGTTCCGTATGCACGCTGGATCGGCGGGATGATCGTGGGGGGCGGTATCGCCGTAATGCATTATACTGGGATGGCTGCCTTCGAGATCGCGGGCCGCGTCGTCTGGGATATGCCGCTCGTCGCAGTGTCGATCGCCCTCGGTGGACTCTTCGGTGCCGCAGCCTTGCCAGTTGCCCTTCAGGCCAACACGATCAAGTGGAAGGCACTCGGGGCGTTGGTGCTGACGGTCGCGATTTGCAGCCATCATTTCACTGCGATGGGCGCGGCCGCGATCGTGCCCGATCCTCGCATCGTCGTTTCGGCCACGGCGCTGCCAGCGGAATGGATGGCAATCGGACTTGCGCTCGCTTCGATCGTGATCATTCTTCTGGCCCTTGTCGGTCTTGTCCTCGATCTGCGCGATCTTCGTCGCGCTGGGGAGACGGCGCGTATGCAAGAGCTGGCCGACGCCGCCGTCGAGGGGCTGGTTGTGTACAACGAGACGACGATCGTGGCAGCCAATCACAGCTTCGCCGCCCTTGCCTGTGTCGATGGCTCTCAGCCTGTCGGCCGCTTGCTCGAGTCTTTCTTCCCCACCGTCTCGCAGGGCGAACTCACGGCCACCGCCCGAAAGCCGCTGGAGGCCGAGCTATGCGCAACCGACGGCAGTATGATCCCGGTCGAGCTGATCCGACATAACATCCTTTATGCCGGTAAGCAGCATCAGGTCGTGGCGGTGCGCGATATCCGCGGGCGTAAGCGGGCGGAGGAGCAAATTCACTTCCTTGCTCACCACGACCCCCTGACTAAGCTCCCGAACCGCACGAGCTTCAACGAGAAGCTGGAGGCAGAATTCGCGGCGCATCGTGGGACCGACAGGTGCCTTGCCGTCCTTTTCCTCGATCTCGATCGCTTCAAAGAGATTAACGACCTCTTCGGCCATCTGATCGGGGACGCCGTACTCCAGTGTGTGGCCGAGAAGATTAAGAACGTCCTCAAGCCGGAGCATATGGTCGCGCGCTTGGGAGGCGACGAGTTCGCTGTGATCGTTCCAGGCCTGCCGAGCCCAGCGTATGCGACGCGCACCGCTGAAGCCATTTTGAACGCTTTCGACGAGACCGGCGTGAACCTACCCGCCGGCGTCACTATCGGAACCAGCATCGGCATCGCTGTCTTCCCGAACGATGCGCCCGATCGCGCGACCCTTCTGAGCCATGCTGACGCGGCGCTTTATGAGGCCAAGTTGGAAGGGCGCGGCATCTATCGCGTTTTCGAACCGTCTATGGGTGAGCATCTACACGATCGACGTCAGTTCGAGCACGACATCCGTCATGCGATCTCACGCAACGAGTTCAGTCTCGTCTTTCAGCCGCAAGCAGAGCTTCACTCCAATAGGGTCTTCGGCTTCGAAGCGCTCCTTCGTTGGGATAACGGCACGAGAGGTGCCATCGCCCCGACGGTGTTCATTCCGATCGCGGAGGAATGCGGCGCTATCCTGAAGATCGGCGAATGGGTGTTGCGCACGGCCTGCGCCGAGGCGGCGACGTGGGACCGACCACTGGGAGTCAGCGTCAACGTCTCGGCCGTACAACTCCATGGCGGCAATCTCCCGGAGCTGGTCGAGGAGGTTCTGAAAGAAACCGGCCTGGACCCGTCCCGCCTCGAGCTGGAAATTACAGAATCGTCGCTGATCAAGGATATTGGGCGGGCCCTCGCGGTCTTGCACAAGCTCAAAGACCTGGGCGTCCAGATCGCGATGGATGATTTCGGCACCGGCTACTCATCGCTGTCAAACCTGCGGGCCTTCCCGTTCGACAAAATCAAGGTCGACCAGTCCCTTGTCCGTGCGGTGGATACCAGCGACGAGGCGGCCGCCGTCATGCGCGCGGTCTTCGGGCTTGCTCGAGGTCTCAAGCTCCCCGTCTTGGCGGAGGGTGTCGAAACTGACGCGGAACTGAGCTTTCTGCGTGCGGAAGCCTGCGATGAAATGCAGGGCTATTTGCTCGGCCGACCCTGTCCCATAGCTGAGTTTGCGCAGCATACAAGCGGCGAAGGCAAGGCAGCCGCTCCCCAAAGGCTGCGTAAGCACAAGTTACGAGTAGTCAAGGACAGCGCGGCCTAGCGTGCCACCTCCATAATTGAACTTCTGCGATTGTCAGTCCCATGTTGCATATCTATGCGACTTTGACCCTATATTGATCAGTGATCCTGCCCCAGGACATCCATTCCGAAACGGCACAACGCCGCACTTGCGGACGCCTGGGCGGCGATGCACCGAACGACCTGATCGGGGCCGTTGGCGGACTTGCCGCTTAGAGGCTCGGAATGTCAGATGTGGACCTTCAGGTGGGCTGCGTGCATCGACGTGAACTGACCCTGAACGGCCCTTCATCAGCTTGTTTTGCTGCCCGATAGCTGACCTTCGCGGCAACCAGCACTGATGGCCCTACCGTGACATTGCGATTCCACTGGAACTGTCCCAGTCACGCAGCCGCAACTTTGTCCGCAACAAAGAGGTAACGATTGAGGCTGAAGAAGAACTTCCCCTGCTTGCCAAGCTCGGCGAATTCAGCAAGCCAGGCGTTTGCTTCCTCCTGGGACACGCCTCTGCGTCCGACCGCAAACGACGCCATGATACCCAGCGCACGCTTGCCGTAGGTGTTATCGTGGTATTCGGGATTGAACATCGGGATCACGTTGCGTTGTCGGATCGTGAAACCGGCGTCGCGGAGGTGCCCTGACAAGATGCGGGGTAGCCCGGCGTGTACGAAATGTTCTTCCCAGGCCGATAACACCCGCCCCATGCGCGCCTCGTCCTCCGTGTGAATCACCAACGACCTGTAATCCGTGTCCAGAACGACCACGCGACCGCCCGGACACGTTACCCGACAAAGCTCCGCAAGGGCTGCCGGAATATCCGCAACATATTCGTAGACCTGAGTCGATACTGCGGCATCGAAACTGCTATCCGGATACGGTAGGTTGGTTGCATTTGCCCGCTGGTATTCGGTCCAAGGCAGGTCGGCGCAGCGCTTTCTCGACATGGCTAGCATGTCTTCGCTGATATCAATGCCGCACACACGGCCGTCACGCCCGACTGAAGCTGCCATGTCATAGGCCAGGAGTCCGGGGCCGGAACCGATATCGAGAACCCGTTCACCCTCCCTCAGCTGCAGAGCCTTTAACACTTGGCACCGCTGTGCGACCACGTCCGGAGTTAGATAGAGCGCCTCGACCTTTCGGCTGGTCTCTTCGTCAAATTGCAGCCCACCGCTCATTTGGTTTGACCTCCCTAAATAGCGCCAGCGCGACAGGCATAGCCACCATCTTAGATTATCATATCCTTATCATATCCGCCTCCCCTCAGCCGGCTCGCGGCGATGTGGTCATGATGCTCGATCTCAGGAATTTCGGCTATTGGCGCGAACAAGCCTACCAGCGGCGGGCGAATTGGAACCCATTCGAAGAACCAGCGTCGCAATCGGGTGGGAAGCGGTCGTTGGTCTCGTCCCAACGAGCAAGTAGCGCCCCTGAGCTGACTCATCCGGGCCGGACCCCGGGGCAGTCTCGCGTGCCGCCCGGGATAACTCGCGAGGCTAAGCCCAGAACGCATCCCAGGCGTAGAGGTCGTAGAAGTGCTCCCGGCCGTCAATCAACTTGCCATTCTTGATGTCGAAGACAATGCAACAGAGCACATCCAGCCGTTTGCCGTTGCGCTCCCCGGTATCGCGATGGACGCCGACCACGCGTCCGTCCTCGCTCGCCATCACATGCAAAAGATCGGCCCTGAAGGTCCCCTTGGTTTCGCCGCCATAGCGGCCGAACTGGCCAAAGGTCGCCTCGCGGCCTTCGTAGTCTCCGGCGATCGGACTTTTCCCCGGAGTATGCCACGCGCAGGATTCGTCGATGATTTGCGTGAGCGTGTCCATGTCTCCCGAGTTGAACGCGGCATAACCGCGCCGAACAAGCTCGGAGTTCTGATTCCTTAGCGTCACGTCTGCCATAACTTCCTCCCGTTGCTGACCCGCCCTGCTAGGTCGCGTGAGAGCCTAATGGGCGTCGGCCAAACTCATATCAGCAACATACACCCGGCACGGCGCGCGCACGAGGAAGCTTGCCTTCGCTCTTCTCCGCAGGAAGGTCAGCTACGGGTCGTATCAGGCTGTAGCGCGAACGGCAGGTTTGGAGAAACGCAATTAAGGTCGGCAAATGGCGTAACTACGATGTCCAGGGTGGTCGCCGGCAACGTCTGCTATCGGGTAACAGGAAAGATCCCCTCTACGGCCGACATGCGGCGCATGCCGCCGTTCAGCATGACGAACCTGGCGGAGGTATCGTGCTGCCGTTCACTTCCCGGTGGGACGGGCGCCAGAGAGTCGATGCCTCGTCAAATCTTTCCCAAAACCGATTCTCGTATCCCAATATCACCCATAAGCACACGCAATGCGGGCTGAGGCGCGAGCCAGAAAGTTCGAAAAGCTTCCAGGAAGCCCAGCCATCGCTCACATTGTCCGACCCGGACAAATGTGTAGCAGCCGTTTAGTAATGCGACAGTTGAGCACGTTAGTGATGCGACAGCGCTCTCGCGGCACGCTACCCCGCTGCCAACTTGACAGCCTCGTCCCCAATGCCCATCAGACGATGTCAAAGCTTGCGATGAACGCAGCAGCGAACAGATGGCCAGGCCCGAACGAATGACAACAATCTGCCAGAGCGCCGGGCCCCAAGGGCGCTGTTGGATCTCTGCAACGGAGCTCTAGTCATGCAGGGAATTGACGAGCTGCTTTGTGCTACCCTACGTCGCGAAAATCCGACTTGGCCGGAATACGGCGACAATAATTTCGTGAACCGCTTCATCGAGCGAAGTGCTTATCACGGGGTACAGGCGCTGCTTCATCACTATATTGCAGATCGCGAACGCGGAGATCTGGGTTGGCCGGACGTTGTCTTGGCTACTTGTCGTCAGCAGGCCACTGCTCAAGCAATGTGGGAGATGCGTCACCAGTACATGCTGAATCAAGTACTGGAGCGGCTAGTGGCCATTGGCATCCATCCAATTCTGTTCAAAGGCACGGCCTTAGCCTACGATGTCTATCCGGCGCCTTTCCTGCGTACAAGAGGTGACACGGACCTCCTTGTGCCGTCGGGCACGCGTGATCGGGTAGCCAAGGCATTAGAAACCCTGGGGTTTCGTGAACTGGGAATAAGAGCGGATGTCATTAGCGGTCAGACGAGCTATAGCTGGACAGACCCCGCCTCCAATCAGGAACACACGCTCGATTTGCATTGGCGGATCGCCAATTCCACACTCCTGTCAGATTTGTTCTCGTATGAAGAATTGCGCTCCGAGGCCCGGCCACTGCCGAACCTCGGCGCGAGTGCCCTCGCAGCTGATCCAGTGCACGCGCTCGTGCTCGCCTGCATGCATCGAGCGGTCCACAAGCACGCTTTGTATTACGTCGATGACGCGGCCCATTATGGCGGCGATCGACTGATCTGGTTCTACGACATTCAGCTTCTGTTTTCGATGCTAACGCCTTCGCAACGCAATGAATTTGTTGAACTTGCCGAGCGTAAAGGATTGCGGGCGACCTGCCTGGACGGCATTGAGGGGAGCCAAGCCCGTTTTCATACCACTATACCAGAAGCCGTGTCCGGCGCGCTTTCCCGTCCTGGGCCGACAGAAACCGCTTCGCGCTATCTTAGTGGGTCCAGGTCGAACCGAATATGGATGGACTTCCAGGCCGCGAGAGGCGTGCGAAACAGGTCCGGTTTTCTGGCCGAACTCTTCTTCCCGCCGGCAATCCATATGAGGCAAAAATATCGCCAGGCAAACCTATCGTGGCTGCCCTGGCTCTACTTACGCCGGGCCCTAGCCGGGTCTTTGAAGTATTTACGCGGCCGGGATAGTTGAGTCTCCCTGCGGGCGCGTGATTCCGAAATCGTAAGAAATTCTACCGCGGTTGAGGATGCAGCCTGCCTCTTGGTGCTCACTCCAGCAGATCACGTCGATCGATCTCTTGTGGAACTATGAACAGATTGTCGAAAATTAGTGAGACAAACATGCTGCTGACATTAGCGGCACCTTATCGCCTGGCGTTGGCCGTCGGCATTATATTGATGCTATGCGAAAGCGCTGCTTTGTTGGTCATGCCTTGGCTTGGTGGCAGGCTTGCTGAAACGTTTCTCCAGGAACGAGTAGGCAGCAGCACGATCAATATCCAGGTACTTTTTCTAGGAGCATTGGCGCTGTTCGCGGTACAGGCCGTTTTAAAATTCAGCAATATATACCTGCTTGGCGGGACGACCACACGAATACTGGCGGACTTGAAAATCCGAGTTTACGACCATCTTCAGGCGTTGCCGCTTGCCTTCTCCCACCGGCGGCGTCACGGCGATACGCTCGCGTTACTTACTCATGATGTGTATGTCGTGAGCGATTACATCAGCGGCACTGCACTTGCTGCCTTGCCGCTCTTCTTCACCGTCAGCGGGGCATTGGCTTTAATGTTCCGAATCGATTCCCTTCTCGCCATGTTCGCTGCAATCATTATTCCATTGCTCTATCTACTGCTTAAAATTTTCGGACGACGCATGCGGCCATTGGCTCTCCAACTTCAGGAGGAGCATGCCATTGCCATCGCCATTGCTGAGGAAAACCTCAGCATGCTTCCCGCCATCAAGACCTTCACGCGCGAACAGCAAGAATCGCAGCGTTATCGGAGCCAAATCGAGCGCGTCGTCAGCCTGAGCGCCAAGGAGCGCGCCATCCATGCCGCATTGGGGCCGGGGGTTCAGCTTGTAACGGCGACCGCGGTCGTTGTTATGCTTTGGTTGGCCCAAAGGCAAATTGGCGATGGGGCTCTCACCGTGCCTCAATTGGTGAGTTTTCTCCTCTACGCCCAGGTAATGGCGCGGCCGATGGCCGGGCTCGCAGATGTCTATGGACAGACCCAGCGCGCGCGCGGAGCGCTGAGCCGGCTCGCAAGAGTCTTGGCCGAAGAGCCTGAGCCGAGTTGGCATGCGGGCCGGCAGATGGGAAAAATAAACGGCAATATCGAATTCCGCGGTGTCACGTTCACTTACCCGGGGCGTGAGCCTGCACTGAGGTGCCTCGATCTATCCGTCGCCGCGGGCGAGACAATAGCAATCATAGGTCCCAACGGCGCAGGAAAGAGCACGGTGGCGCATTTGCTTATGCGATTGCATGAGCCCTCCAAGGGAAGCATCTTCATCGACGGCGTTGATATTGCCACGGTTTCCTTGCATAGCCTGCGCAGCCAGATAGGGGTTGTGCCTCAGCACGTGTTGCTGTTCAACGCCAGCGTCCGCGACAACATCGCATATGGGCGGCCTGAGCCCACACAGCATGACGTCGAGGCAGCAGCACGGTCGGCCCGCGCGCATGATTTCATCATGCAACTGCCGCAGGGCTACCAGACGCCAATCGGCGATCGGGGCGTGCGGCTGTCCGGAGGGCAACAGCAGCGGTTGGCGTTGGCTCGGGCGCTGTTAAAAGATCCGCCGATTCTAATACTCGATGAAGCGACCGCTATGTTCGATCCAGAGGGGGAGCGCGAGTTCTTGCAGGCATGCGTGGATGTGCTGCGACAGAGGACGGTGCTTTTGATAACCCACCGACCGGCGAGCCTGGCGCTGGCTGATCGGGTGTTCAAGCTGGACGAGGGCATTATGACAAGCGCCGAGTAAGTCCACACGACGCCTCAGCGTCGCCTAGGCTGGCTCAACTGAACTCGGTGCTTCGGAGACGATCGCTCAGACGGCGCGGCCGACGGCGTGCCCGTAAGGGGACTCACGGTAATCGATGAGCTCGAACCCAGCTTCCGCCAGTTCGGTGCGGATTTCAGCTTCGGTGAAAAAATGATCGAAAGTGCTGGCGAGCGTATCACCGTACTCCACAGGATCACGGCTGCGCCGCAGATTGCGTACCCGGAGAGCGAGGGCGTAAATCCAATCGTGGCGACGTGAGCGTTCGCGTCGGCAGAAAAAGGATAGCAGCAGAGGGGCTCCGGCGGCAACGTGCCTGCGCAGGGCAGTCAAGAAGGCGACCCGGTTCCCACGACCGGGGATGTGCATATAGCCGCCCCAGCCAATAACAACGCCGTCATACTGACCCTTTACGTCGTCGGGCACGCGGCCTGCGCCGGCATCGAAGACTTTGCCCGGAAGCTGTTCGCGCTCCATAAGTTGCCGATAGCATTCGGCCAACACCGGTGTACTATCAAAACCGTCCACACGATAACCCATGCGCGCCAAGGCGACCGGCTCGCGCCCGCCACCTGCCGCGCCGACGAGAATGGAACAGTTGCTGGGGTAGTAGTTTCCTACTACCCTCTCCTCCCATGGCAGTAAGCCCGATAGATTGTAGGCTTCGTCGCCGTATTTGCTCCAGCAGGCGTACTGAACACGCCCGACCTCATCCAGGTGCTGATTGTCTAGTAAACCCAGCCACAACCCTTGTTGGAGGACATCGAATCCGACTCCCAGGCGTCTAGACCAAGTGTCCCAGATAGAGTAACAATGAGTGCGAATCGTTGCAGACCGCACACTGGTTAGTTTGCACGAGTCGGATTTATCACGTTGTCGACATTAGCCCCTGATTTCTGAGTGACCTGCGCCATGTGGCCCAGCGGGGTCAGTACAGGTTTCTCGTAAACGCGCTTAACAGGAACAGTACGCATAGAATCGGCTTCCTTTTCGTTGCATTTCATGAGGTGCTACTCCAAAGATCTGCACCACCGTCAAAATGTCCTAGTGGCATTAATTTACGATTACCCACTCCCGCATTGGACATGAGCCCGAATCGAAGTAGATTAGTTCTAGCTAAGGTCTACTCGGATTGGTCGGTGATGCGTCCACAGTAGGTTCGGATTTCTGGGTCGCCTGCGGCAGGTAGCCTAGCGGGTTAGTGTAGGTTTGTCGTAAACGCACTTAACTGGAACGGTACCCATAGAATCGGCATTCTTCTCGCTGCATTTCATGAGGTGCTTCTCCAAAGATGTGCACCCGCCCTCAGAATGTCCTAGTGGCATCGCCCAGGTTTTGCAACCAGATCTCCAAAAAAACTGGCTGCCACACGCTCCGCGCGCCGGCAAACCAGCCGGAATCGGCTGACAGCGGCCTGTCCCATTGTTTAGCTGCGCATTGCAACTTCACGTAGCGCTCCGAAGCCAACCGAGTCGTATCTGACACCATATTCAGCAGGGCAGGCCGGCTCGTGGTTAGCAAGCTTATGAAGTAGTCATCGAAAGCGGCTTTGGAGGCTCGACGTCGCACTTTCTCCGGCAAACGATGTCCCAGCGCGGCAACAAGAATGGCCTTGAATGAAGGCGCCAGTTGCAGCCGTGTCTCGAAAGGAACCGACAGAACGAATTCGGCAAGGTTCTGGTCGAGAAAAGGGTGGCGCAATTCAACGCCTGCATATGCGGACAGACATTCTTCCTGCTCGATCATGCGCAAAAACGCCGGCTCGGTGAGCCAGTTGCTGATCGAGTCGCGGGCAAGGTCAGCGTAGACGGGCCTCTCCCCGGCAAACGCATTTCGGTCCAGATAGGATTGATGCTTTTCCAACAGGCTGACGTTGATCCAGTCAAAGATTTCCCTGACGGGCTTTTCGCGCCCGCGCTGCAAAATCCGAATGAGCCTTGGACCTATGGACTGGCGGACGAGCCGCTTCAGGCACGACCGCGTGGCTTTTTCGCGAATCACCCTGGGATCGTACAGGCAATACCGGATCGCGCTCAGGTAGCGACGCGAACGCCAGAGATCCAGTTCGTAGTCCGGATCCCAAACCAGATCGTCCCCCCCCTGTCCGGTCAGGACTACCTTGCAGTTGCGGTTGCGCAACAAGGCTGTGGCTTCCGAGCGTCGTTGCCAAAAGATTTCTGGGGTGGGAGCGTCAACCTTCTGCAGTTCCCCCAGCAGGCCGGGCGCGAAATTTTCACACGGCGCGACGGCACGGAGATGCTCGAAGCCGGTCTGTGCGGCAATGGCATCACTGTAGACGCTTTCATCACAGGCGAATTCGGGATAGGTTTGGGAGATGGTGACGGGTCGTGGCGAAGACGGCGTCCGCGACTTAAAAATGTCGGCCGCAGCCAGCACGACCGCGGACGAGTCGTAGCCGCCGCTCAGTTCCATGGCCGCCAAAGCATCCATGTCCAGCCGTTGCCGCACGCCCTCCCGAAACAGGAAGTAGAACTGTTCGGCGCACTCACCAGGCGAGCCGCGGAAATCCTCAGGCGATGCAGATGCCGGCCAAAAACGCTCCTGATACAAGCGATCGTTGGCGGCGATTAGGAAATGTCCGGCTCGTAAGCGATTCACTCCAAGGAAAAATGTTTCCTCGAAGGCGCGGTGTATGCCGCGATAAAGGTAATCCGCTATTACCCCATCATGCGGCTCGGTGGTCACACCAGGAAGCCTCAGCAGTTGCTTAGGCTCCGAACCAAAGCGGATTCCGACCGAATCCGTGTGGTAGAAGAATGGCTTTACTCCGAAAGGGTCACGCGCCGCGAACAGCCGTCCCTTTCGTTCGTCCCAGACAGCGAAAGCAAAGTCACCACGGAGCCTGAGCACCGCCTGCTCGCCCCAGCGCTGGTAGGCGGCAAGCAATAATTCGGCGTCGGACGGGGTATCCCTGAACCAGGTGACGGAACCGAGAGCCCGCCAAAGTTCTTCATGATTGTACAAGCGCGCATCGGCCACCAAGCCGCAGGAGCCGTCCGGCAGCCAAATTGGCTGCGTCTTGTTGCGCTCGCGCTCGTTCAGATTGAACTGGGCATGCCCGAGAGCAATATTCTTCCGTGCCCCAGCAAAGAGCCCGTCGGGGCCGCGGTGTCGGATCACCTCCAGCATACCTTCAACCAAATCGCGTGGTGCCGGTCTCGAACCCCAGTGGGCGATGCCTGCTATGCCGGCCATCTTCAGGTTTCCGCCGGGTGTGAAACGGCTTGGAATGCTTGCTCGGCAATCATTTCCCTAACTGCGGCCACACTGGCATTGAGACGGGGCAGAGCGTCTGGCACCACCAGATCGTAAGAGGGAACAGTACGCGCGATGCTGGTATATGCCGCGAACTGTGTCGCCCATGCTGTCTTTATGCTGATCTCACCGAAACCGTGAACAAGCAGTCGCTTCAGGCAGTCCGCGCTGTTTAATGGTGTGCGGCGGGCGCTTTCCAAACTGTCTTGCCTGGAGAGGAAATACAGTCCCCGCAGCGGTAGCGTGTCATCTTGGCCGAGGGGTACAGCCACGAAGTCACCCTGCATTCGGCAAGGCAGCAGATCATCAGCCACCGCGCGCAGGTCAAATTTCTCGAGACAGGAGGAAAGGGTGGACTTGCCGGCGCCGCTCGCCCCGACAAATGCATAGACCCCCGCTGGGGTCGCCACCGCTGAAGCGTGAAGTGTAACTTTCCCCTGAAGTGCAGCCAAAAATGGGAGAACACGACGTATGCACACGGCGCGGTCCGGCCATTGATCCGAGCCTTCGTCGATTGCAGCCCAACGGCCATCCTCTGCAATATGCCCCCTCAGGCCCGTAGCGCGATGGAATGGAACCCCGTTTCCTTTTCCGGCTGACGGGGCGGCGTTGGTGCGTCCCTGGCTGTAAAAAAGGATCTCCACATCCAGGTCGTAGTAGCCACATTGCGCCAGACCAGGAACAGGCTGATTGCTGAACACTCGGACGCCGGCCAAGAGGCCGACGAATGCGCAAGAATTTTTTGAATTCGGCGGAGCGCCCGCAGTCAATTTTGGCAATGCCGTTCACTGAAATTCTTGAGTGGAATGAAATCAAAACTCAATGGGTCACTCAGACCGGGAACGCCTTCGAGCCAGGCGTGCGCCTCGACAGTTGCATCACCTTTCCGAACCCCGAATCGAAGGCTGGCGTGGCAACCGTGCCTAGCAAGGAGGGATTGCAAGGTTAAAGCGCGCTCCAAACACGTCATCGGTTTGACATGCCTGTTTGCCGTCGCATTCACCAACCAAGCCATGCGTTCGACCTGGCTGTGCGACAGCCTGGATTCTCCCGTCGAGGAGTTGGTCACGAAGAGACGTTTGCGAAAAGGCGTTCTGAGGAGGCCCGCAATCCATAGCATCCTCAGCCAAGCCTCGGCCGCAATAAACCTTTCAGGCCATGATAGACGGGTTAGCTTCTGCACAATGTGCTCACGAGCCGTCTCGACCATCTACTGTTTCCAATAGTCCCTGCTCGACCAGATCCTGGACAAATCCTTGAATATCCCGCTCAGCACTTTCTCGCGAGATCGCGTATTCCAGCGTGATCTCATAGGTCAACTCTTCTACCGTACTGGGTCGTTTCATCAAGATAGACAAAACCCTATCTCCTACAGAATTGACAGAGAAATATCCGCCCGACTCCAAGTTGAGCAACACCGATTCCCTTTCCAATCCCGTATACAGTATAGGCTCACGGACTTTATAATACATCATCGTCACTATGAAATCTTCATGAAAACGTTTGAGAACCAGTTCCAGTTGGCCGATTTACGTTGAGGGTCCCGATTTTGCACCGGATTTCTAACGCCAACAGCTTCGCTGCAGCCACAGATCGCGATAACCAGATGGTAGCTTGCCGCCGTTCTTTTTTCTAGCCATCGACGCATGAAATATCACCTCGGCAGACGCATCACCTCTGGCAGTGTTGTGCTTCCGGTGTGGTTAACAATCCGTCGCCGGCGATCGGAATATCAAAGCATGGCCATCATATACGCGAGGTCCATGTTCGCTGTGTGATGTGCCAGCTTTCTCTAATCGGCAGCGAGGGGTTGTTTTTTGCCGGCCGGCGAAAGTTCGAGCCGGATTGATCCGTCCATCGATATCAGTTCATCGGCCATACGA
>NZ_FUIG01000013.1:1553399-1563015 GCF_900149755.1 Mesorhizobium delmotii | reverse complement strand
CAAAGAAAGCGACGGAGACCGGTAGCAGCCCAAACGCAGTCGCCACCATAGCGAGAGCAAGGATCGATACCGGCACGACACCCTTACGGACGCTACCAAGCAGGATAGCCCTTTCCGCCAGCGGCAGGCAGCCGAGTTCGCGCAATATCTCGGGTATCGTCGCTGGCCGTCGAGACCAACGAAAACTGGATGGAGGCCAACCGCTACATCAACATGGACGACCTGCGCGAGCACAACAAGCTCGCTCGACGCCAAGCCGCATGACCAGCGCCATGGCCGGCCCTTTTGCAGAACTTGACGCACACAACCTGCTTCAAGTCTGTTGCAAGCTTTGAACCTGTCCGTTTACTTTGCCGCAAACCAAGAGTTCTTCGACCTCCCGCGCCGCGATGCAACGAGAAGACGAAGTGGAATTTCGCATCCATCGGCGGACGCGCCGCCGGCCTCATTTTGGTCAAATCGCCCCACTTGAGGCATGAGGAATGCGACATTTTGTCTAAATTTATCAAGATAGTTCAAACCAGAACCTAAAGTCCTTTGGGTACAACGCACTCCAGAACAATAACATTGGAGGCTAGCACATGACGTTTTCTACTGCGCATCGGAACCGTTTTAGAAGAGTGGCGATTGCAGCGATCGGGCTTGCTGTTTCCGTGGCTCTCGGCGCAAACGCGCAAGCAGGCGAAATGCGTAAGCCAGAGGGAGAGACACGGTCCGTGTACCTTGTCAAATATCGAGTTAACAACGATGTTCGCTACAACAAGAAACCCGTCGGCAAGGTCGTTAAGATATCAGCATCCCGGTACTTGAACAGCAACACCTATGTCTGCACTCCGAGCGGCTTTGGTCAGAAAGCGCGTTGCTACACTCGGAGGGTCTCGAATCAGCCAGGCGTTTAATGTTGGACCTGGTTTTGACAGAAGCCGCCGCGCCTGAAGCCGCGGCGGCTCCGTTTTTGCGCGGTTATCGAGAATTCGCCTTAAGGTGCGAAACTTCTTTGCTTACCCGATTACCTTTGACCAGTTTGCGCGCCTCATCGTCCCGGCGAGCGGGATTGTGACGAAAGACATACCATTTCCCACCGATGAAAGGCTTCTGATAAACGACGCCATGTTTTTCACGGTGCAGGAAACATGTGATTGCACCGCTTCTTGCCAGACTCCCTTTCGCTACTTTGCTGGTCCAGAGAGCGCGCATGCAGAGCTTGCCCCCATTGGTCGCATACCAGTTTCCCTCCGCATAGGACCATGCTGCCCGTTTGCGCGACCAAGCGGCGAACGGCTTCCTATTTGCAGAGAACAGCCCGCGAGCAGTTGTCTCCGCAGAATAGAACCCACCGCCGTTTTGCCATTTCCAGGTGCGGCCGGCATAGAGCTTTTCAACCGCTGAGACCTTCATCGGCGTCGCGGCAGCGGCGCGTTTTTCTATGGCGTCGCCCGCCGGTTGTTTGGGAGCGGCGTAGGCATTGCCTGCAAGCAAGAACACAAACAGCACCGCACTTGAGATAATCGAACGGATCGAAAACATTTTACTTCCTCTCCACCAAGGCAATTCCAGTAAGACTGCGTAAGAGTCCTGCGTTGGAACCGCATAGAAATAAAGGGATGGAGCGGTTCGGCCATCTGGTGAAAGCCGAACCACTCTGTCGAACGACTTGGATCAGTCCAGCGGATGGTTGGCCACGCGCCAATCGGGCCGGCCGACATTTCTCGGCCATGGATAGACTTCAAGATCGTTGAAGTAGACAACGGCTGTCATGTCCGGGAACTCGGCATGCGGCTTGTTTGCTTCCGCGGCCCAGTCACGAGCATATTCGTCGTTACCTTCGTAGCCAAGCTCCGCAATGGCGATTGGTTTGCCGAAGCCCGTCACACGGTCATAACCCGGCTTTGTGCGCTCCACAAAAGTCGTATCACGACCGACCTCCAGCTTGTCATAGGGCTGATAGCCAAAGACGGACAGACCGATAATGTCGACATACTTGTCGCCAGGATAGAAGGCTTCCAGTCCTTCTTCTCCTTTCGGTGACCACATGTATTGGGCCGACGGAAGATGCTTGCGGCATATGTCGATGACATGCCTGTAGGCGTTCACATAACCTTCAGCATTCCAGAAAGCCCAGGTGAATTGCCCGTCATTATCTTCCATTTCCTGCGCCCAGCGGATAGTGACGGGGCTTTTCAGCTGCGCCGCCGCAGAGCAGACCGCTGACATATTGGCATCGTAGCGCCCGCCCAAAATCCCGGCGAGCAAATCCTCAGGACCTACACGCCAGTCCCGCGCCCAGGACCACGGCTCGACCGTGATCAACAGGGAACGTCCACGCTCACGCGCATAGGCATCTGCGGCGCTGAGCGTTGCCAGATCCACATCTTCCCAGGGAAGAAAAAGGTGTTCGATTTTTGAGTTGGAATCGTTGGTATAATCCGCGTGCGGATCGTAGGCGCCGGGGGTTACGGAGTCAGCCGTGATGATGGGACGCTTGTCCCGAAACTGATTGCGGCTGTCGACACTCGCTCCCGACACGCCGCTGGCTGCATAGACACCACCGGAAATGCATGCGCTGCAAAGCAAGGCTGCTGATAGTTTAAAGAGACTTTTCAAGGCCCCCTCCCTTTCTTACTGTTCAGATTGCTGTGCCGCACCAAGCGCGGCTTTGATGGCATCGAGTTGACGGGAAACCAGATCGGTGGACACCAGCTTGCTGGCCTCGTCGTCTTGGTGGACCTCGGCGTTACGGAACGCATACCACTCACCACCGGGCTCGCGCTTCTGATAGATCGTTCCATTATCGATGCGATGCGAAAAGCAGGTCTTGGCGGGAAATACACCCTGTTCGGAATGCCATGTCGCGTTGAGACACATCCAACCTGTCTCGGTGATGATCCAGCGGCCTTCCGCCCAGGATTTGCCCGTCTCACCGTCGGTCCATGCCGAAAATTGCCGGTCCGCGCCCACCATTCGTCCGGCTCCGCTGTCCCACTGCCAGCTCTTGTCTCTATAGAGATCGTAGATTTCGCCTGCTGTCATGCGACGTGCCCCTTCCGGCAGAACGGAAACCTGTGAGGAAGAGGCAAAGGCCGGTGCAGCAATGCAGGACACTGCCCAAGCGACTGCTGTCAGCATCCGGAAACCTGACAGCAATAGAGCCCTTTCAGATTTAGAAAGTGCCACCGGAACCTCCCGCCATCTCGAGATGAGCGGCGCCCGCCGTTTGTCCTCGATGGGCGTGTCCGGTCGCATTGGTGCGCCAACGTGGATTGAAGATGGTTTTGTGAACAGCGCGACCACCGACGCCTGCCCCGGCAATTGAGAAGCTGTCGTCGAACAGGGAAAAGCTTTTGGTTCCCCAGGCGAGCGCCTCGATGCCGTCGCGTCCACGCTCGACCGTGGCGAAGCTGGTAACCATCAAAAGGGCCATGAAACTGCTTGCCAGCGCGGGGCGATAGGCGCGGCTTTTCATCCGCACGTCATTCTCCCTGCCATGCTGCAGCAAGATCATGAAAATCAGCAGCAAGTAAAAGCAAGCATTGATGATGGCGAAGACGAAAAAGCCGCGCGTTTGATACGCATCCTGCACGAACACGACCGGCAGAATGGAGATCAGGACCACGAAGGCATACGGCGCCAGCACGCGAAACGGTAGCGGATCGACTTCGGACGTGCCTTTTGGCGTGACGCGAAAATCAACAAAGGATCCGGTCATCCAGTCACGGAACGCGGCAAAGGTTCCAGCCAGAACCCACGGCCAGCGCGCCAGCAAAAACAGCATCGCTTCCCAACTAAAAATCTTGCCGTCGATAGGCCGAAATGTGCGACTCGACCGCCACCAGAATGCCAAAAGCAGGATCATAAGCGACTGCGGCATGAAATGGAGCAGAAACTCTGGGTAAGTGACGTTGATGAAATTATCGCCCTGGACCAGCACGATCACGGGCAACAGGAATGTCAGAGCAAGAAAGAAGGCGTAAAGCGGGTACCAGAACTGCGAAAATAGGAATTGAACCTTCAAACGCAGCGGCAAGTGTCCGATCAGTTTTGGTGAGTATTGCAACAGGATCGTCACCAGGCTCCGCGACCACTGGAACTCCTGCGTTACAAGATCGGCAAACGTCCGTGGGCCGTCGCCATGGGCGATGGCATCAAGCGCGTGAGCCCCTCGCCAGCCATAGGCATTCATGAAGAGCGTTGTGGAATGATCCTCGGCGAGTTCTGGCCCCAGCCCACCGATTTCCTTCAATGCCGCAGTGCGCACCGCATAGTGCGATCCGATGCATATGGGCGCGAAGCCATTATTGTATCCGGCTTGCAGTGACCCATGCATGCTCGCTTCGATGTAGAGGCGGCCACGCGCGGACCAGCTTTCATGTGCATTGCGATCGCAAATGCTGGGCGCGGAAACATAACCGATTGTCGGGTCGGCAAAAGGCCGCAACATGTTATATAGGTAGTCAGGTTCGGGAACATGATCGGCATCGAGCTGCGACACAAAATCATATTGGTCGTAGCCATAATGATCGTAGAAGAAAGCCAGGTTGCCTTCCTTGCAGCGTGTGCGGCGAGGCCAGGACTGGCGATGGTAATCGGCGCGACTTTTGCGGGTGGAAACGAATACGCCATGTTCGCGACACCATGCGAGCGTTGCGGGCGATGGATCCTCATCGGCCAGCCACGTGTCGTGGGGCACGTTCTGGGCCAACATGGCCCGCAAGGTTTCGGCCACCACCTCAAAAGGTTCTGATGGAGCCTTGGTGACCACCATGGCCACGCGACTTCCTGCGGAAATACGCAGCCGTCCGTGCGGCCGGCGTGCATTGAAGAAAATGGTGATGAAGTAGACTGGCAAAAGCGTTATCCACGCCAAAAGCGCCGTCACCAGAATTGAGCCGACCATGTTGATGTGGGTGGCTCCGAAAACCCACCATTGCCAGAAGAATGCGACGGCCATCGCCCACAAAACCGCACCCATAATGTACTCAACGCGCTTTCGGCCGGTGAAGACCGGCACCATCAGGGGTTCTCCCCTGTCAACAGACAGCGCGATGCGCGGCGTGCTCATGAGCGCACCTCGAGCCCGAAGAAGGGAGCCGCCGTGCGAATTATCGTATCGAGATCGGAATAGAGCGCCTGAAAGCCAAGTTTTTCGGCAGCGAGCGCCGGATCGGCATAAAGCACCGGAGGATCGCCCGCACGACGAGCGCGCATCTCGACCGGCACGTTACGACCTGTCAGCCGGCTGATCGCTTCGAGAATTTCCTTAATGGATGTACCACGCCCGCTGCCAAGATTGACGGCCAGATTGCCACCGCAGTTGATCAGATGTTCGAGCGCCAGCACATGCGCGCGCGCCAGATCCGCGACATGAATATAGTCGCGAATGCAGGTGCCGTCGGGCGTATCGTAATCCTGGCCATAGACTTCGAGAAAATCGATCCTGCCTGCAGCGGCCATCATGGCTCGCGGAATGAGATGCGTTTCTGGATCGTGGGTTTCGCCGATTTCCCCGTCGATATCCGCGCCGGACGCATTGAAATAACGCAGCGCCACGTAGCGTAGCGCATAGGCAGCCGAATAATCGGCAAGCATCTGCTCCGCGATGAGCTTCGTGCGTCCATAAGGATTGATCGGGCGCTGGCTCTCGCCTTCGCGGATCGGCAAGCGATCCGGAATGCCATAGGTAGCGCAGCTTGACGAGAAGATGATATTGCGCGTTCCGCTTCTCTGGCAGGCGTCCAGCAGCGATTGGGTCCCGTTGACGTTGTTCTGATAATATTTTGCCGGTTTCTCTACGGATTCGCCGACATAGGCCGATGCAGCAAAATGGATCACCCCGATAGGGCGATACTCATCCATGACGTGGGTCAACCGCTCCGAGTCAAGGATGTTGCCTTCAACGAAGGCGCCCCATCGGACGGCTGACCGGTGACCCGTGGATAGATTGTCGTAGACAATCGGATCATAACTCTGCCTGGCCAAAAGCTTGGCTGTATGGCTGCCGATAAAGCCGGCGCCACCAACGACAAGTACGTTCTTGCCGGACATCAGGCGGCCTCCGCCAGCTTTCCGGAGGGCTTCCTCAACTGCCGTTCGAAATAAGCGATCGTCGACTTCAGCCCATCGGCCAACGCCACGGTCGGCTCCCATCCAAGTTCTCTCTGGGCCACTGTGATGTCGGGCCGACGCTGGCGCGGATCGTCCACGGGCAACGGGTGATAGACGACTTTGGAGCTCGAGCCGGTCATTCCCACGATCTGCTCGGCCAACTCACCGACTGTAAGTTCGCCGGGATTGCCGATGTTGACAGGCGTGTGGATCGCCTGAGGGCTGTACATGAGCCGGTAGAAGCCTTCGATCAGATCGTCCACGTAACAGAAGGAACGGGTCTGCGACCCGTCGCCGTAAACGGTGATGTCCTCGCCCTTGAGCGCCTGCACGATGAAGTTGGAAACGACCCGGCCGTCATCCGGGCGCATGCGCGGACCATAGGTGTTGAAGATGCGCACGATACGGATGTCGACGCCGTATTGCTGATGAAAATCGTAGAACAGAGTCTCGGCAGAGCGCTTTCCTTCGTCATAACAAGAGCGCGGACCGAAGGAATTGACATTGCCCCAATAGCTTTCGGGCTGCGGATGCACATGGGGATCGCCGTAGACTTCCGAGGTGGAAGCCTGGAAAATCCGCGCCTGGTAATGTGCTGCCAGTTCCAGAAGATTGAGCGACCCGATCACGCTCGTCTTCATCGTATGGACCGGGTCGGCCTGATAGTGCGGCGGTGAAGCCGGGCAGGCGAGATTGTAGATCTCGTTGACCGGCAGATCGAGCCGTTCCACGATATCGTGGCGCACAAAGCTGAACGTGTCGTAGTTCAGGAGGTGGCGCAAATTCTCTAGCCGCCCCGTGGAAAAATCGTCTACGCAGATAACAGAATGGCCGTCTTGCAAAAGACGTTCGCACAGATGTGATCCGAGAAAGCCGGCCCCGCCTGCGACAAGTACCCTCCGTTGCGAGGAAAGATCAGATTGCAACTTTGCAGACTGAAATGCGATACTCACGGGAGCCCTCATTCATAAAAACCATCAGTGCCAAAAGGAAGACATGTAGATGTCTAAATGCACTGAGACTTCAGGTTTTCTTCCTGTAGTGAATCTGATGATTTCCAATACCTCCCCGGTTCCTACGTTGCGATATCAGGGAATCCGGAAACTTTTCAAAGCGTCCATTTTTGCAGCTGACCCGCTCGACCGCACCATCGCCTCCGGCCGAAACCTTTTCATCGATCATTCTGATGAAGCCGCGATGCTGCCAAAGGTCTTTATCTCGAAGCGAGCCAAGAAACCCATTCATGGCCGGTTCAGGATCGAGCCGCTAAGGGTTAGCTTTGTTGACTTGGTGCGATAAAATTAACTACTCTACAAACAGTGAGCCTTAAATGTATCTAATGATTTTGTTTATCTTATAAACAATACACTTCGGAGGTGACGTGAGGTTGCTGCAGATGGATTTCTGACGTTATCGTCGTTATATTACTGAATTCCATGACTGTCTGTGTAATCTTGGCTGCGGTTGCCGTGACCTGTCGTGATTTCGTGCCTTTCCGGGCTCGGCTCACCTCAGTATTTCTGACCTTTATCGGAGGGATCGTTCTTTCCATTCGGGTAATGAAGGTGCCTTCTGGCCTGCCGCCATCGGCAATACCATCATTATCTATTCCTTTTGCCTGACCTGGATCGGCGCGCGCTATTTTTACGGCAAGAAGGAGGTTTGAGAGCGGCGCTTATCATTTCCATCGCAAGCTTCCCCTTCATGTCGTTTTTCCATACAAGCTGGCAGGGTCGGAATGTTGCCTATGCGGTCGGTCAGTTCCTCTCCATGGCGATGACGGTGGCATATCTCCCTGAAGCAGCGCGACGTCGCGGCCTTCCGGGTCGTGGCTGGAGGCAGTGATGTCGGATAAGACGGTCCCACCTAACGACAGGGAGCCGACATCTGTCGAACGTCGCCGCTGGCCGCGCATGTCGCAGGATCCACTCGGTGAGGATGAGGTGGAGAAGGCCGTCCTGACGTCGTTGCGCTTTGAGACGGAAATCCTTCCACCAATCCAGCAGTTTGCTGCCTGGCGGGAGCATATGGCGGTATTGATGGAATCGCGTCTGCCGAACAATGTGGATCCCGAGGATGGATTTGTCGTCCAGCAGGCGGTGTGGAATCTGGGCGGCATGCTTTTGTTGCAACAAACCGTTCCGGCCTTCAGTTACGAACGCTCGCCAGACGCGGTGCGGTTCAGTCCAATTGACCATTGGCAGATCACCGTTCTCCGCGCCGGTCGCACCTGGACTGGAGTTGACGGACGTGTCGCGCAAAATGAACCGGGCATGATTGAAATCCGCTCGCTCGGGCATCCGTTTAGCGGGCGGGCGCTGGCAACGGAGTCGATCAGCCTGATCGTTCCCGTCGATCTGTTTGCCGATGGAGGTAGCTTGCCGGCGGCGAGCAACAACGTCGTTTTGGGTGGACACCGGGCCAAACTGCTGATCGATCTTATGTCAAGCGTTGAAGCCAATCTCGATCGCTTCACGCAAGACGACCTTCCTAGAATCAAGGACCGTTTGCGGAAAATGGTATTCGACGCGGTTACACCTTTGCTGGATCGTGATGACGGCAACGATCAGATCTCACAAATCGGATTGATGACGCGGGCGAGACGCTTCATTTCGAGCAATCTTGCCTCGCCCGACCTGACACCGGATGCTCTCGCCCGGGAACTGGCGACCTCGAGGACACGGCTCTATGAGCTTTTCGAAACGTCCGGCGGCGTTGCGAATTACATTCGTCGACGACGTCTATCCGCAGCTCATGCAATGTTAGCGGATCCTTCCGACACCCGAAAGGTCGCCGAAGTTGGTCTAGCAATCGGCTTTGATTCAGCGGCGAATTTCAGTCGAGCTTTCACGCAGCAGTTCGGGTATAGCCCGAGCAACATACGCAAGCAGTCGTCCGAAGACTACATGTACCCGGATAGGCAAACAGGTAAGAAACCAAAGGTCACATTCGAAAGCCTGCTGCAAACGCTCGGCCTCTTTTGAGGATGGCGATGAGCATATATAAGATGTACACTAAGGACGTTCGATGACGACTTCGGGTATCTAAGCAATCGACCAACCTTCTATCCCTATAATTGGAATATTTTCGAATAAGCCGCTCGTCGCCGATAGTAGAAGAACGCCTCTTCTATAGTAAGCCTCGCGATGTAGCGGTCTTCCGGCTCGAACCCCCGAGAGCTGGCAAACGCGACAGCCCAAGTGGACCCTCTCTGTCGTGAACCGCTGAGGGGATCTAGAGAGGCTAATGCGTCAATCAAGCTTGTCCCATAGCGTGTTCAGATATCCTGATCTCTTTCACAAACGCTCGCAATTCGGCTGGAGGTGCGAGACAAAAAGTTCGAAAAGCATCCAGGAACCCCAGCCATCGCTCACAGGGTCCGTTCCGGACACATGTGTAGCAGCCGTTTAATAATGCGACAGTTGAGCACGTTAGTGATGCGACAGTTTTCGCCGGCCGGCGAAAGTTCGAGCCGGATTGATCCGTCCATCGATATCAGTTCATCGGCCATACG
>NZ_FUIG01000013.1:1063602-1553389 GCF_900149755.1 Mesorhizobium delmotii | reverse complement strand
CAAAGAAAGCGACGGAGACCGGTAGCAGCCCAAACGCAGTCGCCACCATAGCGAGAGCAAGGATGGTTACCGGCACGACACCCTTACGGACGCTACCAAGCAGGATGGCCCTTTCTGCCAGCGGCAGGCAGCCGAGTTCGCGCAGTATCTCGGGTATCGTCGCTGCATTGCCCTGCAGCACGACGACGTCGCCGAGCCTTAGCTGGACTTCGGCCAGCCTGCGGTCGAGGCGCTCGCCGTGACGGCTGACAGCCAGGAGGTTGACATTGAAGCGGTGGTAGAGGGCAAGGCGCTGGGCTGTCCAGCCGATCAAAGGGGAGCTTTCACCGATGACGGCTTCGATAGCGACCAGCTCGCTGGTCGTATCGTCCCCGCGGGCCCTGTTGCCCGTAACGCTGAGTTTGCCCTGGGAGACAAGGCGATGCAGCGCCCCTGGGTCGCCCTCGAGCAGCAGAATGTCGTTCACTTTGAGGACAACGTCGGGCAGTGGCGTCATCCGCATAGTCCGGTTGCGCAGGATTGACGTCACGACAGCATCGCCGCCGGAAAGCTTCATGAGGTCTGCGACGGTTTTCCCAAGCACCGTCGAATCGCGGACAATTCGGGCCTCTGTCAGGTAATTCTTGATGTTGATGGCTTCATTCACCGACCCGCCCAGCTTTTCGCGCACCGGTAACAGCCAATAGAAAAGCACCAGGAAGATCGTTCCGGCGGCGGCCAGGGCGGCTCCAACAGGTGTAAAGTCGAACATTGTGAAGGCGGTGCCGGTCAGTTCCTCCCGCACACGGGACACAACGACATTGGGAGATGTTCCCACCTGCGTCATGAGCCCGCCGAGCAGTGATCCGAACGCCATAGGCATCAGGAATATCGAGGGTGAAACGCTCGACCGACGCGCGAACTGGAAGGCGATCGGAATCATGATAGCGAGCGCACCGATATTCTTTACAAAGGCAGACAGGATCGTGACCACGATCACCAGCAGCGCCAGTTGCGACCGAACACCCGATAGGTTCGGAACAAAGCGCTTGATGGCAACTTCCATGATGCCCGAGCGCGCTATGCCGGCGCTCACCAGCAGGGCACTGCCGACAATGATCACGATATCGTCGCTGAACCCGCTGAAGGCTTCGTCAAAAGGCACGATGCCAACCGCGAGTGCAAGCAACAGTGCCGCGGTTGCGACCAGATCATATCGATACCGGCCCCACACGAGCGCCGCCATCATCACGAAGATGACGGCGAACGACAGGATTTGCGGCGTAGTCATGTCTTCGAATGCCCCGCCGCAAATGCGGCTGATCAGAACGGCCAAACCGACCTTTTGTTGCTTTCGCTGGTCACGGCTTTGCTAGCACGGTTCCGTGCTTGCCAATAAGCCCGTGTCGAGCGATGTTCCTGGCTCATGGGGCCATGATCCTGATAGCGTTGCATCAAGGTGCGCGATCGGTCAGTGCGCTTGCACCTTCCTCTGCGGCGCAATGTGCGCAGCAGTAGATGATGTCATCTTGTTCGACGCCATGTCCGATGATCCGGCATCCGCAATGCGGACAGAGCGGCGCAAGTTTCTGGATTGCGCATTCGAAGCTGTCGAACGTATAGGTTTCCTCAGCTAGCTTCACTTCGAAAGCCTTGTCGTAGTCATTCCCGCATTGATCGCATCTGGCCATAGTTCTTTTCCTTCTTCTTCATTGGTTCAAGCTCGACCAACCCGCCGCATGGCGATAGGTTCCCGTCAGGATCGTAGAGTCTTGCTAAGCAGGAGACGAGCGCGAGCCGGCGTCACGCGCGCCGTTCGATCAAGCGGATCACCTCCTCGATGCCCCGCGGGTCGATGTCGAGTTCCTTCAGGCCCGGTGCGCCGATTGCTGCCACATTGTCGTGCCGCATAAGATCGACCTGGTTGCGCGTTAGGGGGGCGGCCGGAAGGAGTTCCGCGACGCCAGCCAAGGCGTCCCATGCCGCAAACGGCACCGGCATCAGCCTGATGTGGGTACCGAGTTGTCGGGCGACCTCCCGCAGCAGTTCCTTATAGGTGTAGATGCGCGGGCCACCGAATTCGAATATGGATGAGCCCTTGTGGTCTCGCCCGTCGATCAGCCGGCTGACTGCGTCTGCGACGTCTTCCACATAGACCGGCTGAAGCCGTGTGCCGCCATCGCCGAACAGCGGATAGACCGGCAGGAGGCGTATCAGCCTCACAACCGTCGTGAGGAAAACGTCGTCAGGTCCTGTCATGACGGCGGGACGCACAATGAAAGCGCCGGGAAATGCGCTCGCCACCGCCTCTTCTCCGCGCCCACGTGCCCTAATATAATTCGAATCCGATTGAGGATCGGAGCCGATCCCCGAAATCTGGACGAACCGGTCGACTTCGCCAGTGCGCGACGCGACGGCAAGATCAGTTGCGGCTTCCACGTGTACGCGCTCAAACGTCTGGGCGCCCTGCTCGACATAGAGACTGACAGCATTCACGATGGCCTGTGATCCGGCAATGGCCGAGCCGATCGAGGACGCATCCAATATATCCGCCTCGACGGCTTCGGGCATCCTTGCAGTCGAAGAAAAGACCGGGCCCACACGAGCCGGGTGGCGGGATGCGGCGCGGACCGTGAAACCCTTTTCAAGGAGCCGCTTCACGATCCGGCGCCCGAGAAAGCCTGTCCCGCCGAACACAGTGACGATCCGTTCTGCGTTGAGATCGTCAGGATCCATTTGCCTCGCCATCCCTTGTCTTCGCGTGCCGGCCGAGCGCCTTCCGCGAGGATTGCCCCTGGCCGGCGTATGAACCAGCCCCTTCGAACATCGGGACGGTTGGAGAACAACGCAGGAACGCTTTTTGTTCCAGTCAGCGCCGGGTTGATCGGGGGACGGCCGACGTCGCTATAGAGGGCGAGTGTTTGACGCTGAGGTGCTTTATCCGTGCTATCAAAAACTGGTCGAGGCACTGCAGCGTCGAAATTGACAAATCATCACTTGCAAATCGGTCGCCGCTGTCTTTTGCTCGCGCGACAGTTGTCCATGACTGTTGAATGGTTGGCGAACGGATGAACAAAATCGATCGGCGACGGCCGGAGTCCGAAGTGGACGCCACCGTAAATGCCGCGCGGCTTGGAACGCGGTTGCGCCTCGCCCGGCAGACACGGGGCATGACGCTGAAGGCGCTGGCGACAGCTGCGAACTGCTCTGAAAGCCTTTTGTCCAAGATCGAGAACGGCAAGGCTTCGCCATCCCTGCCCATGCTTCACCGCCTGGTCGAAGTTCTGGAGACCAATATCGGCTGGATGTTCGAACAAGTCGACGACGACGAGGCGATCGTGTTCCGCGCAGGCGCGCGGCCACTGATCTCGCTCGACGCGCTGAGGCGCGGCGAAGGCATTTCGCTTGAGCGCATTATTCCGTATTCGCCCGGTCACCTGCTGCAGTGCAATATCCATCATATCGAGGCGGACGGCGAGAGCGAAGGTCCCATCCAGCATGTCGGCGAGGAAGTCGGCTATGTGCTCGCCGGCCGGATCAAGCTGATCGTCGATGGCAAGAGCCATGATCTCGCCACCGGAGATGCGTTCGTGTTCAGGTCGGAGCTACCGCACCATTACCGCAACATCGGCAAGGAGAGAGCCAGCATTTTCTGGGTCAACACGCCGGCGACCTTCTGACAGGCGCTCAGAGATCAAATTCGTTGACAAATATTCAAGTCTCTTGAATGTTTGCCTCGTGCCTGTAGCACCAATGGGTCCAGCCGAACAGGTTTGGCCCGCAAGCAAGGGGAACCGTAAATGCGTCCGTTCACACTTCTCTTCCGTTGCGCCGCCCTCATCGCCATTTGCTCGACAGCGATGGGATCGGCGTTCGCCGATACGTTCGCTCTCGTCAACATCAACCAGCAGGCCCTGTTCTTCAACCAGATCAATGAGGGCGCGCAGAAGGCAGCCGACGCCGCAGGCGCCAAGCTGGTCATCTTCAATGCCAACAACGTGCCGAGCGCGCAAAATGACGCGATCGAGAACTACATCACACAGAAGGTCGACGGCATCATTCTGGTCGCCATCGACGTAAACGGCGTCAAGCCTGCAATCACCGCCGCGAAGGCGGCCGGCATCCCCGTGATCGCCATCGACGCGCAGATTCCCGACGGCGACAACGTTGCGTTCATTGGCGTCGACAACGCCAAGGCCGGCGAGGATATCGGCAAATTCTACGCCGACTATGTGAAGTCGGAGATGGGCGGCACTGCCAAGATCGGTATTGTCGGCGCGCTCAATTCTTTCATTCAGAACCAGCGGCTCGACGGCTTCAAGAAGGCGGTCACTGACAGCGGCCTGGCGATCACCTTCCTCGACACGGTCGACGGCCAGAATGTCCAGGAGACCGCGATGAGCGCTTCGGAGAATTTGATGACCGCCAATCCGGACATGACGACGCTATACGCGACCGGCGAGCCGGCTCTGCTCGGCGCTGTTTCGGCCGTAACCAGCCAAGGCCGCACCGGCGACGTCAAGGTGTTCGGCTGGGACCTGACCAAGCAGGTCATTCAAGGCATTGACGATGGTTGGGTGGTGGCAGTCGTCCAGCAGGATCCGGCCGGCGAAGGCAAGGCCGCTGTCGAAGCATTGGTCAAGCTCAAGAAGGGCGAAACGGTCGAGCCGATCATCAATATTCCGGTGACGATCGTGACCAAGGACAACGTCGACAAATATCGCGCGATGTTCCAGTAAACTGCGTCGATTTCGGTCCGCGGCGCCGCCTGAGGCTACGCCGCGGACGCTTGGCAAAGCCCGTGGATCGAAGATGAGCAGTAGCGAGACCTATCGGGTGCGGATGAGCGGCATCTCAAAGCGCTACAACGCCATTCAGACGCTTGATGACGTGTCGCTGGTGCTGAAGCCGGGCGAAGTCCTGGGGCTGGTCGGCGACAATGGCGCGGGAAAGTCGACATTGAGCAAGGTACTGTCGGGGGCGGTGGTTCCCGATGCCGGCACGATCGAGATCGATGGGATGCCGGTGACCTTCACTTCGCCGGCGGACGCGCGTGCGGCGCGCGTCGAAATGGTCTATCAGGATCTTTCGCTCTGCGACACGGTCGATGTCGCCGGCAATCTCTTTCTCGGCCGGGAGCCGCGCCGCCGCATCGCCGGCATTTCCTTTCTCGACAAGAAGCGCATGCACGAGCAAACGCGTCAGATGCTCGACCGACTCGGCATCGTTATCGCCGACACGCGGCTCAAGGTCGAAAATCTGTCCGGCGGACAGCGGCAGTCGATCGCGATCGGCCGCGCCGCCTCGTTCGAGCCGTCCGTGCTGATTATGGATGAGCCGACGGCAGCGCTTGCCGTCGCCGAGGTAGAGGCTGTGCTGGACCTGATCCGCGCCGTGAGCGCGCGCGGCGTCAGCGTCATTCTGATCACCCACCGCCTTCAGGATCTGTTCCTCGTATGCGACCGCATCCAGGTCATGTACGAAGGACGCAACGTCGCCGAGCGGCTGATCGGCGAAACCAATATCGAAGATGTCGTCAACCTGATCGTGGGCCGCAAATTCAACGCTCGTTCGGCCACCAACGCCTATCGCGATGGAGCGCCAGCATGAGCGACGTGACTTCGACCCACTCCGCTCAGTCTCAAAGGGTCCGCGCAGGCACCTGGCGAGATGCGGTGCTTGCCAATGGCAGTGTCGTGTCGATCGCGCTGTTCTTTCTTATCGTTAGCGTCATCTTTTCGGTGGCGACGGACGCCTTTCTGACGTCGCCCAACCTGCTGAACATCCTGCGTCAGTCGGCACCGCTGCTGATCGTCGCCGCGGCGATGACGTTCGTCATCACCACCGGCGGCATCGACCTTTCGGTCGGCTCCGTGCTGGCACTGGTGGCAACCTTGTCGGCGACATTGCTGCAGCTGGGCCTGCCATGGCCGGTGGTCATCCTCGCCATGCTTGCGCTGGGCGCCTTGCTTGGCGCGGTTCAGGGTTACTTCGTCGCTTATGAGGGCATCCCGGCCTTCATCGTCACGCTTGCCGGGCTTTCGGTGATCCGTGGCGTGGCGCTGCTGATCACCGGCGGCTACTCGATCCCCATCGAGCCGGGAAGCCCTTTCACGGTGCTGGGCCGCGCCTGGTTGCTTGGCGTGCCGGCGCCGGCGCTGATCGCGCTGGCGATCCTCGCGATCGCCTATATCGCCTTCAACGAGACGCCGTTCGGCCGCTACGTGACCGGCATCGGCGCCAACGCCGAAGCGGTCAGGCGCGCCGGCGTCAACACGCGGCTGACGACGCTTTTCGTCTACGTGATTTCCGCCGCCGCGGCAGCACTTGCGGGGATCATCATTGCGGCCCGGCTCGGATCCGGATCGTCGAATGCCGGGCAAGGGTTTGAGCTCGAAGTGATCGCTGCCGTCGTGCTTGGCGGCACCAGTCTGTTCGGCGGCCGCGGAACGATCGTCGGCACGGTGCTCGGCGCGCTTACCGTGGCCGTCATCGGCAACGGCCTGATCCTGGCGCATCTGTCGCCTTTCCTGACGCCGATCGTCACCGGAACGATCATCCTGATCGCCATCTGGCTGAACTTCCGCCTGTTCCGCGGCGCCGTACGGAGCCGTTGAGCCTATGAGTGATGATCTCTTCGATGACGCAGCTCCCAGGCAGCGGATGGCGATCGGGGTCGATACCGGCCATGTGATGACCGTGCTCGGCCCCGTTCCGGTCGAAGAAATGGGCATTACGCTGATGCACGAGCACATCTTGCTCGACGGCGCGCGCAGCTGGAAATGTCCCTGTCATCCCGACGACATGGCGCTCGCCGAGCAGCCGGTGAATGTCGAGATCATCGGCGAATTGCGCATGAACCCTTACGTCAACCGCGACAATGTTTCGCTCGACGACAGTGACCTGGCGCTGTCAGAGCTGCAACGCTATCGCGCGCTGGGCGGCCACACCGTCGTCGACGCGACTAATATCGGCATCGGCCGCGAGCCGGAAAAGCTCGCCCGCATCAGCCGCATGTCCGGCCTGAAGATAGTCATGGGCACCGGCTTCTATCTGGAGCACACACATCCCGAATGGCTGAAGACGATGGATGTAGACGCAGTGACCGAGTTCATCGTCAACGACGTCGGCGGCGGCGAGACGCAGCCGCCGATCATGGCCGGCTTGATCGGCGAGGTCGGCGTCAGCAAGGATTTCACCGCCGAGGAGCACAAGTCGCTGCGAGCTTCGGCGCGGGCCTCGCGCATCACCGGCGTGCCGCTGTCGATCCATCTGCCCGGCTGGGAGCGGCTGGCGCACGACGTGCTCGATGTCGTGGAGGCCGAGGGCGCCGATCTTCGCCACACTGTGCTCTGCCACATGAACCCCAGCCACAATGATCTCGACTACCAGACAAGCCTCGCCCGGCGCGGCGCTTTCTTGGAATACGATATGATCGGCATGGATTATTATTATGCCGATCAGGACGCGCAATCGCCCTCCGACGAGGAGAATGCACGGGCAATCGCGGCACTTATCGAGGCCGGCTTCGGCGACCGCCTGCTGCTGTCGCAGGATGTGTTCCTCAAGATCATGCTGACCCGCTTCGGCGGTTTCGGCTACGGCTATATCCTCAAGCATTTCATACCGCGCCTGAAACGGCATGGCGTCGAGCAGCCAGCCATCGACCGCATGCTGATCGCCAATCCCAAGGCCGTGTTCGCGCGGCAGAACTAAGCGGCCCGAACTTACGGCTCAGACTTACGACGGAGTTCAAATGTCCAAGAAAAAGATCCTGCTTGCCGGTGAATCCTGGGTGTCGACCGCCACCCATATCAAGGGTTTCGACCAGTTTCCGACGGTCACCTATCACACCGGCGCGGACGAATTGCTAAACGCGCTGAAGGCGACCGACTTCGACGTGACCTTCATGCCGGCGCATGAGGCACAGCGCAGCTTTCCGCAAACTATGGAGGCGCTTTCGGCCTATGACGCGGTGGTGCTTTCCGACATCGGCGCCAACACGCTGCTTCTGCATCCCGACACCTGGGTCCACTCCAAGCCGACGCCGAACCGTCTGCGTCTGCTGCGCGATTATGTGCGCGACGGCGGCGGGCTTTTGATGTTCGGCGGCTACTATAGCTTCCAGGGCATCAATGGCGGCGCGCGCTACCGCAAGACGCCGGTCGAGGAGGTGCTGCCGGTGAACTGCCTCGCGTTCGACGACCGCGTCGAGGTGCCGGAAGGGTTTGCGCCTGTCCTGAAGGGCTCCTCGGACCATCCGATCCTGAAGGGTCTCGGTTCGGATTGGCCAGTCCTGCTCGGCTTCAACGAGGTGACGCCGAAAGACAGGGCGGAAGTTCTGGCAACCGTGTCGTCGGATTATGGCTCGCTGCCACTGCTCGTCACCGGCCACTATGGCAAGGGCCGCACCGTGGCCTGGACATCCGACGTCGGGCCGCATTGGCTGCCACCGGAGTTCATCGCCTGGAAAGGCTACAAAACCCTGTTCGAACAGATGCTGAGCTGGGCGACCGGCGAGAGCTGAGCGATGCATGTCCATGTCGTCGGCAATGCCTGCGTCGACACGATTTTTCGCGTCGGCCGCTTCCCTGCCGCCGGCGAGACTTTGAACGCCAGCAGCTACGCCGACGGCCTCGGCGGCAAGGGTGCAAACCAGGCGGTTGCTGCCGCGCGCACGGGTGCTTCGGTGACGTTTTGGACGGCGCTCGGCAAGGACCGGACAGGCGCATGGATCAGGAGCCGCCTCGACAGGGAGTTGTCTGACCTCGAGGCGATTGAATTGGACCTGCCAAGCGACCGCTCGACCATCGTCGTTGATCCCGGCGGCGAGAACTTCATCGTCAGCGGTGTCGCCTGCAGCGAGGCGTTCGATCCGATCGCGCAAACTGCACTTTCGCGCCGGATCGCGTTTGGCGACATCCTTGTCTGCCAAGGAAACCTGTGGGGCGCCGCGATAGATGCCTGCCTGCGGGCAGCACAGGAAAATGGCGCACGCACGGTCCTGAACGTCAGCCCTATCGATGCGGCGGCTCTGCCTGACTTCGGTCTGGCGCAGGTGTTGGTGGTGAATCAATCCGAGGCGAAAGCACTGACCGGCCAGGGCGATATGGCAGCCGCGGCCGGCGCGCTCGCGGCCAAAGGCGCCGGGACAGTCGTGATCACGCTTGGCGCGGAAGGTTGTCTCGTGCTTGACCCGGACCAGGGAGCACCGCTTCGTTTGCCGGCGCCCCATGTCGAGGCGCTAGACACCAGCGGTGCCGGCGATGTGTTTTGCGGCTGTCTGGCCGGCGGGCTTGCCCAGGGTATGTCGGTTACCTCAGCACTGAAATTCGCGCTCGCCGCCGCGGCGATTGCGGTGACACGGCACGGCACACTGATATCCTGTCCTTCCGCCTCTGAAATGGCGGCGCTCATCGATGAAACGGAGCTCTCATGACCCAACTCGGCCAATCAGGCGGCGACGCGCTCGTAGAACTTTTCGGCCGCACCAAGGTGGTGATCGGCGTCGTCCACCTTGCGCCGCTTCCCGGCGCGCCGCGCTATGACGGCGAGGCGGTCGAGGCGATCTATCAGCGGGGTCTGGATGATGCGAGATCCTATCTCGATGGCGGATGCGACGGCGTGATCGTCGAGAACCATGGCGACATCCCCTTTGCCAAACCTGACGATATCGGACCGGAGACAGCGGCCTATATGGCGGTCGTTTCCGACCGTATCCGCCGCGAACTCGGCAAGCCGATCGGCATCAATGTGCTCGCTAACGCCGCGATCCCTGCCCTTGCGATCGCCAGTGCCGCTGGCGCGGGCTTTATCCGCGTCAATCAATGGGCGAATGCCTATGTCGCCAACGAGGGTTTTGTCGAGGGGGAGTCGGGTCGCGCGGCACGGTATCGCGCCAGGCTGCGCGCCAACGGCATCCGCATTTTCGCCGATGCTCATGTCAAGCACGGCGCGCACGCGATCGTTGCCGACCGCCCGGTGGAGGAACTGGTCAAGGATCTGGTGTTCTTCGACGCCGACGCCATCATTGCGACCGGTCAGCGCACCGGGCACGCTGCGGATCTGAGCTATATCCGCATGATCAAAGAGGCTGCCGGCCTACCGACGCTGGTCGGCAGCGGCGTGACGTCCGATAATGCAAACGATATTCTTGGCATCGTCGATGGCGTCATCATTGCCAGCGCACTGAAGCACGACGGCGTCTGGTGGAACAAGGTCGATCCCGCCCGCGTAAAGACGTTCATGGCCGGGCTGAGGCGATGATCGAGCGGCGACTGGAGCGAAGCTGCGGCCTTGGGCCGCAAACGCGGAGACCCGCAGGCCGCAGTCACGTTGTCGGCGATCTCTTAGCCCATTCGGACCGGTACCAGTCGACGAATTTCTTCAGCCCATCTTCGATCGAAACGCTCGGCCTGAAACCGAAATCGCGCTCCAGCGCGGTCATGTCGGCATAGGTCCGCTCGACGTCGCTGCTCTGCATCGGCTCGCTGTGGCGGATCGCCTTTACACCGAGCAGTCTTTCCAGAGTGTCGATGAAATCGCCCAGCCGCACCGGCCGGTTGTTGCCGACATTGTAGAGCCTGCTCGGCGGAACTTCAGCCGATGGCGGCTTGTCGAGCACGGCAACGACTGCCCTCACCACATCGTCGACATAAGTGAAATCCCGCCACATCTCGCCATTGTTGAACACCCGGATCGGCTTGCCTTCGAGCATCGCCTTGGTGAATATCCAATAGGCCATGTCGGGCCGGCCCCAGGGACCGTAGACGGTGAAAAATCGCAAGCCGGTCTGCGGCACCCCGAAGAGATGGGCGTAGGTATGGCTCATCAATTCATCTGACTTCTTGGTGGCGGCGTAGAGAGAGACGGGCCGGTCGACCTGATCGGTCTCGCTGAACGGAACCTTGCGGTTGCCGCCATAGACCGAGCTCGACGAGGCATAGACCAGATGTTCGAATGCGGACTGCGCGCGACAGAATTCGAGCATCTCGAGATGGCCGACAACATTGGAACGGACATAGAGCCTCGGATTGTCGAGTGAATGGCGCACACCCGCCTGAGCGGCGAGATGGACAATCCTGGTTATGCCTTGGCCGGCCAAAGCGTTAGCGAGCGCCCCCTCTTCGGCGATCTCGATCTGATGAAATGAAAAGTCCTTGTGGGGCTGAAGGCGGGCGAGACGCCCCTTTTTAAGCGCCAGGTCGTAATAGTCGTTCATATTGTCGACACCGACGACTGCTTCCCCCCTGTTCAAGAGGTGGTGGCAAACATGGCTGCCAATGAATCCGGCGGCTCCGGTGACAAGTACAGGCAACAAGGTTCTCCATGCATATGCTGGCACACGACCGTGAAATCGAGATCGATTTCGGAAAGGATCATGCGGAATATCTAAACGCTACATGCGGATGGACGGCACCGACCTAGTCCAATTCAGTCTATAGCCGAAAGCCACAACAGGTGCTACCAACAAGCCATACTGTCGAAGCTTCAGCTCGCCTCGCGCAAGGCCTCGGCCGCCTGCAGGTCGACCGACACCAGTTGGCTGACGCCCTGCTCGGCCATGGTCACCCCGAACAGCCGGTTCATGCGGGCCATGGTGATCGGGTTGTGCGTGATGATGACGAAGCGCGTCTCGGTGGTGGCGGCCATTTCGTCCATCAGATTGCAGAAACGCTCGACATTGTGATCATCGAGCGGTGCGTCGACCTCATCGAGCACGCAGATCGGCGCGGGATTGGTCAGGAACACGGCGAAGATCAGCGACATCGCCGTCAACGCCTGCTCGCCGCCGGAAAGCAGCGTCATCGTCTGCGGCTTCTTGCCGGGCGGCCGCGCAAGGATTTCGAGGCCAGCCTCGAGCGGATCGTCGGACTCGATCAGTTGCAGTTCCGCCGTGCCGCCACCGAACAGATGCGAAAACAGCCGCTGGAAATGGCCATTGACCACGTCGAAGGCAGCCAGAAGCCGTTCGCGGCCTTCGCGGTTCAGGCTCTGGATCGCCTGCCGCAGCTTGCGGATGGCCTCGATGATGTCCTCGCGTTCGGAAACGATGGTCTCCAGCCGGTCCGACAGCTCCTTCTGCTCTTCCTCGGCGCGCAGATTGACGGCGCCAAGCCGCTCGCGTTCGATCTTCAGCCGGTCGAGCTGACGCTCGATCTCGGTCATCTCCGGCATCGGGCTGTCGGCCTCCAGGCCGGTGTGGCGGATGACCAGATGCGGCGGGGTGTTCAGCGTTTCCTGGATGCGCGCCTCGACCTCCAGCCGTCTTTCGTCGGCAGCGGTCAGCCGCTCTTCGGCGCGGACGCGGGTTTCGCGCGCCTCGGCCAGCGACTGGATCGCTGATGTCGCGGCCTTATCCAGTTCGGACTGCTTGTTCTCCGCTTCCTGCAACCGGTCGCCCGCCGCCTGGCGCAGGCTTTCGGCCTCGGCAAGCTGCGACAGCAAGGCGCGCCGCTTGGCGTCGATCTCGTCGGGTGCGTCGGCCAGCCTCTCGCGTTCGGCCTCGGCCTCGGCCTTGCGTTCGCCGAGCGCTGCGATCTGCGTCGAGGCGTTTTCGGCGCGCTCCAGCCAGTTGCGGCGTTCCGCGCCGATGGCGTCGAGGCGGCGCGTTCGCGCCTCGGCTTCCCGCCTCAAGCCTTCATGGACGGCGCGGGCATCGGCAAGGGTGGCGCGGTCGCGAGCGACGTTGGCGGCCGACTGTTCGAGCTGTAACTGCAGATCACCGAGATCGGGAGCGCTTTGCAGCAGCATCTCCGCCTCGAGTAAAGCCGCGGCCGTCTCTTCATGGCTGTCGACGATGCGCGTGCGGGCTTCGTCAAGTGCGGCGCGTCGGCTCGACAGCTCGCCGCCGGCCTTCTCGGCCTCCGCCAGCACGTTGCGGGCGGCGTCCAAGCCATGTTGGGCATCACGCCCGGCTTGACGAGCGTTGCGCTCGGCCTCGCTCGCCTGGGCAAGCGCCTGCTCGGCATGGGCAAGGGCTTCTTCGGCCTGGCGCAGAATGCGGGTCGCGTGGACCGCCTCGGCATCGAGCTCGGCCAGCCGGTTTTTCTGCGCCAGCCGCTGCGCGGCCGCGGTCGGCGCGTCGGCGCTGGCGGTGAATCCGTCCCAGCGCCACAGCGCCCCTTCGCGGCTGACCAGCCGCTGCCCGGGTGAAAGCTGCGACTGCAGCCGTCTTCCGTCAGCAGCGTCGACGATGCCGATCTGCGCCAATCGGCGGGCCAGTTGCGCCGGCGCGCGGACCACACTGGAAAGGCTCTTGATGCCTTCGGGCAAAGCGGCGTCGCCGGGCTGAACCTCGCTTTGGCCCCAATGCACCGGCGCGCTGCGGTCGAGCGGCACATCGAGATCCTCGCCAAGGGCTGCGCCCAGCGCCGTCTCATAGCCGCGTTCGACGCTGATCTGCTCCAGGACGGAGGAGAAGAGGTCGCCACTCGCGGCATTCAGGATCTTGGCCAGCGTGCGAGCCTCGGTCTCGATCCGCGCCAGCTCGGCCTTTGCATCCTGAACCGGCGGGCGGGCGGCACTTTCCGCCGTGCGCGCCTCGGCGACTGCCTGTTCGGCGGCGATCGCCGCGGCTTCGGTCTCCTCGAGCAGCGCCACGGCCTGTTCGACCAGAAGCTGCTTCTCGGCGGGATCGGGCAGGCCGGCGACCCTGGAGGCGATGTCGGACAATTCCCGGTCGACATCGGCGAGCTGGCGGGCGAAACGGTCGCGGCGCTCCGCGGTGTCGCGCAGCGTTCGTTCGATCTGGTTGCGGGAGGCGGCGGCCTCCGCCCGTTCGGCGGTCAGCCCGGCGAGTTTGGCTTCACTGGCGGCAAGCGTCGACGCCGCCTGTTCAACCGCCGCGCGGGTGCTGGCCTCGCGCTCGGCGGCGCCGGCGTTCTCGGTGTTGAGCGCGGCTTCTTCGGCGGCGAGGCGTTCAAGAATATCCGCATTGTCGCGGACCATCCGCTCCTCGCGGACGATGTCACCGTCGAGCTGCTGGAGCCGGCGGTCGAGTTCCAGTTGGCGGGCGCGGATGCGGCCCGCTTCTTCCTCGATCTGCGTCTTGGCGATCGACAGGCGCTGGAAGGCGGCAGCGGCGGCGGCTTCCGCGTCGCGCAGCTCCGGCAACCGGTGGGCGCCGATCCCTTGCTCCCTGGCGGCAGCCATCTGGGCGGCGGCGCGATCGCCGACAAGTGCGGTGGCAATCGCCAGCGCCGAGCGCGCCTCGCCTTCCTGTGTCTTGGCCAGCGTCCAGCGCAGATGCAGCAGCGTCGCTTCGGCCTTGCGAATATCGGCCGACAGGTTCTTGAAGCGCGAGGCCTGGCGGGCCTGGCGCTTCAGGCTTTCGATCTGGCTTTCCAGCTCGCCGACGACGTCGTCCAGCCGTTCCAGATTTTGTTCGGCCGCCTTCAGACGCAGTTCGGCCTCGTGGCGGCGTGTGTGCAGGCCCGAAATTCCGGCCGCCTCTTCCAGCAGGGCGCGGCGCGCTTGCGGCTTGGCCTGGATCAGCTCGCCGATGCGGCCCTGCCCGACCATCGAGGGCGAGCGCGCGCCGGTGGATTGGTCTGCGAAAAGCAGCTGTACGTCCTTGGCGCGGGCTTCCTTGCCGTTGATACGGTAGAGCGAACCCGCCTCGCGCTCGATGCGGCGCGAAACCTGCAGTTCGTCCGCGTCGTTGAAGGCCGAGGGCGCGCTACGGTCGCTGTTGTCGAGGAAAAGCGTGACTTCAGCGGTGTTGCGGGCCGGACGCGTTCCAGAACCCGAAAAGATGACGTCGTCCATGCCGGACGCGCGCATGTTCTTGTACGAGCTTTCGCCCATCACCCAGCGCAGCGCCTCGACAAGGTTCGACTTGCCGCAGCCGTTCGGCCCGACGATGCCGGTCAGGCCGCGTTCGATGACGAACTCACCGGGTTCGACGAAGGACTTGAAACCGAGCAGGCGGAGGCGCGAAAACTTCATTCGCGCCGCCCCATAAGCGGGTTCCGCAAAAGTGTTCCGCGGTGTTGCGAACAGAACCCGCGGCACAACAAAGAGTCGCGCGCGCCGAAGCGCAGCCGCTTCGGCGCTGCCGAAACGTCAGAGCAGAGGGTCGATAATGGCCGAGATTTCCTCAATCGACAGCGCCCCCTTGTAGGTCTTTCCGTTGATAAAGAAGGTCGGCGTCGAGTCGACCTTGAATTCATCGGCGCCGCGCTTTTGGACCGATCTCACATCGTCCAGAAGTTTCTGGTCCGTCAAGCAGGCCTCGAAGGACTCCTGTGTAAAACCGGCCATCTTGGAGATTTGCAGCAGGGCGTCCTTGGTATTGGCGACACCTGCCCAGTTCTCCTGCTGCCTGAACAGAACGTCCACCATCGGGAAATAATTGTCTTTGGAGCAGCGCGCCAGCATGAAACCAGCCTCGGCGCTCGGGTCGAACGGAAATTCGCGCAGGATAAGGCGGGCCTTGCCGGTATCGATATATTTCGTCTTCAGCTCCGGGAGGGTGGTTTCGTGGAAATGCGCGCAGTGCGGGCAGGTCATCGAGGCATATTCGACGATGGTGACCTTCGCGTCGTCCTTGCCCAGTTGCTCGTCGGGCAGTGCGCCGGGTTTTAGCAAGGCCGCCATGTCCACCGTGCCCTGGGCCTCAGGCGCCTTGGCCGCCGCTGGAGTGGCCGGCTTCATCGGATCGGCGGGGGCCGCAGGTTTCACATCCTCCGCCACGGCTTTCTCACCCGAGTCGCTGCAGGCGGCGAGCAGAGCCACCGCCGGAATGGCGGCCAGCGACGACAGGAGGTTTCTGCGGGACAAAAGACGGGTCATTCGAATCACCTGACAATGGTTGGATTTTGCAATGCAAAGGCTAGAAAAGGCGAGAGTTGGCGCGAATTAAGGCATCGCCGTCCCCATTCCAATCGCCAAATCTTGTGTACGCGATCACGAAAGCGCGAGATTATACTTTCTTTTGACCGAGAATGGTGGCGCCGAGCCGCTCCAGCGAAGCGCGCAGCCCGTCATCCTCGATCATTCCGACAGTGCCTGACAACTTCACCTTCTCGGCCGCGGTCAGCGGCCGAAAGCTTGGTTTAGGCCGCCCTTTGTCCGCCGTCACCGGCTTTTGCACGATTCTGATCCGGCCGATAGCGTTGAAGCCGAGGAAGGCGTTGACCCTGTTGATGATCTCGCCGGTCTCGTGCTGCAGATGGAGGGCGGCCATGCCTTCGGAGGCGATGACCAGCACCGCCGGCTCGAACGGATCATCTTCATGCATGCGGCGCGGCCACTGGATCTTTTCAGGGCGCGAGCGGCTGGCAAGCCGCGGCCCGGCAATCTCCTCCCATGACTGGACGAGCCCGATCGACATGCCGGCCCGCTTGCGCAACACCGGATCGAGAATCTGGGTTGCGAGATCACTCACCGGAACGGGATTGCCGAAGGGCCTTTTCCCTGCCATGTGCGTTCTCCAGTCACGACCTTCACCACGCATCGGTTAGGCCAGTCCTCGATCAATGGCACTGCACGACCAGACCCGCAAGACCGCATCCGGAGACAACAGCAAAGCTGCATCTTGGGACAACGGCAGAGCCGCGTCTGGAGACAGCGACCACATCGCGTCCCGCCTGCTTGGCTGGTACGACGCGCATCACCGCGACTTGCCGTGGCGCATTGCGCCGCGCGAATCGGCACGCGGCATACGGCCCGATCCCTACCGCGTCTGGCTTTCCGAAGTCATGCTGCAGCAGACCACGGTCGAAGCGGTAAAAACCTATTTCCGGGCCTTTGTCGAGAAATGGCCTGATGTCGAGGCTTTGGCCGCCTCACCGACCGAAGATGTGATGAAGGCCTGGGCCGGGCTCGGCTATTATTCCCGCGCGCGCAATCTCAAGGCCTGCGCCGATCTCGTCGCGCGGCAAGGTGGCAGGTTTCCGGATACGCAAGCTGGCTTGAGAGAACTGCCCGGCATCGGCGCCTACACGGCGGCTGCGATCGCGGCGATCGCCTTCGACCAGCCCGCCGCGGTCGTCGACGGCAACGTCGAGCGGGTCGTTTCTCGGCTGTTTTCGATCCTCACGCCGCTGAGCGAAGCCAAAGGGGACATACGCACCTATGTCGAGCGCATGGTTCCAGCGATCAGACCTGGCGATTTCGCCCAGGCAATGATGGATCTCGGCGCGACGATCTGCACGCCACGACGACCGCGTTGCATGCTGTGCCCGCTGCGGGAGGATTGCAGCGCCACTGTTTCAAGCGATCCCGAGCGCTTCCCTGTCCGTCTGCCGAAGGGTGAGAAACCATTGCGGCGCGGGGCTGCCTTCGTTGCCGTACGTGATGACGGCGCCGTTCTTTTGCGCAAACGTGCGGATAAAGGCCTGCTCGGCGGCATGACCGAAGTACCGACGACCGGCTGGACCGCGCGGATCGACGGCGCCACCACGGACGCGGCGGCGCCCTTCCCCGGCAACTGGCGGCCAGCCGGCCGGATCGGTCATGTCTTCACCCATTTCGCGCTCGAACTCGACGTCTTCAAAACGATGACCGATGGCGCCGCCCCTGCGGGGCATTTCTGGTCGCTGGCCCATGAAATTTCCGGCGAAGCGCTGCCCACTGTCATGAAAAAGGTAATCGAAGCGGCGATACCGGGCGCGACGAAGAAGCAGCGCGCACATTGAATCGCCCACATCGCCTCACATTGAATTTGGGTTGACGAGGACAAGAATGACCGAAATCCGCCACATCGTTTTCGACATCGGCAGAGTGCTGATTCACTACGATCCGAACTTGCCTTTCAGCCGATTGATCCCCGACGCCGAAGAGCGGAAATGGTTCTTCGACAATGTCTGCACGCATGACTGGAACATCGAGCAGGACCGCGGCCGGACCTGGGAAGAGGCCGAGGCGCTGCTGATCGCCGAACACCCGGACCACGCCGAAAACATCCGCAACTTCCGCCGCCTCTGGCACGAGATGGTGCCGCATGCCTATGACGACAGCGTCCAGATCATGGACAAGCTGATCGAGAGCGGCCATGACGTCACCATGCTGACCAATTTCGCCGCCGACACGCTTGCCGAAGCCCGGCAGCGTTTCGATTTTCTCAACCGACCGCGCGGTGTGACCATTTCGGGCGAGATCGGCATGATCAAGCCGGAGCGCAGCATTTACGACCATCACGTCGCCGCGTTCGGCCTCGAGCCCGCGGCCACGCTGTTCATCGACGACAGCCAGAAGAATGTCGACGGCGCCAAGGCGGCCGGCTGGCAGTCGGTGCTGTTCACTGACGCAAAGACGCTCGAGGCTGACCTTAAGCGTTACGACATCGCGTTCTGACCGATACGGTTATGGGCAGGATTGTATTAACCTACGACCCGTACTGGCCGATGCTCGATATTGATATCGTGCAGGGTAACTTTCGTGGCCATGGCGTCGTATATTTCACAATCAACGAAGTAAGCGAATTCATGACGTCGCTGAAAGCATACCCCCTTGAGCGAGCGATGCTTTCGCTGAAGTCGCCAGGCCTGTTAAACATCTCTGTTTTCCCAACGGATGGCGTTGGTCATCTGGCAGTTCGAATCGAGGTCGCTGAAGACGCCGACGCAGTCGAATTTGCGCGTATTCAGCTTCGCACCGACTATTCGGGACTGTCCCGTTTTCACAATCAGCTCACCTTGATGGCCGAAGGCGATTTGAACGAAATTGTTCTGGAAGAAAAGGGCTGACTGTTATCAGGCCCCTGCCCGCTCCATGCCGAGGCGGGCGATGCGGCGAAGCTCGTCGATCGGGGTCAGGCCGCCGCTGCGCTCATAGTGCCAGAAGGTCCAGCCGTTGCAGGCATCCAGCCCCTGCACTTCCGCGCCAATCTTGTGGATCGATCCGGCGCTGTCGCCAACCGCCACAGTGCCGTCGGCGCGCACCCTGGCCGCCCAGCGCTTCTTGGCGTCGTAGAGCGTGGCGCCCGGCAGCATCAGCCCGGTGTCGATGAGGCTGACGAAAGCAACGCGCGGCTCGGCGCGCTTGCCGGTAAGCACGGTAAGAGCAGCGCCGTCCAGCGGCCGAACTGCATCGATGCGCTCGTTGGCGGCGTCGATATAGGCCTGCTCGCGCTCGATGCCGACGAAATGGCGGCCGAGGCGCTTGGCCACGGCGCCGGTGGTACCGGAGCCGAAGAAGGGATCGAGCACGATATCTCCGGGCTTGGTCGAGGCCATCATGATGCGGGCGAGCAGCGCTTCGGGCTTCTGCGTCGGATGCAGCTTGTCACCATTTTCGTTCTTCAGGCGCTCGCTGCCGGTGCAGATCGGAAACAGCCAGTCGGAACGCATCTGGATGTCGTCGTTCGACGCCTTCAGCGCTTCGTAGTTGAAGGTGTAGCCCTTGCCCTTCTGGTCGCGCGAGGCCCAGATCATCGTCTCATGGGCATTCTGGAAGCGGCGGCCGCGGAAATTCGGCATCGGATTGGTCTTGCGCCAGACGACATCGTTGAGGATCCAGAACCCCAGATCCTGCATCTTGGCGCCGACCCTGAAAATGTTGTGGTAGGAGCCGATGACCCAGATGGTGCCGTTGGGCTTCAGCACGCGGCGCGCCGCCAGCAGCCAGGCCCGCGTGAAGGCGTCGTAGACCTCAAAACTCGCGAACTGGTCCCAGTCGTCGTCGACGGCATCGACCTTGGACTGGTCGGGCCGGTGTAGATCGCCGTCGAGCTGCAGATTGTAGGGCGGATCGGCAAAGATCACGTCGATGGATTTTTCCGGCAGCCGGTCGAGCGCGGCGACACAATCGCCCTTCAGGATCGTATCCAGCCATTCAGATTGCTGGGGAGCGTGGGAAAGCTCGTCGAGAAGACGCACGGCAGACATTGTTACACCCAAAGCACGCGTTACTGTTTACTCCCTGTTATGGTTACCGATCAGCGTAAATTTTCGGTGAAGGCCTGGGGTGCGGACTCCGGGTAATTTGCGAAGATCGGCCTGTTGGTGTATGCCGCGCCGCCAGAACCGTCCCAGCCGCCTCCCTCCCGCTTTCCGGATCGCTATGCCCCAGCCAGACCTTGTCATCTTCGATTGCGACGGCGTGCTCGTCGATTCCGAAATCATCGCCGCGCGCATCGAAGCCGAGCTTTTGACGTCGGCCGGTTACGAGATATCGGCCGAGGAGCTTTCCGAAACCTATGCCGGGCTGACCTTCAAGGACATCATGATGCGGGTCGAGGAAAAATCCCGCGTCCCGTTCCAGGCCTCGCTGATCGATCGTGCCGAAGACCTGGTCGACCGCCGGCTGCGCAGCGACGTGCGCGCCGTCGACGGGGTGCACGAGGCGGTCGCCGCGGTGACCACGCCGCGCTGCGTCTGCTCGAATTCGCGCTCCGAGCGGATCGAGTTCATGCTGGAGAAGGTGCGTCTGCTGCCGTTTTTCGCCGGGCACATTTTTTCCTCGCTGGAAACGCCGAGCGGAAAATCCAAGCCGGCGCCCGACGTATTTCTCTTTGCCGCGGCAAAGCTCCAGGCCGATCCGGCGAACATCTTCGTCATCGAGGATTCCGTGCATGGCGTGACCGGCGCCAGGACAGCCGGCATGCGTGTGATCGGCTTCACCGGAGCGGCGCACAGCTATCCCGGGCATGCCGACGCGCTGACCGAGGCCGGCGCCGAAACGGTCATCCGCCGCTGGGCGGAACTGAAAAGCGTGATCGCCGCCCTGTCAGAATGGTCGGCGGATGCGTGAAGCAGGCGTCCAAATGGACGCGCAGCTCCAAAGCCGCGGCTATTCGGCCGCGGCAATCTTCTTGTCGGTCTTCTTCAGCGGGCCTTCGTCATAGCCGGCGAACGCCTGATAATCCTTCGCGGTCGGCTCGGGAACGACAACGTTCGAATCGGTGAAGACGAACTGGGTGGCACTCGTGGGATTGGTTACCTGGACCTGATGTTGGTGAAGCTGCGAGTAAAGGACCTCGGTGCCGTGCATCACAGCGATACGGATCGGCATGGTGATGGTGCCCGGGCTGAACATCGGTCCCGGAACGACCTTGCCGGCCACGGCGATCTTCATCGTCAGCGAGCCGTTGGCACGGTTGCAGTCGCGGGTCACATCGGTGATCGAAGCCTGGTAGATGATCTTCGCGGAATCGTCCTGCTGGTCGCTGCTCACTTCAAGCGCAGCAGCTTCGGCGTCCTGAGCGGCGGCTTTTTTCTTAGGCTTTTGGTTGCCTTTGGCATAGGTGTTGAAGAAGGCGGTGCCGTCGCGCAGCGTCACTTTCGGACAATAGGCCAGCAACTGGCTGGCGAGAACCTTGGGGTCCGGCGGTGGTGGCGGTGTCGTGTCCTTCTTTCCGAAGCCCAGCATGCTACTGCCGCCTGATTGGCAGCCGGCGGCGGTAAGCATAAAGCCGGTGAGGGCCAGACCCGCGACAAAACGACCGTTGGATGAATGAAACGCCATCAACTGCACTTCCCTCTCGCAAAGCGGGTGACGTATATCAACCGCGCGGCAAAAATGCGACTGAGCAACTACGGAAATTAACCACTTTGCCGCGGACGGACCGCCCGGCAGCAATGGAACATGACGATGCAATATGTGAGTACCCGCGGGGAAGCGCCTGTGCTTGGATTTTCCGACGCGGTGCTGGCGGGCTTGGCGCGCGATGGCGGTCTTTATGTGCCTGATATCTGGCCGCAGTTTTCGGCGGCAGAGATCCGCGCGATGCGCGGCCTTGCCTATCCCGACCTCGCCATCCGCGTGCTGTCGCCGTTTCTCGGCGGCGAGATCGCGATGCCGGTGTTCGAACGCCTGGTGCGCGAAGCTTATGCGACGTTCCGTCACGAGGCGGTCTGCCCGCTGGTTCAGACCGGCTCGAACATGTTCGTTCTGGAACTCTTCCATGGCCCGACGCTTGCCTTCAAGGACGTGGCCATGCAGCTTCTCGCCCGGCTGATGGACCATGTGCTTGCCGAACGCGGCCAGCGCGCCACCATTGTCGGCGCCACGTCCGGCGATACCGGCGGGGCCGCCATCGATGCCTTCGCCGGGCGCAATCGCACCGACATCTTCGTCCTTTTCCCGAACGGCCGGGTCTCGCCGGTGCAGCAGCGGCAAATGACGACGTCCATCGCCGCAAATGTCCATGCACTGGCGGTCGAAGGCAATTTCGACGATTGCCAGGGGCTGGTGAAGGACATGTTCAACGATCACGGTTTTCGCGACCGGGTGTCGCTGTCCGGGGTCAATTCGATCAACTGGGCCCGCATCATGGCCCAGATCGTCTATTATTTTTCATCGGCGCTGTCGCTCGGCGCGCCCGACCGGCCGGTCTCCTTCACGGTGCCGACCGGCAATTTCGGCGACATCTTCGCCGGCTACGCCGCCAAGAAGATGGGGCTGCCGATCGAGCGGCTGGTCATCGCGACCAACGACAACGACATTCTGGCGCGCACGCTGTCGAGCGGCGAATACCGCACGAAAGGCGTCTTTTCGACCACGTCGCCGTCGATGGACATCCAGGTTTCTTCGAATTTCGAGCGCTTGCTGTTCGAGGCGGCCGGCCGCGACGCCTCGACCGTGCGGCGCTACATGAACGGTCTCAAGCAGTCCGGAGCCTTCATCATCGAAGCCGGCGAGATTGCCAGGATCCGCTCCGAATTCGATGCCGGCCGTTCGACCATGGACGAAGTCGCCGCTACGATCCGCTCGACGCTCGCAGCCAGCGAGTATCTGCTCGACCCGCACACGGCCGCGGCCATGCATGTTGCGGTTGCGAAGGCCACCAGTGCCGTCCCGATGGTGGTGCTGGGCACCGCCCATCCGGCAAAGTTCCCGGCCGCCGTCGAAGCCGCCAGCGGCGTGTCGCCTGCCCTGCCCGCATGGCTAGGCGGGTTGATGTCATCGGAGGAAAAATACACGGTACTTCCATCCGACCTGAAAATGGTGGAAGATTATGTTAGCCGCCACACGCGGGCGGCAAGTTAGGGAGTATTTGCTTTATGGGTGTTGAGGTAAGCCGTCTGTCGAACGGCCTGACAGTCGCCACCGAAACCCTTCCAAGCCTCGAATCCGTCGCTCTTGGTGCCTGGGTCAAATCAGGCGCCCGCAACGAGCGTAGCGAAGAGCACGGAATGGCCCACTTGCTTGAACATATGGCGTTCAAGGGAACCAGAAGGCGCAGCGCCTTCGAGATCGCCTCGGAAATCGAGGATGTCGGCGGCGAGATCAATGCCGCCACCAGTGTCGAGACCACCTCCTATTATGCCAGGGTGCTGAGCGACGACGTGCCCCTGGCCGTCGATATCCTCTCCGACATCCTGCAGGAATCCGAGTTCGACCCGCAGGAGCTGGAGCGCGAGCAGCATGTGATCCTGCAGGAGATCGGCGCCGCTCACGATACGCCCGACGACATCGTCTTCGACCGCTTCACCGAGACGGCTTTCCGCCACCAGACGATCGGCCGCTCCATCCTCGGCACGCCGGAAACCGTCAAATCCTTCACCTCGAAGCAATTGCACAAATTCATCGAACGGCAATATGGCGCCGAGCGCATGGTGGTCGTCGCCGCCGGCGACATCAAGCACGACAATTTCGTACGCGAGGTCGAGAAGCATCTCGGCGGTTTCCGTAGCAAGTCCGACAACACGATGCCGCAGTTTGCGCAATATGTCGGCGGCGATTTCCGCGAGGACCGCGACCTGATGGACGCGCAGATCGTGCTGGGGTTCGAGGGCCGCGCCTATCATGTACGCGACTTCTACGCCTCGCAGGTCCTGTCGATGATCCTTGGCGGCGGCATGTCGTCACGTCTTTTCCAGGAGGTCCGCGAAAAGCGCGGGCTGTGCTATTCGGTCTATGCCTTCCACTGGGGCTTTTCCGACACCGGCATATTCGGCGTCCATGCCGCGACCGGGCAGAGCGACATCGCCGAACTGGTGCCGGTGGTTATCGACGAGTTGCAGAAGGCCGGCGAGAACATCCTGCAGGAGGAACTCGACCGGGCACGCGCCCAGTACCGCGCCGGCCTGATCATGTCCGCCGAAAGCCCGGCCAGCCGTGCCTCGCAGATCGCCCGGCAAATGCTTCTGTTCGGCCGGCCGATCGCCAAGGAAGAGCTGATGGAACGGCTGTCGGCGCTGACGGTCGAGCGGCTGACGGACCTGTCGTCACGGCTGTTTTCGACCAAGCCGACGCTGACTGCCGTCGGACCGGTGGGTACGCTCGCTCCCTATGAGGCGGTCCTCGAATCGCTATCGGGCACGCAGACCACGGCCCGAAAGCTCGCCGGCTAAGTCCATCAAAGCGTCATGTTCGCGCTCCCTTTCTTTCGCCGTGACCTGCCGGCACTGAAGGGTGACCGGGTCACGCTGCGCGTGCCGCTGACCAATGACTATCGTGAATGGTCGGTGCTGCGCGGGGAAAGCCGCGCCTTCCTGGAGCCGTGGGAGCCGCGGTGGAACCCCGACGAGCTCGACCGCACGGCCTGGCGGCATCGCCTCAGCCGCTATCGCGAAGACTATGCGCAGGGAACGGCCATAGCCTTCTTCATCTTCGAGAAAGGCAACGGCAAGCTTGTCGGTGGAATCACCCTCGGCAACATCCGCCACGGTGTCGCACAAAGCGGTCATATCGGCTACTGGATCGGCGAGCGCTACAGCGGCCGTGGCCTGATGACCGACGCGGTCAAGGTGGTGACGCGCTTCGCCTTCGATACGCTGAGGTTGCACCGGATCGAAGCGGCCTGTATTCCCGACAACGCCCGGTCGATCCGCGTGCTTGAAAAAGCCGGATTCCGGCGCGAAGGACTTCTGCGATCCTATCTCAGGATCAACGGCATCTGGCAGGACCACTACCTCTACGCCCGGATCGAAGACGATCCGCCGGGCGCGGGAACGAAGGACTGATTTTTGACGAATTTCCTGCGAATCGGGTCGTTGTTCGCCTTTGTGCTGACGGCAATCGTCGTGCTCTGCGCGACGTCCTCGGCCTTCGCCGTCGAGCCGATCAAGATCGCCCGCGACGACGTGGCGCTCGATCTTTCGGGCGCCGTCGAAATCTACCGCGACCAGGGCGAGAACTTCCAGGTGTCGACCGCGCCGGGACCGGACGGCATCGTGCGGCGCATCGAGGTCGAGGCCAATGATGCGCGCTCGACCGGCGACTGGGCGGTGTTCGCACTTGCCAACACCACCGACCAGCAGCTCGACAGGCTGATCGTCGCACCGCATTTCCGGCTGGTGAATTCCGGCATCTTCTGGCCGGATCTCGGCTCGACCCGCATTGCCGCGATCACACCCAGCGAGGGCTTCGCGCTCGACCGCCAGACCAGCCCCGACGCCGATGTGTTTCGGGTGACGCTGAACCCCGGAACGGTGATCACCTTCATTGCCGAACTTGCCTCGCCCAAACTGCCGCAGGTCTATCTATGGGATCCGGAATCCTACAAGGACTCGGTCAACTCCTACACGCTGTTTCGCGGTATCGTCATCGGCATCGCCGGCCTCCTGGCGCTGTTCCTGACCATCCTTTTCGTCGTCAAGGGGACCTCGATGTTCCCGGCAACCGCAGCACTCGCCTGGGCGGTGCTCGCCTATATCTGCATTGATTTCGGCTTTCTCAACAAGGTTTTGGAAATATCGCCCGGCAACGAGCAGATGTGGCGAGCCGGAACGGAGGTGGCGCTTGCGGCGACCTTCGTGGTGTTCCTGTTCGCCTATCTCAACCTCAACCGATGGCACGGCCATTTCAGCTACGGCGCGCTGGTCTGGATTCTGGGGCTGGTACTGATAGCAGGCGTTGCAATCGTCGATCCGGCGGTCGCCGCCGGCATCGCCAGGCTGTCCTTCGCCGCCACCGCGCTGACCGGCCTCGGCCTGATCATTTTCCTCGGCATACGCGGCTACGACCGTGCCATCATGCTGGTGCCCAGTTGGGTCATGGTCCTGTTGTGGCTATGCGGGTCGTGGATGGCGATCACCGGCATGCTCGACAATGACATCGCCCAGCCGGCATTGGGCGGCGGGCTGATCCTCATCATCCTACTGATCGGCTTCACCGTCATGCAGCACGCCTTTGCCGGCGGCGCGCTGCATCAGGGCCTGTTCTCCGATCTCGAACGGCAGGCGCTGGCCGTCGCCGGATCGGGCGACACGGTTTGGGACTGGGACGTGATGCGCGACCGCGTCGTCACCAAGCCGGATGTCAGCATCCAGCTTGGCCTTGCGCCCGACAGCCTGGGCGGCGCCGCCCGCAACTGGCTGCCGGTGCTGCATGCCGATGATCGCGACACGTTCCGCACAACGCTCGACGTGGTGCTCGAACACCGGCGCGGCCGTGTGTCGCAGAATTTCCGCCTGCGCGGTGCCGATGGGCACTATCACTGGTTTTCGCTGCGCGCCCGGCCGGTGATCGGATCGGACGGCGAGGTCATCCGCTGCGTTGGCACCATGGTCGACGTGACGGAGCAGAAGAAGTCCGAGGAGAGGCTGCTGCACGATGCCGTGCACGACAATCTGACCGGCCTGCCGAACCGGGAATTGCTGATGAACCGGCTGGAGGCGATCATCTCGATTGCGCGCACCGAAGAGAAGGTGCGTCCGACCGTCTTCGTCATCGACATCGACCGGTTCAAGCAGGTTAATGACGGGCTCGGCATCTCGGCCGGCGATACCATCCTGCTGACCATTGCGCGCCGGCTGCACCGGCTGCTCAAGCCGAAGGATTCGCTGTCACGCTTTGCCGGCGACCAGTTCGCACTGATGCTGCTTTCCGAACAGGACCCGGCCCGCATCGCAGCAGTTGCCGACGCCATCAAGCATGCGATCAACAATCCGATCACCTTTGCCAAGCGCGAGATCGTGCTGACCGCCTCGATCGGGCTGGTCACCTGGACCTCGGCACAGAGTTCGGCCGAGGATATGGTCAAGGACGCCGAGCTTGCCATGCACCAGGCCAAGCGTTTCGGCGGCGACAGGATCGAGCCGTTCCGCCCCGCCTTCCGGACCGTCGGCACCGACCGGCTGCAGTTCGAGTCCGACCTGCGCCGCGCCATCGAACGGCGCGAATTCACACTCGCTTACCAGCCCATCGTGCGGCTCGAAGACGGCAGCGTTGCCGGCTTCGAGGCGCTTTTGCGCTGGGACCATCCGCGCCGCGGCATGATCCCGCCAGGCGATTTCATCCCGGTAGCCGAGAGCTGCGGCCTGATCGTGCAGCTTGGCCTGTTCGCCATGCAACAGGCCGCCGAAGATCTGGCCGGATGGCAAAAGCAGATCGGCGACGCGCCGCTGTCGGTTTCGGTCAACCTGTCCAGCCGCCAGCTCATCCGCCGCGATCTGGTCAGCGACGTCCGCTCGGTAATCGCGCGGGCCAATCTGAAGCCGCGCTGCTTCCGGCTCGAACTCACCGAATCGCTGGTGATGGACAATCCCGAGCAGTCGGCCCATGTGCTGAACAAGCTGAAGAAGCTTGGTATCGGCCTGTCGCTCGACGATTTCGGCACCGGCTACTCATCGCTGGCCTATCTGACGCGCTTCCCCTTCGATACGATCAAGATCGACAAGAGCTTCGTCGACGACGCGACACCGAAACGCGCGGTGCTGCTCAAATCCATGGTCAACATGGCGCATGAACTCGGCCTTTCAGTCGTGGCGGAGGGCATTTCGGACGAAAGCGATGCGCTCGAACTGCGCCAGATGGGCTGCGAATATGTGCAGAGCTTCATGTTCGGCGCGCCGATGCCCGGCGATCAGGTGCTGAAGACGCTGAAGGAACAGTATCCGCTGGCTAGGGCTTGATTTCGTGCAAGTCGTTGTCCCAAAATTGCTGCGCACTTTGGGTGACATGCCAGGGGTCCGCCTCCGGGCGCTCGGAGGTTGCGAGTAACCCGTTTTGGTCACGCGGTATCGAAAACTAATTTGCTACCCGCGGCGCGGCTCCATCAATGTTGGAAAGCCTGAATTAACGGCGGCGATAGAGATAGTTCTCGGGAAGGCCGAGGCGACGGCACGATTGAACGGCCGGGGATGAAGGGAGCACGATGCTCTCGCAGATTGCAGCCGTCGTCTTCACAAAAGCACGCTCCCACGGCTTCAACGTCCAGCGGTCGCCGAGTGCCAAGCGCGTGCGAACCCAGCGGGGTAGGATCTCGACTGCCGCCTTCAGAAATGGCCGCTGAAGCGGTTGAGCCACTGCCGGCAAGGCGGGAACGTCTTCCATGATCTGCAGGAATTCCAAGACGATCGGCGACGGGACGAGTCTTTGCCGCATCACGTCGAACAGCGCGTAAAGCTCGGCCTGCGACGTGGGGGCGCCGGCCGCACCATAGAGAAGCGCGACGGGGCGAGCCTCGGCGAACATCGCATCCCGTTCGAAAAAATGCAGACGATGCACATAGACGTGATAGGCCTCCATGAAACCAAACCCGGCCGTCGCTTGCACCCAGTCCAGCAACTCCGGGTCGGTGGCGTGGTATGGCTCACCTTCGCTGGTTCGGCCTGAAACGCGCCCATGCATCCTGACCACACCTTCAATCATGGCCTTGGCCTTGGTCCGAGGACCGTAGACCGTGACCAAGGCGGCGAGGCCAGTGCGCTGTAATCGTCGGAGCGCGTGCGAGCGGAATGTGCTGTGCTGCCAAATGGCGTCGCGAACCCGCGGCTCTGCCAGTTCGAGCAGCACCGCAGTAACCCCGCCGATGAACATCGCAACCGGGTTCTTGAAAATACTCCAGGACACCGCGTTGGGCGGTAACAGCGCCGGCTCGCCCTGCGGGGTCGAGAAGTCCATCTGAGATCCGAGCCGCTGGCGCATGAACGACTGCGCAAGGGTGTCCACACGACGCTCAAGCAGGCGAGGCAGAGGAAGGGTGCCCGAATTGCCAAACATGCTCCGACTCTCCTGGCAACGCGTGTGGCTGGCGGATGCAGAACGTCCTGGTCCTTCCGTCGTTCCAAAGATCAAACTGGCGTGCTGCAACTCCGCAAGAACACCGGGCCCGGATAGCCATCGCGAGCCCGGTCGCGCTGGCCTTATGGCGTAAGATCGAGCGCTGGTACGATCCTGTGATAGGGCAGCCCCGCATCGTCGTTTAGACGCTTCACGTCGATATCGGAGGCAGCGTCAAACAGGCACATGCAGCGGCCGTCCTCCGGTGCGAAGGTCGAGCGCAGGTAGCTGATGTCGGTGCCATTGGAGGTCATCTCGGCGGCTTTGCTGATCGCCGCCTTCTGCGCACCTCCCAGAGCTTCCATGCTGATGCCCTTGAGGTCGCGTTCCACCATGTAGACAGTCATTTCCAGATCTCCTCCTGTGAACAGTGACCACAGGAGTTGAATGCAGCGGCGGGCGAAAGAGAACGACATTTTTTCTATCGATCGATAGCCGACAGTTATCGATGAAAGGGTTACAATGTCGTTTCGTGGAACCGCCTCGGGAGGGCTCGCCATGGAGATGTTTCAGGTCCGCTACGTGCTTGCCGCCGCGAAGATGCTGAACTTCACCAAGGCCGCCACCGATTGCAATGTGTCTCAGCCGGCGCTCACCAAAGCGGTCAAGACGCTCGAGGATGAGCTTGGCGCGCCCTTGTTCCACCGCGAGGGAAAGCGCGTCCTCCTGAGTGAGTTCGGGCGCTCCATTCTGCCGCATCTTCAGCAGATCATGCAGGAGGCCCACGCAACCAGAACGCTTGCCGACAATTTCAGGCTGCTCAACCAGGTGCCGATCCGCCTCGGCGTCATGTCGACCATCGGCCATGTGAAGCTCGCCCGGTTCCTCGCAAAGTTCCAGCGCGACTATCATGGCGTCGAGCTTGAAGTCAGCGAGGCGAGCGTTCAGGAACTGAAAAACAGGCTTGAGCAAGGCGATCTCGATCTTGCCGTTCTCAATCCGCTGGAGGGATTGGGAACGGCGTTCCGCGTCCATGATCTCTACAGTGAGCGTTACGTCGTCGTATTCGCGCCAGATCACCGGCTTGCGAGCCTCAATGCAATCAAGTTGGTCGATCTCTCTCAAGAACCCTATGTCGATCGTCTGTCCTGCGAAATGCGGGACCTGGTAATGGGTGTGTGCCGGGAAAGAAACGTCAGCCTTTATGCCCGCTTTCGTTCCGAGCGCGAGGATTGGATCCAATCAATGGTGCTGGCGCGGATCGGCTTCGCCTTCATGCCTGAATATTCGGTGACATCGCCTGAACTTTTGCAGCGTCCGCTGATCGAACCCGCGGTGGCACGCACGGTGTCCCTGGCTAGCGTTCCGGGCCGGCCCTATAGCCCGGCGACGGCGGCAATGGTCCGAGCTGCCCAGACGTTCGATTGGCCAGGCTAGGCGTTTATTGCTGAGGCTTGAGCTACTGCTGATTGAGATGCCTTCTGCCGCCCTGGTGTTCCTTCGGCCGGTACCGACCCTATTCAGGACCTGCCGACAGTCAATCGTTGCGCATTTTGGGCGATGTGGCTGTATGAGACGCCTAAAGTCGGTGAGATGGACATGGCTATGTTCGCGGTGCAAGAGATGCCCTCCAAGCTCTGCCTCAAACTTCTGGATAGCCCGGGTCAGCGCCGGCTGGGTCACGCAGCAGCGACGCTGCCAGGAAGTAGCGGATTTCGTGCATCTGCATGGATTCGCCCTTTCCCGATGACAGCGGCGCGATGAAATATTAGCATTTTCTTTTTCTTCGGAACGACTGCAACTTTCTTGCTTCGTTGGAATCGCGCTCGCCCAAGGAGCGCGGGTGAAGGCTCACAATGGCCGGATGGAAATTTGAGGGAGGACAATCATGACCTTGCCCAGCTACGCAATGAACCAGCCAAGTTTCCCGGAGATGTACGAGCGGTGGCTCGTCGGCCCTCTCTTCCGTCCATGGGCCGAGATGGCTCTTGACGAGCTGGAATTGTCTTCGGGCGATCGCGTGCTCGATATCGCTTGCGGAACAGGCATAGTGGCGCGCGTTGCAAGAGAGCGGCTCGGTGAAGCCGGATATATCGTCGGCGTCGACATCAGCCCCGACATGCTTGCCGTGGCGCGGGCTGTAGAACCAGCCATCGACTGGCGTCAGGGCAATGCCGGCGAGCTGCCTCTGCGTAACGGTGAGATGTTCGACGTGGTCGTCTGCCAGCAAGGACTGCAGTTCTTTCCTGACAAACCCGCGGCGGCGGCGCAGATGCGTCGCGCGCTGGCGAAGGGTGGCAGGCTGGCGATCGCCACGTGGCGCCCGGACGACGAAATCCCGTTGTTTCGCGAACTGCGCCGCGTCGCGGAGCGCCATCTGGGCGCCATCGCCGATCAACGGTACAGCTTCGGGGAAGCGGCTCCACTTGAGGCGCTGCTGCGAGACGCCGGCTTCCACGAGGTCCGAGCGAGGATAATTTCGCGCACCATCCATTTCGGGGAAGGCGTACCTTTCCTGCATTTGAATACGATGGCGCTGGTCGGGATGAGTTCCTTAGCCAAGGAAATGGGTGATCAGGAACGCAAGCGCGTCGTGGAGGCGATCGTGAGCGAGAGTGCGCCCGTGCTGCAGCCATACACCATTGGGTCGGGACTGGCCTTCGAGCTCAGCACCAATCTGGCGACAGCCAAAGGCTAAATGACTCCCACCAACGGAGAACTCGTTCGATCGAGTATCGTGCCGAGAATGGCTGCTCATGCACAATCTTCCGTTCGAGAACCGAGGGGATTGCCCCGCTGCGGTCGAGGGCGGACCACCTCAGGGAAATTTCTGCCCGCAATCGAAATGCTTCACAAGCAACGCATCGGCTACGCAGCCCTCGATTAAAATCCGCTTGTTTTACATTTCGAATTATTTTGCCGCACTGTGGCCATTGTGCCGCCATTATCCATGACTAGCTAAATGAAGCACTGACCGTTCTTCTTGTCTTTTTCGACGTTGACGGCTCAACGTTGGAAATAGATCTGCCCCAAAGTATCTGGGCGGCTAGACAAGGAACGGAGGGGGACCTGGCGTCACTCCAAAGGACATTTGAATTCTTTGCTTGCGGAGGCGTCCTCCTTTCGGGCGGACGGACTTTGTCGAAAAGAATCGCGGGGCTTGGCCTGGCGGCGACAGTGGCAGCCATGCCATGGCCGGTCTATTCGGGAGTCTTGGCCAACGGAGTGACAGAAGCCGCGGTTGCCACTGCTGTTCCGTACTCCGCTCTGAGTTTCCCCTCGGCCGTGCCCGAGTTCGACATCATCGATCCGGGCACCATATCGACCTCCCGACGCAAGGGAGAAGGCACACTGGCCGACGCGTTGAAGGGCACCGTCTCCATCCTTTCCGAAAGCGCGGAACAGATCGTCATCGGCAGGTCGGTGCACGAGTTCGGCGAATACAAGGTGTCGCAGTACATTGCCAGCGAGATTCTGCGTGCCGCCAAGGACACCCAATTTCCTGCCGACACCCTTTTCGCGATCGCCGAGAAGGAGTCCTCCTTCAACATCAACAACCGCCCGCCCAAAGGGTCGGCACTTGGTCTTATGCAGTTCCTCGACCAGACATGGCTCGAGGCCGTGAAGAACTACGGTGCAGAGTTCGGCCTGGGCGACGAAGCGGAACTGATCCGGACCCGCCCCGAGGGCAAACGCGAACACCATTTCGTCGACGACAGGGCCGAAGAAGAGCGCATCCTTGAATTCAGGCGCGATCCCTATCTGTCGGCAGCACTTGCGGCCAAGAACCTTCTCGCGGCCAAGGAACGCATCGAAGCCCGTCTCGAGAAGGCCATGGACGAAAGGGATCTTTACCTCCCCCATTTCCTTGGCACAAACGGGGCAGCAACACTCCTGTCGAATGCCGAAGAGAAGCCCAATGCCACGGCCAGCAAAATCTTCCCCAAGGCGGCGCGGTTCAATACTGCCATCTTCAAGGCCGAGGGAAATCAGCTCACCGTCGGCCAGTTTCACCAGCGCCTGCGCTCCTTCTTAGAAGCCCGCATCGGCAAATACAGCGATGTCGAAACGCGCGTGAAAGCGGCTGACCTGTCCTGGACAGCGGGTTTCGAGAATCTCGTCTACGATTTGGGCAAACGGCTGGCGATGGCAATGCGACGGTAACCAGGCAGGTATCGGGGGTTTCACCACTAAAGCGCGTCGCGTTTGATCGGCCTCACGTGACGCGCTTTAGTTTGTTGTTTTATGCATGTCGTTATCGCAAAACCGCTGCACACTTTTGCGCGACATGCATTAGGCGTGCCCGGCCGCCAGGCTGAGATGCGCGAGATCGATGCCGATCGAAGCGAGAATCCGGTCGTATTTGCGCTCGATGTCGGTATCGAACAGAAGCTCCGAATTTGCCGGGCAGGTCAGCCAACCGTTCTCGGCGATTTCGCTTTCCAGCTGACCGGCGCCCCAGCCCGAATAGCCGAGCGCCATCAGCGCGTGCCGGGGCCCACGGCCCGACGAAATGGCGCGCAATATGTCGACGGTCGCGGTCAGGCAAATGTCGTCGGAGACGGCCAGCGACGATTCCACCCGGTAGTCGCCCGAATGCAGGACAAAGCCGCGGCTGCGATCCACGGGTCCGCCGTTGCGCACGACGAAGTCGCGGGCCTGGGCGGGCAAGCGGATCGCCTCCTGTTCGTTCATGATGCCGAGTTGCACGAGCAGGTCTGGAAACAGCATCTGCTGCGTCTGGTTGATGACAAGGCCCATCGCGCCTTCGTCGCTGTGCGCACAAATGTAGATGACGGAGCGCGTGAAGCGGTCGTCCTTCATGCCGGGCATGGCAATCAGGAACTGGTCGTCGAGAAAGCCGCGTCCCGCAGCCATCTTCTTGTGGCGCAACAAGTCCATAAGGAGGAGCGTAACGCGTTTCTGAAGCGCCGAAAAGATGCGACGCGCGCGATTTGGTCGCAGATGTGCATCTAAGGTCACGCAGAGCTGTGCCCGAGGTCACGCAGAGCTGTGCCCGAGGTCACGTAAAAGCTGTGCCCGAGGTCACGCAAAAGCTGTGCCCGAGGTCACGCAAATATGATAACAGCGACGCCATGAAGTCATTGCGCAGCCATGAACGGACGCTCAAATCACCGCCATGCAAAGCTTGAAAGTCCTGCTGCTCAGCGCCGCTATTGGATGTGGAACCGGCCTCCCTGCCGCAGCCTCCTCATCGATCTGGTACAATAGCGAAGGCGGCAAAGTGCGGCTTGTGACCAGCGGCAAGCCCGACGAAGCCGGGCGCATCCATGGCGTCCTCGAAGTTGCGCTCAAGCCTGGCTGGAAAACCTACTGGCGCGATCCGGGCGACGCGGGCGTGCCGCCGCAAATCGATATCTCGGCCAGCACCAACATTGCCAACGCGACGTTTTCGTTTCCGCCGCCCCAGCGCCACGACGACGGCTACGGCAAATGGGCTGGCTATGACCATCCGGTTTCGCTGCCGGTGACCTTCACTCTGTCGGCGCCGAACGAGCCGGCCGTCATCGATGCCAATATCTTTCTCGGCATTTGCGAGACGATCTGCATCCCGGTGCAGACGAAGCTGACCATCGATCCGGGCTCCGATCCGGACAATGTCGAAGATGCCGCGTTGGTGAAGGCGGCCCTTGCAACGCTGCCTGCTCCCGCAAGACCCGATTTCGGCATCAATATCCTGCCGGGCGACCGCGAGACACTGATTGTCGAGGCGAGCTTTCCGGGCAATCCCGAAGCAGTGGATTTCTTCGTCGCCGGTGAGCGGGATTACATGTTCGGCGTGCCGGCCCGCAGCGAAAAGGAAGGCAAGCTGGTGTTTACCGTGCCTATCGTCGACAGACCGACGACGACGCCGACGGATGGCGGACTTTACTACACGCTGACAACTGCGGCCGGCGCGGTCGAAGGCCTGCTGCCGTTCCCTTGATCCCGAGCAAAGGATGTTCAGGTCGAACGTCCTTTTGTTCCCCGATGTTGCGGGAAACACCTGAGTTCGCTATCGCAAGAACACTTCCATTCCATCTCTCAAGTGAGGACCATGATGACGATTGCCGTTGGCGAAAAACTGCCCGATGCGACCTTCAAGACGATGACTGCCGACGGCGCAAAAGCGATCACGACGGCCGAGATTTTCTCGGGAAAGAAGGTGGTGCTGTTCGCCGTTCCCGGCGCTTTCACGCCGACCTGCTCCAACAATCATCTGCCCGGCTATCTGGACAATTACGACGCCATCCTGGCGCGCGGCGTCGACACCATCGCCGTCGTCGCCGTCAACGATGTTCATGTGATGGGCGCCTGGGCCCGCTTCAGCGGCGGTGAAGGCAAGCTCCTTTATCTTGCCGACGGCAATGGCGATTTCGTCAAGTCGATCGGCCTTGACGCCGATCTTTCCAGCGGCGGCATGGGGCTGCGCTCGAAGCGGTTTTCGATGATCGTCGACGACGGCAAGGTCACCGCGCTCAATGTCGAGACAAAGCCCGGCGTCGACGAATCCGGGGCGGCTCATATTCTCGGACAGCTTTAGATTTCGGCTTGGGCTCTTAAAGCGCGTCGCGCTTTTAAGTCTTTGTTTTTCGTTATCCCAAAACCGTTGCGCACCCTCGGGGCAAGCCCAGGTCAAGCCCGAGGGCAAGCTTTTGGGCGACATGCATTAGGGATTGTTTGCTTTGGGGGACCTCAATGATGTTTGACATCTTCTGGCGCGCTGTGGCGATCGGCATCGGCGCCACGGCGCTCATGGACCTCTGGGCGATTTTCCTGAACACCGTGTTTGCTCAGCCCCGGCCGAACTGGGGACTGGTCGGTCGCTGGGTCTGGCATCTAAGGCGCGGCAAGGTCTTCCACGACGACATCGGCGGGGCAGCACCCTACGCGCATGAATCGGCGCTGGGCTGGGCCTTCCACTATTTTGTCGGCATCGTCTACGGCATCATTCTGGTCGTTTTGGCGGGAGCGGCGTGGCTGGCCGCGCCGACCTTCCCGCCGGCCTTCATCCTCGGCATCGTCACCGTGGGCGCCGGCTGGTTCCTACTGGCGCCCGGCATGGGCGCTGGCTGGGCCGCATCAAAGCGCTCCAACCCCATGCAGATCCGCGCCCTCAATCTCGTCTCACATACGGTGTTCGCGCTCGGGCTTTTCGGCACGGCGCTGCTGATCCGTTAGCCAAATTAATCGTCGCGGTGCTGCGCCAGCCTGTCGATCGGCCGCCATCCGTGGACAACGCGACGCGCGCGGATATCGTACGCGAAATAGTTCCCGCCGCCCGCTGGCTGATCCGCCTCGCGGCTGATCTCCCGCCCGCCGAGAGAAAGCAGCAGAAGCGTTCCGACACCTCCGTGGCCCACGAAAGCAACGTCGGCGGCGTCATCTGTGCCGAGCACAGTGTCTACCTCGCTCAGAATACGATGCTGAGCATCGATAGCCCGCTCCCATCCGCGAATGCTGCTGTATGGATTGGAGAAGAATTGGTCCGCGACCGCTTCGAACTCCGCAGGCGGTAGGAAACCGGTTGCCGATCGGTCATTCTCATGCATCCGTTCCCTCACCTCGACCTCAAGGCGGAGATGCCTTCCGAGTATCTCGGCGGTTTCTATCGCCTTGCGTTCACCCGATGACACGACACGCCGGATCGACCGAACCCACGGCTGATCGAGCATTGCAGCCGTTCTCGCTCGCCCGATGTCGGATAGCCCCCACTCTGGCACTGGAACATTGGCATCGATCCGAACCTGGGGATGCGTGATATAGTATGCGATCGGCATGATAGAGGTCTTCCTGCCAGAGAGCGGACCCGCAGCCGGAATTCAATAACTCTGGGTCGAGCGCCGTGGCTTTGCGACCGCCGGCTGCTTCGACTGCGGGCCTGGCTTCGGCGCCGCGGTCTTGACGGGGCCTTTCTTGAACGGCGCCATGCCGAGCCGCGCCAGCTCGTCGGCACGCTCGTTCTCCGGATGGCCGGCGTGGCCCTTGACCCAACGCCAGATCACCTGATGACGGTTGCGCGCCTCGTCGAGGGCCTGCCACAGCTCGGCATTCTTCACCGGTTGTCTGGCGGCGGTCTTCCAGCCGTTGCGCTTCCAGCCGTCGATCCAGCTGAAAATACCGTCCTTGACGTAGTTGCTGTCGGTATAAAGATCGACGGCGCAGGGTTCTTTCAGCGCATTGAGCGCCGAGATGGCGGCCAAAAGTTCCATGCGGTTGTTGGTGGTAGCAGCCTCGCCGCCCGACAGTTCTTTCGTGACGCCGTTGAAGCGCAGGACCGCCCCCCAGCCGCCAGGCCCCGGATTGCCCGAACAGGCACCATCGGTGAAGATTTCAACGCGCTTGGTCATGTCAGTCCATACTCGGAAGGAGATTTGATCGCTCGGTGGAAACGCATCCTGCGGATGTATTCGGTCGGGTCGCGTTTTATGACCAGCCCGCCGTTGGCAACGGTCAGCCAGTCGTAAAGCCGGGTCAGCATGAAGCGCAACGCCGAGCCGCGCGCCAGTATCGGCAGCGCAGCTTTCTCCTCGCCGCTCAAGGGCCGCACGCTTTGGTAGCCGGCAAGCAGCGCCGTGCCCTTGGTCAGGTTGAAGGAAAAATCCTTCTCGAAGCACCAGGCGTTGAGGCAGGTAGCGACATCATAGGCGTAGAGATCGTTGCAGGCGAAATAGAAGTCGATCAGCCCGGACAGTTTCTCACCGAGGAAGAAGACATTGTCGGGGAAAAGATCGGCGTGGATAATGCCTTCCGGCAGGTCTTTGGGCCAGTTCCGCTCGAAATCGGCGAAGTCGGCATCGACCTCGGCCGCCAGTCCCGGCTCGACCTCGTCGGCGCGAGGGCGAGCGGCGCTCCACAGCTTGCGCCAGCCATCGATGGCAAGAGCATTCGGACGGGTCATCGGAAAATCGGCGCCGGCAAGATGCAGTGCCGCCAGCGCCTTGCCGACCTCGCCGCAATGCGCTGATGTCGGCCGCCGCAGCGAAAGGCCTTCGAGGAAAGTGATGATGACCGCCGGCCGGCCGGCAAGCGTTCCGATGACGTCGCCATCATGCGCCGTCACCGGAAGCGGGCAGGAAATGCCCTTCCTGGCAAGGTGACCCATGAGGCCGAGGAAGAACGGCAGGTCGGCCTTGTCAACGCGCTTTTCGTAGAGCGTCAGGATGTAGGAGCCGCTGGTCGTGTGCAGCAGGAAATTCGAGTTCTCGGTGCCTTCGGCGATGCCCTTGTAGGATAGGAGATCGCCGACCGGATAGGCCTCCAGGAACGCGCCGAGCTCGCCTTCGTTGACGTCGGTGTAGACCGCCATGGGCTCTTCACGCGGCTCCGTTGACGAAGGCCATGTCGGCCGCCGTCAGTTCGACGTCGCGCAGGACCCGCATCACCGGAAAATCCTCCGTTTCCGTCGCCGTCACCGCCAGCTCGATCGTCACGTCGAAGCGCTGCCGGAAGGCATCGATGATCTCGTCGACGATGATTTCCGGCGCCGACGCGCCGGCCGACAGACCGAGCGTCGAGATTCCGGCAATGTAGGTCCACGGAATTTCGGAGGCGCGCTGTACGAGAAGCGACATCGAGGCGCCGGCGCGTTCGGCCACTTCGACAAGACGCCGCGAATTGGACGAGTTGGGGGCGCCGACGATCAGGAAGAGATCGGAGCCCGCGGCGGTCTCCTTGACCGCTTCCTGACGGTTGGTGGTGGCGTAGCAGATCGATTCCGCTGCCGCCGCATGCAAATCGGGAAAACGATCCTTAAGCACCCGAATGATGCCGGCGGTATCCTCGACCGACAGCGTCGTCTGGGTGACGAAACCGAGCGCCTGCGGGTCGGCGGGCACCAAATTCGCCGCGTCGGCTTCGGTCTCTATCAAGGTGACGGCCCCGTCCGGCAATTGCCCCATCGTGCCAATCACTTCCGGGTGGCCGGCATGGCCGATCAGAAGCACATGGCGGCCGAGCCGCTGATGGCGCATCGCTTGCTTGTGAACCTTCGACACCAGCGGGCAGGTGGCGTCGAGATAGAAGAGGTTGCGCGCCTGGGCGTCAGCCGGCACCGACTTCGGCACGCCATGCGCCGAAAAGACGACCGGGCTCCGGCGATGTTCCGCCGGTATCTCGGAGAGCTCCTCGATGAACACCGCACCGAGGCTTTGCAACCCCTCGACGACGTAGCGATTGTGTACGATCTCGTGGCGGACATAGACCGGCGCGCCGTATTTCTTCAGCGCCAGCACGACGATCTGGATGGCGCGATCGACGCCGGCGCAGAAGCCCCGCGGTTGGCAGAGCCTGACGGTCAGCGGTGGCTTTGTGGTCGTGTGAAGCATGATTCCCGGCCGGTTGGTCGTAACGTGAGCTCAAGTCTTGAACTCAAAGCGCGAAATGAGGTGCGCACCCCTGCCCTGTCAAGGGCGCCGGTGCCGATCATTCTTCTTTCGCCGGGCGGCGAAGCCTGAAGATGAGGACGCCGGCAAGGGCAGCGGCCAGGCCGTACCAGGTTACGGCGTATTGCAAATGGCTGTTCGGCAGGTCGATGACGGTAACGCCGCCGACCGGCAGCCCAGCCGGGTTCGGCGTGGCGTCCGCGTCGATGAAGAATGGCACCAGCCGAGCGCCGGCCGGCAGATCGGCGCTCGCCGCCATCGCATCGCGATCCTTCCAGTAGAAGATATTCTTCTGCGGATCATTGTCGGGAAGCATCATCGAGGGTTTCGCCGGCAGCGGGTTGCGGGCGAGCCCCGTCACCATCACCTGGCCCGCACCCTGGCTTTGCGGGCGCTTGGCCGCGTCCTTGAGATCGTAGGGCACGAAGCCGCGATTGATCAGGACGAAGCGGCCATCCTCCAGATGCAAGGGCGTGAAGACATCGAAACCGGACTGGCCCTCCCAGGTCGCGAAGAAATGTCGCTCGCCCTGATGCAGGAAAGTGCCTGATGCCGTCACCGGCGTGTAATCCACATCGCCGGTTGCGGCGAACCGCTTTTCGACCTCGGCCAATGGCACAGGTGCGGAATGCGTGCGCTGGCCGATGGTCTGGAGAAGACCCTCTTTCCAGTACAGGCGCTGGACCTGCCAGGTGCCGAGCGCCAGCAGGATGAAGAACAGCACGAGGCCGAGGCCAAGCAGCAATGCCGTCTTCGGCCGCGAACGGCCTGCGATCGAGGCGGATGTCGTGCTCATTCGCCGAGGTCCAGCCTGCCCTCCGCCGCCTTGTTGCGGTATTGCAGCGTCAGGAGCACACCCTTGATCAGCCTGAGCGCGCCCAGGCAAAGCACCAGCGTCAGCGGTATCCACAGCAGGAAATGCAGCCAGAGCGGCGGATTCAGCGTCACCTCCATCCACAGCGCCAGCCCGACGACGATGAAGCCGATGATCAGGATGACGAACACCGCCGGACCGTCGCCGGCATCGGCGTAGGAATAGTCGAGGCCGCAATTGGCGCAGCGTTTGCCGACGGTGAGGAAGCCGGAAAACAGCTGTCCCTCGCCGCAACGCGGGCAGCGGCCGTGCAGGCCGGCCGAGATCGGATCGATTGGTGGCCAGATCGCCTTGTCGTCGCTCATTGCGATACCTTAGTGCCCTTCGCCCCAAAAGATAAGGCGGCCACGTCGCCGCAGCCGCCCACGCAATTCCTCAAGAAGATTTCAGTGACCTTCGATCACCGCGCCGCTCGAGGCCCAGACATAGATCGACGCGAACAGGAACAGCCAGACCACGTCGACGAAGTGCCAGTACCAGGCGGCCGCCTCGAAGCCGAAATGGTGCTTGGGCGTGAAATCGCCCTTCATCGCGCGGACCAGGCAGACCAGCAGGAAGATGGTGCCGATGATGACATGGAAGCCGTGGAAGCCGGTCGCCATGAAGAAGGTGGCGCCGTAAATCGAATCCCTGAAGCCGAACGGCGCGTGCATATATTCGTAAGCCTGCACCATGGTGAACAGCATGCCGAGACCGACCGTCAGCACCAGGCCGTTGATCAGCCCCTTGCGATCGCCATGAAGCAGCGCGTGGTGCGCCCAGGTCACCGTGGTGCCCGACAGAAGCAGGATGACGGTGTTGTAGAGCGGCAGGTGGAAGGGGTCGAGGACCTCGAGGCCCTTCGGCGGCCAGACACCGCCGGTGAAGGCGGCGCGGGCGTATTGCTGTGCTTCGCCGGGAAACAGGCTGGCGTCGAAGAAAGCCCAGAACCAGGCGACGAAGAACATCACCTCGGAAGCGATGAACATGATCATGCCGTAGCGCAGATGCAGCGACACGACACGCGTGTGGTGGCCTTCATGCGCTTCCTTGATGGTGTCCGACCACCAGGCGTACATAGTGTAGAGGACGATCAAGAGGCCGATGAAGAACAGCCACGGATTGGCGATGTTGAAGCCGAAAATGGGGAAATCGCCGCCCTTGAGGTACTGCATGTAACAGACGCCGCCGATCGCGGTGACCAGCGCGCCGACCGAGCCTAGGAACGGCCACGGGCTCGGGTCGACGAGATGGTAGTCATGTTGTGGTTTTGCGTGCGCGTCTGCCATATCAACCCCCGAGGCTTCTTTCGGTGTGTGAAACTTTGTTGCTTGTGCCTTCGGCCGGCACTGATGACGCCACCGGCTTGTTCTTCTCGTTCTTCTCGACCGGGAACATCGTGTAGGACAGGGTAATCGTCTTCAAGTCCTTCAGCTCCGGCGCGTTGACGATGTCGGGATCTACATAGAACACGACCGGCATGTCCAGCGTCTCGCCAGGCTTCAGCGTCGTGTCGGTGAAGCAGAAACACTCGACCTTGTTGAAGTAAGATCCCGCCAGTTCCGGCTGCACGTTGAAGGTCGCGCGGCCGGTGGTGGCGCGGACGAATTTGTTGGTCGCGCTATAATGCGCCTGGGCCGTCTCGCCTATCTTGATGGTGACGGAGCGGGCGACCGGCTCGAACTGCCAGGGCACGCCGGCCGTGTTGGCATCGAAACGGATGGTGATATCGCGGTCGAGCACGCGGTCGGCATATTGCTGCGTTGCGCGTTTCACAGTGCCGCCGTAACCGGTCGCCTGGCAGAACATCGCGTAGAGCGGCACCGCGGCATAGGCCATCCCGATCATGCCGCCGAAAAAGGCGATGCAGACGCCGGCGACGATGCGGTTGGTGTTCTTCTTTTGAGGATTGGTCACTGTTTGGCGGTTCATCTTGAGCCTCACATCGTTCCGGTGAGGTTGTGACCGAATTTCACGACGGTCGCGATGTAGAAGATGACGACAAGCACCGCCAGCGCCAGGCCGATGGCTACCGAGCGGTTGCGCCGGGCCTTCTGCTGGCGCTCCGTCAGCGTGACGAGTTCAAGCTTCTTGTCGGCCATGGTTATGCTCCGCCCGTGGCCAGCGCGCGCCCGACAACGCAGTCGGCAAGGTAGATGGCGAAGATGGCGAAGAGGTAGAGCAGCGAGTAGCCGAACAATGCCTTGGCCGGCTTCATCACATGGTCGTCGTCCGCCATCTGCAGCACCTTCCACGCATACCAGACGAAGCCGGCGCCAAGCAGCACCGCAAGAACACCATAGATGAGTGTGGTGAAGCCGAGCGCCCATGGCAGCACGCCAACCGGCGCAAGGATCAGCGCATAGGCGAAGATCTGGCGTCGGGTCGAAGCCTGGCCGGCGACATTGGGCATCATCGGGATGCCGGCTCTGGCATAGTCCTCGGACTTGAAGAGAGCGAGCGCCCAGAAATGCGGCGGCGTCCACAGGAAGATGATCAGGAACAGGACGACGCTTTCCAGGCTAACTGTTCCGGTCACCGCGGCCCAGCCGATCACCGGCGGAATGGCGCCGGCAGCACCGCCGATGACGATGTTCTGCGGCGTCCAGCGCTTCAGCCACATCGTGTAGACGACCGCATAGAAGAAGATGGTGAAGGCCAGCAGCGTCGCCGACAGCCAGTTGACCAGAACGCCGAGCGTCATCACCGACAGCACCGACAGCACCAGGCCGAAACTCAGTGCCTCGCCGGGCCGGATGCGGCCGGCCGGCACCGGACGGCCGGCGGTCCTGGTCATCACCGCATCGATATCGGCGTCATACCACATGTTCAGCGCGCCGGACGCGCCTGCACCAATGGCAATAGCCAGGATCGCGATCACCGCCAGAAGCGGATTGATGGTCACAGGTGCCGCGACCAGGCCGACAAAGGCGGTGAACACCACCAGCGACATGACGCGCGGCTTCAACAGGGCGAAGAAATCGCCCGCCGTCGCTTCCGACATGCGAAAGCCCGGTTCGTCAGTCAAGGTGTCGTCGACAAGGGCCATGCGTACTTAAAGTCCATCATTCCGTTGGCCAAGACCGCCGGGCGAACCGGCGGTTCCGTATTCGCCGCCCAGGCAGAAGCCTATTTGATCTTCGGCAGCTGTTCCCACTGGTGGAAGGGCGGCGGCGAAGGCAGCTGCCATTCGAGCGTCGTTGCACCCTCGCCCCATGGGTTGGCGCCGGCAACCCGCTTCTTCTGGAACGCCTCGAACACGCCATAGAGGAAGATGACCACGCCGACGGCCGAAATATACGAGCCGTAGGACGACACCATGTTCCAGCCGGCAAACGCATCCGGATAGTCGATGTAGCGGCGCGGCATGCCGGAGAGGCCGAGGAAATGCTGCGGGAAGAAGACGAGGTTGACGCCGACGAAGGTGACCCAGAAGTGGGTGTTGGCGATGACAGGCGAATACATGTAGCCGGTCATCTTCGGGAACCAGTAGTACCAGCCGGCGAAGATGGCAAAGACCGCGCCCAGCGACAGCACATAATGGAAATGCGCGACCACGTAGTAGGTGTCGTGCAGCGGGCGGTCGAGACCGGCATTGGCAAGCTGGACGCCGGTAACGCCGCCGACGGTGAACAGGAAGATGAAGCCAATCGCCCACAGCATCGGGGTTTTGAGCGAAATCGACCCGCCCCACATAGTAGCGATCCACGAGAATATCTTCACGCCCGTCGGCACCGCGATAACCATCGTGGCGAAGACGAAATAGCGCTGCGTGTCGAGCGACAGGCCGGTCGTGTACATGTGGTGCGCCCAGACGATGAAGCCGACCGCACCGATCGCGACCATGGCATAGGCCATGCCGAGATAGCCGAAGATGGGCTTCCTTGAGAAGGTCGAGACGATGTGGCTGACGATGCCGAAGCCCGGCAGGATCAGGATGTAGACTTCCGGATGCCCGAAGAACCAGAACAGGTGCTGGAACAGGATCGGGTCGCCGCCGCCGTCCGGCGCGAAGAAGGTCGTGCCGAAGTTGCGATCGGTCAAAAGCATGGTGATGCCGCCGGCCAGAACCGGAAGCGACAACAGCAGCAGGAAAGCGGTGATCAGCACCGACCAGGCGAACAGCGGCATCTTGTGCAGCGTCATGCCAGGCGCGCGCATGTTGAAGATGGTGGTGATGAAATTGATGGCGCCGAGGATCGACGAAGCGCCGGCGATGTGCAGCGACAGGATCGCAAGATCCATCGCCGGTCCCGGCTGGCCCGATGTCGATAGCGGCGGATAGATCGTCCAGCCGCCGCCGACGCCGTAGGCGCCAGGCGCGCTCGGCATAAAGGCCGAGATGATCAGCAGGATGAAAGCCGGTGGCAGCAACCAGAACGAGACGTTGTTCATGCGCGGGAAAGCCATGTCGGGCGCGCCGATCATGATCGGCACCATCCAGTTGGCGAAGCCGCCGATCAGCGCCGGCATGACCATGAAAAAGATCATGATCAGCGCATGCGCGGTGGTGAAGGCGTTGTACATGCTCTTGCCGCCGTCGAGCGCGGCGTCGGCGTTCAAGCCGTAGACCATCTGCGCCAGGCCGGTGAAAATCTGAATCCCCGGCTCCTGCAGTTCCATGCGCATGACGACCGAAAGGGCACCGCCGACGCAGCCCGCCATGATCGCGAAGATCAGATAGAGCGTACCGATATCCTTGTGGTTGGTCGAATACACCCACCGGACCCAGCCATGATACGGCTTGTGGTCGTGGTCGTGAGCTGCAGCGTCTGCCATGTTCGGCTCCGTTCCCTGATCTTTTCTGGTCGCGGCATCAGTTGCCGGCGGCCGCTACCTTGTCTTTGCCGTCGACCTCGGCCATCAGCGCCTTGTTGGCGCCGGGAAGGTCGGTGCCGGCTGCCGCCAGCCAGGTCTTGTACTGGGCGTCGGAGACGACGCGGATCGCGATCGGCATGAAGGCGTGGTCCTTGCCGCAGAGCTCCGAACACTGGCCGTAATAGAGGCCTTCCTTTTCCGCCTTGAACCAGACCTCGTTGATGCGGCCTGGAACCGCGTCGGTCTTGATGCCGAAGGACGGCATGGCAAAGGCGTGAATCACGTCCGCCGCCGTCACCAGCACCCGGGTCATGGTGTTGACCGGCACCACCATCTCGTTGTCGACGGCGAGCAGGCGCGGATAAGCGCCGCGGTCCTCCTTACCGGCCGCCGCGCGGTCAGAATCCGCCAGAATCGCTGAGTTGAAGGAAAGCGTGTTTTCGGTCTGGTATTCGTAGTCCCAGTTCCACTGGTTTCCCGTCGCCTTGACGGTCAACTTGGCTTCCTCCGGCGGTGTGTATTGCGCGGTCAAAAGCTGGAACGAGGGGATGGCGAGCATGAGCAGGACGACGACCGGCCCAACCGTCCAGATCACCTCGATCAGCGTGTTGTGGCTGGTGCGCGACGGGACCGGGTTGACGCTCGCGCGGAACTTCAAGATGCAATAGGCGAGAAGAAAGAGCACGAAGAGGGTGATCGGCACGATGAACCACAGCGTATAGTGCTCGAACCGGGCGATCTGCCGCATCATGTCGGTGGCGGCGGGCTGGAATGTCACCTCCCACGGTGCAGGCTGGGCCGCATGGGCGGATGCACCGGTGAACAGTGTGGCGGCAGCCCAAACGCTTGCTGGGAATTTGGCGCTTGCTAGGAGTTTGGCGCCTGCCTGGAAATTTCTCATTGCCGTCATTATCTCCCAGTTCCTCGCGATCGGACCGCAAGAATATCGAACAACGCCGGGACGGGAATCCCGGACAGTCCCGAGGCTGGTTCAAACCATACTCTATTTGCCTCTGCAAGAAAGGAGCGGAGGAAACCGTGCGGCATTTTTGCGCGCAAGCGCGGCTGCGCATTTTGGCGGTGGCGGATCGCGGAAGCCCGAGCCGCGGAGGTGTCCTGGCAAAATGCGCCGGGCGGTCGCAATTCGGGCGAATTTGGCACGGAAAAGCGCACAATTGCCTTGGTCGAGGCAGGCCGGCAGTGGTCTCATCCTTTACTTGCCCTTGGCGCGGCTTAAAGTGCCGTGATTCGCAATGGAGCCGTCATGAACTCTTGGCTTTGGGGACTTGGGCTTTCGAGACTTCGGGTTTCGCGATTGGGGCTTTCGAGAAGCTTGGCGAAGGTCATCCTTCTTGCTGCCGTGTCTGGCGTTGGCCTGTCTGGCGTTGGCCTGTCTGTCATCGGCCAGGCCAATGCCGCGCAGCCAAGCGGCAAGGTGCGATCGACGCATGGCGCATGGTCGATCATCTGCGACACTCCGGCCGGCGCCACATCAGAACAATGCGTGATGATGCAGAACGTCGTCGCCGAGGACCGTCCCGAGATGGGGCTTTCCGTCGTCGTGCTGCGCACCGCCGACAACAAGGCCGAAATCCTGCGCGTGCTGGCGCCGCTCGGAGTGCTGCTGCCCAACGGACTCGGTCTCAATGTCGACGGCAAGGACATCGGCCGGGCCTATTTCGTGCGCTGCTTCCAGGACGGCTGCTATGCCGAGGTCATTCTCGAAAAGCCGCTGCTCGACACGCTGAAAACCGGAACGTCGGCCACCTTCATCGTCTTCCAGACGCCGGAGGAAGGCATCGGCATTCCGGTCGAGCTCAAGGGTTTCGCCGACGGTTTCGCCGCCCTGCCTTGAGACCAAAATCCCAAAGTCCTTACCAACGAAAAGAGATTGTGACTGGCCTTTGGCGATGACAATGGTCATTGCCGATTGTCTGGACGCACCTGCGCGCCTACATCGTGAGGACAATCTCTTTCCACGGACGGACCTGCCATGAACAGCCTGATCGGCCAATTCGACATTTCCGACGATCGCATCAAGCAGATTGTCGCCGAGACCATCAACGGCGCCGATGACGGCGAGTTGTTCCTCGAATACAGCGAGAGCGAAGCGCTGATGTTCGACAATGGCCGGCTGAAGACCGCCAATTTCAACACAGACCAAGGCTTTGGCCTGCGCGCCGTCGCCGGCGAAGCGAGTGGCTACGCGCATTCCAGCGATCTTTCCGAAGCATCGCTGCTGCGCGCGGCCGACGCCGTCTCGACGGTCAAGAGCGGCTATTCCGGCACGTTTGCCGCGGCTCCTGCCCGCACCAACCGCCATCTCTATGGCGACGAGAACCCGATCCCCTCGCCCTCCTTCGAGGCCAAGGCCAAGCTCCTTCAGGAAATCGATGCCTGGCTGCGAGCCGAGGATCCGCGCGTGCGACAGGTGACGGCTTCGCTCGCCGCCTCCTGGCAACATGTCGAGATCGTGCGCGCCGACGGCCAGGTGGTGCGCGACATCCGCCCGCTGGTGAGGATCAACGTGTCGGTGGTGGTCGGCAATGGCGACCGCCAGGAGAGCGGCTCCTACGGCATGGGCGGGCGCAAGGCGTTTGGCGAATTTCTGGTCGAGGAGAGTTGGAAGCACGCGGCCAAGGAGGCGCTGCGGCAAGCGCTGGTCAATCTCGAAGCGATCCCCGCGCCCGCCGGCACCTTCGACATCGTCCTGTCCAGCGGTTGGCCGGGCGTCATGCTGCACGAGGCCGTCGGCCACGGGCTGGAAGGCGACTTCAACCGCAAGAAAACATCGGCTTTCGCCGGGCTGATGGGCCAGCAGGTGGCCGCGAAGGGTGTCACCGTCGTCGACGACGGCACCATGCCCGAGCGGCGCGGCTCGCTGACCGTCGATGATGAAGGAACACCTTCGGCCCGCAACGTGCTGATCGAAGGCGGCAAGCTTGTCGGCTATATGCAGGATCGCCAGAACGCCCGGCTGATGGGCATGAAGGCCACCGGCAACGGGCGGCGCGAAGGCTATGCACACCAGCCAATGCCGCGCATGACCAACACCTACATGACCTCAGGCGACATGGAGCCGGACGAAATCATCGCGTCGGTCAAGAACGGCATCTATGCCGTCTCCTTCGGCGGCGGCCAGGTCGACATCACCTCGGGCAAGTTCGTGTTCGGCTGCACCGAGGCCTACATGATTGAAAATGGCAAGGTGACGCAGCCGATCAAGGGCGCCATGCTGATCGGCAATGGGCCTGACGCCATGCACCGCGTTTCGATGATCGGCAACGACATGAAGCTCGACACCGGCATCGGCATGTGCGGCAAGGCCGGCCAGGGCGTGCCGGTCGGCGTCGGCCAGCCGCATCTCAGGATGAACCAGATGACGGTCGGCGGAACGCGGGTTTGATAGAAGCTGCCGGCTGGTTTTGTGGTCACGAATACCATCCCGGCCGCCACTGCTGCTCCATCTCGTCAAATGCGTAGCTTGCGCCTTGAATTTGGCGCGACCTCCTATTATCTTACGTTTGTCTTACATCTAGGGGCGTACGTGCCGTGGCTGCTACGGAAAAGCTCATAACCACCGTCTCGACCAAGGGACAGGTCATTTTGCCCAGCGCAATCCGGAAACGGAGGGAATGGGACGCCGGCACGCGTCTTCTGGTCGAAGACACTCCGGAGGGCGTGCTACTGAAGCCTGCGCCAGTCTTCGCCGAGACACGGCCAGAAGACGTGTTCGGATCCCTGCCCCATAGAGGCAGGCCGAAGACGTTGGAAGAAATGGATGCGGGTGTGCTGGCCGAAGCGCGGCGGCGCCATGCTCGCGATTGATACCAATCTTATCGTCCGCTACCTGACAGGCGATCACCCCACACAGTCTCCCCGCGCCGGGGCGCTGATCGATAGCCAGCCGGTCTTTGTCGCCATTACAGTGATCCTGGAGGTCGAGTGGGTGTTGCGCAGCACCTATGGTTTTGCGCCGCTCGAAATCGCCCGTACGCTACGGGCGTTTAGTGGGCTCCCCACGGTGGAGGTGGAAGACGGAGCGGTCGTGTCGTCCGCGCTCGACCTCTCGGAAAGGGGATTAGATTTCGCTGATGCGCTGCATCTGGGCAAGTCCGCTCACTGCGCCGGCCTCGCGACTTTTGACCGTAAGTTCGTCAAGGCCGCAAGGGCGGCCGGATATGAGGGCGTGCAAGAAGCCTAGCCGTCTCCCGACCAGGTTCGAACTGCCCTAAAGCGCGTCGCATTTGACCGGGCTCATGCGACGCGCTTTAGGTTGTTGTTTTGTCGTTATCGCAAAACCGCTGCACACTTTTGCGCGACATGCATTAAAGCCATGAAGCCGGCGTTTTCGGCAGGCGATGGTCGGGATCGATGACCTTCAGACGGGGTGCGTTGCTCTCGTTCCATCGCCAGAGGGCGACGCATGTGCCGCCGGGCGACATGAAGGAGGGGTAGATCACGCCATGCTGCCCATCGGCAATCAGGCGATCTCTCAGCGTGTGCGTCTCAGGCATCAGGCCTTGATCCATGATGTCGCGCCATTCACATCGGTGAATGTCTGCCGTCACGCCGAGCTTGGTCAGCACGTCAGCGTCCGTCAGGTTGGCTAGGCGCGGGCCTGAAAGTTCGAGCTGCGCAATCAGCGCCGGATGCTGAACAAAGCCCTGATTGTACTCCGCCCAAGCAGTGGACAATTCGCGCGCGGCATAGATCGTCGGGGTGCCCACCGGATTCCAGCGACCGCCAAAGCGGGCCGCTCCTTCGCCGGAAAGCGGCAGATGCGCCCAACGCGGCACGAAGGCACGCCATAGGCTCAGCCTGGTTTCAGGCATAGATGCCGGAGCGGACTGCCTCCAGATAGGCAAGCACCTTGTCCGTTTTGCCCTCTCGAACGAGATCGTAGGCGGTCTTTCCCGCCCAGCCGGGGATCGGCTGATGCTTGAACCAGATCGCCGCACGCTGCTCATCGCCGGCCATCTCGCCTGCCATCGCCAGGATACGGACGATCGGACTCAATGCTGCGTCGACTTTGCGCGCGCCCGTCTTGGCGGCAAGCGTGTTGCGCGCGACGCCGATCAGGCCCGCCAGTTCGGTCAGATTGACACCCAGCAGTTCAGCCACCCGTCTTGCCGAAAGAAATGGCGTCCGTTCCTCGCCAAAGCGCGATGCTCGAATGTCGAGGGCTGCGGTATTCATAACAGGTTCCTAGCACATTTTGAACAGAATACGATCAAAGTATGCTCATTTTACGCGAAATTCAAGCTCAACAAATGGATACCTCTTACCGCCTCCTCCTCGGCTTCTCCAATAGCGCGACGGCCTCGACATGCGGCGACCACAAGAACTGGTCGATCGGCGTCACGTTTTTCAGGGCATAGCCGCCGTCGATGAGGATGCGCAGGTCGCGCGCCAGCGTCACCGGATTGCAGGAAACCGCAGCGACCAGCGGCACGTCGGAACGGGCGATCTGCTTCGACTGGTCCTCGGCGCCGGCGCGAGGCGGATCGAAGACAACCCCATCGAAGGCATTCAGCTCCTTGAAAGTGAGCGGCCGCCGGAACAGGTCGCGGCGTTCGCTGGTCACCCGCTTCAGACCGCTGGCGAAACGGAACGCCCGGTCGAGCGCCGAAAGCGTTGCCGCGTCACCCTCCACCGCATGGACTTCCGACTTGGCGGCGAGACGTAGCGCAAAGCTGCCGCAGCCGGCGAAGAGATCGGCGACCTTCTTGGCTCGCGCGAGGTGCCGGCCGACGATGTCGGCCATCGCCTGCTCGGCGGCTTCGGTGGCCTGCAGGAAGGCGCCCGGCGGCACCGCGACGGCGATGTCGCCGAACATGACAACCGGCTTTTTGGGCTCGATTATGATCTCGCCATCGATCGAAAGCCTTGCCAGCCCCTGAGCGATGACGAAATTGGAGGCGACGCGGCGCTGGTTTTCGCCAAGCTTGCCGGACTCGTGAACCGCGACATCAAGGCCGGAAGCGGTCGCCGTGACCGTCATGCGGAACGATTTCGTCGTTGCGCAAACCAACTCGGCGAGTGCTGTCAGACGGTCGAGCTTTGCGACGATCTCGGGCAGCGAGATCGGGCATTCCTCGATTGAAATGATTTCGGACGACAGCGCGCGAACGAAGCCGAGCAGCATGCCGGCCTCGCTCCGTCGGGCAGTGAACACGACGCGCCGACGCGTCTGCGGCGCGCACGGCACCAGCGCGTCAATGTCGCAAGTGATACCCTTGCTGTTGAGCGCATGCGCAACCTTATCGCGCTTCCACCGATGATAAGCTTCGGCCTCAAGATGCTGGATGGCGCAGCCGCCGCATTCGGTGAAATGCCGACAGGCAGGGTCGATGCGAAGCGGCGAAGCCTCCAGCACCGACATCAGCGTGGCACGGTCCTTTTCCCGCGCGGCGGTGACGGTTTCACCGGGCAGCGTGAACGGAATGAAAAGCTCGCCGGTTTCGGTCTCGGCGACGCCGTCGGCCTGGGAGCCCAGCCTTGTGATCGTGAAGCGCGCGTTCATCGGCCTCCGATCCCCCTGTTCTCGATACCGGCGTCCTTGATCCCGGCGAGCAGGAACTCGCGGTTGCCGTCGCCGCCTTCGATCGGCGACAGATGCAGTCCCAGCGAGCGCCAGCCCGGGACGCCGTCGAGCCAATCCTGCAGCAGGCCGGCAACCCGCGCGGCATCGTATGGGTCTTTCAGCAAGCCGCCCTTGCCGATCGCCTCGCGGCCCGCCTCGAATTGCGGCTTGACCAGAAATATTGCTCTGGCGCCGCTCCTGGCAATGGCGAGCGCCGGCGGCAGCGCCAGTTTCAACGAGATGAAGCTGACATCGGAGACGATAAAATCCGGAATGCGATCGGCAAGGTCGGCGGCGGAAAGATCACGGGCGTTCAATCCCTCGATCACCGTCACACGCGGATCGCCAGCGATATCCGGATGTATCTGACCATGCCCGACATCGATCGCCGTGACATGTGCCGCGCCGCGTTCGAGCAAGACCTGAGTGAAGCCTCCGGTCGAGGCGCCGACGTCGAGCGCTTCGCTGCCGGCTGGATCGAGACCGAAATGATCGAGCCCGGCGATCAGCTTCAGCGCAGCACGCGACACGTAACCCTGCGCCGGATCATCGACGGCTATGAGGCAATCAGCCAGGACGGTCTGGCCGGGCTTGCGGGCGATGACGCCGTCAACCGTCACGGTGCCGCGCTCGATCGCGTCGCGGGCGCGAGAGCGGCTGAGGAACAGGCCGCGCGCGACGAGCAGTTCGTCGAGCCGCTGGCGTGTGCTGGCTGGCAAAGGGGAGTTCATCGGCCTTCATGGCGAATGCCTGTCACGAAGGCAAGGATATTGGGGAAGACAACGAACATCTTGCGAAAGCGGCGAGCGCATCAGGCCGCGCCACAATCTGTTGGAATATCGCACCAGGTCCGGCACAATGTTGGGAACGATATGCTCGGGTTGCTGCCAGAACGTGAGGAGGACGGATGCTGACCGGAACCTGCCATTGTGGCGCGGCCCACTGGACGTTGGAGGGCGATCCCGGCTCGATCACAGCCTGCAATTGCACGCTTTGCCGCCGCTATGGCGCGCTGTGGGCTTACGATTATGTTGACGAACGCATCTGTCTTGCGGGACCGACAAGTGCTTATACGCGCGCCGGAAAGGATGCCCCGTCGCTTGAGATTCTGTTCTGTCCGACATGCGCCTGTGTGCTGGCCTGGCGTGGTTTGCGCGCCAGTGCCCTCGGTCGCACTCGGATCGCCGTCAATGTGAGGCTTGCGCCGCCTGACACCGTCGCCGACCTGCCAATCGACCATTTCGATGGTCTCCATACATTCGAGGACCTGCCGCGCGATGGTCGCTGCGTGCGCGATATGTGGTTCTAGTGGAAAAATCTGACACTCAGTACCGGTGCGGAAGGGCGGAAGATGACCCCTTGGCGGTGGTTCGTTCGCGACCGGCCGAATTCACGCCTATGACCCATCGGTGACCTTCATCAGCCCATTTCGCTGCCCGATGGCCGACGTTCACCCCAACCAGCGTTCCTGACCCAAAGCCGACCAGAGCAGGACTAGGCTCCGAGGCGATACTCTATTATCATGGAAACAGTTGCCCAGCGCCGGAAACCCTCCATGGAGCGCAGGCTTGCGGCGATACTGGCCGCTGACATCGTTGGCTACAGCCGCCTTATGGAAGCCGATGAGGCGGATACCCTCGCGCGCCTGAAGAGCACCCGCGAGAACCTGATCGATCCGAAGATCGCCGCTCATAAGGGGCGCATCGTGAAGCTCATGGGCGACGGCGCGCTGATAGAATTCTCCAGCGTGGTCGACGCGGTCGGTTGCGCCGTCGAAATCCAGCGGACGATGGCGGAGTGCAACGCCGAACTGCCGAAGGAAAAACAACTCGAATTCCGCATTGGCGTAAACCTTGGCGATGTGATTGTCGAAGGGCAGGATATCTATGGCGACGGCGTGAATGTCGCAGCGAGACTGGAAGGATTGGCCGAACCCGGGGGCGTCCTTATTTCAGGAACGGCATTCGATCAGGTCGAGAGAAAGCTGGATTTTGAGTTCGAATTCTTGGGTGAACAAAAGCTCAAGAACATCGAAAAACCTGTTCGTCTGTATCGGGTAGGCCCGCGGGCACGCGCCGCATCCGGAACAGATCCAGCAAAACGCAAGCGTCATATCGAATGGCGCCGGCCGGCGGTCGCGGCGACGGCGCTGATCCTGATCGCCGGAGGTGTAGCGCTTTGGAAGGTGGTCGGGGAGGGTTCAGGACCGCCGGTCGAGGTGGCCTCCAGGGAAAGAATGGCGCTCCCGCTACCTGACAAGCCATCGGTCGCTGTATTGCCATTCACCAACATCTCGAGCGACGCCGGCCAGGAGCACTTCGCCGACGGCATGACCGATGACTTGATCACCGACCTTTCCAAGGTTTCCGGCCTCTTCGTGATCGCGCGAAACTCGACATTCGTTTACCGCGGCAAGCCGGTAAAAATCAGCCAGGTCGCCGAAGAACTTGGCGTGCGTTACGTTCTCGAGGGGAGCGTACGGCGAGCCGGCGAGCAGGTGCGAGTCAACGCCCAGCTCATCGATGCCCTCACCGGCGGGCATGTGTGGGCGGACAGGTTCGATGGAAACGTCGCCGATATTTTTGCGGTCCAGGACCTTTTTGTCGCAAAGATCGTCGAAGCGTTGAAGGTCAATCTCACCACCACCACAAAAACGGAAATTGCCCGCGCCAAGCCGGACAACATTGCAGCCAAGGAAGCTTTCGATGAGGGTTGGAGCCTTTATCTCCGTTACAACGCAAAGGATACAGCTGCCGCCATCACTTCCTTGAAAAAAGCAACGGAACTTGATCCCGAATATGGGCGAGCTTATGCCGCCCTGGCGCTGGCCTACTTCCGCGTCGTTGAGTCACTCTGGGGTAAAGAACTCGGTAGGGACGAACCCTATTTCTGGTGGGGAGCCTACGATTACGTAGAGCTGGCCAAGAAATATCCAACGTCACTGTCTTATACGGTCGAGGCATTGCGGGACGTTTATCAAGGCCTGGCCGAAGATGCACGCAGGAATGCCGGTCGAGCGATTGCATTGGATCCCAACGACCCCGAGGCGCACATCGCAACGGCTTGGGCGCTGACGATCTCAGGCGAACCCGCCGAGGCGCTGAATTTCGTCGCGACCGCCATGCGGCTCAACCCGAACTATCCAAGCCATTATGTTCTCGCTCGTGGATTGGCGCTTTTTGCAATGGGCGATCTGAAACAAGCGGCTGAGGTGTTCGGAGAAGGTGTAAGGCGAAACCCAGACGCAACTGCGCTCTTTCTACCTCTCAGTTCCGTACTGGCGCAGCTCGGTCGCCGCGAAGAAGCGAGACAAATGCTGCTGAAGTTCCGACCGGGTGTAGGCCAGAAAGGGCTCGAAAACCTTGCCGACACCTTACACCTTTCGTTCAAATGGGATTATGAACACGCAAGCGTCCCGGAGCGCCTGAATGACGGTGTCCGTATCGCTGCGCTGCCGCTGGACGTCACCGTTACGAGCCTGGAAGCAGAGCTTGGCGCCGGCGATCCCTTTTCCCAGCTATATGCAGCAAAACGACTGGGCTGGTTTGGACCAGCGGCATTACAAGCCGTTCCGGCTCTGGTTGAAGCGCTCAAGGTTGAGTATCTCCGCCGGGCGGCCATCGAGGCGCTGGGAAAGATCGGACCTCCGGCACAAGCTGCGATACCTGCGCTTGTCGCACTCCAGAATGAAGCTCTGGTTGGCATTTACGCAAAGGACGCGCTGTCCAAAATCAGAGGCAATTGATGGACCCTGGACGCGCGCCAGGGATTTCCGCTTGTGGCCCAACTCGGGCCTGCTGCGATGTCCGCTCCGGAGCCGCTGTTGGGGGCAAGGAGACATCAAACGCGTCCAGTCCGCCATCCCAATTGACGAGTACACGGCCTAGGCGAACCACCAGCGTTCGGCGATCTTCGACCCGTCCATCGGCCAGTTCGACGCCAACTCGCCATGGGCAAGAGCCTTGGTGTGGGCATCGACATAGGAGTTGAAGACGAGGTTGATGAGCCCGCCGTCGTCATGCAGCAATTGCTGCATTTCGGCATACATGCCGGCGCGCTTGGTATCGTCGGTCTCCGAGCGGGCGGCGACGAGCAGCTCATTAAAGCGCGGATTTTTCCAGAACGTTTCGTTCCACAGCGCTTCCGCCGCATAGGCGGTGGTGAACATCCAGTCGCACGTCGGCCGGCCGGCCCAGTAAGAGGCGTAGAACGGCTTCTGGAGCCAGACATTGTTCCAGTAGCCTTCATTGGGCTCCCGGATCACATTCAGGTTGAGGCCGGCGGCGCGGGCATGCTCCTGCCAGAGTAAAGCCGAGTCGGTAGCACCCGTGAACCCGGCATCCGCGACCGACAGGTCGAACTGGGTGTTCTCGGCCCCCGCCTTCTTGAGCAGGCTCTTGACCATGTCGGGGTCGTAGACGTGCTTCGGCTGCGGATCGATCGCGAACTTGACGGTCGGTGCGATCGGATTGTCGTTGCCGATGGCGCCGTGGCCAAGAAACACCTTCCGCACGATCTCGTCGCGATTGAGCGAGTACTTCAACGCATTGCGCACATCGGGATTGTCGAAGGGCGCCTTCTGGACGTTCATGACATAGACGTAGTGGCCGTAGCCCGTCGTCTCTGAGATCACGAGATCGGGGTTCTGCTTCAGAATGTCGAGCGTCTTCAGATCGCAGCGATCCATGTAATGGACTTCGCCGGTGTTGAGCGCGTTGGTGCGCGCCGTTACATCATTGATCGCCAGGTATTCGACACGGTCGAACCAGCCCTTGTCGGATTTGAAGTAGTTCGGGTTCTTGTTGAAGGTGGCGATGACGCCCGGCTCGAACTTTTCGAGCATATAGGGGCCGGTGCGGGTGCCCGACTCCCAGTCGACGCCGCCCTCTTTCGCCGGCATGACCGGGATGTCCGACATGATGTAGGGGAAGTCGGCATTGCCGCCGTCGAGTTCGAACACCACCGTCAAGGCACCGTCGGCGACGACATTCCTGACCGAAGCCAAGAGCGATTTCATCGTCGATTTCGTGCCCTCGATGGTGTGATGCCTGACCGAGGCCACGACATCATCGGCGGTAACTGTCTTGCCATTGTGAAAGGTGGCGCCTTTCCTCAGCTTGAATACCCACTTCTTGGCGCCGTCTGACGGCTCAAAGCTCTCGGCGAGGTCGGGGACCACGTTGCCCTTGGAATCGATCTCGGTCAGGCTGTTCGACAAGGTTCCCCCTAGCGCGGTGCCGGTGAACGGGTTGAGGTAGAGACCCGGGTCCAGTGAATCGGTGGCGGCGGCTTCGCTGATGCCGATCTTCAAGGTGCCGCCCTTCTTGGGTTCGGCGCGCACCGCCTGGGCGAACATCGCATTGGCGGCCGTGGCGGTAAGGCCGGCGGCGAGCGCCAGCTGAACAAAGTCACGACGCGAAACCCTGCCTTTCGCGGCAAGCTTGGCGGCCGACTTCAGTTTCGTTTCAAATTCCGTCACAGATGCTCTCTCCCTCGAACGGAAGATCATGCGAGACCCTCGGCGGCCCGAGAGACTTTAGGACGATAGCACAACAGGCATTCCCGAGCTAACGAGGACCTCCGGCAGCGCACGGTCGGACTCGTGTCCTCTCGCTTGCTCCCGCGCGGACTTGGGCCTCGCCCGGGGCGGATGGATCGGTCGATATCCAGTTCGTTGGCTGCGACGGAAAGATTGCCAACTGTATTTCGATTACACCAGGCTGGAGTTACTGGGTCCGCCTCTATCACCCGCGCACGCAAATTTTAGATCGCACATGGGTATTCTCGGAGCCGAAGCTGATGAATTGATATGAGGATGTCGAATGTCAGCTCTTCCAAAGCTGCCATGGAATCGCTTTCGCTCATGTCCGTTTCTGGCGCTGGTCGCTCATTTCCAGTCGACAATCGAACGGCACGAAACCACCCATTTCTGCTCTTCACACGCGGTAGCAAGCATCAGGATTTCACTCTGCTTCTAGAAGATTGGCCGCGAGACCGGCGCCAAGAGACACCGTAGGCGAATGCCAAATGACAACGCAAACAGTCAGTTACGACCGCGCGTCGGGAAGCTTATTCAAGCCGTTGAGATTTTGATTCAGGCGCTTTGCGCGCTGGCGGTGTGTCCCAGCGCCACGAAGACGGTGCGCACGATACCGGCGGCATCAAGCCCGGCGTCGGCGTACATCTTTTCGGGCTTGGCGTGATCGACAAAAGTGTCGGGCAACACAAGCGGGCGTACCTTCAGGCCGTTTTCCAGCAGCCCTTCATGGGCCAGGAATTGCAGCACATGGCTGGCGAAGCCACCGACCGCGCCCTCTTCCACTGTTACCAGCACCTCATGCGAGCGCGCCAGCCGCCGGATCAGGTCCTCGTCGAGCGGCTTGGCGAAACGAGCATCGGCGACCGTGGTGGAAAGCCCTGCCGCGCCGAGTTCCTCGGCCGCAGCCAGGCAATCCTGCAGCCGCGTGCCGAAGGAAAGCAGCGCAACCTTGGTGCCCTCCTTGACGATACGGCCCTTGCCGATTTCGAGAACCGAGCCACGCTCCGGCAAGTCGACGCCGACGCCGTTGCCGCGCGGGTAGCGGAAGGCGATGGGGCCTTCATCGTAGCTTGCCGCCGTGCGCACCATGTGTCGCAGTTCCGCCTCGTCCGCCGCGGCCATGACGACGAAACCGGGCAGCGTCGCCAAAAAAGTCGTGTCGAAGGCGCCGCAATGGGTAGCCCCGTCGGCCCCGACGAAGCCGGCGCGATCGATCGGAAAGCGCACCGGCAGTTTCTGGATCGCCACGTCGTGGACGACCTGGTCGTAGGCGCGCTGCAGGAAGGTCGAATAGATCGCAGCGAAAGGTTTGAAGCCTTCCGTGGCAAGGCCGGCGGCAAAAGTCACCGCATGTTGCTCGGCGATACCCACATCGAAGGTCCTCGACGGGAACGCCTCGCCGAAGAGGTCGAGGCCGGTGCCGTTCGGCATGGCGGCGGTGATGGCGACGATGCGGTCGTCCTCTCGGGCCTCCTGGACCAGGCTTTCGGCAAAGACCTTCGTGTAGCTCGGCGCGTTGGCCGGCGCCTTGGCCTGGGCGCCGGTGATGACGTCGAACTTGTTGACGCCGTGATATTTGTCGGCGGCCGCCTCGGCCGGTCCATAGCCCTTGCCCTTCTGGGTCACGACGTGGATCAGCACCGGGCCGTCGGCATTGTCGCGGACGTTCTTCAGCACCGGGATCAGGTGCTCGAGATTGTGACCGTCGATCGGGCCGATGTGATAGAAACCCATTTCCTCGAACAGCGTGCCGCCAGTGACGTAGCCGCGCGCATGTTCGACCGCCCGCTTGATGGCGCGATCGGCGCGCTCGCCCAGATAAGAAGTCAGCTTCTTGCCGAAATCGCGCAAGCCCAGATAGGCCTTGCCCGACGCAAGGCGGGCCAGATAGGCGCTCATTGCGCCGGTCGGCGGAGCGATCGACATGTCGTTGTCGTTGAGGATGACGATCAGACGGGCATCGAGCGCGCCGGCATTGTTCATCGCCTCATAGGCCATGCCGGCCGACATGGCGCCGTCGCCGATAACGGCAATGACATTGTTGCGGCCACCGGAGAGATCGCGTGCCATTGCCATGCCGAGGCCGGCGGAAATGGAGGTCGACGAGTGGGCGGCGCCGAACGGATCGTATTCGCTCTCGGCGCGCTGGGTGAAGCCGGACAGGCCGCCCTCTTGCCGCAGCGTGCGGATACGGTCGCGGCGGCCGGTCAGGATCTTGTGTGGATAGGCCTGGTGACCGACATCCCAGATCAGCCGGTCGTCTGGCGTGTTGAAGACATAGTGCAATGCGACCGTCAGTTCGACCACGCCAAGGCCAGCACCGAGATGTCCGCCGGTGTGGGACACGGCGTCGATCAACTCGGTGCGAAGCTCCAATGCCAACTGCGGCAGATCACGTTCGTCAAGCGTCCTGAGGTCGGCCGGTATGCGGACCTTGTCGAGAAGGGGCGTATGGAGCTTTGCGTTCACTGGTGGTAGGGCCTGCTTTTTATTCACGTGCGAAATAGGCCGCTGGCCGGCGAATGTAAATGCGTGTGAGTGACGCGGCTCAGATTCAAAGTGTTAAGGTTTCCTTTGCGTGTCCAAAACCGCGCGCGGCGCTCTAATTGTCCGGCAGAGGAATGAACTCTTCTTCATCCCCAGGAACGATATCGAAGCGGCCTGTCTTCCACTCTTCTTTCGCCTGTTCGATGCGTTCCTTCGACGATGACACGAAATTCCACCAGATGTAGCGCTTCGAGCCGAGTGAGGCGCCGCCGAACAGCATAAAATGCGCTCCACCCTCCGAGGATACGACAATCTCGTCGCCGGGCCGAAACACCAGCAGCCGCTCTGCCGGAAAGCGGTCGCCGGAGACCGAGACCTCTCCCTCCAACGTATAGATGGCGCGCTCCTCGGCATTGGCAGGGATTTTCACGCTGGCGCCGGGCGCCAGGCTGAGGTCTGCATAGAGCGTGTCAGAAGCGGTCACGACCGGAGACCGCAGCCCGGAAAAGGCGCCGATGACGACGCGCCCGCTGACGCCTTCGGCGTCGATCTCGGGCAGACGCATCGCCGCCGTACTCTCGAAGATCGGGTCGACCTCCTCCTTATCGTCGGGCAGCGCCAGCCATGTCTGCAGGCCGGAAACCGACATCGGCGCGCCGCGCAGCTCCTGTGGCGTACGCTCGGAATGGACGATACCGCGGCCGGCGGTCATCAAATTCACGTCGCCGGGCTGGATTACCATTTCGGTGCCGAGCGAATCGCGATGCCTGATCTTGCCGTCGAACAGGTAAGTCACCGTCGACAGGCCGATATGCGGATGCGGACGGACGTCGAGCGCCTGGCCGGCCCGCAAAATCGCCGGGCCCATGCGATCGAAGAAGATGAAGGGACCGACCAGCCGACGCCTGGCGGTCGGCAAGGCACGGCGAACCTGAAAGCCGCCAATGTCCTTGGCGTTCGGAATAACCATCAGTTCGATCTGGTCGCTGGCGAAGGCGTCACCGGGCAGGGGGTCGTTTCCGGGGAAGAAGCTCACGAAACCTCCTTGTCAGATGCACGGTTGCCATCAAATCAGGCGAAACGGATTGCCGCTTTTGCGCGCGCCTTGGCCGCGACTTCCTCGCGACTGCGCGGATGGTGCGTGGTTTCGAGAGAATCGAGAAGCTCGCGAGCCGACGCAGCGATAGCATCGACGGCATGATCGAAGGCGTCCTGATTCCGCTTCGAGGGTCGTGTCGATCCGCTCAGCTTGCGGACGAACTGAAGCGCCGCGTCGCGAATTTCCTCGTTCGTCGCCGGCGGATCAAAATTGAACAGGGTCTTGATGTTTCTGCACATCGCTTTTCTGGACCTCCGCGTCTCGCTTTTATCCTAGTTTGAGCATGATCTTGTCCGAAAACCGGTTTCCGCTTTGCGCCAACGCGGACCTTCGGTTCGGGATCATACTTTACTCAGCATCCAGCGGCTCTGTCCCCACCGGCTTGCCGTCGCGCGAAAGCCTGATCTTCTCGACCTTGTCCTCGGCCGCCTTGAGCAGCCGATCGCAATGTACCTTCAGTGCCTCACCGCGCTCATAAATGCGGATCGACTGATCGAGCGGCACGTCGCCGCGCTCCAGATCATCGACGATTTTTTCCAGCGCGTCGAGCGCCTGCTCGAAGCTCATTGCCTTGACGTCTTCATTGGTCTCACCAGCCATCGTCTATCCTTTCATCAGTCGCCCGACATGGGCGGCGACCGAAAATGCCAATCCCTGCAGATCGTAGCCGCCCTCGAGCAGGCTGACGAGGCGGTTGTCGCTGTGGCGACCGGCACGCTGCATCAACTGGCCGGTCGCCCAGTCGAAATCGTCCTCGGTCAGGTTGATCTCGGCCAGCGGATCGCGGTGGTGCGCGTCAAAGCCGGCGGAAATTATGATGAGGTCGGGTGCGAAATTGTCGAGCGCCGGCAAGATGCGCGACAGGAAAGCGTCGCGGAAAGCCTCGCTGCCGGTCTGCGGCGCCAACGGCGCGTTAACGATGTTGCCGGCGCCGGTTTCGCTCACGGCGCCGGTTCCGGGATAAAGCGGCATCTGGTGCGTCGAGCAATAGAGCACCGACGGATCGTCCCAGAAAATATCCTGCGTGCCATTGCCGTGATGCACGTCCCAGTCGACGATGGCAACGCGCTCGGCCTGGTGCTGCCTTTGCGCGTAGCGCGCCGCGATCGCCGCGGTGTTGAACAGACAGAAGCCCATGGACGTCGTCTTTTCGGCGTGGTGGCCGGGCGGGCGGGCGGCGACAAAGACATTGGCGACGTTGCCCCGAAAGACATCGTCGACGGCGGCGTTGGCAGCGCCGATCGCCGTCACGGCCGCCTGCCAGCTTTTCGGGCTGGCGGTGGTGTCGGCGTCGACGCGAGCGATACCGGTGTCCGGTATCGTAGCGCGGACCCGTTCGACGAATTCCTGCGGATGTGCGTAGAGGATGGTGGCCTCGTCGCCTTCCGGCGCCTCGGCACGATCAAGGGCGGCAAAGGCTTCGTCGTCGAGCACGCGTTCGATGGCGCGCAGGCGGTCGGGCCGCTCCGGATGACCGGGCGGCGTTATGTGCTCGAGAAAGATCGGGTGGGTATAAAGCCTTGTGACCATGCCCCGATATAGGCGCACATGGCGGCTTTGACCATGTTTTCGCGCCACCAAAGCCGGACGTTCAACAGGGTTTAGCAGTTGGGGCCAGCGCGAACGGCCGAGCGAGGCCAGCGCCCTCTCCTTGAGTTGCGTGAGGTTCGAGAGCACCTCGGCCGGTCCCATTCGGGTCGGGCACCTGGCCTTCGACGGTCTCGACACAGACTCAGGCCAGCGATTTGTCAATCTCAGCCGGTGCTTGTGGACGGGCAATCCCGCGGCCTTGTTTGAGCAGCCCCTCCAAAAGCACGTTGAACGCCTTCACCGCCTTTTTCGACGTCGCTTCGGGATCCTCCGAATTTGCGATCCACTGCGCGGCATGTAGCGAGGCGCCGCTGACCAACCTTGCTGCGGCTTCGGGATCAACGGCAACGATGGTTCCCTCGTCCCTCAGCCTTTGAAGGTTCTCGCTCATCGAGCGGATGCATTCGTTCTGGCTCGGCCATTGCGAAGGATCGCCGAGCACCGCCGGTCCATCGCGAAGGACAATACGCTGGATCTCCGGCTCCAGCGCCATCTCGATATAAGCGGTGCATTCGTCGACAAAGCCCTGCCAGAGAGTGTCCGCCCTGGCCGAAACGATCTTCAGCCGGGCCAACATTTCCCCGTCGATCTCGGCGATGACCGCCTGGAGAAGGCCCTTCTTGTCGCCGAAGTGATGATAAAGCGCGCCACGCGTCAGCCCGGCCGATGCGGTGAAGTCGTCCATCGACGCCTCGGCATAGCCGACAGTGCCAAAGGCATGGCGCGCCGCCGCGACCAATTTGGCGCGGGTCTCCGCGATCATCTCCTTGCGTGGTTTGTGCCCCATTCGCTCATTCCTTCACATACGTCTCGTATATTAATTGACATACGCGTCGTATGTCATTATTTGATTTGCATACGCCACGTATATAAGTGGCTCGGCCTCAAAAATCCAGGAGTGTTCTCATGCCCAATCCCTATCGCGAAATCTTCAAGGCAAGGGGAGCCAAGGGCTTCGCCGCAGCCGGCTTCGTTGCCAGGATGCCGATGGCCATGGCTCCGATCGGGATCGTCGCGATGCTGTCGCAGACGCACGGCGAATACTGGCTGGCTGGCGCCGTCTCCGCGACATATGCGCTGGCCAATGCTTTCGTCGCGCCGCAGATATCGCGGCTGGTGGACCGCCTCGGCCAAGCGCGGATTGTGGTGCCCACCACTGTCATTTCCGCGCTCGCTTTCGTAGTGCTGATTGCGGCGGCCAATCAGGACTGGCCGATATGGACACTGTTCGTGTCAGCGCTGCTGGCCGCCGCAATGCCCAGCATCCCCGCAATGGTGCGCGCGCGCTGGACAGAGCTCTTCCGAGATCGCCCCGAGATGAACACCGCGTTCGCCTTCGAGTCGGCGGCGGACGAGCTGGTCTACATCGCCGGGGCTTCGCTATCGGTGGGACTGAGCGTCGCCCTTTTCCCGGAAGCGGGAATGTTGGCGAGCACATTGTTCCTCGCCTTCGGCTCGACAGCCTTCATCCTGCAGCGCTCGACCGAGCCGCGAGTGCGACCGGTGGAAATTGGTTCGCGCAGCTCGGCAATCCGCCTGCGGCCGGTCCAAATCATCACCTTGGCCCTGATCTTCATCGGCGCGACCTTCGCAACCACGGAGGTGAGCACCGTGGCGATCACCAAGGAGCTCGGCCAGCCCGGCGCCGCCAGCCTCGTCATCGGCGTCTACGCCCTCGGATCGTTTGTCGTCGGCATCATCATCGGCGCCCTGAACCTGAAAACACCGCTGCAAATTCAGCTTGCCATCGCGATCGCCATCATCGCGCTCACCACGCTGCCGCTGCTCGTCGCCGACACGGTACCTCTTCTGGCACTGGCCGTCTTCGTTAGCGGCGTGGCGATCTCGCCGACCTTCATCACGGCATTCGGCCTGATCGAGCGGCGCGTGCCGGAGGCCGTGCTGACCGAGGGCGTCACCTGGGTCATGACCGGCATAGGCATCGGCATGGCGCTCGGCTCCTTCGCCGCCGGATGGGTGGTGGACGCCTTCGGCGCACAGAGCGGGTTCCTGGTGTCGGTGGCGGCGGGCGCAATCGCGCTGGTCATCGTGCTCGCCGGCCAGCGCAGCCTTGCCACGGCCGATTGCGACACCTCCGCATGCGACGCAGTCGCGGTTCCTGCTGAATAGTCTCTATGCGTCCGGTCCCAAGCGGGGCCGGACGTCCTCCTTTTCGAAGGCGTATACGCTTGCGATTAGGGGCTTAACTTCGCATGCTCTTTTGCATGAGAGTCATGAATGCTGGCGCGCGAGTCACTATCCACCAGGCGGACCTGGCCGTCAGGCAGACGCGACCATCAGAAAGGCGCGGCGTATGGAGCGTGCCGACCTGAATGCCTTTCTGGCGGAGCCGAGTCTCACGCGCTGTGGCCAGGCTCGGGACGTCGCAATCCGCACTAAGCAAGACGCATCGAATCGCGTCTCGGCATACGCCTTGACGCCGCCTTTCAGGCGATCAGGTTGAGAAGGAGGATAAGAATGGGCGACGAATGCCGCTGGCCGGATCTGGAGTTCTACGATCTTTCCAACCGATCCCTGATCTCATTTCCGTTCAGGACGACGACCGGGGTTCCCAGTGCCTCGACCAATTCGGGGCTCAAATGGGCAATTGCTTCGGCACGCCCCACCATTGGTGGACACTCGCCGGGACAATAGATGGTCGAGTTGGTTGCCTGGAGAATTCTCAGGAGCGAATCGAATAGGCGAATGTTGGAAGTGGGGCGCGCCACCGTGAACCCCGAACACCGCGACGCGTCGTCCGGATCGAGATTTAGATAAAGGTCGGTTTGATCCAATGCCGACGGAGAGTCCTGATAGGTGACCAACCAGCATGAGAATTCAGGATCGCGGCTGGTGATGAACGGTGCGAAGGCGTCGTTCACGATCGATGTTGTAAAATAGCTCTGTTCGCCGTTTTCAAAACAACTGAGATATGCCTCGAAGCTCATCTCCATTGTCTCCAACAGACTAAAGAATCTCGGTCTTGGCGATATGGATGCCGAAGCCTTCCAACCCGACATAGTGGCGTTCGCGCGAGGCGATCAGGTTGATCGAGGAAATGCCAAGATCCTTCAAGATTTGCGCGCCAAGACCGATCTCGCGCCATTCGCTTTCGCGGCGGCGCGCCTCTTCATGGTCCTCGCGATCGCCGGCAGCCGGCCGGTTGCGCTCCTGATGGGCGACGCCGACGGAGCCTTCGCGCAGATAGACGATGACGCCGCGCCGGCGCTCGCCCATCGATTTCATGATGGCGTCCAGCCTGTGGCTGGTGCCGAAGACGTCCGTCACCACATCCTCTGAATGCAGCCGCACCGGCACCTCCTCGCCATCGCGGATGTCGCCGAAGACGATCGCCACATGGTGCATCGAGTCCCAGGGCAGCGTGTAGGTGAAGACCTGCGCCTTGCCGCCAGGCGTTTCGATGTCCGAACAGGCGACACGCTCGACCAAGGTTTCCTTGCGCTGGCGGTAGGCGATGAGGTCGGCGACCGAAATCTGCTTCAAACCGTTCTTTTCGGCGAAGGCCTGTACCTGCGGGCCGCGCATCACAGTGCCGTCATCATTGACCAGCTCGGAAATGACACCGACCGGCGGCAGGCCGGCAAGCTTGCACAAATCGACCGCTGCTTCGGTATGGCCCGAACGCATCAGCACGCCGCCTTCGCGCGCGATCAGCGGAAAGATGTGGCCGGGGCGGACGAAATCGGACGCCCCGACATTGCCGTTGGCAAGGTTGCGCACGGTCAATGTGCGGTCGTCGGCCGAGATGCCCGTCGTCGTGCCGTGCTTGAAATCGACGCTGACGGTGAAGGCGGTGGTGTGGGCCGAGTCATTGTCGGCGACCATCGGCGAAAGATTCAGCCGCTTGGCTTCCTCGCGCGGCATCGGCGTGCAGACGATGCCGGAGGTGTTGCGGACGATGAACGCCATCTTTTCCGGCGTGCAATGGACGGCGGCGACGATCAGGTCGCCCTCGTTCTCGCGCCCGTCATCGTCCATGACGACGACGATCTCACCGCGTTCGAAGGCGCGCAGGGCTTCGACGATTTTCTTCTGGTCGTAAGGCATAAGTGCTCGCTTTGCTCGCGGGAGTAGGGGAGTAGGGCAGTAAGGGAGTAGGAAAAAGGAAAATACGGTCGCGGGAGCTGCGTAACATACTCCCCTACTGCCTTACTCCCCTACTCCCCTCCCTGTCTGTCCCCGATGACGCAGATAGTGATCGGCGATCGCGCAGGCAACCATCGCCTCGCCGATCGGCACGGCGCGGATGCCGACGCACGGGTCATGCCGGCCCTTGGTCATGATCTCGACGTCGTTGCCGTCCTTGTCGATCGACTTTCGCGGGGTCAGGATCGACGAGGTCGGCTTGACGGCGAAGCGCGCGACGATCGCCTGGCCGGTCGAGATGCCGCCGAGGATGCCGCCCGCATTATTGGAGAGGAAGACCGGCTTGCCGTCATTGCCCATGCGCATCTCGTCGGCATTCTCTTCGCCGGTGATGTGGGCGGCCTCGAAGCCGTTACCGATCTCGACACCCTTTACGGCATTGATCGACATCAGGCCCGAGGCAATGTCCTGGTCGAGCTTGGCATAGATCGGGGCGCCGAGGCCTGCCGGAACGCCGTCGGCGACGATCTCGATCACCGCGCCGACCGAGGAACCAGCCTTGCGGATGCCGTCAAGATACGCGGTAAAGACGGCGACCGATGCCGGGTCGGGCGTGAAGAACGGATTTTCGGCGTCGCCAACGAAATTCCAGTTCCAGTTGGCGCGGTCGATCGATTTCTCCCCCATCGATACCAGCGCACCGCGCACGGTCATGCCGGGCACGACTTTGCGGGCCAAGGCTCCGGCCGCCACCCGCGCCGCTGTCTCGCGGGCCGAAGACCGGCCGCCACCGCGATAGTCGCGCAGGCCGTATTTGGCATCGTAGGTGTAATCGGCATGACCAGGCCGGTACTGGCGGGCGATCTCGCCATAGTCCTTGGAGCGCTGGTCGACATTCTCGATCAGCATCGACACCGGCGTGCCGGTGGTGATCATGGTCTCGCCGTCCTCATCCAGAATGAAGCCGGACAGGATCTTGACCTCGTCGGGTTCGCGACGCTGCGTCACAAAACGCGATTGACCCGGGCGGCGCTTGTCGAGGTCGGCCTGGATCTCAGCGCGCGTGAAGCGGATGCCGGGCGGACAGCCGTCGACCACGCAGCCGAGCGCTGGGCCATGGCTTTCGCCCCAGGTGGTGACGCGGAAAAGGTGGCCAAACGTATTGTGAGACATGAAACCAGCCCTGCCGGCATCGGAGCCGGCTTAGCACATGACCCGAAAATCGGAGCGATTTTTGGGGTCATGCGCAAAATCAAAGTGCTACAGCGTCCTGCGCCCGTCCAACAGGGACGCGCGCCGCTGCAGTCTGCGTTCTATTGGCGTTTTCCGCAGTGGTCAAACTGTGATCTGGCGGATTTAGTTTTGACACATTCGGTTGGTTTCTGCTTCCCTCGATCCGTCTGTTGAACACCCGCCGCCACCGAGCCGGCGCAATGATAAGAGGACGATGATGCGTATCCTGATCGGCGCCGTTGCCGCCATGTTGCTGTTTTCCACTGCCGCATTCGCCGGCCAAACCGAAGGCCTGATCAAAGAGGTCGACAAGGACACGTTGACGCTGACACTAGACGACGGCAAATCCTACAAGCTCAATGCCGAAACCGATCTCGATGCGCTGAAACCCGGCATGGATATCGTGATCGCCTATGACGAGACTAACGGCGAGAACGTCATCACCGACATGCAATTGCCGGACAGCGATTCAACCGAATAGAGTCATTCAGTTTGGGCGGTGCTGGCTATTCTCGCGAGCAACGCTACCAGTTCGGGCTGGCGATGGGTCTCGGTTTTGGCGAAGACGGCTTTCAGCTGATTCCTGGCGGTTTCGTAAGTGACTCCCAAGTCGTCCGCGACGGCCTTCAACTCTGCGCCCGATGAAACCAGGCGAGCCAGTCTCGCCTCGGCAGGGGTCAGCCCGAAGCAAGTCCGCAAGGCGACCTCCGACGGTTGAGGATGAATGTCCGGATCGACAAAGCAGACAACTATCTGACAGGATGGGCTTTCGTGGTAATTCTTGGCAGGCGCGTCGGATAAGCTAGCAGAGGTCTGCCTCCGAGGCGGGGCAGCGGGACGGGATTCAGCATCGCTGGCGGGGTCGGATTTCGCAGCAGCACGTGAAATGCGCGCCTAAGGGCATCAGTGGCGTTCTTGTCGGCACAAGCCAAATGGCGGCCGGTCACCCAAAGGTCTCGACCGAACAGTCTCTCTGCGGGTTCGTTCACCAGGATCACGGCGGCGTTCCGGTCAAGCATCACTGCAAGCGTGCCGCTAGCGCTGAATGCACCCATCGCGCCTTCGGCACGCGCGAAGCTCAGCATTCTCGCGAGCGCAACCGCAGAACCCAACTGTCTTGAGAAGTCGGCAAGGCTCTGCAGCTCGGATGGCGAAAAAGGGCCTTGCTGGATCGACAGGCACCAGAGGCATCGCCTGCCGCAACCTTCACACCCGCAAACCACCGCAGGCCGAATGGCGCGAGAAATTCCTGATAGTAGGGATGCCTGGCGATTTCCTCGGGCGTCAGTACGTCAAGCTCGCTGACGGCGCCTCTCCGGATCAACAGAGGCAACAGGTTGCATCGCTCGTCCCGGTCGATCCAGCCATCCTTGACGTATGTCTCGAGCGACGGACCCATTCGGCGACCTTTCGGTATGCCGGGGAGATGCCCTTTCGCGTCGAATAGCATTGCGCCAAAGCTTCCAGTAGCGTCCGCAGCCACATCCATTGCAGCATCCCAAAGCGCCGGGTCGGCCGCCGCTTCGGCTATGGCAGGCCCACTGCATTGAGGTCAAAAGCTGCGCCCCTCTCCGTCCCGCAACGAGAAGCAGTCCGAGTTTATATTAGCGAACTCGAAACTTCCAGCCGTCCGCGGCCGAGGGAGCCTGACGAGTAGGGCTAGTACACTTGGTCTGACCCAGTTGGGGCATGCGCAAGATTTGAATTTCTATAAAACAGCCTTCGGGAACCGGCGAGGTCACGGGGTCAAAAACGAACGACGCATCCTTGCGCGTTCAGTTGTCTCGGCGCGAGCGTAAAGCGGGCCGTAGGCGTCTTTTGTGAATGGGGGATCGGTGGCTAAAATTGCAACGCACGGCGCACGCACCGTCCAAATCAATGGCGACATCGCCCCTACCAACGGAACTCTCCACGCTCTTACGGCGACCCCCGCAGTCGCACCGAAACACCGGGGCGCCCTCATGCCTACCCTCATCATCTGCACAAGCTGCCTTATTCCAGCTGCATCCGTCCGCGCGCAGAAGGCCGACGCTGCGGTTGACGTGTGCCTCGTCCTGGCCGCTGATATCTCGGCCAGCATCGCCAATGACACAGCCCATATGCAGCGTGAGGGTCACGCCCAGGCGTTGAGCCACCCTGACATCGTGTCCGCCATAGCCCTGACCCGCACTGGGCGGATCGCCGTGACCTACGTCGAATGGTCCAGCCATCATACCGCCCACACCATATTGCCTTGGCGCATCATAGAAAATGCGCGCGGCGCGCGAGAGGCAGCTGACGTTATTCGAGATATGGGCCACCGTACCGGTCAAGACCGCCTCGGCCTCACTAGCCTCAGCTGGGCCATTTCCTACGCGTCCCAGAGCCTGGCCCAGTGCCCCGCCACACCCGACCGCGCGGTTATCGACATCTCAGCGAATGGACCCAACAATGATGGTCCTGCCCCAGAGACTGCGCGGGACCACGCCTTGGCCATGGGCCACATCATCAATGCGCTTGCCATCCCCGCGCCGGTGCTACCACCTAAGGACTTAGCCCTCAGCCTCGACCCATACGAAGGAGCGTGGCAGCACCCAACCGATTATCTCTACACCCACGTTACCGGCGGTCCCAACAGTTTCGCGACCACAGCTCGCACATTGGAGGATTATTTTCCTGTCCTCCGCCGCAAAATCGTCACGGAGATTGCCGGTTTATCCGACAATCCGCTTGAGCATGTGCAGGAAGTGGAGCTTGCCTGGCGGCCTTGATTCGAAAAGATAGCAGAGCAGGACCGCATCCGCCTGGGAGAGGCCGTACGGGGACTGGCCGCCAACCTCCGCCCGCTTCTCTACGTCGTCCCGACTTGGCATCAATTTCTGAATCAATGTCTGAGAAGGGCTGAACTCGCGTCCTTCAGAGCCACTCCAGGGTTCGTCCCTCCAGCCTGAGCAAGCGATCCTGCGGCACATCCAGGTTTGCGGCTTCCGTCTCGGGCATTCCCAGCACCATGCGAAACAGGGCGCGCACGACGCCGCCATGGGTCACGCAGACCGTCGGGCGGTCCAGCGCGTCGAACCACGGCTTTATCCGCTCAAGCAGCATTTGATAGCTTTCAGCGCCCTCGCCGGGCGGCAGGAAATTCCATTTGTCGAGGCGCCTCTCCCTGCCCGAGCCCAGATGCCGGGCCTCGAGTTCGGGAAAGGTGAAACCCTGCCAATCGCCGAAACTCATTTCGACAAGGCGGGGATCGGTGCGGTAGGCCCGCGGATCGAGCCTCATTGCAGCGCGAATGCGCTCCATGGTCTGGCGCGTCCGCCGCATCGGACTGGCGACAAAGTCGAAATCCTCGGGGTTATGAACGAATTCGGCAAGCCGATGGCCGTTGCGGGTCGCCTGCTCGCAGCCAAGCGGGTTGAGATCGGTGTCGGCCTGTCCTTGCAGCCGGGACTCGGCGTTCCACACCGTCTGGCCATGGCGCGCGATGTAGACGAGCGGATACATCAGGTCATCCGGAGAGCGGTCGAGAGCAGGCTGGAGGCGGGAGAGTTCGAGGGGTTATTCCTTGACGGTCGAAATATCAGGCGCGTCGACCGCCTTCATGCCGACGACATGGTAACCGGAATCGACATGGTGGATCTCGCCGGTGACGCCGCGCGAAAGATTGGACAGGAAATAGACGGCTGAATCGCCGACTTCCTCTTGCGTTACCGTCTGCTTCAGCGGTGAATTGTATTCGTTCCACTTCAATATGTAGCGAAAATCGCCGATGCCGGAGGCGGCCAGCGTCTTGATCGGGCCGGCGGAGATGGCGTTGACGCGGATTTTCTTGGCGCCGAGGTCGACGGCCAGATAGCGCACGCTGGCTTCGAGCGCCGCCTTGGCGACACCCATTACGTTGTAATGCGGCATCACTTTTTCCGCACCGTAATAGGTCAGCGTCAGCAGCGAACCGCCATCGGTCATCAGCGCCTCGGCGCGCTTGGCGATGGTGGTGAAGGAAAATACCGAGATGTCCATGGTGCGCAGGAAATTGTCGCGCGTCGTCTCGACATAGCGGCCTGTCAGCTCGTCCTTGTCGGAAAAGGCGATGGCGTGGACGAGGAAATCGAGCTTGCCCCAATGCCTGGCGATGTCGTCGAAGACCGCATCGAGCGTTGCCGGATCGGTCACATCGCAATGACCGACGACACGGGCGTTGAGTTCAGCCGCCAGCGGCTCGACGCGTTTCTTGAACGCCTCGCCCTGGTAGGTCAGCGCAATCTCGGCGCCGTTGTCGACGCAGGCCTTGGCTATGCCATAGGCGATCGACCGATTGTTCGCGACGCCCAGGACAAGCCCGCGCTTGCCGGCCATAATGCCTTGTCCACCCGTCATGTGAGCGCTCTCCGCAAGATCTTCTGCTTTGTGGAGTGGCTATCGCACAGGCACAGAGCCCCTTCAAGCGCTCAACACGGACAGTTCAGGGGACAAAAGCATCGCTCTACAGCGCCGCGCGTCCTTTTGGACGCGCAAAACTAGCGCTTTCGGTTGCGCATCAGCGCTTCGAGATCGCTGTCGCCACCTTCAGGCAGCATCAACCGCACGTGCGCGTAGAGATCACCGTGACCGCCAACTTTTTCCGGCAGGCCCCTGCCCTTCAGCCGCAGGACCTTGTCCGAGCTCGACCAGGCGGGAACATTTACCGCAAGCCTGCCGGTCGGCGTTTCGACCGCCACCTTAGCACCCAGCACCGCATCCGCCAGTGCAACCGGCAGGTCGGCGTGGAGGTCGCGGCCTTCGACACGATAGCGCGGGTGCCGCCGGAAGCGGATCTTGACCAGCGCGTCGCCCGGCTGCCCCGGCCCTTGCTCGCCCTGGCCTTTCAGCCGGATCGTCTGGCCGTCCTCGACATAGGCTGGCAGTTTGACAGCGACCTTGCGCCCGTCGGGGAACATCGCCGTTACCTTTTCCGCGGTCGCCGCTTCCTCGATGGTGACGTCGAGCGTCACGTTCAGGTCGGCGCCGGACGGCGCCTGCCGGCCGGCGCCCGTCCCGGCACCGCGAGAGAAGGTCTCGCCGAAAATCTGGCTGAAGATGTCGCTGTTGCCGTCGAACGGATCGCCGCCCGGACGGCCTGAGCGAAACTCGAAGCGCGAGCCGCCCGGTCCTTGCTGCCGACGAAAGCCGGCGAACGGATCGGCGCCGCCGGCGGCACCCTCGAAGCCTTGAAAACGCGGCTTGCCCTCGGCGTCAATCTCGCCGCGATCGAAAGCCGCACGGTTCTTCTCGTCGCCGACGATCTCGTAAGCCTGGTTGGCTGCGGCAAACCGCTCCTTCGCCTTGGGATCCGGATTCTGGTCCGGATGATACTCCTTGGCGAGTTTGCGGTACGCCGATTTTATATCCTTGGCCGATGCGTTCTTGGCAACGCCCAGCACCTCATAGGGGTCGCGCATGCTTCCTGCCCTGGAGAAGAAGTGAGTCCACGATTGCCACCTATATGCGCTCGCATAGGAAGAAATTCCAGTGGCGCGCGGTCATATGATGGCGGAAAATCAGAGCGCTTTGAAGTCCTGCATCCGCCACGCGCCGGCGCCGGCCAGGCAAACCTCGCCCTTGAACAGGGCGACGCCGTCGAAGCTTTCGCGCGACGCGGTGAAGCGGCGGCAAAGCTGACCGTTGTCCCTAGACTCCGCCAGTTCGATGATCGAGCCCCGCGAACCGGTATCGGAATTCGCCCAGGGAACGGCCTGCCCGCCAAGCTCCTGAATATCGGCGGAAGACACCGCGTTGCGGATCGTCGCCTGGTCCGAGGCGCGATCCTGATCGATCGGTGAGGCAACAGCAGGCGTGCTGCTGGTCAGGATCGTACGGTCGACCTCCGCCTGCTCCAAACTGAAGCCGCCGGCACCGCAGGCGGCAAGCGGCAAGACGACCAGCACGATCGCGGCGGCCTTGACCGCAGCCTGGGCGCTGGCCGAAGCAATAAGGCTCCATTGCCTGCTGTCAAAAGGTTGCGCGATGCGCGACAATCGGCAATCTCCCCGGCCGGCAATAGAATTTGGAAAAACTATGAGCGAAACTGAGTTAACAAGCGGTGACTTTACCGAGGCTGCCGAGCCATTCCGCCTCTTTGCCGCATGGCTCGACGACGCGACGAAGAGTGAGATCAACGATCCCAACAGCGTAGCGCTGGCGACCGTCGATGCCGAGGGCATGCCGAATGTGCGGATGGTGCTGCTCAAGGGGTTCGATGAAAGCGGATTTGTGTTCTATACGAATTTCGAGAGCGCCAAAGGCCGCGAGATTCTTGGCAGCATGAAGGCGGCGATGTGCTTTCACTGGAAATCGCTGCGCCGGCAGGTGCGCGCGCGCGGGCCGGTGGAGATCGTTACCGAGGCGGAAGCGGACGCCTATTACGCGACGCGTCCGCGCGGCAGCCGAATCGGCGCTTGGGCCTCGAAACAATCGCGGCCGCTGGAGAGCCGCTTCGCACTGGAAAAAGCCGTCGCCGAATACACGGCGCGCCACGCGATCGGCGAGATCCCACGGCCGAAACACTGGTCGGGCTTCCGTATCGTGCCGCAGACGATCGAGTTCTGGCACGACCGGCCTTTCCGGCTGCACGACCGCGTCGTCTTTTCCCGCAATGCCAAGGGCGGCTGGGACAAGACAAGGCTTTACCCCTGAGAGGGGTGGTCCCTTAAGCGGCTTCACCGGGGAGAACTGGACGCGCGGCAATATGGCATCGCCAATATACGGTGGAGCACTAACGGCGCCGGCAAAATCTGGGCAAAAGAGCCCCAACGGTTCCGGCTCGATCCCACCTATCAAATGCCGGACTAAACACCTACCTTCTTCCTGGTCATGAAGGCCATCAAGGCCGCGCGGGCCTCGTCGGATTTGAGCCGCTCGCGGAAATGCTCGCTTTCCTGGCCGATGCGGGCAACGAGCTCTTCACGCGAGCCGCGCATCAGGTCACGCGCGATCTTCAGCGCTTGGGGCGGCTTGGCCGCGATCTGCCCGGCGGCGGCAAGCACGGCGGATTCGAGCTCGTTCTCCTCGACCACCGCGTAGATCAGTCCGGCCGCTTTCGCCCGCTCGGCCGAAAAGCCTTCGCCGAGGCCAAGCAGCGCGAAGGCGCCTTGCCGGCCGAGAATCTGCGGCGCGAGCAGGCTCGACCCCGCCTCGGGGACCAGGCCGAGATCGACGAAGGGCGTGCGGAACATCGTGCGCGGCGTGGCGAAGGTCAGGTCGCAATGCAGGTTGAGCGTGGTGCCGATACCGACCGCGATGCCGTCGACGCCGGAAACCATGGGCTTTTCCGCCCTGGCCAGCGCCATCAGGAAATCCCAGACCTCGGTGCCGCCCTCGCCGCCGGTGGCGACGACCATGAAATCGGCAAGGTCGTTGCCGGACGAGAAAGCGCCTGAAACACCGAGGAAGACGTGAACACGGATCGCCGGATCCGCGTCGCCCTCGGCAAGGGTTTTGGACAGTTTCGCATACATGGCGCGCGTCAAGGCGTTCTTCTTGTCCGGACGGTTCATTCGGATGATCTGGATGGCGCCCTGGCGCTCGACGAGGATATGGTCTGTCACGGGTGGTGGTCCTTTGTGAGACGCCGGGCTTTTGTAAAACGTCGACCTTGTGGATGTCAGGCAGAAATCAGTGTCTTGCCGGCAGCGGCAAGGCTTTCGGCGCCGCCAATGACGCGCTCCTTCAGCGCACCCGCCTCGCCAAGCAGGTTTTCGGCAAAGAAACGGCAAAGGGCGGTGCGGCTTTGGTCGGCAAGCGCGCCGCGTGCCAGATAGGCGCCGCCCGCCGCAAGCGAGATCAGCCGCAGATACGGCGTCGCACCGGCCAACGCCTCGTCCGAGCGCCCGTCGGCAAGCAGCCCTTGCAGGAAACGCGTCGCCTGGCCGAGGTCGTCGAGCGCCTGGTCGAGAGCATCGGCGGTGCGGCCAAAACCTTGAAGATTTGAGGTCCGCACTTGATTGGCGACCGCTTTCAGTTCGGCGATGTAACCATGCACATGCTCGCCACCGCCAAGCGGCAGCTTGCGCGCCACCAGGTCGATCGCCTGGATACCGTTGGTGCCTTCGTAGATCGGCGCGATGCGCGCGTCACGATAAAGTGCTGCCGCACCGGTCTCCTCGATGAAACCCATGCCACCATGCACCTGCAGCCCAAGCGAGGCGACCTCGACGCCGACATCGGTGGAAAAGGCCTTGGCCAGCGGCGTCAACAGATTGGCACGTTCCTGCCAGTGGGTGGCTTCATCGCCGACAGATACGCGCGCGTGGTCAATGGCATGCGCACAGGAATAGCTGATGGCGCGCGCAATCTGGGTCAGCGCCTTCATGGTCAGGAGATTGCGCTGCACGTCCGGGTGATGGACGATCGGCGCCATGCCGTTGCCGTCATAGCTTGCAGCCTTGCCTTGCCGGCGGTCATTGGCGTAGGCGAGCGCCTTCTGCGTGGCCGTTTCGGCAACCGCCACGCCCTGCATGCCGACGGCGAGCCGCGCATTGTTCATCATGGTGAACATGCAGGCGAGCCCCTTGTTTTCCTCGCCGATCAGCCAGCCGATCGCGCCGGGGGTGGTCCCTTCGAAACCGTCGCCATAGATCATGGTGCAGGTCGGCGAGGCGTGGATGCCCAATTTGTGCTCCAGCCCGGAGCAGAAGACGTCGTTGCGTGCGCCCAGCGCGCCGTCGTCGCCGACAAGGAATTTCGGCACCAGGAACAGCGAAAGGCCACGCGTGCCGGCCGGCGCGTCCGGCAGCCGCGCCAGCACCAGATGGATGATGTTGTCGGTGAAATCGTGCTCGCCATAGGTGATAAAAATCTTCTGGCCGAAGATGCGGTAGGTGCCGTCGCCGGCTGGCTCGGCGCTGGCGCGCAAGGCGTTCAGATCTGAGCCCGCCTGCGGCTCGGTCAAGTTCATCGTGCCCATCCATTCGCCGGAGACGAGCTTTTCCAAGTATTTGGCCTTCAGCGCCTGTGAGGCGTGCTTGTCGAGTGCTTCGACCGCGCCCATGGTGAGCGTCGGGCCGATGCCAAAGGCCATGGCGGCGGAGTTCCACATTTCGAGCGCGGCGACGCCCAGCATGGTCGGCAGCGCCTGGCCGCCGAATTCCTCCGGTGCGGACAGCGCGTTCCAGCCGCCGTCGATCCAGCGGCGATAGAGCGCCTTCCAGCCAGGCGGCATGGTGACGGCAGCGCCGCTCAGCACCGCGCCTTGTTCATCGCCGATCTTGTAGAGCGGCGCGACCTCTTCTGTGGCGAAGCGGCCGGCTTCCGCCAGAATGGCGGCGACGAGGTCTTCGCCAAGCTCGCCAAAGGTGCCGGCGTCGAGCGCCGGCTTCAGGCCGGCCACATGCTTCAGCGTGAAGGCGATCTCCTCGACCGGTGCCAGATACATGCCGCTCGCTCCTCCTCTGTCCGGCAGGGAAACTTAATATCCGTGCGGACACAAAACCATTCGCTTTTGGGTCGCCTCTCCCGCCTTCTTTTTACGTAAACGTCAAATTTTGTCACGCGGATTTTGCAATTGGAGCTGTTCACGCTAAAATCGGCAAAAAGCCGGACAAGTCGACCGGCGACAGATTCAAGAATACTGGATCGGACCGCCCGTGCTCGCCAGACCTGACGCCTTTCGCTGCATCGAATGCGGCCTGCCCTATCGAGCGGCAGGTTTTTGGTACCATCGGGGCAAGATCGAGGACGGCGCCGCCTATTGGTCGGATCGCGGCATTCTGTGTTCGCCTCAATGCTCGCTGGCCCATCACCGCAAACGCCAGGCTGAGGGAACGCTGCCGCAAGCGCCGGCGCCCGACCCGTTCCAGCCGCTCTCCCTCCGTTGATGGCCAGTAAAGCCACCACCGGCAGAATTGCGGCATTCGCCGCGGGCCGCCGAAAGTATTTCCTTAACCATGGCGGTTCAGAATCAGGTTTTGGCCAGCAAGGATCTGCTGTTTGAAGCCGCCGGCGCACCCTCTTCGCCGCCTAGGACTCCTCGTCGTCGCGACCGCGATGACAATGGTGTTGGGGCCGACACAAGCCTCGGATTTCTCCGCGCCGTGGAAGGATGCCGACCGGGCGCTGGTGATCGACGCCTACGAATACAATCCCATTGATTGGGCTGAACTTGCGACCGACAAGCGGATCGTCGGCTTCATCAACAAGGCGTCCGACGGGATGCCGCCAGTCTATTTCTGTTTCGGCGACGAGACCGAGACGCGGCTCTGCAAGACGCTGTGGAAGCGCCATGCGGTGGCACAGGAACTGTTCCAGACGCGCAAGGTAGTGGCCAAGGCGCTCGGCCTGAAATGGGGCGCCTATCATCTCGCCCGCCCCGGCAACCCTGTGGGACAGGCCAATAATTTCATCAATTTCGCGAAACCTGGTCCGGAAGACCTGCTTGCCCTCGACATCGAGGATGACGACCCCACGAAATGGATGTCGCTCGAGGATGCAGAGGAGTTCGTGCGCCATGTGCATCGGCGACTGGGCCGCTTTCCGGTGCTCTACACCAACGGCAAGACCGCCAGGCACATCGCCGACAATAAGTACAAATACCGGCTCCTGTCGCGGCTGCCGCTCTGGTATGCGCGCTACAAGCCGGACATCGGCGTGCATTTTCCGATGGGCAACTGGCAAGGCTACGCACTCTGGCAGTTTTCGGCAAAAGCCAATTGCGGACGGTTCCGCTGTCCTTACCGGGTGGCCGGCACGCCCAACGATATCGACGTCAATGTCGCACCGATGGATGCCGCCACATTGCGCGCGCAATGGCCCTTCGGCGGCCTGATCGATGCGCAGCCGGATTACCTTGCCTCGATACCGGTGCCTCTCTCGCGCGAGGCCGGCCTTGCGGGCAATGCCATCACCTACGCCACCGTGGTGGCATCACCGACCTTCTCCGAAATGATCGCCATGTTCAGCGCCCGCTGGGCCAAGTTCCGCAGCAGCTTTCAAATGCCTGCTGTGAAGACGTTGCTGCGCCTTCCGCGAGGGATTGCCGAATATGTGGCCTGGACGCGGAAAGAAAAGCCTTCCGCATCAGCCGTTGAAGCCGCGCCCGCCGCCAGCGATCCGGTCAGCACCGCATCAACCGAGTTCGACCGTGGCCTGCGCTAAAAGCTGAAAGCCGTTCGGCGTCAGCGCGCCTGCTCGCGCGCGACGGCCTGCCAGCCGATGTCGCGGCGGCAGAAGCCTTGCGGCCAATCGATCCGGTCGAGCGCCGCATAGGCTCGTCTCTGCGCCTCGCCGACTGTGCCGCCGACGGCCGTGACGTCGAGCACACGGCCGCCATTGGCGACCAGCGCGCCGCTGTTGATGGCGGTGCCGGCATGAAAGATCTCGACACCATCGCCCGCGGCCTCTTCGACGCCGCGGATCATCGAGCCCTTTTCCGGCGTGCCGGGGTAACCCCTTGCCGCCATCACCACGGTGAGCGCCGCCTCGTCGCGCCAGCGCACTGAGGTATGCGCAAGCTGGCCGTCGGCAGAAGCGTTGAGCAGGACCAGGAGGTCGTCCTTCAGCCGCATCATCAGCACCTGGCATTCCGGGTCGCCGAAACGGGTGTTGTATTCGATCAGCTTCGGCCCCTCGCCTGATATCATCAGCCCGGCAAACAGCACGCCGGAAAACGGCGCGCCAAGTTCGGCCATGCCGCGCATGGTCGGCTCGACGATCTCGCGCATGGTGCGCTCGATCATCTCCGGCGTCATCACCGGGGCCGGCGAATAGGCGCCCATGCCGCCGGTGTTCGGGCCGATGTCGCCGTCGCCGACGCGCTTGTGGTCCTGTGCGGTGCCGAACGGCAGCGCGGTGGCGCCGTCGCACAGGCAAAAGAAACTCGCCTCCTCGCCGGTGAGAAACTCCTCGACCACGACCTCGGCGCCGGCCTGTCCGAAGGATCCGTCGAAACAGGCATCGAGTGCTGCCAGCGCATCGGCCAAATTCATGGCGACGGTGACGCCCTTGCCGGCGGCGAGGCCGTCGGCCTTGATGACGATCGGCGCGCCCATCTTTTCGACATAGGCCCTGGCCGACGCAAGGTCGCCGAAACGGCCATAGGCGGCGGTCGGGATGTCGTATTTCGCGCAAAGATCCTTGGTGAAACCCTTCGAGCCTTCCAGCCGCGCCGCCGCCTTGGACGGGCCGAAGACGCGAATGTTTTCAGCGCGGAGGTCGTCTGCAATGCCGGCGACCAGCGGCCCTTCCGGCCCGACCACGACGAGGTCGATCTTTTTCTCCGCGCAGAACCGGGCCACCGCCGCATGATCGGCAATGTCCAACGTCACCAGTTCGGCTTCTTGGCCGATGCCTGGGTTGCCCGGCGCCGCGTAAAGCTTCGTCAGCAGCGGCGAGGCCGCGATCTTCCAGGCCAGCGCATGTTCGCGGCCGCCGGAGCCGATCAACAAAACACGCATGCCCAGATCCCTTGCCATTCCACGATCAGGACTGCGCTATTGCGCCCCGGACGATGGGTCAAGACATTTGGATGGTTTGGGACCAATTGCGCACGGGAACGTCGGGCATCAGCGGGGAAAGGCTGGTTCGCCGCCTACCATATTTTACGGCATGACCATTTGGCTTGATGCTTGACGGCGTTCGCCTCTGCTGCCACTTCAGCACGATGGAACCCATCCAATCGAAAGCTGCCCAGGGCCGCGTCGCCGATGCGCCGAGCGGCCACTGGGTCTACCGCATTCTGCCGCGCTGGCTGTGGTCCTATGCGCAGCTTGCCCGGTGGGATCGGCCGATCGGTTGGCAGTTGCTGCTGTGGCCGTGCTGGTGGTCGGCAGCCCTTGCCGCAAGTGCCTATCCACGCCCTACTGATCCACTGCTCTCGCTGCTGCCGGCGCCATGGTATCTCGTGCTGTTCCTGATCGGCGCCATCGCCATGCGCGGCGCCGGCTGCACCTACAACGATCTGGTCGACCAGGACATCGACAACCAGGTGGAACGCACGCGCTCGCGGCCGCTGCCGGCGGGAAAGGTCACGCGCCGGCAGGCCTGGGCGTTTCTCGTTATCCAGGCATTGATTGGACTCGCTGTGCTTCTGCAGTTCAACAGCTTTGCCATCCTACTCGGCATCTGCTCGCTCGCCGTCGTCGCCATCTACCCATTCATGAAGCGATTCACCAACTGGCCGCAACTGGTTCTCGGCCTTGCCTTTTCCTGGGGTGCGCTGATGGGATGGGCGGTCGAATTCGGCGATCTCGATGGCCCGCCCGTCATGCTCTATATCGGCTCGATCCTGTGGGTGATCGGTTACGACACGATCTATGCGCATCAGGACAAGGAGGACGACGCCATCGTCGGCGTGCGTTCGACCGCACGCCTATTCGGCGACAACACCAAGACCTGGCTCGTTGGGCTTTATGGCGGGGCGCTGGTCAGCTTCGCCATCGCCTTTGCGTCGGCGCAGGCGCCGGTGCCGGCGCTAGCCGGGCTTATCGCCGCCGGCGCCCATATGGCGCAGCAGATAGCAAGGCTGGACATCGACGATCCGGACCAGTGCATGCTTTTGTTCAGGTCGAACAACCAGGTCGGCTGGCTGATCTTTCTCGGCCTGATCGGTGGCGCGCTGTGGGTGGCGCTAAAGCCGCTGGTGTAGTTATTCCCGCGAGACAATTTCCTGGCCGCCAATCACCAGCCTGAGGCCGAGATCGCCGGCCCTGCGACGGGCGAGGAAGCGCGGACGACGCGTGGTCGAAACCCGACCCTTGCGGCGGTTCTGCGCCGGCAATGTCTTGATGGCGGCGCCAAGCGATTCCTCCAGCGTGCGGGCGATGCCGTCCGATTCGATCAGAAGCATCGGCAGGCGGTAGGCAGCGGCCCAGGCGCGCCAGTCGGCGGCGACATCCTCGAGATCGTCGGCCACCAGCAGCGGCACCGACAGCATCGGATCATTGTGCAGAAGCTCCAGCGTCACCGTGACATTGCCATCCGGATCCTCCATCGCGCGGGCGGCCACGCCACGAAACGCGTTGGCAGGCAGAGCGACGAACGCCGGCACGCCGCTCATCTCCAGCATGCGGCGAATGACGGCGCCACGGTGGTCGATGGTGAAGGTAACGTCGCCATAATCGTCGCGCGTGCCGTAGCTCACCACCTGCGGCAGGCGGAATGGGTCGAGGCGCATGTTGCGCCCGGCCCAGACTGGCTTCAGTCCAGTGTTCATATTGTGCCCTTCCTGTCTCTCCTGAGAGCCGGTCTTCCGGTTCTCCGGGCCGGTTTTTCCAGCCTCGTTGTGGGGAAACGTTAGCGCGGGCTTCTTATCGCAGCGCTTAAGAAAGTCGGTTAAATTTTGCTGATCTCAAGGGGATGGTTATCGGAATGCGACCATTCACAAGACATCGAAAGGATCAGATAACCTTACCGGGATTCATGATGCCGGCCGGGTCGAAGGCCGTCTTCACCCTTCGCATCAATTCGATCGCCATCGGCGGCGCCGTCGCGATCAATTCATCGCGCTTCAGCTGGCCAATGCCGTGCTCGGCCGAAATCGAGCCGTGGAAGCTGCGCACGACATCATGCACGGCCTTGTTCATGGCGTGATAGAGCCCGAGAAACGCTTCGTCATCGCCGCCGATCGGCCGGGAGATATTGTAGTGGAGATTGCCGTCGCCCATGTGGCCGAAACAGACCTCGCGCGCGCCCGGGCTGACCGATTGCACGGCGCCGGCCGCTTTTTCGATGAATTGCGGGATGGCCGCCACCGGCACCGAGATGTCGTGCTTGATCGAGGCGCCTTCGGGCTTCTGCGCCTCGGGCAGCACCTCGCGGAAATTCCAGAAGGCATCGCCCTGCGTGATGCTCGCCGCAATCACCGCATCGCCGACGATCTCCTGTTCGAGGCCGGCTGAGAGCACCTCTTCGATCAGGGCCCTCGCATCCTCCGCCGAGAGGCCCGAAGAGATCTGCATCAGCACATACCACGGCCAATCCCCGGACAGCGGCCGCACGACGCCTGGCGCGTGCAGAAGCGTAAAGTCGTAGGGCCTCTGGCCGATCAGTTCGAACGCGGTGAGCGCGGCACCGGCGCGGTCCATCGCCAGGCTGAACAGAGACAGTGCCGCCTCAGGTGACGACAGGCCGGCAAAGGCCACCTCGCGCCCCTTGGGCTTGGGGAAAAGCTTGAGCACGGCGGCGGTGATGATGCCGAGCGTGCCCTCCGCGCCGACAAACAGGTTCTTCAGATCGTAGCCGGTGTTGTCCTTCTTCAGCTTGCGCAGATCATCGAAGACCTCGCCAGTCGGCAGCACCACTTCGACGCCGAGACAGAGCTCACGCGCATTGCCATAGGCAAGCACACCGGTACCGCCGGCGTTGGAAGAGAGATTGCCGCCGATCTGGCAGGAGCCCTGCGCAGCAAGCGACAGCGGAAACAGCCGGTCGGCGGCATCGGCCGCTTCCTGCAGCGTCTGCAGGATGACGCCGGCCTCGACGGTGACCGTGTTGGACAGGATGTCGATCTCGCGGATGCGGTTCAGCCGCGACAGCGACAGCACGATCTCGCGGCCGGACATATCCGGCACCTGCGCGCCGACCAGCCCGGTGTTGCCGCTTTGCGGCACCACCGGCGTTCCCGTCTCGGTCGCCAGCCGCATAATGCGGCTGACCTCGTCGACGCTGCCGGGCCTCAGCACCAGCGCCGTTCGGCCATGCCACAGGCCGCGCCTTTCGGTGAGGTAGGGCGCGATGTCCTGCTGGTCGCGAAGCGCATATTTGTCGCCGACGATGGCCGCAAAGCGGTCGATGATGGCGGGGTCGATATCCCGGGATATGTCGTTCATAGCTGGAAACTATGGCCCTACGTCGATCTTGTCACGAGGGGCGGCGGCGCGCGAAAGCCGGTCGTTGATCGCCTCGCCCAGCCCGTCGAGGGGAATCGGCTCGACGGCGATTGTCTTGGCGCCGCTGCGATCGAGATCCTGCATATGGGCAAAGAGGTTGGCCGCGGCCTCGCGCAGATCGCCGGTCTCCGACAGGTTGCGCAAGGCGGCAGCGCCTTGCCAGCCTTCGGCACGGCGGGGCCCGAACGCCAGCAAGGCTTCGCCCATTGCGACTTTTGCGGCGTTGACCCGCACCGCAGCACCAGGCGCGTAATGCGAGGCGAGCATGCCCGGCGCCTCGATGCCCGCCGCACCGCGCGACAGCTTCACGCCGGCGGCCGCTTCGATCTCCCCGGCGGCAATGCCTCCCGGTCGCAGCAGCCGCAGCTTTCCCCCCTCGATCTTCACGATTGTCGATTCGAGCCCGACCGACGTCGCGCCGCCATCGACCACCAGCTTGATTTTTGCACCAAGATCCGCCGCCACGGCCTCGGCCGTCGTTGCACTGATCTTGCCTGAGGAATTGGCGCTGGGCGCGGCAAGCGGGCGTCCGAGCCTGGCGATCAGTTCGCCGCCAAAGCCCTTCGGCATGCGCAGCGCAATCGTATCGAGCCCGGCGGTGACCAGCGGATGAATGCCGTTGCCGGGCCGCTGCGGCAGCACCAGCGTCAGCGGTCCCGGCCAGAATGACTGCGCCAGTCTTTTCGACAGCGGATCGAACAGCGCGAGGCGCTCGGCCATCGCCAGATCGGCGACATGGGCGATCAGCGGGTTGAAGCGCGGCCGGCCCTTGACCTCGAAGATGCGCGCCACGCCAACGCCATTGGTGGCGTCGGCGGCCAGCCCGTAGACGGTTTCCGTCGGAATGGCGACGATATCGCCGACTTCGAGCAGCGCCAGCGCCCGCTCCATCGCCTCGCCGGCGGCAAGTATCTCAGCCACTCTCATCACCTTACAGATGCGGGACCTCACAGATGTGGGTGCGTAATACGGTGACGTTTACGGGGCAAGTCCGGACGTTAGCGAATTATCAAATCGCTAAAATGCTAGCTTTCCTCGCAAGCCCGCATCAATTCCCGGACGATATGGTGCCGACTTGTTGGGCAAGGGGAACTATCATGGTCTGGGTGCGTATCCTGGCAGCGCTCGGTCTCACTCTGGCGGCGGGCGGAGCACAGGCTTCGTCATTCGTTGTTCTCGGTGCACCATCCTCGATGCCATCCGTCGTCAGGCTCGGCGCGCCTGAAGCGGTGAAGATGGCTGGGAGCTCCTCGACGCCATCGATCGTGGCGCTCGGCGAACCAGTGCCCGACGTCACCTATGAAAAAGTTGCTGCGATCCCGAGCCAACCCAAGCATGACTTCATGCAAAGCCCGATGATCATTCGCGGCGGCATCGTCGGCGACGCCTTCGCAAAGCCGGCCCCCAGCGTCGCACCTGCCGCGACAACCGCTGTCGCAGCACCTGGGGCGGCCACCAGATCCGACAAAAAGATAAGTGCAACGAACAGCCCGCCTGAGCCCGCAACGCCGCAACCGACGCCCATTCCCGAGATCGACCAGGCCAGATAGCCGTTCGAGGCCAGGACGACGCTCGCGCGCCGCCTGGTTCATTGAGTAAAATTCCGTCGCCTGAAAAACCTCAGGCCGCGACTTCTTTGTCCGCGTCGGCAGCGGCGACCTCGTCGAGGGTCGTTTCGGAAGCGGACGCAACCGTCTCGGCGGGAGTTTCTTCTGTCACTTCGATGTCGCGAGCGGAATTCATGAAAGCCTCCGCGGGGTTGGCGAACATGTTCCTTGTGCCAGCAGAGATGATCGTCATATGACTGTAAGCCGGCTCGACCGGCTATTGGGAAAGAAATATTTTCCCAAGCCTCAGCCGGCGATTTTCGAGAAATCCGCAACCTTGTCGGTCGCTGCCCGGATGCGTGCCAGCAGTGCCAGACGATTGGCGCGCACGGCCAGGTCCTCATCATTCACGAGAACGCGTTCAAAGAATGAATCAACCGGTTCACGCAACGCGCTAAGCGCCAGCATGGCGGCGGAAAAGTCTTCATTGTGAATCGCTTGGCCGGCTTCTCTCTCGGCCTGATTCACCGCGGCAAACAGCGCTTTCTCGGCATCTTCCCGGAATAGAGCCGGCTCAACACGTTCGGCGATGGTCGTTTTCTTCTTCTCCTCGGCAGCCAGGATATTGGCCGCACGCTTGGTGCCGGCAAGCAGGTTCTTGCCGTCCTCGGTGTCGAGGAACGTGCCAAGTGCTTGGACGCGGCGGACGATTTGGAGCAGGTCGTCGTTCGGCGATTGGCCGATCTCCCCCCCTGTGGGGGAGATGCCCGGCAGGGCAGAGAGGGGCAACGTAGAGCGCCCTTCCCCGGCAGAATTTTGAGACGCCAGCGGGACAGCGCCCCCCTCTGTCGGCTTCGCCGACAGATCCCCCACAAGGGGGGAGATTGGGCGCGAACCCGCCGCCAACACAGCATCGATCAAATCATGCCGCGCACCCTGGTCGCGCAAATAGACTTTTAGGCGATCGTGCAAGAAGGAGAGGAGGTCGGCAATTATTTCAGCCGCAGAATGGTCTGGGGGTTCTACGCCACGTACCTCCGAGGACAACAAACCTGCTCGCTCACTGAGCAGATCATCGGCCGATCCAACGCCAGTAGTGAAATCACCCCCGTCATCCGCTCGCCAGACCACCGAAAAACGATTACCGCCATTGTAGGTAAGTCCGAACAGTGCGTAAAGAAACTGGCGCTGGACCGGTAGCCTCACGCCATTCTCGACCAAGACCCTGATCACCCCTAGCGCTGCTCTTCTCAGCGCATAGGGATCCTTTGACCCCGTCGGCTTTTCGTCAATCGCCCAGAAGCCGACCAGCGTGTCGAGCTTGTCCGCGAGCGCTACGGCCACCGATACCGGGTCGGTCGGAACACGGTCGGACGGGCCCTGCGGCTTATAATGTTCCTCAATCGCGGCGGCGACCGAGGGATGCTCTCCCTGCAGCAGCGCATATTTGCGGCCCATGGCGCCCTGCAATTCCGGAAACTCGCCGACTACCTCGGTGGTGAGGTCGGCCTTGGCCAGGACGGCAGCACGCTCGGCGCGCTCGCGGAGATATTTCTGCTCGACGTTCAGATCGTCGGCGGACAGAAGCTTGCCATCGAAGAAATTCGGCTGCTTCGACAACGTGTCAGCGATCTCGCCAGCCAGCCTCTTGATCCGCTCAACCCGCTCACCCTGCGTCCCGAGCTTGGCGTGGAAGGTGACGCCGAGATGGTCGAGACGGGCCATGCGCTGGTCGAGCGGCTTTTTGAGATCAAGCCCGAACTTTTCCGCCGATGCCTGCAACTGGTCGAGATCAGGCAGGTCGCCCTGGTCGGTCTTCCAGAAATAGAGCGCGTCGGACAGGCGGGCGCGCACCACCTTGCCGTTGCCGTGGGCGATCTCCTTGCCACCGTCGCTTGCTTCGATGTTGGCGGTCAGGATGAAGCGGTTGGAAAGCGCTTCACCGACACCCGGTGGCCGCGTCACGAAGCACTTCTGGTTGGCGCGGATGGTCAGCCGGATCACCTCGGCCGGAATGGCGAGAAAGTCCTGCTCGAACTCGCCCATCAGCACGACAGGCCATTCGACCAGGCCTGACACTTCCTCGAGCAGCCCCTCGTCCTCGACCAGATCGAGCCCGTTGGCGAAAGCGAGATTCCTGGCGTCGGAAAGGATGATCTCCTTGCGCCGGTCGGCGTCGAGCACGACCTTCGCCGCCTCCAGCTTGGCGGCATAGTCGTCGAAGCGGCGCACGGTGATCGCGCCCGGCGCATGAAAACGGTGGCCGTAGGTGACATTGCCCGAGCGGATGCCGTCGATCTCGAAGTCGACGACCACCGGCTCCTCGGTCTCCGGGCCGAAGGTGCAAAGGATGGATTGCAGCGGCCGTACCCAGCGCAACGATCCGGGTTTCGCCGAGGCCGGCCCCCAGCGCATCGATTTCGGCCATGGAAAGCCGCGGATGATGCCCGGCACCAGTTCGGCGATGATTTTTTCCGCCGCCCGGCCCGGCTTCGCAATATGGGCGACATAGAAGTCGCCCTTCTTCGGATCGGCATGGACATGCGCCTCGGCGATCGAGGAAAGGCCGGCCTTGCGCAGAAAACCTTGCACCGCCTGTTCGGGCGCCTTGGTCGAGGGTCCCTTGATCTCCTCGCTTATGCCCTTCGAGCGCGCGGTCACGCCGCGAATGTCGAGCGCCAACCGCCGCGGCGTCCAATATTCGCGCGCCGCCTCATAGGTCAGCCCGGCCTCGACCAAACCGTCCGTCATCATCTTCTTCAAGTCGCCCGCCGCCTTGCGCTGCATGCGCGCGGGAATCTCTTCCGAACGGAGTTCTAAAAGCAGGTCGGGCATTGATTGTGCTCACGCGGCAAAATGGTCCGGGCGGGGCATAGCAACTCGGCTGGCCGCTGTCACCCTTCCCCATGCAATCGGCGTGTCTACCGACGATTTCCAAAAAATTTCCGCTGCCTGTCGGGTCGAAGCGGGGCTATCCGTCCTTGGGTCAAAGATTTCCATGAACCGAACGCAGCGCTGAAGCGACCAACGCTCAGGCAGGGAACTATTGGCTGAACGACCATGAAGACGGCATCGACATTCCTACAGATCCTCGCGCTCAGCGCCTGTTTCGCAGCGCAGGCTCATGGGACGTTCGCGATGCCTGGCGTTAGACAAGCGCTGCGGACGATGGCTGGCTCCAGCGGCCAAGGCGTATTGCCAATCAGCGCTTCAGTCGAAATCGCAAATAGCCTCTGGAGCTAAGCCGCCAGCCCGCCAGCCTGCGTCAGCAAAAACGCCTCGCCGCAGGCTTTCGCCAGATTGCGTACCCGCAAGATGTAGCTCTGCCGCTCGGTGACGGAAATCACGCCGCGCGCGTCGAGCAGGTTGAAGACGTGGCTGGCCTTGATGCACTGGTCGTAGGCGGGGAATACCAGGCGGTGGTTCCCCTCCCCTTTGGGGGGAGGGTGGCCAGACGAAGCCTGGCCGGGAGAGGTCGCTCGGGCAGTGCTCGACGTCCTACTTGCGGTGCCTTCTGAGGCACCCCCCTCTGCCCGCTTCGCGGGCATCTCCCCCTCGAGGGGGGAGAAGGGCGCGCCGGCATCGAGCAGCGCCTTGCACTCGGCTTCGGCGTCCTCGAAATGCCGAAGCAGCATCGCCGTGTTGGCGAATTCGAAATTGTGGCGCGAATATTCCTGCTCGGCCTGCAGGAAGACGTCGCCATAGGTCACCTTGTCGGCGCCCTCGCGGCCGTTGAAGTTGAGGTCGTAGACATTGTCGACGCCCTGCACATACATGGCCAGCCGCTCCAGCCCGTAGGTGAGCTCGCCCGCCACCGGCGCGCATTCGATGCCGCAGACCTGCTGGAAATAAGTGAACTGCGACACTTCCATGCCGTCGCACCAGCACTCCCAGCCCAGCCCCCAGGCGCCGAGCGTCGGGCTTTCCCAGTCGTCCTCGACGAAGCGGATGTCATGCAGAAGTGGATCGACGCCAATGGCCGACAGCGAGCCGAGGTAAAGCTCCTGCAGATTAGCCGGGTTCGGCTTCAGGATCACTTGGTACTGGTAATAGTGCTGAAGCCGGTTCGGGTTCTCGCCGTAGCGCCCGTCCTTGGGCCGGCGCGAAGGCTGCACATAGGCCGCGTTCCAGCGCTTTGGCCCGAGCGCGCGCAGCGTCGTCGCCGGATGGAACGTGCCGGCGCCAACTTCCATGTCGTAGGGCTGGAGAACGACGCAGCCATAGTCAGCCCAGTAGTTATGCAAGGTCAGGATCAGCTCCTGGAACGAGCGGCTGGGATGCATATGGGCTGGGATATCAACAGTCACGGCGGCCTCGACGGGAAAGGCGGGGATGCGGCCCTCCCTAGAGCGCCCACCGGCAAGCGTCAAGGCAAGGGGCCGGCCGCAGAGGCGTGTCCCAGCAAAAACCGCGAACTCGCCGAGGAAGTCGTCGAAGCAGATCTGGACCGCCCGGAAAGCCTCAAAGCTGCATTTGAAGGGGCATACGGCGTCTTTCTGGTCACCAATTTTTGGGAAGAAGGTACCGACGAGTTCAAGCAAGCAACAGCAGCGGTGCGCGCCGCCAAAGAGGCCGGCGTCCAGCATTTTGTCTGGTCAACGTTGCCCAATGTAGAAGCAATCAGCGGCGGCAAGCCCCACGTTCCCCACTTCACCGGCAAAGCCAAAATTGATTGGATCGTGAAGAAGGCTAGCTTTGCGCATCATACGTTCGTTATCGCGCCATTTTTCTACCAGAACTTTGTGGGCGCACTTGCTCCGCAAAAGCAGGAAGATGGAAACCTGGGCTGGGCTCTTCCCCTTGATCCGGACGTACGTTGCATTCACATGGGCGACATCACCGAACTCGGCGACCTCGTGGCCGGCGCATTCGGACACCCGGATGAGCCAGGAAACGGCGAGCATCTGCCTTTGGTCGGTGATTTCATGAGCTTCAATGAAATCGTCGACACGCTGAAACGGCAGGGACATAAGATTTCATTCAAACAAGTCCCAACGGACGTTTTTGCTACCTCTTTTCCTGGGGCCGCCGAGGTGGCAGGGACTTTTAGCTACTTCCAGGTTCACACTTACCTTGGCCCGGGTCCGCACGACGAGATTGCGCTCGTAAACAAAATAGCAGGCAGGCAAGCGAGCAGGTTCGCGATGTGGGCTCAAGTGAATTTCCCGGCCCAAAAGACGGACGCCGAGAGCGGCGTGGCGGCCTGATCGTGGCCCTTGCTGGGAGCCAGAGAGCGCCCAGCGGTCAGTCCCGCGCCTCAGCCGTTCGGCGGCTCTCATGTGTGGTATGGTGTCATTCGGCAGGGCGTCCAGCACCCTCGAGGAGACAAAAGTCATGGATTCCCAAGGGATGGCTCAGATGTCCTCCGTCGATTCTCTTGCAGCGAGTTTATTGTCGGCGACATTGATGTTCGATCGGGCGTCGTTGCTGGCGCTCGAGGCTTTAGCTGCCGAATCCGACCGTCGGGTCCTGAGACGCGGTGAGGTTCTGGTTCGCGAAGGCGATGCGTCGGACAGGTTTTTCATCGTGCTGTCTGGACGCTTTACGGTACACAAAGGAGATTCGACTGGCTCGGTCGCCGAGATCGCACAGGGCGAACTCATCGGTGAAATCGGTTTCTTCGCAGGACTACCCCGCACGGCCACTGTCCTTGCAGCGCGCGATTCGATCGTCCTTGAAATCGGTCGCAATCATTTCGAGAAGGCGGCCGAGACATTGCCGAGCCTGAGAGAGGCGGTCACGGTATTTCTGGCGCGCCGGTTTGCCACCCAATCTCCGAGTTCGTCGCGTCTCAAGGAACCTGCCAAGATCCGAACGCTTGCGATCATTGCAGCCGGCGGAAGTCGCATCTCACCGGTGCTCATCCAGCACCTGCGGCAAGCGTTCGGCGCGGCCACGCGCGCTCGGTTCGTTTCCCGGCTTGAGATCCAAGCGAAGTTCCCAGGTCTTCCGATCGACGACCAGCCGATCCTTAACTGGTTGAACGAACTGGAGGCGGAAGCCCAATTCATCGTCTATGTTGCCGATGAGGAACCTAATGAATGGACCCAAATCTGCATTCGCCAGGCCGATACCGTCCTGTTGCTGGCCAACGCGTCCTGCTCGCCTCGCCTGAACCCGTCTGAGGAACTGACGCTATCGGTCCATCCGCCATCGACCAGTCGGCTTGTCCTAATTCACGACCGTCGCTCGGCTGCGGTCTCCGGTACCTCTGCATGGCTCGATGAGCGACCCTATGTTGACCAGCATCATCATGTTGCGCTGGACGACGGGTCTGATTTCCAGCGCCTGGTCCGATTTATTTCGGGCAAGGCACTGGGCTTCGTGGCGGCAGGGGGTGGGTCCCTCGGCAGCGCTCATTTAGGCGTCTACAAGGCTTTCGTCGAGGCGGGCGCTTGCTTCGACTATCTCGGCGGGACAAGTTCCGGAGCGGCGATGATGGCCGGCTTCGCAAGAGGCTTGGATGCCGAGCAGATCGACCGAGGTGCCCACAACATATTTATCAAGAGCCGGGCGTTTCGCCGTCCCACCTTGCCGCATTTCGCGCTTCTGGATCACAAAGCGTTTGATCGGGCCCTTCGGCTGGAATACGGCGACGTTCTGATCGAGGATCTTTGGCTTCCGTTCTTTGCGCTTTCGACCAATCTGAGCAGCCGTCAGCCCCATGTCCACCGTCGTGGAAAGCTCTGGCACGCCGTTCGGGCGTCCGGCTCCATCCCGGGTGTCCTGCCGCCGTTCTTTACAGATGACGGCGATATGCTGGTGGACGGCGCTATCATGAACAATTTGCCGCTGGAGCAGATGAAGGAGCTCAAGACCGGACCCAATGTCATCGTTACCTTCGGGACGAGTGCACCGCAGAAATACGACATAGACTATGACCGCATCCCCGGAGCTTCCGAACTGGCATTGGCCTTGCTGAACCCTTTCGGTCGTGCCCGTTTGCCTCGGGTTCCCAGCATGCTTCAGGTCATTGCCTCGAGCATGCTGGCACACCGGCCGCAGGACATTGCCGTCGGCGAAGAGGATATCTTGGTCTGTCCGGAGGTTTCCAACACGATCAGCTTCATGGATTGGAGTCGGCATTCCGGGTTGTTTTTGGATGCCTACGACCGCACGACCCGATGGATCGAGGAACATCTCCGCCAGAACGACTCAGGGCTCCGAGCGGTGCTCGGCAACGAGCACGATTAGAATGGCTTATAGTCCAGACCCTAGCGACAGCGGCGACGAGCCCCGCATAATCGAATTCAGAAGTATTCAGCCCTTCGGCGCGGGCGCCGGCTCGGGCTTGACCTTCGGGGTTTCCTGCGCTGTGTTGGATTCGATCGGCGGCAGGCCCTTTAGCAGTTTCTGCTGCAAGGCGGCGAGCACGTCGGGATCCGGCTTCAGGTCGCGGGCCTGGTTCCACTGGAACGTGGCTTCCAGCCTGCGGCCGACGCGCCAATAGGCATCGCCGAGGTGATCGTTCAGCACCGGATCTTCCGGCTTCAGCGACACGGCGCGCTCCATTTCGCGCACAGCGTCTTCAAACCTGCCCATGCGGAAATAGGCCCAGCCCAGCGAATCGACGATGTAGCCGTCGCTCGGCCTGAGGTCGACGGCCTTCTGGATCATCTGAAGGCCTTCCTCGAGGTTGACGTTCATGTCCACCCAGGAATAGCCGAGATAGTTCAGAACCTGCGGCTGGTCGGGGAACAATTCCAGCGCCTTGCGAAAATTCGGCTCGGCCTTGGGCCACTCCTTCAGCCGCTCATAGGCGATGCCGCGCTGGTAGAAAATATTCCAGTCAGCGCGGGTCGGGGTCTTCAGCATCGCTACCGCATTGTCATAGAGACCGGCCGCGGAGCGGAAATCCTCCTTTGAGGCATAGACGCCACCGAGCGCCTGATAGGCACGCATGTCGTCGGGATGCGCTTGGACGAGGGCCTTCAGATGGGCGATGGCCTCGTCATAGCGGTCGAGATCGGCAAGGTTGAGGCCGAGCTGCAGTTCCGAAAGCGCCTTCAGTGGCGAACTGGCCGGGATGCGGCGATAGAAGGCGATGGCGCCCTCGCCGTCCTTCAACTGCTCGGAAACGGCGGCGAGTTGGACAAGGGCCGCGTCGCTGTCGGGCCTCAGTGCCAGGGCATATTGCAGATAGAGGCGAACGAACGGCTCGCCGCCACCGCGATTGAGCGCGGTGGCGAGATCGAGCAGAATTTCCGAGGCGCCGTCGGACGCGCCTACAACGAAGGGTTCGACCTTCTCGCCCTTGGTGATCTTGTCGCGAAGCGCTGATATCTCGACCTTGCCGGGGGCAAATGCCTCGGCCTGATCGAGCACGGACAGCGCCTTGTCATTGTCGCCCTTGCGGGCAAGGAAGGAGGCATAGGCCTGCGCATTGCGCATCCAGGTTTCGGGCGCGGCGGCGCCGGTCGCGGTGTCCTGCAAGGTCGCGGCGTAAATCGCATCCGCCTTTTCGGGCAGGCCCGAGGCATCGGCGATAAGCGCGCGATGGAAGGATTTGAAGAGGCCGAACCAGTCCGGGCCCTGCAGTCTGTCGATCGAGGCCATGGCCTCGCCGGGGTCGCCGGCGCCCTGCTTGGCCCAGCCGGTCATGACGCCGGAGATCAGCCGGTCGAGATCGGATTCGAGCGAAAGCTTGAGCCAGTATTCGGCCTTGGAAAAGTCCTTCTTGTGAAAGGAGCCGACGGCCAGCGCCAGGCGCGAGAACCGCTCGACGTCGGGAACCGTCTTGAGCTTGTCGGCATAGACCAGGGATTCTTCGAAGCGCCCCTGCGCGATCAGCGACAGCATCAGGCTTTGCTGCAACGAGGTGTCACCGGGAGCGAAGGCGAGCGCCTGCTTGTAGTAGGCGATGGCGCTGTCGAGATCATTGTCGCCTTCGGCGACCCGCGCGGCAAGATAGGCCCCCGAGAACGACGTGATATTGACCGGCTCGGTGGTCTCTTTGGCATAGGCGGGCAGACCGGAGACCGCCATGCCCGTCACAATTGCCAGCCCTGTCAGCCAGCGCGCACATCCTTGCCGCATCGTACCCCTTTCAGTCAAAGCCATGCCCGCGTCAGCGGGATCGCCGTAGACTCGATCTTTTCCAGGCAAAGCATGGCCTTTTTGCGGTGACGCTTCAACCCGGCCCGAATTCACAATCGGGTAATGCTATCAAAAACCACGCGAAAATGCGCCCAACTGCGACCGTCGACCGCGCTTTGCCGGCCTGACGCGCCGCCGGCCTGTCCTGCTGCAGCACCGGCGCCGCGATGCCGTAAGCGATCCGTAAGCGGCGGGCGGCGAAAGTTTACGCAGCGGAATGATGCGTGGAACTGTGCAGATGGATGCCGTTGCTTCGCCCAGGAAGATGCCGATGCTGGAAATGCCGCAGGACCAGCAGGCCTTCGCCATTGTCGATCGAATCTACGAAGCGGCGTTCGCGGCCGAGCTGTGGCCGGAGGTACTGGCGGCGGCAAGCGCGATCTCCCGCTCGGCAAACGGCGCGATCTTTGTAGTCAGCGATCATTCGCCGGTCCGCGCCATCACCGAAACGCATGTCCAGCCCTTGCTCGACGCGTTCATGAAGGGGGATACTTGGCGGTTCTCCGAGAGCGTGAAGCGCATGTGCGCCGCGCAGCCGGCAACCTTTGTGCGGGTCGATAATTTCATCATCTGCGAGGAGATCGAGTGCGATCCCGTTCGCAAAAGTGCCACCGCGTTTGGCATCGGGCCGCATCTGTGCACAGCCATCCCCATGCCTGGCCGCGAGCTTGTCCTTTTTGTCTTCCAGCGCTGGCTGAAGGACGGGAGTTATGACCAGGCCGCAATCGGACTGTTGAACGGACTGCGTCCGCACCTCGCACGGGCCGGCCTTGTCGCCGGGCGCCTGGGCCTGGAACGGGCCAGGACCGCCGTATCCATTCTCCGGGAAATCGGGCTGCCGGCCGCAATCATGAATGGATCGGGCATGAGTGGATCGGGCCGTGTGCTGACGGCCAATCCGCTTTTCGAAGACATGGCCGACGTCTTCCTTCCCACAGCCCATGGCGGCATCGCGATTGCCGATCAAACTGCAAACGCGCTGTTCCAGCAGGCGATCGCGCAGAACCGGGATAACCGCGTCGTGCGGTCCGTCCCCGTCGCTGCCATCAAGGGGCGGTCCGCGCTGGTCGTTCACCTGTTGCCGCTGCGCCGCGCCGCGCATGATATTTTTTCGGGCGCGGACATTCTCGTTGCCGCAACCGTGGTCGGCATCGGCGCGACTGTTCCATCGCCCAGTATCCTTTCAGGCCTGTTCGACCTGACGCCGGCAGAAGCCCGGCTCGCCGTCGAGCTTGCCTCGGGCCTTTCGGTGCAGGAGGCGGCCATGGAAATCGGCATCGCCGTCAAATCGGCCCGCACCTATCTCGAGCGGATCTTCCGGAAGACCGAAACTAGCCGTCAGAGCCAGCTCGTGGCGCTGCTGAAGAGCACGTGGTCGTTTTCGTGATCTCGACATGCCCATGAGTATCTGCTGATCTGCCGGGAATTCCGTGCAGATTTCCGGCGCCGGTCGATGAAGCTCAGGCCCCCTGGATGAGTCTTGCGTCCAGCGACTGCATTGCCACGGTGATCAGAGCGTGCAGCCGCTCTTTCGGCACGCCGTCGCGCGCCTGCACCGAGAGACCGTGCATCAGCGTCGCGTAGTAATCGCCCAACGTTTCGGCATCCGTATCCGGCTTCAGCTCTCCGTCTCGAACGCCCTGCTTCAGTCGCTCGACGATCGATGCGGTGCGGGCCAGGCGATGCTCCGCCAGCCAGTGGAGCACACTGTCGTTTTCAACGGCGCAGTTGGTCGCGGCCGACACCACCATGCAGCCCTGCGGCCGCCCCGGCCTGGTGTAGGTCTCGACGGCTTCTCGCAACATTCGCTCGATGACCCGCCGGGCGGTCGGTTCCTCCGCCAGCGCGCGAGTGGCGAAGCCGCCTTCATTGGCCTCGTAAAGCGCCACCGCCTCGCGAAACAGGTCCTCCTTCGAGCCGAAAGCGGCATAGATGCGCGGCGAAGCCAGACCGAGCGCCGACACGAGATCGGCCATCGAGGTGCCCTCATAGCCGCGTGTCCAGAAGGCGTCGCGGGCCTTCTCCAGCGCCTGGTCGCGATCGAACTCCCTTGGCCTTCCCGCCATTGCGATCTCCATTTTTTATCGATCAACAAATAATCCGCTTGACTTCGGATTGCAAACTCAATTCTTTGTCGATCGATAAAGAATCGTCGACATGGAGATTGACATGAGTTCACTCGATCAGGGCGCGCCGTTCGCCGGGGCAACAGGGGTCGGCGCGAAGCGCGGCGCCACGCTGGCATTGCTCGCTTTCGCGCAGCTCATCATCGCACTCGACCTCAACATCGTCTTCGTGGCGTTGCCGGAAATCGGTGACGGGCTGGGCTTTTCGGGCCAGACCCTGCAATGGGTGGTCAGCGCCTACACCGTGTTCACCGGTGGCTTCCTGCTGTTCGGCGGTCGGGCCGCTGACCTGATCGGCCAGCGCCGCGTTTTCATCTTTGCGCTTTGGCTCTATGCGCTTTCGTCCCTGGTCGGCGGCCTTGCCTGGTCGCCGGAAGTCATCATCACGGCCCGTGCGGTGCAAGGCATCGGCGCCGCCTTCCTGTTCCCGGCCACGCTGTCGCTGATCAACCGCCTGTTTGCCGAGGGGCCGGAGCGCAACCGGGCACTTGCGGTCTGGGGCGGCGCCGGAGCGAGCGGCCTGACGCTCGGCTCGCTGGCGGGAGGGCTTCTCACCAGCGCCTTCGGCTGGCCCTCTGTCTTCTATGTCAACGTGCTTTTGGCGGGGGTCGCGATCGTCGCGGCTTTCGCCATCATTCCGCGTGACAGCAAGCGGCACGAATACCGCAGCTTCGATCTGCCGGGCGCGCTGGCCGTCACCACCGGCGCGACCTTGCTCGTCTTCACGCTGGTTCAAGGGCCCGAATATGGCTGGTGGTCGACCGCGATCATGGCCAGCGCCTTGCTGGCGGTAATTTTCCTGACCACCTTCGCGGTGATAGAGGCCAAGAGCGCCGACCCGCTGATGCCGCTGCGCCTGTTCCACAACCGCAGCCTCGTCGCCGGCATGACGATCACCTTCCTCTACATGGGGACCTTCGGGGCCCTGCCCTACTTTCTCACCGTGCTGCTGCAGAACGTGCATGGCTTCACCGCCTTGCAGACCGGCTTGGCGTTCCTGGTGCCATCCATCGCCATCGCGGCCGGCACCCAGGTCGGCGAACGTCTGGCAACGCGTTTTTCGACGCGCGCCACGCTGGTCGGCGGCATGGTCGTCGGGGCGATCGGGACGGCCCTGATGGTATCTGGTGCCGACGCCGACAGCAGCTATCTGTCCCTCGTACCCGGCTTGATCATCTCCGGCATTGGACAAGGCATCGTCTGGACTGCCATGTGGATCGCCGCCGCCTCGGGTGTTTCCCATGACGAGCAAGGTGTCGCATCGGGGATGGCTTCCACCATGCTCAATGTCGGCAATGCGATCGGCATGGCGGTGTTGATCGCGATTGCCAACCGCCATGTCGGCGGATTGACGGGCGGTGCCTTGAAGATCGCCGTCGCCGACGGCATTCAGGTCGCCTTCTGGCTCGCTGCGGCAGGCATCATTTTCAGCCTGCTCGCCGCAATGGTTCTTCCGGGGAAACCAAGATGAGGGGGCGGGGCGCCGTGCCGGCCAAATGTCGGCGATGCCTTTCAGTTCACCCGGCTGATGCAGAAATCGATGACGTCGATCAGCGCCGATTTCTGCGGCGTCGCTTCAAGCGGCGCCAGCGCGTCGCGCGCGATCTCGCCGAAATGGCCGGCGCGCCCGATAGTGTCAGCGATCGCGCCGTGGCGAGTCATCAATCCGATCGCCTTTTCCAGCCCGGCGTCGTCGGTGAAATTGTCCTCGATGGCGCGCTTCCAGAAGGTGCGCTCGGCCTTGGTGCCGCGCCGGTAGGCGAGAATCACCGGCAGCGTCACTTTGCCTTCGCGGAAGTCGTCGCCGACATTCTTGCCCAGATCCTTGCTGGTGCCGCCATAATCCAGCGCATCGTCGATCAGCTGGAAGGCAAGGCCGAGATTCATGCCATAGGAGCGCAGCGCCGCACGATCGTTTCGCGTCGCCTGGGCGATAACTGGACCGACTTCGGCGGCAGCCGAGAAGAGGGCCGCGGTCTTGGCCTTGATCACCGCGAAATGCTCATCCTCCGTGGTTTCGAGGTTCTTGGCGGCGGCGAGTTGCATCACCTCGCCCTCGGCAATGATCGAGGCGGCGCTGGACAGGATGTCGAGCGCTTCCAGCGAACCGACATCGACCATCATGCGGAAAGCCTGGCCGAGCAGGAAATCGCCGACCAGCACGCTCGCCTGGTTGCCCCAGATCATGCGGGCGGTCTTCTTGCCGCGCCGCATGCCGCTCTCGTCGACGACATCGTCGTGGAGGAGCGTGGCGGTGTGCATGAACTCGACTGATGTGGCGAGCTTGACATGGCCCTCGCCGGAATAGCCGAACATCTGGGCTGAGGCGAGCGTCAGCATAGGCCTCAGCCGCTTGCCACCCGAAGAGATCAGGTGGTTGGCAATCTCCGGGATCATCTCGACGTCGGAACCGGCCTTCGACAGGATCAATTTGTTGACGCGCCCCATATCGGCCGAAGTCAGGTCGATGAGATCCTTGATGGATGCGGCTTCCCGCTTCCCGTTTTCAATGTTGAGAACGACACCCACGACAAAACTCCCGTCTTAAGTCACGCGCACGACGGCACCCCGATACCGCTGCAGACTCTAGGGCGGTACCCACAGGCACGGCAAGAGGCGATTTGGCGCGGTCGAGGTGGCGACGGGAGCCACCCACGTTTACATAGACGCTGCAACCTGCGAGTTTCGTCCGATGATAGAGCTTATCCGCACCAACGATGCCGTGATCATCTCATTTGTCGAATCACTGATGCGCGATGCCGGCATCGGCTGTTTCGTCGCCGACCAGAACATGAGCGTGCTCGACGGTTCGATCGGCATCCTGCCCCGGCGCATCATGGTCGACGCCGACCAGGCCGATGCGGCGCGGCGCATCCTGACCGATGCCGGCATCGCCAACGAGATGCGCCAGACCTAATGTCCGCGGCGCGCGCCACCCTTGCCCAGGACACGCCGGCCCATACGGTCGATGCCTTCCATCGCGGGCGGTTCTGGCTTGTGCAGCCGAAACAGGCCGGCCATCGCGCCGGCATGGACGCCATGATGCTGGCGGCCTCCGTGCCGTCCGCCTTCGCCGGGCGCCTTGCCGATTTCGGCGCGGGTGCCGGTGCCGCAGGCCTGGCCGTGCTGTCGCGCTGTCCTGATGCCGAGGCCGTGCTCATCGAACGGTCTCCGGAGATGGCTGCCTTCGCCGCAACGACGCTTGCCCACCCCGGCAATGCGCATCTCAACGACCGCGCCTCGGTGCTCGCCGCCGACGTCGCGCTGTCGGGCCAAGCGCGAACAGCCGCCGGGCTTGCCGACAATTCCTTCGATTTCGTCATCATGAACCCGCCCTTCAATGCCGCCGAGGATCGCGCCACTCCCGACCCGCTCAGAAAGGCGGCGCATGTCATGGAGGACGGGCTGTTCGACAGCTGGATCCGAAGTGCGGCTGCCGTGGTCAGGCCGCGCGGTGGTCTTGCCGTGATTGCCCGGCCGGATCAGCTCGGCGCCATCCTCGATGCGATATCAGGCCGCTTCGGCGACGCCGAGATGCTGGCCGTCCACCCTCGCCCCGAGGCAGCGGCGATCCGCATTGTCGTCAGGGCAATACTCGGCGCACGCGGAAAACTGTCGATCCGCCCGCCGCTGATGCTGCATGCACAATCAGGCGACGGCCCAACCGAGCGGACCGAGATGATCAACAACGGGCTGGCTTCGCTGTTCGGCGACTGAGCCTTTTTCTACCGGCCGGCGGCGCGGCATTGCCGTTGGCCGGCGAATCCCTACATGCCTTCAAGCCAATCGAGCGGAGACCCCGTGAAACGCTTCCTGAACCGCCTACTGCCGAAATCCTGGCGTTCCGACATCGTCGTCATTCCCGTCATCCGGCTGCACGGCACGATCATGCCCGGCGGCGGCCAGTTCCGGCCCAGCCTGTCGCTCGCATCCACTGCCGGCCCTATCGAGAAGGCGTTTTCCTTCGATGCGCCCGTGGTCGCCATCTCGATCAATTCGCCGGGCGGCTCGCCGGTGCAGTCGCGGCTGATCTTCAGACGCATCCGCGACCTGGCGACCGAGAAGAACAAAAAGGTACTGGTCTTCGTCGAGGACGTGGCGGCTTCGGGCGGCTACATGATCGCGATCGCCGGCGACGAGATCTTTGCCGATCCGTCCTCCATCGTCGGTTCGATCGGCGTGGTGTCGGCCTCGTTCGGCTTTCCCGAGCTGTTGAAGAAGATCGGCGTCGAGCGCCGCGTCCATACTGCCGGCCAGAACAAGGCGGTGCTCGATCCGTTCAAGCCCGAGAAAAAGGAAGATATCGAGCGGTTGAAGGCGCTGCAGCTCGATGTCCACGAGACGTTCATCGACCTCGTCAAGGACCGGCGCGGTCCCAAGCTCAAGGACGACTCGGACCTATTCACCGGCTTGTTCTGGACCGGCAAGAAGGGGCTGGAGCTCGGCCTTGTCGATGCGCTCGGCGATATGCGCAGCGTGCTGAAGACCCGTTTCGGGCCCAAAACCCAGCTCAAACTGATCACGGCGCCGCGCGGCCTGTTCGGCCGCTTCGGCTGGTTCGGCTCAAGCAAGTGGGGCTTTTCGGCGCCCGATATCGCCGCTGCTGCCGCAAGCGGCGTGATCGATGCGGCGGAAGAGCGCGCGCTGTGGGCGCGCTTCGGGCTTTGAAAAACCGGCAAAAGCGTCTAACTTAAGAGCTTGACCGACCCGACCGGCCACCGCAGCCGGCCTTGCGAGGAAGGAGTTTGACATGCCACAGATCATTTTCTTCATCGCAGTCGGCCTGCTCGCCTATTTCGGCTATCGCTCCTTCATCAGGGAAGCCGAGCGCGTGACGGCCAAGATACGGCGCACCGAAAAACAGGCTACCAACGGCACAATGGGCACGCTGGTCAAGGACCCGAAGACCGGCGAATACCGTCTGGCCAAGGACTGACATCATCTCTCTCGCGACTGACACAGCGGATTCCGGCATCACCGTTCGGGCATTGCATGCACATGCCAAGATAAATCTCGCGCTGCACGTCACCGCCAGGCGCGCCGACGGCTATCACATGATCGAGAGCCTGGCGGTGTTCACGCGCTTCGGCGACAGGGTCGAGATCGAGATTGCCGACAGCGACGGGTTTTCCGTGTCGGGCCGATACGCCTCCGCGGTCCCGCTCGACGACGGCAATCTGGTCGTGAAAGCGCGCAACGCGTTGCGAGAGCAGGCCGGTCAGCGGCATATGCCGCCGGTCGCCATCAGGCTCGAAAAGAACCTGCCGGTCGCGTCGGGCGTCGGCGGCGGGTCGAGCGACGCCGCAACGGTGCTGCGCGGGCTGGCTGAGACATGGAGACTGGACCTCGACGACGCCGACCTGGCGCGGATCGGCCTCTCGCTTGGCGCCGACGTTCCCATGTGCCTCGCGGCAAAGCCATTGATCGCGCGTGGCGTTGGCGACGAACTGTCGGCCGTGCCGGGCTTTCCCGCACTCGGGCTGGTTCTCGTCAATCCCGGCACTGCCATCTCTACGGCCGACGTGTTCAATGCGCTTTCCGATCGTAACAATGAGGGACTGCCGCCGCTGCCGCGCAGCCTCGACTTCCACAGTATCCGCAACTGGCTGGAGATCACCCGCAACGATCTCGAGCCCGCGGCGCGGGCGATCCAACCCGCCGTCGGCAAGGCGCTGTCGGTGCTCGACAAGGCCGGAGCGGGGTTCGCCCGGATGTCCGGTTCCGGCGCGACCTGCTTCGGGCTGTTCGAGACCGGCAATGTCGCCAAGCGCGCGGCCGTCGATATCCGCAGCCGCCATCCCGACTGGTTCGTCGCCGCGACGCGAAGCATGACATCGGAGGCTGACATGCATGGCCAGGATTGACGAGAGCCGCTCCTTCATTCCCGTGCGCATCGCGGTGCTGACCGTTTCCGATACGCGCAGCCTCGCCGACGACAAATCCGGCGAAACGCTGGCCGACCGCATCGTGGAGGCCGGCCATATCCTGGCCGCCCGCGACATCGTCACCGACGACCGCGAAAAAATCCGAGACAAGGTTCTGGGCTGGTCGAGGGACGACGCGATCGATGTCGTCATCACCGCCGGCGGCACCGGCTTTACCGGCCGCGATGTGACGCCGGAGGCGCTGGAGCCGATCTTCGAAAAGCGCATGGACGGCTTTTCCGAAGTGTTCCACCGCATTTCCTATGACAAGATCGGCACTTCGACGATCCAGAGCCGGGCGACCGGCGGCGTCGTCAACGCGACCTTCGTTTTCGTGCTGCCGGGTTCGCCCGGCGCCTGCAAGGACGCCTGGGACGGCATTCTGAAGCCGCAGCTCGACTACCGGCACATGCCCTGCAACTTCGTCGAGATCATGCCGCGCCTGGACGAACATCTGAGGCGCGGCGGCACCAAGACAAGTTAGGCCAGGTTCCCAAAAGGCTGTTTCGGGCCAAAAATCAGCGCCAAAAATCAGCGAATAACCGGCTCGCCGTGGAACCGCCGGCGCGAGGGCGGCGAAACGCCGAAGCCGACTTCCATCATCAGCCGCGGTTTGCGCGTCGGCACGGTGCCCATGTGGAAGCCGAAGGGATCCTCGACAAAGCCCAAACCTGCCTCGCCGGTCAGCATAATCGGGCTCTGCGCGCCGTAGACATTCAGAACCTCTTCCGCGGGGTGGCCGACAAGAAGCGTCATCTGATGCTTGAGGATGCGGCGATTATGGCTGCCGCGAACATAGACATGCGGACCGGTCTCGGCATCGACCGGATTGAGATAGAAGAAGAATTTCAGCATCCGCCAATCGTCGAGATCGAAGTGGTATTTGCCAAGCGACGCCAGGTTCTTCTCGGCGTCGGAGACAGAGCTCGTCGGAAAGCTCCACCAGACGCGCGTGGTGATCAGCTTCGCCTGGCTGCCGAGATAATGGGCTGCGATGTCGAGAAGCAGCGGGTCGCGCTGTACGGTAAGCGCAGCGTTGCAGTCGAGAACCCGCTCGAAAAAATGGCCGCTGAGCAAGGGACGGCCGAAGTGCTTCTCGGCCTCGGCATGTTCGGCCGGCAGGAACTCCAGGCGACGGTCGAAATTGCCGAAGCAAGGCGTGCGCTGCGCAAAGCTGGCGATTTCCTCGTGGATCGACGACGGCAGGGCAAGCCCGGAAAAGAGGCCGTCCGAGCGGAGCGCGCCGACCACCGCGTCACGATCGACGCCGGCGAACATCGTCTCCTGGTCTTTTTGTGTGGGTCGAACCGGTTTTGCGCCACGCCAATGCAACCGCCGCGCCGGCATGGTGCGCGCCAGCATGAACATCGGCAGCCATGCCGGATTTTCGCGAAGGTCCGACAGATAGGTCGGAATCCGCACCGCAATGCGGCGCAGCAGGCTGCCGTTTCGGGCGATCGACTCGAGGCTTGCAGCACCGGATTGGTCAGGACTTGAAAGGGTCATCAGGATCCTCAGCTATAAGGGCGCGTCGACGAAGCGTCGGCCGCTCACCGCTCAGGCGTTACCCAAACCCATCCGCCCGCATCAAAGGAATGGTAAGCCCCGGTTAGATTTTGTGCAATGCACAATGAAAGGAGCTGTCGCAAACTTTCCAGCAAGCTTGACGGAGCGTTAAGGGCTCGTTGATTTCGCAACAGCGAGTGTTTTGAGCGAGGTGGAACGAAGAGGTTGCGCACGGTGGAGAAGATCGCGACGAAGCGATTCAAACCCCGTCGAGAATGACGATCGTCGGCCGGTCTGGCAGGGTCTTCAGCGAAACCGTCAGCGACTGGCTGGACAGGAATTCCACTGCGAAATCGTCGCCCATCCTACCTGTGAATTCGCTGATCGGAGTCGCATGGCGATGCATCGGCAGGATCATCGAGGAATAGAGCCGCGCGGTGATTTCGGTCATCCGGTCGAGCGACAGCGTCATGCCGCCGTCGATAGGCACCATAAGGATGTCGAGCCGGCCGATGGCGCCGTAATGCGCGTCTTCCAGCCGGTGGTGCAGATGGCCGAGATGGCCGATGCAGAGCCCCGCCACTTCGAAAATGAAGATGGAATTGCCGTCCTTGCCGAGATCGCCGCCATTGCGGATATCCGTCGGCACGTTGCGGATGTAGACATCGTCCACGACAAGGGCGTGCCGCGCCGGACCGCCGTCCGGATTCCAGCCGCGCAGCACATACTCAATGGCGGGATCCGGATGGTCCGAATAATGGGTGCGGTGCGCCTTGTTCATGGTCACCACGCGCGGCAGCGGGTCAGCGCCGTAAACGCCGGAAAAGTCGGTGGCGATCCTGACGCCGGCGGGCGTCTCGATGATGTAGGTCGAATGGCCGGCATAGGTGATCGTAACGTCGCCGTCGACGAAAGCCTCGGCCAGCGGAGGCGTCTGCGCCTTTGGCGCTGTGAAGCTGGCATAGGTGGCCGACGGCAGCGCTTCGGCGATCGCAACGCATCTCGACGGCGGCGGCTCTGCCTGGGCCGAAGCGGCGAGCGGCCAGAAAGCCAGTATCAGCAGAACGGCGGCAGATAGGCGGAGCATGGCTGCCTCCCGTGGCAGGACTGGCGCTCATGCCACGATAGCGCCAGCAACTATGATGGCTATCGTCGGGACAGTCACGTTTTCGCGAGCGCCGGAGGAGCTGAACGTCTGCCCGGCGCCCGGCTGACATCGCCAGTGATCAGGGCGTCGGACGGAAGACGCCGTTCTCGTCGCGCTTGAGCGGCGCCTTCTGCCGCGAAAGCGGGGCACCAGGCGCTTCGGTGACCGAAACGCCCTCCGTCCAATCGGCGGGTGCAATAGCGATGTAACGCGCATATCCGCCTGACCCGCCAAGCGGCTTGGCAAAGCCGATTGTAACCAACGCCCCGGCCTCAGGCACCTTGTCGAGGTTTGCAACGCCTTCTGCCTGGGTGAAATCGTTGTGAAGCAGCCAATGTTCGCCCTCGAGATTGGGCGTGGTGTCGGTGTCGAGCGGCTCATGACCGTGAAACAGAATCTTCCGCTCCAGATGCAGGAACTTCAGCGCGTCCAAACTGACGCCTGGAAACGGCTTCTGGTTGAAGCGGGCGGCATCGGACCATTTCTTGTACCAATCCGAACGCACGAAGACGACCGAACCCTCCGGTATGCGGCCGTGCTCCTTTTCCCATTCTTCGATGTCGGCGACCTGGAGGTGATAGCCTTCGTCGCTCTGCACCTTGCCGCTGATGTCGATCACGACGAGCGGCCGCACGGCATAAGTGGCCGGCAGGTCGCTGATCGTTGCACCGAGTGGATTCCAATGGGAGGGTGGATCGAGCTGCGTGCCATATTGGTCCGTCGTCAACTCGTAGGCGGTCGCAACGAATCCATGCTTGTCGTAGGTGAACTCTTCGCCGGCCTTGACGTAGCCCTCGATATCCCGACCGGCGACAGTCGGTTTGAACTTGGCATTGGCGAAGCCCGGCCATACAGGCTGCACCGGCTCGAAGGCGTGGGTCAGATCGATGTACTTGGCCGATTTGAGCGTGTTCTCATAAACCGACCAAAGCGACGATTCCTGCGCCACCGCGATCGCCGGCACTGACCAAGCGGCTGCCAGCGAGGCGATACGAACGAATTTAGATACATTCATCTGCAATCTCCCCGAATATTGCTGAGTATCGCGAGTTTCCCGCAGGACGACAAGCATATGCATTCCTCCAAGAGTATCGCGCCAAAGCGGATTCCATCATGCCGCTTTCCGCCCACGGCTTGCGCGCCGCCTCATCCTAACGAAGGACGCGACGTTCCCTCGCCCGCTATGGGGAGAGTGACGACCGTCACTTCGCCGGCGCCACCCAGATCTCGGCGTCGAGCCTCTTGGTCGCAAGGCCGCGCGCGATGGCTTCGGCGCTGCGGGCGTTTTTCGATAAGGCCGCGGCCTGACGCTTGCTGATCACCAGCCCTTCGGCCAGTGCCCGGTTTCCCGAAAATACCCGCGACAGGAACGGCACGCGACTGCCGCGCGCCCGCGAAAACCGCGCCGGCATGGTTTGCCGGGCCGTGTGGGCGACGACTTCGTCGATCCAGCCTTCCGCCAACCGCGCCCCCGGCTCCAGCAGCAGCAGCCAGTCGCCCTTGGCCTGCCTGATGCCGGCAGCAATGCCGCCGCTCGCCACATAAAGGCAGCCGGCATGTTCGGCAACGCGGTGCGTCTGGTCGGTCGAGCCGGTGTCGCAGACGATGACATCGCGCACCACGCCCTCGACCGCGCCGCCAATCAGCGAGGCAAGTGTGCGGGCAAGTCTCTCTTCGTCATTCAGGGTCTGGATGAGAACGCTAAGCATCGTTAGCCGAATAGCGGAATGCGGGGCGCAGTGCCAGTTTTTGCGTCGCATCGCAAAATGTTCTTGATTTGTTCTGCTGGAAAAAATAGGATTATTTTCATGAACAGAGCGATTCGACAGCCAGCCGACAGTCCTTGGGAGAGGGCAAAAATGGAACAGATCGTACGTGCCAACATTGCCGCCTTCGGGGCTGGAAGGGCCGAGATGGCCAATGCAATGATCGAGCAGAGTGGCGTCCGAATCCGTCCAGACCGCAATCGCGGCCGGTCCGCCGGCATCAACCCGTCCGGCCGGTTCGAACCGGTCAGCCGGCATGTGTTCGATGATGGCTGGAACTCGCTGGAGGAGCTGCCGCCCTTCAAGACCGAGGTGCAGGTCGAAAAGCCGCGCACCATCATCACCCGTAACGAATCGCCCGACATTTCCTTCGACCGCTCGATCAACCCCTATCGCGGCTGCGAGCATGGCTGCGTCTATTGCTTCGCGCGGCCGACGCACAGCTTCATGGGCCTGTCGCCCGGGCTGGATTTCGAATCGAGGCTGTTCGCCAAGCCGGATGCGGCGCGGCTACTCGACAAGGAACTGTCGAAGGACGGCTACCAGCCGCGCACCATCGCCATCGGCACCAACACCGATCCCTATCAGCCGATCGAGAAGCAGTACCGGATCATGCGCGAGATCCTCGAAGTGCTGGAGGCGCGCGGCCATCCGGTCGGCATCGTCACCAAATCCGCGCTGGTGACGCGCGACATCGACATTCTGTCGCGCATGGCCGAACGCGGTCTGGCCAAGGTGGCGCTGTCGGTGACGACGCTCGACCGGATGCTGGCCAGAACGATGGAGCCACGCGCGTCGACGCCGACCAAGCGGCTGGAGGCGATCAGGCAGCTTTCGGACGCCGGCATTCCGGCCTCGGTCATGGTCGCTCCGATCATCCCCGGCCTGACCGATCAGGAGATGGAACGCATCCTCGATTCGGCACGTGCGGCAGGAGCGCGCGAGGCCGGCTATGTCGTGCTGCGCCTGCCGCTGGAGGTCGCGCCGATCTTCAAGGATTGGCTGCTGCGCCATTATCCGGACCGCTACCGTCACGTCATGTCGCTGATCCGCTCGATGCGCGACGGCAAGGATTACGATTCGGATTGGGGCAAGCGCATGAAAGGCTCCGGCCCCTATGCCTGGCAGATCGGCCGGCGCTTCGAGATCGCCGCCAAACGGCTTGGCCTCAACGCCGAACGGCGGTCCCTCAGGACCGACCAGTTCGTCGTCGCGGCCAAGGCAACCGAGCAACTGATGCTGCTGTGAAGACATCGTGTGCCGCCGCTGCCGGCGGCACATGAAAAATCCCGTCCGGCCTGTCCTTGTCCCCGGGCTTGCAGACGGTGCCCTCCGGGTCCGGTGCCTCACCCGACCCGGAGGGGCTTGCGGAGAATCGGAGCCGATGCGAACCTCGCCGCAACATGGCTCGCGCGCGTTCTGATTCTCCGCTTCTCTTCGAAATCGTTGAGAGACCCGATTTCTCCTTCGAGACGAAGGCGATGGCCGAAGGACTATGGCCGGTGGCGGGAATGGACGAGGCAGGTCGTGGCCCGCTCGCCGGGCCGGTCGTGGCGGCAGCGGTGGTGCTCGATCCCGCCAACATTCCCGACGGCCTCGACGATTCCAAGCGCCTCAGCCATCTGCAGCGCGAGGCGCTGTTCCTGAAAATCCTAGGCTCCGCTCTTGGCGTGTCGATGGCTTCGGTCAGCGCCGAAGGCATCGATGGCAGCAATATTCTCAAGGCCAGTCTCGAGGCGATGCGCCGCGCATTGGTCGGCTTGTCAGTGCAGCCGAAATTAGCCTTGGCCGACGGGCGCGACGTGCCGCCCGGACTGCCATGCGAAGGCAGAGCGCTGATCAAGGGCGACCAGCGCTCGCAGTCGATCGCCGCCGCCTCGATCGTCGCCAAGGTGATGCGCGACCGCATGATGTGCGGCTGCGGCAGCCATCACGCGCATTATGGTTTCGAACTCCATATGGGCTACGCCACAGTCCGCCACCGTGCCGCGATCGAGCTGCATGGACCGGTGGCGCGGCTGCACCGCGCGTCCTTCGCACCGTTCCGGTTTGGCGGAACCGAAGTGCTCGACGAAGAGAGTTTTTCGGGTCTGGATTAAGCGATGGTCCATCGTCGCGCTTTCTCCCCCATTGAGGGGGAGATGGCCGGCAGGCCAGAGGGGGTAGCCGCGCGTGAAGCGCCAACCTCCTCTTTCATTCGACGTATTATCCGATATGGCGTCGCGCCAGCCGAGGCGACCCCCTCTGTCGCCTTCGGCGACATCTCCCCCTCAAGGGGGGAGATTATCCCCGCCATAACAAAAAGCCGCCAGGTTACCCAAGCGGCTTCGATGACTTCCTGATGAAGTCGCTTAGTTCAGCTTCGACTTCACGTCCTGAAGCGAGGCCTTGAACAGGTCGGCGCCCGCCTTTGCGTCAATCTTGCCGGCGAGCAGCGTGCGTGCGGCTTCGACGGCGATATCGACGGCGCTTGCGCGCACTTCGCTGATCGCCTCGCGCTCGGCCTGACCGATCTTCTGTTCGGCAAGTGCGGTGCGCCGGGCGACATAGTCCTCGGTCTTCTTGTGCGCCTCGGCAGCCAGCATGTCGGCCTCGCGCTTGGCGGCGGCGACGATGGCGGCGGCCTCCTGCTCGGCTTCCTTGCGCTTGCGCTGGTATTGGCCGAGCAATTGCTGGGCCTCCTCGCGCAGCCGGCGCGCTTCTTCAAGCTCGTTGCTGATCTTGTCGGCGCGGGCGTCAAGCGCCTTGGCGATCAGCTTAGGCACCTTGACGTAGACGGCAATGGCCACGAAAATGACGAGGGCAGCGGTGGCCCAAAGCGTCGCGAGTGATGTGGCGTCCATGATGCGCTCCTCACCGGGCCACGGATTTGACGGCTGCCGCGATCTCGGCCTTGCTGGCCTTGCCGCCGACAAGCGCCTCAACGATAGCAGAAGCGGTGTCCTCGGCGATCGTGCCGACTTCCTTCATGGCATTGGCCTTGATGGATGAAATGCGAGCCTCGGCTTCGCCAAGCTTCTGGTCAAGCGCAGCCTCAACCTTCTTGCGGGCGGCCTCGGCTTCCGCCTTGGCGGCATCGTTGGCCTGCTGGCCGATCGCATTGGCCTTGGTCTTGGCCTCCGCCAATTCCTGCTCATAGGCGGCAACGGCTGCATCGGCCTCGCCCTTCAGCCTGGCGGCATGGTCGAGATCCTGCGTGATGCGGTCGTTGCGGACATCGATGATGCCGCCAACACGCGGCATCACCACCTTCTTCAGGAACAGGTAGAACAGCCCGAAGGTGATCGCCAGCCACAGAAGCTGCGACGGGAATGTCGCCGGATCGAATGGCGGGAACACGCCGTGCGCCTCGGCAGGCACGCCGGTGCCGGAATGCGTATCGCCTTCCGTGCCGGCATGGCCGCCTTCGGCGGCGGGCGCGGACTCTTGCGCAAAGGCAGATGTCACGAACATGGACTATCCCCTGATATCAGGCCTGCCGCTGATTGCGGCCGGCCCGTCCAATTCCCAATGTTAGCCGAACAGGGCCAGAAGCGCGATGAGAAGGGAGAAGATGCCCAGCGCTTCGGTCACGGCGAAGCCGAAGATCAGGCGGCCGAACTGGCCATCCGCGGCCGACGGGTTACGCAATGCGCCCGCCAGATAGCTGCCGAAGATGTTGCCAAGGCCAATACCGGCGCCACCCATGCCGAGGCATGCGATGCCGGCGCCGATGAACTTTGCTGCTTCTGCTTCCATGTGTTCAACTCCTTTGGATCTAAAATTCCGTTGCAATTCCATCCGGCAGCAATGCCGGAAACTCTTGGGTCAACCTGGGTCAGTGCCCGGGATGCAGGGCGTCGTTCAGATACATGCAGGTCAGCACGGCAAAGACGTAGGCCTGCAGGAAGGCGACCAGCAATTCCAGCGCCGTCAGTGCCACGGCCATCGCCAGCGGCAGGACCGATCCGGCAATACCGAGCGTGCCAAGCGCGCTCAAGCTCACCACGAAGCCGGAGAACACCTTCAGCGTGATGTGGCCGGCCAGCATATTGGCAAACAGACGAACCGAGAGGCTGACCGGGCGCGAAACGAAGGAAATCACCTCGATCAGCACCACCAGCGGCAGCAGGTAAATCGGCACGCCGTGCGGGACGAACAGTTTCAGGAAACCGAGGCCGTGCTTCATGAAGCCATAGACGACGACGGTTCCGATCACCAGCGCGGCAAGGCCGAAGGTAACGATGATGTGGCTGGTGACGGTGAAAAAATACGGGAAAAGACCGAGCAGATTGGCAACGAGCACGAACATGAACAGCGAAAATACCAAGGGAAAGAACTTCATGCCTTGGGTTCCGGCTGCGTCCCTCAGCATGTTGCCGACGAATTCGTAGGCCATTTCCGAGACCGACTGAAGACGGCTAGGAACGAGGCTGCGGCTCGAGGTGCTGAGATAGAGAAACGCCGAGGCAACGGCGACGGTCGCGACCATGAAGAGTGCAGAATTGGTGAACGACAGGTCGTAGCCGCCGATCTCGATCGGAATCAGCTTGTTGATATGGAACTGGTGGATCGGATCGACCTTGTCAGCAGCCACTTTAAATCCCCATCAAAGCCGCGCGCGGCTTTAGTGTCCTGTTCACTGCGCCGGCAAGCGGCGCCTCAAGTCATTCTTTCGGATCGCGGGCTTTGTCGCCCTGTCCGAATTCCGCCATAAGTCCCGCGGAGCGCAGGACATTGAGCACGCCGGCGCCAAAACCGAGCAGCAAAAAAACGATCAGACCCCATGGCGATGTCCCCGCCACACGGTCGATGATCCAGCCAAGACCAGCACCAACCACTATCCCGGCGATGAACTCGCTGGATAGCTTAAGCGCCTGGCCATATCCGGCCGCACTGCCCGCTTTCGCGTCGTCTTTCCCCTCGAGCCGGTCCGGCCGCCTTGTCGCAAGCGATGCTTCAAGATCGCGCCGGCGGCGCTCAAGATCGTCGTCGCGGATGTCGGCTTGACGCTGTTTGCCGCGGCCGGTTTCTCCGGTTCCGTCTGGCCCATTCTTGTCGGCCATCGCAACCCCCTTGCCCGTTCAGATCGTCACCGTCCGTCCGCTCTTAAGTCGCCGGCAACATAGTTAGAGGGTCCGCGCCCGTCAAGCCACGGGCGGGACTTCCGCCTTAAGTATTTTCTCCATTCATATCAATGGCTTGCCAGGGTGCGACATCGTGCCCGCTACCGCCGCTGGCGTGCCGCGGCCGAATCCCTGCGCCGAGGGGTCTTCGATCGACCGCGCCCAGGCCCTGCCGGAGCGCTCAGCTCCAGCCGCCGCCATAGGTGCGGTAGAAGATGTGCAGGCCGATCTTGGTCATTTTTTTCATCGTCCGCGCCCAACCTGGGTTGACGTAGTTGGCGTAGTAATGGGTCGACGATCCGACTTCCGGGATGAAGATCTTGCCGGCAGTGACTGCCATGGCGATGTCCTGCGCGGTCTTGTAGTGGGCGGGACTCTGGATGCGCTTCTTCCTGCCGTCGCAAGCGAAGGAAAACTGGCAACGGTTGAACCATTTGTCGTTCTGATAGACGACGCCGCAGATTGAGTTCGGATAGGCCGGATTGCGAACGCGATTGAGGATGACCTGGGCGACGGCGGCCTGGCCGCGCACCGTTTCACCCCGCGCCTCGAAATAGATGCCGTTGGCGAGGCAAGTCTGTTCCGCTTTGGAGAATACGCTCGCCGGCAGCGGAGTTTGCATCCACGAATGATCGCCCTTGGCCACCGGCGGAATGAAGCGGCCATCATTCGGCTTCTCGTCCTGAAGCAAGGCCTCGAAGGGCGAAGCCTGGGCATAGTCGGGCGCGGCCGCTGCGTAGGCCGTCGCCAGGACGTCGGGGCGGTCGTTGTTGACCAGTGCGGCCAGCATGGCCGGCACGCCGGGATCCGGCTTCTTGTCGACGCGCCTATGAAACGCGGCGGCAATCTGGATCTCCTTGCCTTTGATCTCGGGCTTGGCGAAAGCCAATTTCAGGCCGCTGTCCATGCTCGGGCGAAGCAGCGAGGAGGTGCGCTCGAAAACCGAGCCGGCATTGAAGTTCTTCGGGGGCGCGACCGGCGAGACGATGATAATGCGGCCCTTCTTGTCGGCGCGCATGATGCGGTCCTCGTCGGGTGTCGTGCTGGCCACGCTGCCCTTGCCGCGAAACGACACGGCGCCGATGCCGGGCAACCGGACGCCGGAACCCGAGATCGAACCGGTGGTGTCGGAATCGAGGAAAGGCATCTCGGCGGCATGGACCGAGCCGGCGACGGATTTCTCGACATAGGCGTTCCAGCGGGCGTTCGGCGCCTTGAGGCCCGAAACCAGGCTCGTCATGTCCTGGTAGGCAATGGCATTGGGAAAGCCGACCCAGATGCCAAGTCCGATGACCAGAGGAGACAGAAAGGAACGTCTTTTCTCACCGGCGAAAGCGACAAGCCGCTTCAAAACACGTCGATGCACGGAACTCTCCAGAAACGCAACGGACCCCACTGGAGAGGCACGATGATGCATTAACCTTGATGGGGCGTTAACGGAGTTCGACCAGCGCCAATCATTTCAATGGCTTTGTTGGAAACGGCTCCAGCGGCCCCAATAAGCACTCCGCAGAGCGCTGTTAAGAGATGGAGGATCCTCTCTATGCCACGAACATGCTTAACGGCCCGTCATCGGTGAGCGGTCTCTTGCTTCAATGAGGTTTTTTCGGTGGCGTGCTGGTCCGGTTAGGGGATAATTCCCCGAGGGCCCCGGCGCAGCTGGATCTGGCGGGTACCGCAGCATTTCTTGAACTTCATACCTGAACCGCAAGGACATTGATCATTGCCGCCGCGTTGCAGCCGGCCGACCAAGGGCAGCAGCGCTGCGGAAGGCAGGAGCGATGCCGCAAGGGCAGCCAACTTGGCCGAGATTCCCGGCACGACGAGGCGACGACCGGATTTGAACCCTCGCCACGCCCGTTCGGCCACATACTCCGGACCCACCTTGGGCAAGATGTTGAAGAGCACCGTCTGATTGGCGCCTGACCTTGCGAGAAACTCCGTCGACACCGGGCCTGGCGCCACGCATGTGACCGTCACACCGGTTCGGCGCAATTCCTGGTGAAGCGCCTCTGAGAAGACGCGCACGAAACCTTTGCTAGCGAAGTACAGAGCCATATAAGGCCCAGGAAGGAACCCGGCCACGGAACTGAGATTGAGCACCCCGCCCCGTCGGCGCGCCACCATGCCCGGCAGAAAATGGAGGGTCAGTTCTGTGAGGGAATGTATGTTGAGATCGATGATGCCGAGTTGACCATCAATGGGCAGCGCCGTCGCCGCGCCCCGCAGGCCATAGCCGGCGCTGTTGACCAGGACATCACAGACCAGGCCGTGTGCGGACAGAAAGCCCTCCAGGCGCGTTGGCGCATCGCCGGCCACGAGATCCAGCTCGAGCGTGAATGCCTCGCCACCCGCCTCCCGAACCTCAGACGCCGCGGCGGCCAAACCCTCGGGCGAGCGGGCAACCAGCACAACCGCACCGCGCTCCAGTGCAGCGACGCCCGCAATCGCCCGGCCAATTCCACCCGAGCCGCCAATCACGACGACGGCTGGCCGGAATTCATAGTGCGAAATCACGTCGCGTTCCTCCGTCTTGCAGGAGCGGAAGCACCTTGACCGAGCAGCACCACTTCATTGGCGACAGTGCCGTTCAGGATCTTTTCGAATCGCTCCAGTGCTCGTGCGACGTTCGCTCCATCCATGACCCGGTGATCGTAGTGGATGCGGACATTCACCGATCCGTCTTTTTCGATCGGACCGTAGTTTAGAAGCGTGGTCAATGGTGTCAGCGGGTTGAGTGATTCCGCACCGAGACCAGAATAGACGGACAGTTGGAAGGTACCGAAGTAATTTGCCCTTTGCCGGCCGATGTTCAACCCTAGCCACATAAGCAGCCACCTGACTGGCGCGGGCGCACCTGCCATCCGCAAGGCACGCCGGAACTCCGGGACCTCGAGGATCGGCCGTGATCGAGCCGCGTGGATGGATTCCTCAAGTTGCGTGATAGAGTAGCGCTCCGGGCACTTGATGCAGCTCAGCAGAACGGCCGGCTCGCCATCATATTCGCGCTCGTGGGCAATCGAGGCTACGCTTGCCGGATACTCGTAAAGCTGCGGCCAGGGCAACTTGACATAGGCGCGCCGCAGCTCCGGCATCTCCAGGGCGAGAAGCGCATATCCTTTCAGGAAGATCGCAGTCCACGAGGGCCTGGTCTGCTGCGCCATTCTAGCCCTTAGGAGCGGGCCAAGGTTCATCTGACGCTGCACCGCGACCCGTGGCACGCCGATCGAAAACCTCATCAGATCGCCAACAAGGCGCCGGGGCGCCGAAAGCTTGAGGGCTCGGCCTCGCATCAAACGACCTCTAATAAAGATAAGGGAATATTCGCTTGGTCCTTTCCATATAGGCGCGGTATTGCGGGCCTAAATTCTCCAGCATCATACGCTCTTCCTTATCCACTCTCAGCAGGAAAAGCACTGCGAAACCGATCAAACCAGATATGCCCGCAGCCCAGTTCGGCAGCAGAAAGAGCTGGCCGAGCCCCATAAGCAGAAACGAGGTGTACATCGGGTGACGGACCAAGGCGTATGGCCCGGCGCTGACCAGTTCATGCCGCTCGCGAATCTCGAGCGTGATCGACCAGTTACGGCCAAGTTCCTTGTGGGACATGCGAAAAATCCACAGCGCGGAGCAGAAGATGATGGTTCCGAGCGCCACCGACCACAGGCTGGCCGGATGGTCAGCCGCTGCGGGGATGCCGGTGGCGACATAGAAGCCAGGCAGGATCGCGAGGCCAAGGAGAGCCGATGCAAGCCCGACGGTGTCGGAACTTGAGCGGCCGCCAGCTACAATTCGCACGCGCCTTGCCCGGCGCTCGAACGGATACCGGATCACGTACCAAGCAACGATGCCGATCACCCATATGATCTCGCCAAGTGAAGCTACAGCAATGGTCACTTCAGGTCACCGGAGCCTTTTCTCGATCTGGGACCGCGATTAGCCGTCGCAACGATGTCAGCGTCCGAATTGTCGACCGATAGACATTCAGAGCGCGTTCCTTTCGGACTTAACCGGGCGAATGACGCGAAAGCGGGTTTTGCCAATCGCATTTCAACCCCCGTTCATCTCCCGAAGCTTGGTTATGAATTGTTGCGGCCGGAGCCAGGTACCGGGGGTCTTATACCCCATCGATCTGGCGATGTCCGCTACGAATGCGTTGCAGTTGTAGAGCGAGGCGTGCCAAAGCGGAGAGCTGGCCTGCAGCTTTCGTATGCTCGCGACGACTTTCCTATATTCGGCTTCAGTAAGCAAAACTCGCCAGCTTGCCGACCGGTAGGCATCTTCCAAGTCGCCGTCCGTCCACCCGGTCGAGGCTGGCACGGGCGCCAAATGGCCGAGAACATAGACATTGGGATCATTGGACTTCGGAGCGAGCCCCGCGACTTCGGGGTTGACCATCCGTCCCGCCTGGTTCAATCGTCCAAAAATCACGAAGGAATGGCCGTAGGTAAGGGCGTACCGGGAGCGGAACTCGATGAAATGCCGTTGGGCTTGAGTTGATGCCGCCGCGGGCGCCGTCATCGCCGCGGATCTCAGTGCCCGATCATCGGACACGAAAGTCGGCTGGGGCTTGTTGTCCTGCGACTGACATGACGCTGCGACAAGCGCGAGCAGGGCCACAATTGTTGAACGGCCACTTACAAGCGTCATCTCATCCAGAACTCCGAGGACCGTAGACCTAGTGCCAGCCTATGCCCGCCAACCTCAGGTAGGCTGCGAATCCGGCCTTGGCCCCTGCATATCGATGGGGAAGGGCCTGGCGGCCCTTCCCCAAATCTCCGAAAGCCGGTGCTTATTTAATCACGGGCTCTTCTACGGCAGCGGGTTCCGGCGGAGGAGCCTTCCCCTTTCCTTTACCGATCCAGCCGTTCGCGCAGCCGCTCAGGCTGGCAACGGCGAGGGTAGCAACCATTACAATCAACATCCTGCTCATCAAGCAATCCTTTCCCCAGGGGCGGAACAGCCAATAGAATCGCCACAAATAAAAAGATATGCAGCCCCACCAAGTTAGCTGCGATCTACACCAACGCCTAGTGCAGAAATGACACAGTTGGCACCCGGTTGCAGACGGCAGCTTTGCGGTGACGTGCCGGCAGGGCTCACCATCCAACGGAGATCAGGCCTGCCCACCATCAAACAACCACCACCGTCGTGCCCAAAGGAGTACGTTCGTAGAGGTCAATGATGTCGTCATTTATCAAACGGATGCACCCGTTCGATACCGCTGTGCCTATCGTCCATGGCTCGTTTGTACCATGTATCCGGAAGTGCGTGTCGCGCCCGTCGCGATAGAGATAAAGGGCACGCGCACCAAGCGGGTTGTTTGGTCCGCCAGGGACCCCCCCTGCATACTTCACCAGGCGCGGCTTGCGCCTCATCATATTGGCGGTGGGTGTCCACGACGGCCAGTCCGCCTTGCGGGCGACGGTCGCTGTACCCTTGAACGAAAGTCCCTGCTCGCCGACGCCGACGCCGTAGCGCGTCGCCCACCCGTCGGTCTCGACGGCATAGAGAAAACGTTGCGAAGTATCGACGACGATCGTTCCAGGCGGCTCGTTTCCGTCGTACCGCACATGCCGCCGTCGGAAACGAGGATTGAGGCCATTCCTTGGTCCGAACGCGGATGAAATCGGCTCCGCCACCTGTCGTAACGTCGACGTACATCCGGAAAGCATCAGAGCCAGACTACCCAGCACGAGCCCCCGGCGCGCAATGTGGTGTTCTTCCATTTCTACCTGCTAGGAAACTGGTCAATCTACCCCGCCCTCGTCTCTACCATTCCAAGGCCTGCGGGCCAAGTCTCGCTGTGTGGTGGCAAAATGAATTCACAGGATTGACAAGCGAATTGGAGCGAAACTTCTTGCGATAAGCGTCTGCCTCTGCTCGGTTATGTCACAATGGGCATAGGACAGAGACGATGAAGGCTGACTTCCATGGGAAAGTCGCGATTGTGACTGGTGCAGGCTCCGGAATAGGAGCGGCTGTGTCACGGCAACTCGCGCAAGAAGGAGCCGAGGTTGTTGTCGCCGACCTTGATGCCGAGGCCGCGCACTGCAAAGCCGCCGAAATAAACTCGCTAGGAGGCAGGGCCTACGACTTTGCGGTCGATGTCACGGATGCGGCAGCCGTCGAAAAGCTGATCGAGTTCACTATCCAGAAATGCGGCGGACTGGATATGGCGGTAAACAATGCAGGTATCGACGGCGTTCGAAAAGCAACGGCAGACTATCCGCTCGACAACTGGCACAAGCTTATAAACGTCAATCTGAATGGCGTCTTCTACAGCATGAAGTACGAAATCGCCGCCATGCTGGATCGAGGCGGAGGCGCCATCGTGAACATGTCCTCGATTCTCGGTTCCGTCGGCTTGCCGACTGCGTCCGCATACACGGCAGCTAAACACGGGGTCGTTGGACTCACCAAGGTTGCGGCGATTGAATATGCGAGGATGGGCATCCGGATCAATGTCGTCGGCCCCGGCTGGATCGAAACGCCTCTTCTATCGGAGCAAGTGGAGGCATTAGCCACGCGGCGCATGGCAGCCCTTCAGCCGATGGGCAGACGCGGCAAACCGGAGGAGGTAGCGGCTCTTGTGTGCTTCCTGTTGTCCGATCAGGCCAGCTTTATCACTGGGAGCTACCATCTGGTGGACGGAGCCTACACCGCCCATTAGGTGCACTGGCTGTCCCCACTCGTGCTGGCTACTGTCAGGGTGATGACGCCGCAGATCGCTGGGCTGCCGCACTGCACTGCCTGAGATGGCGCTGTTCCCGCGTCGCGAGGGAGGCCGAGCCAGACCCGGTGGCGGCGCGACTTGCCGACATCCTGCTGCAGGTGGCGGTGGAATCGCCTGCCCGAAAATGTGCAGGCGCTGCCCGCGAGCCGCCTGCGAAGCGTAGCCTGATGCTGGCGCCCGGAAGACGCAGCGCTCAGCGGCGTTTCTTCGCCTTGCCGGCGAACGGATTTTCCGAGGTGCGCAAGGCGATGCGAATCGGCACGCCGGGCATGTCGAAGGCTTCGCGCAGGCTGTTGGAGAGATAGCGGACATAGGATTGCGGCATCGCGTCCGGCCGTGAGCAGGACACGACGAAGCCGGGCGGTCGCGTCTTGGCCTGGGTGACATATTTGATCTTCAGCCGGCGCCCGGCGACGGCGGGCGGCGGATGATGCGCCAGTATGCCTTCCAGCCAGCGGTTGAGCTTGCCGGTCGAGACGCGGCTGTTCCACACCCTGTGCGTCTTGATGACGGCATCCATCAGCTTGTCGAGGCCGCGCCCGGTCTCGGCCGAGACCGGCACCGCCTGCATGCCGCGCGCCTGCGGCAACAGCCGCTCGGTCTTCTCGCGCAGTTCCGCCAGGAGTTCCTGGGGATGGTCGATCATATCCCATTTGTTGAAGGCGATCACCGGCGCGCGGCCCTCGCGGATGATCAGGTCGGCGATCTGCAGATCCTGCTTCTCGAAGGGAATGGTGGCGTCGAGCACGATGATGACGATCTCGGCAAAGCGGATGGCGCGCAAGCCGTCCTGCACCGACATGACTTCCAGCTTTTCGTGAATCCTGGCCTTGCGGCGCATGCCGGCGGTGTCGAACAGTTTCAGACGGCGGCCATGCCAGTCCCAGTCGACGGAGATGGAATCGCGGGTGATGCCGGCTTCCGGCCCGGTCAAGAGCCGCTCCTCGCCGATCAGTGCATTGATCAGCGTCGACTTGCCGGCGTTCGGACGACCGACGACGGCGATGCGCATCGGTTTGGTATCGTCATAGCTCGGCTCGGCATCCGGATCGGTGATGTCCTCGCCGATCAGCACCTCGCTGGCGGCGGCCCCGTCGTCGGCATCCTCTTCTTCTTCGCCGAAGGCGCGCGCCTCGCCCAGTGCTGATATCACCGCATCGCGCAAATCGGGCAGACCCTGGCCGTGTTCGGCCGAGACCGGGATCGGCTCGCCAAGGCCGAGTTCCCAGGCCTCCAGCATGCCGCCCTGGGCGCCGCGCGCCTCGGCCTTGTTGGCGACGACGACAACCGGCTTGCCGGACTTGCGCACGATCTCGGCGAAGGTCTTGTCGTCAGGCATCAGCCCGGACTTGGCGTCGATCGTGAAAAAGATCAGGTCGGCTTCGCGGATGGCGATCTCGGTCTGGGCGCGCATGCGACCCGGCAGCGTCGAAGCAGCAGCATCCTCGAAGCCGGCGGTGTCGATGACATCAAAATGCAGATCATAGAGCTTGGCGGCATGGACGCGACGGTCGCGGGTGACGCCCGGCGTGTCGTCGACAAGCGCCAGCTTCCTTCCCACCAGACGATTGAAAAGGGTTGATTTGCCGACGTTAGGCCGGCCGATGATGGCGACTTTGAACGTCATGCGGCCCTACATCTGCCAGCACGTCGTCCCAAAACCGCTACACACTTTTGGGCGACATGCATCTGCCATGCATGTCGTTGTCCCAAAACCGCTACACACTTTTGGGCGACATGCATTACGACACGCTGCCCGACCCACGGATCAGCTCGGACATCAACGTCGCCCGCTCGCGCGCGTTGCGCGGGGCGCCGTCATCCGAGGCGATCTGGTCGAACAGTTTCAGTGCGTCCGTCGCCTTGCCTTCCTTCCAGGCGGCAAGGCCGAGCGCCTCGCGCGCGGTATGGCGCAGCGGATTGGTGTCGGCGGTGAGCGTCTCGACGCGGCTGGAGACATCGGCGAACGAACCGTGGTCGACGAGCAGCAGCGCTGCCCTGATGCGCGCCATGTCGCGAAGGCCTGATGGAATGTCCGTGTCGGCGGCGACCTCGTCGAAGTCCTTGACGGCGGCGGCGACATTGCCCTTATCCGCCTTGACGGTTGCCGCGCGCATGCGGGCGAGCAGCGGATAGGCGCCGTAGCCATCCTTTTCCAACGCAGCGAGGGCAGTCAGCGCTTCGTCGCTCTTGCCCTCATTGGCAAGCTTCAGCGCCTGCGAGAAGGCGTCGCCCGAGCGATTGGCGCGAGTCTCGTCCCAATAGCGATAGCCGACGAAGGCCGCGGTGCCGACCACCACCAGTATCGCAAGCGCAAGCAAGGCAGGACCAAAACGGTCCCATAGCGCATGCGCCTGATCGCGACGCATCTCTTCGTTGACTTCGCGGATAAAACTGTCGTCCGACATCTCAAAACCATCCTGCCCGCCCCAGGGCGGTTTAGAGCGACGTGCGTCCATGGAAAGTACGCTCTAACACTTTGAATTTGCGCATCGTGCTTCCTGAAAATCAATTCTGCTTTTCAGGCCGATGCGGTAGCCCGCGTTTTAGCGAAATTTTGCCGGCATGGAAGGGGTTGGACAGGAAAATCGGCTAATCGCCGACACGTGGCCGCCCGAGGCAACCGCACCCGCGCCACATTTCGCCGATAGCCGGTGCTCGAACCCTCCTCCAATCCAGATCAGATGCTAATGCCTCGTTCGTCCCGCGTTGTTGCATTCTCCATCGCGTCGCTCGCTGCAGCGGGCGCCGCTGTCGCCGATCCGCCCGCGGCGCCACCGCCGGCAAGCCCGAAGCAGGCGGTCATCATCTCGTTCGACAGCGCAAGCGATATTTCGCAGTGGAAGCGCAGCCGGGCGCTGGCCACGCGCACCGGCGCCCATTTCACTTACTTCGTGTCCTGCGTCTTCCTGCTCTCGCCGGAAACGCGCAAGGCGTACATGGCGCCCGGCAAGACATCGGGCAAATCCAACATCGGCTTTGCCGCCTCGAAACAGGACGTCGCCGACCGGCTCGAGCAGATAAACCTTGCCGTCTCAGAAGGCCACGATATCGGCAGCCACGCTTGCGGCCATTTCGACGGCAAGGACTGGAGCAAGGCCGACTGGCTGAGCGAGTTCGGTTCGTTCAAGCATATTCTCGAGAACGCCTATTCGATAAACGCTATTACCGCTGAACCCGCGGGTTGGCGCGAAATCGCGCGCAAGGCGGTCGGCTTTCGCGCGCCCTATCTGTCGGCAAACAAGGCGCTCTACGAGGCGCTGCCAAAGGCGGGCTATTTGTTCGATGCGAGCGGTGTGTCACGCGGCCCTGCCCGGCCACCGACCAGCAACGGCATCACACGCTTTTCGCTGCCGCAGATTCCGGAAGGTCCTGACACAAGGCGGGTGATCGCGATGGACTACAATCTCTATGTCAGGCATTCCGGCGGCTTCGAGCGGCCAAGCAAGGCGGACGAATTCGCCAACCGGACCTATGACGCCTTTCGCGCAGCCTTCGACGCTCAATACCAGGGCAAACGCATTCCGCTGGAACTCGGCTTCCATTTCACACTGATGAATGACGGCGCCTACTGGAATGCGCTCGAGCGCTTTGCCGGCGAGGTCTGCACCAGGCCCGACGTCGAGTGCATCAGCTATCGCGACTATGTTTCGCGGCGCGATGGCGGCGAAAAGCAGGCGTCGGTGGGCGGCTGACTAGAAGCGCTCGCCGCCCGCCACTCCTCAACTTACCGGCTGGTCCTCAGGGCGCAAGCCGGCTCGCTCGCGTTCCAAATAGTGCTGGTCGATTTCAGGTAGCGGCTCGCCTTGCAGCGTCGCCTCGAAGGCGCGCAGGCGTTTATGCACGGACTGAAGCTCGACGATGGTCGACCAGGAATTTAACAGGAACTGTAGCGAATTCGTCACCTTTCCGAATGCATTCGGTATCTGATTCAGGACGCCGAGCGATATCCTGTGCGCCACGATAGAAGGCCCCATGATAAGAAATGAGAAGATATTGTCGGCCTGCAAGTAAGTGTAACGAACTACGTTGAAATATATGTAATGGAAATAAAGCCTGAAGTAATTTCTGCGAACATTATTGAACAGTTCTGCTGCCGCAGCAGGTTGAGCGCGATCAGCGTGATCCTCTCCATAGACCAGCTCCTTCCGATAAGCGGCCTCTACGCGCTGATTGCGGAACTGAAGGCCCGGCAATTTCAGACCGGCGATCATTACCGAAATGGTTCCGAACAAGCACCATCCGATCGCGGCGACTACAAGGGGCTGCGGAATAGCCCCGACCACAGGCAGTTCGCTGATGTGGACCTGAAGTTTGATCAACACCGGAAGGAACGCGATCAAAGTCATGATCGACTGAACGAAGCTGGTGCCAAGATCCTCCATAATTTGAGCGAAACGCATCGTGTCTTCCTGAACGCGCTGAGAGGCGCCCTCTATGTGGCGCAATTTGCCCCAGCTCGCCATGAAGTAATCATTCATCGCCGTACGCCAGCGGAAAATCCAATGGCTGACGATAAAGGCATTGATCACGCTGACATTCATACCGACCAGCGCCAACCAGGCGAATGTGGCCAGCTGGGCGTAAAACTCGGCATTGGTCGATTCTATTGTTTTGGAAATCAGCCCCTGGATGTAGTCGAAGAACGGACCGTACCAGTTGTTCACGGCGACGCTGATCTGCACATTGAAATAGATGAGGAACAGGATAAAGGCCGCTACGAGGATGGACCAATTCTGCCACGGGTGCGGCGCGTAGAGGCGCCAGAACGCGTAGAAGGCCCCAACGCAGAAAATGTAATAGACGTAGAACCACAGAAACGGCTTCGACCAGAGCGCTGCAATACCGACTATGGGCGGCGCGTCCGCCGCGGCCGGCGGCAGCCCGAACACAGCGCCTAAATGCTCGCCACCAAAAAACCAGTAGAAGATCGCGGCAAGGCTCCATACGACCGCCGAAGTGAAGAACAACTTCGGCTGCGGGAAGAAGGATACGAACACTGTGGGGAAATCCTCGTTCGATGCGCAAATCAGCGGCGTTGCTGTTCAGCGGGCATAAGGTCACACATCGATCGGAATTAAAATGGCCGGTGCGTGATGCCCGGCACCGAGCAAGACCACAATCATGGCGATTTTGGCGCAGCCGACCAGATGACCGCGCCGGAGACAAGCAGGACGGCGGCGGCCACAATCGATGCGAGGAAGAAGTCGCCCGAGGCTTCGGCAAGCAGCCCGGCGACGATCGGACCGATGATCTGACCGAGGCCAAAGGAAGCCGTCATCAACGCCAGGACCCGGCGTGGTGCTTGCGGGGCAAGCTGCCTTCCGGTCTGCAGGCCGAGCGCGGTGATGGCGATGAAGGTCCCGCCAAGCAGAAATCCGCCAAGCAGCGGCCCAATGTGTCCACCGACGGCCACGCTCGCGGTGACGCCGACCACCTCGACAAGACACCCCAAGGAATAAGCCTGGTAGAGCCCGATCTTTCCTGCGATCTTCTGCCAAAGCCAGACCGAGGGAATCCCGGCAAGGCCGGTGACCATCCAGACCACGGCTTCGAAGACGCGGCCGCCGCCGCCTTGCCGGACGATGGCGACCAGAAACGTCGCTGTCACAATGTAGCCGAAGCCGAACAGGCCGTAAGCGACGATGATCTTCATCAGCGAGCGGTCCTTCGGCAGCGCCGGTTCGCGACCATCGGCGCCGTTGGCGGTCGCAGTGCTGCCGAGCAGCAGCGCCACGAGGGCAAAGGCGCAGGCTGAGATCGCGGCGGACCAGAACCAGCCCGCCGTCCAGCCGGCATGCCCGGTGACGAGGACAGCCATCAGCGCCGAGGACGCCGCAATGCCGAGGCCGACGCCGCCAAAATGCAGCGCCTGCAGGTCGTTTCGCCCGGCCGCGGCCAGATGGCCGAAAACGATGCTGGACATGAAGACCAAGACAAAGGCGCTGGCCAGACCGGCCAGAAAGCGGATGATGAGAAAGGCCGCCATCGTGTCGGCCAGGCCCATCAGCCCGGTGAGGACTGCGGTGGCGGCAAGACCGGCCAGCATCAGCAGGCGCTCGCGGCCGTTCGCCCAGCCGCCGACGGCCGCAAGCGCACCGATGAGATAGCCGAGATAGTTGGCGGATGCGATCCAGCCGGCATCGGCCGGCGACAGGCCAAGTTCCTCCATCATGCCGGGCAGGATCGGCGTGTAGACGAAGCGGCCGATGCCCATGGCGACGGCCAGGGCAATCATGCCGGCGAAGGCGAGACGCAAAGGGGACGGCGAAGCGGCTTTCATTGCGGTGCACAATAGGTGCACGAGCCTGTCAAACAATCCGCTTCTTGTTGGGCCAGAACGGCTCGCAATGGCTGTTGGCCAGAGTCCACCGCAGAGGGCCGGCCCGCTAAATCTGTTTCATCAGCCGCAGCCGACCTGCGAGGTGCCCGTCTCGTAGGCAGTGCGCCGGGCCGTCAGCCTGAACGGCATGTCGGCGAGTTCGCGCTCCGACATGGTGTCGAGCACAGGATGCGACAGCGGATCAATCGCCCATCGGGTGGTCTCGCTTTCATACGGCCGGCTTTGCTCTGTGCCGACAGCGGAAAAGCCCCTGAGCAGTGATAAAATCTTCATCGGATTTTCCTCGATAGATCTGCTTACTTCCTTAAAGATCTGCCATCCGGCCCTATGTTTCAATTGAGATTTCAACCGTCCCGGTTTAGAAAAACTGTATGGTTATGCTGAACCGCGTCCACCTCAACGGCCTGCGCGCCGTGGAAACCGTCGCCCGCCTGGGATCGCTTTCGGCTGCGGCGAGCGAACTCAACGTGTCCGCCAGCGCCGTCAGCCAGCAGGTCAAGCGAACGGAAGAGCAACTCGGCCAGGCGCTGTTCGAACGAACGACGAGTGGTCTCTTGCTGACCGAATTCGGCACCGTCTTCACCGCGCGGCTCGGAGCTGGGTTCCGCGAGCTCGCCCAAGCCGTGGCGCTCGCCGACGAGGCCTCCGAATGCACGCTGGTGGTTTCGGTGGCGCCGGCTTTCGCGTCGAAGTGGCTGCTGCCGAGGCTGTCACGTCACTTCGCCCGGCATCCGAATGTGCTTTTGCGCATCGACGCCTCGGTGCGGATTGCCGATCTCGACCGCTCGGACATCGACATCGCCATCCGGCTTGGCGACGGGACGTGGCCGGGTGCGCGGGCGGAATTGCTGCTAGCACAGGAGGTCTTCCCGGTCTGCGCCCCGGTGATCGCCGACAAACTGAAATCGATCGAAGATCTTGCCCTGACCTGCGCGATCACCGACGAACGGGCGATGATCAGTTGGGAAAGCTGGTTCGAGGCCGCCGGGGTTAAGCCGATCACCTTCCTCAAAGGCGCGCGCTTCACCGACCCGATGCTGTGCCTGGAATCGGCGATCGCCGGCCACGGCGTCATGCTCGGCTGGCAATTGCTGGCTGCCGACGCGCTGGCCGACGGCCGCCTTGTCGCCCCCTTTGGCGTCCGCGCCGAGAGCGGGCTCGGCTATTGGCTGGTGACCTCCGCCACCAAGACCGAAAGCCGTAAGGTCAGGGATTTCAAGGTCTGGATCCGCGAAGAGATAGCGGCGACCATGGCGTATTTCGGGTCGCTCGCCAGCGCGAACTGAACCCCCGCGTGCAATCGCGGTGGAAAGGAGAGCAGTGCGGGTCTATGTAAGAACCAGACCCCCACATCACGGCAGGCAGGACCATGACCACACATTCGCGCGGCGTTTCCGCAACGATCGACCCGGTGAAGCTCGACAGGCTGGCGGAAGTCGCCATCAAGGTCGGGCTGCAATTGCAGCCAGGGCAGGACCTGGTGCTGACATCGTCGATCGCAGCACTGCCTTTGACGCGACGGATCGTCGAGCATGCCTATAGAGCCGGCGCCGGCCTGGTGACGCCGATCTTCAACGACGACGAGATGACGCTGGCGCGCTTCCGCTATGGCGCCGATGCCGGCTTCGATCACGCCGCCGGCTGGCTCTATGAGGGCATGGCGAAGGCCTTCGCCAACAATGCGGCGCGGCTGGCCGTGCGCGGCGAGGATCCGTCGCTGCTGTCGGCACAGGATCCGGCGAAAGTGGCGCGCGCCAACAAGGCGAACTCGATCGCCTATCAACCGGCGCTGGAGAAGATCACCGGCTTCGACATCAACTGGAACATCGTTGCCTACCCCGACCTGGCCTGGGCCAGGCAGGTGTTTCCAGGCGATACCGACGACGTCGCCGTGGCGAAGCTCGCCGACGCCATCTTTGCCGCCTCACGGGTTGATGTGGACGACCCGATCGGCAACTGGAAGGCGCACAATGCGGCTCTGCGCAGCCGCACCGAATGGCTGAACGGCCATAATTTCCATGCGCTGCATTTCACCGGACCCGGCACCGATCTGACCGTCGGTCTGGCCGACGGCCATGAATGGATGGGCGGCGCCTCGACCGCCAGGAACGGCATCACCTGCAATCCCAACATCCCGACCGAGGAGGTTTTCACCACGCCGCATGCAAGGCGCGTCGAAGGCCATGTTACGAGCACCAAGCCGCTGTCCTACCAAGGCACGCTGATCGACGGCATTGCGGTGCGTTTTGAATGCGGCCGCATCGTCGAGGCGAAGGCTAGCCGCGGCGAGGATGTGCTGAAAAAGGTGCTCGATACCGATGAAGGCTCACGCCGGCTCGGTGAGGTCGCGCTGGTGCCGCATTCCTCACCGATCTCGAAGAGCGGTCTGCTGTTCTTCAACACGCTGTTCGACGAGAATGCCGCCTGCCATATCGCGCTCGGCCAGTGCTATTCGAAGTGCTTCGTCGACGGTGCCTCGCTCAGCCAGGACGAGATCGCGGCGCGTGGCGGCAACAAGAGCTTTATCCATATCGATTGGATGATCGGTTCGGACAAGATCGACATCGACGGCGTCGGCAAGGACGGCAGCCGCGTACCGGTCATGCGTAAGGGCGAGTGGGCGTAAGGAGCCGCCAGCAAGCCGTCTTGGCGGTCAACCCCGGAGTTGACGATGAAACTCGATGTCAAGGTCAAGCGCATCTACGAGCCGCCCTCGCCTGGCGATGGGCAGCGGGTGCTCATAGACCGCGTATGGCCGCGCGGCGTCCGCAAAGAAGACGCCGCGCTGACGCTATGGCTGAAGAACCTCGCGCCAAGCGATGAATTGCGCAAATGGTTCGGCCACGAGCCGACGCGCTGGATGGAATTCCAGCAGCGCTATCGCGGCGAGCTCGACAGGAACAGCGATGCGGTCGGCCAGTTGCGCGCCCTGCTCGACAACGGCCGGGTGACGCTGCTCTACGGCGCCCAGGACGAGCTGCACAACAACGCAGTGGCTTTGGCTGACTATCTGCGTCTAAGGGGCTGAGGCAGCGCGCACGCTGCCGGCCGTTCGCCGGTATAGCGGTGCTTTTTCGATATCAACCTCGGGGGGCAGCAGTCTTTGCGTTCACCCTCTCAAGCAACGCTAGTAATCCCTTTAGAATTTCGATTGGCGATGGCGGGCAGCCCGGAATGTGCAGATCGACAGGCAGTACCTCCGACACGCCGCCCACGACTGCATAACTCCCGGCGAAACAGCCACCGTTCATGCCGCAGTCGCCAAGCGCGACCACCCATTTGGGATTGGGAGTTGCGTCATAAGTCCATTTCAGTGCCTCGCGCATGTTTTTGGTGACCGGCCCTGTGACAAGCAGCACATCGGCATGGCGCGGCGACGCGACGAACCGGATTCCGAAGCGTTCGACGTCATAGAAGGCGTTGTTGAGCGCATGCATTTCGAGTTCGCAGCCGTTACAGGAACCAGCGTCGACCGCCCGGATCGACAGGCTGCGGCCCAGTCGCTTGCGGGCAGCGCCGTCTAGCGCGCGCGAGAGTTCGTCGATCGCCGTCTGGCTCGCCTTGGGCGGACGCTCTGTGAGTGGGGGCCGTGTCAGGCCTTCAAAGAGGTGCTTGCGCATGGCGGAATGCCTTAGAGATCGTGACCGGAGTAGGAACAGTTGAACGATTTGTTGCAGAGCGGAAAGTCGGCGACGATGTTGCCCTCAACGGCCGCTTCAAGCAGCGGCCATTGAAACCATGACGGGTCACGCAGGTGACAGCGCTCGACCATACCGCCTTCGCCAATGCGCAGCCAGGCCAGAATGTCGCCCCGGAACCCCTCGACCAGCGCCATGCCTTCACGCGGCCCGCCTGTCTTGGTGACGCCTGTCTGGGCAACGCTCGCCTCGGCGACATCGACGCGGATCGGGCCGCCAGGCAGCCTTTGAAGGATCTGCTCGGTCAGCGATAAGCTCTGCTCGACCTCGCGGATGCGGATCCAGACGCGCGCATTCACGTCGCCCTCCTGAAGGAGAGGGACGTCGAAGGCGAGTTCGTCATAAGGCGGGTAGCCTGGACTACGCCGCGCATCGAACTCTCGGCCGGAGGCGCGGCCGACATAACCGCCCGCTGCGTATTCCCGGGCAAGGGCCGGCTTGAGCCGACCGGTCGCGACGGTCCGGTCCTGCAGCGACGCCGTGTTGTCGTAGAGTTCGACCAAATGAGGAAACCGCTGCCTGATCTCCGTGACCACAGACCGGACCGCGGCCGTCCCCTCTTCGCTCAGGTCGCTTGCCACCCCGCCAGGCACGATGCGGTCGCGCATCAGGCGATGGCCGAAGGCCGCATCGCTGGCACGCAAGACGCGTTCGCGCAGCACGCCGCAATGGGCATGCATGAGCACGAAGGCGGCGTCATTGCAGATGGCGCCGATATCGCCGAGATGGTTGGCAAGACGCTCGAGTTCCGCCATCAGCGCCCGCAGCCAGACGGCACGCAAGGGCACTTCGACGCCGAGCGCCGCTTCGACCGCGCGAGCAAAGGCCAGCGAATACGCCACGGTGCTGTCGCCGGACGTCCTCCCCGCCAGTTTGGCCGCGCGCTCGACAGGCGAACCTGCCATCAGGCCTTCTATGCCCTTGTGCACGTAGCCGAGACGCTCTTCCAGCCGGACAACTATTTCGCCGCTTGCCGTGAAGCGAAAATGCCCCGGCTCGATGATGCCGGCATGCACGGGCCCGACCGGAATCTGGTGCAGGCTTTCGCCTTCCGCGGGAAGGAAGCGGTAAGAGGCCATGGCTGGCGCATGAGCCGGCGCTGCTGATGCTTCCGCCGCCAATGCCCCCGCTGCCAGGGGATGACTGACGCCCCATTGGCCGTGATCGAGCCAGCGTCGTGTATCCGGAAGTCCTTGCGGCAGAAGCCCGAACAGGTCCGCGGCGGCGCGCTCGAGGCGCAGTGCCGGCGGATGCCGCTGGCCGACCGATGGGTAGCGGCCGCCGGCGCATTTCAGGCTGATGACACCGATGTCTCGAACCGCGTCGAGAAGCGCCATGTGGACGGTGTCCGGTTCGGCCCAAAGACCGAGCAGGCTCCAGTGGCCCGCGGCAAGCTGCTCGACGGCAAGGTTCCAGATTTTCGGAGCAACCACGGCGCGTCGCCAGGGAGCGTGCTGTTCGACAGGACGGCCCGCCTCGATGAGGTCGGTCAGCGCGGGCATCTTTCTTTTGCTCATCCGTTTCATCCCAGGATGGTCGCGACGTGCTGGAACCAGGTGACCAGAGGCGCCGGCAGGTAGATGCCGGCGCCAAACACCAGGGCCAGGTGGGAATACATCGGCACGTAGGATGCCTCGACGGGCGCGGTGCCGCCGCGCGGCTCGCCGAAGGCGACGCCAGTCAGCCGCAGCAGCAGGGCGCCGAAGGCGATGAGAAGCCCGAACACCAGTGGGATCGCCAGAAGCGGCTGCCTCGCAAAGGTCGAGCTGACGACCAGGAATTCGCTCATGAAGATGCCGAGCGGAGGCAGGCCGGCAATGGCAACGACGCCGATGACGAGCCCCCAACCGAGTCCGGGATGCGTTTCCGTCAGCCCTCTGATGTCGGCGATTTTTTGTGTTCCCTTGACCTGCGCGATGTGCCCGACGGCGAAGAAGATCGCCGACTTGGTCAGGCTGTGCATGACCATGTGCAGCAGGCCGGCAAAGTTCGCGAGCGGGCCGCCCATGCCGAACGCGAACACAATGATGCCCATGTGCTCGATCGAGGAGTAGGCGAACAGGCGTTTGATGTCGCGGCGGCGGTAAAGCATGAAGGCCGCGAAGATGAGCGAGGTGAGCCCCATTGCGACCATCAATGGTCCCGGGGCTATCGCCTCCGGGCTTGCCGCGAGCAACAGCTTGAAGCGCAGCACGGCATAGAGTGCGACGTTCAGCAGCAAGCCCGAGAGCACCGCCGAGATCGGCGTCGGGCCTTCGGCATGCGCGTCGGGCAGCCAGGCATGCAAGGGAGCAAGGCCGACCTTGGTGCCGTAGCCGAGCAGCAGAAAGACGAAGGCGACGTTGAGCAAAGCCGGGTCGAAATGCGCCGCCTGTTCGATAAGCACCGTCCAGACCATGGCGTTGGTGCCCTCGCCGACGACCGGCTGTGCGGCCATGTAGACGAGGATGGTGCCGAACAGCGCAAGTGCGATGCCGACGCTTCCCAGGATGAAATATTTCCAGGCGGCCTCCAGCGCTTCATGCGTGCGATAGATGCCGACCATGAGCACGGTGGTCAGCGTCGCAAGCTCCACCGCCACCCACATCAAACCGATATTGTTCGACACGAAGGCGAGGTTCATGCCGAACATCATGACCTGGTACATCGCGTGATAAAATCGCAGGTTCGGCGCGGTCAGCCGGCCGGTCTCCAGTTCGTGCGCAATGTAGGACGCGCTGAACACGCTGGTGGTGAAGCCGACGAATGTGTTGAGCACGATGAAAACGATGTTGAGATCGTCGACGAGCAGGTATTGGCCTGGCTGCGGCCGATCGGTGACGAACAGCGACAGCGCGGCGAGCAAGGTCAGGAAGCTCGCGGCGACATTCAGGCCTGCCGACATCCGGTAATTCGGCAGCGCCGCCAGAAGTGCGGCCGCGCCGACGGGTATCAGCAGGATGGCGGCCACCGCGTCGAAGGGAGCGGTCAACGGCGTTCTCCCCTGTAGTCGTCGAGCGCGCCGACATCCACCGAGTCGAACCGCTCGCGGATGCGGAACAGGAAGACACCGATGACGATGAAGGCGATCAGGATCGAGAAGGCGACGCTGATCTCGACGACCAGCGGCATGCCCTTGGCGCCGGTGGCGGCCAGCACCAGGCCGTTCTCGAGCGACATGAAGCCGACAACCTGGCTGACGGCGTTGCGGCGGGTGACCATCACCAGCAGCCCCAGCAATATTATCGACAGCGCGAAGGCCAGGTCTTCGCGGGCGAGCGGGTCGGCTTCGGGCGTGACCCGCAGCATCAGCACCATCGACAGAGCCACCAGACCGATGCCGGCAAGCATGGTCGGACCGATGCCGACGGCGGTCTCGATGTCGCGATGGATGCCGAGCCGCTGGATGATGCGATGAAGCCCGACGGGAATGACGATCGCCTTGAAAATGAGGGCGATCGCCGCGGTGACATAAAGGTGATGGGCGTCCTGGACGTAGGCCTGCCAGGCCACGGACGAAGCGAGCACGATCGCATGAAGCGCAAAGACGTTGATCAGCGCAAACAGGCGATCCTGATACAGCATCATGAAACTGACCAGCACCAGCCCACCGGCGAGCAGATGAGCGATGTCGAAGGTGAGACCGTTCATCAAAGGCTCCGTGAGACGAACAGCAAGAGCGTGCCGAGCAGCGCCAGCATGAGGGCGGCACCGAGGAAGTCCGGGACGCGGAAGACGCGCATCTTGGCGATGGCGGTCTCGAACACGGCAAGCAGAATGCCGCAGGCGGCAAGTTTGCCGATGTAGACAACGACGCCCAGAGCATAGGACCCTGGTCCGGCCCGAGCGGTCACCAGCCCCCACGGAATAAAGACGCAGCAAATCAGCGACACATAGAGCAGCAGCTTGAGGAAGGCGGCGAACTCGATCATCGCCAGATGGCGGCCGGAATATTCCAGGATCATCGCCTCGTGAACCATGGTGAGTTCCAGGTGGGTGGATGGATTGTCGACCGGTATGCGGGCGTTTTCGGCGAGCGCCACCATGACGAGAGCGATCAGCGACATGCCAAGCGAGACCCGCAGGCCGACATCCGGCGAAGCCATGACGGCGGCGACGGTGGAGAGTTGCGTCGCGCCGGCGACGAGCGCCAGGCTGAACACGATCAAAAGCATGGCGGGCTCGGCCAATGAAGCGATCATCACCTCGCGGCTCGCGCCGATGCCGCCAAAGCTCGTGCCGACATCCATGCCCGCCAATGCCAGGAAGAACCGCGCGCTGCCGAGCAGCGCGACAATGGCGATGAGATCGGCGGTCCAACTGAAGGTGAGGCCGGTTGCGAATGTCGGGATGAGCGCGGCGGCGACCCAGGTGGCGGCAAAGATCAGGTAGGGTATGACGCGAAACAGCCAGGATGCGTTGTCCGCCAGGACGACCTCCTTGCGCATCAGCCGCAGGAGATCGCGGTAGGGCTGGAACAGCGAAGGTCCCCGGCGGCGCTGCAGTCTCGCCTTCACCTTGCGCACGAAGCCGGTCAGCAGCGGTGCCAGCAAAAGCACCAGCACCATCTGCGCGCCCTGGACGGCCAGTTCAAGGATCAGGGCCATAGCGCGAGCACCAGAAGCAAGGTGACGAGGTAGAGGAAGACCAGGGTCAGATAGCGCCGGATGGTCAGGAACTGCAGATGGTTCAGCTTCTCGGTCGCATAGCCGACAGCGCCAGCGATCGGCTGGTAAAATGTCTCCCAGATCACATCGTGGATTTCCACAGTGAGGCGTGCCGGCCCGGTGGCGCCCGGTGGTGGCATTTCCACCTTTTCCCGGGCACGGAATGCGAATGTGCCGAAGACGCGGCGAATGGGCTGCGCGAAACTGACGGCCGTATATTGCGCGGCCGGCGTGACGTCGGGAAAGCCGCAACCCCATGCAGGGCCGCGACGCAGCGCATGCGAGGCGAAGCGGTGAATGACGAACGCCGCAAGCGATGCGGAGATTGCAATGAACACAAACACCAGCAGGCCGTTGTAGGAGCTGCGGCTCTCGGCGATCGGCACGATCGACAGCCAGGGCTGCGCCATCTGCACCGGCATGCGGCTGCCGATCAGCGAAAGCGTCACCGGTGACAGACCGTCTATGATCAGGCCCGGCAGAATGCCGGCAAGCAGACAAAGGGCCGCGAGAACGAACATCGCCGCCAGTGAGTAGCGGTCGACCTCCTGCGCCTGCTCCACCGCCGCGGAGCGTGGCCGGCCGAGAAATGTGATGCCGAACGCTTTTACGAAACAGGCGGCGGCCAGCGCCGCCGACAATGCCAGCAGGCCACCGACAGCGGGCACCATGACCTTCAGGCCCCATTGCGGCAGATCGGGGCTCTGCAGGATGGCCTGGAAGGCCAGCCATTCGGAGACGAAGCCGTTGAAGGGCGGAAGTGCTGAGATCGAAACGCAGCCGACGAGAAAGACAAAACTGGTCAGCGGCATGCGATGGATAAGACCGCCAAGCTTCTCCATGTTGCGCTCGCCGCTCACTGTGAGCACGGCGCCCGCGCCGAAAAACAGCAGGCTTTTGAAAAAGGAATGGTTGAGAACGTGGAACAGTGCTGCGGTGAGCGCCAGTGCGGCGGCCGACGGCATCGCATTGGCCTTGAAGGCGAGCGCAAGGCCAAGGCTAACGAAGATGACGCCGATGTTTTCGATGGTGCTGTAGGCAAGGAGCCGCTTGAGGTCCTTTTCCATCAAGGCGTAGAGGATGCCGAGCACCGCCGTCAGGCCGCCGAGGAAAAGCACGACGACGCCAGACCACCATGCCGGCTCACCGAGCAGGTCGAAAATGACGCGTATGAAGCCATAGACGGCGACTTTCGTCATGACGCCGCTCATCAGGGCCGAGACATGGCTTGGCGCCGCCGGATGAGCGAGCGGCAGCCAGACGTGGAGCGGGACAAGGCCGGCCTTGGAGCCGGCGCCGAGCAGCATGAGAACCAGGGCGGCGGCGGCAACGAACCGGCTTGGCTCGGCGGCACGCATCGCGTCGAATGTGTAGGTTCCGTCCGGTCCGGCCAGCAGGCCGAAAGCGAGCAGCAGCGCCAATGTGCCGAAGCTCGCCATCACCAGATAGATGTAGCCTGCCCGGGTATTGTCCTGTTCGCGATGGTGCGCCATGACGAGCGCCCACGAGGCGAGCGACATGAACTCCCAGGACAGCAGGAAGGTGAAGGCGTCGTCGGCCAGCACGACAAGAGTCATGCCGGCAAGAAAGGCCGGGAAAAACGGCAGCACCCGGTGTTGCGCAGATTCGTGATGGCCGTAGCCAAGCCCATAGAGGCTGGCCGCAGCGCCGCCCAGATTGACGACGACCAGAAAGAATGCCGACAGCGCGTCGAGACGGAAATGAGCGCCGATCCACGGCAGTCCGAGCGGCAGCGTAACAGTGGACACGCCGGCAGGATCGCCTGTCAGCTCTGCTGCGGCGATCGCGAACATGACGGCCGAGATGCCAAGGGTTGCGCCATAGACCAGATGCGTCGCCGAGCCGCGCCGACTGACGGCGACAGCCAGTACGGCGGTTCCCAAAAACGCGGCGACACCCCACAAAAGAAGGGCAACAATCGACGTCACGGCAGGCCCCCGCCGACCTCGGCTTCCGCTTCGTCGGCGCCTGAAATCCTGGCTGGATTGAGCCCCGCCTTCAGCCGCACGCCCCGTCCGCCAGCCTGGCTGGTCGCGCCTTCCCCGATCAACTCGATGCCGGCAGCCTCAAGTGCTGCAATCAATTTCATCAGGGAATCGACATTGCCCCGGATCATCGCCTCGCTGGCTTCCATGCGCTGAATTGTCGGGACCGAAAGGCCGGACAACTCGGCAAGCCTGCGCTGGTCGATACCGAGCAGCGCCCTGGCGGCGCGCAATTGTGGTGCAGTTATCACCAGAGACCCTTCGGCTCAGCTTTGAGATATGATGTCTCAGCGTTGCAGCATACATTGAAATGTTCTATCGTCAATTACTGATGTGTGAGGCATCGATTTTGATGGCGACCCCTGAACCACGCGGGGATGACGGTCGAACATCCGGCGGTCCCGGCAATTAAAACCACGATGGCCGGGCTATGATTTCATGATCATCCGGTCGCGAATCCCCTCAGGCGACACGCAGTTCCGTGGCCGCATCGAAGAGGTGCACCTTGCCCGGCAGTACCGAAAGGTTGATCGCGGCGCCGGCGTTGCGGCGCTCGTCACGCGGCACCACGGCGACGGCGTCGTATCCCGCCACACGCAAATGAATCTGGACGTCCGCGCCGGTCGTTTCGGACAGCACGACCTCGCCCTTGATCTCACCCGCATCCGAAATACCGAGATCGTGCGGACGCACGCCCATGATAACCTTTTGGCCCGGCTTCGCCTTGATCTGCGGTGACAGGCCGATGGACACGCCTTCGGCGACGAAGCGAGGACTGCCGCCCGCGGTCTCGACAGCGCCGGCGATGAAGTTCATCGACGGCGAGCCGATGAAATCAGCGACGTATTTCGAGTTCGGGCGCTCGTAGACCTCGTCGGGCGTGCCGATCTGCATGATCCTGCCGGCGTGCATCAGCACGATCTTGTCAGCCATCGTCATCGCCTCGATCTGGTCATGGGTGACGTAGATCGTGGTCGTGCCGAGACGGTTGTGGAGTTGGCGGATTTCCACGCGCATATGCGTGCGCAGCTTCGCGTCGAGGTTGGAGAGCGGCTCGTCGAAAAGGAAGACGGCGGCATTCCGCACCATGGCGCGGCCCATGGCGACGCGCTGGCGCTGGCCGCCCGACAGTTCCTTGGGATAGCGGCCGAGGTAGGGCGTGAGATTCAGGATTTCCGCCGCCCATTCGACCTTCTTCCTGATCTCGGCCTTTGGCACTTTCGCCACTTCGAGACTGAAGCCGATATTGTCGAACACCTTCATCGTCGGATAGAGCGCGTAGTTCTGGAACACCATCGCGATGTCGCGATCGCGCGGGTGAACGTCATTGACCCGCCTGTCGCCAATCAACAGATCGCCGTTGGTCACTCGCTCGAGCCCGGCTGTCATGCGCAGGAGCGTGGTCTTTCCGCAGCCAGACGGCCCAAGAAGGACGACGAATTCGCGGTCAGCAATGCCGAAGGAGATGTCCTTCATCACCTCGACATGCCCGAAACTCTTGGCGATGTTCTTATATTCTACTGTAGCCATTCTCTCTCTCTCCAGAAGCCCGGATTCGGGTCGTCAGTATTTCTGCCTGGTCGGCGTGATGACGATTTCCTGCACGAGAGCGTTCTGCGGCATCTGGTAGGTGTGCAGCATGAGGTCAGCGACGTGCTCCGGTCCGATGCCGCCGCCGATCTTGAGCTTATTGGCCTTGTAGTTGGCGAGCGTCTGCGGATCGAGGACGCCGCTCAGAACTTCGGTTTCGATCACCCCGGGCGAAAGCACGACCACGCGGACATCGTAATCGGAAAGATAGTCGCGCAGCGATTCCGAGACGGCGTGAACGAAGAATTTCGTCCCGCAGTAAACGGTATGATCCGGATAGACCTTCCGGCCAGCGATCGAACTCATCATGAACAAGGTCCCATGACGGCGCCCCATCATGCCCGACATCACGGCGTGGACCGAATTCAGCACGCCTTTCGTGTTGATGTCGATCATCTCGTCCCATTCCTCGGGCGGCTGGCGGCCTATGTCGGCAAGACGCGCGATGCCGGCGTTGGCAAAGAGCATGTCGACCGGTCCGTATTCGGCTTCCGCCTCCTTCACTGCAGCCGCGATTGCCGCGCGGTCGCGGACATCGACCTGCCGGGCCATGCTGTCGGGCAGGTTCAGCGCCTCCATGCGCTCCAGGCGGCGGGCCATCATCAGAACAGGATGGCCGGCGCGCGAAAACACCCTGGCGACCGCCTCGCCGATACCAGAACTCGCTCCTGTCACTGCTACGAGCTGTTTTCCAGCCATTGCTTTTCCTCTTGGGAATTATCGATACCCGGGGTGGCGGCCTAAGGCCGCCACCCCGGAACATTCAGCCCTTGGCGACGAGATCGTCGACCTGGGTTTTCAGGGCGTCGAGCGACTCCTTGGCCGAGCCCGACTGGCCGGCGAAGTATTTGCCCAGCGCAACCGGGATCATGTCGCTCGAGAGTTCTGCCCATGCCGGCAGGTCGGGCTCGGATCCCATGTAGTTGGCGATGGTGTCGCGCACGGCCGGCAAATGGCGGGTCGTGCCGGCGCCGACACGCGCATTGGCCAGCACGCGCGGATCGTCATAGACGCTGGTGCGCGTTGGCCCCGTACCGCCGCCCAGAACGGTTATCAGCGCCTGGGTATCGGCTGAGGTCGCCCACTGCATGAAAATCCAGGCGGCGTCCGGGCTCTTCGAGTATTTCGACACCGCGAGCGAAGAACCGCCCTGGTGACCAACGCCCGGAATTTCGCCGAATCCGGTCTGCTCGACGGTGCGCAGCGTGGCGGCAGGTTTCGGCGGAACCATCGCTTCCATCAGACCGGAGACCTTGGAGGCCTTGGGATCGTCGAAGAACGGGAAGAATTCGCCCCAGGACAGCATCGAGGCGGCGACGCCCTGGCCGACCGACTGGCCCTCGCCATCCCATGTCCAGCCGTCGACGCCGGGCGGCATCGTCGCCTTGAGCTTGTCCCAGTAGGCCATGGCGGCCAAGCCGGCTTCGTCATTGCCGGTGAACTTGCCGTCGGGGCCGAAAATCGAACCGCCATGGCCCCAAAGCCACGCCGTCCAATCGCATTCGAGGCTGTAATGGCCCGATTTCATCTGGCCGCTGGTGCCGTACATGTTCGGGCCCTTGGCGTCGGTGATCGCGGCAGACGCCTTCAGCAAATCGTCCAGCGTGGCCGGAGGCGGCAGCTTGAGCTCGTCCCAGACGTCCTTGCGGTACTGCATGATGAAGATCGGGATGTCGTAGGGCACGCCGACCATGCGGTCCTCGTACATGGCGATACCGTCGACGAGCGGCTTCAGGAAGTCGTCGATGTTGTAGTTCGGCATTGCCAGGTCGGCGTTCTTGAGCTGCTCGCGCGGATCGAAGACGTCCTGGCTGAAGCTCGCTGCCCAGCTCTGGTCGATATAGTAGAGGTCGTAGGTGCCAAGGCTCGACGCCACGTCGAGCGTCAGCTTCTGCAGCACCTGCTCGAGCGGCAGCACTTCGATCTCGACCTTGATGCCGGTAGCCTCCTCGAAATACTGCTTGAGCTGCGTGGCGATGGCATTCGACGGCGGCGTCGATTCGGTGGCGAGACGAAGCGTCGTTCCGGCAAAGGGCTTGCCGACGTCCGAGAGCCACTTGGTGACTTCGGCGCTGGGCTTTAGTTCCTGTTCCTGAGCCGATGCCTGGCTGATGCCGTAGAACGGACGTCGTCCCAAGCCCAAGCCGAGCGCGCCGGCGCCGAGGCCGAGAATGCTTGCTGCGCGAAGAAACGAGCGCCGGTCCATCTGTCCGCGAACGAAGCGGTCGGTGACAGAGGCAAGATGCGCCTTTCTGATGCTGTCTTTCATTGTCTACTCCTCCGGTTTAATTCGCGATTTTCACAAGGCTGCGAATTCGAGCCTCCCATCTATTGTTTCAACGACCCCATCGTGAGACCGCGCACGAGGTGCTTTTGAACCAACAGAATGAAGATGAAAGCGGGAATAATGGATGCGGCGCCAAGCGCGGCCATGTTGCCCCAGGCGGTGCCGATCGAGGTGACGAAGGTCGATGACACGACAGGCACGGTCTTGAGCGACGTGGTGGTCAGGGTCAGCGCAAAGAGGAATTCGGTCCAGCTGAAGATGAAGCAGAGCACCGCCGTGGCGGCGATGCCGCCCTTGGCCATCGGCAGCACAATCCGCCGGAAGATCATGAAGCGGCTGGCGCCATCGACGATCGCGCTTTCGTCAATCTCCGACGGAATGTCGTCGAAAAAGCTTTTCATCAGGAGGACGGCGAGCGGCAGGTTCATCAGCGCGTGGATCAGCACCATGCCGGTATAGGTGTCGATGAGCCCGAAATTCTTGTAGATGAAGAACATCGGGACCGCGACCGCGACGGGCGGCATCATACGCGTCGACAACACCCAGCCGACGAAACTGTGCCGGCCGCGGAAGTTCATGCGCGACAGGGCATAGGCGGCAAGCGTGGCGATGGCGACAGCGAGCACGGTCGACAGCGTCGCGATCACGATCGAATCCCAGACGCGCGGCGCCATGTAGAAATTGCCGCCGCCCGGCGTCACGGTGATGCCGCCGCTGCCCAGCGAAATCCCGAACACCTTCTGGAAGTTGTCGAAGGTCGGCGTGAAGGCGAACAGTTTCGGCGGCCGGTTGAAGATGTCATTGCCGTGTTTGAACGCCACCGACGTCCAGTAGTAGATCGGAAAGAAGAAGATTGCGACCACAACCCAGGCGGCGATGGTGCGAAGCATGCGCGTCGAGAAGGTGCCGTTCATTCTACCATCTCACCTTCGCGATACGGATGAAGAGGTTTGCAATAACCAGGATGATCACCAGGGTGACGAGGCTGAGCGTGGCTCCATAGCCCCATTTTACGAAGCTGAACGTCTGCTGCCATGCATAGAGGGAAAGCGAATAGGTCGACGCTCCCGGCCCGCCGGAGGTCATGACGAAGACGTAGTCGAAGACCCGGAAGAGATCGATGCCGCGGACCAGCACGGCGATCGCGATCACCTTCGACATCATCGGCAGGGTGATGCGCCGGAAAATCTGGAACGACGACGCGCCGTCGATCATCGCGGCCTCGTAAGGCTCCGGCGGCAGCGCCCTGAGACCGGCAAGGAAGATGAGGACCATGAACGGCGTCCACTGCCAGATTTCCGCGACGAGTACGCCGGCAAGCGCGGTCGACGCCGTGGCGAGAATGGGGTTGTTTGGATTGAGCAGCCCGATCGACTGCAGGACGTAGCTGATCACCCCGAACTGCGGATCCTCCATCAGCAGATACATCATGCCGACGATGGCCGGTGGGATGACGAGCGTCATCGTCAGCACGCCGCGCAGGAATCCGAAACCGAAGCCGTCGCTGTCGAGGAGCAGCGCGATCGCCATGCCGAGCACCAACTCAAAGACCAGCGCGATGGCGAAATAGGTGAAGGTGATGACGAGCGACTGCCAGAACCGCGTGTCGTTCCAGAGCTGCACCCAGTTTTCCGTTCCGACGAATTCGAGCGCCCGCCGGCGCGGGACGAACTCGTGGAAGCTCAGCCAGATGTTGTAGATTAGGGGATAGACGGTGAAGACAAGCAGGATTGCCACCAGCGGCAGCAGCCAGGGCAGCGGGTGGTCCGAAATGACGAAGCGTCTGGCTTGGGCAACCCGCACGCGTTCCTCCCGAACCGCTTCGTTTTGCGATGCACAAATGTTCATATCTTGTGCATTTGTTCAAATGCTATATCGTCACCATGTCTGTGGCAAGCACTTGTTGGCCCGCGACAGCGGCATTCGGACGGGTGCGCCACCTGCAGCGGAGGAGCCTCATGACGTCGATCGGTCTCCTGGCACGGGTTGCCCATCAATATTTCGTGCTGGGCGAAACGCAGCAGACTATCGCCGAGCGGCTGCAGATCAACCGCACCAAGATCCATAGGCTGCTGGCCGAGGCGAAGGAGCGCGGCATCGTCTCGATACGCATCAACGCCGGGACGTCCCAGGCGCTCGAAATGGAAGAACAGCTCAGGCGGAAGTACCGGCTCGACATATGCAGCATCACGCCTGATGACACCGGGTCGGAGCTCGGGCTCTCCGAAGTGATCGGCATCTATGCCGCGCAGACCGTCGAGACGCTGCTCAGGGACGACATGACGGTCGCAATGGCGTGGGGCCGTACCATGAGATGGCTCGCCTCCAACATCGAACCGGTGGCGCTCAGGAACGTTACCGTCGTGCCGCTTCTCGGCTCTCTGTCGCGCCGGTCGTCGATCGACAAATACGACGCCGCCGCCGTCTTTGCCCAGCGCACCCAGGCCGAATCCTACTATCTCCCTGGACCCATCATCTGCGACAGCCGCGAAAGCCGCGAGACGATCCTGCAGCAACCGAGCGCGCGCGAGGTTATCCAGAAGGCGCTGAACGCCGATCTTGCGCTGATGAGCGTCGGCGGCACAACCAGCTCGACGCTTCGGAGCGTCGGCTATATGACCGACGAGGAATTCGATGACGTCCTGAGACTGAAGCCGATCGGGAACTTTCTCGGCTACTTCTTCGACCGCAACGCCGAACTCGTCGACCATCCCGTCAACGAACGCATCGTCGGGGTTTATCCTCTCGACACGCTCAACATTCCCAAACGCATCCTCGTTTCCGGCGGAAAGAACAAGGTCGGCATCATGACCAAGCTCCTGGAAAAAGGGTTCTTCACCGGCCTCATCACCGACCAGGAGACGGGCAGCTCGCTGTGACATCCCCCGGCCGGCATCGCGCTGGCAGCCGAAGGTGCTGTGCGGTTTTGCCTGGAGCGTTGCGCTCGCTTTCATCTGAAAGCAGACTGGCATCGAATCTTCCGTCCCTGGTTCTGTTGCGCCTGCAGAACATCCTTTGCGTCTTTGCGGGCGGCATATTTCGCGCCGGCCGATCAGACCACCCCCGACCTCCGGTTTGCCAGGATCACATCGGCAATCTCGACGAAGCCGCGGCCACCTCGCGACCTGGCGACGTAAGCGGGTTCGGCGTCGATCTGTCCCTGGAAATCCACCACATTCGCGACCCCGAACGAGTTCGGAAAGAACCCGAACATCGGGGCGTCGTTCGGGCTGTCTCCGACGAATGCATAGGCCTGCCTTTCAGCATCGAGATCGGTTCCCAGCCTGTCGCTCGCAAAGCGGCGCGTCATCGACAGCTTGTCGTATTGGCCAAACCAGCCGTTCACATGGATCGACGAAATCTTGGCGACAGCACCGGCCTGCTCGAAAAGCTGCTTGATGCGCCTGGCATCGGACAGCGGCAGCGCCGGAACATCCTCGCAAAAGTCGATGGCCAGATCGGCTTCGCGATATCGCTGGTCGGCGGATACGGCCGAACCCAGCACTTCCTGGACAATGCGCTTTTCCAGTTCGGTGAGCCTGCGCCTGTTTTCCCGGCGTTCCTCAGCGCTCGCCGCGAAAACCCGGATCATCTTTCGCGTTGCCTGATCATAAGCGAAGTAAAAAGCGCCATTTTCGCCGACCACGCCGGTCACCGGCCAGAACCGGGCAATCATGTCGCACCAGCCTGCGGGTCTCCCGGTAATGGGAGCAACGACGAGGCCCGCCTCGTGCAGGCGTTCGAGCGCATGGTAGGCATCAGCCGGAAGACGACCCTCGGTCGTCAACGTGTCGTCGATATCGCAGAAGACGCCGCGAATGCGCGACGCAGTTTCGGGTGCGAATTCGGCGAGGTCGCGCATCCGGTCAGGCTTCCCCGCGCGCAAAATCCTCCAGCATTCCTGCATCCGCAGCAATGTCGAGGAAGGAGAAGCGATTGCGCATCTCCCGGCAATGAACGACGGCCTCGCGATAGAAATCGGCCGGCGTGCCCAGTTCGGCGGCTGAAATCGGGCCGCCGGTAGATTTCAGCAGGCGCTGCATCTCGTCGACAGGCACCATGAATTGCTTGAGCTCCTGCCTGAGTGTCGGCCAGACCTCCTGCAGCCGCTCGTTGAACGCGGCGGCGGCATTCTCGTCGAAGGCCTTCTTCTTCAGTTCGTCGAGACATTGTGCGGCGACAGCCGGCCCCATGCGGCGGACCATGTCGTCAGGATCGATCCTCGTCGCCTTCACCACCGGCGGCTGGTCGCTTGCAAGCATTGCTTGCTGCAATCGCGCCATGGTGAGTGAAGCGACACCGACCTGGGTGCCGTGGAGCGTCCCGGGGTGACGCTCACCGGCGAAGCAGTCGATGTAGTGCGATATTTGATGCTCGCCCATGGAACCGTGATTGGAGACGCCGGTGAAGGAAATGCCGAGGCCGCAGAGCGTCAGCACGCGATAGAGATAGCCATTGGCCTCGACGTCGTGTTCGGCAAGCTTTGCCGCACGCTCGTTGAGCGCCGCCTCATCCTTTTCCTGGATGAGAAACGGGACCTGGTGGTAAGCAGTGCCAAGCAGGCGGTGCGACATCCACCAGTCGATCTGGGCAACCGAGCGGCAAAGGCAGTCACCGAACCCCGCCGCCGACAGATAGGTCGGGGCGGCAGCGGAGACGCCAAGATCGACGAAAAAGCCTGATGGGGCGTGGGAAGGGAGCGATACCTTCAGGCCGCTTTCAAGTGTGATGGACGCAGTCGTCGATGTGTAGCCGTTCATCGAACCGACCGTCCCGAACACGCAGTAGCGCCGTCCATTCCTTCCGGTGACGAACTTGCAGAGATCGTTGATCGTGCCGGAACCGACTGCGACCACGGCCTCCGCATCCGCGAGTTTGACGGCCAGGCTTTCGACGTTGGCCATGTCGGCATGCGGGTGATCCAAGATCACGACATCGACAGGGCCGAGCGTCTTCAGTTCGCGCGCAACGCGCTCGCCAAGCGCATCATAGGTCGCGGCATCCGCGACGACCGTGAACCGCTCACCCAGGTCGAGCTCAGAAACGAGATCGGCCGCCCGCCCTTCGAGGCTTTCTTCGATGAGGATCCGCTCATACGGGACCACGGCCTTTTTCCCGGTCTCCGGGTTGGTCCAGCGCCCGTCCAAAATGTCGTTGATTAATGTCGTCCAGGATCCGGCTGCCGGATTCGTCATGGCGTCCTCATTCTGGGGGCAACCCTCTAATCGAGGCGGAGGAGCGTTGCGTCATTGAACAATAGTCATCTATCTCTGTCTTTTGTCAAGCATTCGCCCGCGACGCTTGACTTCGTTCCGCAAACCTGCGGAAAAAGGGACATGAATGCCAACGCCGACATCGACGTGGTCCGACCATCTGGGCTCTCGGCACTGCCGCCCGAATTCGACAGCGCGGTGGCGTGGGCCGCCTGGCTCTACTATGTCGACCAGCTCAACCAGAGCGATGTGGCCAAGGTCATGAACGTCTCCAGGGCGAGCGTGGTACACTATCTGCAGGAGGCGCGCGAAAGCGGACTTGTCGCCGTGCAGGTCGACCACGACGCTTTTGCCCGCACCTTGACCTCGCGGCGTCTCATGGAAAAATACGGGCTTCGCGGCGCGGCGGTTATCCCCGAGCTCGATCCCAACGATGCCGACCGCCGCATCGGCGAAGCGGCAGGACGGTTGCTGGCGTCGATGGTCGATCCGGGGGACACGATCGGCGTTGCCTGGGGGAAAACGGTGCTCGCTGCCGCCCGCTCGATCCCACGACTACGGCATGATCGGAACCTCACCGTCGTCCAGCTCTCGGGAAGCTCGATCGGCACCAGCGATTTCTCGCCGGAATTCTGCACCTCTCTGATGGCCAATCGGCTCGGCGCCCGCTGCATAAACCTGCTTGCCCCGGCGATCGTCTCCACCGAAGAACTGCACGACCAACTCATGCAGGAGCCGATGCTCGTCAACCAGTTCCGCATGATCCGTGCCGCCGGCAAAGTCATCTTCGGGATAGGCGATATCGGGCCGGAGAGCACCTATGCCCGAGCCGGGATATCGGATGCCGCGGCACTTGCCGGCATGATCGAGCAGGGAGCGCTCGGCGTCATCATCGGGCGGTTCATCGACGCCCAAGGAGCCCCTTTCGCAACACCGCTCGACGGACGCACCGTCGGCATCACGCTCGATGAATTGAAAGCGGTGCCCGTCCGCATCTGCGCTGCCGGTGGCGCCCGCAAGATGGGGGCGATCAGGGCCGGGCTCGGCGGTGGATATGCGACACATTTTGTCACCGACATGGCCACCGCAAACATTCTCTTGGAATAACCGGCACTCGATGGAACTCATCGTCTCGGGAGGACAATCATGGGCAGCAGCGACGGACCTCTTGTCGTCGGCCTCGACAGTTCCACGCAATCATGCAAGGCGATTGCCTGGAGCCGGGACGGACGAGCCGTGGCGGAAGGCCGCGCGCCGCTCGATCTGATGAAGCCGAGGCCGGACTATGTCGAGCAGGAGGTCACCGACTGGTGGCGGGCCGCAACAGTGGCGCTGCGACAGCTTGTCGGCGCGGTCGACCCGAAACGCATCGCCGGCATCGCGATCTCCAACCAGCGCGAGACCGTTGCCCTCATCGACGGCGCCGGCGAGCCGATCGGACCCGCGAGCCTCTGGCTCGACGAACGTGCCGCCGGGCTGGTCGACCGTTTCGCGGCGGAGATCGGCCGTGAGCGGCTGCACGCGATCACCGGCAAACCGATCGATGTGACGCCGGTCGTCTACCGCCTGAAATGGCTGTGCGAGAACGAGCCGGAACGGTTGGACAATGCGAAGAAAATCCTCGACGTGCACGGCTATCTGACGCTGAAACTGACGGGAACACCAAGTGCGAGTTGGACGAGCGCCGATCCGTTCGGTCTCTTCGATATCTCGCGTAAGGCATGGTCGCAGCCGCTCCTCGATCATCTCGGCATCAAGCCGTCGCAACTTCCCGATGCGGTGCGGTCCGGCACGCGCGTCGGGACCGTTCATGCCGCGGCCGCCGCCGCAACGGGCCTTTCCGAAGGTACGCCGGTGATTGCCGCCGGCGGCGATGGGCAATGCGCCGGGCTCGGCGTCAATGCCATGCGCGACGGCGTCGTCTATCTCAATCTCGGGACTGCCATCATCGCGGGAATCTGGTCGCGGGAACCGGTGGTCGGCGCCTTCTGGCGCACCATGACCTCGCCGACAGGCGATGGCTATTTCCTCGAAGCCGTGCAACGGGCGGGTGTCTATTTCGTCAACTGGTTCGTCGACATGTTTGCCGGCGGCCGCTCCGATCCGGCGATCTTCGACCGCCTGGAAAGGGAAGCGGCGGCCGTCCCGATCGGCTCGGACGGACTTCTCGCTGGAACCACCCTGGTCGGTTGCATGGATCCGCATTGGGATCCGAGCGCACGCGCGAGCTTCATCGGCATGCACCCCTCGCACACGCTCGGTCATTTTTATCGTGCAGGGATAGAGGCGATGACGCTGCAAACCGCCCGGGCTCTCGAAGAGATGCGCAGCCATGGTCTTTCGCCGGCGCAAATGGTGGCGATCGGCGGCGGCGCCAACAGCAAGCTTTGGACAAAGATGATCGCGGATGCGACCGGGATCTCGATCCATAAGGGTCACAATGCCGAAGCCTCATCGCTCGGCGCCGCGATCAGCGCCGCGGTCGGCGTCGGATGGTTCGAAAGTTTTTCTGAGGCGGCGGATGCCATGACCAGCATCGCCGAGACAATCGAACCGGACCCCAGCTGCCGCGCAGCATGGGACGCGCTCTCGGCCAGGCAGGCCAAGGTCTTCCCCGCGACCCAATTCGCCTGGCGAACTGGAGCGTGAAAGCATCCGTCCGGCTACTTCAACCCGCCCACCGCCTGCTGATAGACATCAGGCTTGAAGCCGACGAGGATACGATCACCAAGATCGAGGACCGGCCGCTTGATCATCGTCGGCTTGGCCAGCATCAGCGCCTTGGCCTTGTTCTCGTCGAGGCTCAGCCTGTCCGTGTCCGACAGTTCGCGAAATGTCGTGCTCGCCTTGTTGAGCAGGATTTCCCAGCCGACGTTGCCGGACCAGCCGTCCAGCCGGTCCGCCCCCAGCCCCTCGACCCTGTAATCGTGGAACCGATAGGCGACATCGTGGCTCTCCAGCCAGACACGCGCCTTCTTGATCGTGTCGCAATTGGTGATGCCGTACATGGTGATCGTCAAAATTTTGGCCCTCGGACTGATCGCTCATCGAATCTGGCGCACCGTAAACCACCCTTCAGACATTGCCAGCGGCGACCCCGCAGGCATCCTCAGAATTTTTTGCTCTTGCCAATACTAAGGTTTTTACCTAAGTAACAAAAATTATGTGCTGTGACGCGAGGACGACATGACCGCCGCAACAACCCTGCAGACCGCAAGTCCGAACATCCCGCCGATCGACGGCATCTTCCGGGCACTTTCCGATCCGACGCGCCGCCGTGTTGTCGAGCGGCTGAACAGAAGCCCCGCCTCCGTCAGCGAGCTCGCGCAGCCATTCGACATGGCCCTGCCCTCCTTCATTGAACATCTCAGGGTTTTAGAAGGTTGCGGGCTGGTGCACTCGCAAAAGACTGGCCGGATCAGGACCTACCAACTCGCGCCTGAGCCGCTGAAACTCGCGGAAAACTGGCTGGCCGGGCAACGCGCGCTGTGGGAACGCCGTCTCGATCAATTCGACGACTACGTCCTAAAACTCAAGGAGAAAGACAAATGAGTTCGACCCTGCTGCTCAAACCCGACCCAAAACTCGACCTCGTTCTCGAACGCGTCATCGACGCGCCGCGCGAGCTTTTGTGGACAGCCTGGACGACGCCCGAACATGTTCGGCAATGGTTCACACCGAAGCCGTGGATCGTCACCGATTGCGAGATCGACCTCAGGCCCGGCGGCCTGTTCAGGACCCGCATGCAGTCGCCTGATGGCAAGGAGGTCAACGACCGGCATTGCTGCTACCTCGACATCGTGCCCAACGAGCGGCTGGTGTGGACCGATGCGTTGCTGCCCGGCTATCGGCCGTCAGGGGACCCGTTCATCACAGCGGTCATATCATTGCAGCCGGAAGGCAAGGCGACGCGCTACACCGCGACAGCCATCCACCGGGATGAAGCGACACGCAAGAACCACGAGGAGATGGGCTTTTTCGACGGCTGGGGAACAGTGGCCGACCAGCTTGCGGCGTATGTCAGGACGATTTGAGGCTGCGGCCTCGCTTTGCGCTTACATAGCCGGCAAAAAATCGTCGTGGCCGTTTAGATACCAGCGTCCGAGCTCTTTATAGAGGCCTGCCGGATGAGATGTAGGCGTTCCGCCCGAAACGGCTGCCGCCTGATGGTCGGGGAAGGCCGGCGCTTGAACGTAATGCACTTTTGCATTATATTTCAGGTTACCAATCAGGAGATTCCGCGATGACGACACTGACCGTAACGGCACGGGGGCAGGTCACTTTTCGGAAAGAAGTGCTCCAACACCTCGGCATTAAGCCGGGAGAAAAAATCGAACTGGATTTGCTACCGGGTGGCCGGGCAGAGCTAAAGGCATCGCAGCCGAAGGGATCGTTTCGGGACCTTCATGGTTTCCTGAAAGGGAAGACGAATGGCCAAGCTCTCACTATTGAGGAAATCAATGACGCAATTGCCGAGGCTGGTGCGGCCGCCGGGGCCGGCAAGGAATGAAGATCACGGCTGATACGAATGTTCTGCTCCGCGCCTATGTGGCTGACGATGCCAAGCAGGCGAGTGCCGCTGTCGAGTTGCTGGCAACCGCGGATATCGTGGCTGTAAGCTTACAATCCCTCTGCGAATTCACGTGGGTCTTGGCCCGCCAATATAAGACCGCCTGTGAGGACATTTCCGCCGCGATCCGTGCCCTGCTGAATACGGAGAATGTCGTGGTCAATCGGCCCGCAGTTGAAGCTGGTCTATCGGTCCTTGATGCTGGCGGTGATTTTGCTGATGGTGTGATTGCCTATGATGGTAGCTGGCTGGGCGGGGAAGTCTTCGTTTCCTTTGACAAAAAGGTTGTGAAGCTTCTTTCTTCACAAGGGCGTTCCACCCACCTCCTTAAGGCGAGCGCCTGAAACGTGTCTCATAGTCTCATATCAGATAGCAGCCGCGCTCGATGGCGAGGCGGCGCACCAGCGCCAGCACGCTGTCGATGGTGGGCGTCGGCTGGCCGGTTAGCCGGCCAAGCTCCTGGACCGCCGTCACCAGTGCGTCGATCTCCATCGGTCGGCCGCGCTCCAGATCCTGCAGCATCGACGTCTTGTGCTCGCCGACGTCGCCGGCTCCCTTGATGCGGCGGTCGACCGAGATCGGGAAACGGACGCCGAGCCTTTCGCCGATCGCCTGCGCTTCCAGCATCATGATGCGGGCAAGCGTGCGGGTTGCCTCGTCGGCAGCGATTGCCGCAAGCGTGCTGCCAGTCAGCGCGGAAATCGGGTTGAAGGAGAGATTGCCCCACAGCTTCACCCAGATTTCGCTTCGGATGTCGTCGCGAACCGGCACCTGCAGCCCCGCCGCAACCATCTCCTCGGCAAGCCGCGTGACACGTTCGCTCTTCTCGCCCGAGGGCTCACCAAGCGAGAAGCGTTTTCCCTCGATGTGGCGGACCAGGCCGGGCGCATCCACCTCAGCCGCGGGATAAACGACCGAGCCGATGACGCGATCCGGCCCGAGCCGATCCCAGATCACCCCACCTGGATCCACCGCTTGCAGCCGCGTACCTTCGAGCGATCCGCCCATCTTGTGGAAATACCACCACGGCACGCCATTCTGCATGGTGACGACGGCCGTCCCCTCGCCCAGCAGCGGCGTGATCTGGTCGAGCGCTGGCGCAAGCGAATGGGCCTTGAGCGCCAGCACGACATAGTCCTGGACACCTAGCTCTTGCGCCTGCGCGGCGGCCCTGACAGAGGCGACGGATTCATGACCGTCTTCGATCAGGCGAAGCCCGGCCGTCCTGATCGCTTCGAGATGAGCGCCCCGCGCCACGATCGATAGATCGACGCGGCCGGCCATGGCAAGTTTGGCCGCGAGATAGCCGCCGATCGCGCCGGCGCCAAAAATGGTGATTCGCATCATTATCCCAGCCCGGGTTTGGCAAGACCGAGTTTGGTCGCGAGACCGATGCGCTGCAGCTTGCCCGTCGCGCCCTTCGGGATTTCGTCCAGGATCAGGACAATGCGCGGCACCTTGAAGTCGGCAAGCCGGAGCGCGGCAAAGCTGCGGATGTCGCCTTCGGTGGCGGCCATGCCCTCGCGCAGCACGATCGCAGCCGCGACCTCCTCGCCGAGCTTGTCGTGTGGCGTGGCGAAGGTGACGACCTGGGCCACCGCCGGATGATCCATCAGCACGTCGTCGACCTCGAGCGGCGAGATCTTCTCGCCGCCACGATTGATGATCTCCTTGAGCCGGCCGGTGACACGCAGATAACCGTCGTCGTCGAGCATGCCCTGGTCGCCGGTATGAAACCAGCCATGCGCGAAGGCGGCGGCATTGGCGTCCAGATTGTTCTCGTAGCCAGCGGTGACATTGGGCCCGCGAATGACGATCTCGCCGGTCTCACCGGGCTGCAGCAATTGCCCGTCCAGCGCCATCACCGCCACTTCCGGTCCGGCGGCGGCGCCGACGCTGCCCGGCTTGCGCAGGCCCGGCGGCAACCGGTTCGAGGCCATCTGGTGCGCGGCCTCGGTCATGCCGTAGGATTCGATCACCGGACAGCCGAAGGTCGCCTCAAGCTCCGCCATCACTTGCGGCGGGAGCGATGCCGAGGACGAGCGGATGAAGCGAAGAGGCGCGGCGGCCAATGCATCGGCATTGCGCGCCGCCCGCGGCAGGATCGCCTGATGCATGGTCGGCACGGCCGTGTACCAGCTCGGCCGCGCCTCGCTAAGCCAATGGAAGAAGCGCAGCGCGTTGAAGCCCGGTGTGCAGAAGACGCCGCCGCCGGCCGCGAGCGAGGACAGCACCGCCGCGATCAGCCCATGGATGTGGAACAGCGGCATGATGTTGAGGCAGCGATCGCCGGCTGTCAGGCCGAGCGTAGCGCCGATATGTGCGGCCGAGGCGGCGAGATTGGCATGGCTGAGCGGCACCAGCTTGGGTCGTGACGTGGTGCCAGACGTGTGCAGCAACAGCGCGATGTCGCCGTCCTCAGCCAATTCGGGCGCAGCCGGCGGGCCGATCGGTTCACCCTCGATCCCAAAGCTTCCGGCTGGCGCGTCACGGAGTGCTATGAGCCTGAGCACAGCTATACCCAGGCGCTCGGCAACCGCGACCGCCGGACCACTCTCGTCCTCGGCGACCAGGATTGCGTTGGCGCCGATGTCGGAGAGATAAAAATCGAGCTCGTCGGCCCGGTAGGCCGGATTGAGTGGCGCCGTCGACGCCGCCGCCGCCACCGCGACAAAGGCCGTCGCCATCTCCGGCCCGTTCGGCAGCACGATGGCCACCCGGTCGCCACGGCCGAGGCCCAGCGCATGCAGTTGCGCCGCCGTCTCGGAGATCAGGCGGCGCAGTCCGCCATGCGTGAGCGTGATCCTGTCGGGCGCCGAAATCGCCGGCGCATCATCCGCACCGGCAGCAAGTCGTTCAATGATCGACGCCGCTTCAGACAACGCGAACCTCTAGGTCGCCGACGCCATCGATATGACCGCGAAGAACATCACCGCGAACCACCGCCCCGACGCCCGCCGGTGTGCCGGAAAGAATGACGTCTCCCGGCATCAGCGTGAAGAGACCTGAGAGATAGCTGATCATTTCCGGAACTTTCCAAATCATCTGGTTGAGGTCGCCGGTCTGTTTTCGCTGGCCATTGACGTCCAGCCAAATCGCTCCCTGGGTTGGATGGCCGATCGAGCTTGCCGGAACCAATGGCGTACATGGCGCTGATGCCTCGAAGGCCTTGCCGACCTCCCATGGACGGCCCATGTCCTTCGCCTTACCTTGCAGGTCGCGCCGCGTCATGTCGAGACCTACGCCGTAACCGAACACGCAGTCCAGAGCCTTTTCGACCGGGATATTCGTACCGCCGCTTTTCAGCGCCACGACCATTTCGATCTCGTGATGGACATCGTTGGAAGCCGGAGGATACGGAAAGTCCCCTGTCGTATCGAGGTTGTCGGGGTTCTTCTGGAAGAAGAACGGCGGCTCCTTGTTGGGGTCGTGTCCCATCTCGACTGCATGCGCGGCATAGTTCCGTCCGACGCAATAGACCCGGTGCACCGGAAACATTTTGTCGGTTGCCGCCACCGGGATGCTGGGGATTGCGATCGGTTCGATGACATAGCTTGAGGTGGTGCCGTGCATGTTCACTGTCTTGCTCCTGCATAGTATTCGACTTTGGCTTCGGCCCTTTCGATCAGTTCGGCGATCAGCAGGGCGAAGGCAAAAAGGATGATGGTCAAGGCCCAGAATTCGGCCATGCGGAAATTTCGCGAGAAGGTCTCGAACAGCGCGCCGTAACCGACGATGGCGACGAGCAACTGGCCGATGACGACGCCCTTGACGCCGCGGATGAGGCCGAGACGGATGCCGGCAAGGATCTCCGGAAGAGCCGCCCACAGGATGATCTTGCTATAAAGCGCCGGGCGCGATGCGCCATAGGAACGCGCCATTTCGATAAGCGACGGCGAGATGTGGCGGACCCCGGCGCGGGTGTCGAGAACGATGATCCAGATCGCAAACAGGAACACTGCCGCAACGATCGTCTTCTCGCCGAAGCCGAACAGGATCATCAGTACGGGGACGATCGCCGAGAGCGGTGCGCTTGAAAAGATGTTGACCCACATGCCGAGCAGGTCGTCGGCGATCTTGATGCGTCCCATCAGGATGCCCAATGGCACGCCGATAACGATCGACAGGGCCATGCCCATGGCGAAGGCACGAAGGGTCGTGACCGTCGCACTCTGCCAGGACGGCGTCTGCACGAGACCGACCGCTGCAACCAGCACGTCGCTAAACGGCGGCAGCAGAAAGACAAGGTCGAGCCGGCCGACGATTTCCCATACGACGCACCAGACGAGCAAGGACGCCATCATTGGTACTCGGTAGCCCAACAAGGTCATGGCCGGTCACTCCACATACTGCTTCAGCCCCTGCCATATCTCCTCGACCGTATCGAGATAGTGCCTGTCGCGATGAATGCGCTCGGGGTCGCCGGAGCGGTCGATTTCCGGTTCAATGATCTGCGAAACGCGGCCGGGTCTCGGTGACAGCAAGACGATGCGGTCGGAAATGTAGACCGCCTCCTCGATCGAGTGCGTCACGAAGATGAAGGTCTTGTTCTGGCTGGTGCGCAGCCGGATCAGGTCTTCCTGGAACTTCCGCCGGTTCTGCTCGTCGACCGCCGAAAACGGTTCATCGAGGAGCAGGACGTCGGCATCGACCGACAAGGCCCGCGCCAAGCCGACTCGCTGGCGCATGCCGCCCGACAGTTCGTGCGGGTATTTGTCCTCGAAGCCGGCGAGACCCACCTCGGCGATGTAGCGGCGCGCGATCTCCTCGCGCTCGGCCTTGTTGGTGCCGCGCAATTCCAGTCCGAAGGCGACGTTGCGTGTCACGGTCGCCCACGGCATCAGCGCAAAGTCCTGGAACACGAAAGCGCGTTCGGGGCCGGGTGCGCCGACGCGCTTGCCGTTGATCGCGACGGTGCCGCCATCGGCCCGTATCAGGCCAGCTATGATCTTCAACAGCGTCGTTTTTCCGCAACCGCTGGGTCCGAGCAGGCTGGTCAGCTTGCCCCTGGGAAAATCGAGGTCGATGCCGCGCAGCGCCTCGACATTGCCGTAGGTCTTGGAAATTCCCCTCACTTCCACGATCGAATCGATCGGGGCGGGAACCGGCGACGGTCCATTTCGCAATGCGGTCGCGCCCATCTTAAGCACCTCTACTCTCGGGCCTGAAAACTCGGACTTCCACCCACTGCAGAAAGACGAGCGTCAGGGTGGAAAGCGCGATGATCGAGGCAATTGTTGCGTACATCTCGGCGTAGTCTGCGCGCGAGCGGTGGAAGGTGATGAGGTCGCCGATGCCGGTCGGGGTAATCAGCAATTCGGCGAGCACCACGCCGACGAACCCGGCAGCGACGCCGAGGCGCAAGCCGGCAAAAATCACCGGGCTGGCGTCCGGAAGAATGATCTTGACGACGGTCTGCCAGCGTGTGCCCAGGAACGATCGGCACATGACCAGCAGCGACTCGTTGACGTTGCGCACGGCCTTGTAGGTGTTGAGCACGATGACCGGCAGCGCCAGGATCATGACGGCGAGCGTCTTGGCGGTCATGCCTATTCCGTAGACGAAGGTGACCATCGGAATGAAGGCGGCGACGGGCGCTGCCTGAAGCACGATGAACACAGGGATCACCAGCCATTCGCCGGTGCGCCACAGGCCACAGATCGTGCCGAGGCCGACACCCAGGAACGCCGACAGGACAACACCGAGCACCAGCGGCTGCAGTGTCGAGAGGTATGCGGTTGCCAAGCTGCCGTCGGCGAGCAGCCCGAAAAACGCGACGATGGTGTCGGAAAAAGTCGGAAAGGCGAAGCTGACGGGAATGCGCCCGGCCACCTCCCAGATTCCCGCGAACAGGGCGATCGACACGAGCCTGAGCAGGACCGGTTGGTCCCACGATGCGCCCGTCGCACTGCGATTGGAAAGAGGAGCGAGGCCGGCAGGCTCGCCGTCGGTTCTGATGCTTACGGCCATCCGGCAGGCCGCCTATTTCTTGCCGAGCTTGGCGACGGCGCGGTCGATCGCAGAGACATCCCAGAAGTCCTCGACCTTGAGGCTCGCTGGGTCGCCTTCGATCTGGCCGGCAAGGCTGAAGAAGGCAAAGTCGTCTTTGGCCGCATCCGCTCCGCCGCCATTCAGCGCAAGGCTGCCGGCTTCCGCGGTTTCCTTGTAGTATTCGGTGATTTCGCTGTCGGCTTCAGCGCCGAGATCCGGCAGCAGTTTGTATTTGTTGCGAAGCTCGACCGCCACCGCCGGGTTCGCGGTTATTTCCCGCGCGGTCTTCATCAGTTCCTCGACCAGGATGTCGACGTCAGCGGCGTTGCTCTTCAGATAGTCTGCGGTCGCGAAAAGCGCTTCATCCGAGGCGCCGAGATCCTCGACCGGCAGAACGATGAACTTGCCGGGGGCTTCGGCCTCGAGCGCGCGCCGGTTGGCGGCATCGACGATCGACGCCTTGATGGTTCCCTGCAGCAGCGCATTGCGGCGAACCTCGGAACCCGGGACATAGCTGATGTTGCCGAGTTTGATGCCGTGGTTTTTCGCCATCAAGAGCATGACCGCCTCGGTGCCGGAGCCGCGCGCCTGAACGGCGACCTCCTGCCCGTCGAGATCCTTCCATTCCTTGTAGAATTCGCTGTTGACGACAGGGAAGAAGCGCAGCGTCGATATCTGCGCGAAAATCCGGATCGGCACGCCAACCTTCTGGATCAAAGTATAGGGCGCGCCGATGCCGACATCGGCCTGACCGCCGACAATCGCCTGGGCAGCCAGATCCTCGTCATTGAGAACAATGAGCTCGACATTCACGCCGCGTTCCTTGGCGCGCTCTATCGCGGCGAGCGTCTGGATGGATTCGATCCCGGGAAGGTCGCCGAATGCGATGCGCATGTCGCCCGCATTTGCGGCCGACAGGGGCAGTGACCATGCCAGAGCCGCGGCGAAAGCGGTGGCAAGGATGGTACGTCTGGTCATGCTGGCCATTGTCATTCCTCCCGTTTTTTGTAACCATTACCTTAATTGGTTAAGGCTACGGAGAGGATTGGTCAAGGAGAAACTGCGCATGTCGGACATGCGGGCCTGGAAAACTCGGCAGTTGACGGTTTGAGCTAATCGTTTTAACACCGATAAACGGAAATCATACGCGAATTGGTTAGATTGATGGACGATCCCGGTAATGGCGGCCACGCTGCCCTGGTTCAGCTTCAGGCCTATCTTGCCCAGATGGACCATGCCGGTGAGACTCGGCTGCCCGCCGAGCGGGAACTGTCCGAGAGCCTCGGCGTATCGCGCGGCGATCTGCGCAAGGCGCTGGCGGTGCTCGAGAAGGACGGCCGCATCTGGCGTCACGTCGGCAGGGGTACCTTCGTCGGCAGTGGACCGGTCGAGGAGACGATCGGGATTTCGGAAATCGCAGGGCGCACCAATCCGGCCGACGTGATGCGCGCGCGCCTCATCATCGAGCCCGAGATTGCGCGCGAAGCGGCGCTGCACGCCACGCTTTCCGATATTGCGGCGATGCGGCAATCGCTGGTGCAGACGCGGGAAGCCGTCACATGGCGGCAATACGAAAATATCGACAATCTGCTCCACCGGCAGATTGCGCAGGCGAGCCGCAATAATGTGCTGCTCGGCCTGTTCGACGTCCTGAACGCCGTGCGCCGAACCGTAGTCTGGGGACGTCTTCGCTCAGAAGGCGCCCGCCCTCCGGCAGACCATCACAGCTTCGCCGACCATGAACGGATCGTCGAAGCGATCGCCGAGCGTGACCTCGGCGGCGCGGCGGCAGCGATGCGGCTGCATCTCCAACAGGTCGAGCGGCGCCTGATCCCTGTTCGCGAAGCCGCTGAATAGCTCGGATTGACCCGCTACAGCGCCGCGCGTCCTTCTTGGATGCGCGGCGCTGTTCGGGTTAAGCCCTAAGCGCCGTAGCCGATGATGCCCTTGATCTCGAGGAAATCGTGGATTGCCCAGTCGGCATATTCGCGGCCGTTGCCCGATTGCTTGTAGCCGCCGAACGGCGCGAAGGTGTCCCACTCCGGATAGTTGATCGAGACCTGTCCGGCGCGCAGGCGGCCGGCGATCTTTCGCGCGTGGTCGATATCGCCGGACTGCACATAGGCGGCGAGGCCGTAGACCGTGTCGTTGGCGATCTTCACCGCGTCGTCATCGTCATCATAGGAGATGACCGAAAGCACCGGCCCAAAAATCTCCTCCTTCTCGATGGTCATGCCCGGCTTGACGTGGCCGAAGACGGTCGGTCGCACGTAATAACCGCGATTAAGATGCTCCGGCCGGCCGGGACCGCCGGTGACCAGCGTAGCACCCTCGGCGATGCCGGCCTCGATCAGCCGCTGGATCTTGTCGAACTGGATGTTGCTGACCACCGGCCCGAGCTTGGTCTCTTCCGAGCGCGGATCGCCGACCTTGTGCGCCTCTGCCGCCTTCTTGGCGATCACCAGCGCCTCATCGTGGCGGGCGGCCGGCACCAGCATGCGCGTCGGCGCATCGCAGGACTGGCCGCTATTGCCGAAACAGGCGTTGACGCCCTTGCGCACGGCCTTCTCGAAGTCGGCATCGGCAAGCACGATGTTGGGCGATTTGCCGCCGAGTTCCTGCGCCACGCGCTTGACCGTCTCGGCCGCCGTCTTGGCGACGATGATGCCGGCCCGGGTCGAGCCGGTGAACGAGACCATGTCGACATCCGGATGGCCGGCCATGACCTGGCCGACATCGGGACCGGTGCCGTTGACCATGTTATAGACCCCCTTCGGCGTGCCGGCCGCTTCCATCACTTCCGAAAAGACGATGCCGCTGATCGGCGCGATCTCGGAAGGCTTCAGCACGACGGTGCAGCCGGCGGCGATCGCCGGCGCCACCTTGCAGACAATCTGGTTGAGCGGCCAGTTCCACGGCGTGATCAGCGCGCAGACGCCGATCGGCTCCTTGACCACCATGGTGGTGCCGCGCTTCTCGCTGAATTCGTAATCCTCCAGCGCATGAATAGTGGCTTCCATATGCGCCCTGCCCGCCCAGGCCTGCGCCTCGCGCGCCCAGGTGATCGGCGCGCCCATTTCCTGGCTGACGGCCTGCGCGATGTCCTCGTAGCGCTCGTTGTAGACTTCGAGGATGCGCTTCAGCAGCTGCAGGCGCTCGGCCTTGCTGGTCTGCGAGAAGGCCGGAAAGGCTGCCTTCGCCGCTGCCGCGGCGCGATCCACATCGGCCTTCGAGCCGACCGAGATTTTCGTATAGGCCTCTTCGGTTGACGGGTCGATCACATCCAGCGTTGCCGGCACCACGGGCGCGACCCATTTTCCGTCGATAAAGAAGTTCAGGTGATTGCTCATGGGTAGTGCTCCGGTTTTCTGGAAAGGACGGGGATCAGATTAGCCGGGTAGCATAGGGCAGTTAGCGCCGCGGCGCAGGCTGATATGCGCCACATCGCCGACGCTGAATTGAAAACCTTCCGCCCGGCGTGGCGCATCGATCACCACTGGTATCCCCTGCCCCAATTCGGCGTGCAGGCGCAAGGTGCGACCGTGAAAGATGATGCTGCTCACCCGCACCGGCGCGGTGCCGGTCGCTGCTTCGGTCGTCGCTAAAAGATCCTCCGGACGCACACCGATGGTTCGCATCGAGCCTTCTCCCGGCGCTTCGCCGGTTTCCGATGTGGCTTCGAGCGGCAAGGCGCCGGCGGCGAAACGCAACCGATCGCCGTCACGGCCGACAAAGCGCGACTGCAGCAGGTTCATCGTGCCGATGAAACTGGCGACGAATTTGGTGGCGGGCCGGTCGTAGAGCGTGGCCGGCGGCGCAATCTGCTCGATGCGGCCCCTGTTCATGACGACGATACGATCGGAGATCGACAGCGCCTCGGTTTGGTCGTGGGTGACCAGGACGAAGGTAGTGCCGAGCCGCGACTGCAGCCGCTTCAATTCGACCTGCATCTGTTCGCGCAGATGCGCGTCGAGCGCCGACAGCGGCTCGTCGAGCAGCAGCACACGCGGTTCGCAGACAATCGCACGGGCAAGCGCGACGCGCTGGCGCTGGCCGCCCGACAATTCGGACACGCGGGCGCCGAGCTTCTCGGCAAGGCCAACCATGTCGAGCGCTTCGCCGACGCGCTTTGCCTGTTCTGCCCCGGAAAGCTTGCGCAGCGACAGGCCGAAGCCGACGTTTTCGGCGACGTCCATGTGCGGAAACAGCGCATAGTCCTGGAACACGGTGTTGACGGGACGGTCGAACGGCCGCAGCGAAGTAACGTCACGGCCGTCGAGCAGCACCCGTCCGCTCGACGGGCTTTCGAAACCAGCGATCACCCGCAGGCTGGTGGTTTTGCCGCAGCCGGATGGGCCGAGCAAGGTCAGGAACTCGCCGCGGGCGATGTCGAGATCGACGGCGTCCAGCCCGACGCCGCCGCCAGGAAAAATCTTCGACACTGCATCCAGCCGGACGAGAGGTTCAGGCGCCATCGCGAACCTCGGACGGCTTGGTCGTGTTGACCCAGAGGATTTGGCAGCGCTCGGCGCCCGGATTGCGGAAAGCATGCAGCAAGGTGCTCTTGAAGGCGAAGCTGTCGCCGGTCTTCAGCCCATAGGCGGTTGAATCGATCACGAGTTCGACTTCGCCCGACAGGACGAAACCGAATTCGTGGCCGGGATGGGCGTAGGCTTCGACGGTGCCGCCGCCGGCTTCCACCGTCACCAGCATGCCGTTGAGCGTAGCGGCCGGCGGCGACAGCAGCGCCTTGGCAATGCCTTCCGACTTCACCGGGATCTGGCGCCGACTGTTGGCGCGCACGCAATAGAGATCGCTGACGGCATCGTTGCCGTCAGCAATCAGCGCCGACGGCTCGATGTCGAGAGCGGCGGCGAGCGGCCAGATCACCTTGACGCGAAGCGAGGACAGGCCGCGCTCGATCTGGCTGAGAGCACCGATCGAAACGCCGGCCTTGGCGGCAAGCTCGGCCAGCGAAAGACTGCGTTCCAGCCTAAGCGCGCGCACGCGCCGGCCGACCCGCACATCGGCGTCGTCTTTCGGCTTTTCAGCCGCTTGGTCCAGTATATCCATCTGTTTCCCGACCTCGTTTTCGGTATCCTGGAGTGGCGCCGCGCGGTTCTCCCTTCTCCCCGGGGGAGAAGGGAGATCGGCGCGCAGGCCGAGACGGTTGAGAGGTGCTGGCCGGAGTGCGGTTGGTGCCAAGCTGGAACACCCCTCCTCCGACCGAGCTCCGCTCGGCCACCTTCTCCCACAAGGGGAGAAGGAAAAGCCAGGTTCAGCCGCCTGCCTTGACCTTCTCGAACATCTTAGCGAGTTCGTCATTCTGTTTCATCGGCCCGGTGAAGACGGTGGTCTTCAGCATCACTTCCGGATCGGACGGCAGTTGCAGCTTTTCCAGTTCCTCCTTCGGCACCGCGGCGAAGGCCGAGCTGTCTGAGCTGCCGTAACCATAGGCCTGAATCAGGTATTTTCCCGAATCCGTCTCCAGCCGGCTGTTGATGAAATCATAGGCGAGGTCGACATTCTTGGCGTCCTTGAGCATGACGAAGCCGCACGCCCAGGTCAGCATGCCTTCCTTAGGCTTCATGAACTCGACGGGTACACCCTGCTTCTTCAGCGAGGTGGCCGACGCGTTCCAGGTCATGGCGGCGACCAACTGGCCACTCGCCAGCGCCTGTTCGACCGAGGTCATGTCGGTGGTGTAGTTGGAGAGCAGCGGGCGCTGCTCGCGCAGTTTTTCAGCCACCTTTTCCATCTGTTCCGGCGTCATGTCGAACGGATTGACGCCGGCGAGAAGCGCCGCCACCACCGGCGTATCGTGGACGGCGTCGATCGTCGCCATGCGCCCGGCATATTGTTTGTCCCACAGCAGGTTCCAACTCGGTTCCGGGTTCTTCACCAGATCGGTGCGGTAAAGGATCGAGGTGTTGCCCCAGTCCCACGGCACCATCCAGACCTTGCCCTCGCCGGCCTGCAGGTCGGGCAGGTTCTTGAAGACCGGAAAGATCGAATCCCAGTTCTTGATGCGCTTGGTATCGATCGGCTGCAGCAGGCCTTCCTTGTTCCAGCGCGCCACCTTGTCGTAGCAGGGATGCGCGACATCCGGGCGGAAACCGGCCTTGACCTTGGTGAAGGCGTCATCGTCGTCGCCGAACATCGAGGCCTCGACGCCATCGGGGTGTGCGGCGAGGAAGCTCTTGTTGAAGTCGGGCAGTTCGTAGCCCGACCAGGTGAAATATTGCAGCTTGTCGGCCGCAAGCGCGACGGTCGACGAAAGCGCCAGCGCGAAGGCTGCCAATCCGGCTTGGACTGTCTTGCGATTAATCGATTTCAGGTCGAATGCCATTGCAGTTCTCCTCTTTCGGTTTCTTCTGGTTTGGACAGGTTGGCGGGCAGCGGCCGCTGGGCGGCGGTAAGCCCGCGATGGCGCAGGATTTCGGCAATTGCCGCGATGACGAAGGACACGGCCAGGATGGCCGTGCCCAGCGCCATGACGGTCGGCAGCGATTTCGGGAATCGCAGTTGGCTCCAGATGTAAAGCGGCAGCGTCGGCTCGGTGCCGGCGAGGAAGAAGGCGACGATGAACTCGTCGAAGGAGGACAGGAAGGCCAGCATGAACGCTGATACAATGGCGGGCAGGCTGAGCGGCAGCATGACCCGCCTGAATGTCGTCCAGTCGGACGCGCCGAGATCGAGCGCCGCCTCACGGATGGTCTTGGGGATAGCGGCGAAGCGGCTTTTCATGATCACCACCGTCGTAGGCAGCGCCACCAATATGTGGCCGAGCACGATGGCGGTGCGCGATGGACCGAAGCCAATGAGGTTGACCAGGATCAACAGCGAGATGCCGACGATGACGCCGGGAATCAGGATCGGCAGCCGCGCGATGGCGCTGATCGTGGCGGCAAGCGGCGAGCGGCCGAAGAGATCCATGTAGGACACGGTGATGCCGCAGAGCGTGGCACCGGTGGCGGCAATTGCACCGATGACGAGGCTGTTGGCAAGGGCGCCGGACAGCGCCGAATTGCCGGACAGCGTCTTGTACCATTCAAACGTGAAGCCTTGCAGCGGAAACGCCGCCTGGATCGAATCGTTGAAGGAAAACAGCGGGATCAGCAATACCGGCAAATACAGAAATACCAGGTAGACAAGGACGTAGGCGCCGAGCCAACTCCCACCTTTCTTAGCGTCTTTCCGCGCCGCGCTCATGTCCGGCTGCCAAATCTGCGGTCGGCGGAACGCACGACCAGCACCACGGCAAGGATGACCAGCATGACGGCAACGGCGAGTGCTGCGCCGAACGGCCAGTCATTTGCCTTGCCGAACTGGGCCTGGATCAGCGAGCCGATCATGGTGCTGGCAGGGCCGCCGACCAGCGCGGGGGTTACATAGTCGCCGACCGTCGGCACGAAGACGACGAGAGCCGCCGCCAGCACGCCCGGCATCGAGTTCGGCAGCACGACGCGGCGGAAGCTGGTGAACGGTCTGGCGCCGAGATCGGATGCGGCTTCGAGCAGCGATTTCGGGATCGTGTCCAGCGCCACATAGATGGGCAGGATGGCGAACGGCGCATAGGCGTGAGCCAGCGTGACGATGACGGCGGCCGGCGTGTTGAGAAACGCCAGTGTCGGTTCGGACCAGATGCCGCTTTCGATGAGCGCCGAGTTCAGCACGCCATTGTAGGCAAGCACGATCTTCCAAGCGAAGACGCGCAAGAGATAGCTGGTCCAGAACGGCAGCGTCACCAGAAACAGCAGCAGCCCGCGCCGCCTTCCGGCATGGAAGGCCAGGTAGTAGGCGACGGGATAGGCGGTGACGACCGTGGCCAGCGTCACCAGGCCGGCAATGGCCAGCGAGCGCAGCGTTACCGTCCAGTACAGCGGGTCGGATGCCACGGTGATGAAATTCGCAAAAGTGAAACCGGCGCCCAGCAGCGAACCGTCATTGCCGCGAAGGGCGAGGAAAACCACGAGGCCGAGGGCAAACAGGATCAGGAAGAAGGTGACCAGCCCGCCCGGCAGCAGCATGGCCAACCGGAAACCCGTCGAGGACCTGGACTCCGGCAGCGGCTGCCTTGCAACGATGGTCGACATCAGGGTTGCCCATCGAAATTTGAAATCACTCAAGAATTTTTCAGAATCATGAAACTGTCAAGCTGATTCCTGCATCGGCATAAAATCAGCGCTCGAATGCATCCAGCATACGATACCAGGCGATCGTCGCGGCGACGCCGACCTGCCGAAAGACGTGGAATGGGATCGGCCGGATCGGCGAGACCGGGAACGGCATTTGCCTGGCGTCGCCGCTCGCCAGATAGCCGGCAATGCGCTCGCCAAGCGCGGTCATCAGGCCGACACCACGGCCCTGGCAGCCGACCGCGGCCATCAGGCCCTGCTCGGGCTCGTGGATATGCGGGAGGTGATCCGGCGTCATCGCCACCCGGCCAAACCAGCGCTTTTCAACGGCGACGCCGGATAGTGCGGGATAGAGCCGGAGCAGCGCGCGCTCGAGATGCGCCCAATCACTTTCGCTGGTCGGCAGCGCCATCCGGCCGCGCCCGCCGAGCACCAGCCGCCCGTCGGCACTCTTGCGGTAATAAACGAGGATGCGGCGTGAGTCCGATACTGCTTGCCCTTCCGGTAGAATCCCGGCCGCCAGATCGGGCGGCAGCGGTGCTGTCGCGATCTGGAAGGAGTGCAGCGGAAGGATCGTCTCGGCGAGTCCGGCGAGCAGGTCGCCGGTATAGGCGTTCGTCGCCAGAATGACCGCCTTCGCCTGCAATTCGGCGCCCTTCTCCGTCGAGATGCGCCAAAGGCCGGCGTTCTTATCGAGGCGCACCACCTTCTGGTGTTCGGCGATCTTCACGCCCGCGGCCGAGGCGATCCGTGCCAGTTCCGACGTGTAGGCAAGCGGATCAATCACGCCGGCGCGGCGGTCGAGCCAGCCGCCGAGATAGCCCTGCGCGCCAGTCAACGCGGCGATCTCGGTCTGGCTCAGAATCCGGACATCGGCGCCACGGTTCCGCCACTGCCGGTCCCTGTTCGCCACCGCCTTCAGCGCCGTCTCGGTATGCGCTGCCTGGATCCAGCCGTTACGGACGAACGGCACCGCCAGTTTCTCGTCGCGGATCAATTCGAAGACGGCGTCCGCCGTCGAGGCGGCAAAATTGACGAGGACCTCGCCGCGTTCGGAGCCAAAATGCTCCAGCAGCCATTCCGGATCATATTTCAGGCCGGGGATGACCTGACCGCCATTCAGGCCCGATGCGCCTTGGCCGATTTCGCCGGCTTCCAGCACCTGCACGGCAAGGCCGAACCGGGCTGCATGCAAGGCTGTCGACAGACCGAGAATCCCGCCACCAACAATGACGACATCGGCACGCTGGCCGCCGGGAAAAAGCGACCGGAACGCAGGGGCCGCCGGCGGCTTGTGCCAGATCGGATCGGAAAACGGTAGGGGCAAGGGGCACCTGAATGCAATTCGTCAAATGAAAATCCTAGTGAGGATTTCATGATTTTGAAAGAGCGTTTGATCTCGGCATCAGCGGATTTAAGAGGATGGCGTCCGCCGATGCGAAATGCAGCGCAGGGCTCGACCGCGAGGAACGGGATAGACCTTTGGCGGGAATTTGTTGAAAGTGCCGCCGCCGCTGGCCAGGCTGTTTGTGAACCTGGTCCGGCAGCGATGACCGTCGCAGCAGAACAAGACAGCAGAGGACCGCAAGCCATGACGAACACCACTCTCCTACCCAACGAGGGCCTCTTCATCGGCCGCGCCCGGACAAGCGATACGCCCCATCCGCTGGTGGTCACGGTGCGCGACGGCACGGTGTTCGACATCACGTCGAGCATGGCACCAACCGTGCGCGACGTCTGCGAGATGCCAGACCCAGCAGGGTACGTCCACGCGGCCGGTGGCGAACCGATCGGATCACTTGATGCGATCGCCGCCAACAGTTTCCAGGCCGCGCGCGATCCGCAAAAACCGTACCTGCTTTCTCCGGTCGACCTGCAGGCGGTCAAGGCGTCGGGCGTCACCTTCGTCGTCAGCCTGCTCGAACGGGTCATCGAGGAGCAGGCGCGTGGCTCCGCCGAAAAGGCGGACGCCATTCGCGCCGACATTGCCGGGCTGATCGGTCACGATCTGTCGAAGCTCAAGCCCGGCTCGCCGGAGGCGATGGAGATCAAGGCCAAGCTCATCCAGCGCGGCGCCTGGTCGCAATATCTGGAAGTGGGCATCGGCCCCGATGCCGAGATCTTCACCAAATGCCAGCCGATGGCGTCGGTCGGCTTCGGCGCTGATGTCGGCCTGCATCCGGTTTCCACCTGGAACAATCCGGAGCCGGAAATCACGATGATCGCCGCCAGCAGCGGCAAGATCGTCGGCGCGACGCTCGGCAACGACGTCAATCTGCGCGACGTCGAAGGGCGCTCGGCGCTGTTGCTCGGCAAGGCCAAGGACAACAATGCCTCGGCCGCGCTCGGCCCGTTCATCCGGCTGTTCGACGATAACTTTTCCATCGATGACGTGAAGCAGGCCATCGTGCGCCTGAAGGTCGAGGGCGAGGACGGTTTCTCGCTGGAGGGCGCCAGCTCGATGGCCGAGATCAGCCGCTCGCCGGAAGAGCTGGTCGCGGCCGCCATGGGTCCGCATCACCAATATCCGGACGGGCTGGCGCTCTATCTCGGCACCATGTTCGTGCCGTCGAAGGATCGCGGCGAAAAGGGCAAGGGCTTCACGCACAAGGTCGGCGACATCGTCACCATCTCATCGGAGAAATTCGGCGCCTTGGTCAACCGGGTGCGGCTGTCACCCGACTGTCCCCACTGGACCTACGGTGCCAGCCATCTGATGCGCGACCTCGCCAGGGCCGATCTTATCTAGGTTCCCGCCCCGACTGCGACGGAGATGTCCCGGCCTGGTGCTCGAATTGAGGATCCGCCTGCCTGGAAAATATCAGCCAAACTGATGCAATCTGATGGGACTGCTGATGGCGCCTTCTCGCGCGCCAACTACCACTGGCAAATGGAGGCTTGCCATATGTCGAAAAAGCGGATGCTCTGATGCATCCAGATCGGCGCTGGCAAGAAATACGATCAGGGTTTGCCGTGATCGTCGTCGGAGGTGGAGGACGTTTTCAAAATGGGAGGAAATCAAATGCTGACAAGGCTACGACTATTTGTATTCGGCTTGATCGTGGCGCTGGCCATCCCAGCGGCGGCACAGGCCAAGACCTTCTACTGGATTTCGCATGGCGGCCCGGCCGATCCGGTCTGGACCTACTTCCTCGCCGGCGCCAAGCAATGGGCGACGGACACCGGCAACACCGTCAACACCTCGTTCCACAATGGCGACGTGTCGTCCCAGCAGGAGGCTGTTCGCGCGGCCATCGCCGCCAAAGCGGACGGCATCACCACCACCAGCCCCGACCCGGGCAGCCTTATCGAGCTCGCTAAGGAAGCACGGGCGGCAAACATCCCGATCATCAATTTCAACACCCCCGATCCGAAGGCGGACTTCAACGCCTATGTTGGCGGCGACAACGTCACCTTCGGCAAGAACTGGGCGCAGTATCTGGTCGACAAGGGCCTGGTGAAGAAGGGCGATTTCGTCTGGATGCCGGTCGAAATCCCGGGCGCCACCTATGGCGTCCAGGAAGAAGAAGGCATCAAGAGCGTCTTCGAGCCACTCGGCATCACTTATGAAATCACCGAAGCCACGCTCGATCAGGCCGAAGCGATCAACCGCATGGTCGACTACCTCACCGCCAACAGGGCCAAGGTCAAGGCGATCATCGGTCTCGGCGACCTGGTGACCGGCTCGATCAAGCGGGTGTTCGACCAAGCCGGCATCAAGCCGGGCGAAATCCCGGTCGTCGGCTGGGGCAACTCGCTCGACACCACCCAGGAGGTGCTGACCGGCTACGTCAATGCCGCACAATGGCAGGATCCGCAGGCGACCAGCTATGTGGCGCTTTCGATCGCCAACATGGCTGCCAGCGGCATTCCGCCCGGCTTCGACGTGATCACCGGCGCACTCTACGAAAAGGACACCGCACAGGTCTACGACGACATCCTGTCCGGAAAATAAAACTGCGATCGGGATGGTCGCGGCACGCTGCCGCGGTCATCCCTATCATTCCGCCGAGCCTCGAACCGCCGCATGCGGCGCCGGGCTTGGCCAGTTCCAACCATGTCGCGGGTCCAACGTGGAAAACAGCTCCATCATCCAACGCTCGATCGCCAGGCCGGAATTCGGGCCCTTCGTTCTGCTTGTCGTCGAGCTCGCGGTGTTCTGGGGGTTCAACCACGACTTCCTGTCGCCGCAGAACATCAGCAACATACTCGCCTTCACGGTCGAGCTCGGGCTGATCGCACTGGCGATGACGCTGTTGATGACTTCAGGCGAATTCGACCTCTCGGTCGGATCGCTGTTCGGTTTCTCGCCCGTCTTGATGTGGACGCTCTTCAACAGCGGCCTCACCTCTCTGGAAGCCGGCTTTATCGTGGCCTTGCTGGTTGCCGCCTTCATCGGGCTGGTCAATGGCTGGTTCGTGACGCAACTCAAGATTCCATCCTTCCTGGTGACGCTCGGCATGCTGCTGGTGGTGCGCGGCACCGCTCTGTTCGTCACCAGCGGATTTCCGCAACGCACCTGGAGCGCCGAAGGCAGCTGGCTCGCCGAGGCGCTGGTCGGTGATTTCTTCATCGGGCCGTTCCGCATCTACATGTCGCTGTTCTGGTTCATCGCAGCCGCGATCGCACTCGGTTACGTGCTGACACAGAGCCGGACCGGCAACTGGATCCAGGCGGCCGGCGGCAACCCCAATGCGGCAAGGGCGCGCGGCGTCAATGTCAGCGGCGTCAAGATCGGCCTGTTCATCCTGTCGTCGATCATGGCTTCGCTTGCCGGCGTCATCAGTTCGCTGCGCACCTCGGCGGCCAACCCGAACAGCGGCACCGGCTACGAGCTCGAAGTCATCGCCATGGTGGTGATCGGCGGCACGGCGCTGACCGGCGGACGCGGCACCATCATCGGAACCGTGCTTGGCATCCTGATCCTGCGCGTGATGCGCAACGGCATCGTGCTGATCGGCGTGCCGGGCCTTGCCTACAACATCTTCATCGGCGCGATCATCCTCGGCATGATGGCGCTCCACTCATGGCTGGAGCGCCGGCATCAGGCGGGGACTTGAACCATGGCCGAACCGCTTGTCCGCATGGAAAACATCCGCAAGTCCTACGGGCGCGTGCAGGCGCTGGTAGACGCCAATTTCCATGTCAACGAAAGGGAGATCGTCGGTCTGCTCGGCGACAATGGCGCCGGCAAGTCGACGCTGATCAAGGTGCTGTCGGGTGCGGTTCCGCTGACCAGCGGCGACATCTTCATCCGCGGCAAGAAGGTAGACTTCCGCAGCACCAGCGACGCCATCGCCCACGGCATCGAGACGATCTACCAGGACTCGGCACTGGTCACGCAATTGTCGATCGCGCGCAACCTGTTCCTCGGGCGCGAGCCGATCAAGCCGCCGCGTTTCCTCAACCGTATGGACCAGGAGGCGATGAACGTGGTCGCCCGCGATCTGCTCAAGCAGGTCGGAATCTCGAAGAACATTCCGCCAACCACGCCGATCGGCTCGCTCTCCGGCGGCGAGCGGCAGGCGGTGGCGATCGCGCGCGCCATGCATTTCGACAGCGACCTCATCATCCTCGACGAGCCGACCAACAATCTCGGCGTCGCCGAGACGCAAGGTGTGCTGAGCTTCGTGCGCAGCGCCCGCGATTCGGGCCATTCCTGCATCTTCATCGCCCACAATATCCATCACGTCTTCCAGGTGGTCGACCGCATCGTCGTCATGCGCCGCGGCAAGGTGGTCGCCGATGACATCGATCCGAAGAACACCAGCGTCACTGAGGTCGAACGGATTATCACCGGCATGTCCGACGAGGAGATCCGCGACGCCATCGTCCAGGGGAAGCAATCGCAGGGCTGAGTGGCCAGTTGGAAGCCGGGTTGGCCGTATCTCTGGTACAGGATCACATCCGCTCCTATGACTGCGACAATGAAAGCCACCGTTGCGGACATCGCCAGAAGCTGCGGGCTGTCGACCGCAACGGTCGACCGGGTGTTGAACAACCGGCCAGGCGCCAGCGCCGCCAACCGGCACCGGGTGATGGAGGCGGCCAAGCAGCTTGGCTATTTGCCGGTCGTGGATCAGGTCGTGTTGCCCTCGCGGCCGGCGCATCTCGAGTTCTTCCTGCCGATCGGCTCCAATGCCTTCATGATGGATCTGGCAAATCATATCGAGGATTATGCGGCACGCCTGCCGCTTGTCGCCTCCTGCCGCATCCACAAGCTCGCCGGGATCTCGCCGAACGCGTTGCAGGCGGCCGTCGAAAACCTCTCGCTCAAGGCAAACGGCGTCGGCGCCATCGCGATCGATCATCCGAGAACGCGCAACATCCTGCGCGAGATCGTCGAGGCCGGCATCCGCCTGGTCACGCTGGTGTCGGACGTTCCGGGCGCACCGCGATCGGCCTATGTCGGCATCGACAACCGTGTCGCCGGGCGCACCGCAGCCCTTTTGATGGGACGTTTCCTGGGCGGGCGTCCGGGCCATCTGGCAATGATCGTCGGCTCACGCTCTTATCGCGGGCATGAGGAACGCGAAATGGGCTTTCGCTCCGTGCTCAGCGAGGAGTTCCCCAATTTGACCGTGACCAGCGCCGTCGAGATCAACGACGAGCCTGATATCAGCTATACGGCAACGATGAAGGCGCTGCACAATGAGCCGGAGCTGCTCGGCATCTATTGCGTCGGCGCCGGACGTTCTGGCGTGGCGAAAGCGCTGCTGGAAGCCAAGCCGCAAAGGAAGCCGGTGTTCATTTGTCACGACTTGACAAGGGCGACACGCGGCTATCTCGTCGACGATCTGCTCGACGTCGTGATCGACCAGAATGCACGGCTGATCGCCGAGCAATCGGTCATTCGCCTGCTCGGCTCGATTGCTTCCTCGGCGCCCTATCTGACGCGGAAATTCATCGAACCGCGCCTGATCTTCAAGGAAAACGTCCCGGTGCAGTGACGCCGTGCTCCAGACCGACATCGCGAATTTTGAGACGACGCCGCAAATCTGCACACCAGCTATGCAACTTTTGTGGTTGCCGAATCATTAAGCAACCCATATATGTTGCGTGTCGGCCATCTACTCCTCCCAGATGCGATGCCGACGCTGAGTGCGGCGCACCCTCCTCCCGTGCCGTATTCGACATCAAGCCCGCTGCCACCTCCTCCCGGCAGCGGGCTTTTTTTGTTCCGGCTCCGGATGAGCGCCGGGGCCGTCACCAGGGTTGATGCCGACAGCACATTCGCCCGCAAAGGTGCGAGCGGTAGGGCATGTTGCAGCCGCGATCAGCTGATCCGTCGGAATCCCGTCACACTTGTCACTCTCACCAGTTCGTTGTCGGTCCTATCCTGCCTCACCAACAAGCAACAGGTAGCAGAATGGTGCGGCGACGGACCGCAAAGGAGAAGCGCGATGACGGCACGTCCGAACGGACAAAAGAGCATTCGGCGGCGCGGCTCGCAATGAACACGCTACCGATCGTTTCGCCGCTGGCGAGACTATCTGGCCCTGAAAGAGCTGATCAAACCTTCCGCCATGCGGACAAATTGCGCGCTGGGGCCTTCGGCTCCGACGCTTTGAAGGCTGACCCGGGCGCCTTCAAGCAGCAGCGACAATGTATCGGCGAGCAGCTCCGGCTGGCCGATGCCGGCATCCCGGCACAGGCCGACCAGACGGTCGCGCTGGGCCTGCTTGAGTTCCTTGATCACCCGACGGGCCGGATGGTCGGTCTCGCTCAATTCGATGGCGGCGTTCGCCATGTCGCAACCGCGGCCGTCCATCATCAGGCAGTCGGCTGCCATCCGAACCCAGGCGTGCAGTTGCGCAAGCTTGTCGCCCGGGTGCTCGGCCTCGAACTTTTGCCACATCGCGTTGGCGCTGCATGCGGTCGCCCGCAGGCACTCGATGACCAGATCGTCCTTGGACTCGAAATGACGGTAGAGCGTCATCTTGTTGGTACCTGCGGCCTCAGTGATCGCGTCGACGCCGACGCCCTTGATGCCATGCTTGTGGAACATATCCCGTGCCGTCTCCAGGATGCGATCCCGGGGGCGGATGCGTTCCGCAGTGCCGTCTTCCATCAAAACCTCCTTGGTTTCCGGGATTTTCCGAAAAATCCCTCGGTACACCTCTTGACTAGGGTGTTACCGGTCTGTAACTTCTAGATGTTACTTACTGGTAACACCCCCATTGCCTCGTGTCAATCTCGCAGGCGCCTGTGAACAGCCTCCGCCGAATCGGCCCAGGCATGAAACTGCGCCCCAGGCGACTTTGGCCGCGAACAGGAAGACCACCCGATCTGCGGCGTACGTCGCAGATCGCCAAGCCAGGAGCCGCTACGATGTCGCAGCGCAAAGATTTGACGATCGATGAAGTTGTGAAGGATCCGATGATCCGGATGCTGATGCAGGCCGACCGTGTCGACCCACGCTCTTTCGAGACGATGCTGCGTACCCTTGCGGATGCGCAAGGCCGCAGCCGCAAGGCGCCGCCTCGTTTCCTGGAGGATTCCGGGCACAGCCGCAGCCGGCGGCTGTCCAGAGTGGCCAAGGCCTTTGGCCAGGCGAGAGCAACGGGCGAGGCGTACGTGTCATGGTAAACTTCTTCATCCACCGCCCGATCTTCGCATCGTCGATCGCCATCATCATGGTGCTCGCCGGGGCGATCTGCTATTTCCTGCTGCCTGTCTCGCAGTTTCCCGACATCACGCCGCCTCAGGTCGTGGTCAGCGCCAACTACCCGGGCGCCAGTGCGCAAGTCGTGGCTGACACCGTCACGACGCCGCTTGAACAGCAGATCAACGGCGTTCAAGGCATGACCTATATGTCGTCGTCGAGCTCCAATGACGGCTCATCGACGATCACCGTTACCTTCGAGGTCGGCTATCCCCTGAGCACCGCCGCCGTCGATGTCCAGAACCGCGTCTCACAGGCGGCGTCCTCGCTGCCGGCCATCGTCAACCAGGGCGGCGTGACGATCAAGAAGCAGAACCCGAACTTCGTCCTGATCGTCAATCTCACCTCGCCCGACGGCTCCGTCGATCCGGTCGCGCTCAGCAACCTCGCCTACTTGCAAGTGGTCGACCCGCTGAAGCGCCTGCCCGGCGTCGGCGACGTGCAGATCTTCGGCGAGCGGCGCTATTCGATGCGCGTATGGCTCGATCCCGACAAGCTCGCCAATCTCGGCATCACCGCCGTCGATGTCCAAAACGCCATCGCCGAGCAGAATGTCCAGGTCGCGGCCGGCAAGATCGGGCAGTCGCCGGCGCCGGCCGGCACCGCTTTCGAAATGCAGGTGAACGCGGTCGGCCGACTGAGCGATCCCAAGGAATTCGGCGACATCATCGTGCGCGCCGATGCCGCGAACGGTTCGCTGGTGCGGTTGCGCGACGTTGCGCGCATCGAACTCGGCGCCCTGCAATATTCGTCGTCGGCGTTCTTCGGCGAGGACCCGACCGTGGTGCTCGCGGTCTACCAGATGCCGGGTTCGAACGCGCTCGATCTGCAGCAGCGCGTCAAGGACAAGATGCAGGAACTGTCGGCCCGTTTCCCGAAGGGCGTCAGCTACGCCATGCATTACGATACGACACGTTTCGTTTCGGCGTCGATGCACGACGTGCTGGTCACGCTCGGCGAAGCGCTGGTCCTGGTCGTCGCGGTGGTGTTCATCTTCCTGCAGAGCTGGCGCACCACGATCATCCCGACGATCGCGATTCCCGTGTCGCTGGTGGCCACGCTCGTCGTCATGTACATGTTCGGCTTCTCGCTGAACATGCTCAGCCTGCTCGGCATGGTGCTGGCGATCGGCCTCGTCGTCGATGACGCGATCGTCGTCGTCGAGAATGTCGAGCGCCAGCTGGAGGCCGGCCTCAAACCGCTGGCTGCCACGCGCGCGGCGATGGCCGAGGTCACCGGCCCGATCATCGCCACGACCGCCGTGCTGATGGCCGTGTTCGTGCCGGTCGCCTTCATACCCGGCGTTTCCGGCCGGCTCTACAACCAGTTTGCGCTGACGGTGGCGATCTCCTTCGGCATCTCCGCCTTCGTCTCGCTGACGCTCACCCCGGCGCTCAGCGCCGCCTTCCTGCGCCACCGCCCGGCAACGCAGTTCGTGCTGTTCCGCTGGTTCAACACGGGCTTCGATCGGCTGTCGCATGCCTATGCCCATGGTGTGCGCTTCCTCATCCGCCTACGCTGGATCATGCTCGGCATATTCGCGGCCGGGCTTGTCGCCACCTATTTCGTCTGGCAGCGCCTGCCCTCGACCTTCCTTCCGGTCGAGGACCAGGGCTATTTCTTCGTGGTCATCCAGTTGCCGGATGGGGCATCGCTGGAACGCACCGACGCGGTGGCGCGGAAGGCACGCGATATCCTGCAGAACACTCCCGGTGTCGACATCGTCGGCTCGATCAGCGGCTTGAACTTCCTCACAAGTGCCGCCCAGTCGAACTCGGCGGTGGAATTCGCCATCCTGAAACCATGGGACGAACGCGGCCCTGACCAGAGCGCCTCGAAGCTCGTCGCCGACGTGCGCTCGAAGCTCATGGAACTTCCGGAAGCGTTCGCGCTGAGCTTCGACCCGCCTTCGATCCCGGGCATCGGCACGACCGGCGGTTTTGAATTCCAGGTGGAGGACCTGACCGGTCGCGGCAGCGCTGCGCTCAACGACGCGACGCAAGCCGTGCTGGCCGAAGCGCGTAAACAGCCCGAGCTTAACCCGCAGCAATTGTTCTCGTCGTTCTCGACCTCGACGCCGCAGTTCAACTACGACCTCGACCGCAATAAGGCGAAGCTGCTCGGCCTCAGCCTGCCTGACGTGTTCAACACGCTGCAGATCTATCTCGGCTCGCTCTATGTGAACGATTTCAACCTGTTCGGCCGCACCTTCCGGGTGACGATCCAGGCCGACAAGGATGCGCGTGCGGGTGCTGCCGACATTTCGCGGCTCTATGTGCGCAATGCCTCCGGCGGCATGGTGCCGTTGAGCACGCTCGGCAAGCTGGTGCCTATCGTCGGCCCGGAAACCGTCCCGCATTACAACAACAATGCGTCGGCCCTGATCAACGGCGGTGCCGCATCCGGCTTCTCCTCAGGCCAGGCGGTCGCCGCGATGGAACGTGCCGCCGCCACGGCACTGCCGAAGGATTTCGGCTACGAATGGACGGGGATCACCTATCAGGAGCTCAAGGCCGGATCGATCGCCTCGATTGTCTTCGGTCTCGCGATGGTCTTCGTCTTCCTGATCCTCGCCGCGCAATATGAGAGCTGGGCCATGCCTTTCATGGTCCTGCTCGCGGTGCCGCTTGCGCTGTTCGGTGCGTTTGTCGCCCTGTTGATGCGCGGCATGCAGATCGACGTCTATTCGCAGATCGGCTTCGTCATGCTGATCGGGCTGGCGGCGAAGAACGCCATTCTGATCGTGGAGTTTGCCCGGCGCCGGCGCGAGGAAGGCCTCAGCATCGTCGACGCCGCAATGGAAGCGGCGCGCCTGCGGTTGCGGCCCATCCTGATGACCGCTTTCGCGTTCATCCTCGGTGTGCTGCCGCTGATGTTCTCCACAGGTGCTGGTGCAGCGAGCCGCCAGTCCATCGGCACCACCGTCTTTGGCGGCATGGTCGCAGCGACGATCCTGTCGCTGGTGTTCGTGCCGGTCTTCTATGCGGTTATCGAGCAGCTGCGCGAGCGTGGCAGCAAGAGCGAACCCGTTGCCGAACCGACTGAACCGACTGCCGAACCCGCTTTCGAGCGATTGGCCGAAGCGGCCGAATAGGATTGGAGAATTGATCATGCGTAAATGGAAAATTGCGTTGGGAGCAGCCGTCGCCGTTGGGGCGATCTCGGTGGCGAGCGTTCACTTGCTCGACATGGGCGATTTCGGCCTTAATGCCGGTACGGCAGGGGCGGCAACACCTGAACCCGCGGCGGCGTTTGTCATGCCGGTGCCGGTGGTGAGCGTCGTCAAGAAAACGATCCCGATCTATCTCGACTATGCCGCCCGCACCGAGCCGATCCGCAGCATCACGCTGCAGGCGCGCGTGCCGGGGTATCTGCAGGAGCAGGTCGCGCCCGACGGCAGCGACGTCAAGAAGGGCGACCTTCTCTACAAGATCGCTCCAGAGGATTTCCAGGCTGCCCTTGAACAGGCGAAGGCTCAGGTCCAGCGCGACGAAGCAACGCTCGACTATGCCCGTTCCAACCTCGGTCGCGGCACCGAACTCGCCAAGAGCGGATACATCGCCAAGGATGCGTTCGACCAGCGCACCAGCAGCTTGCGTGAGGCCCAGGCCTCGCTCGCCGTCAACCAGGCGGCTGTGCGGACCGCCGAGCTCAATCTGAGCTATTCGGAAATCAAGGCGCCGTTCGCCGGGCGCGTCGGCCGCAACCAGGCCTCGGTCGGAACGCTGGTCAGCGTCGCCGGTACGGTGCTCAACACACTGGTGCAGCTCGACCCGATCTATGTCACCTTCAATCCAAGTGAAACGGATCTGGCGCAGATCGAGGAAGCCCGCGCGGTGGGGCCCATCGATGTCGACGTCCTGCTTCCCGGCGATACCGAACCGCGCCACAAAGGTCAGCTCACCTTCATCGACAACACGGTCGATCGTTCGACCGGCACCATCACCGCACGGGCGACGATCGGCAACGCCAAGTTCACGCTGCTGCCGGGCCAATATGTTCGTGTGAGACTGCACATCAAGCAACAGCCCGATGCACTGATGGTGCCGCAGACGGCGTTGGGATCGAGCCAGCTCGGCAAGTACCTCTACGTCGTCGGCAAGGACAATACCGTCGACCAGCGCATCGTTTCGCTTGGGCCGACCAATGGTGATCTGGTGGCCATCTCGAGCGGCGTAGCGGAAGGCGACCAGGTGATAACAGGCAATCTGCAGAAGATCGGCCCAGGAATGCCTGTCTCGCCGCTGCCACAGAAACCGGCCACCTGATACCCCCCCATCAGGCCGGGTCCAGCGGCGCCCTCGGCATAGCCGGGGGCGCCGTTTTGCTGAGCAGTTCGACAAGGCCGGCGACATCGGCGCGATCGGCCTTGGCCGGCGGTATGAAGGCGCAATAGGGATGGCCGAGCCGGACCGAGACCGACGACAGCGCGATCAGCCGGCCCGCTTCCAGATCGGCGCGGGCCATGATCCTCTGGCCAAGGGCTATTCCGAGACCCAGCCGTGCCGAGGTGATCGCCAGGCTGGACAGTCCGACGCGCCGCCCATGCGACGGGTCAGGCGAGCGGCTGCCGCCTGACGCCGAAAACCAGTCCGCCCATGTCGGATGCGAGGCATAGTTCGGACCCCAGTTGGTATGGATGAACATGCTCTCGTGCACATCCGCCAGGCTGGAGGCACCGTCGCCGTTTCTCTGCCAAAAGTCCGGCGCGCAGACCGGCAGGACATCGTCATGGACGAGACGGACGAGCCGCAGGCCGGGATAGTGATAGTCGCCATAGCTGATGCGAAGATCGATGTTCTGGCGCACCAGGTCGACGGGATCGTCTTCGACCCTAACGTCGATCGCCATTTGCGGGAAAGCGTCGAGAAGCACGGCCAGCCTCGGCGCCAGCCACAATTCGGCCAGCGAGAACGGCACGCTGACGGCGAGACGGGTTTTTAGGCTGCCATCCAGCATGCGCCGCCCGATCGCCGCGATGTCGCCCAGGGCGCGCGCCGTCTGCGGATAGATCGCATGACCGGCGTCGGTCAGCGCGATGCGGTTGCCGCTGCGCACGAACAACTGCTTGCCGAACCAGGTCTCGAGATTGCGGATCTGCTGGCTGACCGCCGCCGAGGAGACGCCGAGTTCGGTGGCGGCCAAGGTGAAGCTGCCGGTGCGCGCCGCGACCTCGAAGGCCTTGATCGCGTTCAGCGGGGGGAGCCGTTCCATCGAGTCTTCCATAAGTTTTTCCTGCGGAAGACTAATAATTTTCGCCGTTGAGAGAAAGATTTTTTTGCCGTCTTCTGTGTCCAAACCTTGGAGCATGAGACGATGAAAGATATTCTCGATCTGGACCGGTACCCGCTCGACCGTGAAGGCAGCGCCGAGTGGAAGCGCCTCGTGAAGACCTCGATTGCGGCGCTGGAGGCCGACGGCATGTTCAATCTCGAAGGTTTTTTGCGGCCCGGCGTAGCCGAACGGGCGGTGCAGGAAATCCAGCCCGTCATGGCGACGCGCTCGCACGTGCACAAGCGGATGCACAACATCTACTTCAAGCCTGATATCCCGGAGCTCGCTCCGGACCATCCCGCGCTGCGCAAGGTCGAGACCATCAGCCATACGGTCTGCGCCGACCAAATTCCTGACAGCCTCGTGCTCGCCATTTACGAATACGAACCGCTGCTGCGCTTCCTGGCGGCGGCGATGGGCAAGACGCGACTGCATGTCATGCAGGACCCGCTGGCGCGCACCAATGTGATGGCCTATCGCGCCGGCGAGGCGCTGAACTGGCATTTCGATCGCTCGGAATTCACCACGACCCTGTTGTTGCAGGCAGCGCAACGCGGCGGCGATCTCGAATACCGCACCGATCTCCGCTCGGACGACAATCCCAACTACGACGGCGTCGCCAGGCTGCTCGAAGGACGCGACCCCGAGGCAAGGATACTGCGCATGATGCCGGGTACGCTGAACGTCTTCCGCGGCAAGAACACCGCGCATCGCGTGACCACTGTCGAAGGCGAATACGAGCGCATGATCGCGGTGTTCTCCTACTACGAGAAGTTAGGCGTGATGTTCAGCGACGAGGAGCGCATCGGCTTCTACGGCCGGGCCGCCTGAGGCCGAAGGCGCCGACACTCTGCTGGAATCGCGAGTTCACAAATAGGGCCTTGTTAGATTGTCGACAATCTGCTTGTCTTGATTTCGGTTCCTTCTGGAGTGACCGAATGGGGAAGCTGGATTTCGCTCCGATCGCAGATACGACAAGACGCGCCGAGATCGTGGCGCTGCTCAGGTGCGCGATCCTGACCGGCCAGCTGGAACCCGGGCAGAAGCTCAACGAACTCAGGATTGCCGAGCAGATGCGGGTGAGCCGCGCGCCGCTGCGCGAGGCGATGCGCGAACTGGTGCAGGAAGGCATCCTGACCAGCATTCCCTACGCCGGAACTTTTGTCATCGACGTAACCGCCAAGGACATCGATGACGCCTATTCGCTTAACAAGGTGCTGGATGAGTTCGCCATCGAACTGACCTGGCCGTTGCGCGACCAGCGCTTCTTCGACGAGCTCGACCGGCGCCACGAGGCGGTAAAGCAGGCGACGCGCGACCGCGACACCACAAGGCAGATCGAAACGGCTCTGCAACTGCATGGGCTGATCCATGAGTGGGCCGACAATTCGGTTCTGCTCGAGACCTGGCAGCGGCTGACCAGCCGGCTGCAGATGTATTTTGCCCTCCACCAGCGGGCGCGCAAAGAGCCGGTGCCTGCCGAAGACATCCACGAGACCTATGTGCAACTGCTGAAGGGCGCCGACATGGGCGCAGCCCAGCGCCACGCCCGCGAGCATATCGACCTCGATTTCGAAGAACTGCTCGCCTATGCGCGCAGCCTCGAACAGCGCGACTCCAAGGGCGCCAAGGCCGATCGCGCTGGCCCGACGCGCAACCGACCAGACGGCAGCTGAGCCGACAGAAGCCGCCAATTGCCAGTTTCGCCGCGACATCACAGACAACGGACAGAGAACGTGCAGATCAAAACCATCAAGGCCTATCATGTCGTGCAGCCCTTCGTGGACGGGCCCTACCGTATGTCGAAAGGGCGTGTCGCCGACGCGTTCGACGCGGTGATCGTCGCCATCACCTCCAACAGCGGGCTGACCGGCTGGGGCGAGATGGCGCCGCTTGGCAATTTCTACTCGCCGGCATTCGCGGCCGGCGTTCGCGCCGGCGTCATCGAAATTGCACCGCATCTGCTCGGGCACGATCCTCGCGCGTTGGCCAGTATCGGCAGGCTGATGGACACGGTGTTCAAGGGCCATCCCTACATCAAGTCGGCGCTGGACATGGCATGCTCGGATCTCGCGGCACGCGCCGCCGACGTGCCGCTGGTCACGCTGCTCGGCGGGCGCGAGAGCGAGACGGCGGAGCTCTACAAGGTCGTCACCCATGGCACGGTCGACGCGATGGCTGCACTGGCCAAGCGGATCGTCAAGGACGGGTTCCACCGGCTGCAGGTCAAGGTCGGCGGCAACGTCCATGACGACATCGAGCGCGTCACCGCAGTCGCCGCTTCGGTGCCGAAGGGCACGGTGATCTTCTGCGACGCCAATGCCGGCTGGACGCCCTATCAGGCGCGCCAGTTCACTGACGCGACGCGCGCCATCGACTACACGTTCGAGCAGCCCTGCACCACGATCGACGAATGCATGTCGGTGCGCCGCTCGCTCGACAAGCCGATGGTGCTCGACGAATCCGTCGCCTCGCTGGACAACATGCTCGATATCCACCGCAAGGGCGCGGCCGACGGGCTGACGCTGAAAATCTCGCGGCTCGGCGGCGTGACCAAGACGCGGCAGATCCGCGACCTCGCCGTCGATTTGGGCTTCATGATCACTGTCGAGGACACCGGCGGCGCCGAGATCGACACATCAGCCATGGCGCATCTGTCGCTGTCGACGCCGGAGGAGCGCCGGCTGCACGCCATTGCCTTCCACGAATGGGTGACGGTGCGCACCGCATCGAACAAGCCGCCGGTTTCGGGAAGCCGAATGGGCATTCCGGACGGGCCGGGCCTCGGCATCGACGTTGTTCCCGACCTGCTTGGCGCGCCCTTCTTCGAGGTCGGCAGCTGAGATACTGGCGTGCGCCGATCGACCATGCCGCCTGGCGCTGGTCTGTTGCGCGGCCTCCTCGTTAGCGTTGGGCGCTCCGGCAGCTGAACGGCCATGGAACAACCTATCGCCGCACTTGCTCGCTTGCGAGAAGCGATGTCTCGGTCATCGCCGTATGCATTCTAGACTAAAGATCACGCCTTTTTCTCCGCTCCTTAGCTTGCTGTGCAGCCAAGCCGCATGCCAAGGGCGCACAAATTGAAATCACAGAATGTTGGGGGACGGCTGCCGAATTGCAGGTTGAAATATTTTTCATTTGGAAATAGGAATGTTCAAAATGATGACTTCGACGCTGCGGCGCGTCAGGAACTGGAGGAAGCGAAATGGCCCATCCGCAATTTGCAGCGGAACTTTTGCAGCGCGCTGAACAGCAGGGACCGATCACCATCGGGCTTGCCGGCGCCGGGCAGATGGGCACCGACATCGTCGTCCAGGTGGCGCTGATGCCGGGCATGCGGATCGGCGCCATCTCCGAGGTCAGGCCGCAGGCGGCGATCGATGCGGCGCTGCTCGCCGGCCACGACCGCTCGGACATCGTGCAAGCCGGCAATGCAGCGGCGATCGACCGCGCCATCGAGGCCGGCAAGATCGCGGTGACCGAAGATTTGCACGCGCTGGCGGCGGCAGGCCGCATCGACGTCATCATCGACGCGACAGGCAATCCCAACATCGGCACGCTGTTTGCACTCGAAGTGATGAAGAACGGCAAGCACATCGTCATGCTCAACGTCGAGGCCGACATCACCATTGGCCGCTTCCTCAAGGAAGAGGCGCGCAAGGCCGGCGTGGTCTATACGGGTGCGGCCGGCGACGAACCGGCCTGCACGCTGGAGATCATCGGCTTTGCCAGGAGCCTCGGCTTCAACATCATCGCCGCCGGCAAGGGCAAGAACAATCCGCTGAAGATCGACGCCATGCCGGCCGACTACGAGAAGGAGGCGGCCGAGCGCAACATGAATGCGCGCATGCTGGTCGAATTCGTCGACGGTTCGAAGACGGCGATCGAGATGGTGGCGATCGCCAATGCTACCGGCCTGGTGCCCGACGTGCCGGGCATGCACGGCCCGACCGCGACGCTAGAGGAGCTCGCCAGCGTGCTCTGCCCGCGCGAGGATGGCGGCGTGCTGCATCGCAAGGGCGTGGTCGATTATTCGATCGGCAAGGGCGTGGCGCCCGGCGTGTTCTGCATCATCGAGACCCGGCATCCGCGCGTGCTGGAGCGTATGATCGACCTCAAAGTCGGCAAGGGCCCCTATTTCACGATCTTCCGCCCCTACCACCTGACCAGCCTGGAAGTGCCGCTGTCGGCGGCGCGCGCCGTGGTCTACAAGCGCGCCGACATGGAGCCGCTCGACCATCCAGTCGCCGAGGCGGTGGCGGTTGCCAAGAGCGACCTTGGCCTTGGCCAGTCGCTGGGCATGATCGGCGAGAACGACTATCGCGGCTTCGCCATGACCTGGGAAGACGCACGCGCCCGTGGCGCCCTGCCGCTCGGCCTCGCCGAACGCGCCAAGGTGGTCAAACCGGTCAAGACAGGCGACTTCCTCACCTATGAAAATTGTGTACCCGACGATTCGATGGTGATAACCCAGATCCGCCGTCGTCTCGACCAGTCGGACGGACGGTTCGTTACGAACGCCGCCTAAATCGCTGGATTTCCGCCTGATGGACGATGTCGTAATCGGGATCGACGCCTCGACCACGGCCGTGAAAGCGATTGCCTTCACGCGCGATGGCAAGGAGCTGTTCCAGGCGCGCGAAGCCTATCCGCTTTCAAATCCCCAGCCCGGCCATTTCGAGCAGGACGCCGAACATTGGTGGACCGCACTGCTCGGCGCCTTGAAGCAGGTCACTGAGGCGGTTGGCGCTGCGCGGGTGGCGGCGATCTCCATCGCCCACCAGCGCGAGACTTTTACGCTGATCGATCATGCCGGCAAGCCGCTCATTCCGGCGATCCTGTGGCTGGACGAGCGCGCCCGTCCGCAAGTTACCAGGCTGTCGGCCGAACTTGGCCGCGAGGCGATCCGCGACTGGAGCGGCAAGCCGCCGGACCCGACGCCCGCGCTCTATGCGATCGCCTGGCTTGCCGAACACCAGCCGCAAGCGCTCGACGACGCAGCCGCACTTGTCGACGTGCACGGCTTCTTCGTCCACCGGCTGACCGGAAGTCTGGTCACCAGCACGGCAAGTGCGGATCCGCTCGGGCTGCTCGACATCAAGAATGGCACTTGGCACCCTGAGCTCGTCGAGGCCGCAGGACTGCGGCCGGACCAGTTGCCGCAACTGGTCGCGCCCGGCGCGATCTGCGGTAGGCTTAGTCAAAGCGTGGCCAGGCTGACCGGCCTGAAGCCCGGCACGCCTGTTGTCGCCGGCGCCGGCGACGGCCAGGCGATGGGACTCGGCATGGGCGTCTATGGCGAAGGCAAAAGCTATCTTTCGCTCGGTTCAGGCGTCGTCAGCGGCTGTTATTCCCATGGGATGGCGACGTCGGACGCGTTTCGAACGCTGGTCTCGCCCACCGGCTCGGGGTTCATGCTGGAGACCGTGCTGCGCTCCGGCATGCAACTGGTCGACTGGATCGTTCGCACCACCGGCTCGCCGTCGGCCGCAGCGCTGGAGAAGGCGGCGGTGGACGTTGCCGCCGGCAGCGAGGGACTGCTTGTCATGCCGTATTGGGCCGGCGTCATGAGCCCCTATTGGGACGGCGCGGCGCGCGGCGCCATTGTCGGCCTGTCGTTGGACCATGAGCCGAAGCACCTTTTTCGAGCGGTCCTGGAAGGCATCGCCTTCGAGCAGGCGATCGCCAGCGAGGCAATGGAAACTCAAGCCGGCGGCAAACCGGCGGCGATGATAGCTGCCGGCGGCGGCACCAACTGCGACCTGCTGATGCGGATCATGGCAAGCGTACTCGAGCGGCCGCTCTCCGTCTCGCCGGTCAACGAAGCCGCAGCACTCGGCGCCGCCATGCTGGCGGCTTCGGCCGTCGGATGGTTTGCCTCGCCCGAAACGGCGGCCGAGGCTATGGCCGTGCCGCCGACCAGGCACGTCGACCCCGTCGGCGATCTGGTCTCCGGTTACCGCACGCGCAAGGCGATCTACCGCGACCTCTATCAGGCGACGCGCGCTATCCACGTGCGGCTCGGCAACACGACGGCGTGAATTCACGACCTAGACGTCTGGCGTCTTTGATTTTGCGTCTTGTCCAGCCAATGTTAGATTCCAATGCTCGATTCCGGGGGCATTGGATTGCTCATGAAGACGGCGTTTCATCATGCGGCCTTGTCTTGGATTGTCGCCGTTGCGGCAATTCCAATGTCCTCGCTCGCGGAGAACGGGCCCGCGGCCGAGGCGCCGCTCGAGGTTGCGCTCGACATCGATGATGATGGGCAGATGGATCGGGCCGTAATGGTGCAGGATCCCGACAGTGGGCAAGCGGACCTTTACATCTATCTGGCTGCCGGCGATGAGAAGCTCGATCCTTCGCGCAAGCCGGCCTTCATCAAGAAGGCGCTTACGGAGGGCCGAGTTCTTGAGCTCGAAAGCAAGGGCAAGGGATCGCTGAGCGTCACCTCCTGTTTCGGCTGCGGAGCCAACAAATCATGGGCTGAGACGCTCACGATCGTCCATCGCCGCGGCAAATTGCGGGTCGCCGGCTATAGCCGGTACTGGGACTGGAACGTCCAGACGTCCGATGGCGACGTCGAGACCACCCTGGGGAGCTGCGACATCAACTTTCTCACCGGCAAGGGCGTCGCCTCGCAGGGGCTGGATGACGGCCAACCGATCAAAGGAGAATTCAAGCCGGTGGCTCTCGCCGACTGGTCGTATGAGGGCCGCCCCAGGCCCTGCGAATTTTGAGGCGCCCTCCGTCCGAAGCGCACAAAACTCAGCGGTTGAGCAGGCCCTTGGCGGCATCCTCGTCGGTGATCAGAACCGATACCTTGGTGTTGGCGAGCGCCGCACGCATGATGGCAATTTTTTCCTGCCCTCCCGAAACCAGGATGATGGCCGGGATGTCCGACAGGTCCTGCAGTGGATAGGCGCAGACCCGACGATTGACCTCATGGTCGACGAGCCTGCCCTCGGCGTCAACGAAATGGCACAAAATATCGCCAACAGCGCCGGCCGTCTGCAGCTCCTCGAGTTCGCTGGGCTTGATGAAGCCGTAATTGGCGATCGGACTGTCATTGGAAAATGATCCGACGCTGAGCACGGCGATGTTTGCCCGGCGCGCGCGGAAGACGACGTCCTGAACGCTGCGCTGGCTCATGAAGGCTTCGCGCTGCTCCGGCCTGTCGGCATAGACCGGTACCGGCAGTAGGAAGCACTCGGCGCCGATCTTTTCGGCGAATTCCCAGGCGCTCTCGGTCGGGTTGAGCGGCTGGGCATGGGTGAGGCCGCCCAGCATGGAGACCACCGTGGTCCTGGCGATCGGCCGCCGCGGCAATTCATTGATGGCGAATTTCAGCGTCCGCCCCCAGCCCAGTGCGATGACATCGCCGGCATTCACATTGTCGGCCAGATAGGCGCCCGCGGCATGGCCGATCATCAGCGGCGCATTGCTTCGGTCAGCGGCCGACGGCACCACAATGGCCTGGCTGAGCCCGAAACGCTGCTTCAAGGCCTCTTCCAGCACCAAGCATTCGACGACGCTGTCGCGGATGCGGAATTGGACGACGCCCTCCTCGCGCGCGGCGGAGAGGATGCGATGCACCTTGATGCGGCCGATGCCGAGGATCTCCGAAATCCTCTCCTGCGTCAGCCCCTCGACATAATAGTGCCATGCGGCACGGGCCTTCAGCTCGGCATCCGGGAAGCGCGAGGCCTTGTCATTCTCTATCATCGCCATCTTTTTGCCCTCACGCGGTCGTCCGAATCCTTAAATGCCATTCAAATGGCGTATCCGACCGAGCGGCACGAAATCGTTCCGTGTGCCTAGGGTTCAGGATTTAAGACATTCGACAGGATATCGTCCACAACGCCAGATGAAACCCAAAATGGTCAACAACTACTTCGTCTTGGCCGTCCTGCCTTGGTCCAGCAGCCGAGATGAATTCGCAGGATGAGACCGGAACCGAAACGCGGCATTTCGTGCCCTTCCGTAAGACAAACCGCCCAGCGGCGCAAACCGGCGTGGAATGGTGCGGCGGGCCTTGACAATTTTCCGACGAACAGTTTAGCTGAACAAAATTGCATACTAAAGATAAATTGTTCACAGGGAGGTGCCTGGTGAGCAAGGCTGAGCCGGCGACGCATCGCCGGACTGCTGGTGGAGGAGCCAAATGGCTGTGAGCAACGGTGCAAGCGAGTTGAAGGCCGGCCCAGGTACGCAGGCCGCGGCGGGTGCGAAGCTTTCGGCCCTGTTCGCCGGAACCTTGGGACCGCTGATCGGGCTGGTGCTGCTGTGCCTTGCGCTGTCGCTGACCACCGACACGTTCCTGACTGTCCGCAACATCCTCAACGTGCTCGACCAGGTCACCGTGCTCGGCATCATGGCGATTGGCATGACGTTGGTCATCCTGATCGGCGGCATCGATCTTTCCGTCGGCTCCGTGCTGGCGCTCGCCGCGATGGTGATGGGGTTCGTCGCCCATCCCGACCATCTCAATCTCGGCATGCCCGCCGGCATCGTCACAGCGCTTGTCGTTGCAGGACTTTGCGGGCTGGTTTCAGGCCTGCTGGTGACCGTCACCAAGCTGCCGCCCTTCATCGCCACGCTGGCCATGATGTCGGTAGCGCGCGGTCTCGCCAACATGATCACCGACGGCTCGCAGATCATCGGCTTTCCCGACTGGTTCACCAGCCTGTCGATTATCCGCCACTTCGGCTTCCTGTCGGTCACCGTCGGCTTGATGATCGTGCTGGCCATCATCTTCGCGATCTTCCTGAACTACCGCGCGACCGGCCGCAGCCTCTACGCGATCGGCGGCAGCGCCGAAGTCGCGCGGCTGTCCGGCATACCGGTCAAGTCGCTGACCAACTGGGTCTACGCAATCTGCGGTGTGCTGGCCGGGCTCGCCGGCATCGTGCTCGCGGCACGGCTCGATTCCGTCCAGCCGAGCTCCGGCTTCGGCTACGAACTGGACACGATCGCCGCGGTGGTGATCGGCGGCGCCAGCCTGTCGGGCGGCATCGGCTCGATCGGCGGCACCGCGATCGGCGTGCTGATCATCGGCGTGCTGCGCAACGGGCTGAACCTGCTCGGCGTGTCGCCCTTCATCCAGCAAGTGGTGATCGGCGTCGTGATCGCGCTGGCGGTGGCCACGGATACATGGCGGCGCAGAGCACAATGAAGCGGGGCGCATTGAAGAGCGGCGCGCAATGAGATTCGCCTGGGAGGTCCGGGCGAAAACGGATCGGTGATCCGAAACTGGGAGTTGTTCGGCCAAGGGGGCGCCATGATGCGCCGGCGGGACAGATTGAACATCAACGGAGGAAACACATGCTGACCAAACGTTCATTGCTGCTTGCTGCCGCGGCCGTCATTCCGCTGCTCGGATTGTCCGACATGGCGTCGGCCAAGGAGGCCAAGAAGCTTGGCCTTGCCGTCGCCAATCTGCAGGCCGACTTCTTCAACCAGATCAAGCAGTCTGTCGAAGCCTATGGCAAGGAAAAGGGCATCGAAATCGTCACCGTCGATGCCAAGGGCGATTCGGCGACCCAGGTCAGCCAGGTGCAGGATCTGATCACGCAGAACATCGATGCGCTGATCTACATCCCGGCCGGCGCCACCGCCGCCACCGTGCCGACCAAGACGGCCAAGGCGGCCGGCATCCCGGTCATCAATGTCGACCGCAACGCTGAAGGCGCACCCGGCGACACTTTCATCGCCACCAACAGCGTGGCGTCCGCCAAGGCGGTGTGCGACTACATCGCCAAGCAGGCCGGCGGCAAGGGCGAGCTGATCATCATCCATGGCCAGAAAGGCACGACGCCCGAGGTCGACCGGTCGAAGGGCTGCGGCGAAGCGCTGAGCGCCTATCCCGACATCAAGGTGGTCGGCGAGCTGTGGAGCGAAGGCTGGCATCAGGACGAAGGTTTCAAGCTGACGCAGGACCTGCTGCAGTCCCATCCCGACGTATCGATCGTCATCGGCCAGGCCGACGCGCTGGCGCTCGGTGCTGCGCAGGCGGTCAAGGTCGCCAATCCCGGCCACAAGGTCTGGGTTGCCGGCTTCGACGGCGACGTGGCGGCGCTCAAGGCTCTGAAGGGCGGCGTTTTCGACGTAACCGCGACGCAGCAGACACAAGGCATGGGCCGGCTTTCCGTCGATGCGGCGATCAAGCTGGTGGCCGGCGAAACCGTTCCCGCAGAACAGCTTCAGGACGCGACGCTGACCACCAAGGACAATGTCGATCAGTTCATCGCCAAGCATCCCTGATCCCAAAGAGTCCGGCAGTTGATGAGCGGAACGATGTCCCTGGATCCCAGCCATACGCAGACCCCGCATCTGGGGCTCTTCGTCAGCGGCCTCTGCAAGAGCTACGGACCGGTCCAGGTCCTGGCCGATGCGAGCTTCGAGGTGCGGCCGGGCGAGGTCGTGGCGCTGCTTGGCGAAAATGGCGCAGGCAAGTCCACCGTTTCGAACATCATCGCCGGGTCGACCAAATCCGATGCCGGCAGCATCACATGGCGGGGGAAGCCCTATTCCCCCGCCTCTCCCGCCGCCGCGATCGACGCCGGCGTCGGAATGATCCACCAGGAACTGAAGCTGCTGCCGGATCTGTCGGTCGCCGAGAACGTCTATGTCGGGCGCCTGCCGATGCGCGGCGGCCGCATCGATCGCGCGGCAATGAATGCACGGGCATCGGCGCAGTTGAAGCGGCTCGGCCTCGATGTCTCGCCGGAACGCAAGGTGCGGACGCTGCGCATCGCCGCCCAGCAGCAGGTCGAGATTGCCAAGGCGTTGACGCTCAATGCCGAGCTTCTGATCTTCGACGAACCGACAGCAGCGCTTGGCAGCGAGGAAACGGAACTGCTGTTCAAGCAGATCCGCAAGCTCAAGGCGGAAGGCATGTCCTTCATCTATATCAGCCACCGGCTGGACGAGATCGCTGAGATCGCCGACCGCGTGGTGGTGATGCGCGACGGGCGCATCGTCGCCCGGCACGAGCGCGCCGACATTCCGGTGCGCACCGTGGTCGAGCAGATGGTCGGCCGCAGCGTCGAGCGGATGTTCCCGCCGCTGTCGGTGCCAGGCGATAAGGCGCTGCTCGAAGTCGAGAACCTGTCCTCGCCGGAACGCAGCTTCCAGAATGTCAGCTTTTCGGTGCGGGCCGGTGAAATCCTCGGCATCGCCGGACTGATCGGCGCCGGCCGCACGGAGCTGGTGCGGGCGATTGCCGGCGCCGATCCGATTTCGTCCGGCTCGGTGCGTGTCGCCGGCAAACCGGTGCACCTCAATGACCCAGCGGCGGCGATCAAGGCCGGGGTCGTGCTGGTGCCGGAAGACCGCAAGGCGCAAGGCGTGGTGCTCGACCAGACGATCGGCGAGAATTTGGCGATCGGCAATTTCGACCATGTCGCGCCGAACGGCTGGGTATTTCCGAAGGCAGTACAGAAATTCGCCGAGGCCGGCATCGGCCGGCTTGGCGTCAAGGGCCGGCCTGACCAGGCGATCAGCAAGCTTTCCGGCGGCAATCAGCAGAAGGTGATCATCGCCAAATGGATTTCACGGCCGCCCAAGGTGTTCATCCTGGACGAGCCGACACGCGGCATCGATGTCGGCGCCCGCGCCGCGATCTACGACGTCATCGCCGACCTCGCCCGCTCCGGCATGGCGGTGGTGGTGGTGAGCTCCGACCTCGAGGAAGTGCTCGGCCTGTCGCATCGCGTGCTGGTGCTGAGCCGTGGCCGCCAGCGCGGCATTCTCGACCGCAGCGAAGCGAACAACGTCGCCGTCATGGAGCTCGCCACAAGCTAGGACGTGACCAGCGATTGGGGAATCGGAATAAAGCGCAGCAGGTGATACCCTCCCAAGCACCGGACCGCGCGGGGCGCCAGCTAGGACTGGCGCCCCTTCCTTCCCAGGGCAGCACCGGCGGCTCAACAGGAAACATTTCGATGAAACTATTCGATCTTTATGGGGACGTTGCCCTCGTTACCGGCGCCGGCAGCGGCATCGGGCAAGCAATCGCCATCGGCCTGGCCGAGGCCGGCGCCGACATCGCCTGTTTCGGCCATGCCTCGAAAGGCGGGCTGGACGAAACCGCGCACAGGATCTCGGCTCTTGGCCGCAAGGCACTGGTGCTGACCGGCACGGTGACTTCAGAGGCCGATCTTGCGGCGGCGATCGAGCGCGCTGAAACCGAACTCGGCGCGCTGACCATCGCCGTCAACAATGCCGGCGTTGCCGCGGCCGAGCCGGCCGAGACGCTTTCGCTGGAGAAATGGCAGAAGCTTTACGACGTCAATGTCAACGGCGTGTTCCTGTCGTGCCAAGCCGAAGCGCGCACGATGCTGACGCGACGCAAGGGCTCGATCGTCAACATCGCCTCGATGTCGGGCTCGATCGTCAATCGCGGCCTGACCCAGGCGCATTACAATTCATCCAAGGCCGCCGTCATCCACATGTCGAAGAGCCTCGCCATGGAATGGGCCGATCGCGGCCTGCGCGTCAACGTCGTCAGCCCTGGCTATACGCTGACGCCGATGAACAAGCGGCCGGAGGTCGCCGACCAGGTCAGGATCTTCGAGCGCGACACGCCGATGGGGCGCATGGCGGCGCCGGAAGAGATGGTCGGCCCGACCGTGTTCCTGGCCAGTCGCGCTTCGAGTTTCGTCACCGGCATCGACCTGATCGTCGATGGCGGCTTCGTCTGCTGGTAGGAGAACAGGAAAGTGCAGAAGCGGTTCGAGGGAAAGACGGCGGTCATCACCGGCGCCAGCGGCGGCATTGGCGCGGCCATGGCCAGGCGCTTCGCGGCTGAGGGCGCGGCTGTCGTCGTCAGCGCCATCGACGCGCGCGTCGACGAGATCGCCGCCGGACTGAAGGCGGAAGGCGCCAATGTCGCATCGCTGCGCATGGACGTGACCAAGAAGGACGAGGTCGCCGCCCTCTACGATCTGGCCGAACAGCAGTTCGGCCGCGTCGACATCTCCGTACAGAATGCCGGCGTCATCACCATCGCCAGGATCGAGGCGATGACCGAGGCCGAATGGGACACGGTAATGGCGGTCAACACCAAGGGCGTGTTCCTGTGCTGCCAGGAGGCGATCGCGCGCATCCGCAAACATGGCGACGGCGGCAGGCTGATCAACACCGCATCCGGCCAGGCGCGACAGGGCTTCATCTACACGCCGCACTATGCCGCCTCGAAATTCGGCGTCGTCGGCATCACTCAGAGCCTCGCCAAGGAGGTTGCTAAGGAGAAGATCACCGTCAACGCGATCTGTCCCGGCATCATCGACACCGACATGTGGGCCTATAACGACGCGGCATGGGGCAAGCTGATGGGCGATTACAAGCCCGGCGAGTTGATGGCCGAATGGGTGAAGAACATCCCGATGGGCCGCGCCGGCAGCGGCGAGGACGTTTCCGGCCTGGTCAGCTTTCTGGCCAGCAGCGACGCCGCCTACATCACCGGTCAGACCATCAATGTCGATGGCGGGCTGATCATGTCGTGAGCAACGGGGCAGGTTCACGCGTCAATCTGCTGATATAATCGGCAGGCGGCGAAACTGCAGCCGAATTGCGCGATTCGCGCCGCGTTAGTCGTTGCGCGACATGAACGTTGGTATATATAATTTCATCCCATGAAAATGGCTTCGGCGACTGCCGGCAGCCGACATCATGGGAACTTGATGGCTCGCAAGCTTGAGGGCGCCGCAAGACCGGCGATCGATCCGCAGATCACTGCTTCGGCAGCACGGCAGCCATGACGCGGTCCCGTCCCGCACGACATCTTGATCGAATTGGGCATCATTGCGTCTGCGCCTACTTCAGCGCCGACAGCAATTTGGTGCCAATGGACTTGCGCAACGATCAGCTTTTCCAACACAATCAAAAAAGACGCAAGAAGGGAACGAACGATAACTTCCACCAGAGCTTGACAGGAGAACAGGCATGTCACTTCGGAGTATGATATTCAGATTATCAATGGGAGCTTTTGCGCTTGCCGCGGCAAGTGTGCTGACGCCTTCGGCTCAGGCTGCGGCGCCAGAATCCAACGACCCGATCAAGATCGCGCTGTTCGACTGGACCAGCGTCAATCTGAACGCAAAGATCCTCGGCGGCATTCTGGAAAAGCTCGGATACACGGTCGAGTACCCGACCGCCGACTATCTCTCCAGCCTGACCACCGGACTTACCAATGGCGATCTCACTGTCGCGCTGGAATTCTGGGACACGACTGCCGGCGAAGCCATGAAGGCCTCGGATGCGACCGGGCAGACCGAACGCCTCGGTGCGCTCGGGCCCAAGGCCAAGGAAGAATGGTGGTATCCCGAATACATGAAGGAGAAATGCCCGGGCCTGCCGAACTGGGAGGCGCTGAAGGACCCGAAATGCGCCGAAGCCTTCTCGACGGCGGAAACGGCGCCGAACGGCCGCTATCTCGGCGGCCCCGTGACGTGGGAAGGTTTTGACGACGAGCGTGCCGCGGCGCTGAAGCTGCCCTTCACCGTCATCCACGCCGGTACCGACGCGGCGATGTTCGCCGAACTGGATTCGGCCTATCAGCGCAAGGCGCCGATCATGTTGTGGGTCTATTCGCCGCATTGGGCGCCGGCCAAATACAAGGGCGAATGGGTCGAATTCCCCGACTATACGCCGGAATGCTACAACGATCCGAAAGGGGGCGTGAACCCTGAAGCGAAATATGACTGCGGCAAGCCGCATGGCGATATCTGGAAATATTCCTGGGCCGGCATGAAGGACAAATGGCCGGTCGCCTACAAGGTCGCGAAAAACTACACGGTCGACACCGACGAGCTCAACAAGATGAGCGGCGAGATCGATCTCGAAGGCAAGACGCCGGAAGACGTCGCCGCCGCCTGGATCGCCGCCCACGAAGCCGACTGGAAAGCCTGGGCCGAGTGATCGTTCCAACTGGAAAACTGCGAGACCCGGCCCCTTGTGGCTGGGTCTCTATCCCATATTCCAGAAGGACGATTGCATGGCCGATACGACTGAACAGGTGCCGCAAGCGGCAGATGCCCGCCCGATAAAGCTCGCCTGCCGCAACGTCTGGAAGCTGTTCGGCGCGAACGCGGCCAATTTCATCCGCCAGCGCGACGGCAAGGCCAGCATGGCGGAGGTCGCCGCGGCCGGGCTGGTCGGCGCGGTGCGCGCCGTCGACCTCGAAATCCGACAGGGTGAGATCTTCATCATCATGGGCCTGTCCGGCTCCGGCAAATCGACGCTGGTGCGCTGCATGTCACGGCTGGTCGAGCCGACGCATGGCAAGGTCGAGTTCGAGGGCAAGGATCTGCTCAAGGTCTCCGATGCCGCGCTGATCGAGTTGCGGCGCCACCGCATGGGCATGGTGTTCCAGAATTTCGCCCTGCTGCCGCATCTGAACGTGCTCGAGAACATCGCCTTTCCCTTGGGCATCCAGGGACAGGACCGGCCGACGCGCGAGAAGCGCGCGCGGGAAGTGATCGAGCTCGTCGGCCTGCGCGGCCGCGAGCATTTCTATCCGCGCGAGCTTTCCGGCGGCCAGCAGCAGCGTGTCGGCATCGCCCGCAGCCTCGCCACCAAGCCGGAGATCTGGTTTCTCGACGAGCCGTTCTCAGCGCTCGATCCGCTGATCCGCCGCGAGATGCAGGACGAGCTGATGCGGCTGCAGACCATGCTGCACAAGACCATCGTCTTCATCACCCATGATTTCGACGAAGCCATCCGGCTGGCGGACCGTATCGCCATCATGAAGGACGGCGAGGTCATCCAGATCGGTACGCCTGAAGAGCTGGTGGTCAATCCGGCGACCGACTATGTCGCTGAATTCACCCGCGACGTCGACCGTGCCAAGGTGATCTCGGCGCGAAGCCTGATGCGCGCCTGCGACGGCACCGAGCATGGCGGCGTGGTCGCGCCGGATGCCAAGATATCAACTTTTTCGGCAAGCATCGTCTCAGTCGGCAAGCCGTTCGCCGTCGTCAACGGCAGCGGCAAACCGATCGGCGAAGTCACGCCGCAAGCCGTGATCGATCTTCTGGCCGGCATCGAACGTCCCGGGGCCGGCGCATGACGGTGACGGCAAGCACCAGCGAGGCGAGATCGCGGCCGGTTCAGATCTGGCTGGTGGCCTGGGCCTGCGCCCTTGCCGCCGTGCTTGCCGTGTTCCTGCTGCAGGACAGGCTGCCCTGGGCGGTCAACTATCCGGCCAACGCAATCGTTCCCGTCGCCGACTGGGTCAGCGCTCTGATGAACCTGATAAAATCGAACTTCTCCTGGCTGACGCGGTCGATCACCGCGGCGCTCAGCGTGCCGCTCGATTTCGCGCTCAATCTGCTTGCCAAGAATTTCAAGATCGGCCGTGGCGCGGACTTGATCATCTTGCCGCGCCTGTCCTGGGTTGGCGTCTGCATCGTTGCATTCCTGGCCGGCCGCGCCGCCGGTGGCTGGAAGCTCGGCGCACTGGTCGGCGGCTGTTTTCTCTACATCGCGCTGTTCGGCCAGTGGACCAGCGCCATGCTGACGCTCGGGCTGATTTCCATCGCCGTGCCGTTCTGCATCGTCACCGGATTGTTCGTCGGCATCTGGGCGTGGCGCAAGCCATGGGCGGAGAGGCTTTTGATCTCCCCTGCCCTCGATCTGATGCAGACCATCCCGACCTTCGCCTATCTGATCCCGATGCTTCTGCTGTTCGGCAACAGCCCGGTTTCGGCGATGATCGCGACGGCCATTTTCGCGACGCCGCCGATGGTGCGCGCGACGATGCTGGGACTGTCGCGGGTGCCGTCCGAAATCGACGATTTCAGCGAGATGGCCGGCTGCACGGCGCGCCAGAAACTGTGGCGGGTGCTGTTGCCGTCGGCGCGTCCAACGCTGATGGTAGGCGTCAACCAGGTCATCATGCTGGCGCTCAATATGGTGATTATCGCTTCGATGATCGGCGCCGGCGGCCTCGGCTACGACGTGCTTTTGGCGCTCAGGGCGCTGAAGGTCGGCGAAGCGATGGAAGCCGGCCTTGCCATCGTCGCGCTGGCAATCGCGCTCGACCGGCTGAGCCAGGCGATCGCGCGCAATCACGCGCAAGGTCATGTCTATCAGGAGGTGAGCCCGAGCTTCTGGCGCCGCTACCCCAACCTGACGCTGGCCATCGCCATCCTTGCAGCCACGACGCTGCTTGGCTTGTTCGTGCCGGCGTTCGCCGCAGTGCCGAAGGCGATCACCTTCACCACTGCACCGATGTGGAAGACAGCTGTTAGCTGGATCACGATCAACTTCTTCGACACGATCGAGGCATTCCGCGTGGCGTTGATCCTCAATGTGCTGAACCCCGTGCGCGCCTTCTGCGAAGGCTTCCCGTGGCTGGGCGCGGTGTTCCTGCTTGGCCTTGCCGGCTACCAGCTCGGCGGCCTGCGCCTCGCCGCCCTGGTCGCGGCGCTGACCATCTTCTGCGCGGTGACCGGCCTCTGGGAAAAGACCATGGCGACGGTCTATCTCTGCGGCATCTCGGCCTTCATCGCTTGCCTGATCGGCATTCCGATCGGGCTGATGGCATCGCGCAGCGACCGTGTCGAGAAGGTCGTCACGCCGGTCATCGACACGCTGCAGGTGCTGCCGTCGTTCTGCTTCATCATCCCGGTGGTGATGCTGTTCCGCGTCGGCGACGTGACGGCGATGATCGCGACCGTCGCCTTCGCCGTGGTGCCGGCCATCCGCTACACCAATCACGGCCTCAGGCAGGTGCCGCCGGCGCTGATCGAGGCGGCAAAGGTGTCGGGCTGCACCAAGCGCCAGACATTCCTGCGCGTGCAGCTGCCGCTGGCGCTGCCCGAGATCATGCTTGGCGTCAACCAGACGATCCTGATGGCGCTGGCGATGATCATCATCTGCGCCATGGTCGGCACTCGCGATCTCGGCCAGGAGGTGTTCATTGCGCTGTCCAAGGCCGATTCCGGCCGCGGCATCGTCGCCGGACTGGCCATCGCCTTCATCGGCATCGTCGCCGACCGGCTGTTCAACGCCTGGACGGCGAAGGCACGGGCAAGGCTGGGATAGCCGGAAATCGAGGATCGCGCCCCACCTTCGTCTTGCCCAAAATGCATCCCAAGCTGGCTTCATGCTGAAGCGTCCCACCGTGATTCTAGCCTTTCTCCTCATCCTTTCCGTCGCTGCTCACGCTGCGGACGGCCTGGAGGAGCGGCTTCAAAAGCTCTTTGATGAGGCCGAGCGCCTGGCGCCGCTGCGCACGGTTGCCATCGCGCATGATGGCGCGGTGGTGGCAGAGCGCGGCTATCGCGGCCACTCTCCGGCACGTCCCGCCAACATAAAATCCGCCTCCAAGTCGATCATCTCGGCGCTCGTCGGCATCGCCATCGACAAGGGCTTGCTCCAAGGCCCTGACCAGAAGATCGCTCCGCTTCTTCAGGGCGACCTGCCCGCCGACGGGGATCCGCGGCTCCAGCAGGTTACGATCGGTCATCTGCTTTCCATGCAGGCGGGGCTCGGTCGGACCTCCGGCCCAAACTACGGGCGCTGGGTGGCAAGCGACAACTGGGTGCGGGCAGCGTTCGCCATGCCCTTCGACGACGAACCGGGCGGTACCATGCTCTATTCCACCGGCTCGACCCATCTCCTTTCGGCGATCCTGACGCGCCGGACCGGCCGCTCAACGCTGGAACTGGCGCGCGAATGGCTGGGGCCGCAGGAGGGCTTTTCCATCGCCGCCTGGGACCGCGACCCACAGGGCATCTATCTCGGCGGCAACCAGATGGCCATGAGTCCGCGTTCGCTGCTCGCCTTTGGCGAGCTCTACCGCAGCGGCGGGATGAGCCGCGGCGGACGGCAGCTCGTGCCGGCCGATTGGATCAAGCTCTCCTGGCAGCCACGCACCGCCTCCCGTTTCACCGGTGACGGTTATGGTTATGGTTGGTTCATGCGTCAGATCGCGGGCGAAGCGGTCTTCTACGGGTGGGGGTATGGCGGGCAGATGGTCTATGTTGTGCCCGGGCGCGCGTTGACCGTGGTCATGACATCCGAAGAAAACGGCCCCGCCGGCCGCAGCGGCCACCGCGACGATCTCCATGCCCTGCTCGAGCGGATCATCGAGGCGACGAAAGACGTGCGCGAGGCTCGCAGCAAATAATGCATGTCGCGCAAAAGTGTGTGGCGAGGAAGCTGCTATTCCGCCGCGACCCCTTTCACTTCCAGATAGGATTCCATTGAATCATCCATCGCCTGCAGCCACGGCGTATGGTGCAACGGCGCCATCGTTCCGGTCATCAGCGAGCGGTAGGCGTGGTCGCGGAAGCTCATGATGTCTTGCGCCTTGTGGTGCTCCCATTCCATGAAGGTCTGATTTGTCGCCTCGACGTCGAATCCCGGATAATCGGTCTGCTCCATCAGCTCCTTGGTGTAGTCGCCCTGGAACCAGATCATCTGCTCGGCGTCTTCCAGCGTTTCCTCGCGCGCGCGCCATCTCCTGCCATGTTCCGCCATCACTTCTGCCGAGGGCAGTTCGATGCGGCCCATGATGACGTCGCGCGCGAACCAGGCCTGCGCGTCGAACATGTTGAAGGTGTAGAACTGATCCTGCATGCCGATATAGGACAGCTGTGGGTTCTTCTCCCAGACGACGCCCTCATAGAGCCCGTCCGGCCACATGCGGTTGGCAGTCTTGAGCTTCAGATCCTCGGTGAGGAACGGGAAGGAGTGGAGGTAGCCCGTGCACAGGATGATAGCGTCGACATCCCTGGTGCTGCCGTCCTTGAAATGCGCGGTCTTGCCGACGACCTTCTGCAGCAGCGGCACTTCCTTCCAGTTGTCAGGCCATTTGAAGCCCATCGGCTTCGAGCGGTAGCTGGAGGTGATCGATTTGGCGCCGTATTTGTAGCATTGCGAGCCGATGTCCTCGGCCGAATAGGAGCGGCCGATGATCAGGATGTCCTTGTCCTTGAATTCCATGGCGTCGCGGAAATCATGGCTGTGCAGGATGCGGCCATTGAAGCTCGAAAAGCCCTCGAAATAGGGAACATTGGGTACGGAAAAATGCCCCGAGGCAACAACGACGTTGTCAAACTCTTCGGAATAGGTGACGTCGTTGGTGCGGTCATGCGCGGTGACGGTGAACTTTTTCGTCGCGTCTGAGAAGGTCACCATGCGCACCGGGCTGTTGAAGCGCACCCATTTGCGCACGTCGGATTTTTCGACGCGGCCCTTGATATAGTCCCACAGCACCGCGCGCGGCGGGTAGGAGCCGATCGGACGGCCAAAGTGCTCCTCAAACGTGTAGTCGGCGAATTCGAGGCATTCCTTCGGTCCGTTCGACCAAAGGTAGCGGTACATCGAGCCATGCACCGGGTCGCCATGCTCGTCGAGGCCGGTGCGCCAGGTGTAATTCCACAGGCCGCCCCAGTCGGACTGCTTTTCGAAGCAGACGATTTCCGGAATGTCCGCACCCTTGTCGGCCGCCGACTTTAATGCTCGAAGCTGGGCCATGCCGGAAGGTCCGGCTCCGATGACGGCAACACGACTTTTCATTGCGGGCCTCCCGGTCTCATTTCTCTAACGAAACAAATTTCACTGACAGGACAGTAATTGCCCGTTCGATGCTGTCAACAGGCCTTCTGCTGAAACCACGTTTCAGCAGATCGGATTTTCAGCAAAACCGCTGGTGGCGGAAATCCGGAGAGCACGCCATTCGACATATAAAGTGGCTTGCTGTCGCAGTTGCGCTCTGTATCCGCACTGAATATGTTCACCGTGAGTGAAATAAATCTGCAGAACGGGGTGGCGACATGGCGAAGAAAGCTTCCAATTTCAGGAATGGGGCAGCCGCCAAGGCCAAGCCATCGCCGAAGGGCGTGGCAATGATCCGGACGCCACTGACCCAGGACCCGCACGCTGTTCGCGACACCCGCGAAAAAGTCCTGGAGGTGGCGATCGGCCGCGAGGTGCGGGCGTTTCGCAAAAAACTCGGCATCACCGTCGCCGATCTTGCGGCCGCCACCGACATTTCGCTTGGCATGCTGTCGAAGATCGAAAACGGCATCACCTCGCCGTCGCTGACCACTTTGCAGGCGTTGTCGCGGGCGCTCGGCGTTCCGGTCACCGCCTTCTTCCGCCGTTTCGAGGAAGAGCGTAGCGCCGTCTTCGTCAAGGCCGGCGAAGGCCTCGACGTCGAGCGGCGCGGCACGCGTGCCGGCCACCAGTACAATCTGCTCGGCCATATCGGCTCCAACACCAGCGGCGTCATCGTCGAGCCCTATCTGATCACGCTGACCGAGGATTCCGATGTGTTCCCGACCTTCCAGCACGAAGGCATGGAGTTCCTCTACATGCTTGAAGGCGAGGTTACCTACCGCCACGGCAACAACCTCTATCCGATGAAGCCCGGCGACAGCCTGTTCTTCGACGCCGATGCGCCGCACGGGCCGGAGGTGCTGACCGTCCTGCCGATGCGTTATCTCTCGATCATCTGCTATCCGCAGAGTAGCGCGGGGTGAGCGGGACGCAAGCAGACCCCCTCACCCGGATTACCAACCGAATTGCGAAGGGCAATTCGGGGCAATCCGACCTCTCCCCGAGGGGAGAGGAGACCGGCAGCGCCGGCGCCTACCTCTCTTCTCCCCAGCGGGGAGAAGGTGGCCGCGAAGCGGCCGGATGAGGGGGACCTTGCTTTAGTCCGGCCCAAATCCTGGGCTTGTCGGGCTGCCGTCGTCGAGCTTCGACAGCCACTCGACCAGCGTCGGCCGATAGCGCGTCAAGCCCTTGTAATTGGCGAGTTCTTCGGGAAGGTCACGGATGACGCGGTGCAGGCGCCGCGCCCATTTCGGCTGCGTCACCAGTTCGTCCATCTTGATCAGATAGCAGCGGATCGGGAAGACGATGCCGTTCGAGCGCGGCAGCCGCCAGAAGCTCTGCAATTCGACGCGCAGATGGACCTTGTCACCGACGTTTTCGGGCGTCACCGTCGCCCGGTCCGGACCCCATTTGTGATAGTTTTCCGGGCTGGTGTCGAGGCGCGGATTGATGGTCATCGTCCAGTTCAGCCGCCGCGCCGGCTTGCCTTGCTGGATGTTGGTGAGGAATTTCAGCGCCCGGACGAATATGCCCCTCTCATGCGCCAGCGGCACCGGCGCGTGCCACTCGAAGAAATTCATGCCGATGTCGAAGTCGAGCGACCAGTCGGCCTGGGTGGTGACCATGCCGGCGTCCATCCACAGATTGCCGTCGCGCTGGTCGAGGATGCAGAAATCGCCTTGTGATTGCCGCGTGATGTATTCCATCGGCCCATAGGGCAGCGTCGACACGTCACCGAAGGTGAAGGTGTCGTCGATGCCGAGCGGCCGGTTTATCCAGCGCCATCTGTCGCCATCGCGCGTCAGCGTGAAATGCTCGGGATATCCCAGCGCCTGCTGTTCCATCAGAAGTTCGAGCAGGTCCCAGCCGGCCAGCGTCATGTGCGGCAGCGACTGGCAGCGCAGCGGGTCCTCCGCCAGCACCAAAGCGCGGTCCTGCATTTCGGCGACATAGTGCTCGTCAACGTCGATCAGGTTTTCGAGCACGCTGCCCTTCGGCCCCAGAACATGCGGCTCGATGTTGACCGCATACATGTAGCTGTCTTCGTGGAACGGGAACGGAAACCGCCTGATGTGCTCCGGGCTGTTCCTGAAGGTAAAATCGTTACGGAACGTTTCGTTACGAAAGGTGATGCCCAAGCTCCGCCTCCTATCTTTCCAGCACCAGCGACCTGCCCTCGAAGCGCGACACGCAAGGCATGATCTTCTTGCAGGATCGGTGCTCTTCCTCGCTCAGCCAGTGGTCGTTGTGGATGAATTTGCCGTCATGCGCGGTGACATTTGTTTCGCACTGGCCGCAGACGCCGCCGCGGCAGAGATAGGGCGGATCGACGCCGGCGGCCTCGATGGCCTCGAGCAGGCTCTGCTGCTCGCCAACGCGGATCGTCTTGCCGCTGACCGCCAGCGTCACGTCGAACGACGCGCCGGGCTGCGGTGCGGCGAAATGCTCGAAATGCACAGTTTCCGCCGGCCAGCCCAGCGCAGCGGCACGATCGCACACCCAGCCGATCATGCCGGACGGGCCGCAGACATAGAGATGCGTGCCGAGCGGCTGCGACGACAGCAGCCGGTCGAGCTCGATGCGCTCGTCGCGATCGTCGTGATAGAGCCTGACCCGGCGGTCGTAGCGCTCTCTCAGCACATCGGCATAGGTGCCGAGCGATGCGGTGCGGCAGGTGTAGTGCAGCTCGAAATTGCCGCCTTGCGCCGCCAGCTGCGCGGTCTGCGCCATGAACGGCGTGATGCCGATGCCTCCCGCCAGCATCAGGTGTTTTCTGGCGCGCAAATCGAGCGAGAACAGATTGACCGGATAGCTGATCACCATCTCCATGCCCGGCCTGACGTTGCTGTGCATGAACAGCGAACCACCGCGGCCGACATCGTCGCGGCGCACCGAGATCGTGTATTCGCGCGTATCGAGCGGCGAGCCCATCAGCGAATAGGGGTTGAGCCTGGTCCGCTCGCCGTCGCGCATCTCCACCACAACATGAGCGCCGCCGGAAAATGTCGGCAAAAGCTGCCCGTCGCGCCGGCGGAAATGGAAGCGCGTGACCAATTCGTTGACCGGAACGACGTCGCTCACCACGACGTCAAGCTTGGTGGTGCCGGTGCTCATCGAAAGATCTCCTCCGTCGGAGGAATTTCGCTGCGGTCTTCCGCATTGATGCAGACGCCCTGGAACGCCGCGAGGCGCCTAGAATAGTGATCGCGTACCAGGAGAAGCAGGCCGCAATGCGAACAGGTCGCCGGCTGCGTCGTCACGTTCTCGGTGATGCCCTTGCAATGGACGCACTGGATGCGGCGCGCCAGCGAGCCGCGATGCTCGGTCTGGATCGAGGTGTGGTCGATGCCGGCTTCGAGCGCCACCTGCATGGCCTGGCCGATCAGCCCCTCGGTGCCGGCGAGATAGAGGCGCAGGCCCATATGCGCGTTGGCCAAGGTCTGCTTCAGCCGCGGCAAGGCACTGGCGAAGGAAGGCCCCTGATAGAACTGCGCCGGCCTCAGCGCTTCGAGCGCGGCGACGTGATGGCCGTCATTGCCGGGGATGAAGATGATGTGGGCATCGGCAAAGAAGCCCGCCGGCGCCTTGGTGGCCAAGTCTGATATCGCCAGCGCTCCTTCTGCATCCGCCACGAAGAGATGGTGCTTGCCAGGCTGCGGCGACAGGGTTCCGTAGACCGGCCGGCTGATGATGCTTTTCGCTGCCATCCTCCCAGTATGCCTCAGCCTTTCGCCGTGCGCTTGGTCTTCTTCGGATCATCGAACGGAAGCGGCTCAGCCGTCGCGCTGATGGCGCCGCTCTGGTTGCGGATCTCGAGCCTGGTGCCCTGGACGGCACAGTCGACATCGAGCCGGGCAATGCCCATCGATTTCTGGACCAGCGGCGAATACATGGCGCAGGTCACCACGCCGACCTTTTTGCCGTCGCGATAGACCGGCGCGCCCTCGTCGGCCGGCTCCTTGCCTTCAAGCAGCACGCCGAAGATCTTGAACCGCTCCTTGCCCTTGAGGCGGTAGTGCTCCTCGGCACCGCGAAAGCCTGTCTTGCCGGGGCTGACGGTGAAGTCGAGGCCGAGTTCCCACAGCGTGTCGCCGGGGCCTTCGTTCTCGAACGGATATTTCTGCGAATTGTCGTAGGGGTAGAACAAGAGGTAGCTCTCGACACGCAGCATATCGAGCGTGGTGAACCGGCACGGGATGATGCCGGCGCTCTTGCCCTCATCGAGGATGGTGTCCCAGATCGTGCCGGCATCCTGGCCACGGCAGAAGATCTCGTAGCCGCGTTCGCCGGTGTAGCCGGTGCGCGAGATCATCACCGGATAACCGAACAGTTGGGTCTGCATGTGGTGGAAATAGTTGAGGTCGCGAATGCCCGGCACATGCTTTGCCAAATAATCGACTGATGTCGGCCCCTGCAGCGAAAGGTCGTGCAGATTGTCGTCGAAACGAAGCGAGACATCGCGGCCCATGGCGGCGCGCTGCAACTCCTCATGGCCGGTGCCCGAACCGTGCACGACCATCCAGGCATTCGGGCCGGTGCGGTAGAGGATGCAATCGTCGGTGAACTTGCCGGCCTCGTTGAGCATGCAGGCATAGGCCGACTTGCCGGGATAGATCTTTTCCACGTCGCGCGTCGTCGCCAGGTCGATCAGGTGCGAGGCATGCGGCCCGGTGATGTGGACCTTCTTCAGGCCCGACACGTCCATCAGCCCGGCCTTGGTGCGGATGGCGATATACTCCTCGTCGGCGTCCTTGTCGTAGGTCCAGGCGGTGCCCATCCCGCTCCAGTCTTCGAGCTTCGAACCGAGCGCACGATGGCGATCCGCCAAGGTCGAAAATCTCCAGGATGCGGTCATGGACTTGTTTCTCCTCAACACGATTGCCGACGTTTCGCCGCTTCAGGGCACTGAGGCCCGGCGGCGGTCCGCGCCATATTGACTCAAAACTCCAAAAGCGCGCAATACTAACATGCAAAAAGTTTTACTGAGAGGCAAGGAACGCAACTGAACGGAGGGGACATGCAATGGAAGGGAATCTCAACGCGCTAACGACCATTTTCACGGAATTCTATTACTGGGTGACCATCGTCATGATGTTCCTGATCCATGTCGGGTTCTGCATGTACGAGGTGGGCGTGTCGCGTCGGCGCAATCATCTGAAAACGCTTATGAAGAATGCGATGGCGATCCCGCTCGTAACGATCACCTTCTATTTTTTCGGCTGGTGGATCTATTTCGGTTTCCCCAACGGGCCGGGCATCGCCGGCGGGCTTGTCACCGCACCATTCGCCGAATCGTGGAATCCGCTGATGGGCACCCACCTCTCCGGTGTCAATCCAGGCGAGACGGGGGTCACGCCTACCGATGCCGCGCTGTGGCATCGCCTCAACGGCGTGTTCTGGGGCGCCTTCCTGCTGTTTTCCATCACGACGGCGTCGATCGTCTCGGGTTCGATCATCGAGCGCGCGCGCTCGGGTGCGTTCTGGATCGTCGCGGTGCTTGTCGGCTCGGTCCTGTGGATCCTCGACGCATCCTGGGGCTGGCATCCGCAAGGCTGGATGGTGAAGCTGTGGGGCTATCATGACGCCTATGCGTCGGGCGTCGTGCACGCGATCGCGGGCGGAGCGGCGCTCGCCTTTCTCATCGTGCTGGGTCCGCGCATCGGCAAGTTCAGGCCCGACGGCACGGCGCGCGACATCCCGCCCCACAATGTCTGGCTGGTCACGATCGGCCTGTTCCTGATCTTCACCGGTTTCTGGGGCTTTTATGCCGCGTGCAACATTCCACTGATCAGCCCGGCCACGATTGCCGGCCAGATCACCGGCGAGACCTGGACGGCGACCAACATCTATCTCGCGCCGACCACGCTCTCGGCGATCACCTTCAACTTTCTGATGTCGCTGTCGGGCGGCATGCTCGCCGGCTACATCGTCTCGAAAGGCGACCCGTTCTGGACGTTCTCGATGGGGCTTTGCGGCATCATCTCGGCCTCGGCCGGCAACGACCTCTATCACCCGATCCAGGCGATGCTGATCGGTGCGATCGTCCCGACCATCTGCTACAAGCTGCATTATTTCGTCGAACGTCGCTTCAAGATCGATGATGCGGTCGGCGCCGTTGCAGTGCACGGCTATGGCGGCTTCCTCGGCGTCGTGGTCGCGGGCTTCATGCTGTGGGGACAGCCGTCCTCGCCCTATGAAGGCTTCGTGCACATCAACCCGCTCGGCAATTTCGCTGGCGCGGTGCTGATGTTCGTGCTCGGCTTCGTCCCCACCTTTGTCGTCTGCAAGATCCTCAACAGCATGAACCTGCTGCGCGTACCGGCGAAGGTCGAACTCGAGGGCGTCGACTTCGCCCTCAACCATGCGTTCGACGCCTCTGTCCGCGAAGTGGGAACCGCCGAAAAGGCCATGATCAAATAGTCAACGGGCAAGGAGAAACCGCAATGTCTACCAATGGAATGGAAAGTTGGGCCGTGGACCTCAAGGACATCGGCGCGATCTACCCGTTTCAGGGTTCTGAAGTCGTGATGGTCATCATCGGCCTCGTCTTCTGGATCGGGTGGCACGTCCTCCAGACGCGCCACGAGAACGCTGAAATCGAAGCCGACATGGCTGCGGATCGCACCGGAGAGGAAACCAGAAAGGCGATCGATCGCCATTAAGTCGCCACCGGTCGCCCTGGCGCGTCATTTGCACCAGGCGACTTGTCCAAGATGAAAAAAACTTTCATACGAGTTGAATTCGCTTGATGAAGCTGGTAGCACCTAAATCATACTTCAGCTCGGGAGCCTGACATGTGCGGAATCGTCGGACTGTTTTTGAAGGACAAGTCGCTCGAGCCCCGGCTTGGCTCGATGCTTTCGGAGATGCTGATCTCGCTCAGCGATCGCGGTCCCGACAGCGCCGGCATCGCCATCTATGGAGCGCCATCCGGCAACGAGGCCAAGATCACCATCCAGTCGGCAAAGCCGGAGCACGATTTCCGCAACCTGGATGCCGAACTCGCCAGGGCGATCGGAACGCCGGTGAACATCGCGGTGAAATCGACGCATGCGGTCGTCAGGACGACGCCCGACAAGATCGATGAAGTGCGCGAGGCGATCCAGGCGCTGCGCCCCGATATCCGCATCATGGGCGCCGGCGACGTCGTCGAAATCTACAAGGAAGTAGGCTTGCCGGAAGCGGTCGTCGACCGGTTCGACGTGCGCAGCATGACCGGCACGCACGGCATCGGCCATACCCGCATGGCGACGGAATCGGCAGTGACGACGATGGGCGCGCATCCGTTCTCGACCGGCGCCGACCAGTGCCTGGTGCACAACGGCTCGCTGTCCAATCACAACAATGTCCGTCGCGAGCTGATCCGCGAAGGCATGAAATTCGAAACCGAGAATGACACGGAAGTCGCGGCCGCCTATCTCTCCTCGCAGATGGCACATGGCAAGAATCTCGGCGAGGCGCTGGAAGGCACGCTGAGCGACCTCGACGGCTTCTTCACCTTCGTCGTCGGCACCAAGAACGGCTTCGGCGTGGTGCGCGATCCGATCGCCTGCAAGCCTGCCGTCATGGCCGAGACCGACCAGTATGTCGCCTTCGGCTCGGAATATCGCGCGCTCACCAAACTGCCCGGCATAGATAATGCGAGGGTCTGGGAACCCGAGCCCGCAACCGTCTATTTCTGGGAGCATTGAGTTCATGCCGGCAATCAACGTCTCCAAGGCACTCGACCAGGGCCATGCGTCACGGGTCTTCGACCTGGCTGAGATGCCGCTGCGCGAGCTCAACCAGGCGCTTCATAATTTGACCCTCGGTTCGAACGAGACCGCCTGGGAAGTGCTCAATCCGAAAGGCAGCCATTCGGTCGCCGTCGGCGTCGACCAGCCGGTCACCATCGATGTCCGCGGCAGTGTCGGCTATTATTGCGGCGGCATGAACGACGGCAGCGCCATCACCGTGCATGGCTCGGCCGGACCCGGCGTCGGCGAAAACATGATGTCAGGTTCGATAACGGTCAAAGGCGATGCCAGCCAATATGCCGGCGCCACCGGCAGGGGCGGGCTGCTGGTCATTGAGGGTAACGCGTCGTCGCGCTGCGGTATTTCGATGAAGGGCATCGACATCGTCGTAAATGGCAATATCGGCCACATGTCGGCCTTCATGGCGCAGTCCGGCAATTTGGTGGTGCTGGGCGACGCCGGCGATGCGCTCGGCGATTCCATCTACGAGGCGCGGCTGTTCGTGCGCGGCAAGGTCGGCAGCCTCGGCGCCGACTGCATTGCCAAGGAGATGCGGCCCGAGCATTTGGAGTTGCTGCAAGGCCTGCTCGACCGCGCCGGGGTGACCGGCGTCAAAGCGGCGGAGTTCAAGCGTTACGGCTCGGCGCGCACGCTCTACAACTTCAACATCGACAACGCCGAAGCGTATTGAGGCTCAATGACCTATCGCAACCCGCCGACGACGCCGCGCAAATCCGCGACCTTCGACGACTACACACTCTCCGAGATCCGCCGCGCCGCGGCGACCGGCATCTATGATATTCGCGGCGCCGGCGCCAAGCGCAAGCTGCCGCATTTCGACGACCTGCTGGTGCTCGGCGCTTCGATCTCGCGCTATCCGCTGGAAGGCTATCGCGAGCGCTGCGACACCAGCGTCGTGCTGGGTTCGCGCCATGCGAAAAAGCCGATCGAGCTGAAAATCCCGATCACCATCGCCGGCATGAGTTTTGGCTCGCTGTCCGGTCCAGCCAAGGAAGCGCTCGGCCGCGGTGCGACGCTGTCCGGCACCTCGACGACCACCGGCGACGGCGGCATGACCGAGGAAGAGCGCGGCCATTCCAAGACGCTGGTCTATCAGTACCTGCCGTCGCGCTACGGCATGAACCCGCGCGACTTGCGCCGGGCAGATGCGATCGAGATCGTCGTCGGCCAGGGCGCCAAGCCCGGTGGCGGCGGCATGCTGCTTGGCCAGAAGATCTCCGACCGCGTCGCCGAAATGCGCACGCTGCCCAAGGGTATCGACCAGCGCTCGGCCTCGCGCCATCCCGACTGGACCGGGCCCGACGATCTCGAGATCAAGATCCTGGAACTGCGCGAAATCACCGACTGGGAAAAGCCGATCTACGTCAAGGTCGGCGGCGCGCGGCCCTATTACGATACAGCACTTGCGGTGAAATCAGGTGCAGATGTCGTCGTGATCGACGGGATGCAGGGCGGCACCGCCGCAACCCAGGAAGTGTTCATCGAGAATGTCGGCCAGCCGACGCTTGCCTGCATCCGGCCGGCGGTGCAGGCGCTGCAGGATCTCGGCATGCATCGCAAGGTGCAGCTGATCATCTCGGGCGGCATCCGCAACGGCGCCGATGTGGCCAAGGCGCTGGCGCTCGGCGTCGACGCGGTGTCGATCGGCACCGCCGCACTTGTCGCGCTCGGCGACAACGATCCGCGCTGGGAGGCGGAATACAACGAGCTCGGCACCACCGCCGGCGCCTATGATGATTGGCACGAGGGCCGCGATCCGGCCGGCATCACCACGCAGGACCCCGAACTAATGAAACGGGTCGATCCGATAGCGGCCGGCCGACGGCTGGCGAATTATCTCAAGGTGATGACGCTGGAGGCTCAAACGATTGCCCGCGCCTGCGGCAAGAACAGCCTGCATAATCTCGAGCCCGAGGATCTCGTCGCGCTCACGATCGAAGCCGCCGCCATGGCCGGCGTGCCGCTGGCCGGGACCAACTGGATACCGGGGAAGAACGGCTTCTGATATCAAACTACCAAATACCAATAAGCGAGGAACTATAATGGGGAACGATCTCGCCGCCTTCGCCAAAGGGAACGGCGTCAAATATTTCATGATTTCCTACACCGACCTGTTCGGTGGGCAGCGCGCCAAGCTGGTACCGGCGCAAGCCATCGCCGAGATGCAGAAGGACGGTGCCGGCTTTGCCGGCTTTGCCACCTGGCTCGACCTGACGCCGGCGCATCCAGACATGCTGGCGGTGCCGGATCCGGATTCGGTCATCCAGCTGCCGTGGAAGCCGGAAGTCGCCTGGATTGCTGCCAATTGCATGATGGACGAAAAATCGGTCGAGCAGGCGCCGCGCAACACGCTGAGGCGGCTGATTGACGAGGCGGCGGGCGACGGTATGCATGTCAAGACCGGCGTCGAGGCCGAGTTCTTCCTGATCTCGCCGGACGGCAAGACGATTTCCGACGAATACGACACGGCGTCAAAGCCCTGCTACGACCAGCAGGCGGTGATGCGGCGCTACGATGTCATCGCCGAGATCTGCGACCACATGCTGGCGCTCGGCTGGGGCCCCTACCAGAACGATCATGAGGACGCCAACGGCCAGTTCGAGATGAACTGGGCCTTCGACGATGCGCTGGCGACCGCCGACAAGCATTCCTTCTTCAAGTTCATGGTCAAATCCGTTGCGGAAAAGCACGGCCTGCGCGCCACCTTCATGCCAAAACCATTCCCCGGCCTGACCGGCAATGGCTGCCACGCCCACATCTCGGTGTGGGACAAGGACGGCAAGACCAATGTCTTTGCCGACAACGCCATGGAGCTTGGCCTGTCGGCGAAGGGTAAGAATTTTCTAGGCGGCATCATGAAGCATGCCTCAGCACTTGCCGCGATCACCAACCCGACCGTCAATTCCTACAAGCGTATCAATGCGCCGCGGACTATTTCGGGCGCCACCTGGGCGCCGAACTCGGTGACATGGACCGGCAACAACCGCACCCACATGGTGCGCGTGCCCGGCCCCGGACGCTTCGAGCTGCGCCTGCCCGACGGCGCGGCAAACCCTTATCTGCTGCAGGCCGTCATCATCGCCGCCGGCCTCGACGGCATCCGCTCGAAGGCCGATCCCGGCAGGCGCTACGACATCGACATGTACCAGTTCGGGCATACGGTGGAGGGCGCGCCGAAGCTGCCGCTCAACCTGCTCGATGCATTGCGCGAGTTCGACAACGACAAATCGCTCAAGGCGGCGCTGGGTGAGGAATTCTCGTCGGCTTATCTAAAGCTCAAGCACCAGGAATGGAATTCCTATGCTTCCCACTTCACCCAGTGGGAGCGTGACCACACGCTGGATATCTAGAGCATCGGAACGAAAAGCGTGAGGCGATTTTCGGATGATTCCGATGCGTCAAGAAAGGTCCTGCGTGGCGCGAGCGACCTCGGAATAGATTTATGAAATACTCGATCTTCTCCCTCGCCCGCGCCGCATTTTCCGGCCACAAGACCTGGCAGCGCACCTGGCGCGACGCTAGCCCGAAGGATCACTACGACGTGGTGATCATCGGCGGCGGCGGTCACGGCCTGGCGACGGCATGGTTCCTCGCCAGTGAGTACGGCATCAGGAATGTCGCCGTGGTCGAAAAGGGCTGGATCGGTTCCGGCAATGCCGGCCGCAACACCACCATCATCCGCTCCAATTACGGGCTGCCCGGCAATACCGGCTTCTACGAGCTGTCGATGAAGCTGTGGGAGCGCATGGAGCAGGATCTCAACTACAACACTATGGTCAGCCAGCGCGGCGTCATCAATCTCTACCATTCCGATGCGCAGCGCGACGCCTATGCGCGGCGCGGCAACACCATGCGCATCAACGGCATCGATGCCGAACTCTTGGACCTTGCCGCGGTCAAGAAGATGATGCCGTTCCTGAACTTCGACAATGCGCGCTTTCCCGTGCAAGGCGGCCTGCTGCAGCGGCGCGGCGGCACGGCGCGCCACGACGCGGTGGTCTGGGGCTATGCCCATGCGGCGAGCGGGCTCGGCGTCGACATCATCCAGAATTGCGAGGTGACAGGTTTTTCGCGCGACGCCAACGGCAAGGTGACCGGCGTCGAGACTTCGCGCGGCACAATCGGCGCTGGCAAGGTCGGCATGGCCGTTGCCGGCAGTTCCTCGCGGGTCGCGGCGATGGCGGGACTGCGGCTGCCGATCGAGAGCCACGTGCTGCAGGCCTTCGTTTCCGAGGCGATCAAGCCGCTGATCCCCAACGTCATGACTTTCGGCGCCGGCCATTTCTACGTCAGCCAGTCCGACAAGGGCGGACTGGTCTTCGGCGGCGACATAGACGGCTACAATTCCTATGCCCAGCGCGGCAACATGCCTGTGATGGAAGACGTCTGCGAGGGCGGCATGGCGCTTATGCCGATGATCGGTCGCGTGCGCCTCTTGCGCCAGTGGGGCGGCATCATGGACATGTCGATGGACGGCTCGCCGATCATCGACAAGACCCCGGTGGACGGGCTCTATCTCAATGCCGGCTGGTGTTATGGCGGCTTCAAGGCAACGCCCGGCTCGGGCCTTGTGTTTGCCCATCTTCTGGCCCGCGACGAACCGCATAGGGAGGCCGCCAGATTCCGCCTCGACCGATTCCGGCGGGGCGCGATGATCGATGAAAAGGGCGTCGGCGCCCAACCGAACCTGCACTGAGGACGGTCCAAAAAGCATGCGTATTGTCTGTCCCTTCTGCGGCGAACGCGAACTCGGTGAATTCACCTATCTGGGCGACGCCAAGCCGCTGCGGCCGGCAGCCGGTGGCTCGGAAGACGAGGTGTTCGACTACGTCTATCTGCGCGACAACATTGCCGGCGAGACCAGCGAACATTGGTACCATGGCGGCGGCTGCCGGGCCTGGCTGAAGATCGCCCGCAACACGCTGACACACGAGATTTCCTCGGTCGAGCCGGCGGCGGGAGTCGGGGCAAGGCAGGTGGCAAAATGAGTATTCTTAGCCAACTCAGCGCCGCCCCTCATCCGCCTGCCGGCACCTTCTCCCCGTATAGTGACGGGGAGAAGGGAGATGGCCGCAACCTCGGCGCCCTTCCTGCTACGCTGGAGATTGGCGAAACCCTCAGTGAAGGCGTCCTTCTCCCCGTCACTATACGGGGAGAAGTGCCCGGCAGGGCGATGAGGGGCAGCGCGACGCTCTTGCATGGGGGCCGGGCATCGTGATTTCCAGCCAACCCAATCGTCTGCCATCCGGCGGTCTCATCGACCGCTCGGCGCCGCTGAATTTTCGCTTCGACGGCAAAACCTTTGCCGGCTTCCAGGGCGACACGCTCGCCTCGGCGCTGATTGCCAATGGCGTCAGGCTGGTCGGCCGCTCGTTCAAATACCATCGGCCGCGCGGCATCCTGACATCAGGCTCGGAAGAACCCAACGCGCTGGTCGAGCTGCGCACGGGGGCGCGCCGTGAGCCCAACACCAAGGCGACCACCGCCGAACTTTATGACGGTCTGGAAGCCGCCAGCCAGAACCGCTGGCCGTCGCTGCGCCACGATCTGATGGCCGTGAACCAGCTGTTTTCGCCGATCTTCGTCGCCGGCTTCTACTACAAGACCTTCATGTGGCCGGCAAAATTCTGGGAGGCGATCTACGAGCCGGCGATCCGCCGCGCCGCCGGTCTCGGCCGGGCGGCGGGCGTTGCTGACCCCGATCATTACGACAAGGCTTGGGCGCATTGCGACGTACTGATCGCCGGCTCCGGTCCTGCCGGGCTGGCCGCAGCGCTCGCCGCCGGCCGATCTGGCGCCCGCGTTATCCTGTGCGAGGAAGATTTTGCGCTTGGCGGCCGCCTGCTTTCCGACGGCGGCACGATCGACCGTATGCCGGCGGCCGAATGGATCTCCCGCACGCTGGCCGAGCTCGCCTCGCTGCCCGGCGTCCGCATCATGAACCGCACGACGCTGTTCGGCGTCTATGACGGCGGCACCTATGGCGCCATCGAACGGGTCAACGATCACCTGCCCTCCCCGCCGGAGCATCAGGTGCGCCAGCGACTGTGGCGGATAATAGCAAAGCGCTCAGTTGTTGCCGCCGGTGCCATCGAACGGCCGATCGTCTTTGCCGGCAACGACACGCCCGGCGTGATGATGGCTTCGGCGATGCGGACTTATGTCGCGCGCTATTCGGCAACGCCTGCAAAGCGGATCGCGCTGTTCACCAACAATGAGGATGGCTGGCGCACGGTAGAGACGGCGCTTGGCGCCGGATTGCAGATCGCCGCCGTCGTCGACGCACGGCCGGATGTGTCTGCCGCGCATCGCGCGCTTGCCGCCAAAACCGGCTTTGCCGTTTTGAACGGCTCCGTCGTCGGTGTCGAAGGCGGCAAGGACGGTGTCAGGAAAATCTCGATATCGCTGACCGGCTGCGCACGCGCCGAAGTCGAAGCCGACGGGCTTGCCGTTTCCGGCGGCTGGAACCCGGCGGTCGGGCTGACCTCCTACCATCGCGGCCGGCCGAAATGGCAGGATGATATATCAGCCTTCGTGCCGGACGGCGCCCCTCCGGGCATGGTGGCCGCCGGTGCCGCCAACGGCGCTTTTGGGCTCGGCGCCTGCCTGCGACAGGGATTCGCCGCCGGTGCGGCGGCAGCGCAGAGTGCCGGACACAGCGGCAATGCCGGCGCTCCGCCAGTCGCTGACGACGAGGCTTTTTCGCTGACCCCGCTCTGGCATGTTGCCGGCAAAGGGAAAGCCTTTGTCGACTACCAGCACGACGTCACCGCTGCGGACATCGAACTGGCGCAGCGCGAAGGTTTTGAATCCGTCGAGCATCTGAAACGCTACACGACGCTCGGCATGGCCACCGACCAGGGCAAGACCTCGAACGTCGCCGGCCTCGCCATTATGGCGGCGGTATCAGGCAAACCCATCCCCGAGACCGGCACGACGATCTATCGCCCGCCCTATGTGCCGGTCGCCATCGGCGCCTTCGCCGGTCATCATCGCGACGAGAATTTCCATGCGACGCGGCTGACGCCGTCGCATCACTGGGCGGCCGAACAGGGCGCGATGTTCGTCGACACCGGCCTGTGGAAGCGCGCGCAATGGTATCCGCGCGCCGGCGAGAAGGACTGGCTGGAATCGGTCACCCGCGAGGTCAAGGCGGTGCGCGGCGGCGTCGGCTTTTGCGACGTCTCGACGCTCGGCAAAATCGACGTGCACGGACCGGATGCCGGCGCGTTCCTCGACCGCGTCTACATCAACACCTTCTCCAATCTTGCTGTGGGGAAAGCGCGCTACGGGCTGATGCTGCGCGAGGACGGCATCGTCTATGACGACGGCACCACGTCGCGTCTGGCCGAGGACCACTATTTCCTGACCACCACCACCGCGAAGGCCGGGCCGGTGATGCAGCACCTCGAATTCTGCCGGCAGGTGCTGTTCCCAGAACTCGACGTGCAACTCACGTCAGTCTCCGACCAGTGGGCGCAATTCTCGATCGCCGGGCCGAGCGCGCGGGAGTTGCTGAAACAGGTCGTTGATGAATCCGAGGACCTCTCGAACGAGGGGTTTCCATTCATGGGAGCGCGGGAAGTAGCGCTTCGCGGCGGCATCGGGGCGCGGCTGTTCCGCATTTCGTTCTCCGGCGAGATGGCGTTCGAGATTTCCGTTCCGGCCCGCTACGGCGACGCGCTGGTGCGCAATCTGACGCTAGCCGGCAAACAATTCGGCGTGACGCCCTACGGCACCGAGGCGCTCGGCGTCATGCGCATCGAAAAGGGCCATGTCGCCGGGCCGGAACTGAACGGCACGACGACCGCCGCCGATCTCGGGCTTGGCAGGATGATGTCGACCAGGAAGGATTTTATTGGCCGCGTCATGGCCGGGCGCGAGGCGCTGGTCGCACCGGATCGGCAGGTCGTGGTCGGCATCAAGCCGACCGACAAGACGCGCCGCCTGCGCTCCGGCGCACATGTCATCCCGAAGGGCGAGATACCGGGTTCCGCCAACGATCAGGGCTATGTCACGTCGGTCTGTTTCTCGCCGACGCTTGACCAGTGGATCGGGCTCGCGCTTGTCGAGCGCGGCCGCGAGCGCATCGGCGAGATCGTCCATGCGCATGACCCGCTGCGCGGCGAAGACTATGACGTCGAGCTGTGCAATCCCGTCTTCTACGATCCGGATGGAGGGCGCCAGCGTGGCTGAAATTTCGTGGATTTCTCGCAGTCCGCTGGAGCATGTCCTTGTCGTGGGCGCCTATGGCGCGCGCGACGTCGAACCGGGCATTTCGCTCACCGAGATTCGCAATTTCGACCTGATCCAGATCATGGCGCGGCGCGGCAAAGGGGCGGAACTGGCAAACGCTGCCAAGGCCCGTTTCGGCATGGCGGCTCCGGAGGTGCCGAAGGCCGTCAGCGCTTCGGACGTGATGCTCATCTGGTCGGGGCCGGATCAGTTCCTCGTCCTGTCGAAGGGCGGCAAGCATGCGATCGACATTTTGAGCCAGGCGTTTTCGCAACCCGCCTCGCTGTCGGACCAGTCGCATGCGCGCGCCCTGATCAGCGTCTCGGGAACGAAGGCGCGCGCCATGCTGGCCAAGCTGTCGTCGCTCGACCTGCACCCGGCGTCATTCCCTATCGGCGCCGCTGCCGCGACATCGATCGATCATACCAGTGTCAATCTCTGGCGTGGAAATGACCGGCCGGATGGGCAGGCGGTGTTCAATCTTCTGGTGTTTGCAACCTTCGCCGAAAGCCTGTGGCGCACGATGCTCGACGCTGCCGCCGAATACGGCGTTGATATCGGGCATTCCGAGGAGTTGGGGTAGCATTTGCTTCTTCTCTTCTCCCCTTGTGGGAGAAGGTGGATTGGCGCGTAGCGCCAAGACGGTTGAGGGGTGTTGGACGGAGTGCGGCCGATGCCAAGCTGGAGCACACCCCTCATCCGACCGAGCTCCGCTCGCCACCTTCGCCTTGCCAAGTCCAGCCTTCCGAGCCTATTCTTGCTGCTAAAATAATTTCACGTACAGGCAAACTTGTTTCTCAAGACATAGGGTTGAGATGAGCCAGTCGCCCTACCCCGCCGTCGCCGCCGGACCGCCCCGGCCGAGCCTCATCCTGCGGCCCGGCCAAATGGCGCTGCCGGCTGGCATGGAGCGCTATTTCGTTCACGGCAATGGCGCGGTGCTCATCGATGTCGAGGCCGGCGATACCATCAGCGTACGCAACGTAGAGGGCGGCCAGGCTTGCGAACTGCTGGCTTGGGACACGAGCGGCGCTACCGACCCCAGCATTTTAGGCGAGAAATCGCACAGCAACGCCGCCGGCATCAAGGCGCTGCTGGCCGATGGCGACGACAGCCTCGCTTCCTTGCGCCGAGGGCTCGAGCGACGCCAGGTGCAGCTTGATCAGGCAAAGGCGGTTCGCGTCTTCGGCGGCGCCACCCCGGCCGGCACCGAACAGGGTTTTACCGTCGCCCGTAATGGGTCGATGCTGATCGCTGCCCCGGGCGGGCCGATGCTGGTCGACGGCCACGACACGGCGACACCGCTCAACGTCATCGTCCGCCGCGCCACGATCCGTCCGGTGGCGAAGTCGCAATTGGGCGATCCCCTAGCCGACCCGGTGCTCGACCTGCGTGTCCATTCGGCGACCGCGGAAGCCTACTTCGTCAAGGCAGGCGACTATCTGCAGATCATCGATGTCGACGGGCGCCAATGCACCGACTTCCAGTGCTTTTCGGCGCGCAAGCTCGACAAGGGCAGCGATCATCCGCTCGACGTGACGACGACCCGCACGCTGATGGGCTCGAGCTATCCGATGCCAGGCCTGCACTCGAAATACTACGATCAGGACATGGAGCCGCTGGTCGAGGTGGTGCAGGACACATGCGGCCGGCACGATGCATTCGCGCTCGCTTGCGCCGCCAAATATTACGACGACATCGGCTATCCCGGTCACCCCAACTGCTCGGAGAATTTCAACCGCGCGCTCGCCGACAAGGGCGTCACCCCGCGCGCCGGCTGGATGGCGATCAACTTCTTCTTCAACACGGCGATCGACGCGCATGGCGTCATGGTGTCCGACGAGCCGTGGTCGCGGCCGGGCGACTATGTGCTGCTGCGCGCCTTGACCGACATCGTTTGCGTTTCGTCGGCCTGTCCCGACGACACGACGCCGGCCAATGGCTGGAATCTGACCGACATCCATGTGCGGACCTATTCCGGCCAGCACAAATTCTCGCGAGCGATCGCCAGACGCATGACGCCCGATTCGGAACCGAAAATGACCCGCGAGACCGCTTTTCATTCGAGCTTTGCCAAGCACACCCGCAACTTCGTCGAGTACAGGGGCTATTGGCTGGCCAATTCCTTCGCCAGGCAAGGCCAGATCGACGAATACTGGGCCTGCCGGCGGGCTGCCGTGATCATGGACCTGTCGCCGCTGCGCAAGTTCGAGGTCACCGGCCCGGATTCGGAAGCGCTGCTGCAATACACGCTGACCCGCGACGTGAAAAAACTCGGGGTCGGCCAGGTGGTCTATTCCGCCATGTGCTACGAGCATGGCGGCATGATCGACGACGGCACGCTGCTCAGGCTCGGCAAGGACAATTTCCGCTGGGTCGGCGGCGACGATCTTTCCGGCGAATGGCTGCGCGACACCGCGACGAAACTCGGCCTCAACGTGCTGGTGCGCTCGTCGACCGACCAGATGCACAATGTCGCCGTACAAGGACCGAAGAGCCGCGACATCCTCAAAGAGATCATCTGGACCTCGCCGTTGCAGCCGTCGATCGAGGAACTCGAGTGGTTCCGTTTCGCCGTCGCCCGCATCGGTGGCGGCAACGGCATTCCCGTCGTCGTTTCGCGCACCGGCTATACCGGCGAGCTCGGCTACGAGATCTGGTGCCATCCGCGCGATGCCGAAAAGGTGTTCGACGCCATCTGGGAGGCCGGCCAGCCGCATGGCTTGAAGCCGATGGGGCTGCAGGCGCTCGACATGGTGCGCATCGAGGCCGGACTGATCTTTGCCGGCTATGAGTTTTCCGACCAGACTGATCCGTTCGAGGCCGGCATCGGCTTCACCGTGCCGCTGAAGAGCAAGACCGACGATTTCATCGGCCGCGAGGCGCTGATCCGGCGCAAGGAAAACCCGCAGAAGAAACTGGTCGGCCTCGACATCGACGCCAATGTCGCGGTCGGCCATGGCGATTGCGTCCATGTCGGCCGCGCCCAGATCGGCGAGATCACTTCGAGCATACGCTCGCCGCTGCTGAACAAGACCATCGCGCTGGCCAGGCTCGACGTCACCCATTCCGCGATCGGCACCGAGGTCGAGATCGGCAAGCTCGACGGCCACAGCAAGCGGCTGCCGGCGCGCGTCGTCGCCTTCGCCCACTACGATCCGCAAAAGACCAAGCCGCGCTCCTGACGGCAGCATCCCTTGCCTTCTCCCCCTGTGGGAGAAGGTGGATCGGCGCGCAGCGCCGAGACGGAAGACGGGTGTTGGACGGAGTGCTGTCGGTGCCAAGCTGGATCACCCCTCATCCGACCTCGCGGAGCCTGTCCTCGGGCTTGCCGGAGGCAAGACCCGTGGGCGAGGCCACCTTCTCCACAAGGGGAGAAGGTAAGAGCATGTTCCACATCTGCGATGTGCATAGCTTCACAAAAACGCTTGACGTGAAAGCGTGACGCGTCGATGTTCACTGTCAAGAAAAAAATACTACTGAGCGGAAAACACCTGAGGTCGTTCAACGCGTGCGTCGGTGACGCCTCGCGCGGTTGCGACTGTCGCCGATGGGGAACATCAGAAATGGGGAATTCACGTAAATGAGCACGATAGTCTCTGCCTTAGTGCCGCCTGCCGAAGGGAAGCTGCACCGCAACATCGATTGGCGCGGCGCCTTCTGGGTGGCAAGCGGCGTTCCCGCCCTTGTCCTGTTTTCGATCGGCGGCATTGCCGGCACGACCGGTAAGCTGGCCTTCCTGATCTGGACCGTGTCGATGATCATGGGCTTCCTGCAATCCTTCACCTATGCGGAAATCGCCGGCCTGTTCCCGAACAAGTCCGGCGGCGCTTCGATCTATGGCGCCACCGCCTGGCTGCGCTATTCCAAGTTCATCGCGCCGCTGTCGGTGTGGTGCAACTGGTTCGCCTGGTCGCCGGTGCTGTCGCTCGGCTGCTCGATCGCCGCGGCCTACATCCTCAACGCGCTGGCGCCGGTGCCGCTGTTTACCGACACCTCACCGGAAGTCGCCGCCTATATCGCCGCTAATACGGGGACCAGTGCCGCCGACGCCATCACGGCGGTGAGCGCGGCCGCCACACCAGCGATCCGCAACTGGACGCTCTACGGCCACACGCTGGGCCCGGTCTCCTTCACCTTCAACGCCACTTTCTTCATCGGTGCGGTGCTGATGCTGATCATCTTCTCCATCCAGCATCGCGGCATCCTGGGCACCGCAAATGTGCAGAAATATATCGGCCTGTTCGTCATCATTCCGATGCTGATCGTCGGCGTCGTGCCGATCGTCACCGGCCAGATCGACTGGGCGAATTTCTCGCCGCTGGTGCCGCTCGCGGCCGCCTATGCGCCCGAGCCCGGGGCGTGGAACATTGCCGGCTGGACGCTTGTTCTCGGCGGCATGTTCATCGCCGCCTGGTCGACCTACGGTTTCGAGACCGCCGTCTGTTACACCTCCGAGTTCAAGACTCCCGGCACCGACACCTTCAAGGCGATCTTCTATTCCGGCTTGCTGTGCATGCTGCTGTTCATCCTGGTGCCGTTCACCTTCCAGGGCGTGCTCGGCTTGAACGGCATGCTGGCGACCCCGATCGTCGACGGCTCCGGCGTTGCCGATGCACTGGCCAGCATGGTCGGCGGCGGCCAGCTGATCCATAGCCTTCTGGTGATGCTGATGATCCTGGCCCTGGTGCTGTGCATCATGACGGCGATGGCGGGCTCCTCGCGCACCCTCTACCAGGGCTCGGTCGATGGCTGGCTGCCGCGCTATCTCAGCCACGTCAACGAGCATGGCGCCCCGACCCGCGCCATGTGGACCGACCTGATCTTCAATCTATTCGTGCTGGCCATCGCTTCGGCAGATGCAACCAGCTTCTTCTTCATCCTCGCCGTGTCGAACTGCGGCTACATCATCTTCAACTTCCTCAACCTCAACGCCGGCTGGATCCACCGCATCGACAACGGCCATATCGTACGGCCATGGCGCGCGCCGAGCTGGCTGCTCGGCCTCGGCGCCATCTTTTCCTACGTCAACATGATCTTCATGGGCGCCGGCGCCAAGGTCTGGAACCCGATGGCGCTGTGGGCAGGGCTGATCACGGCTGCCCTCATCATCCCGGTGTTCTGCTTCCGGCATTACATCCAGGACAAGGGCAAATTCCCCGACCACATGCTGGCTGATCTCGGCATGAATTCGTCCGATCTCGCCGTCAGAAAGGCGGGAATCCTGCCCTACCTGACGCTGATCGCCGGCGTCGTGTTGATGCTGCTCGCCAACTGGCTGTTCGTCATCTGATACCAGCCTCAAGGGGATCAAGCGCGCGACGCGCGCCTGATCCCTGCATGCTTTGTTCTTGCTTTGTGCCGGCAGTTATGCTAGTGATTCAGTTGTAGTGCCGATTGACACCGATGACCCGCCGCCGAGGCGGGTTTTTCGTTTCAGGCCTAAAGCGCGTCGCGTTTGACCGGCCTCATGCGACGCGCTTTAGGTTGTTTTTTTATGCATGTCGTTATTGCAAAACCGCTGCACACTTTTGCGCGACATGCATTATTCGGCGGATCGCTCAATCGATCTTGATGAACACGCCCTTGGTGTTGAGATACTCGTCGAGGTGCTCGGCACCGCCCTCGCGGCCGTAGCCGCTCATCTTGTAGCCGCCGAAAGGCACGGCCGGATCTATGGCGTGATAGGTGTTCACCCAGACCGAGCCGGCGCGGATTTTTCGAGATAGCTGGTGCGCGGTGGCGACATTGCGGGTGAAGACCCCCGCTGCAAGACCATAAGGCGTGTCGTTGGCCCGCTCGACCGCTTCATCCAGTGTATCGAACGGCAATGCCGAAATGACCGGCCCGAAGATCTCCTCGCGCGCGATCTTCATGTCGTCCGAAACGCCGGCAAAGACGGTCGGCGCGACGAAATTGCCGGCGGCCAGCGCACCCTCCACAAGGCGTGTGCCGCCGGTAACGAGGGTCGCGCCCTCCGCCGTGCCGGCCTGGAGATACGAGGCGACCCGTTGCAGCTGCTTTTCGGAGACGAGCGGGCCGATCTCGGTTGCCGGATCGATGCCGTCGCCGACCCTGAGACCCTCGGCATAGGCCGCCAGCCGCGCGACGAACTCGTCATGGATGGAGCGTTCGACGAACAGGCGCGAGCCGGCGATGCAGATCTGGCCGGAATTGGCGAACACCGACATCGCCGCCACCGGCACCGCTTTGTCGAGATTGGCGTCGGCGCAGACGATGACCGGCGACTTGCCGCCGAGCTCCAGCGAGACGCGCTTGAGGTTGCCGGCCGAGGCCAGGACGATCGACTGGCCGGTCGCCGTCGAGCCGGTGAAGACGATCTTGTCGACACCCATATGCTCGGCAAGTGCGGCACCTGCCTCGGCGCCGGTGCCGGTCACGATGTTGACGACGCCTGGCGGGACGCCGGCCTCGTTCATGATGTCGGCGATCAAAAGCGGCGTCAGCGGCGCCTCTTCCGAAGGTTTCAGCACCACCGTGCATCCGGTCGCCAGCGCCGGCGCGATCTTCCAGATCGAAGCGGCCGTCGGTGCGTTCCACGGGATGATGGCGCCGACGACGCCGACCGGCTCCTTGCGCGTGAAGGAGACGATTTCGCCCGGCAGCGAGTTCTCGATCGTCTCGCCATGCAGGGACGTCGCCATGCCGGCATAGTAGCGCAGCATACCGATGATGCGGTTGCGGTTGGCGCGGGTGCGCACGATCGGCATGCCCATGTCGGTCGTGTCCGACCGGCTGATCTCCTCCCAGTGTTTTTCGAAGAGGTCGGCGATCCTGAGCAGCAGCACCTGCCGCTCATAGGGCTTGAACCGGCTCCACGGCCCGTCGAAGGCCCTGCGCGCCGCGGCCACCGCTAGCTCGACGTCCTGGCGATCGCCGCGCGGCACCGTGGCAATGACCGCGCCGGTGGCTGGATTGCGGGTTTCCAAGGTGCGGCCCGAGCTGGCGTCGACCCAGGCGCCATCGACGAACATCTTGCGGTGGCGTCCGTCGATCGGCTGGCACAGCGCCACCGGTGTCTGAGCTACGGTCATGACGTCCTCCTCGGCGCGGTAGTCACTCTCAGTTCACATTAGCGGTATCGTTGTATCGACTCCGTGGGTGATCTGTAACGAATTTGTGCGACGACCAAGAGGCGAGATCAGTGTCGCGCCAAGCAACAATCACTTGAGATTAATCATCGATCTCTGCGCCGCCCCTCATCGCCCTGCCGGGCACTTCTCCCCGTATAGTGACGGGGAGAAGGACGCCTTCGCAAAGGATTTCGCCAATATCCAGCGCTTCAAAGAAGCGCGCCGAGGGGTGCGGCCAGCCCCTTCTCCCCGTCACTATACAGTCACTATACGGGGAGAAGATGCCGGCAGGCAGATGAGGGGCGGCGCCAACGTGCGCGATTGCCTCGACCGTTATTCGGCTGCCAGGGCCAGTTGCGGCCTTTCGCTTGCTTCTGCCGCCTCGGCCGCCTGCTCCGCATCTTCGGCCTTCTTGCGCTCCCTGCCGAAGAACAAGGCATAGCCTGCCGGAAGGACGAGGATGGTGAGCACGGTGGCGACGAGGATGCCGCCCATCATGGCATAGGCGAGCGGACCCCAGAAGACGCCGCGCGAAATCGGGATCAGCGCCAGGACCGCCGTCAACGCCGTCAGCATGATCGGCCGGAAACGGCGGACCGCCGAGCCGATGATGGCCTCCGAGCGTTCCATGCCGGCCGCGATATCCTGGTCGATCTGGTCGACCAGGATGATCGAGTTGCGCATGATGATGCCGAGCAGGGCGATCACGCCGAGGATCGCGACGAAGCCGAACGGTGCGCCACTGATCAAAAGTGCCGCCGCCGCGCCGATGATGCCGAGCGGACCGGTCGCCAGCACCAGCATCGCCTTGCCGAAGTGCTGCAGCTGGATCATCAGCAGCACGACGATGACGGCCAGCATGATTGGAGCTTTCGCAGCAATGGAGGCCTGACTTTCGGCCGAATCCTCGGCGCCGCCCTGGATCTCGATGTTGTAGCCGGGTGCCAGACCGTCGCGCAGGCCTTGCATCTCGCTGTACATCTTCATCACGACATCGTTCGACTGCACGCCATCCGGCAGCGTGGCACGCACGCTGATGGTCGGCAGGCGGTCGCGCCGCCATTCGACGCCTTGCTCCAGCACCGGGACGACCTTGGCGATCTGCGACAGCGGCACGAAGCCACCGAAATCCGTCGGGACAGAGACCGAGTCGACCGCCGACAGCAGGTGGCGGCTCGCCGCTGGTTCCCGGGCGACGATCGAAACGGTCTCCTCGCCGTCGCGGAAATCATCGAGCGGCGCCCCCGACATGCTTGCCTGCAGCATCTGGCGGATGCGCTGCGAGGTGACGCCGAGCGCCCGGGCGCGATCCTGGTCGATCACCAGCTTCATCTCCGGCACCGGCTCCAGCCAGTCGTCGTGAACGGCGCCGAGCAGCGGATTTGCCTGGAACTTCGCCTTCACCTCGTCGGCGATGCGGCGCACCTCCTGGCGATCCGGGCCCATGACGCGCATCTGCACCGGCCAGCCCGTGGGTGGCCCGAGGAACAGGCGGTCGACCTTGGCCCGGACCGACGGGAAATCCTCGGCCAGAATGGTGCGCAGCTTGACGATCAGCCGTTCGCGGGCCGGTTCGTCATTGGCCATCACCAGAAGCTGGGCGAAGTTCGGATTGCGAAGCTGCTGGTCGAGCGGCAGGAAGAAGCGCGGCGCGCCCTCACCGATATAGGTGGCGATGAAGCGCTTGTCCTTGTCGTCCATCATCCTGGTTTCGAGCGCCTTGGCCTGCGTCTCGACTTCCTTGATGCTGGTGCCCTCCGGCAGCCAGAGGTCGACAAGGATTTCCGGACGCGATGACTGCGGGAAGAAATTCTGCGGGATGAACTGGAACGCCCACAGGCTGGTTGCGAAGGTCACCAGTGTCATGACCAGCACGATGATGCGGTGGCGCACGGACCAGCCGACGGTGGCGCGAAGCCGGCGGTAAAAGGGCGTATCGAAAACATCGTGATGGCTGCCGGCGTGTTTTCGCTGCTTGAGGATCATATGACCAAGCCACGGCGTGAAGTAGACCGCCACGAACCAGGAGACGACCAGCGCGATGCCGACGACGTAGAACAGCGTACGTACGTATTCACCGGCCGTCGAGGCGGCGAAGCCGACCGGAATGAAGCCGGCCGTGGTGATCAGCGTGCCGGACAGCATCGGGAAGGCCGTCGAGGTATAGGCGAAGCTCGCCGCCTCGACCTTGACCAGTCCTTCCTCGAGCTTGCGCTCCATCATTTCGACGACGATCATCGCGTCGTCGACGAGCAGGCCGAGCGCGATGATCAGCGCGCCGAGCGAAATGCGCTGCAGATCGATGCCGATCTCGTACATGATGGCGAAGGTGGCGGCCAGAACGAGCGGAATGGTGATCGCGATCACCAGGCCCGAACGCCAGCCGATCGTCAGGAACGAGACGACAAGCACGATCAACAGCGCCTCGCCAAGCGCTTCCATGAACTCGGTCACCGCTTCCCTGACGACTTCCGGCTGGTCGGCGATCTGATCGACCGAAACGCCGTAAGGCAACGCCTCTTCGAAGCGGTGATAGGTCGCCTCAACGTCCTTGCCGACATCGGTGACGTTGAAGCCCTTGGCCATGACGACACCGACCTGGACACTGTCGTGGCCGTTGAAGCGGTATTTGCGCTGATAGGGGTCTTCGAGGCCTGTGGTCACGGTGGCGATGTCGCCGAGGCGCGTCACCTGGTTGCCGGCGCGCAGGCGAAGTTCGCGAATGTCGGCCGCCTCCGTCACGTTGCCTTCGACCGAGATGCGCACCGAACGCTGGCCGGTGTCGACCGAGCCTGCCGGATCGACATTGTTCTGGCCCTTGATCGCGTTCTGCAGATCGGTGAGCGTCAGGCCACGCTCGGCAAGCACCTTGGACGAAACGTCGATGTAGAGTTTTTCCGGCTGGTCGCCGATGATCACGGCCTTTTCGACGCCGGGCGTCGTCAGCAGCATGTCACGCGCCTGGATGGCTAATTTCTTCAGCTCGGGATAGCTGTAGCCGTCGCCGCTGATCGAATGCAAGGTGATGAAAGTGTCGCCGAACTCATCGTTGAAGTAGGGCCCGAGCAGCCCCTGAGGCAGCTCATTGGCGATGTCGCCGACCTTCTTGCGCACCTGGTAAAAGGCATCCGCGACTTGCGTGGGATTGGTGTCGCCTTCCACCTGCAAGGTGATGATGGCGCTGCCGGCGCGCGTGTAGGAACGGACGAAATCGAGATGCGGGGTTTCCTGCAGCTTGCGCTCGATTTTGTTGACGACCTGGTCCTCCATCTCCTGGATCGAGGCCCCCGGCCAGACAGCCTGGACGACCATGACGCGGAAGGTGAAGTCCGGGTCTTCCTTCTGGCCCATGCGCATCAGGCCGAGCGCACCGGCAACGATGATCAAGCCGAACAGGAACCGCGCAATGCTCGGGTGCCCGATTGCCCAGCGCGAAAGATTGAAGGGCCGCTTTTCATTGGTGTCGGTGGTCATAGCGCCAGTCCATTTGTCTGATCGTCAGCGCACGCACACGGCATGCCCACGGAGCTTCTAATGCTGGCTTCCGGGCGGCGAGGCTTTCCGAGCGGAGAGACACTCATCGCGGTGGGACGCAAGGATCGATGTGGGGGGTTACATCGACCTGACGTCTCGACAATCGGGCACCCTGCCGCCCGGAAACCATGAACCGCTTGACCTCGCGGCTTGCGCCGATGCGAGGAAAAGCCGTTTTATTCTTGGCCGTCAGCGCACGCGCTTGGCGACGTCGCCATCATCGTCCGCCGATGCGGACTGTTGCACCGCATCGCCGGGCAGCTTGACCTTGAGATTTTCGGCCATGAATTGCGTGCCCGCCGCAACGACGACGTCGCCGGGTTTCAATCCTTCGGCAACATGCACGCCGTCGGCGGTGAACTCGGCGACCTTGATCGGACGCGCATGGACGGTCTCGCCGTTGCGGTCCACGGTCCAGACGATCTGCTGGCCATCTTTTTGCGCCAGTGCGCTCAACGGGATCGATACGCTTTGCGGGCTGCTGTTGGCCGCCGAAGCCTCGATGTTCGCGGTCATGCCGAGAAGCACGCGCGGATCGTTAGGCAGGCTGACGCGAACGGCAAAGGTACGCGACTGCTGATCGGCGCTGCCGGCGACTTCACGGACCTTGCCGTCGAGCGTCAACGCATCGTCGGACCAGAAGCTTGCCTTGACATTCTTGCCCGGCTTGAACTGGGCGATATCCATTTCCGGAACGGCGATCAGCACTTCCTTTTCGCCATCAACGGCAACCGTCACAACCGGCGTGCCGGAGCCGACCACCTGACCGACATCGGCGGCGACTGATGTGACGATGCCGCTCCTGTCCGCCTTGAGGTCGGTGTAGAGGACCTGGTTTTTCGCCTGGTCTAGCGCTGAGCGGGCGGAATTTCGGGTGGCGACCGCCTGATCATAGCTGAGCGTCGCCTGTTCGAGCTGCGATTTCGATGCAAAGTTCTTGGCAAACAACTGTTCGGCACGACGGCGGGCAAGGCCTGTCGTCTCGACCTGCCGCTCGGCCGCCTCGAGGCTGGCCTCGGCGCTGTTGACTGAAAGGTCGTAGTCGGCGGGATCGATGCGGGCAAGAACATCGCCCGGCTTCACGCGCTGGCCGATGTCGACCAAGCGCTCGGTGATCTTGCCGTTGATGCGGAAGCCAAGGTTCATCTCGGTGCGGGCGCGCACCGATCCGGAGTAGGAAAGCTCTCGGGTATCGTTCGCCTTGGCGATCTCGACGACCTTGACCGGCCGGACGATGTCCTTGACTTCCACTTTTTCTTGCGAGCAGCCGGCGAGCCCAAGCGCCGCGACGACGACCAGAGCCGGACCAATGGCCGGCAGCCTGTTCATGATGGATTTGGACAAAGGCACTTGCGTACTCCCGAACTGGATATGGATTGTCGACGACCGGCGGACGCCGGTCATTTCTTCAAGGCCCTGATCGCAAACTCGATAAGCTCGTCCGGCATCGCCCGATTCTTTTTGGCAAGGCACTGGGCGACCATCTGCGGATGACAGAGGGTGATGATAGCGGCGCTGAAACACCGCGAAGCGACTTCCGGGTCCTGATCGGCAAACTCGCCGGTTGCGATACCGTCGCTGATCACCTCCGCCACCAAGCCGCGGATCCTGTCGATATGCTTCTCGATGACATGCCAATCGCGTTCGATGGCAACGACGACCATTTCGTGCACCTTCTCCTGGTCGAGCATGGTGTCGCGGGTCCACTGATAATGAGTTTGAACGTAGCGGCGAAGCTTTTCGCTGGCTGTTCCGGGACCATGGCAGGCGTCGTAGGTCAGTTGGTAGCAGGTAGCGAGCATGCGGCCGCAAACGGCCTGGTGGATTTCGACCTTGGAGGCGAAGAAACGGTAGATGTTGGCCGTCGACATGCCGAGTTCACGCGCTATGTCGGCGACGTTGGTCTTGCCATAGCCGTAGTGGCGGAACAGCCGCTCTGCGCAATCGAGGATGCGCGCGACATTCTCCTGCCGGACCACGTCGGCCGCCGTATCGAGGGTATCAAGGGTATCATTCATCGTGTTTCATTAGCTCAATTACGAGTGACGAATTTTGAATTTCGTCACTCGTAATTCGAAATCGCCCGCCTGTCAACTGCGACATTATCCGTCTTGGGCGACTGGTGACATCTGTTGACACAACTTGGGCGTGAACAGCGTTAATGAAGCCTGCTGCGGGCCGTGCACGGGCCACCCGCCAGGCTCAGGTGATCGGGCGCCTTATTTTATTCAAGACGTGCTCCGCGGCGCGCAGCAATGCGTTATCATCCAAGCCGCGGAAAGGAGAGTTGGGATGACCGTGCTGCGCATCGTCTCGAATATCGCCACAGACAGCATTCCGGATGTTCGGAAGTTCTATACCGACTTGTTCGGGCTCGATGCCGTCATGGATCACGGGTGGCTCGTCACGCTGGCGTCCAGCGAAACCACCATCCCCCAGATCAGCATCGCCAGCGAGGGCGGCTCAGGCGCGCCGGTGCCCGATCTGTCGATCGAGGTCGACAATGTCGACGCGGTTTATCTTCGCGCAAACGAGATCGGTTGCAGACTGGTCTATGATTTGACCGACGAACCGTGGGGCGTAAGACGTTTCTTCATTGCCGACCCGACCGGCAAACTGCTCAACGTGCTCTCGCATCTTCGCTAGAGATTGTTCTGCAATGCAGGACATTGGCAACCGTCCAAACATTCAGCCGAACGACTGAAACGGGCCCGCAGGTCATCGGAGGAAACCATGAGCAGAACAATTCCATTTCATTTCGTCGATGTCTTCGCGGTAGAGCCGCTGACGGGCAATTCACTTGCGGTGGTCGACGGCGGTGGCGAGTTGGCGCTCGAGCTCATGCAGAACATTGCACGTGAGTTCAACCAGTCCGAGACAACCTTTGTGCTACCGGCGACCCGGGAGGACGCCGACTGGAAGTTGCGCTCTTTCACGCCGAAAGGCGTAGAGGTTTTCGGTGCTGGCGGCCACAACACGCTAGGGGCTTGGTGGTGGCTCGCTGCAGCGGGGCGGCTCGATCTGGGCGATGGGCCAACATGGTTTCACCAACAGATCGGCGACTTGGTGTATCCATTGGCTATCTGGCAAAGCCAAGGGAAACTCGAAAAGATCATTATGCAGCAAGAAGCCCCAGCGGCCGGCCGGCAGCTCTCAAACCTTGGCGCTCTTGCCACGGCACTCGGCCTTAATACTGAAGAAATAGCGGCTGAGGTCGTGCCTTGCCAGGTGGTCTCGACCGGTGCTGCCCATCTCCTGGTGCCGATCCGCGATCGCGAAGCCGTCGACCGGATTTCGCCGGATGCCAAACAGCTTTTCGACCTGCTCAACCAGATCGGCGGGGAAGGCTGCTACGTCTTCTCACTCGATCCACGGCTGCCCGAAACCACGGCGTATGCACGCTTTTTCAACCCGACTGTTGGCATTTCCGAGGATCCGGCAACCGGTACGGCGGCTGGTCCGCTCGCCGCACATCTCGTTGCACACGGTCTTGCACAGCCCGGCGTAATCAAGATCGAGCAAGGCACGGCGCTCGGACGTACCAGCATCATCGAGGTAGATGTAGATGCCGGCTCAGTGAGCGTCTCTGGACGCGGCATCGTGGTGGCGAGCGGGGCGTTTTCGATCTAGTCGAAGGTGTAGTCCGGGTGGGCGCGCAGGCAGCCTGTGCCTGTCCCACAATGTCGCAGCAGGTGGCGCCCCGCCATTTGGCGCGGCTGTGCGGATGGCGTGGTCTGCCACTCGCCTTCGGCCTGGATTCGCTTAGGTAGCCGATTTGTTTAATCTGTTCAGGCTTTCGCCCAGTATGACAAGCGCGATGCCGAGCAGCGCAATGTCCTTGATCAGGAACTGACCGGCGGGACCGAGCGCGGGAAAGCCCAGCGTAGGCTCCCAGATCGGCAGGGCAACCATAATCGAACAGGTGACCAGGAAAATCAGGGCGGCCAATGCCCCGCCGGCGACACCGGCGCGCGTCGACCAGGGGGAGGCAATCAGGAGAAGCGCGGTCGCGATCTCGACGACGCCAAGCACATAAGAGGCACCGGCTTCACCAAATGCCGGATACATCCAGGCGAGCCAAGGCGTGCCGCCGATCAGCGGCCTCAACGCCTCGATCTCAACAGCCGTGAACTTCATCCCGCCGATCATGAGAAGCGGCAGTATGACCCCGGTCAGGGCGACGATCCGCCCGGCTTTCCTGACCGCGGCGGCTTTTCGCGCCCATGGCCGAGGAAGGATCTCGTCTTGACCTTCAGGCTCTGATGTTCTGAGAACCGGCATGAGTTTCCTCCTCCGCCAATTGCACCACTCGCGCTGTCACGATCGCTTGACCCCGATGCGCTGCTCAGTCCGGCTTGTAAGGATACGAGTGATGCTCGTGAGCGATGATCCAAAGGTCACCTTCCTTCCGTAATCCGACGGTGAGCCGGAGGCGGGTTGCCGGGTCCTTTTCAAGCTCTTCCCTGGTGCCGCACCGCAGCAATGCGGTAGCAAAAGCAACCCGGTCGCCCGCCGTGACATCCAGCCGCTCGATCGCGAAAACGCCGCCCTGCTTGAAGTGCTCGAAGAACGGGCCCCAGCTATCGCGGTAGGCCTCAATTCCCCTGAGTTCGTTCGGGGGTGGGACATCGAACATCACAAGGTCCGTCGCGTGATCCGCAATGATTGTCTCCAGGTCTTGCTGCTGCACGGCATTCGCCCAACGCTCGATGAGCGCCTGGATGTGTGCCTCGGCGTCGCGCGCCGTGTTCTCCATTGGAATGCTCCTCCTGCTAATCTTCTTGGTTCTGTATCGAGGACGATCGGGAGGCGCTCGATCCGACACTGAGTGATCTTGTTTGCTCCGTTCAGCCGATCCAGCCGCTGCGAGGCAATCGCGGGAGCGATCCGCCAAGGCCGGAAGGTCACGGCATTGAAGAGCGGGTGGTTGTTCCCCGATAAGATGGAGATACGGGCTCACGACTGGACGCCGGGCCCAAGCATCGAACGGAGAACAACCATGAGCGAGTATATCGGGCTCGACATGCCGTTGAAAGAGGCGGCACTTTCTGTGCGGCGCGATCGCAAGCGGATCTGGCGCGGTAAATGCCCGTCGGGACCGAGCCTGGTTGTGAGCTTGCGAGGTTGCAATTAATTGGCGCCCGAGCCGTGTCGAGGTCAATGTCCGTGCCCGCCTTCGACACTCGAAAGCAACAGCCGACCTTCGCGTCTTGGCGATGGCCGGCCGGCACCCTAAAGCGCGTCACGTTTGACCGGGCACATGCGACGCGCTTTAGGTTATTGTTTTATGCACGTCGTTATCGCAAAACCGCTGCACACTTTTGCGCGACATGCATTAGAGCGACACGTTTTATCCCGCCGCTGTGCGAATGCAGCGCACATCACGCGGGCCGCTACGAGGGATATTTCCCTTTTTGCGCGCGCGCTCGAAGCGGCGATTGCATTCGCGACGCGCGCGATCGCAGGCGTTGTCCAGTTTGGCGGCGGAGGCGTATCCCTGTATTGCGAGTTTTCCGGTCACGACGCCATGACCGTCGTGGTACAACCGATAATAGCATCCGGCGGCTTCAGCGGGTGCAATCGATCCAGAGACGATAACAAGGCCGAGGGCGGCTGTCCCGGCAAGCAAGAGTAAGCTCTTCATGTGTTCTATCCCCGATTTTGGATTACCTCCGCGACTGCGGAGTAATCGGAACACAGCTATGTCGTCGGGCACGACTGAAAGGTTCATTCATGCTGGATGCCAGCGCCCACTGGCTCAAAGCTGCGGCGCACTGGCCTTCGCCATCTCCCTCAGCCTGAACTTCTGGATCTTGCCGGTTGAGGTCTTCGGAATTTCGGCGAAGAGAACTGCTTTCGGCACCTTGAAGCGGGCGAGCAGCGCGCGGCAGTGATCGATGATCTCGGCTTCGGTCGCCGTCCCGCCCGGCTTCAGCTCGACATAGGCGACCGGCACCTCGCCCCATTTGTCGTCGGGCCTGGCGACGACGCCGCAGAAGGCGACGGCAGGATGCTTGTAGAGCGCCTCCTCGACCTCGATCGAGGAGATGTTCTCGCCGCCGGAAATGATGATGTCCTTGGAGCGGTCCTTGAGCTGGATATAGCCGTCGGGATGCCTGACGCCGAGGTCGCCCGAGTGGAACCAGCCGCCGGCGAAGGCCTCGCCGCTCGCCTTGCGGTTCTTCAGATAGCCCTTCATGACGATGTTGCCGCGGAACATGACCTCGCCGATCGTCTCGCCGTCGGCCGGCGTTTCCGCCATCGTCTCGGGGTCCATCACCGTCAGATCCTCGAGCGCGGCATAGCGCACGCCTTGCCTGGCCTTCCTCGCCACCCTGAGACCCTTGTCGAGCCCGTCCCACTCGCCATGCCATTCGTTGACGACGGCCGGGCCATAGGTCTCGGTAAGGCCATAGAGGTGAGTGACCGCAAAGCCTGCATCGGCCATGCCCGACAGCACTGCTTCCGGCGGCGGTGCCGCGGCGGTGCTGAACGTGACCGTCTGCGGAAATTGCCGCTTGTCCTCGTCCCTGGCGTTGATCAGCACCGACATCACGATCGGCGCGCCGCACAAATGGGTGACGCCATGATCGGCAATGGCGTCGTAGATCGGCTTCGCCCGCACCCAGCGCAGGCAGACATGGGTGCCGGCCTGCACGGCCAGCGTCCACGGAAAGCACCAGCCATTGCAGTGGAACATCGGCAGCGTCCACAGATACACCGCATGCTTACCCATACTGGCATGGATGGTGTTGGCGTAGGCCATCAGTGCCGCACCGCGATGATGATAGACGACGCCCTTGGGATTGCCTGTCGTGCCGGAAGTGTAGTTGAGCGAGATCGCATCCCATTCGTCGTCGGGCATCGACCAGGCGAAATCCTCGTCGCCACCCGCGAGGAAGGTCTCGTAGTCAAGCGCGCCGATCCGCTCGCCCTTGGGATAAGGGGCATCAGTGGCGTATTCGGGATCGTCATAGTCGATGACCAGCGGTTTTACCTTAGCCAGCGCCAGCGCCTCGCTGACGACATTTGCGAATTCGCGATCGACGACAAGCACCTTGGTTTCGGCATGGTCGAGCTGGAAGGCGATGACCGCGGCATCGAGGCGGGTGTTGAGCGAATGCAGCACCGCCTTGGTCATCGGCACGCCGAAATGCGCTTCCAGCATCGGCGGCGTGTTGGACAACATCACGGTGACGGTGTCGCCCTTGCCGATGCCGCGCCTCTGCAGCGCCGAGGCCAGCTTCAGCGACCGCCGCCAGAAATCACGATAGGTCGTGCGCTGGCGACCATGGATGATAGCGACATGGTCGGGAAAGGTCTTTGCCGCCCGCTCCAGATAGCTGAGCGGCGTCAGCGGCTGGTGGTTGGCTGGATTCCTGTCGAGATTCTGTTCGTAGGGATTGCCCATCCCGTCCTCCCCTGGCGCATGTCCCCAAAATCGGAATCGATTTTCGGGGCATGCGCAAGATCAAAGTGTTACAGCGTCCTTTGCGCGTCCGAAAGGACGCGCGGCGCTGTAATATCTGATCGAGCCCTTCTACCCCACAGGCTTCCGGCCCGTCACCACCAACGATGCCACGATAGGGCGCATTTGGCACAATGAAGATCTAGATAAAGCGAGCGAATGGGCATCGTTTACCCTCGCTCGGTTTGACTTTTGTCGAGAGCCATGAATAATGTCAGCGAGGAGATGGCATGGCGATCCGACCGGCAGAACAGCTTATCCACAAGGCCGCCTGGCTCTACTATGCCCATGGCTTGCGCCAGGACCAGGTGGCCAGCCAGCTCAAGATTTCCCGAGCCTCGGTCGCCATGTATCTGCGCAAGGCGCGCGAGACCGGCATCGTCAACATCTCGACCTCGACCCAGCTTTTCACCGACGATGTCCTCGCGCGCCAGCTCGAAGACGCGCTGAAGCTCGACGCCGTCTGGATCGCGCCGGAAAACGGCCATATCGCCGATCCGTCGACCGACATCGCGGTGCTGGCGGCAAGCGTCTTTCTCGAACTGATCAAGAAGGGCGACCGCATCGGCGTCGCCTGGGGACGGACCATCTATACGATCGCAGACATCATGTCCTATGCCGATCTGCAGGATGTGACGGTGGTGCAGCTCTGCGGAAATCTCGGGGCCCCCTATTCCTACCGGCCCGACCAATGCACCATGGAAATCGCACGCCGGCTCAACGCCAAGGGGCTCAATTTCTATGCGCCGCTGGTGCTGACGACGGAAGAACTGGCGCGCGGCCTGCGCGCCGAGCCGGTGATCCGCGAGCAGCTATCGGGCATTAGTGAATGCAACCTGGCGTTGTACTCGGTCGGCACCGTCGACGCCGATAGCCACGTCGTCAAATGCGGCGCGCTGACGGCTAGCGAAATGGAGGTGCTGCGCCGTGCCGGGGCTGCCGGCGTCATCGCCGGGCAGATCATCGACGCGCAAGGCAAGGCGCTCGACTGCAGCTACAACCGGCGGATCATTTCGGCGGAGCTGTCATCGCTGCGCAAGATCGAAAAGCGCCTCGTGGTGGTGCAGGAGGACAGCAAGTTCGGACCGCTGGTGGCGGCGATCGCAGGTGGGCTGTGCACGCATCTGGTGGTCGGCGCTCGGATGGCGCGACGGCTGCTCGACCATGCCGGACCGGCGGCGGAAAAGGTCGCCTAGACACGCAAACTCCGCCGCGGACGCATTGTCATCAAGGCGTCGCGGCATTCCTGTTTCACAACGAGAGCAAATCGGACGAAGCGAACATGAAGAACCTGTGGAATGACGGCGACGCGGAGAAGTTGGTTGCCGACTATGCAACAAAGGGTGTGGCCCGCGACCTGGCGCTGCGCGTCTATACGACCAGGCTTCTGGGCGGCGAACCGCGGCTTGTCCTGCATGGCGGCGGCAACACATCCTGCAAGACAAAAGCGACCGATCTGGTCGGCGACGAATGGGACGTGCTTTGCGTCAAGGGCAGCGGCTGGGACATGGGCGTCATCGAGCCGCAGGGCCTGCCGGCGGTCAAGCTCGGCGCGCTGCTCAAGGCGCGGTCGCTCAAAAAACTCTCCGACGAAGATATGGTCGCCCTGCAGCGGGTAAACCTCATCGATCCGTCTTCGCCGAACCCTTCGGTCGAGACGCTGCTGCACGCCTTCCTGCCGCATAAGTTCGTCGACCATACGCACTCGACCGCTGTCCTGGCCATCGTCGACCAGGACGACAGCGAGGCGCTGAGCAGGAAGGTCTTCGGCAACAAGATGGGGTTCGTGCCTTATATAATGCCGGGCTTTGACCTGGCGAAGGCGGCTGCCGATGTCTTCGATGCCGACCCGACGGTCGAAGGCCTGATCCTCGACAAGCATGGCATTTTCACCTTCGGCGACGATGCCAAACAGGCTTACGACCGGATGATCCATTATGTGAACGTCGCCGAGGATTTCATCACCAGCCACGGCAAGCCGCGCACCGAAAAAGCCGCCTTGCCGGCCAGGCTGGCGAAGCCTGCAGAAATTGCGCCGATCCTGCGCGGCGCAGTGGCGGTGGCACGCGGCGAAGGCCGCTTCGACCGCATGATCAGCGATTTCCGCACGTCGGACGCGATCGTCGATTTCATCAATTCGGCAAGGATTGCCGACTATGCCGGGCGCGGCGTGTCGACACCCGACCTGTCGATCCGCATCAAGACCGGACCGATGGCGCTGCCGGCGCCCGACGCGGACAAGATCGGCGACTACAAATCCGTCATCCGCCAGTATGTCGAAAAATTCGCCAAGGACTATCGCGCCTACTTCGAAACCAACGACGCGCTCGACGATGTCAAGCGCACGATGCTCGACCAGATGCCGCGGCTGACGCTGGTGCCGGGACTCGGCATGTTCGGCCATGGCCGCACACTGAAGGACGCGAAGATCGCCTCCGACGTCGGCGAAATGTGGATCGAGGCGGTGCGCGGCGCCGAAGCGATCGGCGATTTCCATCCACTGTCCAAAGCCGACCTGTTTCCGCTCGAATACTGGTCGCTGGAACAGGCCAAGCTCGCCTCCAATAAGCCGAAGCCGCTGACCGGCCAGGTTGTGCTGGTCACCGGCGGCGCCGGCGCAATTGGTGCCGCCACCGCAAAGCTGTTCGCCGACAACGGCGCCCATGCCGTCGTCGTCGATCTCGACGCAGCAAGGGCGGCGGACGCGGCGAAGAGGGCCGGCAACAGTTCGATCGGCATCGGCGCCGACATCACCGATCCGGCGCAGATGCGCGCTGCGTTCGACAAGGCGGTCGCCGTCTATGGCGGCCTCGACATTCTCGTCTCGAATGCCGGTGCGGCCTGGGAGGGCAGGATCGGTGAGCTCGACGACGCCACTTTGCGCAAGAGCTTCGAGCTCAATTTCTTCGCCCACCAGTCGGCGGCGCAGAACGCGGTGCGGATCATGCTCGAACAGGGCACCGGCGGCGTGCTTCTGTTCAACACCTCCAAGCAGGCAATCAATCCGGGTCCGAAGTTCGGCGCCTACGGCATCCCGAAGGCGGCGACGCTGTTCCTGTCCAGGCAGTATGCCCTCGACTACGGCGCCCATGGCATCCGCTCGAATGCCGTCAACGCCGATCGCATCCGTTCCGGATTGCTTACCGACGCCATGATCGCCAGCCGCTCGGGCGCGCGCGGCGTGTCGGAGAAGGAATACATGGCGGGCAACCTGCTCGGGCAGGAAGTGACGGCCGAAGACGTGGCCCAGGCCTTCCTGCATCAGGCGCTGGCCGAGCGGACCACCGCCGATGTGACGACGGTAGATGGCGGCAACATTGCGGCGGCGCTGCGGTAGGCTCAAGAACAGTCCAGACGCAAAAAGAGCGGCCCGAAAGCCGCTCCTTTCTTTTGCCTGCCGTAAAAAGCTATTTGGCGTTGGGGTTCGGCATCCAGGCCGGCATCGCGACATCGGCATGAGCGAACTGCGGCAGCTTGGCCGAGAGGTCTTCCATGTTCTTGATGTCCTTGTCGATCAGGTCCTTCTGGGTGATCAGCGTCGGCGGCACGATGACGTTATGGCCGGGGTCTTCGCCGGCCAAAAGCTGAGCCAGGGCGCGCACCGAAACCTGGCCGACGACAGCCGGATTGGTGGCGGCTGTTGCCGCCCAGGCGCTGTCGGGCTCGCGCATTGCGGCGATGTCGGAGGTCGAGATGTCGGCCGAATAGATCTTGATGTCCTGGGACAGACCGGCCTCGTCGACGGCGATCTTCACGCCCTTGGCGAATTCATCATAGGGCGCGAACATCACCTTGATGTCGGGGTTGGCCGACAGCACCGAGCGGGCCTGGTTGGCGACGGAATTGGCGATCGGATTGTCGAGCGTGCCGAACATCGCCGCCTCGTTGATTCCCGCATATTTTTTCTTGAAGTCGACCCAGGTCTCGTTGCGGCGGTCGAGCGGCGCGATGCCGGCGACGTAGACGTAGCCGGCCTTCCAGCTCTCGCCATTGTCCTTGACCGCCTGTTCGAGCGCGAGGCGCGCGAGGTCGCGGTCGGACTGCTCGATCTGCGGTATCTTGGGGTTTTCGACATTGACGTCGAAGGCGACGACCTTGATGCCGGCGTCGACCGCGCGCTGGGCGGCTTCCTTCATCGATTCCGTCAAGCCGTGCTGGATGATGATGCCCTGGACGCCGAGCGCGATGGCCTGGTCGACCATGTCTGCCTGAAGGGCTGCATCCTGACGGCTGTCGAGGACGCGCAGATCGACGCCAAGCGCCTTGGCCTGCGCTTCGACGCCGGAAAGGTAGGCCTGGAAGAAGTCACCGGTCGAGAGATAGCGGACCAGCGCGATCTTGACGGCGCCGGGTTTGTCGAACGGCGCCGGCTTGTCCTGCGCCATCGCCGGGACCTGCATCAGCAGCGCGGCGCCGGCAAGCCCGAGTGCTGCCTTCCCCAAAAGTCTTCTTGTGATCTTCATGTTGTTTCCTCCACTTGTTGAACTCAAATTTCAGCCGGTCGAAATCCTATCTGTCGAAATCCTATCTCTTGCCCCTGCCGGAAAGGGCAAAGGTGAAGACAAGGGCAACCACCAGAACCAATCCCTTGATGAAATCCTGCGTGTAGTAGGGCGCGTTCATCATCGTCAGGCCCTGCAGCAGCACGCCGACAAACACCGCACCGACGGCCGTGCCGAAGGCGTTCGGCTTGGCGGCGCCGAGGACCGCGTAGCCGATGAGCGCCGCCGCTACAGCATCGAGCAGGAGATTATTACCCGAGGCGATGTCGCCGCGTCCAAGCCGGGCAGCGAGCAAAATGCCGCCGATCGAGGCAAAAACTCCTGATATAACGTAGGCCCAGATTTTGTATGCCTTGACAGGCGCGCCGGCGAGCTCGGCGGCCCGTTCGTTGCTGCCGACCGCATACATCATGCGGCCGAAACGGGTGTATTCGAGAAAAAACCAGATCAGCACCGCAAGCACGAGCAGGACGACCACCGAAACCGGGATTAGGTTCGGGATGAAGAAATCGAAGCGGTGGCGGCCAAGTGCCAGGAAGCCAGCGCCGAACGTGCCGTTGGCGACCGAGCCGTCGGGCATCGTCATACCGGTGGCGATCGAGCGGCCCTCGGTCGGGATGCGCTGCAAACCGACGAGCAGGAACATCGTGCCGAGCGTCGCCAGGAGGTCCGGTACACGCATATAGACGATCAGCCAGCCATTGATGAGCCCGACGATGACGCCGATCGCGAGACAGGCGACAACCGCGACGACAGCGTTCTGCTCCAGCACCACCATGACATAGGCGGCCGCCATCATGGCGCTGGTGGCGACGGAGCCGATCGACAGGTCGAAGCCGCCGACGACCAGGGTGGCGGTGACGCCGAGCGCCAGCACGCCGGTGATAGCGACGGACTGAAAGATGAAGACGGCGCTCTGCGGCGAGACGAAGCCATCGGCGGCGACGGCGAAATAGGCGATCAACCCGAACAGCAGAACGATGAAGCCATAGCGAATGGCATGGTCGCGCGCCGCTGCCATCCTTACCCAACCCGAACTCATGCCCTCTCCATTCCACGTCCCATTATCTGCCCGCCTCACGCTGCGCTGTGCAGCGGCCCGCCCGCCACTTCGGCCAGCAGACGCTCGAGGTCGACGTCGACGTTGCGATGTTCGCCAACGATCGTCTGCTCCGACATCACCAGGATGCGGTCGGCGGTCTCCAGCGCCTCGTCGAGTTCGGTGACGAACAGCAGCGTCGCACGGCCGTTCGCGCTCGCCCGCAGCTTGGCCGCGATATCGCGCCTGGCGGAAATGTCGACGCCCTGAAACGGCTCGTCTAGGATGAACAGTTTTGCGGCCTGCGACATCCAGCGCGCGACCATCACCTTCTGCTGGTTGCCGCCGGAAAGCGCCGACATTTCGTCCTTCTCCGAGCGGCAGACGATGCCCAGTTCCCGAATCTGCCGGCGGGCGGTGGCGCGCTCGATGCGGCGCTTGAGAACGCCCAGACGCGACATCCGCCTGTGGAACGGCAGGCTGATATTTTCCTGGATGTTGAAGTCGCCAACGATCCCGTTTTCGCCCCGGTCCTTGGCGACGAGAAATACGCCGGCGGCGATCGCCTCGCCTGTCGAACCCGGAGCATAGGGTTTGCCGTTCAGCATCATGGTGCCGGACAGCGGCTTGCGCACGCCAAACAGCGTCTCGGCGAGCGCGGTCTTGCCGACGCCGACGAGGCCGGTGATGGCAACGACTTCGCCGTCGCCGAGCGTCAGCGCGATCGGCCTGGCGCCTTGCGCAATGCGCAACCCGTCGATCGTCAGGACAAGCCTGGCCGAATTCCTGGCGACGATCCGGTCGAGGTGGATCTTGCGGCCGAGCATGGCGTTGACCGCGCCTTCATAGTCGAGCGGCTTGCGGTCGAAAACGCCTGAGATGACGCCGTCGCGCATCGAGACGATCCGGTCGGCAAGCCGCCTGATGTCCGACATGCGATGCGAGATGTAGAGGATTGCGACGCCGTGCTCGCGAAGCCTGTCGAGCAGCGCGAAAAGCCGGTCGGCCTCGGCGCTGGACAGAGAGGACGTCGGCTCATCGAGGATCAGCACTTTCGGCTGATGTGCCATGGCGCGGGCTATCGCCACCATCTGGCGGTCGGCCAGCGAGAGATCGCTGATCCGGGCTCTCAGGTCGATGGCCAGCCCCATGCGGTCGGCAACCGCCTTTGCCTCGCGACGCACCCGGCCCGGATTGAACAGGGTCGGCGCGCCGCTGCCGCTCAGCCTGTCGAGCGTCAAATTGGTGGCGACGTCGAGGTCGGCTACGACACCATCATTGATGTTTTGATGAACAGTGACGACACCGGCGCGTATCGCCTCCGCCGGCGTATTCGGCGCGAAATCCTGGAGCGCAAAGTCCTGGGGCGCGAAGTCGTGGCCGGCAAGGCTCATCGTGCCGCCGCCACGCTCGTAGACGCCGCTTATGATCTTGACCAGGGTGGATTTGCCGGCGCCGTTGGCGCCCATCAGCACGGTCACTTCACCGGCGTGCAAATCGAGCGAGACGCCGCCAAGCACCTCGATATGGCCAAAGGACTTCCTCAGGCCGTGCACGCGGAACACGGCATTATTGCCCATTCGTTCCTCCCTGACCACGACGCTAGGGGCTGTTCCGGCAATTGTCAACACGATTGACAATTGCCAGAGAGCTTCCTAGCTTGGATCAACCGCCATGGCTCCACTATGATGGGAGCACATCAGCGGGAGGGTGAGGATGACTGGGAAATTGCCGTTCGAAGCACTATCGGTCGACACCCTGGCAGCACGCCTCGGCGCCAACGATGCCCTGTGTTCGCATATCGGCAAAGATACAAGCCGCTGGAAGGTCCGCGAGGTCGGCGACGGCAATCTGAACCTGGTCTTCATCGTCGAGGGCGCCACGGGTGCGGCCGTCGTCAAGCAGGCCCTACCCTATGTCCGCCTGGTCGGCGACAGCTGGCCGCTGCCGTTGAAGCGCTCCTTCTTCGAGTATCACGCGCTGACGCGGCAGGAGGCGAGAGCGCCAGGTTCGGTGCCTGCGATCTATCACTTCGATGAGAGCCAGGCGCTGATCATCATGGAATATCTGTCGCCGCACATCATCCTGCGGCGCGCGCTGATCGAGGGCCGGCAGCTGCCGAACATCGCGAGAGACATCGGCCTGTTCATGGCCCGCACCCTGTTTCGCGGCTCCGACCTGCATATGGCGACCAAGGACCGTAAAGCCGATCTGGCGCTGTTCGCCGACAATGTCGAGCTCTGCGACATCACCGAGAACCTGGTGTTCTCGGACCCGTATTTCGACGCCAAGATGAACCGGCATACGAGCCCGCAGCTCGACAGCATCGTCGCAGAGTTGCGGGCGGACCGCGATCTCAAAGTCGAGGCGCAGCGGCTGAAGCACATTTTTGCGGCCAATGCGGAGACGCTGCTGCATGGCGACCTGCATTCCGGCTCGATCATGGTCACCGCGACAGAAACGCGGATGATCGATCCCGAATTCGCCTTCTACGGCCCGATCGCCTTCGACGTCGGCATGCTGCTCGCCAATTTCTGGATGGCGTTCTTCTCGCAGCGTGGCCACGAGCAGGATGGAAAGCGCGATACCATGCGCGCATATCTGCTCGATGTGACGGTCGACACATGGTCGGTGTTCCGCACCGAGTTCTCGCATCTGTGGCGAACCGAGCGCACGGGCATGCTCTACCAGAAGAGCCTGTTCGAGGATCAGGGCGACAGGCTTGGCGCCGAACAGGCGCTCGACCACATGCTGCATCAGGTCTGGACCGACATGCTGGGCTTTGCCGGCGTCGAGGTGCACCGGCGCATTCTTGGCCTCGCGCACAACGCCGATTTCGAGACCATTGCCGACGAGGATCTGCGCGCCACATGTGAGGCAAAGGCGCTGAAATTCGGCCGTCACATCGCCGTCAACCGGCGCCAGATCCACAGCATCGACGAGGTCAACAAATTGGCCGCGCTGATCGAACAGGAGAACAGAATTTGAACGTCGGCGACCGCCATTATCGCACCATCTGGCTGAGCGACGACGGGCGTTCTGTGGAGATCATCGACCAGCGCTGGCTGCCGCATGATTTCCGCGTGGAAAAAGTCGGCACCGTTGCCGGCATCGCCACGGCGATCCGCGACATGTGGGTGCGCGGCGCGCCGCTGATCGGCGTCACATCAGCCTATGGCGTCGCCATGCAAATGGCCGACGATCCTTCGGATGCGGCACTCGACGGCGTCTGGGAGGTCTTGCACGAAACACGCCCGACCGCGATCAATCTGCGCTGGGCGCTCGATGAGATGCGAGGTTTCCTGCGGCCGCTTCCATCTGAACAACGCGCCCAGGCGGCTTACCGGCGCGCCGGTGAAATCGCCGACGAGGATGTCGGCCTCAACCGCGCCATCGGCGTCAATGGGCTTGAAATCATCAAGGACATCGCGGCGCGCAAGCAGCCGGGCGAACCGGTCAACATCCTGACCCACTGCAATGCCGGCTGGCTGGCCACCGTCGACTACGGCACCGCCACGGCGCCGATCTATCTGGCTACGGAAGCCGGCATTCCCGTTCACGTCTATGTCGACGAAACGCGCCCGCGCAACCAGGGCGCCCAGCTGACCGCATGGGAGATGGCCGGCCACGGCGTGCCGCATACGCTGGTCGTCGACAATGCCGGCGGCCATCTGATGCAGCGCGGCCAGATCGACATGGTCATCGTCGGCACCGACCGCACCACCGCCGACGGTGATGTCTGCAACAAGATCGGCACCTATCTGAAGGCGCTGGCCGCCGCCGACAACGACGTGCCGTTCTATGTCGCGCTGCCCTCGCCAACGATCGATTGGACGGTGGGTGACGGGCTTGCCGAAATCCCGATCGAACAGCGCTCCAGCGACGAGGTCTCGCTGGTTTGGGGTAAGACCGCGAATGGCGAGATCGCGCAGGTCCGCATCTCGCCGGAGACGACGCCCGCGGCGAACCCGGCCTTCGACGTGACGCCGGCACGGCTGGTCACCGGGTTGATCACGGAACGCGGCGTCGCCAAGGCCTCGCGCGAAGGTTTGAAGGCGATGTTTCCCGGACGCTGATGATCCTGCACCCACGAATACTGCTGAAACGGTTGGCAGCGGACCACCGCCTAAACGTCAAGACTGCCGGTCTCGCCGGACCCTGAAAAGACCCGCCCTCGCGGGCAATGCAAAAGATCTGCGTCTACAAGACTCGGGCATTCCGATGTCGATCCACCTCATGATCCCGAGAAGGCCGCCACCAAGTGGCGCAGCCACGGCGCGGGACTGCGCCAATGGAATTGGCTCTCTTGAACTCGTTCGTCCCAAATCGGATTGCCAATCCATGGTAGTGTGATTATACCAGTTACTAAGGTGACGATCGGCAGGGCCATCGTTCGAGATCAGGAGTACGGCTAGATGACAACGATCGCGCTGTTTGGTGCCGGCGGCAAAATGGGTTACCGCCTGTCGACCAATTTTCGCGGCTCTCCCTACACCATACGCCATGTCGAGGTCAGCGACGCCGGCCGCGAGCGGCTGAAGACGGGGCTGGGCATCGACGCGGTCAGCGCCGACGAGGCCCTCAATGGCGCCGAGGTGGTGATCCTCGCGGTTCCCGACACCCATATCGGCAAGGTTGCGGCCAGCATCGAAGGCAAGCTTGCTTCCGGCACCATGGTCGTCGTGCTCGACGCCGCAGCACCTTTCGCCGGCCATTTGCCGAAGCGGCCGGACCTGACCTATTTCGTCACCCATCCCTGTCATCCGCCGATCTTCAACGACGAGACCGACATGGCGGCCAAGAAGGACTATTTCGGCGGCGTCAAGGCCAAGCAGCATATGGTCAGCGCGCTGATGCAGGGACCGGAGCAAGATTTCGCCAAGGGCGAAGCGATCGCCAAGATCATATGGGCTCCAGTGATGCGGTCGCATCGCGTCACCGTCGACCAGATGGCGCTGCTCGAGCCGGGCCTTTCGGAGACCGTCTGCGCCTCCCTGCTCGTCGTCATGAAGGAAGCGGTCGACGAGGTCGTCGCCCGCGGCGTCGACCAGCAGGCCGCGCTCGACTTCCTGCTTGGCCACATGAACGTGCTCGGCGCCGTCATCTTCGGCGAGACCAAGGGCGTGTTCTCCGACGCCTGCAACAAGGCCATCGAGTTCGGCAAGCCAGTGCTGATGCGCGACGACTGGAAGCGGGTCTTCGAGCCTGAGGAGATCGCGGCCAGCATCCAGCGCATCACCTGAGGCGGAAGTACCTGAAAATCATGGAAGCATTTTGAGCCGTCCGCCCGGGCGGCTTTTCATTGATTGATTTGCTCCCTCAACAATGCGGTTGTGGCCCGGCATCGAGGAGGGGCAATCTCATGCAACGCTGGCCAATCCTGACTGTATTTCTCGTGCTACCCTTTGCGTGAGAGGCGCGTCCTATGTCACCGCGGTGACCCTGCCCGCCGCATCGAGGCGACAGCCGACTCGCGCCTGCCGAACCTCGATGCCGCCTTGTCTTGCGTAGTGTATGCGCACCTCGATCCGCGCCGTGAGTGCGCCCCGACGTTGCTGCAACGGACCTGCGCTTACCGCGTGAACACGCACGGCACCAAGGGGCGCCGCAGCCGACGCGATCGCCGTGCGGCAGGCGCGCACCACAGCTTGTGGGATACCGGGTTTCGCTTTCAGTGGCGCCACAAATCCCAACGGATAGCCATTGGTGATCGGCGCCAACGCGTCGCGACCAGTTCCGGAAGGCCTGAGCGCGCGCGGCAGTACGGCGAATTGTCTCGCGGCCTTGGCCTTGGCGGTGGCAGGCGTGATGCCGGCACTGCCGCTCGCGACTGGCCCAGAGCCCGCGGCCGGGTCGCCTGGCGTACCTCCTGGAGCGGTGCCCGATCCGGACGAATGGGCGCCCACACCTGTAGATAGGCCGCCGCTTGCGCCGCCGAGATTGCCGCCAATGCCAAGCCCAGCGCCGAGTGATCCGTTGCCCGCGCTGACCGATCCGCCAAGGCTTGCTCCCCCTACTCCGTCGACGCTCGCGCCGCCCGCCACAGAGGCGCCTTTCGAGCCGACGCTCACACCAGCACTGACCCCGACACCGCCAAGTTTACCGCCAAGCCCCGCGTCAAGAGCCGAGGCAGGGCCAATTGCGATCGCGATTGTCAATGCGGCTGCGACGTATTTATTCATTACCATATTCCTCCTGCGGCATGTATTTCGGCCCACGGAGATGCCCTCCGCCATCAGCCCTCGCTAGCGAGAGCCGAGCTTCGGCGGTCGCGTCGGGAGCAATGCGTCGGGAAGCGCGATGGTCGCCACTAGAACAGGTCGCGATGGCCTTTTGACCTTCACTTTGCGGTTTTCCCGCAACCCCGGTTGACGGGCTGGTCGCGAGCGCGCAGACACATCTGCACGTGAAGTTGCGGTGGCACGTGCTTTCGGAGCGCGGTTCATACGCTCAGTGCGACGCTCACCCTGGGCCTTTTCAATGTCAATCGCCTTTCGCACGGCGCTGAGGTCGCGGGCTAGACCGATGGCCTTGTTGCGCTCCTGCTCCAACGCGACGCTCAGCTCCATCGAGACTCGGCTCGCTTCCTGCTTTGCCGCGTCGCGTTCCCGGCGAGCCCTGTCGAGATCACGTGCGGCTGAATCTGCCCGTTCGCGTTCCAGTTCGAGTGCGTCGCCAGCTCGCTTTAAAGCCGCCTCGGCCACCTGTCGGTCCTTGATGGCGTTGGTCTGCGCGACCACAGCCAGATTTGCGCTTGTCTTAAGAGCGTCGATAGTTTGGCGCGCCGCGGTGAGTTCGCGTTCGAAGCGCTCAGCCTTGTGCCTCTCCTCATCAAGCGCTCGCTGCGCCTCAGCCAGAGAGGCCTCCATAGAGTGACGCGCTTCAAGCATGGCGGCCTTCTCGTGATCCGCGAGAATGGCTTTGGCCTTTAAGCCGTTGACTTCGCGTTGCGCCACTTCCAGATCGAGCGCGAGCTCTTCGGCTCTTCGCCGCTGCTGTTTTAGGGCTTGTCCTTGTTCAGCCATCATGTCGGCTACCGCACGTGCCTGCGCGCTGGCGTCGCGTGCGCCGCGCTGCATCGCGCCCAGTTCCGCTCGCGCCGCCGCCAATTCGCGGCCCTCATGATCACCGCGGGCCGGCTGCACGCTCTTCCTGAGCGCGTCGACTTCCCTCAGCGCCGCAAGGAGCTTCTGTTCCAGTGCGCCGCGGTCAGTCCGCACCGCATCGAGTTCCTGCACCAAGGCGGCAGCCCGTTGACGCGCCGTCGCAAGGTTCTGATTGTCTCGGACGGCATCGTTGCGAGCAGTCTGGCGAGCCGCAAGTGCTTCCCCGCGAGCTGCCGCGACTTCCATACGAGCGGCCGACAGCTCATTCAGCAATTCATTCATTTTCAACCGTTCCCCTTCCAGAGCTTGCTGCTGCTCCGCTGCAGGCTCCCAACGTGTGTGGGAACCGCGCACGCTCGGTTGCGCCCCGGCCTGGCCCTTCTCGACACTGGCGCGTTCCGAAGCCACGGCCGAAGAGCTGTCGTCGGCTGCGTCTGCCGGCGGTTCGGGCGCTTTTTGTTTGCCCGGGTGTTCCACCGAACCTGTGATGTCCGAGGGCGGATTTTGTATCAGTTTGACGGTTGTATCCGCCCGTTCTTGACGGCCGCTTCTGACTTGCAAGCGATCGGAAATCAGCTCTGCCAGCTCCTCCTCACGCAGACCTGCGGCGGCAATGTTCCCGATCACTGGAAGGTCAAGCGTGCCAGCCGAGTCGATGGTGAAAGTATGGTTGAGCTGCAACGCCTCCAAAACGCCATCGCGCAAGGCAGTCCATCGCCAAACGTGCAGTTCGATCGTGTCTCGCGGGGCAAGTCTGTCGTCAGCCTTCGGCCGACCGTGTGCAGTGGATTCCAGCAGCAGGATGATACAGAACGAAATGAGGCACAACATGGCGCTGCAGCTCCTGCCGCAGATGCCACGAAATGAAGCCAAATGCCGTCGGTCAGCAAAGCTTAGCGCGGGACTGCAGGATGACGGCCTGGAACTCTGCACAAAATTCATAGCTGAACCTCACCGGCAACGCGATCCTTGCCGCGAACGGATTCATACGGAAACCCGCGCGCAGGCTGGGGCCGCGGAGAAATTCCACAACCAAAGCGCGATACTAGCAAAGCCCGCGCGTACCGCTGAGCACCGAATAAGGCTTAGGAGTGTCTCCTCTTTACTTACTTATTACGCTCTCACCCCGCGTATCATACCCCTTACGGTGGTGGTTATCCGGCTTGGCCAGCTGCCGGCGCATCGTAGGGAACGAAGTATCGCTCTTGGTGGATGACTCTCCGATGGCCGGTGGCTGATGCAGGAGCCGCTCGCTGCTCATCAGATACATATCATCTGAATTTGTGGTTGACTCATTATACCAGTTGGCTTAGCTGTTGGAATGGCTTTGGCAAGCCGAGGCCGGGCTGAAAATTGGGTAGATGGCAGATGGAGGGCAGCCTGGGGACGGAATCGAACAGGATGATCCGCCCAGGTGAGCCGGCAAATGACCGATCCGCGACACGGACGCGATCCGCCTGGCGAACTGGATGCATTTTAGCCTGGGCCGCGGAGGCACAGGCTTTTTCAAACGGGAGGAAATCATGAAACTCACTCGCAGAATGACACTTGCGGCTTTCGCCGGCATGCTGGCGCTTGGCACCGCCGCACCCGCCTACGCGGCGGATCTCATTGCCATCATCACGCCTTCGCACGACAATCCATTCTTCAAGGCCGAAGCCGTCGGCGCGGAAGCCAAGGCCAAGGAACTCGGCTACGAAGCACTGGTGCTTGTCCATGACGACGACGCCAACGAGCAGTCCGAGCTGATCGACACCGCGATCGGCCGCGGCGCAAAGGCGATCATCCTCGACAATGCCGGCGCCGACGCCACCGTCGCCGCCGTGCAGAAAGCCAAGGATGCGGGTGTTCCCTCGTTCCTGATCGATCGCGAGATCAACGCCACCGGCGTCGCCGTCGCGCAAATCGTCTCCAACAACTACCAGGGCGCCCAGCTCGGCGCGCAGGAGTTCGTCAAGCTGATGGGCGAGAAGGGCAATTTCGTCGAGCTGGTCGGCAAGGAATCCGACACCAATGCCGGCATCCGCTCGAAGGGTTACCACGATGTCATCGACGACTATCCGGACCTGAAGATGGTGGCGCAACAGTCGGCCAACTGGAGCCAGACCGAGGCCTATTCCAAGATGGAATCGATCCTCCAGGCCAACCCGGACATCAAGGGCGTGATTTCCGGCAACGATACGATGGCGATGGGCGCCTATGCAGCGCTTGCCGCCGCTGGCCGCAAGGACGTCATTGTCGTCGGCTTCGACGGATCGAACGACGTGCGCGACTCGATCGCCTCTGGCGGCATCAAGGCCACAGTCCTGCAACCGGCCTATGCGCAGGCGCAGATGGCAGTCGAGCAGGCCAACGACTTCATCAAGAACAAGAAGTCTCCGGCCGAGGAAAAGCAGCTGATGGACTGCGTCCTGATCAATGGCGACAATGCCGCCAAGCTGGAAACCTTCGCGCTGACCAACTGAGCCGGCGTAACATCAATCGCAAGGGACGAGCTTCCGGCTCGTCCCTTGCTTCCATTTTCCTGGGTGCCCTGACCGCCATGCCGAACAAGCCGACATGTTGAACAAGCAGACTTGGCCGACCGTTGCCTGGCCGATCCTCGCCGCGCCGATGCTTGCCGTTACCGTCGGCATCAGCCTGACCGCCTGCAAGATCCTGCCGACACCATCCGGAGAGAACGACGGCAAAGCGCCGGCCTTCAATGCGGACAAGATGGTCGGGGATATCTGGGCTGCCAAGGTGGTGCCCTATCTCCAGCAGAAGGCCGGACTGTTTCCCGAGGTTCATGCCCTGGCGAAAGCCGATCCAGCGGCTGCCGGCGCCAAGTATGGCAATCCGAAGAAGCAGGCGAACTCGCCATGGACCTTTGCGGTTCACCTCGAAGGCAAGGTGGTCACGGCGAATACACAGTCACGCGCGGCGACCATGGACGTCGATGCCGACGGCGACGGCAAGGCGGATGCGCGGGTGCAGATCGGACCGGCGATGCGTGGCACCGCGCTGCGCGACAGTCTCGACTTCATCCAGTTCAACGATTTCACCAACCAGATCGACTTCGCCCAGTTCGGCAAGGCGTTCAACATCTATGCCGACAGGACAGTGCTTTCCAAGCTGCCGCGCGAAGCGCTGGAGGGCCGGAGCGTTAGGGTTGTCGGCGCCTATGCCATGGGCAGCGGCCAGGACCTGCCGCTGGTGACGCCGGCGGAGGCAGAGATCGGGCCGAAGCCATGAATGCCGCCATCGATCACGATGTCATCCTGAAACTGGAAGACGTCTCGAAGGTTTACTCGGGCACCGTCGCGGTCAAGCGCGCGAATTTCGAGGTGCGCAAGAGCGCGGTCAACGTGCTGGTCGGCGAGAACGGTGCCGGCAAATCGACGCTGATGAAGATCATCGCCGGCGTCGAACAGCCGACGCTCGGCCGCATTCTCCTGGAGGGCGAGGAGGTTTCCTTCTCATCGTCGGGGGACGCGGTGAGCCGCGGCATCGGCATGGTGTTCCAGGAGCTGAACCTGTTCGGCAATCTCACGGTCGCCGAGAATATTTTCGCCACGCGCGAGATCACCAACCGGTTCCGCAAGATCGACAGCCGCGAACAGGAGCGCCGCGCGGCGGAATTTCTCGAGCGCCTGGAAGCCGGCATCCGGCCCGATATGCTGGTCGAGGATCTGCGCATCGGCCAGCAGCAGCTGGTCGAGATCGCCAAGGCGGTTTCGCTCGATGCGCGGATCCTGATCATGGACGAACCGACCTCGGCGCTGAGTGCGGCGGAAGTCGAGATCCTGTTCAAGGTGATCGCCGACCTCAAGGCCCGCGGCGTGGCGATCGTCTACATCTCGCACCGGCTCGAGGAGCTGATCCGCATCGGCGACTACATCACCGTGCTGCGCGACGGCCGCATCACCGGCCAGGAGAAGATGAAAAACGTCGACACGCAATGGATCGTGCGGCAGATGATCGGCTCTGACGCCAAGGACTTCGCCAAGGCCGACGGCCATGTTCCGGGCGAAGAGATCTTCCGCGCCGAGGACATCTGCCTGCCGCGCGTGACCGGCGGGCTGGCGGTCGATCATGTCTCGCTGTCGCTGCGTGCCGGCGAGATCCTCGGCATCTACGGCCTGATGGGTGCCGGACGCAGCGAGCTGTTCGACTGCATCATGGGACGCCACGGCCATGCGACTGGAGCGATCTTCATCGCCGGCAAGAAGGTCAGAGAGCGCGACACGACGCGGCGGATCCGGCGCGGGCTGGCGCTGATCCCCGAGGACCGCCAGCGCGAAGGGCTGGTGTCGATCCTCTCGGTCGCCAGCAATCTGACGCTGGCCAGCCTGTCGCGGTTTGTCCGCCTGTTCCATATCAGCGGTGCCAAGGAAAACCAGGCCGTGGCGCAGATGGTGCGGGAACTGGCGATCAAGGTCGCCGACCCGGCACAGGAGGTCTCGTCGCTGTCGGGCGGCAACCAGCAGAAGGTGGTCATCGGCAAGGCGCTGCTCACCGGACCGAAGGTGCTGTTGATGGACGAACCGAGCCGCGGCATCGATGTCGGCGCCAAGGCCGACGTCTTCCGCACCATGCGCAAACTGTCTCGCGACGGGCTGGGCATTCTGTTCGCCACCTCCGATCTCGACGAGGTGATGGCGCTGTCCGACCGGATCGCGGTGATGAGCAATGGAAAACTGACCGGCATGTTCGATCGCGCCGAGGCGACGGAGGCGGCACTTGTCGCCGCATCGGCGCTTGGCCACGGGCCGGTCCCGCACACGGAGAGCCACGCCCATGACTGACATCCCGGCCAAGGCTTCAGTTGCCTCCGCCTCGAGCGGCTCCGTGCTGCTGACGCTGATGAAGGCGAGGACGTTCATCGCACTGATCGCCGTCCTGATCTTCTTCTCGATCGCAGCACCCAATTTCCTGTCGGCCGCCAACCTGATCCTGATGTCGAAGCATGTGGCGCTGAACGCATTCCTGGCCATGGGCATGACCTTCGTCATCATCACCGGAGGCATTGACCTGTCGGTTGGTTCGATCGTCGGCCTGTGCGGCATGGTGGCCGGCTATCTCGTGCTCAACGGCATCGACCTGCAGGTCGGCTACACGATCTATTTCAACGTCTTCGAGATCGCACTGATCACACTTGCGGTCGGCATACTGATCGGCGCCGTCAATGGATTGCTGATCACCAGGCTGAATGTCGCGCCGTTCATCGCCACGCTCGGCGTGCTCTATGTCGCGCGCGGCCTGGCGCTGCTGTCATCCGATGGCCGCACCTTCCCGAACCTTGTCGGCAAGCCCGATCTGGGTACGACTGGGTTCGGCTTCCTCGGCGCCGGCCGGCTGCTCGGCCTGCCGGTCTCGATATGGATTCTTGTCGTCGTAGCAGTTGGGGCGGCCTATCTCGCCAAATACACCCCGCTCGGCCGCCACATCTTCGCCGTCGGCGGCAACGAACGGGCGGCGCGGATTTCGGGCGTCAGGGTCAATATGGTGAAGATGTTCGTCTACATGTTCTCCGGCTTCTGCGCGGCAATCGTCGGCCTGATCATCTCGTCCGAACTGATGGCCTCGCATCCGGCGACCGGCGAAAGCTTCGAACTCAACGCCATCGCCGCGGCGGTGCTCGGCGGCACCTCGATGTCGGGCGGCCGCGGCACGATCGGCGGCACCATCGTCGGCGCCTTCGTCATCGGCATCCTTTCCGACGGGCTGGTGATGATGGGGGTGAGCTCGTTCTGGCAGATGGTGATCAAGGGCCTGGTCATCATCGTCGCCGTCGTCGTCGACCAGGCGCAGCGCCGGCTGCAGAGCCGCGTGACACTGATGCAGATGGCAAAGGCGGGCTGATGGCGGCGGAACTGCGTGGAGCGCTGATCGGCTGCGGCTTCTTTGCCGTCAACCAGATGCACGCCTGGCGCGACATCGCCGATGTCTCGATCGTCGCCGTCTGCGACCGTGACCCGGAACGGCTCACGGTTGTCGGCAACCAGTTCGGTATTGCGCGACGCTACACCGACGCGGCAGCACTTTTTGTCGGCGAAAGCCTGGATTTCGTCGATATCGCAACCACCGCGCCGAGCCATCGCTCGCTCGTCGAGATGGCGGCACGGCACGGCGTTCCGGCGATCTGCCAAAAGCCATTCGCGCCATCGCTTGCCGACGCCAAGGCCATGGTGAAGGCATGCACCGATGCCGGCGTGCCGTTGATGGTGCATGAAAATTTTCGCTGGCAGTCGCCGATCCAGGCGGTGCGTGCCATGCTCGACAGCGGCGACATTGGCACGCCCTTCTTCGGACGGATCTCGTTCCGCTCGGCCTATGACGTGTTTTCCGGCCAGCCCTATCTGGCGACGGGAAAGCGCTTCATTATCGAGGACCTCGGCATTCATAGTCTCGACATCGCCCGCTTTCTGTTGGGCGACGTTTCGACGATCACGACACGAACCGCTCGCATTAATCCCAACATTGCCGGCGAGGACGTCGCTACCATGCTGATGGACCACAAGAGCGGCGCAATGTCCGTGGTCGATTGCAGCTATGCGACGAAGCTCGCGACCGAGCCGTTTCCGCAGACGCTGGTCGAGATCGATGGCAGCGACGGCACGATCCGGCTCGAGCAGAATTACCGGCTCACCGTCACTGGCAGGAACGGAACGGCGGTCAGCGACGTCTCGCCGCCGCTGCTGCCCTGGGCATCGCGCCCATGGCATAACATCCAGGAAAGCGTCGTCGCCATTCAAAAGCACTGGGTCGACTGCCTGGCGAACGGGACCGAGCCGGCAACCTCGGGAGCGGACAATCTTAGGACTTTGGCGCTGGTCGAGGCCGCCTATGCGGGTGCTGCGAGCCGGAAACCGGTGCAGCTCGACGCTTTGCTGAGATGATCGCCGACGCCTTCCTCCTCTATGGCACGCCCGCGGTCAAAGCCGAGCCGGTCAGGCTCCGCGCCGGCGCGCTCAGCGCCGACTTCGTCAACGGCAATCTGCGCACCATCCGCCATGGCGGCATCGAAGTGCTGCGCGCCATCGCCTACATCGTCAGGGATCGCGACTGGGGCACCTACGAGCCAGCGCTCACGGACCTGACCATCGACCAGGGTGCCGACAATTTCTCCGTCTGCTATTCGGCAAGTTGTGTCGGACCGCGGCGAAGCCGACTCGACTTTCGCGCGACAATTAATGGTTCTGCCGACGGCCGTCTGGTCTTCGACGTTAGCGCGCTTCCCGAAAGCGATTTCGAAACCAATCGCTGCGGTTTCTGCATCCTGCATCCGATCGCCGGCCTGGCCGGCAGCCCGGTCACGGTCGAGCACACCGACGGCAGCGTAGCGGAAACAAAGCTTCCGCTGCTGATCGACCCCTGGCAGCCTTTCAAGGATCTGCGCGCCATCACCCATGAGGTTCGGCCCGGCGTTACCGCCGAATGCCGAATGGAAGGCGACTCGTTCGAGATGGAGGACCAGCGCAACTGGTCGGATGCCTCCTACAAGACCTATGTCCGGCCGCTCGCGCTGCCATGGCCCCATGTACTGCGTGCTGGCGAGACCGTGCGCCAGACGATCAGTCTGCGTGTGACCGGCGACGGGAAAGTGCCGGCTGCCGCAGCAACCGACGAACCTGTCCGCGTCGTGCTCGGCGAAGCCGGACCGCTACTGCCGGACGTCGGCGTCATCATCTACCCGGGCGACGTCGATGCCGCGCTTGCGAACCTGCCGGCACTGTCCGCGCTTGGCCCGCAACAGCTGATGTTCCACTATGATCCGACGCGCGGACACGGCCTCGACGCCTTGCAGTCCTATGCCCGGCTCGCCGCAGCCTGCCCGGCCAATACGACGCTCGAATGCGTCGTTTCCTGTGAGGGTGACCTCGATGCCGAGCTTTCAGGCGTCGCCGACGCGGTGCGACAGGCCGGGCTGAAGCTCTCGGCCATCGCCGTTTCGCCCTCGGTCGACCGGCAGTCGACGCCGCCGGGCAGCGCATGGCCTGAATGCCCGCCGCTCGAAGACGTCTATGCCGCGGCGCGGCGGGCCTTCCCCGACATCCGCCTCGGCGGCGGCATGTTCAGCTATTTCACCGAACTCAACCGCAAGCGTGTTCCCGCCGACCTGCTCGATTTCGTCACCCACTGCACCTGTCCGATCGTGCACGCCGCCGACGATCTCAGCGTCATGCAATCGCTGGAGGCGCTGCCTTTTATCGTCGCCTCGGTGCGGGCGATCTTCGGGGCAAAACCCTACCGGATCGGCCCGTCGACCATCGCCATGCGGCAGAACCCCTATGGCGGCGCGACCAAGGCTAATCCGCATAGTCAGCGCATCGCCATGGCCGACCGGGATCCCCGCCACGCCGGCCTGTTCGCGGCAGCATGGACGATCGGCTACGCCGCGCGCGTCGCGCCGGCCGGACTGGAGATGCTCACGCTGTCCAGTTTTACCGGATCCTTCGGCGTGCTGGCGGCATCCGGGGAACCCGTCGGCGAAGGTGACGCCAGGCCGATCTTCCGGGCCGTGCAGGGGCTTTGCGAACTGGCCGGCTTCAGGCACGTGGCGGCGAGGACGAGCGATGAGACGCGGGTGCTCACGCTGGCCGCCCGTTCTCCCGCGGGCAAGACCGTCATGTGGCTAGCGAATCTGACGGCGAGCGAAGTGACGGTTGATATTTCCGGGTTCGAACGACGCCACCTTGTGATGACGCCTTACGCGATCACCCGGATCGGGTGAATCAGCTGCCGGAATTCATCACATAGAGCGCGCGTGAGCGCTCGAGGTGCTTGATCATCGCCTTTTCGGCGCCGTCCGCATCCTTCTGCTCGATGCGCCCGATGATCTCTTCATGCTCGGTCAGCGTGAACTTTTCCTTGCCGGTCCAGATCAGCATCTCGGTGTGATATTCCTTCAGCCAGCCAAGCATCGCTTCGCTGACCGCGACATAAATCGGGTTGCCGGATATTGCCGCGATCTGGGTATGAAACTTCATGTCAGCGGATATGAAGGCCTCGGAATCGCCGCGGAAGCTCCGCTGTTCGGCAACGGTTGCCCGCAGCCGCTGAACGTCCTCTGCTGTGGCCTTTTCGGCGGCTTCCCTGACCATGCCGCGCTCGAAGAAGATACGGGCATTCTTGAGGTGCTCCAGCGTGTCCTTCGACGACGACAGGATGATCTTGGCCGCGCCGTCGACCTGTTTGATGATCGACTTGGCGGTCAGCTGGAGCACTTTCGCCCGCTCGCCATGCGAGATCGCGACGAGACCCATATTGCTCAACGCCTGCATCGCTTCGCGGATCGCCGGCCTGCCGACCTCGAAGCGTTCCATCAGCTCGCGCTCCGACGGCATGTCATCGCCCGGCTGCAATTCGCCGCTGGTGATCAAGCGCTTCAGTCTCAAAAATACTTCGTCGGAAAGTTTGCGCCGGACGATCGGCTCCGAACGGTTCATCGTCGCGAATCACTCCCTTGACCGGTCTCGTTTAGCATTGCCATCACGAATCCCGGAATGCCTGCCGAGCAGGATATCGCTTGCAATACTTATGTACTCATTATACCAGATTTCCAGGATCAGGGAATTTTTTTCGAACTATGATCACCCTCACCTACCGCATCGAAACCTCAGGCAGCATCGAGGCGCTGGCGGCCAAGATCGCCAGCGACCAGTCGACGGGAACCTTCGTCGCGCTGGCCGGCGAGACCGAGGAGCTCAAGGCGCGGGTAGCGGCGCGTGTTCTTGCGATTAGGCATCTGCCGGACGCCGATCGCCCGTCCCTTCCCGAAGCCGGCGACGGGCCTTTCAAGCGCGCGGATGTCGATATCGCGTTTCCGCTCGATGCCATCGGCACCGACCTTTCGGCGCTGATGACCATCGCCATCGGTGGCGCCTTTTCGATCAAGGGCCTGTCCGGCATCCGCGTCGTCGACTTGAAGTTGCCGGACGAATACCGGGAAGCGCATCCGGGCCCGCAATTCGGCGTCGCCGGCAGCCGCCGGCTGACCGGCGTCGAGGGCCGCCCGATTATCGGGACGATCGTCAAGCCGGCGCTGGGGCTGCGCCCGCCCGAGACGGCGGAGATGGTCGGTGAGCTGATCGCCGCCGGCGTCGATTTCATCAAGGATGACGAGAAGCTGATGAGCCCGGCCTATTCGCCTCTGTCGAAACGGGTGAAAGCGATCATGCCGCTCGTCCTCGACCATGAGCAGAAGACCGGTAAAAAGGTCATGTATGCCTTCGGCATCTCGCATGCCGACCCTGACGAGATGATGCGAAACCATGATCTGGTGGCGAAGGCCGGCGGCAATTGCGCCGTGGTCAACATCAATTCCATCGGCTTCGGCGGCATGGCCTTCCTCAGAAAGCGCTCCAGCCTGGTGCTGCACGCCCACCGCAACGGCTGGGACATTCTCACCCGTCACCCCGGCCTCGGCATGGATTTCAAGGTCTGGCAGCAGTTCTGGCGGCTGCTCGGCGTCGATCAGTTCCAGATCAACGGCATCGCTTCGAAATACTGGGAGCCGGACTGGTCCTTCATCAGTTCCTTCGAGGCGGTGACCACGCCGATCTTTTCGCCTGATGATTGCGCGCTGCCGGTCGCCGGCTCCGGCCAGTGGGGTGGACAAGCCCCCGAAACCTACCGGCGAACCGGCCGAACGATCGATCTTCTCTATCTCTGCGGCGGCGGCATCGTCAGCCACCCTGACGGACCGGGCGCCGGCGTGCGCGCCGTGCAGCAAGCCTGGCAGGCGGCCGTCGACGGCATACCGTTGGCGGACTTCGCCCTGAGCCAACCCGAACTGGCGCGGTCGATCGAGAAATTCGGCGACGGCAAAGCGTCCTGAGCAAAGCGACGCAATGCGAAACCTGCTCCTGAGCTATTATGGCGATGATCTCACCGGCTCGACCGACGTCATGGAGGCGCTCGAGCTCGGCGGCGTGCCGACCGTGCTGTTCATGCGTCAGCCGGACGAGGCTCTGCTTTCGCAGTTCAGGCATTGCCGTGCCATCGGCCTGGCCGGCACCAGCCGAAGCGAGACGCCGCAATGGATGGACACGCATCTGCGCGGCGCCTTCGCCTGGCTGAAGACCCTGAACGCCGAGATCTGCCACTACAAGGTCTGCTCGACCTTCGATTCCGGCCCGGCGATCGGCAGCATCGGCCGGGCCATCGAGATCGGCCGCTCGGTGTTCAGCCAGGACAGCGTGCCGCTGGTGGTCGGCGCGCCGCAGCTCAAGCGCTATACCGCCTTCGGCCATCTGTTTGCGGCTTACCGCGAAAGATATTACCGCATTGATCGCCATCCCGTGATGAGCCGCCACCCGACCACGCCGATGGATGAATCCGATTTGCTGATCCATCTGTCGCGGCAGACGGATCTCGCCTCAGGGCTGATCGATCTCGCGACGCTGCAGTCGGCGTCCCGCTCGGAAGCGTTCGATCGCTTGCTCGCCGATGGCACCAACATCGTGCTTTTGGATATCGCCAGCCTGGAAACTCAGGCGCTTGCCGGCAAGGAGATATGGCGCGTTCGCGGGCCGGGCGGCACTTTCGTCGTCGGCTCTTCGGGCATCGAATATGCGCTGCTGGCCGAATGGGCCGCCAACCGGACCGTCCGTGCCGAGCCCAGCTTTTCGCCGCCGGGTGCAGCCGACCGGATCGCGGTGGTCTCGGGTAGCTGCTCGCCGACAACGGAACGACAGATCCGGCACGCGCTGACGGACGGATTCGACGGGATCGAGGTGGATCCTGTCGAACTGGTCTCGGAAGGTTCCGACAAGGCGATTACGCGCGCGGTTTCCGCCGGCCGCGCCAGCCTGGAAGCCGGGCGCAGTGTCGTCCTCTACACGGCGCTTGGACCAGCAGCCGACCGGAGCGCCGAAATCGACCGGCAGGAAGGCGCCCGCCACAAGCTTGGCCGCGGCCTCGGCGAACTTCTTCGCGAGCTGACGATCGAGCAGAAATTGCAGCGCGTGGTCATCGCCGGCGGCGACACGTCGAGCCATGCACTCGGCCAGATGGGTGTCGATGCGCTGACGGTGCGAATGCCGCTGCCCGCGTCGCCGGGCTCGCCGCTCTGCGTCGCCCACTCGCGCGTCAAGGCGATCGACGGATTGGAGGTTGCCCTCAAGGGTGGCCAGGTCGGAACCGATCGCTATTTCTGCGCCATCCGCGATGGGCTCGGCGGCTGACAGAAGGCACCCGGATCTGCCTGATCTCACGACTTCTTGAACACGGCGCGGTTACCAACGCACGATGCCTGCCCCACATAAGGCGCCGTATGCGTAGCGGCGGGGCGGCGCACAACGCTCAAGCCGGGGCTGGCCACGGCTCCGCGAGTGAACCAGCGGGATACCGCGATGTCATTCAGACCGTTGCTTGGTGACGGACGGGTTCGGAGCCAGGAGGAGAAGTCGGAGCCCCTGCAAACCGCGTCATGGGGCAGTTCCTCGATCGTTTTCGACAATCGGCGATGGGCGTGCCGGGAGGCGGAGCTCCGCTGGACAGCCCCTCATCATCTGATCGTGCTGACCGAAGAAGGCGGAACCTCCCACACGTCTATCCGGCACGAAGCTAGATCCCTGTACGACGGCATGGACCGGCCCGGAGCCCTCACCTTCGTCCCCGCAGGCGCGGAGCGGCAGGGCTTCTATCGCGATGTAAACCTCTCCTATTCAGCCTTGTGGATCGATCCCGATATCAAGCTTCCTGGCTGCGAACGCCTGAGAGACCTGCCCATCCTAGTGAACAGGAAAGACGTGGTGATCGCCACGCTGCTGAGTTCGCTTCGCGACGAGATGGCACTCGGTCACAAGCCGGACACCGCCTATGTCGAGCATCTGGTCGCCCTCGTCAGTCTCCGCGTGGCCAACCTGAACCGGGAGCAACCCCCGTCTATCCGTAACGGCTGTCTCAGCCGTCGCGCGCTTGGTCGAGTTCGGGCTTACATCGATGCCCATATGAATTCCGACGTTTCGCTAAGCGAGTTGGCGGCTGTCGCGGACATGGCCGTCGACAGTTTTGCACGCCGATTCAAGGCGACGACCGGCCTTGCACCCTATGCCTATGTGATCGAGGAACGGGTGCGACGAGCGGAGATGCTGCTGCGCGAAACGGGTTTGTCGATCGGCAGCATTGCCTTTCGGCTCGGCTTTTCAAGCCAGAGCCACTTCACCACGACCTTCCGGCGTCTCAGGGGCATGACGCCTCGGGCCTATCGGGTGAATTCTTCTCCGGAATCCTGATATTGCCGCCGGTTTCTTGAAAGAAAGCCGCCGCGCGGGTCCCCACCTCCAGTGTCGATGAGTGACAGAACTGCGACTGGGAGATCATGCATGGCCAAAACAGACAGAAGGAGCGGGCCGACGCGTCGAACGGTGCTGGAGGGCGGGGTGGCGACCGGCGTGCTCCTGGCAACCGGTATACCGGTTGACGCCGAGCCGGTCGACACCATCACGGCGGCAGCATCGCCCACGCCGGCACCGACGATGCCGATGTCCCTGCGGATCAACGCGAAGGATATTGCCGTCGAGCTCGACCCGCGGACGACGCTGCTCGACGCGCTGCGCAATCATCTCAGCCTCACCGGCTCGAAAAAAGGCTGCGACCACGGCCAGTGCGGCGCATGCACGGTGCTCGTCGATGGCCGCCGGATCAATTCCTGCCTGACGCTTGCCGCAATGCATGAAGGCGACGAGATCACCACGGTCGAGGGCCTTGCCGAGGGCGACCGGCTGCATCCGGTGCAGGCCGCCTTCGTCACCCGCGATGGTTTCCAGTGCGGCTACTGCACGCCGGGCCAGATCTGCTCCGCCGTCGGTATGCTGGGCGAGGCCAGGGCCGGCTGGCCGAGCCATGCGAGCGCCGACGTGGCGGCGACTTCCGTCGCCCTCACCGATGCCGAGATCCGCGAGCGGATGAGCGGCAACATCTGCCGTTGTGCCGCTTATCCGAACATTGTCGCTGCAATCCGCGACGCGGCAGAGGGGGCGTGAGCAATGCAGTCCTTCACTTATGAACGTGCGGCAAGTGCTGAGCAGGCAGCTGCCGCGGTCGCGGCCCGGCCGGACGCCAAGTTCATCAGCGGCGGCACCAATCTGCTCGACCTGATGAAGCTCGAGATCGAGCGCCCAGCGCATCTCGTCGACATCAGCCGGCTGCCGCTCGATCGAATCGAGGAAACGGCGGCAGGCGGGCTTCGGGTCGGCGCCCAGGTCCGCAACAGTGATCTTGCCGCCGATCCGCGGGTGAGATCGCGCTATCCGATGCTCACTCAAGCGCTGCTGGCGGGAGCATCCGGCCAGATACGCAACAAGGCCTCGACCAGCGGCAATCTCCTGCAGCGCACGCGCTGCCCCTATTTCTACGACCGCAACATGCCTTGCAACAAGCGCGAGCAAGGTTCGGGCTGCGCGGCGCTGCAGGGCTTCAATCGCATGCACGCCGTACTCGGCGCGAGCGAAGCCTGCATCGCGGTCCATCCCTCCGACATGGCCGTCGCCATGGCCGGGCTCGACGCCAGGATTGAGACCATATCGCCCGGCGGCGAGACCCGCACGATCCCGATCGGCGATCTCCATCGATTGCCCGAGGCGACGCCGCATGTGGAGACCGCGCTCGGCCACGGCGAGATGATCGCCGCGGTCACCCTGCCGCCGCCGCCGCCCGGCCGGCAGGTTTACCGCAAGGTGCGCGACCGTGCTTCCTACGCCTTCGCGCTGCTGTCGGTGGCGGCAATCGTCGAGAAAAGCGGCGATCGTATCCGAAGCGCTCGGATCGCCATGGGCGGCGTGGCAGCGAAGCCATGGCGCGCAACGGAGGCGGAGCGCATGCTCGCAGGAGCCGCGGCGTCCGACGGCGCCTTTACCGATGCGGCCGAAGCCGCGCTCGCCGGAGCCGTCGGGCATGGCGGCAATGATTTCAAGATCCCGCTGGCGAAACGGACGATGCGGCACACGCTCGCTGCTGCCGTCGAAAGTGCGTGAGGTAACACGATGACAGAGACGAGGACCAGCGAGAACCGTCCTTCCGAAACACGCAGCGGCGTCATCGGGCGCCCGATCGACCGCATCGACGGTCCGCTCAAAGTGACAGGCGGTGCCACCTACGCCTACGAGAATGCACTGGATGGCACAGCCTATGGCTATATTCTCGGCGCCGCCGTCGCCAAGGGGCGCATCGCCGAGATCGACACGGCCGAAGCCGAACGGGCGCCGGCAGTTCTGCTGGTCATGACGCACCGGAATGCGCCGGCCCAGCCGGATTTCGGCCCGGCGGTCACGCCGACGGTGCCGGAGGTCTTCACGCGCGCCCGGCCCGCGCTCAACAGCGAGCGGGTGCGCTATTACGACGAGCCCGTCGCGCTGGTCGTTGCGGAGACGTTCGAGGCGGCACGTGCTGCCGCCGGCCTCATCAAAGTGCGCTACGACGAGGAGCCGGGCCTCTACGATTTGCCGGCGCATGTGGCCGACGCCTACGCACCAAAACGGACCAATGCCGGCTTCGAGACCGACAGCGTGGTCGGCGACTTCGAGAGCGCCTTTGCCGCGGCTCCGGTCAAGGTCGATGTTACTTACCGGACGCCCTTCGAACATCACAATCCGATGGAGCCCCATGCGACGCTCGCCGCCTGGTCAGGCAACGAGCTGACGATCCATACATCGGCGCAGACCCTGGCGAATTTCCGGGCGGGGGTCGCCAGCACGCTTCGCATCCCGCCCGAGCGCGTGCGCATCGTGAGCCCGTTCATCGGCGGCGGCTTCGGCTCCAAGCTGATTGCCCATGCCGATACGATCCTGGCCGCGCTTGCAGCGCAGGTCCTGCAGCGTCCCGTCAAGATCGCGCTGACGCGACAACAGATGTTCGCCAATGCCGGTCATCGCGCAGAGATGATCCAACAGGTGCGTCTCAGCACGGACACCGACGGCCGGCTCACCGGGATCGCGCACGACGTCTGGTCGGCAACGTCCAGCTTCGAGGAGTACTGCGAGCAAACGGCAGTTTTTGCCCGCTCGCTCTATGCGGCGCCGAACCGGGTCACCCGCCATCGCCTGGTTCCGCTGGATATCAACCGCGGCGAATGGATGCGTTCGCCCGGCGAAGCGCCCGGCATGCTGGCTTTCGAATGCGCCATGGATGAGCTCGCCGAGCGGCTCGGCCTGGACCCGATCGAACTCAGGATCCGTAACGAACCGGCACAGGATCCCGAGCGCGGCGTGCCGTTCTCCACCCGCAACCTCGTCGCCTGCATGGAGGAAGGCGCCCGCCGTTTCGGTTGGCAGCGGAGAAACCCGACGCCGGGCAGCACCCGAGAGGGCCGCAAGCTCATCGGCTACGGCATGGCGGCGGCGATCCGTCCGAACTACATCGGCGCGGCGACGGCGCGGGTTGCGATCGACCGGGACGGCCGGGTGACGGCGCGGCTCGACATGACCGATATCGGGACCGGCACTTATACGATCCTGACCCAGATCGCTGCGGACAGCCTCGGCCTGCCGATCTCGTCCATCAAAGTGGAGCTTGGCGACAGCCGCTTCCCGCGGACCGCCGGCTCCGGCGGGTCCTGGGGCGCCGCGAGCGCGGGGTCGGCGCTGCACAACGCCTGCACCGCCCTCAAGGAACGGATCCTGAAGGCGGCGCAGTCGAGCGAGGCCTCACCGTTGCGTGGTGCGAACGCCACCGAGGCAAGCTTTGCTAACAGCGAGGTGAGGGTCGGCCAGAGGTCGGCAAGTCTGGCCGATCTCATCCGGCGGGTCGCTCCCGACGGGTTCGAGGCCGAAGGCTCGATAGCCGCAGGCGCTACCACCCAGTCATACAAGGCTTACTCGCAGCATTCCTATGGCGCGCATTTCGCCGAGGTCGCAGTCGATTGCGATACCGGTGAGATCCGCATGCGCCGGATGCTGGCGGTGATGGGCACGGGCCGTATCCTCAACGCCAAGACTGCGCGCTCGCAAATCATCGGCGGCATGACCTGGGGGATCGGTGCGGCGCTGATGGAACAGACGGTGCTCGACCGGCGCTATGGCCACTTCGTCAATCACGATCTTGCCGAGTATCACGTCCCGATCAACGGCGACGTCCCTGAGATGGAGGTCGTCTTCCTCGAGGAGCATGACGACAAGGCCAATCCACTTGGCGCGAAGGGACTCGGCGAGCTCGGCGTCTGCGGTGCAGGGGCTGCAGTCGCCAACGCCATTTACAACGCAACCGGCGTGCGAGTGCGTGAATTTCCCATCACCTTGGACAAGCTGCTGCCTGCCTTGCCGGTGATCGCCATTTGACGGGGCAAGTTATCAGCTCTTCCCACCGCTTCTTCTTCGGGCACTTCAGGGGCAAAAGAGGCAGCAATGCCTGCGTGCAGATCCTGGCGCGCGGGACGCATTGCCGCGTGAAATGTCCATGCCCGGGTGGAAATCCCGGTAACACTCTGTACTATCTGCGAAAATATCGAAATCGGGAGGATGCAGGTGCAGACCAAGAAGATCGTCAACGACGGCAACCGCACTGTCGACGAGATGCTGGAAGGCATCCTGGCCGCGCATCCCCGCCATCTCAAAAGCGCGGAGGGCAGCCCACGCTCGATCATCGCCCGCGATGGACCTCGCCAGGGCAAGGTCGGCCTCGTCATCGGCGGCGGCTCCGGCCACGAGCCGACATTCCTCGGCTTCGTCGGCAAGGGGCTGGCCGACGCGGCGGCAATAGGCAACGTCTTTGCGTCGCCGCCGCCGGACCCGATCCTCGAATGCGCCAAGGCGGCCAGCGGCGGCGCCGGCGTGCTGTTCATGTACGGCAACTATGCCGGCGACGTGATGAATTTCGATATGGCCGCAGAGATGGCGGCGATGGACGACATCGAGGTGCGCACGGTGCTGACCACTGACGACGTCGCATCGGCGCCGCGTGACCAGAGGCAAAAGCGCCGTGGTGTTGCCGGCAATTTCTTCATCTTCAAGGCTGCGGGTGCCGCCTGCGACCGGATGCTGTCATTCGACGAATGCCAGCGTATCGCCAGGAAGGCCAACGATCACACCTTCACCATGGGCGTGGCGCTGTCGCCCTGTTCGCTGCCGCAGACCCGCCGGCCGAATTTCGAAATCGGGCCCGACGAGATGGAGATCGGCATGGGCATCCATGGCGAGCCGGGCATCGCGCGCGGAAAGCTGAAAACGGCCGACGAGATCACCGATGAGATGCTGGACAAGATCCTCGACGAGATGGCGCCGGCGCGTAGCGACAAGGTCGCCGTGCTCGTCAATTCGCTCGGCTCGACGCCGCTGATGGAGCTCTACATCATGAATCGGCGCGCCAAGCAGAGGCTCGATGACATCGGTGTGTCAGTTCATGCAACCTGGGTCGGGAATTATTGCACCTCGCTCGAAATGGCCGGCGCCTCGGTGACGCTGATGCATGTCGACGGCGAATTGCAGACGATGCTCGACCATCCTTGCGACTGCGCCATGTTCCGCGCCGGATGAAAGTAGCATCCATGACATCCATCGATACGGCCGGCTTGAAAACAATGTTCGATGCGATCGCTGTGGCGATCGAAGTCGACAAGGACCGGCTCTGCCAGCTCGACGGCGTCATCGGCGACGCCGATCACGGCATCGCCATGGCGCTCGGCTTCGGTGCGGTGCGCGATGCGCTGGCGCCGCTGGACCTTTCGGCGACCGAGCCGACAGCTCTCCTCAACACCGCGGCGAAATCGTTCCTCAACGCCGTCGGCGCTTCGTCAGGCCCGCTCTATGCGACCGCCTTCATGCGCGGCGCGGCCGCCGTCAAGGGCAGGGCGACCTTGGCGGGTGCCGATTTCATCGCCCTGTTCCAGGCGATGGCGCAAGGCATCCAGGATCGCGGCAAGGCGGAGATCGGCGAAAAGACGATGGTCGACGCCTGGCTGCCGGCGGCGCAAGCCGCCACCGCCGCGCATGCCGCCGGCAAGACCCTGTCCGAAAGCCTGGCAGCAGCCCTCGAAGCAGCCGAACGGGGCGCCGAGGCGACCAAGGATATGATCGCCGCGAAGGGCCGCTCGTCGCGGCTCGGCGAGCGGTCACTCGGGCACGTGGACCCTGGCGCCGCGTCGGCAGTCACCGTCATCGGCGCAATGCGGAAAAGCTTGGCTTAGCCCAGCTGCATCGAGCCTGTCGATCGCCTGGACATTGCCGGCCGACGGTCCCTTTTCGTCGAACTCCGATGCGAGCCAGGCGTCGACGATCGACTTGGCCAGTTCCGGGCCGATGACGCGGGCGCCCATGGTGATGATCTGGGCATTGTTGGATTTGGCCGCGCGCTCCGCCGAATAGGTGTCATGGGTGAGTGCTGCGCGAATGCCGGGCACCTTGTTGGCCGAGATGGAAACGCCGATGCCGGTGCCGCAAAACAGAATGCCGCGATCGTTCTCGCCGTCGAGGATGGTCTGGGCGAGCTTCTGCGACAGGTCGGCATAGTAGCCCGCCTGGCTGAGGTCGCTGACGGCGAGGCCGGGTTTGGTGGCGAGATGCGCGGCAATGACGTCGAGCAGCGGTCTGCCGGCACTGTCGGCTCCAATGGCTATTTTCATTTTTTCTGTCCTTTCCTATTCGATTGATTCAGATCGCCGCCGAGGCGCGTTGAAGGATGTCGATGTAACCATCCGCCTGCCAGGCGGAGCGGCCAATGAACAGCCCGTCGATATGAGGCTGGCCGATCAACTCGGCGGCATTTTGCGGATTGACGCTGCCGCCATAAAGCACCGGCGGTATGGCCGGCAGAAGATCGCCGGCGATCTTCTTGATCAGCCCCTGCTGCCTATCGGCATAGTCCGCACTTGCCGGAATGCCCTTGTCGCCAATCGCCCAGACCGGTTCGTAAGCAAACACGATCGTCGCCGCCTTTGCCTGGCCTTCGAGGTATTGCAGCGCGCCATGCACCTGCATGGCCAACACCGCGTCGGCCTGGCCGCTGTTGCGTTGCGCCAATGTCTCGCCGACGCAGATGAGCGGCACAAGCCCGTGCTTCACCGCCGCGGCGGTCTTGAGGCCGACCGCATGGTCGGTCTCGCCGAAATGCTCGCGCCGTTCGCTATGGCCGAGCTCGACGAGGTCGAGCCCGCAGTCTTTCAACATCACCGGCGAGATCTCGCCGGTCCAGGCTCCGGCGTCGGCCCAGTGCATGTTCTGGGCGCCAACCTTGACCCGCGTCGTCGCTAACGCTTTCTTGACCTCGCGGACCGCCGTGAAGGGCGGGATAACGAAGGGCTGGATGCGGTCGTCGAGACCGGGAACGAATCCCGCCAGCGCCTTGGCGAAGTCAGTCGCCTCTGCAAGCGTCTTGTTCATTTTCCAGCTTGTGCCGACCCAGTAAACCACGCGTCCTCCTCAATCCTTCTCGACGACCGTTAGCGAAACACCGGCGGCATCCAACGCCTCGCGCATCTGCGGTCCCAGTTCGCGACCGGTGAAGACGGCGTCGAACGCCTTGAGATCGGTCAGGAAATGCAGGGCCGTGCGGCCGAACTTGCCGTGATCGACCAGCAGATATTTGCGGGCGGCGGCGGCCATCATCAGCCGCTTGGTGTGGACCACTTCCTGGTCCTGGTGGAAGGCGGAAGCGCCGTGGATGGCCGACGACGACAGGAAGGCCACATCGGCGCGCAACGATCTCAACGTGTCCTCGGCAAGCAGGCCGAAGAAACCGTGGAACTTCTTGCTGTACTGGCCACCGAGCGCGATCAGGGTGATCCCTCCAACGCCGGCCAGATCCTGGATGACGGCCAGATTGTTGGAGATCACGGTAAGCGGGCGGAGATCCGCAAGGTGGCGCGCAATGCCGCCGGCCGTCGAGCCGTCGTCGATGATCACCGTCTGGCCCGGTTCGATCATCGCCACGGCAGCAGCGGCCAAACGCTGCTTCTCCTCACCGGCCTGCTTCTGACGGTAGCGGAAATCGCTCTCGAAAAGGCCGCTCGGCTGGATCGAAGCACCGCCGCGCACCTTGCGCAGGAAGCCGCTTTCCTCAAGCTCGTCGAGATCGCGATGCACGGTCATCTTCGACACGCCGAAGCGCGTGGCAAGCTCATCGACACTGGCCGTGCCAGTGTCCATCAGAAAATCCATGATGCCTTGCCGCCGGCCGTCGCTCTTCATTGCCCAGCCTGTTTCCTGAATTCCGGTCCGCTGCGAATCCGCGGTGGCGGAAACGGCGAGCCAAAGCCATTATAACAGAGGAAATCGCATAGGTATCTAAATTTTTGTGATCATGTTACATTTCTTTGGTATATTATTCGCTTTTGATTGCTGTCTTGTAACAAGAATTGCTCCCGGCGCCTTGGCCAAAGGTTGCGGTTCTCCGGAAATCCGGCCAGAAGCATCAGTGGGCTGAACGACGAACGAACGGCTCGCAACCATAGGCTTGAAACCAAATACGGGAGACCATTGGGTGGCTCGCATCACATTGAGACAATTGCTCGACCATGCCGCCGAACACGGCTATGGCGTGCCTGCGTTCAACATGAACAATATGGAACAGGGCCTCGCCATCATGGAGGCCGCCGAGGAGACCAAATCGCCTGTTATCCTGCAGGCGAGCCGCGGCGCCCGCGCCTATGCCAACGACGTCGTGCTGGCCAAGCTGATCGACGCACTGGTGGAAATCCACCCCGATATCCCGGTCTGCATGCATCTCGACCACGGCAACAACGAAGCCACATGCGTGACCGCGATCCAGTATGGCTTCACCTCGGTGATGATGGACGGATCGCTGAAGGAAGACGGCAAGACGCCGGCCGACTACGATTATAATTCCGGTATCACGCGGCGCGTCGTCGATATGGCGCATTGGGGCGGCGTGTCGGTGGAAGGCGAGATCGGCGTTCTCGGCTCCCTGGAGATGGGCGGCGGCGAACAGGAAGACGGCCACGGCGTCGAAGGCGCCGTCAGCCACGACCAGTTGCTGACCGATCCGGAGCAGGCGGTGCAATTCGTCAAGGACACGCATGTCGACGCGCTGGCCGTCGCCATGGGCACCAGCCACGGCGCCTACAAGTTTTCGCGCAAGCCGGACGGCGCGGTTCTGGCCATGAATGTGATCGAGGAGATCCATCGCCGCCTGCCGAACATGCACCTCGTCATGCACGGCTCGTCCTCGGTGCCGGAAGAGCTGCAGGAGATCATCAACAAATATGGCGGCCAGATGAAGCCGACATGGGGTGTGCCGGTCGAGGAGATCCAGCGCGGCATCAAGCACGGCGTGCGCAAGATCAACATCGATACCGACAACCGCATGGCGCTGACCGGTGCGATCCGCAAGGTGCTGACCGAGAACCCGAGCGAATTCGACCCGCGCAAATATCTGACGCCGGCAATGGCCGCCATGAGGAAGCTGTGCAAGGAGCGCTTCGAGCAGTTCGGCACCGCCGGCAATGCGTCGAAGATCAAGCCGCTGCCGGTCTCGGAAATGGCCAAGCGCTACAAGTCGGGCAGTCTCGACCCGAAATTCGGCTGAGTTCTGACCAAGCACTCCCGCTTTCGCATGTGAGGCTCCCCCTCATCCGGCCGCTTCGCGGCCACCTTCTCCCCGCTGGGGAGAAGAGGCTTAGCGCCAACGCTGGCGATCTCCTCTCCCCTCGGGGAGAGGTCGGATTGCCCCGAATTGCCCTTCGCAATTCGGTTGGCAATCCGGGTGAGGGGGATTCGTCCAAATGCCCCGCCGGTTCTACTCGGTTCGCGGTAAAATCGCCGCCCTGCCGGTCTCGATAAACGGCGCCCAGTAGTCGACCGACTCGCGGATCATGGCGACGACTTGGTGGTCGACCGGCTCGCGTTCGCGAAACGACAGTTCGAGGCAGATCTCGTTGTCGACGCCGCCGCCGCGGCGAACCGTCTCCAGAAGCTTTTCCGGCGTGATGCGGCCGTCCTTGTTGTAGGCGGCGATGAACGGCCAATGGCCGCCTTTGTTCATCGACGACTGTTTGATGTGGATGATCGGCGATACCCTGGGAAAGGCTTCGGCCCAGGCATAGGGATCGATGTCGACCGGGTTGTTCGAGGTCACGTCGCCATGGTCAATATCGACCATCATCTTCAACGGAATGGCCATGCCGGCTGCTTCGATCTGGTTGTGCAGTGCCCAGCAACTCTCGATCGTATGGCCGAATTCGCGGCCGACCGACATCGGCTCCCAAAACAGATAGGTTAATCCGGCTGTCTTGGCGTGCTCGGCGACCTCGCGCCAGCATTCCAGCGCGATGTCGAAAAGCGGCTCACGACGCTCGGGATCGTCGAAATCCCTGTGCGTGAAGATCGCGAACTGGGTGCCCATGCCGCTGGCGCCGAGCTCGGCCGAAATGTCGGCAAAGGTCTTGAACCAATCGACGTAGTAGCGGCGCACGTCGGCGTCGGGATGGCCAAAATGGTTGAGCCGCCCGTAGGGGCCGGTCATGCCGGATGTCACGCGCACACCGGTGCGGTCGAGCGCGGTGCGGAATAGGCGGATGAATTTCGAGATCGTCGTCGCCGGCCAGCCGGGATTGACGAATTCATGCGTGAGCTGCACGTCCCGGATGCCGATGTCGTAGGCGATCGCATCGATCAGATCGTCCGGTTCGGCGAAACGGTTGACCAGCGGATTGGTGTTGAGGGAAAGCGTAAAGGCCATCAGCTTGCTTTCATCAGCCGGCTCGCACACCAGTCCTCGAAGGCGGCTCTTTCTGCGGCGGACAGATGCAGGCCGTGCTTGGTGCGCCGTTCGAGAATATCGGCAGCGGTCAGCGCCCATTCGTGCTCGAACAAATAATTGGCTTCGCGTTCGAAAAAATCCTTGCCGAAGCCCCGCCCCAGATCGGTGGGCGACCTGGCCGCCCCGACCAGAACGCGCGTCCTGGTGCCGTAGAGCCGGCCATAGTGCTTGACCAGCGATGCCGGCATCCAGGGATATTCGCGGCCGAGATCGCCGAGAAACTGCTCGAAATCCGCATTGGCGATATCGCCACCCGGCAGGTAGCCTTTCGACGTCCACGGCTTGCCCATTTTCGGAAAGAACGGGGCGATCCGGTCCAGCGCGTGCTCGGCCAATTTGCGGAAGGTGGTGATCTTGCCGCCGAAGACGGAGAGCAGCGGCGCCTGCCCGACGGAGGCGTCGAGCTCGAAAATATAGTCGCGCGTCACCGCGCTCGGATTGTCGGCGTTGTCGTCATAGAGCGGCCGGACGCCGGAAAACGAGTAGATGACATCGCTATGGGCAAGTTCGCGCTTGAAGTACCGATTGACGATCCTGATCAGATAGTCGACCTCGCTGGTATCAGCCTTCACATCTTCCGGCCGCCCGTCATAGGGAATGTCGGTAGTTCCGATCAGGGCCAGATCGTTCTGGTAGGGATTGATGAAGATCACGCGCTTGTCGCTGTTCTGGACGAGATAGGCCTGCCGCCCTTCCCAGAATTTCGGCACGACGATGTGGCTGCCCTTGACCAGGCGGACGTTTCGTTTGGAGTTCTGGCCGGCCACGCGGTTGATGATGTCATTGACCCAGGGGCCGGCGGCGTTGATCAGTGCCCGTGCCCGAACCGTCGTCCTGACGCCGGTTCGGCTGTCGCGCATTTCGACCGACCACAGGTCGTTTTCACGGCGGGCGGCGGTGCAGGCGGTCCGGGTAAAGACCTTGGCTCCCCGTTCCGCAGCGTCGAGCGCATTGATGATGACGAGACGGGCGTCGTCGACCCAGCAATCGGAATATTCGAAACCGCGCTTGAACGCATCCTTGATCGGGGCGCCTTCGGGCGCGGTGCGCAGGTTAAGCGTGCGGGTGGCCGGCAGCCGCTTGCGGCCGCCGAGATGGTCGTAGAGGAACAGGCCGAGCCGGACCAGCCAGGCAGGCCGGTCGTCCGGGCTGTGCGGCAGCACGAAGCGCATCGGCCAGATGATGTGCGGAGCCGATTCAAGCAGCACTTCGCGCTCGATCAGTGCCTCGCGCACCAGCCGGAACTCGTAATATTCGAGATAGCGCAGGCCGCCATGGACGAGCTTTCCCGATCGCGAACTGGTGCCTTCGGCCAGATCGTCCTTCTCGCACAGAATGACGGAAAGCCCGCGGCCAGCCGCGTCGCGCGCGATGCCGGCGCCGTTGACGCCACCGCCGATGACGAAGAGGTCGACGATTTCAGTGGCGCCATTCATCTCGCCGGGTCCTCAGTGCCTCGATTGTGCTTCATGGCTGCCGCGACCTTCAGCATGGGTTGACCGGTGGGAGCCCGGCGATGAAGCGGCGCACCTCTTCGGCCGCCTGCTCGGCGGCAAAAGTCACCGTGCGCACAGAAGCGCCGGCGATATGCGGCGTCAGCGTGACGTTCGGAAGCTGCAGCAGCGGCCAGTCCGCAGGCACCGGCTCGACCGCGAACGTCTCCAGCATGGCGCTGCCGATATGGCCCGAGACGAGCGCATTGTAGAGCGCGTCGTAGTCGACCAGCGGCCCGCGCGCGGTGTTGATGAAAATCACCCCCGGCTTCATCCGGGCGATGGTGTCCTTGTTGATCAGGCCGCGGGTCTCCTCGGTCACGCGAGGATGAAGCGTGATCACGTCGGAGCGGGACAGAAGCTCGTCCAGCGCGACCAGTTCGACGCCGGCATTGCGGTCTTCGGCGCTCAGCTGCACATAGGGATCGGTGACCAGGATGCGGCAGCCGAAAGCGCGCAACAGGCGGACGACCTTGGTGCCGATGTTGCCGTAGCCGATGACGCCGACAGTCATTTCGTTGAGCTCGCGGCCGGTACGGTCGGCCCGGTAGAGATCGCCGCGCCATTCCCCCTTGCGCAAGGCTTCGTGCCCGACCCGGATCAGCCGCGTCTCGGCAAGGATGGCACCGATGGTGAACTCGGCCACAGCACTTGCATTGCGGCCGGGCACATTGACGACGGTGATGCCATGGGCCTTGGCGGCAGCCATATCGATGTTGATCGGGCCGCCGCGCGAGACCGCAACCAGTTTGAGTGTGGGCAAGCGCTGCATCATGGTCTCGGAGAGCGGCGCAAGCTGGGTGACGAAAATCTCGGCGTCGCCAATGAAATTGACCACCTCGTCCGGATCGCCAAAATACTCCTTCACCTTGTCGAGGCCGAGCGCCGCATTGCCGAATTCCATCGGCTTGTCGGGCCAGGCAGCCTCAAGCGTACGGATGTCGAGATTGCCGCCGCAGGCCTTCTCGATTTTCTCGCGAAACACCTCGGGAAGCATGAAGCGGTCGCCAATGATTGCAATCTTCTTACGCATCCTCGACTTCTCAGTTTGCCCTGGATGCGGCCATCGACCGCCAGACCGGCCGCAGCGCCTCATGCGCCAGTGTGTAGGACGGAACCGTCCGCTCGTAGATCGCGGCAAGTTTTCGGTCGCTCGGTTCCGCCGCACCAAGCAGCGGCGTGACCCATTCGCCGACGCATTCGTCCATCGACTTGTATTGGCCGACGCAGACCGCAGCGATCATCGCGGCGCCCGCCGCACCGGCTTCCTCGCGTTCGCTGGTGCGAATGGCGGCGCCGACGACAGCACCCAGGATCTTGCGCAGAGCCGGACTTCTGGCCGCACCGCCGGTCAGCCGGATTTCGCTCGGCAGCGGCCCCATGGCGGCATAGCAATCGCGCGACGCGAAGGCCAGTCCCTCGAAAACGGCGCGGACCATGTCGGCATAACCGTGCCGCGACGAAATGCCGACGAAGCCGGCCCTGGCATTGGCATCGACGAACGGCCCGCGCTCGCCGGCCTCCGACACATAGGGCTGATAGAGCAGCGAGGCCGGCTCCGATGACGATATCCATTCATCGACCAGCGCGATCATCTCGCCATTGGTGCGCGTAATGCCTTGCGAAGCGAGAATGCCGGAGGCGAGGCTAAGGACCCAATCGATGTTGAGCGTCGCCGCCATGTTCGACTGCATCTGCGCAAAGACGCCGGGCACCGGCATCGTCATGGTGTAGCCGGTCGCCGCCTCGTTGAGCAGCACCTCGTCCGGCGTCTGCGCAAGCCGCATATGCATGCCGGTGGAACCGATGATGGAGCAGCCTGGCTTGCGCTCGCGGTCGAGCAGGCCGGCGCCGAGCGCGGTGCAGGCCACGTCGACATAGGCCAGCACGACCGGCGTACCGGAAAGCAGCCCGGTCGCTTCGGCAGCAGCCGCCGACAGGCCGGCGCTATGTCTGGTGCCGTCGACGATTGGCGGCAGCAGATGCCTGAGATCGGTAACGCCGAGCACCTCAAGCACATCGTCGCAATAGCCACGGGTGCGGAAGTCGCCGAAGGTGAAGGTCCCCTCCGACGGATCGGTGGCGCGTTCCCCGGTCAGCCTGAAATAGAGCCAGTCCTTGCAGTGGAACGCCGTCGCCGCCTTGCCAAGCATTTCGGGCATGTGGCGCTTCATGAAGGCGAACTGCGATCCCTGCTGGCAGGCGGCCAGACCGCTGCCGGTCTTTTCGAAGCGCAGCCGATCCTCCGGTCGCGCCCGTATCTCCTCGACGACCCCTGCGGCGCGCGCGTCGAGCCACAGCCAGCCTTTGGCGACCGGTTCACCGTCCTTGTCGATCAGCCAGGTGCCATCGCCCTGTCCGGTCACGGCGATCGCGATGGTGCGGCTGGCGAGGTTCGGAACCTTGTCGGCAAGTTCGCGCAGGGTGGTCGCGGTATCGGCCCAGGTGCGCGCCAGATCCTGCTCGGCACCGCCGCCCGGCAAGGTCTCATACCGGTTCGGCATCGCCGCAGCCGCGAGCTGCCGGCCCGCCGTATCGAAGGCGACGGATTTGATGACAGACGTGCCGGCGTCGATGCCGATCAGCACATCCCGCATCAGGCAAGCTCCATGCCGTGCGAAATGGCCATGCCGCTGGACTGATCGAAGATGTGCAGGTTCTTCGGATCGATGCTGATATTGATCGGCGCGCCAAGCTCCAGCCGGGTCCGGTCGTGTTCGACCAGGACCAGCGAACCGCCGGCGAAATCCGCCGCGATATGCGTCTGGTCGCCGAGCCACTGGTTGGCCGAAACTGTGGCCGGCACGCCGTCCTTCGAGCGGCGAACCGCATAGGGCCTGATGCCGATGACGACCCGCTCCCGTTTGAGCAATTCGTCGCGAACCGAGCCGCTGAACGCGTCCTTGTCATAATCGAGCGAAAGTCCGTCGGGCAGCCGCAGATTGATCTTGTCGGCAGCCGTGCCGACATAGGCCTCGAAGACATTCATCGGCGGCTCGCCGACGAAGGTGCCGGTGAACAGGTTGGCCGGCCGCTGCTTGAGCATGTCGGGCGTGTCGAACTGCTGCAGGACGCCGCCTTCCATCACCGCGATCCGGTCGGCAAGCGCATTGGCTTCGGTCTGGTCGTGGGTGACCAGGATCGCGGTCAGGCCGCGCTCCTTGATGAAGTGTTTGATGCGGCCGCGCAGGACGGCGCGAAGCTGCGGCTCGAGCTGGCCCATCGGTTCGTCCAGCAGATGAAGATCGGCCTGGCGGATCAGCGCCCGGCCGAGGCTGGCGCGCTGCTGTTGGCCGCCGGAGATGGAGCTCGGATAACGCTCCAGAATGTCCTCGATCTCGAGCAGCTTGGCGATGCTGGCAACCTTCGCGTCAACCTCGCTTTTCGGCAGCTTGGCCGCCTTCAGCGCAAACGCCATGTTCTCGCGCACGGTCAGCGGCGGATAGAGCGAGTAGCCCTCGAACGCCATCGCCACATTGCGCTTGACCGGCGGCAGCGTGTGCACCCTGCGGCCGGCAACCGAGATGGTGCCGCGCGAGACCTCTTCGAAGCCGGCGATCATGCGCAATGTCGAGGTCTTGCCGCAACCGGACGAGCCGAGCAGTGCGACGATGTCGCCCTTGTCGATTTCGATCGTCAGATTCTGGACAGCATGCACGCCCCTATCGATCGGACCATAGAACTTGTCGACGCCTGAAATGGCGAGTGCGCTCTGGCTCATGCCGCTTCTCCGCTGCGCAAATTGACGACGTTCCTCGAGCCGATGCGGTCGCCGCTGGCACGATCGAACAGAAGGGCGCTTTTGCTGTCGACGCCGATATGGGCCCTGCCCTCGGTTTGACCCGGTGTCCCGGCCGGACGGGAGACCAGGATTTCGCGGCCGCGCACGGTGCGCACCAGCGTGACGATCTTTTCGTTGAGCGGCGTCTCCGCCTCGATCGTCACCGGAATGGCGGCCGGCGTGCCTTCGTCGACGAAGCTCAGCGCTTCAGGCCGTAGGCCGATCACGCAGTCGCGGCCGACCGCCGTCTCGTAAGCGCCTGCCAGATGGACCTGGACATTCGACAGGCCGACATAAATGCCCTTGGCATCGCGCGACGGCTTGACGTCGAGCAGGTTGATTGTCGGGTCGCCGAACAGCCGCGCGATCTCGATGTTCGCCGGCTCACGATAGATCTGCTCGGGTGTGCCGAGCTGCTTGATGACACCTTGCGACATCACCGCAATGCGATCGCCGAGCGCCATGGCCTCCTTATAATCCTGGGTGACGTAAACGACGGTCGCGCCACGGTCGGCCAGCAGCCTCGGCAGTTCGAGCCGCATTTCGAAGCGCAGTTTGGCATCGACGTTGCGCAGCGGGTCGTCAAGCAGGAGCACCGGCGGTGAGCCGACCAGAGCGCGGGCAAGCGCGGTGCGCTGCTTTTGGCCGTTGGACAGCGCCCGTGGTTTGTGGCTGAGCACATGGCCGATCTTGAGCAGCTTGGCGACGCTCTGGACGCCTACCTTGATCGCACTTTGCGACGAGCGGTTTGCCTGAAGCGGTGTCGCAATGTTGTCGAAGGCGGTCATATGCGGAAACAGCGCAAAGTTCTGGAACGCCATGCCGACGCCGCGGAACTCGGCGTCGAGGTCGGTCATGTCCTCGCCGCCGATAAATATCTTTCCTTCATCGGGATCGATGACGCCGGCGACGAGCCGCAGCAGCACCGTCTTGCCGGCGCCGGACGGTCCGAACAGGACCAGGGTTTCGCCGTCGGCGACGGTCAGCGACAGATTGTCGAGAACAGTCTGGCTCTTGTAGCGCTTGACGACATTTCGCAGTTCGAGGCTGGCCATGAGAACTATCCCTTTACCGCGCCGAGCGACAGGCCTTCGACGAGATAGCGCTGCGCATAGAGGGCAAGTGCCAGCGTCGGCGTGATCGAAAGCACGATCGCCGCCGAGATCTGGCCGTACTGGATGCCGGAGGAGGTGATGAAGGCGAGCGCGCCGACCGTCACCGGCTGCTTGTCGGCCGAGGCGAGCACGAGGGCGAAGACGAAATTGTTCCAGGCGAAGATGAAAGCGAGCAGGCCGGCAGCCGCAATGCCCGGGCCGGCGAGCGGCAGCGCGATCTTGCGGAAGGTGGCGAACCAGGAATGACCGGCGATGCGATAGGCGTATTCGATGTCGGCCGGGATGTCCTCGAAATAGCCGCGCACGATCCACAGGATCAGAGGCAGGCAGATCAGCTGATAGACCCAGATCAGCCCGATATAGGTGTTGGCCAATCCAAGCTTCTGGAAATAGAGGGTCAGCGGCAGGAGCACCAGCAGCGCCGGCGCAAACCGGAACGACAGCAGCGTGAAGGCGATGTCCTCCGAGCCGCGAAACTTATGCCGTGCAAAGGCGTAGGCTGCCGGAACACCGAGCAGCAGCGCGACGGCGACCGAGGTGACCGACAGGAACACCGAATTCCAGAGGTTGCGCATGAAGGCGATGTCGAGCGTGCCGGCCGCCGTCGTCAGCTTTCCGGTGATCAGCGCGGTGTAGTTGGCCAGCGTCGGCTTGAAGACGAGTTGCGGCGGAATCCGCAGGATGGTCTCGTTGGTCTGGAACGACATCATGAAGATCCAGACGATCGGGAACATGAAGAAGATCACGACCAGCGTCAGTGCTGCGCCGCGCAGGATGCGTTCGAGAAGCGAGGTGTGTTCCATCTCAGCCTCCTATGCCTGGCCGCGGGCGCGTTCGCGCAGGCGCAGCCAGTTCTTGATGAAGATGTTCGAGAGGAAGTAGGTGATCGCCCACAGGATGATCATTAGCGCCGCCGAGCGGCCGACATTGGTCGACTGGAAGAAGTTGAGGTAGGCCTCGACCTGGAAGACGGTCAGCGTATCGCCCGGACCGCCCTGGGTCATGGCATAGATGATGTCGAACTGCTGGATGGAATCAAGCAGGCGGAACAGCGTCGCCGTCAGGATGTAGGGTGTCAGCATCGGCAAGGTGATGCGGAAGAACACGAAACTCCTCGGCACGCCGTCAAGTGCAGCCGCCTCGAAGGGCTGCGTCGGCAAGCTGCGCAGGCCGGCAAGCAGCAGGATCATGATGAAGGGCGTGTAGACCCAGATGTCGACAAGAACCACGGTGAAAAGTGCGGTCGACGGCGACGAGGCCCAGCGGAAATCCTGCAGTCCGATCAGGCTGGCGAGATAGCTCAGCACGCCAAAGCCGGGATTGGTCATCAGCTTCCACATCAGCGCGGCAAGCGCCGGCGCCGTCATCAGCGGCATCAACAGCATGATCGAGATGAAATTGTTCAGCGTCGAGCGCTTCTGCAGCAGCATGGCGATGCCGAGACCGAGAAGCAGTTCGAGCAGGACGGTGATGCCGGCATAGAGCAGCGATATCTCCAGCGTGTTCCAGAACCTCGGGTCAGTGAAAAAGGAGATGTAATTGTCGCCCCAGTTGAACTGCCGCGCCCAGGGCTGGCTCAGCCGGTAGCGCTGCAATGAATAGACCACCGATGTGAAGAACGGGATCAGGATGCCGATGCAGACGAGCAAGGCCGGCAGGCTGAGTACATAGGGCAGCACCTTCTTGCTGATCCTGAAGCCGGAAGGCCTGTTTCTTTGCATTGTCGCCGCAGTCATCGTGGCTCACCCGTCATCTCTGTTGCTTCGCCCTGCCGGCCGCCCAGGGAGCTAGGCGGCCGGTTGGGCGAGTGGCGGCACCGCCAGTGTTTGAGCATCGGATTTCCCCAAAACCGGTTTCCACTTTTGGGTTCGATGCTCCAGGCGCCGCTTCGCAGTGGAATGGCCGGCTGGCCCGCAGAAGCGGGCCAGCCGTTCGCCAGGACTTTAGCCGAGCCCGGCTTCCTTGAGCTGGCCGTCGACGCTGGTGGCCAGCATGTCGAGGCCTTCGTCGATCGGCACTTCCTTGGCCACCATCTTCTGCAGCGTCGCCGCCCATTCGGTGGTGAGATCGAAGAACAGCGGCTGCGGGGTGAACTTGATGCTGGCGCCGGGCGCTGAAACGTCGAACATCTCGACATAGCCCGGATAGCTCTTGTTCAGCTTCTCGCGGAACATCTGGTCGTTCCAGACCGACTGACGGACCGGATTGACGAAGTCCATCTCGGTCGCACCGAACAGTGCATGCTCGGGCCCGGATGCCCATTGCATGAAGTACCAGGTGGCGTCCTTGTCCTTCGAGAAATTGGACATCGACAGCGACCAGATCCAGATGTTGGGCGTCGGAGCCTTGGCGGCGGGATTGGCCTTGAAGGCGGAGAAGGCGAGCTTGCCGGCCATCTTGTTGTCGCCGCCATTCATGAAGTAGCCGAGGATGTCGGCGTCGAAAATCATTGCCGAGGCGCCGGCGCCGAGATCGGTGCCGACCTGATACCAAGTGTAGGTCGACCAGTCCTTGGGGCCGCTCTCCTGGATCATCTGGACCCATTGCTTGTGGAAGGCCTTGGATTCGGCGGTGTTCATCGCGGCTGACAATTTGCCGTCAGCCGAGACGTTCAGGTCCTTCTGGTCAAAGTTGGCGTAGGCCGACAGGAAGCCGGGATGGATCGTCGCCCAGGAGCGTGAACCGCGCACGCCGATGCCGTAGACGCCACCACCAACATCCTTGGTGAGCTTGGCCGCCGTAGCGACCATCTCGTCCATATTGCCGGGAACGCTGACGCCGACCTTGTCGAACATACCCTTGTTGTAGGTGATGTTGTTCTGTTCGAAGCCCCACGGAATGCACCACTGCTTGGCGTCGTCGGAACCGAGCACGCCGCCAGGCTGACCGTTCCAGGCGCAGGACTTCCTGACGCCGGGCAGGAAGTCGTCCCAGGCATAGTTCACGTTGGTCTTGGTCGGATCCTTGATCCACTCGTTAAGGTCGGTGATCCAGCCGGCCGGGCCATAGGTCCAGGTCATGTAGGCGCCGGTCATGAAGGCATCGTATTCAGGCGAGCTGGCCGACAGCGCAGCGGTGACCTTGTCGAAATAGACGTCTTCCGGAAACACGTCATAGACGACTTCCATGCCGGTCAACTTTTTGAAGTTTTCAAGGTTGGCGATCATCGCATCGGCGTAAGGATGCTTGTTGAGCAAGAGCTTGATGGTCTTGCCCTTGTGCGCCTGCCAGTCGAAGTCCGCCGCCAGCGCGCGGGTCTGCCCCAGATTGAGCAGCGTGCCGGCCGTGCCGGCGGCAAGGCCCATCGCGCCAAGGCCTTTGATCAGCCCACGACGATCGACTTGTCCGCGCAGGAACGCATCGATCAGGTCTTTCTCTTTCTCATGCATTTGTCTTCTCCTCCACAGGGTAGTTTCAATCGAATGGTTGCCGGCTACCCGACCGGCGTCTGCTCCACGAGTGATCGCGCCGTCCGCTCATCGGTGACCAAGCCCTTGAGATAGCGACCCTCCAACACCGATTTGATGGCACGAACCTTCACCTTGCCGCCGGCAACGGCGACGATCCTGCGATTGCTGATATCTTCTCGCGCCAGCGCCAGCGCCCGGTTGGAAAGGGTCGTCTCGACCGCCTTTCCAGCATCGTCGAAGAAATGGCCGAGCAGTTCGCCGACGCCCCCCTTGCGACGGATCTCCTCCATTTCGCCCTTCTCGATCATGCCGGTGGCGACCAGCGACGCCTCGCGCTCGGCGGTGCCGATACCGGCGATGAGCAGGTCGGCGGCTTTGCCAAGATCGAAGACCTCGCTGATGCCCTTCTGCCCAAGCAGCACAGTTCGATCCTCGACCGTGTTGGCGAACATCGGCACCGGCATCACATAGGCTTCCGCGCCGGTCCGTTCGGCCAGACGGTGAATGACGTCGTGCGGATTGGCCGAGAACTTGCGCGTCAGGCCGCCAAGCAGGGAAACGAAGCGGATCTTTTCGGCCGATATGCGCGGCAGATACTCCACGCAGGCGGCGAGCGTGCGGCCATGACCGACGCCGATCAGCGTATCCTCGCCGCGCTCGATCTCACGCTTGAGGAACTGCGCGCCGGCGATGCCGAGCGCCTTGAGCGGCAGGTCTTCCCCGTCAAAGTCGGGAACGACCTCGCAATAGTCGAGGCCGTAGCGGCTGGACAAATCGTCTTCAAGCGCGACGCATTCCGACACTTCGCCGTCGATATAGACTTTGACCAACCCTTCCTGATTGGCCTTGGTGATGAGACGATGCGCCTTGAGGCTGGTCAGGCCAAGCCGCTTGGCGACCTCCGACTGGGTCAGCCCGCCAGCATAATGAAGCCAGGCGGCACGCGTCGCCATACTGGTTTCATCGTCGCGCAGCAGGCCGTTTCCAAAACCAACCATTTCCGCCCTAAGATATTTTTATCAATTGATGCAAAATTTTTCACAAGCCGCCGCCGGAGTCAAGCGCCGCGTGGTTCAAATCACGCTAAGGGCCAAAAACTAGCCCGCTGGAGAGCCATCATACAGGGCGGTGCCAGTTTGAAATGCCATGCCTGTCGACCTGAAGGGCAAAGGCTGAACGGCTCGCTGCAGGCGAACCAGTTGCATGGGCCGCCAAGCGCCGTTTTGCTGAAAATGCTCTGCCCGCCGAATGGCGGTGGTCCTCGTTTGCGGATCAGGCGGTTTCGGGCACATAAGGACAGAGCGAGAATCTTCACATTGCGAGAGCTACAATAATTCTTCACAAACGGCTATCTATCCTGGCGACAGGCGTTTGGTTCGAGTCACGAGGGGCGCGGCTTGGAATTCGATTTGAAGACCATTGAGGCGCTTGCTCCTGATCAAGCGTCGCTGAGCGCCGCCTCCAAGCTGACCAAACGATCGAACTGGCCGCGGCTCGAAAAGAATGAGCAGCAGGCGCTCATCTGGGGTGAATGCCAGGGCTCCGGCTCCAATCCATATCGGGTGGTGGTCGACACGGGCGATCACGGCTACAAATGCACCTGCCCGTCGCGAAAATTCCCGTGCAAGCACACGCTGGCCCTGATGTGGATTGCCGCCACCGCGCCAGCCAGTTTTGCTGCAGCCGAATCCTCGCCGGAATGGGTGAATGACTGGCTTGGCAGGCGCAGGAAGACGACGCCACCGCCAGCGCAACCGATAGCCGGTGCGGCAGCCAAAAGCATTGATGAGGCTGCACGGACGGACGAGAGCGCCGCCGTCGAAGACGTTGCGGCGGTGGAGCGTCGTGAGGCAGCGCAGCGCAAGCGGGCTGAAGACACACGGCAAGCAGTGTCGGCGGCGCTCGACGAACTCGATCAATGGATCGCCGATCAGTTGCGGCTTGGTCTTTCCGGGTTTGTCGACGGCAGCAGCGACCGTTGCCGCCGGATTGCCGCGCGGCTGGTCGACATGAAGGCAACCGCGCTTGCCGGTCGCATCGACGAGATCCCATCACGGCTGATGGCGCTGCGCGGCGAGGAAAAACCGGATGCGGCGATCCGCGAGCTCGGCAAGCTTGTGCTGCTGGCCAAGGCGTGGCGGTCGGCGCCCGACGACCCAGAGCTGAAGCGCCTCGTATCGACCTCTGAAACCCGCGAACAGGTCCTGGCCAATCCGGATGCAAGACAGGTCGAAAGCTTCTGGGAGGTTCTGGGCGAGAAGATCGAGAGCCGCCGTGACGGTCTCGTCAGCCATTCGACCTGGCTGCTTGATCTGAAGAGCGCTACCCCGCAATTTGCCGTGCTGCTCGATTATTTTCCGGCTTCCGCCGGACGCCGGTCCAACGCTTTTGCACCGGGCGATCGTTTCGATGCCCGGCTGGTCTTCTATCCATCACGCAGGCCGCTTCGCGCACTGGTGGCGGAACGCATGGGTGAAGTGATGTCCGGCGCGTGGCCTGATTTCAGCTTTGGCGCTGCAAAGGACCCACTCGCCACACATGCTTCCTATCAGGATGCTGCGCCTTGGATTACCGATTGTCCTCTCATGCTGCCGCCTGGTGCGATCCTGGTCGACGACCGCGGCACAGGCTGGTGGCAGGCCACGGACGATCCGCGAGGGATAGCCTTGCCGATCGCCGGCGCTGTCAATCAAACATTGCTCGGCCTCGACCTTGCGGCCACGGCAGCGCTCTGGGATGGCGCCAGGCTTGACCTCCTGGCGGCGCAAAGCGGGTTCGGGAGGCTTGACCTGTCGTGAACGAGAGCGAGCAAACAGGCCTGGCGACAATGCGCGATTGCTGGATCACCGGCGGAGCCACCTTCGATCTGGCTCCGACCGCCTGGAAGACAATCGCCGGCGGTGCAAGTCCCGACGAGCAGGAGCGCCGGCTCCTGGCAATCGCAGCACAGGCGCTTGACGTCGCCCTGCGGCCGGCGGCGCCGAAGACGCTCAAGCGTCGGCCGCCGCTGCCCAGGCTTGCGCTCCCTATGCTGCCGGAGCGGTTGCGGCCGCTGTTGCGAGCCGCTCTGAAACACGCCGTCGACGCGAGACGCAAGACGCGCGTGGTGACGCTTGTCGCCAGCCGCGGCTTTGTGCTTCATCCGATGGACTGGATGCCCGTCGCGTCGGATCAGAACAGTCCGGACGTCTACGCTCCCTGGATCGACTGGCAAGCAAGCGTGGACGGGGAGAGACATGCCCCGCAAGAGAAACTGACGGCGGAAAATTGGGATGAGTTCTATCCCGCCGCGCGACGCATCGCGCTGGCAGACATGCGCCGCAGTGAACCGGCTTCGGCTCGACTGCTGGTCGAGGCCAAGGCATCGGGCGAGCCCGCCGAGGTCAGGCTTGCGCTCATTGAGCTCATGCGCTTCGGCCTGAATCCTGAGGACGCGCCGTTCCTTAAAAGCCTCTCCGCCGACAGGTCCGGCAAGGTGCGTGAACTGGCTGGCCGGCTGCTGGCAAGGCTGGGGGAGCACGGCCGTTCAAACGATGGCGGACCGGATGATCCCGCAGCTGAACTCGCCGCTTTCATCAGCGAAGGCAAATCCGGCTTCATCCGCCGCCGCAGCATCTACACGCCCGCGAAGTTGAAATCGCCGGCGCAGGAAAAGCGTCGCGCCGAATTGTTCGAGACCTGCAATTTGGTCGACCTGGCCGCGCGGTTCAGTGCTACCGAACCTGAGTTCATAGGAGCCTGGCAATTCGGCGCCGACAACAACGCCGACATCCTGATCGCACGAATGGTCGCCGCTTCGGGGAGCGACGCCGCGGTGACGCATATGGCGGACGCACTTGTCGCCGATGGCGGCAAACCAGCGCTGTTCGTGCTGCACCTCACGCCGCGCCTGGACAGTCGCAGGAAACGAGCCCTCGTCCGGCTGATCCTCAAGCAAGCGAATTACCTCAACGCGATCAATCTGGCGGAAGGCATTGATGCTGGCTGGCTGGAATGGGACGATCTTTCGAATGGGTCGGCTCTTGCGGCGCTGCGTTCCGCCGTTGCGGGAAACGACGACGCCATGCGCCGGGGCGCCGACGATATACTGGAAACGATCGGCTTCCTTGCCACGGCGACCACAGCAGCAAAATTGATCGACGAGGTCGTCGCAGCCGGCATGCCGCCCGCAGCCTCATCACTCGGTGTCCTGCGTCTCAATGCAGCGCTGGCCGAACATCAGTCTAAACCGACACATGATCAATCCGGAGAATTCATATGAACGCTGCCATCCGTCTCCCGGTCGAGCAGGCCTATGCCTCTGAATTGCAGGCGCTGGCGAGCGGTGACGACAGGCAAAAGCCTGCCGGCTGGAGCCTCTCGCCACAGGCTGTGCTGACTTATCTGCTGGGCGGGAAGGCCGGTGACGGCACGCCGGTAACGCCAAAATATGTCGGTCGCCGCCGGTTGATGGAGACTGCGGTGGCAACGCTCGCCACCGACCGCGCACTGTTGCTGCTCGGCGTTCCCGGAACGGCCAAGTCCTGGGTATCGGAACATCTGGCCGCCGCCATCATGGGCGACTCGACGCTGATCGTGCAGTGCACGGCCGGCACCGACGAGAACCAGATCCGCTACGGCTGGAACTATGCACAACTTCTGGCAAAGGGCCCGAGCCAGGAAGCATTGGTGCCGACGCCGCTCTACCGCGCCATGCAGACCGGCAAGCTCTGCCGGCTCGAGGAACTGACGCGCATGGGCTCGGATGTGCAGGACACGCTGATCACCGTACTTTCCGAAAAGATGATGCCGATCCCGGAATTGAACACATCGATCTACGCCCAGCGCGGCTTCAACATCATCGCCACGGCAAACAGCCGGGACAAGGGTGTGAATGAACTCTCCTCGGCACTCAAGCGTCGCTTCAATGTCGTGGTGCTGCCATTGCCGGAAGACATGGCTGAAGAGGTGGCGATCGTCTCCAAGCGGGTCGATGAGATGGCCGGCGGGCTCGACCTGCCGGTGCCGAAAAATGTCGGCGATGAGATAGCCCGGGTATTGACCATCTTCCGTGAATTGCGTGCCGGTGCGACCGCCGACGGCAAGGTGACGCTGAAGACGCCCTCGGGCTCGCTGTCGACCGCCGAGGCGATCGCCACGATGGTTGGCGGGCTGAGCCAGGCGGCGTGGTTCGACAGCGGCAAGCTCGGCGCCGAAGGTCTCGCCGCCAGCCTTGTCGGCGCGATCGTGAAAGACCCGGTACAGGACAAGGCAGTGCTTGAGGAATATCTGGAAACAGTGCTCAAGAAGCGGCCCGACTATGCCGGCTACTATGCGGCCTTGAACGCAGCGATCTGACGCGCCATGGGGCACAGCGACGTCGCCTATTTCGGCATACGCCATCACGGGCCGGGTTCCGCGGACAGCCTTGTGCAGGCATTGCAGGATTTGCAGCCGGTCGCCGTGCTGATCGAGGGGCCGATCGATGCCTCCGCGCTGCTGCCCTTGCTGGCCCGCCCGGAAATGCAGCCGCCGGTAGCACTGCTTTGCTATCCGGAGGAGGATCCGGCTTCGACAAGCTTCTGGCCATTCGCCGAGTTCTCGCCGGAATATCAGGCGGTCCTTTGGGCCGTGGACAACAAGGCGGCGTTGCGCTTCATCGACCTGCCGTCGTCGGCGCGCTTCTCGGAAGCAGCGGTCGACGGCGCGGAAAAAGTCGATTCTGACGAAGCGAAGCAATCAATCGAGCGTGATGATGTGGCTCCGCATCGGCGTGATCCGATAGGCACGCTGGCCCGCGCCGCCGGCTATGAGGATGGCGAAAGCTGGTGGTCGGACATCATCGAGCAGAATCCGGAACCAGGCCCCATATTCGCCGCCATCTCCGACGCGATGATGACGCTGAGGGATGGTGAAGGCTCGATCGCGCAGTTCGAGGCCCAGCGCGAAGCGCATATGCGGCTCGAAATCGCTGCGGCGCGCAAGGAATTCGACGGACCTATCGCCGTCGTCTGCGGGGCGTGGCATGTGCCGGCACTGCAGGCGACACACAAGCAGAAAAACGATCAGGCGCTGATCAAGGGAATTGCCCGGCGCAAGAGCACGATGACATGGGCGCCATGGACCGGGCCGCGTCTGGCGCTGGGATACGGCTATGGCGCGGGCGTCGTCGCACCCGGCTGGTGCAAGCATCTCTGGCGCACCCGCGGCCGGCGCGATGCAGCAACGTTGTGGCTTGCAATGATTGCAGCGGTGCTGCGGGTGAAGGGTCACCTGGTCTCGACCGCTTCGCTGATCGAAGCGGAGCGGCTCGCCCGCACGCTCGCCGTAATTCGCGAGCGGCCGAAACCCGGCTTTGAGGAATTGCGCGACGCCGCAATTGCGGCTCTGTTCAATGGCGAAGCGTTGCTGTGGGCCCTGGTCGAGGCCGAGCTGCTTCTGGGTGCGGACGTCGGCGAAATTCCACCCGACACGCCATTGGCGCCGTTGATCGAGGATCTGCAGCGCAACCAGAAGGCGGCGCGGCTGAAACCTGAAGCGCTGGAGCGGGAACTATCCGTCGACCTGCGAAGCGACAGCGGGCTGTTTCGTTCGACATTGCTGCATCGGCTGAACGTGCTTGGTGTGCATTGGGGCAAGTTGACGGATGCCGGTCGCAGCCGTGGCACCTTCCGCGAGCGGTGGACCCTGGCCTGGGAGCCGGAATATGCCGTTCGCCTGGTGGAGAACCTGATCTACGGGCCGACCATCGAAAAGGCTGCCAACGGCCGCCTGATCCAGATGATCGAAGCCGCAGCAACCCTCGATACTCTTGCGGCACTGGTCCAGGGGGCCATCACGGCAGGCCTGTCGGAAGCATCGACGGCCGGTCTCGCGGCCCTGGAGGCGCGCGCGGCGCGCAGCAGCGAATGCCTGGAGATTCTGGCCTCGGTGCCGCCGCTCGCCGACATCATCCGCTATGGCGAGGCCCGGAAAACGGAGACGAACCGGCTTTCCGGCCTCATGGAGCGGCTGATCGTCGAAGGTGCGATCGCGCTTCCCTACGCTGCACGCGACCTGGATGAGCAGGCCGCCGCGACATTGGCTAGCGCGATGCGCAAGGCCGATGAGGCGATCAGGCTGGTCGAGCCCGGGGAAGACGTGCTGAACGGATGGCGCAACGGGCTGGCTGCCGTGCTGGAGGGGTCGCGGGCGACGGCGCTGCTGGCCGGATGCGCCGCGCACCTGCTCTACGAGGCCGGCCGCCTGTCCGCCGAAGCCGCAGCCGGACTGCTCGGGCGACGCCTGTCGCCGGGCACGCCGGTCGCCGAGGCGGCAGGGTTCTTCGAGGGCTTCTTCAGCACAGCCGGTCAACGGCTGATCTATGACGAAGGTCTGCGCGGCGCGGTCGATTCCTGGCTCAAATCTCTCGACGAAGATGCTTTCATCGCGCACCTGCCGTTGCTGCGCCGCGTCTTTTCCAATCTGGACAGCATGGAGCGCCGGCGGCTGATCGAAGCGGTTCTCGGCCGCGCCGCGCGCTTGCCGGCTGGCCTGACGCCGACGCCGGATGGCGGCGAGGCATGGCGCCGACACCTGGAACAGCTTGGACCATTGCTCATGGGAGGAAACGGCAATGGATGACGAAGGCGAAATGAACGAGCCCGGCCCACTCACTGCAGATGCCGGAGGGGAGCGCCGCTGGCGCCTGGCGATCGGCGCCGATGACGAGGCGTCGGCGGCACTTTCCAGCGACGACAAACGACTTTCGGCGGCACTCGATGCTCTCTACGGCGATGGTGCCAGCGCGGCGGCCAGTGACCCGCGCAAGCGGCGTGGCGGGCTTGGCCGCTCGGCACCGCGCGTTGCGCAATGGATGGGCGACATTCGCTCCTTCTTTCCCGCGCAGGTCGTTCAGATTGTCCAGAAGGACGCTTTCGAACGGCTGGACCTGAAGCAGATGCTGATGGAGCCGGAGTTCCTCAAGGCGATCGAGGCGGACGTCAACCTGGTCGCCGACCTGATTTCGCTCCGCTCGGTCATGCCGGCCAAGACCAAGGACATCGCCCGCACGATCATCGCCGACATCGTCGCCAAGCTGATGCAGAAGCTGGAGCAGAAGACCGCCGAGGCGATACGCGGCGCGCTCGACCGATCGAAGCGCACCAACCGTCCGCGTGCCCGCGATATCGACTGGCAGCGCACCATCTCGGCGAACCTTCGCCACTACCAGCCCGAGCACAAAACTATCGTGCCGGAGAAGCTGGTTGGTTTCATGCGCAAGCAGCGCCGGCTGGTCGATCTTGACGAAGTCGTTCTCTGCGTCGACCAGTCCGGCTCGATGGCAAGCTCGGTCGTCTACGCCTCGATCTTCGCGGCGGTGATGGCCTCGCTGCCGGTCGTGCGCACCAAGCTCGTCTGTTTCGACACGGCCATCGTCGACCTTACCGAAGAACTCAGCGATCCCGTCGAAGTGCTGTTCGGCGTGCAGCTTGGCGGCGGCACCGATATCAACCAGGCCGTCGCCTATTGCGCCGACCGTATCGAGCGGCCAACCAAGTCGCATCTGGTGCTGATCACCGACCTCTACGAAGGCGGCAATGGACAGGAGTTGCTGCGGCGGCTGGCGGCGCTGGTTCGATCCGGCGTCAATGTCGTCGTGCTTCTGGCACTGACCGACCAAGGCCGGCCCGGCTACGATCCGGCAATGGCAGGTTCGGTCGCCGCACTTGGCATTCCGGTCTTCGCCTGCACGCCGGATTTGTTTCCGGACATGATGGCGGCGGCATTGCGCCGGGAAGATATTGGCGCCTGGGCGGCGGGCGCCGACATCAAGTTGGTTCGCGCCGAGGCCGAGGCGCCTAGGGCGAACGAGTGAGCCCCATGTCACAGAAGGTTGCCGAGCTCCTGTCGCGGCTGGAAAAACGGCTGGACAGATCAGTGATCGTTTCGGCCGACGAGGCCGGACCGCGTTACAGGGAAGATCCCGACGGCAAGACCGGCGCACTGCCGGAGTTCGTCTTGCGTCCGCGCACGGCCGGCGAGGTGTCGGACATACTGCGCCTGTGCAACGAGGCGGGGCAAAGGCTTGTTGTCCAGGGTGGCCGAACCGGGCTTGCCGGTGCGGCTCGCATCCAGCCCGGCGAAGCGGTGCTGTCGCTGGAGCGCATGACGGCGATCGAGACCCCCGACCGCGAGGCGGCAACGATCGTCGCCGAGGCCGGCGCACCACTGCAGATGGTGCAGGACGCGGCCGATACGGCCGGCTTGCTGTTCGGCGTCGACATCGGCGCGCGCGGCACGGCCACGGTCGGCGGCAATGTCGCCACCAATGCCGGCGGTATCCGCGTGCTGCGCTACGGCATGTACCGGGCGCAAGTGCTCGGCCTGGAAGCAGTACTTGCCGACGGCAGCATCCTGACGTCGCTCAAGGGCTTGTCCAAGGACAATTCCGGCTATGATCTCAACCAGCTATTCATTGGCAGCGAAGGAACGCTGGGCGTCGTCACGCGCGCCTGCCTGCGGCTGCACCCGAAGCCGGCCACCGAGGTCAACGCCTTCTGCGCGCTTGCGTCGCTCGACGCGGCGATCACGCTGCTCGGTCTGCTCAGACAGAGACTTGGACCCCTGCTCTCGGCCTATGAAGTGAATTTCGCGCCGCTCTATGGCGCCATGGTCGCCGGCATGGATGCGCCGGCGCCGCTGCCCGTCGGCTCGCCCCTCTATGTGCTCGCCGAGATACAGGGCAGCGAGCCCGACCGCGACGGCGAACGTTTTGCCGCTGTGCTGATGCAGGCGGTCGAGGACGGCGTGATCGACGACGTGGTGGTCTCGCAGTCGCCGCGCGAATTCCGCGCGCTGTGGGCGGTGCGAGAGGACGCCAATCGCTTCCTGTTTTCGATAAAAGGCCTGGTCGGCGTCGATGTCAGCATCCCGCTGGCGAGGATGGGCACTTTCCTGCGGGAAACGGAAGCTGCGGTCCAGGCCGTTGACCGCAACGCCGACATCTACGTCTTCGGCCATCTCGGCGATGGCAATCTCCACTATCAGGTCCGCACGGTGGATCCGGCGGCCGCATACGACATCGTCTATCGGGGCGTCGCTGCGGCCGGCGGCTGCGTCTCGGCCGAGCATGGCATCGGCCTCGACAAGAAGGAATGGTTGCACCTGGTGCGCAGCGATGCCGAGATCGCGGCCATGCGGCGCTTGAAAGCGGCTTTCGATCCGAACAATATCCTCAATGCCGGGCGGGTTTTCGATCTCGGGCCCGCCTGAAATCGAAGGCCGGTAGCGCCGGCCGGGTGCTGAGCCTATTTGGCCATGCGCTTCAACCGCGCATGCGCCACTGCGATGCGAGCGGCGAGCGCGGCGTTGTTGCGGACCAGCGCGATGTTGGCCTTCAGGCTGCGACCCTGCGAAAGCTCGTTGATGCGGGCGAGCAGGAACGGCGTCAGTTCCTTGCGCCCGATGCCGCGTTTCTCGGCCTCTGCCACCGCTGCCGTGATCGTGCCGTCGATGAAGGCCGGATCGAGCGCATCCACTTCCGGAATTGGATTGGCGACGAGGATGCCGGTGCCCGAGCCGATCTGCTCGTGCAGCAGCATGGCCTGCGCAATGTCCTCGGCCGTATCGAGGCGGTGATCGGCTTTCAGTCCGCTGGAGCGTGTATAGAAGGCCGGAAAATCGTCGCTCTGATAGGCAATCACCGGCACGCGCTGGGTCTCCAGATATTCCAGCGTTTTTGCAATATCAAGGATCGATTTCACGCCGGCGCAGACGACGGTCGTGCCGGTCTGGCCGAGTTCGGTCAGGTCGGCCGAGATATCGAAAGTAGCCTCGGCGCCACGATGCACGCCGCCGACGCCGCCGGTCGCGAAAATGCCGATGCCGGCGAGTGCGGCGATCCGCATCGTCGCCGAAACCGTGGTTCCGGCCGATCCGCCGCCCACCATGATGGCGGCGAGGTCACGCCCGGAGGCCTTGACCATGTCTTTTGCCGCTGCCAGCTGCTCCAGCTCCCGGTCACCGAGCCCGACTTTGATCTTGCCGGCGACCACCGCGATCGTGGCGGGCACCGCACCGTTCTCGCACACTACGGTTTCGACGCCGCGCGCAGTCTCCAGATTGGCCGGATAGGGCATGCCATGGGTGATGATCGTCGATTCCAGCGCCACCACCGCGCGGCCTTCACGAAGTGCTGCCGCGACTTCGTCGTTCAGGTGGAGAAGGGAAGGTTTCATCGTCATTTCGCTTTCAGGGTTCGGCTCGCGTTCAGGCGGGAATGCGGTACATGCCGGCGGTGAGGAAGCGCGGCGACAGATCGGGATGAACGCTGGATTCGCTCTCGGTGGTCAGCGTGGCGAGCAGCGCGCCGGTGCGCGCAGCGTGAGGAACGGGATCTCCCGAAAGCACCTTGTACATGGTGCCGGCAATCATCGCGTCGCCGGCACCGGTGATGTCGACGGCGCGGGCCGGGACGGAACGCATCGTCGCCACGCCGCCCTCGGTCGCGACCGCAAATCCATGAGCGCCCATGGTCACGATCACCTCGCTGGCGCCGGCCGCGCGCAGCGCCGCAGCAGCCTCCTTCGGCTTCAGCCGCTTGTCGACATCGGTGATGCCAAGCATCGTGTTGGCCTCGTCGCGATTGGTGAACAAAAGGTCGATGCCGGACAGGTCCTTCGGCAGGCGTGCCGATTTCGGCGACGAGACCGTGTCGACGGCGAGCTTGAAGCGCGCGCCCTGCTTGCGTGACATCAGCGCTGCGATCGTCGCGGCCGGCAGGTTGCAGTCGATGAACACCCAAGTCGCCGAAGCCAGATGCGGCCAGAAGCGGTCGAGATAGGAGGGCGAAAACAGATCGAAGATCTCCATGTCGGCGATGCCGAGCACGAGATCGTTATTGAGGTCGAGGATCGCTGCATATTCCGCCGTCGGCCGCTCCGTTGTGGTGATGACCTGGCTGACGTCGGCGCCGAGGTCGCGCAGATGCCGCACCAGCGAGCGGCCGGTCTCGTCGTCGCCGACGATCGAGACGAAGCTTACGTCGACGCCGAGGCGGACAAGGTTCTCGGCGACGTTGCGGGCGACGCCGCCGAAGCTGCGATAGCCGTCGACCGGGTTCGACGTCCCGAAGATCAGATCCTTCTTGGCGTGGTACTTGCGGTCCAGAACCGCGCCGCCGATGCAGATCATGCGCTTGGAGGCCGGCAACACATAGCCACGGCCGAGAACATAGCCCTTGTTGACGAGCTGCACGATGTGGGCCGCGACGGTCGAGCGGGCAATGCCGAGCGCGGTCGCTATATCCTGCTGGCCGGCGAAAGGGTTCGCCGCGATGAGATCCAGCACTGCCTGTTCCTGTGCTCCAAGGTCGTCCATCGCCTCACCCGGCCCGCGCAATTCATGGCTGGACTTTGATCAACAACAGATGATGTTGTCAACATTTGTTTGGACTAACAGGGTCCGCCAATGCCAGCCGCTGGTACTGGTCAACGCTTGGCGCCGCATCACATTACTTGTTGCCGATGGCGAGAAGTTTGAAAGTAAGCGGATGAATGAACAGGAGTTGATGTCGGAGCTGGAGCGGTTGGTTTCCGAGGATCGGAACCCGAGGACGATGGATATCGACCTGCTGCCGACCATCGAGATCCTGCGCATGATCAATGACGAGGACAGCGGCGTTCCGGCCGCCGTCGAGAAGGTCATTCCGGAAATTGCTGCCGCGGTAGACCGGATCGTTAGTGCGTTTCAAAAAGGGGCGCGGCTTGTCTATATGGGCGCCGGCACGAGCGGCCGGTTGGGAGTTCTCGACGCCTCGGAGTGTCCGCCAACATTTGGCGTGCCCGAGGACATGGTGCTCGGCCTGATCGCGGGCGGCCCCAAAGCGCTGGTGCGGGCCGTGGAAGGCGCCGAGGATGATCCGCAACAAGGCATGAAGGCACTGCAGGGCATCAAGTTGACCGCCGACGATGTGGTGGTCGGCATCGCGGTCAGCGGCCGCACACCCTACGTCATCGGCGGCTTGACCTATGCAAGGCAGGTGGGAGCAACGACCGTGGCGCTTTCCTGCAATCCCAGGTCAGTCATTGCCGGCATTGCCGACATTGCCATCTCTCCGCTTGTCGGCCCCGAGGTTCTCGCCGGCTCGACCCGGCTGAAGTCGGGAACCGCGCAAAAGCTGGTTCTCAACATGCTGACGACAGCCAGCATGATCCGGATCGGCAAGAGCTATCAGAACCTGATGGTCGACCTTAATCCCAGCAACAAAAAGCTCGTCGCGAGGGCGGTTGGGATCGTGATGCAGACCACCGGCTGCACAGCGCAGCAGGCACGACGGGCGCTCGACCAGACCGGCAAGGACGTCAAGCTGGCGATACTGGTGACAATCACCGGGATGGGCATCGAAGAGGCGCGCAAGGCGCTCGACAATGCGGGCGGGTTTCTGCGAAAGGCGATAGGCGAAAAGACGCTGTGAAGCCGCCTGGATACCGGGATACTGGTATACAGGACGGATCGACTTCGACAAAGGCAAGGCATCGACCTTGCTCACCAACCGGATCCATCCGACACGTCAACAGCGGGATTATCGAGATTCGCCAATCGGTCGGCGATCTCGTCAACGGAGCCTAACAAGTGATGATTGCGAAAAGTGGGGAACCAATCTGGGCCGTCGGGCTGATGACCGGCACCGTGCTGGACGGCAATATCGATGTCGCGCTGATCAAGACCGACGGCGAGCGGATCGCGGATTTCGGCACCTACACGCTGGCGCCCTACCCCAGGTCGATCCGGACCCTGCTGGAGGAGACGCTGCGCCAGGCCAGGACCTGGAGTTTCACCGGGCCGGAGCCGGCAATCTTTCGCGAAGCCGAAGAAGCGCTGACGCGCGCCCAGTCGGCGGCCGTCAAGGACCTGGTCGAAAGCTACGGGCTGACGATGGCCGATATCGGCGTCGTCGGCTTCCATGGCCAGACCGTGCTGCATCGCGCCCCGCAACCCGGCCGGCTCGGCCAGACCCGCCAGCTCGGCGATGGAGCGTTGATGCATGCCATACTGGGCACCAAGGTCGCCTATGATTTCCGCTCGGCCGACATGCGCGCCGGCGGGCAAGGCGCGCCGCTGTCGGCTGCCTATCACGCCGCGCTGCTGCGCGATGCCGATATCAGCGGCGACACGGCGGTTCTCAATCTCGGCGGCGTCGCCAACATCACCTGGTGGGACGGCAAGGACAATGTCGTCGCTTTCGACACCGGACCGGCCAATGCGCCGTTGAACGATTTCATCAAGTCGAAAGGGCTTGGCGAAATGGATCGCGACGGTGCGCTGGCCCGCGCCGGCACTGTGGACGAAGCCCGGCTGGCCAAGCTCTTGCAGCATCCCTACCTGGCCAAGCCCTATCCAAAGTCACTGGACCGGTTCGATTTCGGCGCAGCCATGGCGGATGGGATGAATGCTGAGGACGGCGCCGCACTGCTGACGGCCTTCACCGCCGCGGCCGTCGGCAAGGCGCTCGACCTCCTGCCGCACCGGCCGAAGCGGCTGGTGGTCAGCGGCGGAGGCCGCCATAACCCGACGATCATGGCCATGCTTGCCAGCCGCGCCGCCGTCGAAGCCGTGCCGGCGGAGGCGCTCGGCTGGAAGGGTGACGCGGTCGAGGCGGAGTGCTTTGCTTTCCTTGCGGTTCGCGTGCTCAGGGGTCTGCCGATCAGCTTCCCGACCACCACCGGGGTGCCACAGCCGATGCGCGGCGGGCGCCTTGCCGGCTAGTCAAGCCAGCAATTTCTTCTGCAGGAAGACGCGGGCGCGGCCGACGGGAAAATCGGGAAGCACGCCGAACGGCCGATATCCCTGACGCTCATAGACCTTGGCCGCCTGGTGATTGAACGTGTCGATCAAGGCGCCATGACAGCCGCGTGCAACGGCTTCCTGTTCGGCTGCGTCCAGCATCCTGCCGGCCATGTGCCGGCCGCGCAGCCGCTCATCAACCCAGAGCCATTGCACATAGAGCCAGCCCCAGGCGGTATATCCCGAGATGCCGCCGACAACCGCACGGCGCTCATCGCGCACGAACACGGCGAGCGCCTGCCTGTTGGCCGTACCGACATCGCTGTCGTTGAACGCGCTGAGTCGCTCCCCGAGAAAAGCGAGCTCTTTCGGCGAAGGGTCGGCGGTCGTTTCAAGCGTCATGTTCATCGCGTGTCCAGACAGGCTCACAGCCGGATACCGGTATACAGCGCCGCGTCATTCCGGATGCTATCGCACTTTCATTTGCATTTGTCGAAGGACAGGAGGGGAGCGCAAGCTCTGCCGCCGCGTGGCTCCGCGACTACACGGGCCGCGGCGAACGCCACGCCGCCGCCGAAGCGGCAACCAGCATGAGCAGCGCTGCGACCATTGCAGATGCCGCAAAACCAAAGCTCGAATAAAGCGGACCGAAGGCGGTGGTACCGACAAACACCGCGAGATAGGTCACTGCGCTGTTCAGGCCCATGATCGTGCCGCGCCGCGCCGGATCGAGCGCCGAGAGGCGCATCACCAGGACGTTCAGCCCGAAATGATTGGCAAGGCCCCAGAGCGCGACCATCGCGATGGTCAGATGGAAACTACCGCCTGCCGCGGCAAGCGCGACATAGACGATCGCGACGAGGAGATAAGCGAACGGCATGACGCGTCGCGCGCCAAGCCGATCGATCACGCCGTCAAGAAGTGCCGCCATCCCGAAGCCGGCGCCATAGGCGAGCGCGGCCAAGCCGTTGGCGCTGACCGGCCGTCCCAAGCCATTGTGAAGGTGATCGCCAAGATAGCCATAGACGCCGTAAAAGGCGGTCATGAAGGCGCCGCAGGCGACCAGAAGCGGCACTATGCCGGGAACGGCCAAGGCGCCGAGCGGCGTCGGCGCCGGGCCACTTTTCCTGACATCGCTCAGCGACGTCAGCGTAAGACCGGTCAATGCAAGCGCCGCAAGCGCTGCGACCGCCGCGAAAACAGCGCGCCAGTGCAGCAGATCGGCAAGCACCGCCGACAGTGAGACGCCGGCGACCATGCTCAGGGTCCATCCGGTCAGCACGACGCCGATGGTCCCGCTTTCGCGGCCAGGCGGCGCGATCGCAGCGGCGCTGGCATAGATTGCCGGCATGGCGACGCCGGCAGCTAAACCGGCGACAAGCTGGGCTGCAACCAGCGTCGTTACCGTCGGCGCGGCGGCGCTGGCGAGGAGCGCTATCGCCAGCAGCAGCAACGCCCCTTGCAGCATGCGGCGAGCGCCAAGCCGATCGATATAGCGGGCCAGGAACAAGGCGCTTGCCGATGTGCCGAGGCCGAACGCGGCGGACGCGATCATGACAGCCGGCACGCTTGTCGCAAACGACGCCGCCACCGCCGGTGCTATCGGACCGAGGACCAGCGAGTTGGAGCCGATCACGGCGATGCATCCGGTGAGCAGATAGGCGAGCGCCGGGATAGGCGGCCTTGCCGTCAATGTTGCGACTTGATCACTGTTCGTCATATGACGATAATCGCCGTATTAAATTCTGTATCAATAAGGAATTTCACCATGGATGAAGAAACAGATGGCATTCTGCAGAACAGGCCTGCTGCCCGCGATGTCGACGCAACCGACCGAAAGATATTAGGCGTTCTGGTCGACGACGCCACCGTCAGCTATGCCGAGCTCGGTGATCGCGTCGGCCTGTCGCCGCCGGCAGCGCACGAACGGGTGAAGCGGCTTCGGCGCAGCGGCGCCATCCGCAACACCGCGGCAATCATCGATCCCAAGGCGGTGCGCAAGCCGTTGCTCGCCTTCGTGCACATCGACACCAAGGGCTGGGGAAAGACCCCCGAACTGATGGCGATTTCCGAGCACCCCGAAGTCGAGGAGATTCATTCGGTGGCCGGCGATACATGCATGCTGATCAAGGTCCGCACCGAGGATACTCGGGCGCTCGAAGGCCTGCTGTCGCGTCTCTACGAAACGCCCGGCGTCACCTCGACGCGAAGCTATGTGGTTCTGTCGACCTATCTGGAGCGGCCGGTGCAGCCCGGGATCACGACGGAATGGCCGGCGCCCCGGCACATGGCCAAGCCGCTATATTAGGGCCACCCTGCGTCCAATCAACCAAGCTCCAGGGTCGTTATTGCAAAGACCCCGGATTGCGCTAACTGCGGCGCTTTTCCCCTGTACATTCGAGCCGTTTCGAAGCCCGGCTCGAGGCCGGCGGACGTCAGCCGAGCTGCAAATTGCCCGCTGGTCTCGGGCACGTCGAGATGGACATTTCCGGGTCCGGAGATGCCGGCGAGCGCGGCGAAAAGGCGACTTGCCGCGTCCAGGCTGTTGGAAAAAAGCGGCCCGATCTTGCAACCGTCCCGGCAACGGCGCGCGACGCCATATCCCTCGATCGCGCCATCCCTAACGATCGCCAGCGCCATGTGCGGCGGGCGCAGCCAGTGCTCCAGGAAGGATCGCCTCGGAGCGGGAAAGAAGCGGCTGTCGTAGTCCAGCACATTGGGTATGAGTTCCGGGTCTATGGCGCGAATACCACTGTCGGCGGTTGCCGGAACATCCGGCGATCCGACGAACCGGATCGTTCGGTAGACCGGCGCAAAACCCATGCTGCGATAGTTGGCCTGCTGTTCGACGACACCATCGAGGCCGATCGTGCGGTTGCCGAGCCGCGCCATGCCGGCGTCCCAGACTGCCTTGCCATGGCCCTCACCGCGCCGGTCCGGCCGACAGATGTAGAGGCCGATGAAACCGAAATCGTCGCCATAGGCCACAGCAGAAATACCGGCCACCATCTCGCCATCGACAAAGGCGCCGATGAAGCCCTCGGGATCCGCTGCCCGGAACGCCACGGCATCGCCAACACCGGGATTCCAGCCTTCCGCTGCCGCCCAGTCGACAAGGGTTTCCACTTCGTCAAGTGCGAGCGTTCTGATCGTTCGGCGCATTGCGGTCACTCGGCGGCAACAGATCCGGGGGCGAAGAATTTCAATGCGCCACGATAAGGCTTTGCCAGTGGGCTTGCATAGGCGCCACGCTTGGAGGTCGACAGGCCAAGCGCGATCAAGGCCTCGGCCTGCTTGACCGCGGCGCCGACGCCGTCGATGACCGGAACGCCGAACTCCCGCTGCAGCTCGGCGACGAGATCGGCCATGCCGGCACAGCCAAGCACGATGGCCTCGGCGCGATCCTGCTCGAGCGCGCACGCGATCTCGCCGCGCAGCTTCAGGATCGCATCGGAGGTTGGGTCTTCGAGCGCAAGAACCGGAATATCGGCGGCGCGCACGCGTGCCCGCCCCGCCATGCCATAGCGCTGCACCAGCCCTTCGACCGGCACGCGCGAGCGCTCGGTCGTGGTGACGACGGTGAAGCGCTGGGCGATGAACGAGGCCGTGCTGAGCGCTGCCTCGCAGATGCCGATGACCGGAATGTTGGCCATGGCGCGCGCGGCATCGAGGCCGGTATCGTCGAAACAAGCGATGATCGCGGCCTGCGCGCCCGAGCGCTCGCCGGCGGCGATCTCGACCAGCAGGCCCGGCACGGCAAGCGCCTCGTCATAGTAGCCTTCGATCGAAACCGGACCCATCGTCGAGGTCACCGCCACGATGTCCGTGCCGGCGCCGGCGACCAACCGCGCCGCCGCTGCAATGGTTTCGGTCATGCTGGCGGTGGTGTTCGGATTGACAACGAGGATCTGCACTGCGGTTCTCAAATACGCGCCCGGCGACGGCCGACATAGACGATTGCGCCGAGCGTCAGCAGGATCACCAGGAAGGAAAACACTGATGTCACGGTGCCCAGCGCATAGAGCACCGGCGTCGTGACATTCGTCGTCATGCCGTAGATCTCGAGCGGCAGCGTGTTGAACGTGCCCGAGGTCATCAGCGTGCGGGCGAACTCGTCATAGGACAGGGTGAAGCCGAACAGGCCGACACCGATCAGGCTGGGCGCGATCATCGGCAGGACGACATGCGCGAAGGTCTGCCAGGAGGTCGCGCCCAAGTCCCGCGCGGCCTCCTCATAGGCCGGCGAGAACCGGTTGAAGACGGCGAACATGATCAGCACGCCGAAAGGCAAGGTCCATGTCAGATGCGCGCCGAAGGCAGACGTGTACCAGGCGGGGCGGAAGCCGATCTGCTGGAAGACGACGCCGATGCCGAGCGAGATGATGATCGACGGCACGACCAGGCTTGCGACGGCCAGATAGAACAATGCGGTGGCGCCGCGAAATTTTTGGCGGAAGGCAAGACCGGCGAGAAGCGACACGACAACGGTCACGATCATGACCATCAGGCCAAGGATGAAGGAGCGTTTGAAACTGCCGCCGAAATCGCCGACTGCCTGGCGCTCGAACAGATTGGCAAACCAGTGCAGCGAAACGCCGTTCAATGGGAATGTCAGCCCGCCATTCTCGCCCTGGAAGGAGAGGATCAGGATCGCCGAGAGCGGGCCGTAGAGAAACAGCACGAAAAGTGCGAAGAAGGCCGCCAGCACGTAGAATTCGAAGGTGCGCTTGTCGTGGCTCATCGCCTCACAGCTCCTTGCGAATGTCGACGATGCGTAGGATGCCGGCGACCATCAGCAGCACCAGCACCAGAAGCACGACCGCGTTGGCGGCCGCTGCCGGATATTGCAGCAGCGACATCTGGTTCTTCATCATCAGCGCGACGGAGGCGCTCTGCCCGCCGGACATCACCTGCACTGTCGAAAAGTCGGCCATCACCAGCGTGACGACAAAGATGGTGCCGATCGCCATCCCGGGCTTGGCAAGCGGAATGATGACGTTCCACAGGACCTGCCAGCCGGACGCGCCGGCATCACGCGCGGCCTCGATCAGCGACTTGTCGATGCGCATCAGCGTATTGAAGATCGGCGTCACCATGAACAGCGTGTAGAGATGCACCATGGCGAGCACCACCGCGAATTCGGAATACAGCAGCCATTCGATCGGCTTCGGGATCAGCCCGATCTCAACCAGCGTCGAGTTGACCAGCCCGTTGCGGCCAAGCACCGGAATCCACGAAATCATGCGGATGATGTTGGAGGTCAGGAACGGCACGGTGCAGACCAGGAACAGCACCATCTGCATGGCTGTGGTCCTGATATGGAAGGCGAGGAAATAGGCGACCCAGAAGCCGATGAACAGCGTCAGCGCCCAGACGATGGCGGCGTATTTCAGCGTGTTCAGATAGGTTTTCCAGGTGACCCAGGAGCCGAGCGTGTCGGCGTAGTTGGTGGTCAGGAAATCCGGGTACATCGCCGCGAAATCGTAGTCCCAGAAGGAGACCACGGCGATCATCAGGATCGGCAGCAGAAGGAATGCGCCGAGGATCAGCGCCAGCGGTGTCGCCTGGAGGTAGGGGACGAGGTGGGCAAGAGACAGGCGTCGTCTGGCGGGTTTGGTAGCGGCTACAGGCTGGTCGAGAGCCACGGTCATCCGGAACAGCCCTGGAGTGACGCGGAGGGCCGATAATCTGGCAAGCTGTGATCCTTCGCGCCCCCCTCTGTCCTGCCGGACATCTCCCCCACTTGGGGGGAGATCGGCCGTCGCCGCTGCTTTCGCCAATCTCCAACATTGCAAGAAGAGGAGCCAACAACGAAGCTGCCAATCTCCCCCCAAGTGGGGGAGATGTCCGGCAGGACAGAGGGGGGCGCGAAGGAATGCAACATCTCAGCTATTGCTGCCTTGCGCTACGCAGCGATGAACTCGTTCCAGCGCCTCACCATGTAGCGGTCCTCGTCCATGACCGAGTTCCAGCAGGCGACCTTGCCCATGCGCTCGACGAAGGAGCCGCCGTCGCGCACGGCGCCTGCCTTCTCCATGACCTTGCCGTCCGGCGCCATGATATCGCCCTTGGCCGGCTTGCCGTCGACCCAGTAGCCCCATTCGTCCTCGGACATGAACTGCTTGGCCGTATCCATGGCGGCCGAGTAGTAGCCCTGGCGATTGAGGTAGGCGCCGACCCAGCCGGACAAGTACCAGTTGATATACTCGTAGGCGGCGTCGAGCTCGGCGCCCTTGAGATGCGCCGCCAGGCCAAGGCCGCCGCCCCACGAGCGATAGCCTTCCTTGAGCGGCTGGTACTTGCAGGCGATGCCCTTGGAGCGCACCGCCGCGACCGCCGGAGACCACATCGACTGGATGACCACTTCGCCTGAAGCCATCAGGTTGACGCTCTCGTCGAACGATTTCCAGAACGCCCGGAACTGGCCGTCCTGCTTGGCCTTGATCAGGAAGTCGATCGTCTTGTCGATCTCCTCCTTGGTCATGTTGCCCTTGTCGGCATATTTGATGTTGCCCATGGCTTCCATGATCATCGCCGCATCCATGATGCCGATCGACGGGATGTTGAGAATGGCGGCCTTGCCCTTGAAGGCCGGATCCATGATGTCAGCCCAGGTGGTGATCTCGCGCCCGACAAGGTCGGGGCGGATGCCGAGCGTGTCGGCATTGTAGATGGTCGGAACCATCGTCATCCACTGCGTCGGCTCCTTGGCGAAGGTCTTGGCGTCCTGCGCCTCGACGAAGCCGACCGTATGCGGCGCGGTGCCCTGGGCGATGACGCTGTCGGGCGTCAGCTTGCCGGTGATGAACAGCGGTACGATCTTGTCGTAATATTTCAGCTTCTTGACATCCATCGGCTGCATAACGCCGGACGGATACACTTTCTTGGCGATCCAGTATTCGATGTCGGCGATGTCATAACTGTCCGGCTGGGTTACAGCACGCTGGGCGGCGGCGTCGGAATCGGTCGCCGTCATCTCCAGCGTGATGCCGAGATCAGCCTTGCACTTGTCGGCAATGGCGTTGAGGTTCGACACCCCGGTGCCGAACTGGCGCAGCGTGATCGGGTTCTGCGCCCAGATCGTCGGGAACCCTGATATGGCACCCGAACCGGCGGCAAGACCGACGGCGGCAGCACCGGTCTTGAGCAGCGAGCGGCGGGAAATTCCTGTCTTCTTGTCGGTGGTGTTGGTCATGTCAGTTCCCCTGTTTTTGATTGGTTGTTCTGGTTCAGGAATCGAGACGGCCAAGGACGATCGCGTCCTCGGCGTCCCAGGCGATCGGCACCGCGTCGCCGACGGCGACCGGCTTGGCGAAGAAGCTGGTGTCGTCGACGATCACCGTAAAATCCTCGATGCCGGCGCCATTGACCGAGAGCTTCACGGTCGAGCCGCGGTATTCGACGTTGGAGGCGATGCCGGTGAAGCCCAGCCCGGTGGCCGGCGGATCACCGATCCGCACATGGTCGGTACGAATGGCGATATCGATCGGCTCGCCGATCGCCCTGCCCTGCCCGCTGGCCGCTAGCGAGGCGCCACCCGGCACATCGAAGACAACCATGCCGTCGCGGCTGCCGCTGACGCGGCCGGAGACGACGTTGTGATCGCCCATGAAACGGGCGACGAACGCGGTGGCCGGCCGCTCGAAGACGACGCGCGGATGCGCCGCCTGCTCGATGCGGCCGTCATTCATGACCACGATCAGGTCGGCGAGCGCCATGGCCTCCTCCTGGCTGTGGGTGACGTGGACGAAAGTGATGCCGAGCGAGGTCTGCAGCTTCTTCAGTTCCGCCCGCATGCGGATCTTCAGGAATGGATCGAGTGCCGATAGCGGCTCGTCGAGCAGCAGCGCTTCGGGGTCGGTGATCAGCGCGCGGGCCAGAGCGACGCGTTGCTGCTGTCCGCCCGAAAGCTGCGCCGGGCGGCGGCTGGCATAGCCCTCCATCTGCATCAGCTTCAGCATATCGAGCGCTTTGGCGCGGCGCTCCTCCTTGCCGACACCCTTCATCTTGAGGCTGAACGCAACATTGTCGACCAGGTCGAGATGCGGAAACAGCGCGTAGGACTGGAACATCATGGCGGTGCCGCGCCTGGCCGGCGGCAGGTCGGTGACCACTGTGTTGCCGAGACGCACGTCGCCGCTCGATATGCTCTCGTGCCCGGCAATCATGCGCAGCGTCGAGGTCTTGCCGCAGCCGGACGGCCCGAGCAGGCAGCAATAGGTTCCCGCGGGGATTTTCAAGCTGATGTCTTCGACGGCAGTCGTTGCGCCATAGATTTTCGAAACGGACACGATGTCGATTTCGGCGGCTTTGGACATCCGGCTTCCTCTCTAAATCAACTTAAGCAAAGCATCATGCATGCCAATTGCCCTGGATCGGCCGCAAGCGATTGAAACCTTGGGGAAATCGGGATTGCATCCGGCTGCCTGCCGAAACAGCATGCTTATGCAATGCACAAATTATAGGCGATAGCGGGCGATTCTCGCAAAAATCGTATGCAATCTTTTCTGACATCGTATTCACTTTGGCCCTCGTGCACGCGACCCGATTCAGGGTAGAAGGGGTGCAGGGACTACCATCATGAATATAGCCGACCAGACTTTCCCTGCTGTCGACAGTGCCAACGAGGATCGCGCCCAGACGATCCGCGACCAATTGCGCGACGCGATCGTCGATCGTCGGCTGGCGCCCGGAACCAAGCTGTCGGAAGGCGAGGTCGGCACTTTGTTCGATGTCAGCCGCACCGTGGCGCGCGCGGCGCTACAGATGCTTTCCTTTGAGGGATTGGTGCGGACCGAGCGCAACCGCGGCGCCTTCGTCGCCAATCCGTCGCCGGAGGAAGCGCGCCAGGTCTTTGCTTCGCGCAGGCTCATCGAACCCGGCATCGCAATCGCCGCGGCCGGGCGGATGACGTCGGCGCATGTCGTTGCCTTCAAGGCGCAGCTCGAGGAAGAAGGCCGCTTCATTGCCGAACGCGGACCGAGCGCAAGACGATCGGAGATCAAGGCTTCGGGCGATTTTCACCTGCTGCTGGCGTCGGTCGCCGGAAACATCATCCTCCAGCGCTTCATGGAAGAACTGGTCGCGCGTTCATCGCTGGTGATCGCGCTCTATGGCCGCTCGGGCGTCTCGAGCTGCGGCCATAGCGAGCACATGAATATCCTGGAGGCGCTGGAAAATGGCAATTCCGAACGCGCCAGCGCACTGATGCTGCACCACATCGACCATATCGAGGCCGACCTCGATCTGCGCATCAGGAGCGGTCCGGCGCTCAGGCAGGCGCTCGAGTTCTGACGCTCATTTCGACCGGAGGGACGCGATAACCGCGCCCTTCAAAGCCGCTCGGCACGGATCTTCAGGATCTGGTACAGCAAATCGCGAATGCGCCGCAGCCTCATCGACAATTTCTGGCTCATCTGCATTCCAGTTCTGTTTGCCGACTGCCTGCGCTTGATCGCCACACTCAGAAAGTTTGGGCCGCCATGGCCATTCCAACCAGCGAGGTGGCGACCCCCGCGGTGCGGACCGTCATCGGCCAACCAGCCAGCTTGACAGCGGACAGAATGCCGATCGCATGCAGCATCGACGAGCCGAGCATGAAACCAGCGGCGTAGGCGATGCCGCCGGCGCTCTCGGGAACCTCAAGGCCGTGGGCGTTGCCGTGAAAGAGGCCGAACAGGGCCGTCAATGCCGCCGCGGCGGCCAGCGGCAGCGGCCTGGCAAGACCGACCATGGCGCCGAAGACCACAAGCGACAGCGCGATGGCCGCTTCAAGGGAAGGCAGGCCGATGCCGGTCATGCCGAGCAAGGCTCCGGCGACCATGGCCGAGACAAAGGCCAGGGGGACAAGGACAATACTGCGCCCGCCGGCGCGAGCGCCAATGATGCCGACCGCGATCATGGCAAGCAGATGGTCCATGCCGAGGAGCGGATGTTCGAGGCCGGCGAAAAAGCCATGGATGTGAGCGCCGCCGCTATGGGCAAACGCCAGCGACGGTGTGACGGCGGCGAGGGCTGAAAGGATGCCAAGTCTTGCAAATGTTTTCATGGTTGTACCTGTTCGATGAGAGTGACGGGTTCTGGTTTCAGTGGCCGGGAACGGCGAATTGCGAAGCGGCGGAACGGTCTGCAAGGGCGCGCGCCGCGGCGAAGCCGAGCGGCTTTTGCTCATTGCCATCGTGATAGATGAAAGCGAGGCGGCGGCGGTGCGATGTCAGGCGCGCCGGCAGCGGGTGATAGGCGACGCCGGTGCCGCCGACGAGCGGCATGACCGCGCCGACGTCGACCAGATCCTCGGTTTCGACGCGCAAGAGATGAAGCCGCACGCCGTCCGCCGTCTCGCCGACAAAGGGTATGCCGGCCAGGCGCAGAAAGCTGGATGGGTCCGGCGCCCGTGCAAAGCCTTCGAGGAAGGCGGTTTCAACAAGGTCGAGGTCGACCGTCGCTGGATCGGCCGGCGGCTCGTGAGCCTGGTCCGGCAGATGCGGCGTCTGCCATTGCAGCGGCTTGCCCGCGGGCCCGTTGTGGCCGAGGACGTGCGGATGGTCATGATGGCCGTTCGGCCCGTGATGATGATGGCCATCGCCATGATCGTGACTGTGGTGGTGATCATCGTGCATGGTTAAAAACTCGCCGGTTTGTCGATGATGGATTTGTGCTTGCCGAGATTACCGTGGGCGACCATCGAGCCGAGCGCCTCGACGACGACCCGCACACCGAACAGCGCCGTAATGTCCGACGTGTCGTAAGGCGGCGAAACCTCGACCACTTCCAGTCCGCAAATGCCGGGTGCCGTCACCAATCCCAGAAGCTTGAGCGCCTCGCGCGGCAGGAAGCCGCCTGGCTCAGGCCAGCCCGTGCCGGGCACGAAGCCGCAATCGAGGCTGTCGACGTCGAAGGAGATGTAGACGGCGTCGGTGTCTTTCCATGCGAGTTCGAGCGCGATTTCCGCCGCCTTCTCGAGGCCCATCTGCTCGATGTCGGCAATGGTCAGCACGTTGGTGCCGCGTTTCCTCGCCTCGGCGACGCCGTAGCGGGGAACCTGCCAGCCGCCGATGCCGAGCTGCACGAGATTGGTCGCCGAGACGTTCGGCAGGTTGGTCGCCCAGTACCAGGGCGTGGTGTGCATGCGCTCGTCGAGATCCTTTTCCTGGATGTCGATATGGCGGTCGAAATGGATGATGCCGATGCGTTTCGAGGTCACGTCGGCGATGCCGCGCACGCAAGGGAAGCCTATCGAATGGTCGCCGCCCAGCATGATCGGCAACGCGCCGGACGAGGCGACATGGCTGACGCCCTTGGTGATCTGGTCGAAGCTCTTTTCGAGGTTGGCGGGAATGGTGAAGACGTCGCCGGCGTCGCACAGCGTCATCTGCTCGCGCAAATCGACGCCGAGCTCGTAATTGTACGGCGTGTAGAGCGCCGAGATGCGACGAATGCCTTGCGGCCCGAAGCGGGTTCCGGGCCGGTAGGTGGTGCCGCTGTCGAAAGGGATGCCGATGACGGCAGCATCATACTTGCCGACATCGCGGACATTCTCGACATAGGGCGCCTTGAGAAAGGTGTTGATGCCGGCGAAGTGCGGCAGCTCGCCGCGTGCGAATGTCGGGATCGACTTGTCGACGATCGACTCCGATCCCGGCAGGCCCATGTCGAGCGCCCATTGCTGCTCCTTGCGCCAGCCGCTTTCCGGCAGCTTGCCCTCGGCCTCGATCGATTTCCAGCCCTGCGTGCCGCGTGCGTCGAAATCCGGGTGGTGAAAGCGTTCCCTGGCCGCCCGGGCGACGAGCCCTGCACGGCGGTGGCTGCGTTCGGGGATATTTCTGGACATTCAAACTCTCCGTTACGACGCCGTCGTCGCCATTGCTGAATCCGGCCGGGTCGCCCCGACCATCGCGGCCACCTTGGCCAAGTGATGAGAGGAAGCCCGGGTCTTGCGATCGAGCTTCAGATCGTAGGTGATCGTCGCGCCGTAAGCGGACGGGAACTGCGGATCGTGGCGCACCTTGTCGAAGACCAGCACGCGGGTGCCGAGCTTGAAGGCCTCGCCGATATCGTGGGTGACCATCACCACCGTCATGCCGTGCTCGGTCCAGAGCTCGGTCAGCAGGTCGTGCATCTCGACGCGGATGCCGGGATCGAGCGCCCCGAACGGTTCGTCGAGAAGCAGGATCTGCGGACGGCCGAGCAAGGTCTGCGCAATCGCCAGCCGCTGCTGCATGCCGCCGGAGAGCGATGCGGGATAGAGGTCGCGCGCATGAGCAAGCCCGACCCGCGCCAGCATGGCTTCGGCCTCTTGCCTGGCCTTTCTGCGCCTGGCGCCGAAGACGCGGCCAAACGGCCCGCCCGAGCGAAAGTCTTCGACCAGCAGCAGGTTCTGCATGGCGGTCAGATGCGGAAACACCGAATAGCGCTGAAAGACGATGCCGCGCTGCGGCGTCGGCTCGGGCACGATCGGGCCATCGCCGACGATGACGACACCGCTGCTCTGCTGCTCCTGGCCGAGCAGAATGCGCAGGAACGTCGATTTTCCGCAGCCGCTGGCGCCGACCAGCGACAGGAATTCGCCGGCCTCGGCGGTGACGTTGACCCGCTCGAGCACCCGGGCATCGCCATAACTCTTCTCCAGCCCGTGAACGACGATGCGGCTCATCTGGCCTCCACCGGGTGCGCCCAAGGGGACATCGCTTGGGAAAGCCGCACCAGCAGCCAGTCGGTGATGACGGCAAGCAGCGTGATCCAGGCGACATAGGGCAGGATGACGTCCATCGAGAGATAGCGGCGGACGAGGAAGATGCGGTAACCCAGCCCTTCGGTCGAGGCGATGGCTTCGGCGGCGATCAGGAAAAGCCAGGCCGGCCCGAGTGCCAGCCGCACGCAAGTGATGAGGCGCGGCATGACTTGCGGCAGCACCAGCCGCAAGACCATGGTCCAGCTGTTGCCGCCAAGTGTTTGCGCCTTGGCCACCAACTCTGGTGGCAACTCCATCACCCGGTTGGCGATGTCGCGCACCATCACCGGCGCGACGCCGACGGCGATCAGTGTGATCTTGGCCGTTTCGCCGAGGCCGAGCGCGATGAACAGGATCGGCAGCAGCGCCAGCGGTGGGATAACGCAAACGACGGTGACGAACGGCAGCAGGAAGGCCCGCACCCGCGGGATGAAGCCGATGGCGATGCCGAGTGAAAGCGCGGCGAACGTGGCCACACCCACGCCCGCGAACAGCCTGAGGAGACTGGCATAGGTGTCGATCCACAGGATAAGGTCGCCCGAGCGCTTGTCCGGAACCGTCGCAAGGTCAAGAAAGGCAGACCACATCTGTGCCGGCGAAGGCAGCAGTTTGTCGCTGGGATTGATGGCCAGTCGTTGCGCCGAGGCGATGAGATAGGCGATCGCCACGAACAGGAACGGCAAGCCGCCGAGGAACAAGGCGCCGCCGCGCGAGACCTTCGCATTGATCCTGCGAAGGCGCACCTTCGGCCGTGGCCGGGAAGGGCGCGTGGTGCCCTCCCCGGCCGTCTCGGAGGCTTCATCCCTGGCACTCACTCCCTTGACCAGCATGTCGCGTCAGGGCGTTGCGGTTGCGGCCTCGGCCATGAAGGCTGGATCGAAACGCAGCTTGACGTTCTTGGCGTCGCCCAGCGTGGATCCGTCGGGAAAGCTCATGCCGACCATGTCGACACTCGTCGCGTTGGTGCCGAGAATGCCGTGGCTGAACAGGAAGTTGCGGACCAGATCCATCGTCTTCGGCAATTCGGTGCCGTTGGTGAACTCGACCGCCTTGGCGGGGTCGAAGAACATTGCCGTCGAAGCGAGCTGCGCGTCGAAGCCGGCGAGGTCGGTGCCGGACGCCTTGGCCATCTCCTCCTTGGCTGCCTTGCCTTCCGGCGTGTCGGAGGTCATCAGGTCCATCGCTTCGTACCACGCGCCGACAAGCGCCTTACCCAGCGCCGGATTGTCCCTCAGCGTCTCGGTGTTGACGACCATCAAGTCGATGATCTCACCGGGAATCTGCGAGGAATCGAAAACCTTCTGCGCACCCGGCATGGCGACGATCTCGGAAACCAGCGGGTTCCAGGTAACGACCGAGGTGACGTCGCTGGTGCCGTAGGCGGCGACCATGTCGGCGTCGGACGTGTTGACGACGGTGATGTCCTTCTCGGCGAGCTTGACCGTGTCCAGTGCCCGCGCCAGCAGGTAATGGGAGACGGAGAGCTCGACGAGATTGACCTTCTGGCCGGCAATGTCGGCGAGCGCGGCCTTGTCCTTGAGGATCACCGCATCGTTGCCGTTGGAGAAGTCGCCGATGATCAAGGCGGTGGTGTCGACGCCGCCGCCTGCGGGGATCGACAGCGCGTCCATGTTGGTCATCGAACAGCCGTCGAAACCGCCGGCCGTATACTGGTTGATGCTTTCGACATAGTCGTTGATGCGGGTGATCTCGACATTGATGCCGTTTTTTTCAGCCCATTTCTTCATGATGCCGCTGTCGGAGAGATAGCCCCACGGCATCCAGCCGACATAGATCGACCAGCATATCTTGAAGTCTTTCTTGGGCGCCGCGTCGGCGGCGGAAACGATGGGAAGGCTGAGTGATGCGGCTAGGATGATTGCGGCCAGCTTGCGAAGCATTGCGTACCCCTGTTCGCGATCCGGATTGCGACCGGACTTTATGTTGGGGCTTACGGAGCGCGCATCCGGGAGAGGTTCGCGCCAGCAAACCCGTGCAGGGTTCTCCCGGGATTTTGGCCCGCCGTGTTCCGCCGGATGCCTCAGTGCATCCCTGGCGGTCGCATCTCTTGGACCAGCACCGCAGTGTTGCGGCCGGAACCCTAGACGCTCTGCACGCCATCAACGAAGCAAGGAGCATGCCAAAGCCGAGTTGCGCCAAATGCCCGGCATTTGTGGAGCTGCGCGGCTTCGAGCGTTCGCACGAGTGACGCGAAAATCATCGCATCGCCGACGGATTGGGCAGTTTTTGCCTGATTGCTGCTAGTGGTCAAAATCTGACGCTTGCTTCCGGGGCCGTTAGCCCCCTCAGGGTGGGAAGGAGACCTAACTCACCAGCTCTCCGACGGCGCGTGTGCGCCATGAGCCGACATTTAGCTGGGATGCCGTGAATGTCGCGCTGCCGCCTTTACTGCGGACCTCTCTCGCCCAGCCGTGAACTGACGTTAAGTGGGAACCACCATTAGCGTGGCGCCGCTTTTTGTGGGAAAAAAACGCACACAATCTGGCTCATCTCGCTGCTAACACGATTGCTATCGAAACCGTTGGTGTTTATAAACGACACTGCTGGTGTCTATGGAGTCGGAATGGCGCTATCTGTCTACAACGCGGGTTATCCGATTGCTGAGGTTGGTCAGGCGCCTGCCGCCCCCGGGCATTCTTGTTGCGTTCCCTTACGCATCTCTGCTCACCTGCGTTGAACGCGTCTGCCCGCCAGCCGGATTGTGAATCCATGCAAGATGCCGCTCAAAAGCCAGCCCGCACCGCAGCCGCAGGCAGGCATCCGCCACGCGCGCGAAAGTCCATCGGCGCGGTGCGGAGCCCTGAAACGCATCGGGCGATTCTCGCCGCCGCAGCCGATATCCTCGATGAGGTGGGATATACCGGCTTCAGCATGGAGGCACTTGCCAGGCGGGCGAATTCGAGCAAGCCCACGATCTATCGCTGGTGGCGCAACAAGGCGGCGCTGATCATGGAGGTCTATGAAGATGCCAACGAAGCGGCGCTGGCGGGAACCGACACCGGCTCGCTACGCGGCGATCTGATCTCGAGGCTTCGCGGGCTCTGGACGTGGTGGGACGACAGCTGGGCCGGCGAGGCGCTGCGCAGTGTCATCGCGGAGGCCCAACTGGACGCAGCCACTCTGGATGAGTTGCGAAACAGGTTCATACCCCGCCGGAGCGCGTTTGTGCGGCTCGTGTTCGACCGCGCGGTCGCCCGGGGCGAGCTTCGCGACGGTCCTGGCGTGGATATCGCCGTCGCTCAATTGGTGGCCATGAGTTGGTTCCATCTTTTGACCAGGCGACTGGGCGAACGAGAGGCGATCGAGCCGCATGTCGACGCGGTGTTGAAGGGGCTCGATGCGGACAAGGCATATCGCCGCCCCGTGAAGCAGAAACCAGTCAGAGGAACGTGATAAATGGCGTCAGTCGGCTATACCTATGAAGTGTCTCTCAACCTCCTGCGCGGCCGGGACGGACTACCGCCGCGCGAGCCCGCGGAACTCAGTTTCCAGCATGTGAACCATGACGACATTATCGCCATCGTCGAACGCATCGGGGCCAGTTCCGGCCTTGGACCCGACGCCGCAGCGGCGGTAGCGGTGGGGTTGAAGCTGCTCAGCGAAGTGATGCTCCGGGAAAAGACCAATGCGCTATTCGACCCGCTTCGGGGCGCCATGCGCGAGTTCATCGTCCAGCTGAAGAATTTGCCCGCGCCGGGCGCGTAAGAAACATCAGGCGGGCACGACCGCGCCTGGTGGCAGGACGCGAACGCGCAACGGCTTGGCGCGCCCGCGGATCTCCAGTTCGCGCAGCTCGAATCCGGAGAAATCGAGCCTTGAGCGTCGCGCCGCTGCTTCCGAAATCACGATCTCGGCATCGAGATCCTTGGCCGCGCTCTCAAGGCGACTTCCGATGTTGACGGTGTCGCCGACGGCAGTCAGGCCGATTGCCGCGCCGTAGCCCATGGAGCCTACAATCGCAGGGCCGACATGGATGCCGATCGCTACCTTGAGCTGCCCCTGCAACTCGCCCGACAGCTCCTCGCCGAGCTGATGCACATTGGCAAGGATCGCGCGCGCGGCGGCGAGAGCCTGCCTGCAGGCCATGTCGGGCGAGTTCTCGAGCCCAAAGATGGCGAGCGCCCCGTCGCCGATGAACTTATCGACCCGCCCGCCGGCGGTTTCGACGGCCTCGCCTATAATCGCGAAATAGCGGTTGAGCAGGAATACGACGTCGTAAGGCAGGCGGCGGTCGGAAAGGGCGGTAAAGCCGCGCATGTCGCAGAACATCACCGCGAGCACCTGCTCGTGCCCAGGATCGGCGGATGGCATCGAAAGAGGTCTTTCGCTCCGTCGCGAGGGCGCAAGCAATGGAGAGACGACAAGGCCGCGGACGGGCCGCAACTGACAAGCGAGCCGCACATCCTCGCCCGCGCCGATCCTGCGCAAGGTCTCGGTTTCGATTGGCCCGGGGGCGGTCTGCCCGGACAGGCCTTCGATCACGCAGACCCGGCAGGTCGAGCAGCGGCCGCGGCCGCCGCACACGGCGTAATGGGGTATCCCGCCAAGCCGGCTTGCCTCGAGCACGCTGTAACCTTTCGGCACCCGCACGCGGTGGCCGTCAGCGTAGCGGATTTCGATGAGGCTACGTCGTTCGAGCCGGTCACGCACGACGCGCGCCGCCAGAACCGTCGCGACGAGCGCCGTAAAGCCGAGATAAATGGCGCGGTCGATGCGGCCCTGAGTGTTGGCGGTCGCCGCGGCAATGTTTGGGTCCATGAAGGATGAAGGCCGCTCCATCGCTGAAACTTCCTGACCGGCATGGGCGAAGCCGAGCAGAGCGAGCGTCGGAACCAGCACCGCCGCGATCAGCAGCCAAGGCGCCGCCCGCGGATACCAACGGCGGTAGCGAAGCCAGAAAAATAGACCGAGGCAGCCATGCGTCCAGATCACCAACAGCGCTATTGTTTGGCGAGCGCCGGCCAATGGATGCGAGATCCATAGCGCGCGCACCACCGCTTCATAGGTGTGATCGATTTCAAACAGCTCATCGAGAACACGGGTGCCGACGACATGCTCGACGATCAGTAGCGGAATCGTCAGGCCCAACAGGATTTGCGCCAGTTCGCGCGCCGGCATTGCAAGCGTACGCCGCCTGTAAAGCGCGGCAAGCGTCAGAGCCACGTGAACCAGGACCGAGCCGTAGAGGAGAGCCGTGCCGAGCGGGTTGCGCCAGACGGCCAGAAATAAGGGCCGGGCTTCCTCGGCAGCTTTGAGGGAGATGAGGTTGAGTGCGTGGTTGCCCAGGTGCATCGTCAGGAAAACCATCAGAACGAGACCCGACGCGAGCCGGGCCCTGCGCAGAAGGAGATCGAAACTTCCACTGGAGGTTTGCAAATGCGGACTGGCGTTTTCGATCATCTCTGGAGTGCCTTGGCTGTTCGCGCACGGCAGATTCTTTCATCACTCCAGTCGCGCGCCTGCTGTCAATGAGTGGCACGACAATTCAGCGCGGCAGCTTGACCGCTTGGCCGACAGGATCTATGGCCCGACGGCGGAGAGAAACGGCAGATCTACAGCCCATTCGTGGCTCAGGCTTGGGTTTCCGAGCGGATCCACGACAGCGCAACAAATGTGGAATGGCAGGACGGCCGCTTGCGCATGCACGGCGAGCGTTCCGGGCGTCCATGCTACCGGAGGGTCAAAGGCCGCCGAAATATGGCGGCCTTTGACAAGCACGTTCCCTCAGGGTTCGATCAGATAACTGGTGAAGCCGCCGCGCCCGCTCGAGATGCCGGAAATGGCCTCATTGATCCTTTCCAAAGGCGAGACCTCGTATTCGAGTATGGAAAGATCGATGGTTCCGCTGCGAACCATTTCGGCTATCTCGTAGCCTTCGGCGGTGGTGAACCAGACGGAACCGATAAATTCCATCTGCTCGTCCATGAGCCACTTGACGTCAATCGGCAGCTTGCCCACGGTGCCGCCGATGTTCACGATGCGCCCTCCCCGCTTTACGGCATGCATCGCATCGTCCAGGACTTCCAGCGAAGCGACCGCGCCCAGCGTGTCGAGCATCAGATTACAACCCTCGCCGTTCGTCCGGGACCGGACCCACTCGGAGATCGAACCGTTATCGGTCGAAAAGACTTCGATCCGGTGGGGCGCCAGCGCCTTGACGCGCTCGAGCAGAGCCATGTTTCGGCCGATGCCGAATATGCGCGTCACTCCCATTGCAAGGGCAAAAAGCAGCGCGCCGAGACCGAGGGTTCCGGAGCAGCCGTTGATCAGCATGGACTTGCCGGAAACCACGCCGCATTTTTTTAACGCGGAATAGGCGGTTCCCATGTAGCCGAGGCGCGTGGCCTGATGGAAGGTCATGTTGTCGGGGATCTTCACGATCGCATATTGCGGCGCTCGCATATACTCACAGAAGCCGCCATGCGGGTACATGTCGTAGAGAGTCTGGGAGTTTTCCTGAAATCCGAAATAACCATTGAACGTGAAGTGTCCGCACTTGGTTCTTTGGCCTGAATGGCAGGCGGGGCATGCGCCGCAGGAACGGACCGGGCTCACATAGACCCTGTCCCCTGGCGACAGGCCGATCACCTGATCGCCTACCTCCGAAATGACGCCTGCCGGGTCCAGCCCAAAAATTGCGGGCAACTGGGGGAGCGGCAGGTGCGGACACCAGCTGGGCCAGTTTGCGAGCACGTTGCCGAGGTTCGGAACCATTCCACAGGCCTTGATCTCGACGACGACGTCTGTGCCGCGGGCTGTCGGCAACTCCACCCTGTCTATCGTCATCGGCTGTCCAACGGCATGCATTCGCGCCGCGCGCATCCATTCGGTCACGTTCTCTCTCCCTTTCCTCCACTCGGCACGCCGAGTTGCGTTTCCTCTTGACGTTCGTGTCGGTCTGTAGATACTAACTGGTATCTGAAATTGCAATATGCGATTTCCAGGAAGTTTCGACCGGCCACGTTTCTGGCAAGGCTGGATCAGGACATCAGCGCTAAAGGCCGCGGCGTCGCGGCGTCAGGGTGCTTGCGCGCCTTGGAATTGGGAGGATTGAAATGATCAAAGAGCAGACCAGGCAGGACACCGCATTGAAGGAAATTGTGCTGGCGGGCGGAGCCCTCGGCTTCAACTGGCTTCCGGTCTATGTCGCGGAAAGGCAGGGCATCTTTGCCAGGCACGGCCTAAAGGTTTCCCTGAAGAGAACCGGCAGCGTTGAGAAGGCAACCTCGGCTGTGAAAGCAGGCGGGGCAGACCTGGCCATCACGCCGCCCGAAGGTGCCATTTCCGACACGGTCGCGGGCGGCTCTCTTTTCATTCTCGCCGGCAATGTAAACCGCCTGCCGCTGACGCTGATCGCCAATCCGCGCTTCAAGACCATCGAGGAATTAAGGGGGAAACGCCTTGGAACATCCTCCATGACCGAAGGCACCGCCATCTACACTCGAGAAATGCTTTCGCGCCATGGCCTCAACTATCCCGGCGACTACGAGTTCTCGGTCGTGGGAGTACACCCGGCCCGGTGGAAGGCACTGCAGGAAGGGACAATCGATGCCGCCGTGCAGCTCGCGCCGCTGAATTTCATCGGCGTGGACGCCGGTTATACCGACCTTGGCGAAGTCAGCGATTACATTCCGCACATCGCCTTCACCGCACTCATTGGCGATCGCGACTGGGCCCGGAGCCATAGGAGCGAGGTGTTGGCGCTGCTCGCAAGTCTGCGTGAAGCGACGGAATTGCTGTACGACGCCTCGAATGATGCGACCATCGCGCGCCCCATCGTCATGGAGGTCGTGCAGACGGACGAAATTTATGCGCAACGCTCTCTCGACTATATGCGTGGAAAAGCCGTCTTCGCCCGGTCTCTCGAAATTCCACAGGGCGCCTTTGCTACCACATTGGATTTGATGATCAAGGCTGGTCTTCTCAAGGCCAGTCAACGGGATCTGGCGGCGGCCACCTTCGACGACAGCTTCATCAACGCCTAGCTGGAGCGACTTCAAATGGAGCTTCTACTGGAGCCGATGGCTGCCCTTCAAATACTCTGCGGCGTTTGGTTTCTCCCGCATTGCTTGGGGAAGATGAGAAATATCGGACCGGCTTCGGCGACTTTTGCCAAGGCCGGTTTTCATCCTGCTCGCTTGTTCGTGATAGCCACGATCATCGTCGAGCTGATCGCGGGCGCTGGCCTGGTCTTGAACATTTACCCCAGGCTGGCCGCGGCGCTGGCGGTTTGGGTGCTGCTGGGGGCGAGCTACGCGGTCGTCAAGATAAACGGCTGGAATTGGCGGTGGCAGAAACAGGGCCCCGAATTCATGGTGTTCTGGGCCGCGGTCTGCGTCCTTTCAACACTTGATTAACGACGGTCAAGTTACAAGATACGCCTCGGTATCCAAATTCGTTGTCAAGCGGGGAGAAGGAAGAATGGCTCGGCTGACACGCGAACAGAGTCAGGCGCAGACGCGGGCACGACTGCTTGCGTCCGCGCGCGAGGTTGTGGCCCGCGATGGATATGAAGGAGCGACCGTCGAGCGCATCGCCGAGGAAGCAGGCTATAGCAAGGGCGCTTTCTATTCCAACTTTGTGGGTAAGGAAGACATCTTCCTGTATCTGCTGGAGACCCATTCTGGGGAGGACGTCGTAGAGCTTCAGAAGCTCTTGGGGGGCATCAGCGACGGACGCGCGCTGATCAGGGAACTCAGCGAATGGTCAAACGAACGGGCTTCGGATCCGAGCCTGGGCATGCTTGCCCTCGAGCTGTTCCGGCGTGCCCGGCGCGACGCGACTTTCGGGGAGCGCCACTCCAATCTGTTCCGCGCGCAGTGGGAAGGGCTCGGAAAGATACTGCTGCGGCTTTTCCCGGAAGGAAAGGCGCCGGCTGAGCCCGTGACGCTTGGCGGAATAGTGTTCGAGCTGACTTATGGGGCAGCGTCGAGTTTCACGAACGGCCCTTCGGTTGGCGAACTGGTCAATGTGGCGCTCACCTCGATGTATGAGGCCTACGGCGTCGATCGGAAAGAAAAGGTATCGAAGAACCTGTAGCACGCGCGCGTCGTGAGCGTTGCGGGTAGTTGGATGCCGACCACGGAAAACTTCGACCGCTGCCCTTTACCGCCATCAGCAGCGTCTTGACTGGTAGGGTCAAGTCGCCGGTAGCCACCACTTACAGGAGTTGTTTTCGGCCAGTCGCACCAGCTCGGGGCCAAACCCGGAGGATCAAGAACCACCTGTACCGAGCAGGGTGTTCAGTCGCGGATAAACGCGGCGCGCATTGCCCTCGAAGACCTTAAACCTCGCCTCGTCGGACAGCGGGAGCGTGTCGATATAGCGCTTCGTGTCGTCGAACGAATACTGCGTCTCCGGGTCTATGCCGCGCACGGCCCCGAACATTTCCGATCCAAACAGAATATTGTCGATGTCGGTAACCCTGAAGAGCAGGTCGATGCCGGCTTGGTGGTAAACGCAGGTATCGAAAAAGACATTGCTCATCAGATGTTGGCGCAATTCCGGCTTCTGCAGCATCGCGGCAAGTCCGCGATAACGCCCCCAATGATAAGGCACCGCACCGCCGCCATGGGGAATCACGAGCCGCAGGGTAGGAAAATCGCGGAACAGATCGCCCTGCAGAAGCTGCATGAACGCTGTCGTATCGGCATTGATGTAGTGCGCGCCGGTTGTGTGGAAACAGGCGTTGCATGACCCGGAGACATGGATCATGGCGGGCACGTCGAGTTCCACGAGCTTCTCGTAGAACGGATACCACGACCGATCGGTCAGCGGCGGGGCTGTCCAATGCCCACCCGAAGGGTCGGGATTGAGATTGCAACCGACAAAGCCGAGCCCGGTGACGCAACGCTCGAGTTCATCAATGGCGTTGGCGATCGAAACGCCGGGCGACTGCGGCAACTGGCAGACCCCCACGAAATTTTGGGGGAAGAGGGTCGTGATGCGCGCGATCAGATCGTTGGAAAGCTGCGCCCATTCCAGGCTGATCGCTTCATCCCCGATGTGATGCCCCATGCCCGCGGCGCGTGGGGAGAAGATGGTGAGATCCGCCCCGCGTTCTCGCTGCAGCCGAAGCTGGTTGCCGATGATCGTTTCCTTGATTTCGTCATCGCTGATGCTCGAATAGGCCGGTTTGCCGCGCGCGCGGTTGTCCGCATATTCTATCTGTGCTTTCCGGAAGGTATGGTGAGCTTCCGGTTCCGTCGTGTAGTGGCCGTGACAATCAATGATCATAGCTTATCTCCTTTCGACGCGGCGACAGTGGCTGCCGCCGGCCAGCTCGCTGCCGCGAGAATATTGTGGGTCCCGCGCGCCTGGTGCGCACGCAGCCAACCAATCCCAGGAAGCTATTCGCGGACGGGGTTCGCGAGGGTAGGACGAAGCGCCAAGGCCCCGTCGCCGGCCAGCGCAATCGTAAACAGTGCTGCGATCCACAAAGCGAGAAACTCCCACCCGCCGTTGGGGTTGGTGAAAAAGAAGCCGGCCGATCCGTGGACCGTGGCAATTGCCCCAAGCAGGATCGGAACAAGCGCCAAGGCGGCGGCGCGCGCGAAGAATCCCAATACCAGCGCGATGCCTCCAGCCAATTCGACTGCAATGGTCAGATATGCGAGCGCCGGCGGCAGCCCGAGGCTCGCGAAAAACTGCGCCGTGCCCGCGGGCGTGAAGACAAACAGCTTCAAAGCCCCGTGCGCGAGGAACAGCAGCCCAACTGTCACGCGCAATGCAAGGATGGCGTAAGGCGCCGTGCGAAGGTCGATCATGTCATCTCCAATGTCTTAGGTTGTGGTCGCCAGTCTTGGCTTGACCTCATGGTTACGTTTACGCGTCCCACAGCGCGGGAAGATCCATGACGCCGCGGAAACGCCAGCCCTTGATCTGGACTTCTCGTTCAGTACTCAGCCGCAAATTTTTAAGAGACTTGAAGGCTTCCTCCAGGGCGATCTTTCCGATCGCCCTGGTCAGGAAGATGCCCGAGCAGAAATGCGGCCGATATCCAAATGCGACGTGCTGCTTTCGAGGGCGATCAAGCTGAAAAAGCTCAGGATCGATGTAGCGCTTTTCGTCTCGGTTGGCTGAAGCGAGAATGATGGCGACGGAAGCCCCCTTCGGTAGGGTCGTTCCCGCCAGCTCGAATTCCTGGGCGGCCAGCCGCGGCGTTACTCCGATCGGCGCGATCCACCGCAATCCTTCGTCAAAGGCGCGCTGTGCGAGACCATGCGGGTCGGCTGCCACCGCCCGCGCCTGGTTCTCGTCAAGAAGAAGGCCGTAGGCCGCGTTCGCCGCGCCGTGTCCGGGCTCCTGCAATCCTCCGAGCAGGATCACGCGCATCGTCGGCATGATCTCCTCAAAAGTGCGGGCTTTGCCTTTCGGCATGCCGCTATGAACCACGTGGGAGATCAGCGTCCTGTCAGGGTTGCTCGTGACACGCTCGACGATCGGCCGCAGGACCGCGTCGATTTCCATACGCGCATTGTCACACGCGGCCCAGATGGCGGGATCGTTCGTAACGTTCTGCAAACCACCGTTCAGCGAGTGGAACCACCTGGTGAGTGTGTCGTCGTCGACTTCTTCCAGGCCGATGACAGTCGCGATCGTGCGGACGCTGATCGGCTCGAAGAGTTCGCTCGTCAGGTTCGCCGAACCCTTTGAAAGAATGACATCGATGTAACGCAGCACGATCGGGCGGGCGAGGCCGTCCACATAGCCGGCCACCGATTCCATCGTGAGGTTGGCGTCGATCCCCTGCCGCAGGCAGGCATGATCTTCACCCGACATGGTCAAAACGTTCGGCATGCCCATGACGCGGGCTTCTGGCCTATCGTGGCTGCCGGAAGGGCCGAAAAGGGCCTCCTTGGCTCCAACCGTCTGGCAATCCTCCCAGCGCGTCACCAGCCACTCCTGCGTGCTGTCGAAAAGGCATATGGGAGCCTCGCGCCGCAAACGGGCATAGACCGGGTAAGGATCTCGATAGAGGTTCCCACCCGTCAAATCGCTTTGGCCTGCATTCATCTCTTTTCCTCCTCCTCGCGGCCGCGGATGCCAAGCGACACCCGTCCAGCCCTGCTCCCATTCAGATGTCACGGCGGGAGTCCTCGCCCCGTGCATCCGCCGAATACCCGGCTCCGAAGCCTGCCAATTTTCCGATTCGCTAAAGCCGGAGTTGACATACCATCTGGATTTCAGATACTATACGGTATCTTGATGAGACGATGCTGTCAACATGCGGTTTGAGGAGAGCGCGACAGTAGCGGGAAGCAGGCCTTCGACAGGCCGAGGGAGGAGAGGATGGCTGTGCAGGCCGCAGAGGAAAACAGCCCCGTGCTTGCCGTCGACAAAGTCGACGTCCGGTTTGGCGGTATTCATGCGCTGCGAGGCGTCTCGCTCAATGTGCGCGAGGGCGAAATCTGCGGGCTGATCGGCCCCAATGGCGCCGGCAAGACCACGCTTTTCAACTGCATCACCCGGCTGAACACCGTGACGGCGGGCGCCATCCGCCTCAACGGCCAGGCGCTCGAGCCGCTGCCTCCCCGTCAGATCATCCGGATGGGGATCGCCCGGACGTTTCAGAATCTCGGGATCTACGCAGGCATGACAGTGCTCGAAAACGTCATGCTGGGCGCTCACCACTTCAGTGGCGGGCGCTTCATTGACGCTTTGTTGCGTCCTGGGCGCTCGCGGCGGATCGAGCAGGAGCTTAAGGCGCGGTGCGCAGACGTTCTCGCCGATCTAGGTCTCGGCGACGTTGCAAACGTGCTCGCCGGGTCCCTGCCCTATGCGACCCAGAAACGCATAGAGATAGCCCGCGCCCTGGCATCCCGACCCGCTCTGCTCCTGCTCGACGAGCCGGCCGGCGGGCTCACGCACGGTGAGGTGGCGGAGTTCGGCGACATGGTTGCCCGCGTCCGGGAAACTTACGGCGTGACTGTCCTCCTGATCGAACACCATATGGGCCTTGTCATGGGATTGTGCGACCGCGTCGAGGTCTTCCATCTGGGCCAAAATCTCGCGAGCGGGAAACCAGAGGAAGTGAGGGCCAACCCGGCCGTCATCAACGCCTATCTGGGAAAATCCCGATGACCATTCTTACCGTCCAGGGGCTTCATGCCGGGTATGGCGTAGCGGATGTTCTGCGCAACATCGATTTCGCTGTCGAGCGGGGAACGATCGTGGCACTGCTCGGCGCCAATGGAGCCGGCAAGACAACGACGCTGCGTGCCTTGTCCGGGCTGATCCCGTCGCGGGGCGTCATTAAATTCGCCGGCACGGATTTGCGTCAGTGCAGCGCAGCCCGGCGCGTGGAGCTCGGACTTGCGCATGTTCCCCAGGGGCGTGGCACCTTTGCCGAGTTCACCGTCGAAGAGAACCTGGCCGCAGGAGCGTATACCGCGGGTAGCAAGCGGCAGATCGCCCAGGACATGGAGCGCTGGTACGAGGCCTTTCCTCGCCTGGCGGAGCGCCGCCGGCAGCTTGCCGGCAGCCTCAGCGGCGGCGAACAACAGATGCTGGCGTTGGCGCGCGCGCTCATGTCGCGACCGAAGCTTCTGCTGTGCGACGAGCCATCCCTTGGTCTCGCACCAGCCATAACCCAGGAAATCTTCGAGATATTCCGGCAGCTCAATCAGGAGCACGGCATGACGCTGCTGATCGTCGAGCAGAATGCGGACCTCACGCTCCAGTTTGCGGACACCGCCTATGTGATGGAAGCCGGTGAGATAACGCTCAACGGCAAGGCAAGCGATCTCCTGAGCGACGAGGCCGTGCAACAATCCTACCTGGGGGTTTGAGAGTGGAACTCTTTTTCCAACTGATCATCGACGGCCTTGCTTCCGGCGCCATCTATGCGTCTCTTGCGCTTGCCCTCGTACTGATATTCCGCGCCACCCACATCGTGAATTTCGGCCAGGGCGAGATGGCGACGTTCTCCGCCTATTGCGCATGGCAGCTCTGCGAATGGGGCGTTCCGATACCGCTCTCCTTCGTGGTAGTCGGGGCCGCTTCGTTCTTGCTCGGAATATTCGTCTTCCGCGCGGTGGTCAGGCCGATCTCGAAAGCTCCGGTCGAAGCAATCGTCGTGGTGACCCTCGGGCTCTTCGTATCGTTTCAGGCGCTGTGTCTATGGGTGTGGGGGGCCGATCAGCGGGCCTTTCCATCAATGTTCCCTAGCGACGGCTGGGACATCCTTGGGGTCCGCGTGACGGCGAGCGTTCTCGGGATACTGCTGGTCCTGGGCTGCCTCGCGGCGGCTATCGGCGGGATCTTCCGCCTCACACGTCTTGGGCTCGCCATGCGTGCGTCGGCCTACAGCAGCGAAAAGAGCCTTCTGGTCGGCATTCCGGTCGAAAAGATGCTCATGCTTGGCTGGGGCTTCGCGGCCACAATCGGGTTCATAGCCGCTGTACTCGTTGGCCCACGACTTTTCTTGAGCCCGACAATGATGATGTCGATCCTGCTCTACGCGCTGGCCTCCGCGACCCTTGGGGGCTGGGACAGCCCGCTAGGGGCCGTGCTCGGTGGGTTGCTCGTCGGGGTCGCGGAAAGCCTGGGCGCTACATTCCTTCCCTTCATCGGCGCGGATCTGCGCGTTGTCATTCCGATCGCCGTCACGCTGGCGATCCTTCTCGTTCGACCTGCCGGTCTCTTCGGCACGGCCACGGTGGTGAAAGTATGAGCTACATCCCGAAATCATGGTCTGCGCCTGCGGCGTTGGTCGTTGCCGCGGCCCTTTTAATCCCGATTTTCGCACCAGACTTCATGCTGTTCGAGTTCAGTATCGCCGTCTCGTATGGCATCGCGGTCCTCGGTCTCAACCTGCTGCTCGGTTTCAGCGGCCAAATCTGCCTCGCCCAGGGAGCGCTGTTCGGGATCGGCGCCTATACGACCGCCATCCTCAATGTGAGCTTCGGAATGGACCCGCTCCTGACTCTGCCTTTCGCGGCGATCGTCACCAGCTTGACCGGTGTCTTGATCGGTCTTCCCGCGCTTCGCCTGCAGGGATTGCAGCTTGCGATCGTCACATTTGGCGTGGCGAGCGCCTTTCCGCAACTGCTCCTGAAGGCAGACGGGATCACTGGCGGCGTCACCGGACTTGCCACCGATCAGCCGATGGCGCCCCAGTGGTTCCCCGGCAGCCTGGAACTCTGGCTGTATGGTCTCTCGCTTGTCTGCGCCGCGGTGTCGGTCTTGCTGTTCAGCCGGCTGCTGCGCGGCGATACGGGCCGCCTTATGCGGGCCCTGCGCGACAACCCACTGATCGCCGAGGCGCTGGGCGTCAGTCTGACCAAGGCGCGGCTCGCGGCCTTCGCCGCAAGCTCGGCGCTGGCAGGGCTTGGCGGCGGCTTGTTCTGCATCCTGAATGGATTCATCAGCCCGCAGTCTTTCCTGCCGATGAAATCGATCGACATCCTGATCGGGGGCGTCGTCGGCGGCATCACCAGCATGGCAGGGGCATTCATCGGCGCGGTCTTCATCGTCTTCGTGCCTGGTTGGACGACCGACATCAACCCCGCCCTTGGCGGCCTGATCTACGGACTCTGTCTCATCGGCATGATGATAGTGGCCCGGAAGGGCATCGCCGGGGTTCCGATCGGAGACGGCCTGAAGGCGTTGCGTCGCCGGATCAATAAAAGACGTCAATCACGAGTTCCCGGCATCTTGCCCGGACAATAGGGAGGAGAATGATATGCAATCGCTTACACGACCCAAAATCGCGCTCGCGATGCAGGCGCTCGTCGTCACGGCCTTCGCCGCAGCGCCAGCACTTGCCCAGGATACGTCGCCGGGGATCGCGAACGATACGGTGAAAATCGGCATATCTGGGCCGTTGACCGGCCCGGTGGCCGCTCTTGGCGCGATCGCCGATGGCATACGTACGCGGATCGATCCGATCAACTCTGCCGGCGGCATCAAGATGGCCGACGGCAAGACGCGCAAGATCGAACTCCTCGTCGAAGACGATGGTCTCGATCCGCAGCGCACTTTGACGAACGCTCGCAAGCTCGTCGAGAAAGAAGAAGTCTTTGCCCTGGTGGCGACGGCGGGCACGCCGAACAACCAGGCCATCGGCCGCTATACAACCCAGCGGGGCGTCCCGAACCTCTTCATGTATTCCGGCGTTCATGAACTTGCCGGACCGGAATGGGAGATGGGCTTCGTTCCGTCCTTTACGACCGAAGCCGCGATTTTTGCGAAGTATCTGCTCGACAACATGCCGCAAGCGAAGATCGCGCTCCTTTTCCTCAATACCGAAACGGGGCAGACTTTCCAGTCGGCCTTGGAAGGCGCGATCAGCGGTTCGAATGTCTCCATCGTGGCGGCCCAACCGGTGACCTCGGCCGATCCTACGGTCGAGACGCAGCTCTCCACCCTGAAGGCGTCCGGCGCCGATACGCTCGTCGTCATCACCGGCCCCAAGCAGGGCGCCGAAGCCGTGCGCTTCGCAACCGAAAGCGGCTGGAAACCGACGACGCTCGTCTCCAACATCGCGGCCTCGATCGCTTCGCTGAAGCCGGCGGGCCTTGAAAACGCCAAGGGCGTCATCACCAGCCAATTTCTGAAACAGGTGAATGCCACAGCGCCCGGCGACGATGAGGGCGTACAGCGCTACCTCGCCGACCATGCCGCCGCCCAATCAAAGTTCTCGACCGATGATGCGCTCGGTCAGTCCGGCTACGCCATCGGCGACGCGCTGGTCAAAGTGCTCGAATCCATGAAGGCGCCCACTCGCGAAGCAGTGATGGAGGCCGCTCGCAACCTCGATCACGTCCAACTGGATCTGCTGCTGCCAGGTATCGCCCTGACTACAAAGAGCGGCGAAGACGTTTATCCGATCGAATCGCTCCAACTCTTCCAGTTCGATGGCACAGCCTATCAGCCGCTCGGCGAAGCCATTTCCTTTGAAGGCAAGACCCCGAAGCATTGATCGAACAAGAAATCGAAGACGTGTGATCGGGGCGCAGCGATGCGCCCCGTTCCGTTCCGCCTTAGTCCAAAGATGCCATTTCACTGTTGACATTCCGAATAGAATTTGGATACTATCTGGTATCTAAGATGGTGTCCGAGGAGTCGTCGAGAGGGTCGGCAGCGGCCGCCACAGAATGGTGACGAGGGAGGAGTTTCCATGGCGAAAGTGGTGAGAAACGTGAGGCGGACCGATGACGACATCGTCCGAGGCCTCGGCGAGATCGGCGTCGCCACCGTGCATGAGGCGCAGGGAAGAAAGGGGCTTCTCGGCTCCCATCTGCGTCCGATCTTTCGCCCCGCGAAAATTGCCGGCAATGCGCTGACCTGCGAAGTGGCTCCAGGCGACAACTGGATGATCCACGTTGCACTCGCAGAGGCCCGGCTGGGCGACATTCTCGTCGTTACCCCGACCTCGCCGTGCGACGACGGTTATTTCGGCGATCTGCTGGCGACCTCGGCGGCCGCCCGCGGCATCCGCGGTCTCGTCATCGACGCGGGGGTCCGCGACATCGCCACACTTACCGAGATGGGATTTCCAGTCTGGTCGAAGTCGGTTTCCGCGCAAGGAACCGTGAAGGAGACATTGGCGGACGTGCAGGTGCCGATCGTTTGCGCCGGATGCCTCGTTAGGCCGGGAGATGTCATCGTCGCCGATGACGATGGTGTCTGTGTGGTGTCTGCAGAGACCGCCGCGGAAGTGTTGGAGAAGGCGCGCCACCGGGAACGGATGGAGGAAGAGAAGCGCCAGCGCTATGCGGCCGGGGAACTCAGCCTCGACGTGAACGCGATGCGCCACAAGCTGCTCGAGGAGGGGCTGGTCTATGTCGACTGATTTGAGCGCCAGATTGCCACGCCGCGTGGTGACCGGCATCCGGGACGGCAAGTCCGTTTTCGTGAGCGATGGCGAGGTTCCGAACGCGCATCTGCACCAGTCGGTGCCGGGCTTCATGACCTCCGTATGTTGGGCAACGACGATGCAGTTGAGCCTGCCGCTCGATGGCTCGGACCCCACCTTGCCGCCGATCATGATTCCCCCCGCCCGGGGCGAAACGCGTCTGATGATCGTGCGCTTTCCTCCCGATACCGTCATGGCCAGCGCGTCCTTCGATCCGGTTGCCGCCGATGCGGAGCAGCGCCAGCACCTTCCCGGGCTCGCCGAACTGTTCGAGCCGCACGCTCCGGGCATGCACACGACGGATACCGTCGACTACGACATCGTGCTCGACGGCGAGATCTGGCTGGAACTCGACGACGGTGCGGAGATCTATCTTCGGCAGGGCGATGTCGCCATCCAGTGCGGTACCCGCCACGCATGGCGTAACAAGAGCACTACCCCGGTGACAATGGCCTTTGTCCTCGTCGGCGCGACGCGGTCCTGAGGCTTGAGTCGCCGGCGAACTCCGAACGACGACCTGATGTTCATGAGATTGCGCCGAGTGGGAGAAGCGCGATGAGAAATTACGATTGTCTTATCGTAGGCAGCGGACATGGCGGCGTACAGGCAGCCGTCGCCCTGCGGCAGCATCGCTTTTCCGGGTCGATTGGCCTTGTAAGCGACGACCCGGATCTACCTTATGAGCGCCCACCGCTGTCCAAGGACTATCTCTCCGGCGCCAAAGCTTTTGAGCGGATTATGATCCGGCCGCCTGACTTCTGGGCCGCCCGCAATATCGACCTCTTGCTCGGAAACGAGGTGACCAGGCTCGATGTGCGGAACAAGCGCGTCTCTTGCGCGGACGAAACGGCGTTCGGTTACGGCCACCTCATCTGGTCCGCCGGTGGACGGCCCCGGAAGATGACCTGTGCCGGTCACAACCTTCGCGGCATCCATTCCGTGCGCAGCCGGAAGAATGTCGACGGGATCATGGACGAACTTGCCGGCATTCGGCGCGTGGTCGTCATTGGCGGCGGCTATATCGGGCTCGAGGCGGCCGCCGTTCTGAGCAAGCTCGGAAAGGCAGTCGTCGTCCTGGAAGCCATGAACAGGGTACTCGCCCGCGTGGCTGCCGAACCTCTCTCGCGCTTCTATGAAAAAGAGCATGGCGATCACGGCATCGACATCCGGCTGGAAACCAACGTCGAGAGCTTCGTTGGGCGTGATGGTCGCCTCGCCGGGGTACGGTTGACCAATGGCGAGACCCTGCCCGCGGACATGGCCATCGTGGGTATCGGCATCCTGCCCTGCGTCGAACCCCTGATCGCGGCCGGCGCCACGGGAAGCAACGGCGTGGATGTCGACGATCATTGCCGGACCAGCCTGCCGGAAGTCTTCGCGATCGGGGACTGCGCACGCGTAACCGTCGGCCATGGGCTCAGGATCGAGTCGGTTCAGAATGCAACCGACCAGGCCACCGCTGTGGCGAAGACCCTTTGCGGCCAGCCGACGCCCTTTGGCGCCGTGCCCTGGTTCTGGTCGAACCAATACGATCTCCGCCTGCAGACTGTCGGTCTGTCGAGCGGTTACGACGAGGCCATCATCCGGGGAAATCCGGCCGAGAGAAAGTTCACCGTCGTCTATCTTCGTGACGGAGCGGTGATCGCGCTCGACTGCGTGAATTCCACGAAGGACTACGTCGAAGGACGCGTTCTGGTGGAGCGGCGCGCGCGCATTGGCGCGGACATGCTGGCTGACAGCAGCATCACTTTGAAATCGATGATGAACGGATGCGTTGACGCGGCCGCTTCGGCAGTGCGCGGCAAGGTGTGACTGGGAGGTCAAAATGTCTACGTTTACCGTGGTTACCCGGACGGGCCAGATCATGCCTATCGAGGGTCGGGACGGTGTCTCGGTCATGGAACATATCCGGGACGCCGGTTTGGACGAACTGCTCGCACTATGCGGCGGCTGCTGTTCCTGCGCCACATGTCATATCTACGTCGATGGAGAGGTGAATGACCGTCTGCCGCCATTGTCGGTCGATGAAGACGAACTGCTCGACAGCTCTGATCACCGTAGGGCCCAATCGCGCCTTTCCTGCCAGGTTCGCTTCAAGCCGGAACTCGTGGGAATGATCGTGACTTTGGCGCCGGAGGACTGATTGCTGTCGAGCCAAGCACGGCAAGATCCGTCATCGCGGCACCTCGGCCTGCGGCGTTCCACGAGCATGGCTGCGTACTCGTTTCCCATTTCGCGCATAGTGGCTCCGACGCCGTCATCCGAACCAGCGTCGGCATGCCGATGGTCCGCAATCTGATGATTCCGGACCACTGCATCGCCGCACGTAACGTCGCAGTTGGGTCAAAACGGTATTCCGTTTCGGGTACCACGCGTCAGGTTTTGTCCACTAGGAAGACACTCCGATCGAATCCGCCGCCGGTTTCATCGGGTCAACCGCGGCAAAGACTGCGCTCGCCTCGCTGACGATGGAAACGTGATCCTTGGCTGCATGCCCTGCGGCAGCGCTGTCGCCGCGCATGATCGCGGTAACGATGACGTCATGCTCCTGCCAGGATTTGGCCAGGCGGCCCGGCAGCATGAATTGCGCGCGCCGGAACGGCGCGAGCCGGCTGCGTGTCATGACGGTCAGTTCATAGATGTGCTTGCTGTGCGCGCCGCGATAGAGCCGGGTGTGGAACTCGGTGTTGAAATACTCGTAGTCCTCCTCCGCACCCAACTGCACAAGGCGCGCCGATGCCTGGTGCTCGATTTCGAGCGCGCGGCGTTCGCCGGCGGTCATGCGCTCGGCCGAGAACCGCGCGCAGATCGCTTCAAGCTCGGCCATGCTCTCGAACATCGAGGCAAGATGCTCCTGCGTCACCACGGCGACGGTGGCGCCGCGGTTGGGCCGCCTTTCGACCAACCCCATGGCGCTCAGCCGGCCAAGCGCCTCCCTGACTGGGGTGCGCGACACATCGAAACGGGCAGCCAGCGAGGCCTCGTCGAGCTTTTCGCCGGGGCGCAGGAAGCCGGTGACGATCCGGTCACCGATCGCCCTCACCATCTGATCGACGGTCGTGCCCGACCTGATCAAGCTGCGCTTCCCCGACAATTCTCCTCCGTCCAGTCTTTTTCGCGGCCGTGCGGCAAGTGGCTCGCCGGAAGTTTCGACTCGGGCGCGCCCTCTATGCCTTTATTTTAATCTAGATGTCAAACTGGCTAAATGAAAGGCAAAAAGTGTATGCAATTGCCTTTCGCTTGAGCACGGCAAATCGGCACGTCAACTGATTTAACTGGATAAATTCCGGCTTTTGAACTGGCACAGCGATTGCATGCACTTTTACGAGAAGGGGAATTAATCGACCCGGAAAGGGTCCAACAGGGAGCATTCACATGACCGAGAGATTCATGGTTAGCCGCCGCGAGCTGCTCAAGACCTCCGCCGCCGGAGCGGCGCTCGGTCTGGCCTCGGCGTCATTCCCGATCAGCAGGGCGTTCGCCGCTGCCGTCACCGTCGGCTTCATCTATGTCGGACCGAGGGACGACTACGGCTACAACCAGGCGCATGCCGAGGGTGCCGCCACATTGAAGGCCATCGAGGGCATCTCCGTGGTCGAGGAGGAGAACGTCCCCGAGACGGTCGATGTCCAGAAGACGATGGAATCGATGATCAACCTCGACGGCGCCTCGCTGATCTTCCCGACCTCCTTCGGCTATTTCGATCCGCACATGCTGGCCATGTGCGCGAAATTCCCCGACGTGCAGTTCCGCCATTGCGGCGGCATGTGGAACAAGGACAAGCATCCGATGAATGCCGGTTCCTATTTCGGCTATATCGGCATGGGCCAGTATCTCAACGGCGTCGCCGCCGGCCACGCCACCAAGACCAAGAAGATCGGCTTCGTCGCCGCAAAACCCATTCCGCAGGTCCTGCTCAACATCAATTCCTTCCTGCTCGGCGCACGCTCGGTCGACCCGACCATCACCTGCCAGGTGATCTTCACCGGCGAATGGTCGCTGGCGGTCAAGGAGGCGGAAGCCACCAATGCACTGGTCGATCAGGGTGCCGACGTCATCACCTGCCATGTCGACAGCCCGAAAGTGGTGGTCGAAACGGCGGCGGGGCGCGGCGCCTTCACCTGCGGCTACCATGCCAATCAGAGCCCGCTGGCACCCGAAAAATACCTGACCGGCGCGGAATGGAACTGGGCGAAGGTCTACAGGATGTTCGTCGACGACCTCGTGGCCGGCAAGCCGCTGCCCAATTTCACGCGCGGCGGACTGGCCGACGGCTTCGTCAAGATGAGCCCGCTCGGCCCCGCCGTCAGCGAGGCGGCGCGCGCGCAGTTCGACGGCACGCTCGCCGAAATGATGAAGGGCGGCTTTTCGGTGATCAAGGGGCCGTTGAAGAACAACAAGGGCGACGTCGTCGCAACCGAGGGCCAGACCTTCGTCGAAGCCGCGATCGAGCTGGAAAGCATGGACTATCTCGTCGAGGGTGTCGTCGGCTCGACCGCTTGAGCATGGATCGGAGACGGGGGCCATGGCAGACACCGTGAGCAGTGCGAGCGTGCCAGTGATGCTCGGCGCCCGAGGCTATCCGACGGCGCTCGAATGGATCGCCCGGCGGGCGGAAGCCTTCGTCATCCCGCTCGTGGCGCTGATCGTCGGCATGGCCCTGTTCAGCCTGTTCATCGCGCTGGTCGGCAAGTCGCCCGGGCAGCTCTATGAAATGATGTGGCGCGGCGGCTTCGGCTCATGGTTCTCGATCCAGAACTCGCTGTCGCGGGCCGCACCCTTGCTGCTTGCGGCGCTCTGCGTGGCACTGCCGGCCCGGCTCGGCCTCGTCGTCATCGGCGGCGAAGGCGCGATCGTGCTTGGCGGTGTTGCCGCGGCTGCCATGGGCGTGGCCGCCAGCGGCGCCCCCGCCTTTTTCGTTATTCTTGCCATGGGCGTGGCGGGCCTGGCCGCCGGCGGCATCTGGATCGGTGCCGTCGGCGCGCTACGCCACTACCGTGCCGTCAACGAAACCATATCGAGCCTTTTGATGGCCTATATCGCCATCGCCCTGATGAACCATCTGGTGGAAGGACCGCTGCGCGATCCCGCCTCGCTCAACAAACCGTCGACCGAGCCGTTGGCTGAGGCCTACCGCATCGGCAATATTCCGGGCATGGACGTGCATTGGGGCCTGGTCGTTGGCGTCATCGCCTGCATTCTGTCCTGGCTGCTGATCGAAAAGACCCGCTGGGGGTTCGCCGCCCGCATCGCTGGCGGCAATGTCAGGGCAGCCCAGGTGCAGGGACTTGCCGTCGGACCGCTGATCGTCGGTTTCACCGCGCTGGCCGGCGGCTTCGCCGGCCTTGCCGGCATGCTGGAGGTCGCCGCCGTGCAAGGCAGCGCCAACGCCTCGCTCGCCGCCGGCTATGGGTATACCGGTATCCTGGTCGCCTTCCTTGCCCGCCACAATCCGCTCGCCATCATCCCGGTCGCCTTCCTGCTTGGCGGCATCGACGCCTCCGGCGGGCTGATCCAGCGCCGCATGGACCTGCCCGACGCCACCGTGCTGGTGCTGCAAGGCATGCTCTTCGTCGTCATCCTGTTCAGCGAAACCTTCTACGGCCGCTTCAAGGCCTTTAATCCCGACCTCTGGCAGAGGCCCGATCTGTTGAAGGGAACTGCCTGATGGACGCGACTGAGATCGGCCTCTGGGGCGTTCCGCTCGCCATGCTCGGCGGCGCCATCCGCGTGTCGACGCCCTTCATCTTCGTGTCTCTGGGCGAAGCCATCACCGAGCGTTCGGGGCGCATCAATCTCGGTCTCGAAGGCACGCTGGTGTTCGGCGCAATGACCGCCTATGCCGTCGCGGTGATGACCGGCTCGCCATGGCTCGGTCTGCTGGCCGCCGCCGCCGCCGGTCTTTGTTTCGGCCTGTTCCACGGCTGGATCTGCAAATTCCGTGGGGTTAACGACATTGCCATCGGCATTGCGCTGATGCTGTTCGGCTCGGGTCTCGCCTTCTTCTTCGGCAAACCGTTCATCCAGCCCTCGGCGCCCGACCTGCCGGCCATCCCGTTTGGCGGCTGGTCCGACGTTCCGCAGGTGCAGGCGGCGCTCAACGTCAATGTGCTGTTCCTGATCGGCGCAGCACTTGCCGTGTTCCTGTGGTGGGCTTTCCGCAACACCCGCGCCGGCCTGATCCTGCGCGTGGTCGGCGACAGTTCCGACGCCGCGCGCGCCATGGGCCTAAACCCGAATACGGTGCGCCTCATCGCCACCGGTATCGGCGGCGCGCTGGCCGGCATCGGCGGCGCTTATCTGTCGCTCTACTATCCCGGCAGCTGGACCGAAGGCATTTCGTCGGGACAGGGGCTGATGGCGGTGGCGCTGGTCATCTTCGCGCGCTGGAACCCGCTCGGCTGCTTTGCCGCCGCGCTGCTGTTCGGCGGCGCCGGCGCGCTGGGGCCGGCGCTGCAATCGGTCGGCGTCACGCAAGGCTACTATCTGTTCTACGCCGCACCCTACATCCTCACCCTCGTCATCATGATCGCCACCTCGTCGCCGAGCCGTTCGCTGGCCGGCGCGCCGGGCGAACTGTCGATCACCAAATGACGTTTCCAGACTGGAGTTTTTCTCAATGAACGCCAGAGCCGAGGTCACGCAGCGCTACATCGATGCCGATCCCTATCCGTGGCCCTACAATGGCGAGCTTCGGCCCGACAACACGGCGCTGATCATCATCGACATGCAGACCGATTTCTGTGGGCCGGGCGGCTATGTCGATCATATGGGCTACGATCTCTCGCTGGTGCGGGCGCCGATCGAACCGATCAGATCGGTGCTGTCTGCCATGCGGGCGAAGGGCTACACCATCATTCATACGCGAGAGGGCCACCGGCCCGATCTCGCCGACCTGCCGGCCAACAAACGCTGGCGCTCGCGCCGCATCAATGCCGGCATCGGCGATCCCGGACCCTGCGGGCGCATCCTGGTGCGCGGCGAGCCGGGCTGGGACATCATCCCCGACCTTTATCCGGCCGAAGGCGAGCCGATCATCGACAAGCCGGGAAAGGGCTCGTTCTGCGCCACCGACCTGGAGCTGATCCTCAACCAGCGCGGCATCGAAAACATCGTGCTGACCGGCATCACCACCGACGTCTGCGTGCACACGACGATGCGCGAAGCCAATGACCGCGGCTTCGAATGCGTGATGCTGGAGGATTGCTGCGGGGCGACCGACTACGGCAACCATCTCGCCGCGATCAAGATGATCAAGATGCAAGGCGGCGTGTTCGGCGCGGTGTCCAATTCGGCGTCCTTCGTCGCCCAGTTGCCATGAGGGTGTCGTGATGCGTGAAAGTGGCATGAAGGCCGTCGGCGTCGAGACGATCGGCATGAGCATGCGCTTCGGTGCCTTCATCGCGCTGGACGACGTCTCAATCAAGGTGCCGGCGGGATCGTTTCATGCGTTGCTTGGCGAAAACGGCGCGGGCAAGTCGACGCTGGTCAAATGCATCATGGGCTTTTATCACCCGACCGCCGGCGACATTCTGGTCGACGGCCGCGAGGTCAGGATCGCCAGTCCGAAGGACGCCTCGGCGCTCGGCCTCGGCATGGTCTACCAGCATTTTACCCTGGTCCCGTCGCTGACAGGTGCGGAGAACCTGGTCATTTCGCGCGAGAAGGTGCCGGGGATTATCGACTGGCGCAAGGAGCGCGCCGCACTTGCCCAATTCATGGAGCGGATGCCGTTCAAGCTGCCGCTCGACGTCAAGGTGGCGGAACTCGCCGCCGGCGAGAAACAGAAGCTCGAAATCATCAAGCAGCTTTATCTTGGCCGCAGTTTCCTGGTGCTGGATGAGCCGACGTCGGTGCTGACCCCCGGTGAGGCGCAGGAAGTGCTCGGCCTCGTGCGCAGCATGACCAAGGCGGGCGATCTCACCGTGCTGATGATCTCGCACAAATTCCACGAGGTGACGGCGTTCGCCGATGATATTACGGTGCTGCGCAAGGGCAGACTGACGGGAACGGGGAAAGTCTCGGAGCTGTCTCATAAGCAGATGGCGGCGATGATGATCGGCGATCAGCCGATTGCCGCGCTTGACTCGCGCGCTCCAGTGCCGGCCGAAGCCAGGCAGGTTCTGACGGTGAAGGCGCTGAAGGCGCCCGACCGCACCGGCCTGAAGACCATCAATATCGGCGCGCTCGATGTGAAGTCTGGAGAGATCGTCGGTGTCGCCGGCATTTCCGGCAACGGCCAGAAGGAATTTCTCGAAGTCCTTGCCGGGCAGCGTACGCGTGATGCCGGCGACGTTCTGGTGAAGGGATCGCCCTACGGCGCCAGCCGCGCCGAGGCACGCACGCTCAATGTGCGCTTCATCCCGGAGGAACCGTTGCGCAATGCCTGCGCGCCGAGGATGACGGTTGCCGAAAACATGGCTTTCCGGACCTTCGACCTGAACGAGGCCGGCAAGCCGATAAGCTGGATCCGGATGAGCGCCATCAGGGACTATGCGACGCGCCTGGTCGAGCAGTTCAAGGTCAAGACGGCCTCGCTCGCCTCGCCGATTTCGTCGCTCTCCGGCGGCAACGTCCAGCGCGCTGTGCTCGCCCGCGAACTGACCGGCGAGGTCGATCTGCTGATTGTTTCGAATCCGTGCTTCGGCCTCGACTTCTCCGCCGTCGCCGAAATCCGCGCCCGCATCATGAAGGCGCGCAACGCCGGCGCCGCCGTGCTCCTGATGTCCGAGGACCTCGACGAATTGCTGGAGCTTTCCGACCGCATCTTCGTCATGTCCGACGGCGCGCTGGTCTATGAGACGCCGATCGCGCAGGCGAGCGTCCAGACGATCGGCGAGCATATGGCCGGACATCACTGATGGCGGCAATCGACGCGCTGCCGTTTCCGTTTCCCTTCAAGCCTGAGGCGATGGCGCTGGTCGTCATCGACATGCAGCGCGATTTCGCCGAGCCGGGCGGCTTCGGCGCCAGCCTCGGCAACGACGTCAGCCGGGTGGTGGCGATCGTGCCGACGGTGAAAAGGCTAATCGAAGGGTTCCGCGCCGCCGGCCTGCCGGTGATCCACACGAAGGAGTGCCACAGACCCGACCTTTCGGACCTGCCGCCGGCCAAGCGCAATCGCGGCAATCCGTCGATCCGGATCGGCGATGTCGGTCCGATGGGCCGCGTGCTGATCGTCGGCGAGCCGGGAACGGCGATCCTCGACGAGGTGGCCCCGCTGCCTGGCGAAATCGTCATCGAAAAACCCGGCAAGGGCGCGTTCTACGCTACCAGCTTCGGCGAGGACCTGAAGCGGCTCGGCGTGCAGCAGCTCGTCTTCGCTGGCGTCACGACGGAAGTCTGCGTGCAGACGACGATGCGCGAGGCCAACGACCGCGGCTATGAATGCCTGCTGGCCGAGGATGCGACGGAGAGCTATTTTCCGGAATTCAAGGCGGCCGCGCTGGCCATGATCAGGGCGCAGGGCGCGATCGTCGGCTGGACGGCGACGACGGACCAGGTGCTCAAGGGAATTGCCGATGCCTAACATTGCATACCCGGCTCTCATCGATGGGGGCTGGCGTGATCTGGCATTCGAGCATTTTCGCGAAGGCATCACGGTGCATTGGCTGCTCAAGGGCGGACCGGCCGAGCCGTCCGTCGCCATCCTGAACTATCGGCCCGGCGCCGGCGTGCCGCGCCATCGCCATGTCGGGCTCGAAACCATCGTCGTACTGGAAGGCACGCAGAGCGACGAGAACGGTGACTATCCTGCCGGAAGCGTGATCCTGAACCCGGTCGGGACCGAGCATTTGGTGTGGACGAAAGACGGTTGCGTCGTGCTGATCCAGTGGAATCTGCCGGTGGCCATTCTGGACGAGGCGAAATGAGCGACATCCGTTTTGATATCGGGAGCCTGCACGCGGCGTATGCCTCCGGCATGTCGGTTGCGGCCGTCATCGAAACCGTGCTCCAGCGCGTAGCGGAAGCGGACGATCCCGGCATCTTCATCCATCTGACGAGCAAGGCGGAGATGCTCGCCGAAGCCGAGGCACTCGGCGGATTCGATCCCGTGGCAAAGCCGCTCTGGGGCGTGCCGTTCGCGGTCAAGGACAACATCGATGTTGCCGGCATGCCGACCACGGCCGCCTGCGCCGAATATGCCTACTTGCCGGCAAAAGACGCCACCGTTGTCGCGCGTCTGAGGGCGGCCGGCGCGCTGGTCGTCGGAAAAACCAATCTCGACCAATTCGCCACCGGCCTCGTCGGCGTGCGCACACCTTATCCAATCCCGAGAAACGCGGTCGATCCGAAACTGGTGCCGGGCGGCTCCTCGTCCGGCTCGGCTGTGGCGACGGCGCGCGGCATCGTTTCTTTCGCACTCGGCACCGATACCGCCGGCTCCGGCCGCATTCCCGCCGGCCTCAACAATATCGTCGGGCTGAAGCCGACCGTCGGCGCGCTGTCGGCCGTCGGCGTGGTGCCGGCCTGCCGCACGCTCGACTGCGTCTCCGTCTTTGCGCTCACCGTCGATGACGCCTACAGCGTCTTCAGGGCCGCGGCGGCAAAGGATGATGCCGATCCCTATTCGCGCTTCACCGCAGCGCCGCCGCTCGGTCCGCGTCCACCGGTGCTGTCTGTCGGCGTTCCGGCAAAGACGGACCGGGAATTTTTTGGCGACGCGGCCATGCAGGCGGGATTTGAAGCGGCGCTGCGGACGCTGGAAAAACTTGGCTGCCGATTGGTCGAAATCCCCTTCGGCGATTTCTACGCTACCGCCAACCTGCTTTACGAAGGCGCCTGGGTGGCCGAGCGCTATGCGGCGATCGCGGATTTCATGGACGCGAACGAAGCGGCCATGCATCCGGTGACGCGCACAATCATCGGCGGGGCGCGAAAGCTCTCCGCGGCAGACGCGTTCAACGGCCTCTATGCGCTGCAGGCCTACAAGGTCAGGCTGGCGCCTGTCATTGCCTCGGTCGACCTTTTCTGCGTACCGACCGCGCCGACGCATTACACTATCGGCGCCGTCTTGGCCGATCCGATCGTCACCAACAGCCGGCTCGGCACCTACACCAATTTCGTCAATCTGCTCGACATGTGCGGCATCGCCATACCGACGGGCAAGCGCGACGATGGCTTGCCGATGAGCGTCACCCTGCTTGCCGCCGCCGGCAGGGACGCCCTGACGGCGTCGCTGGCCAGCGAGCTCCATGCAGCCAGCGGTCTCGGCCTTGGCGCGACTGGCTGGGCGATGCCTGCTTCCCCCGCCAAAATCTCCGACTTCGATGACGACATGATCGAGATCGTGGTCGTCGGCGCGCACTTGTCGGGAATGCCGCTCAACGGCCAGCTCTGCGCGCTGGGAGGCCGAATGAGCAGGGCCGCCAAGACGGTCGCCTCCTACCAGCTTTACGCGCTCGCCGGCCAATCTGTGCCGAAGCCGGGGCTCGTGCGTGTTGCCGATGGCGAAGGGGCGGCGATCGATGTCGAGGTTTGGCGGCTTTCGCCAGACGCGTTCGGACGCTTCGTGGCCGCGATCCCGCCGCCGCTCGGCATAGGCACGATCGAGCTCGACGAGGGGACATCGGCCAAAGGCTTCCTGGTCGAAACCGCCGGGTTGTCACGAGCTATCGACATTTCGGCCTATGGCGGTTGGCGTAGCTTCATCGCAAAGGCCGGCGGAGAGCGACTGGAAAGCGTTCCGGCCGATTGAACGACCGGCCGTTCGCGCCGGCAACCTCAGCGCGACCTCAAATCATAGCAGCGATGCTCGGCGAGCCGGTCACGCCGAATGCCGTAAGCGATCCGTAAGCGGGCGTGTTCGAAACGTTGCACCGTGAGTGGCAGGCGTCACCAAGCGCTTGCCACCGCCGGAGACCTCGCGATGCGAACAGGCAGTGCAGTGGCCGCAACAGGTTTCGTCGGGACACATCAGACCCGGCGATGGTCCGTGCCGTCGGGTTTTTCTTCTCGCCGGACGCTGTCGACGGCAGCGGTGATAATTCTCAGCCTGCTGCCGGCTTCGGGGATCGCTGGAGATCAGACCCCCGATTGGCGCCTGAACGCTCGAATCGTCGCCGTCGGGCTGCCCAACGTGGCCGGCGTGCGCGAGGTGGGCCGCTTTCATGTCGGCGGGCCGATACCGGGAAATCCGGAATTCCTTATGGCGACGCGCGAAGGGCGGGTGCTCGATCCGCTCAGGGTTCTGGTGGCCGTGGGCAGCAATTTCGGCGCACCACCGGGCGATCCGGCGCTTGAGGCCGGGGCGATCCTGTCCATCGATCCGCAGGGAACCGAGTCGGGCGACCCCATCGTCGTTCCGGAAGATCTCGCCAGCGACAATTGGGAGAACCGGGTTCAGCTCTACACGGCGCAGAGCGAACGGTTTCTCAACCGGCGCTACAATGCCGGGGCTCGAACCGCGCGCCTCGCAGCCGCATCCGGACCGCGATATATTTCGATCAACAACGCCTTCGGAAGGCCCTGGATCGCTAACGCGCCTAGCGGGATCAATGGCGAGGGCAGCGTCACCGTCGTCGACCCCAACGGTGCGCCACTCGCCAACGCGCCAAGCCGCGTGGCCGGCGGCGTGTTCGCCGGCCGACATACCGATCGCGAGCAGACGCCGAAAGCACAGCCGAGCGGCTGGCTTGGCAAGCTGCTGAATTATCAGGCAAGCGGCCAGCTTACAGCGGGCGGAATGCAGACGGGCGCGCTCGGAACGGCGTTTCTCGGTCCGTCGCCGGACGGCAGCGGCTTTGCCGTGTTCGCCGCCGTCACGGCGGATGGCGGCGTGGTTCAAATCCATGTCCAGGACGGCGTCGACGGCTTGGCCGGGCCTGGCACGGTAAGCACCGGCCATGGCATCGGCGACGATCCCGGCGTCATCGGCATCGCCTTCAAGTGGAACCCGGACCGCGCTCTCTACATCGCCGATCCGGGCCGTGACCGGCTGGTGCTGCTTGAACTGGAGGACGACCGGCGGCATTTCACGGTCGCCAGGACCCGCACGATCTCGCTGCCGGAATTCGACCGCCCGGTCGATGTCGCCGCCGCCATTCCCGAAATCGCTAATCCGCAGTTCTCGAGCCATACGACGCTCGCCGGCGGGTCCGATCTGTTCGTCGCCAATCGCGGCGACGGCTCGCTGCTGCGCTTGAGCCAGAACGGCCGGCTTCTCGCCCGGGCGACGATCGACGTTCCCGGTCTTGGGCCGCTCGGCCCCGATCGCCTTCGCGCGATCGCGACCTCGGCGGACGCGCAGCGGATCTGGATAACGATAGGCGGCGACATTCCGGAATTTCCGGGCCGCGAAGGTGCGCTCATCGAGATCCCCACCTTCGGCGAGCACGGCGCGTCGACGACGATACGGAAGACGCAAGGCACACAAGCCGACACCAATCTTGTGGCGCGCGGAAAACAGGTGTTTCAGACAGACTACACGCCGCAGACGGGCCTCGGCCCACTGTTCAATGCGGCGTCCTGCGTGGCCTGCCATCCCGGCCCCGGCGGCGCGAGCATTGATGAAAGCCACTTTGCGCGCAGGATAGCCCACATGGATCCGGTGTCTGGGCGCGCGGGTCCGATCGATCATCCCAACAGTCCGGTCGCCAGACGCCATGCCTTGCGCGATGGCATGGGGATCGTGCCGGCGGCGACGCCAAGCCAGGCCAATGTGATTTCGCTGCGCATGCCGCTCGCTCTCTACGGGATCGCTGGGATTGACGAGATACCCGACAGCGTCATCGAAGCGCAGGCGGTCAGCAAGGGCGACGGCATCAAAGGCCGCGCGCATCATGTCGTCGACGCCCACGGCGCATCGCGGGTCGGCCGATACGGCTGGAAGGCTGACATCGCCACCCTCGAAGACATGGTGGCGAACGCTTTCGCAAACGAACTCGGCGTCACCAGCGCGACCGGGCACGAGACGGGTATGCAGCCGATCGAAGACGATTCCGCGCAGGTCGACGCGGTCGCCTCCTATCTGCGAGCGCTCCGCCTGCCTGATGGGGCAAAGCCATGAGCCTCGCCTTGACGCTCTCCCATGCGCCGGAAAAAATGCGCCCGGTCTTGCCTGGCGTCATCGTTGCTGCGGCACTCGCCCTTGCCGCCGGCTGGATCGCCGGCGGACTGGGCGAGCCGCTGTCACGCAACCCGGTCCTGGTCGCCATGCTCTTCGGACTGCTGATCGGCAGCAGCTTCGCCTGTCCGGACGCCTTGCGCCCGGGGCTCGACTTCACCAAGCGCTATCTGTTTCGGCTCGCCGTGGTGCTGGTCGGCTTCCGCATCACGACGCGGCTGTTCCTGGATCTGGGGTTCATGCCGCTCGCGGTGGCGGCCATCGAACTGGTCCTGGTGCTGACGTTGCTCTACGCCATCGCGCGCAAGCTGTTCAGGCTCGACGCCGAGATCGCGCTGCTTGTCGCGGTCGGCAGCGCCGTCTGCGGCGCCGCCGCGATCCTCTCCATGGCCGCGCTCGTGCGTGCACGCGACCAGAGCGCCGGCATCGCCATCGCCCTGATCACGCTGAGCGGCACGGTGGCGTTGCTCGCCTATCCGGTCATGTTCCTGAGCGGATGGCTGCCGCATCTCGACGACCGCCTCTATGGCGTGTTCGTCGGGGCGAGTATTTTCGAGCTGGCGCAGGTCTACGGCGCCTCCTTCGCCATTTCCGACGACGCGCTGAACACCGCCACACTGGTCAAGCTCAGCAAAGTGCTGATGCTCGTCCCGCTGCTGCTCGCCGCCAGCCTGGTCATTCGCAGCCGCAACAAGGCGCAAGAGGCAGCGCCGATCCCGTTCCCGTGGTTCATCGTCGCGTTCATCGGCGTGGTGATGCTCAATTCGGAGGTCACCCTCAATCCGCAACTGCGCCGCGTCATCCTCGATGTCGACCAGTTCCTGTTCCTGATGGTGATGATCGCGCTCGGCATCACCACCCGGGTCGGCCGGCTCGGAGAGGCCGGCGGCGCCTGGCGCCTGATCGGCGTTGGTTTCGTCGGGGTGGCTCTGTCGGCAGCCCTGGCCTATGGCGCATTGATCCCGTTCTCGGCGACCTTCCGGGCCGCATCACCTTCATCGAGCCAAAGCGCGATGCTCGGCAACCATGGCGGACGGCTTTTCGCCTCGGTCGGTTGCGCCAAATGCCATGTGCCGGCGCTGGAGGGCATCAACGGCGAGGTCCGGCTCTACTCCGACCTTTTGCTGCACGACATGGGGCCGGCGCTCGACGACAAGATCGTCCAGGGCGATGCCGTCGGCGCCGAATGGCGGACCACGCCGCTCGTCGGCATCCGCCTGCGCCAACGTTACCTGCACGACGGCCGCGCGACCACGCTGCGCGATGCCGTCTTCGCCCATGGCGGCACGGCGCAGATCGTGCGTGACCGCTTCTTCGACCTGGAGGACACCGACCGCCAGGCGATCCTCGATTTCGTGGCGAAGCTATGATGCGGCTTTATCACGCCACCACCGTTTTTGATCGGCCGAACCGCCATGTATGAAGCCGTCATCGCAGAGCTGAACCATCTCGACGGACCCGAGTCGCTGGCGCCGCTTGTCACCGACCTGTTTTGTGGAAACATAGCGCTGGTGTCCTCGTTCGGCGCGGAATCCGCGGTGCTGCTGCATATGGCGGCCTCGATCGACCGTTCGCTTCCTGTCATCACGCTCGATACCGGAAAGCTGTTTTCGGAAACGATCGCCTATCGCGCGCAGCTGACGGCTCTGCTCGGCCTCACCGATCTGCGTGTCGTCACGCCTCAGGCGGATGTCTTGCGGGTGCTCGACGGCGCTGGATCGCTGCACCGCCGCGATCCGGACCGATGCTGCCACATCCGCAAGGTTCTGCCGCTCGAAAATGCGCTGACTGGTTTCAAAGCCTGGATTTCCGGCCGCAAGCGATATCATGGCGGGCTTCGCGCGGATGTTCCGACGCTCGAGGAAACTGACGGGCGTCTGAAGATCGACCCGCTTGCCCGCTTCACCCGCCGGCAGATCGAGGCCTATCTCGATTACTATGATCTTCCGCGGCATCCGCTCCTCGAAAAAGGCTACCACTCGATCGGCTGCGCGCCCTGCACGGTCCAGTGCGGCAGCGCGGACAATCCGCGCGCGGGCCGCTGGAGCGGACTGTCGAAGATGGAGTGCGGGATTCACCGGTCGCCCATTGCCTCTCGCAATTCGGCCCCGTCTGCTTCCTGATTTCCGGTTACGCAGACATCGAGGTCCGCACCCCCCAGGGAATCGGCCATTGCCGCTTCATCTGCGAAGCCACTACGAATTGTCGTAATGATTGAAAACTAGGCAAAGCTCGCGAAAACCAGGAGATCAGCTGCCGGAAACTAGTGGTGAAAAGCCGACACTTGGTTACCCCGATGCAACAGGCGCCCCGGATGGAATCTTGCGGTCTGAGCTGACACCGGAATGTGAAGCTAGCGCCATTTCCGCTCGCCGCAGCCAGGTCGAAAATTAGTTTGACCTTATAGTCGACAACATGTATACATTCTGTCTATGACTAACCCCTATCAATCACAACGCCCTGCCATAGGCCAACGCGCCGATGCTGCGCAGGACATCGTCTACCGCTGGCTGAAGCAATATGTGCTGACCTTGCCTAGCCGCGAGGGCACGTTCCTTACCGAGGCTGAGGTTTGCCGCGAGACGGGAACGTCGCGGACGCCAGTGCGCGAGGCGCTGTTGAGGCTCGAAGCAGACGGCCTCCTGCAGATTGTGCCGAAAAAGGGCGCCTATGTACCGCCGATCACCGAGACGGAGATCGAAGCGGTGATGCAGGCACGCGGCTTGGTGGAAGAGTGGTGCGCACGGCAGGCGGCCGGCTTCGGCGACATGCTTGCCGCGGAACTCGACAGGCTAATGGCCCGGCAGGTGGAGGTGCAACACGACACCGTTGCGTTCATCGAATGTGACCGGGACTTTCATCGTACGATCGTGCGCGCCGCCGGCAATCCGGTGCTCGCCGACTTCTATGAGAGCCTGCGCGACCGCCAATTGCGGATGGGCGTGCGCGCTATCACAATCTCCGGCGGACGCGGCGACAGCGTGCTTGCCGAGCACGCAGCGATCGTCGAGGGCATACGCCGCGGACAGCCCGAACAGGCGGCCGCAGCCGTCGCCCAGCATCTGGCGCGGACGCTGGTCGCGTTGCGGCTGCCGATCGCGGCAGGCTGGGGTTCGGTTGCAGCCGAGCGCAGTCCGGCGGTTGCGGCGCAGTAAGAGGAAGGCGGCGGGGTTCGCCAGGCAGTTGGTCAACGGAATTGGTGAATTGATTATCGTGATCTAACAGATCGGTGCCGAAAGGGCCGGGCATGATCATCGACAGGGAAACGGCTTTCGACGTGCGCGCGTTCCGCCAGGCACTGGGACAGTTTCCGACCGGCGTCTGCGTCGTCACCTGTGTGGCCGATGGCGAGCAGCTCGGCATGACGATGAGTTCGTTCAACTCGCTCTCTCTCGATCCACCCCTCGTCCTGTTCAGCATCGACCGTCGTTCAGCCGGCTTACCGCTCTGGCAGAAGGCCGCCAGTTACACGATCAACGTCCTCTCGGAAAATCAGAAGGACATTTCCAACCGCTTCGCCAAGCCGCTTTCCAACAAGTGGGAGGGGATGCGGTTCGAGCAAGGCCGCTCTGGCGCCCCGGTGCTGCCCGGCGCGGCGGCGCTGTTCGACTGCGAGCCGTGGGCTAGGCACGAAGCCGGCGACCACGAGCTGTTCATCGCCAGGGTGAAGCATTTTCGGTCCTTCGCCGACCGGCAACCGCTCGTTTTCGGCAAGGGGCGCTACGCATCACTGCAGCCAACGGAGTTCGCGGCGCCGCTTTGGCCGCTCGACATCCACTACTGATCGCGGAGGGTAAGATGATCAAGACTGGGGCGCAGCATATCGAGATGCTGAGAGATGGCAGGCAAGTCTATATCGATGGGCAGATGGCCGGCGACGTCACCGCGCATCCAGCCTTCCGCCAGACGATCCGGTCGGTCGGCACGCTCTACGACTTCCAGGCGCGGCCGGATAACCGGGCGTTGATGACCTTTGAAGTTCCCGAAAGCGGCGGCCAGCGGGCCAATCGCATCTGGCAGTTGCCGCGCAGCCATGCCGAGCTCGTCGAACGGCGCAAGGCGCTGGAAACCTGGACGGAGCTTCATTACGGCTTTCTTGGCCGCGCCCCAGACCATGTCGCCTCCTGCATTTCCGGCATGTTCATGGGGATCGAGGTCTTCGAGGCCTATGACAAGGCGCGAGCCGCAGCACTTGCCGATTATTACCGCTACGCCCGGGACAACGAACTCTATCTCACCTACGTCATCATCAATCCACAGGCCGACCGCTCGAAGTCCGCGGGTGAGCAGCAGGACCGCTTCCTCACCGCCGGCGTTGTCGACCAGGATGCAGCAGGCCTGACAATCCGCGGCGCCAAGATGCTGGCGACCGGCGGCATCATGGCAAACGAGGTGTTCGTCACCTGCATCCAGCCGCTGCGCGAAGGCGACGAGCCCTATGCTGTGTCCTTCGCCGTGCCGATGAATGCCGGCGGGCTAAAGATCCTGTCGCGCAAATCCTACGAGGAGAGCGCCGCCAGTGTCTTCGATAATCCACTCGCCAGCCGCTTCGACGAGAACGATGCCGTGCTCTACTTCGACAATGTGAAAGTTCCCTGGGAGCGCGTCTTTATCAACAGGGACATCGCCATGTGCCAACGGCAGTTCCATGCCACGCCGGCGCATGTCTTCCAGAACTACCAGGCGCAGATCCGCCTGATGGTGAAGATGCGCTTCCTTGTTGGCATCGCCCGGCGCATCGCCGAGACCAACGGCGTCATCAACTTTCCGCAGGTGCGCGAGACGCTGGGAGTGCTTGCAGCGCAGAACACCATGGTCGACGCGTTAGTACACGCCATGGAGGTGAAGGGCCGCATGCTTGGCGCCTATTTCGTACCCGACGCGCATACGCTCTATTCGGCTCAGGTGCTGACACAGCAACTCTATGCCGGGGTGATCCTCGCCTTGCGCGACCTGGCGGGCGGCGGACTGATCATGCTGCCGTCTTCCGTCCAGGATTTCGCCGATCCGGAGCTGTGCAGTCTGATTGAAAAGACACAGCAATCGCCGGTCACTTCGTCGAAGGGCCGGGTAAAATTCTTCAAGCTGGCCTGGGATGCGATCAGCTCAGAGTTCGCCTCGCGCCACACGCAATACGAGATGTTCTATGCCGGCGCCACCTTCGTGACTAAGGGGCACAGCTTTCGCACCTTTGACTGGGACCGCTGCACGCAGCTCGTCGACCACATGCTTGACAGCTATTCGCTGGACGACGAGGTCGACCGTGCCGCTCCGGTTGCCGCTTGAGGTTTGCCATGCCGATCCGAAAGGAACACAAGGAATTTCACACGATCGACATGACCGGGGAGGGCTGGCATTCGCCGCCTGGTTACCCGCCCGGCATCGAGCAGAAGATTCTTGCCGGCCGGCTTGACGACGCGGGCAAGACCGGGCACCGCACGCGGCTGCTAAGGTTTGCGCCGGGCGCCTATACGACGGTGCCGTTCGTGCATGAATACTGGGAAGAGGTCTATCTCGTATCGGGAGATCTCATCGTCGGCGGATCTTCAGGCGAAGAGCCGTCGCTGAGTTTTGCCCCGAACACCTACGCTTGCCGGCCGCCTGGCGTCTATCACGGTCCGTTCCGGTCGCATACCGGGTGCCTGTTGCTCGAGCTTCACTACTACGAGACTTAACTTTGCTCGAACGATGTCCGCCCAAGCGTGCGCCGCCGAGCCGTACAATGTCTGGTAGGTAATAGCGCGTCTCTGACGTTCCTAATGTCTGTTGCGGGTCACGGTTGTCGTATGGCTGTCCAGAAGGGAGGCGTAGAAGGTCGCATGATTGAAAACTAGGCAAGCTCGCGAAAACTAGGAGATCAGCTGCCAGGAAACTAGGTGACCGTACCGATGTGCGAGGATGCTGCCGCACACACGATGAGCTCGTGAGTTGGAAAGGACTGCCAAGCAGCCCCTGAACTCGCCAATCGGAGGGAATTGGAATGATCTGATATTCTACCGCATTTGGTCGAAGACGGAGCGCGGGATCGACCGGTCGCCCAATCCCTCTCGCAATTCGGCCCCGTCCGCTGCCTGATTTCGCGTTCGCGAAGGCATCCAGTCGACGCTTGCAATCGGCCATTGCCGCTTCATCTGCGAAGCCACTACGAATTGTCGCATGATTGCGCTACCCTAAGGTCAATCTGGGCGGCGGGACGGTCATGGCGGCACGACCGGCGTCTGAGGATTGGTCGAGCGGGAGCCCCCATGACCCCCCTAGACGCCGTTGAAGCCGATGCGAAGCGCCCGCACTCGGGCACAGGCCGGCTCGCCAAGCTGGCGGCGCCGCGCAGCGCCAGGATATTGAGGCGGAACCGCGTTCTCGAAGCGATCGACCTGAAATCGCGATCGAGCGTATGCTGGGTGGCCGCGCCGGCCGGCTACGGCAAGACGACGGCGGTCATCGACTATCTCGAAAGCATCGATGCACCGCATGTGTGGTTCCGCATCGACGAGGGCGACCAGGATATTGCGCGCTTCTTTCAATATCTGGCGCAGTCACTCGCCTCGGCCGCGGACATGCCGGTGTTCGGCGTGGAATATGCCGAGCAGCCGAAGGAGTTTGCCAGGCGCTTCTTCAGAGCCTATTTCGCGCGGCTGAAACCCGGCACCATTCTGGTCCTCGACGATTTGCACGATGCCGACACGCCCGAATTCCGGGCGATGCTCTCGGTGATGTTCCGGGAGCTTCCCGACACGGTTCGGTGCATCTGCGCTTCGAGAACACTACCTCAGGAGGAATTGGGCGACCTCGTTCTCAAGGGCCAGATGGCCGTCGTCAACCGATCGGCGCTCGAATTCTCGGCCGAGGAAGCGCGCGATCTCGTGCAACTGCGTTCGAGGAACGCCGCCGTCTCATTCGATGTCGCAGCAGCGCGCGGCTGGGCGATTGGACTGGTTCTTCTCGCGGACCACGGCTCGGCGGTCGGACCTGACGACACGGTTTTCGGCGGACCGAATGCACTGTCGGATGTTCTCGGCCGCCATTTTTTCCTTTCCCTCCCTGCCGCCGACCAGGAAATGCTCCTGAAGCTGAACCTGCTGCCCGAGATCAGTGCCGAACTGGCGAACGTGATGATCGGGTCGGACGAAGCGGGCAAGCTGCTCGACAGGCTCTACAGGCGGCAGTTGCTGGTCACGCGCTTGGAAAACAGCCGCGACACCTTTTACCTGCACGACCTCTTGCGGGACTTTCTTGACCGGCGCTTCGCACAGCACGTGGTCATGGAAGAGCAGCGATCGCTTAGGCGAAAGGCGGCGAAGGTTCTTGCGGAGGCCGGTCGTCCTGACGAAGCCATACACCTCGCCTTGCAGGCAGAGGACTGGGACCGGGCGAGCGGACTCATGCTGAGCCGGGCGGAGCCCGTGCTGGCTCAGGGAGGCCGGGCGACCTTCATCGAATGGTGCGGCCCGTTGCCGGAAGCGTTCATGAACGGCTGGCATTTCTATTGGCTGGGCGTGGCCAACATGCCGGACGACGCTGCGGCGGAGCGCTGGCTGTCGAGAGCATGGCAAGCCTTTGGCCAAGCCGACGATCTGCGCGGTCTGTGTCTCACCGTGTCGCGCGCCATCTTGGTCAAGACGGCCAGTTGGCGGACCTATGAAGGTCTTTCCATGTGGACCCGCCGGGCGTTCGAGCTGATCGAACGCGGCCTCCCGGAACTGCCTCCCGAGGAAGCGATGCTGGTGCGCATTGGCATGATGCGGGCGCTGAATTTCGCTGACGACTACTATGGCAACAGTCCGGCCGGGCAAGCGCTGGAAACGGAACTGCTGGAGCGGCTGACCAGGAACCCCGAGCACGACCCAAGCGGATTGCGTCTGCTCGCCAGCGAAACGCTGATCGAGCATTCGGTATCGACCATGCGGGCAGATCTGTTCACGAAGGCCGTAGACAGCGTTGTTGAGGATTTGGGCGCCAAGGATGTGCTGCCTTGGGTTCTCGGCATGTGGCTGGTCGCCTTCGGCGCCAAGAGCGGCCGTTATTTCCCTTACAAGAGAAAGGGCTTTCCCTATCCTTCGGCCGAAGCGGCTTTGCGGGAGGCGATCGCCATCGGTGAGCGCGAGTCGCTCAAGGGCGTGGAGTTCGGTGGCCTCTATCATCTTCAGATGCAAATGAAGTTCCGCAATGATTTTGCCGAATTCCACCAGGTGGTCGCTCGCCTGGCAGAGATCGCCGACAGCCGCTTCACCACGCAGGTGGCCGTAGTCGCCGATTGCAATGCCGCGCTTCATGCCAGGCAAGGCGATTTCGTGGCCGCCTATGAGGATTGCGAGCGCTTCATGGCGGCGATCGAAGCCGCCAACGAGCCCATGGTCGAGCGCTGGCCGCACTATATCACGAAGTTCCAGGTGCTTCTCGCCGACAGGAAGCCGCGCGAAGCCGCCGCGCTGCTCAGCGACCTGCTGCCGCGGCTGGACGGCGGCGCCCGCAAGCGTACGGAGATATGTATTCTGGCAGCGGCAGCGCTGGAGAGCCTGTGGGACGGGGATTCACACTATGGCGACCGGCTGAAGCTCTTCCTGGAGGCGCTGCGCGACTTCAGCTGGCCAATGGTGCTCCTCAACGTTCCGGACTTGCTCGCCGAACTGCTTGGGGACGCGCTTGAGCGCGGCATCGAGCCCAAGCTTTGCCGGTCGCTGATCGGGGAACGCCGGCTGGACGTGCCGCAGCGGCAGCCCGCGGCCTGGCCATGGCCGCTCAAGGTACACGTTCTCGGAGGCTTTCGGCTCGAACTCGACAGAAACCCTCTTAATCTCGGCGCCAAGCCACCGACGAAGGCTCTCGACATACTGCGGGTGCTGGCGATCTCGAAAGACAACACCTGCTCGCTGGAGATCCTTCAGGACTGGCTGTGGCCCGACCTCGACGGCGATCAGGCGCGGGCGGCCTGCGAGCAGGCGCTGCACCGGCTGCGCAAGCTGCTCGGGCGGATCGACCTCATCGTCCAGCGCGAAGGCAAGCTTCGCCTCGCATCGGACAAGGTATGGGTCGACCTCACCGACTGGGATGCACGGCTCAGGTCCGTCACGACCGTCAATGGCGGGGCGGCGGGACTGCGCCCGGAAGCGGAAGCGCTCTTCCTCGCATTCCCCGGTCCGCTGTTTCTGCACGAGCGAGCCAGCTTCTGGTCGCTCGCCGCCGCTGAAAAAGTGCGTCGCGATCTGATCGATCTCGCATTGCGGATCGGCCAGCGGCTGGAGACGACCGGCAACGCCCATGAAGCGCGCTCGATTTATCTGAGGACGTTGGACCTCTATCCGGATGCCGGGCCCGTCTGCAAGGCGCTGATCAAGGAGCGGCTGTCGCGCCATGATTTCGAAGGTGCGGTCGACGATTATGCGCGCTACGAACGGGCGCTGCGTGCTGCCGGGGAAGCGGCGCCCGCTGTGGAAATACGCGCCTTGGTCGATCCCTATCTTGTGCGGCACACGCGCTGAAGTCGATATGCCGCGCTGTCTCACGAAATCCTGGGCTATCGTCGGTCTGGCGGTCATCACTCAAGCTCCGTTCAGGATGTTTGCAGCCAAGAGAAGGGCTGCCAGGATCAGAACGAGACCGGCGATCGCGTCCATCCGCCTGCGGTAGATCGGGCGGTCGAAGCGGCGCGACAGGCTCACCCCGGCCAGGCTCCAGCCATAGAACTTGATTGCGGAAGCCGTTAGGAACCCGGCTGCGAACCCCGCCTGTTCCTCGCTGCCGTAGCTGAACGAGAGAACGCCGACGAGAAACATCGCCTCGAGCCAAACCAGAGGATTGAGCCAGGTGACGGCAAGCATCGACCCGATCGCCCGAGATCGGGACTTGCCGCCTGTTGTGGCAGCTGCCGTCCTGCGTTTGCGGCTGATGTTGAGCAAGGTGCGCGCGCCCCACCAGGCGAGGAATACGGCGCATACCGCCTGCAGGACACCGGAGATTGCGGGATGGTGCGTCAGCAGCGTTCCAAGCCCGCCGATTCCCATGGTCACCAAAGCGATTTCCGAGACGTAACCGGTGGAAGCGACCGCAAAGGGGTGGCTGCGCGTCAGTCCCGCCTGGATCAGCATGAGGTTCTGGGGGCCGAGGGAAAAGATAAGCCCGACGCCGAACACGAAGCCGGACGCTGCCGGCGACAACAGGGCGTCGGCTGTCATGTGACGCCACCTGGCTTTTTCGGTCCCGCACCCTTCTGCATCTGCCGCCTCCCACGCGACGCAGTGTGGAAGGCAGGCGCATATGGATCGCTTACGGCAAAGCCGGCAGTCCCAGTTCATGGTTCGACGACCACAGCTGATTTGCCGAAATCGCACGAAAAAAATGGCCGGGCTCGAATACGGCCCGGCCAAAAGAAGGTTACAACCTTCAGAGGGGAACGCCGTTCAACGGAATGGGAGGAAACCGTCGAACGGTCTTACCTGTTTGAGCTTGTTTGGGCGCGTTGGCGACGAACCAAATTCCAAAAGCCGGCGGGATAACGAAAATTCCTGTTCTATTGCTCTGACGTCTTCAGACGGGCGACGCCCCCGTCTCAAGGAGATCTGCATAGTGCCGGCGCGCCACGTCAGGATGCGAGCGCAGGCGACTTTTCAGCACGTTGGTTCCGACGTCGCGAAACAGCGGGTTGTCCGGATCGCTCGCCGGTCCGCGCGCCTCGGCAGCCAGTTCTTCAGGCAGGGTGAGCAACGGGATCGTCGCATCGAGCCGGGCGCTGAAGAAGAACGGAACGGAAATCCGCTCGACACCGGCCGGCGGCGTGACGACACGGTGGACCGTCGCCCTGAGATAACCGTTCGATGCCAGTTCGAGGAGCTCGCCGATGTTGACCACCAGCGTTCCGGGGATGGGATCCACATTCACCCAGCTTCCGTCATATTCGACCTGCAGTCCCTTATTCTCGTCCTGAAGCAGGAGCGTCAGGAAACCGCCGTCCTTGTGCGCGCCGACGCCCTGGTCGCCGCCGGTTGCGTCGCGTCCGGGATAGCGCACGATCTTCATGCGGTGGTTGGGCTCACCGCTATAGATCGGATCGAAAGCGTCCTCGACCTGGTCGAGCGACAGCGCGAAAGCCTTCAGCAGGCGGATCGCCACCGCCGTCGCCTTGGTCTGCCATGCCAGCAGCGCCGGCCTGAGTTCCGGCAGGGCCGAAGGCCACTGGTTCGGCCCTTGCAGCCGCGTCCAGGCAGGAATGCCCGGCCCCTGTGGTGTGGGTCGACGCTCGACGCCGATGTCGAGCTGTTCGCGCCAATCGGCCTTGCCCCTGGTCAGTTCGCCACCGGTGCGCGTGTAGCCGCGGAATTGCGGGGACTCGACCATTTCGATGGCCAGCTTGTCGGCTTCCGGCAAGGCAAAGAACCGGCCCGAGGCGTCGAGCACCTCGTTGATCTCCACAGCCGAAATTCCGTGGCCGCTGAGATAGAAGAAGCCGACATCGCGGGCCGCCGTGCGCAGGTCGAACAGAAAGGTCCGACGCTCCGACGCGCCCTGTTCGAGACGGCTGAGATCGAGCACGGGTACAATCCTGGCCATGGTCAACCTCCTCCTGCCTCAGGCTTGGATCAGGCCTCTACGGTGACACGCAGGTCGTTGCGATCAAAGCAACGTTCGATCCAATCTCGACGCCAATGGAAGAAAGTCAGCGCTGCGTTTGGCGGCCGGCAGGCAAATAACGTCCGAACGGCTGCTCCATGGCACGAAGGCATCATGGCAACCATATGTACAAATTGCAGTCCGGCCGAGACTCAGAAATTTTCGACCCACGGCCTGAGTTCGAGCTCCCAAGTCCAGGCGCTGCGATGCTGCCGGTGGATTGCGAGATAGGTTTCGGCGATCGCGTCCGGAGACAGCCGGCGATCCTGCCGGTCGGGTTCGCCGGCCTGTCCGGGCTCGTTCGGCGCGATCACACCGTCGATGATGAAATGCGCGACATGGATGTTTTTCGGCGCAAGTTCGCGGGCCATGGATTGGGCCAGTCCGCGCAGGCCGAACTTTGGCATGGCAAAGCCGGCCGAACCCGGAAACCCTTTGACGCTGGCGGTGGCGCCGGTTAACAGGATCGAGCCGGAGCCGCGGGAAAGCAACCGGCGCGCGGCCTGCTGGCCGACCAGGAACCCGCCATAGGCGCCGACCAGCAATGCCTGTCTGACCGCTTCGGGTTCGAGGTCGGCGATCGGTCCGCGGGCGCGGCCGCTGGCGTTGAAAACCACAAGCGACAGAGGACCGGCCTTGTCGGCGACGTCGAACAGGTTTTCGACCGACGCGACATCGGCAACGTCCGTCTCGACCGACCGCGCGCCCGTCTCGTCAACCAGCGCGCTCAGCTTGCCGACGTCGCGGGCAGCCAGGACCACGCGAAAGCCCTCCTTGGCGAGAAGACGTGCAAGCGAAGCGCTCAGCCCCGGCCCTGCTCCCGCGATAACTGCCACGTCCGATGTCATGAAGCTTCTCCCTTACGGATTCTGGTATGGTACGGATTCTAGTGCGGCGATTCAGGTCCTACCACTCGTGTTTCCGAGGTAGACCGTCGGTCAGATCGTAAAAATCGGATTTCGAGCCGTCATAATTATGTCCGCCGAGACGAAGGCCGGTCGGCCGGTCGAGGGTCCCGACCGTGACGTATGTTTCCACGCCCGGCGCGGCCTTCCAGAACAAATTGCCACCGCGATGTGAGCAGAAGCCGCGTTGGACACTTTCCGATGACTGGTACCAATTCAAGGTGTCAGAGGGCGGAAGCCTGAGGTCCGCCGACTTGCAGCCCGCCATGACGGCAAAGTTGCCGCTGGTGCGCGCACATTGAGCAGTGACAGGGCGATCGGCTGAGTAAGCTCGCCTGCAATCTTGTAGCGCACGCCGCCGCAGAGACAACGTCCAGTCGCCATCCGGTCCTCCGTGATCCGCCCCATCGAGTGGTCCCGTCGGATTGTTATGGCATTGAGGGTTTCGGCGCCAGCACAGCCGCAGGTGTGGTGAATGGCCCCTGCGTAGCGAAAAGGACAATGTCCGCATCGCGCACGAGGTCGATGCGGACGGCTTCTTCAAACTGATGTTCGATCTGCTGCGGGATTAGGGCGAATTCGAACGGCACCCTCCTGATCTTTGCGTGGATCGCAGAGGGGCGGCGCTACCGACTTGAAGGATCGGTGGGCGCACCCACCGACGGCGCGCGATTTCGACGCCGTCGGCGGCTTCCTGTGCCTCACCCCACTGCCCTCTTCCTTCGGATCAGGAAGGCGTGAATGATCTTGGGAAAGTCTTTCACGCTGCGAGCCCAACTCTATGCGTGCCGGCGGGTACGCAAATCGGTGCCATCACCCATTTTTGGGCGGCCGGTTTCCCAGTTTTCGCGGGCGTGTTCTTGCTTTTGCGGGAATTACCCAATTTTCGTGCGGTTCCAGCGGATAGGCGCCCGTCGGGAACGACGCGTTTTTGTACGCAGCGGTCTCGCCATTCAGTCGGCGGTGGCTCCGATGCTCACGGCGCTTATGAAACCGAGCAGGATGATGGAAATGCAGCAAACAGCGTTGATCGCGAGCGCCGTCACCATCTGCCAGTCCCGCACCGCTACGAGCGGTGTAGGCGACAACAGTGGAAAGATGCGATGCGGCGAAAAGGCTCCAGGTCCAATAAGAGACCGCAGTCGCACCGTTCGTATCCCGGACAATTGCTGCCATCTGAGAACGGGTAACCGCATTGAATGAAGTGAAGGCAAGGAGCGCCATTTCGATCCCTGGTCATAGGAAACCTCGTGGACTTCGAGGAAGCACTCGATGTACGGCGGCTCGGCGTCCAAGGCTTTGATCTGCCGGGCCGTTCGCAACCGGGCCCTCGGTGCGGGCCTGCATCGTTTCACCCGTCGAGACCGCGCTGAGCGGCGGCCCATTACCGGCTCACCGGTCGAGAGCGTCCTGGATCGCTGCTTGTTCCATCGGATCGGCCATCGGAGTGGCAGCGGGCTCGCTCACGAGAACCGTGGTGCCGTCCCGCATGATCTCGAAATCGAGAGATGGCTGACCGACGGCTTGAGGCAAGGAGATCACCATGTGTTGCCCCGGTCCGAGCGTGGAGACGAACCGCATCGGCTGCGCATCGGCCCCTGAAGCCAGGGTCGCAACGACCCGGTAGCCGTCCTGCTCGACCGTGTAGTAGACGACGCCTTTGACGTGGCCGAAATGGATGCTGTGGCCGTTCCCCGGCGCAAGTTCCGAGGCCGCGGCCACGCTCGTGGTGGCGAGCAAGACCGTCGCAAATGCGGTAGAATATCTGATCATTGCTATTCTCTCCGATTGGCGAGCTCATGGACTGCTTCGCAGTCTATTCCAAACTCACAAGCGCAACCTATGCGCGGGGGCATTCGCGCACATCGGTACTGTCACCTAGTTTCCCGGCAGCTGATCTCCTAGTTTTCACGGGCTTGCCTAGTTTTCACGGACTTGCAGCGCGTCTGCCGACGGCAAAAGCCAGGGCTCGCCGCGAAGGCGGAGCAGAATTTCCATCCGGTTTGCTGCGTTGAATTTGCCGAGCACGGCGGAAACCTGGTGCTCGATTGTCCGCGGCGAGCGCGACAGACGCCGTGCCGCCTCCTTGTTGCCCAAACCTTGAGCGATCATTGTGAGTACCTGTTGTTCTTGCCTCGTCAGGCCCAGTGGATGCTGCCTAGCCACGGTGTATGGCCCCCGGCGCTGCTTCGGCAGCTGATTGGCAGCTCCGATGCGCTGCGCCAGCTTTCGCGCCAGCGCTGCCGCGGGGCGCGCTTCGACGCCCTCGAATGTAGCCACGGCGCGAGCCAGCGCCGCGCCGGCATCGGTTCCGCGGACCTGCATGAGGGCGAGCGCTGACTCATAGGGAAGACCCAGGCGGGACCATTCTGCCGAGGCCGCCATCGGGTCGCCGCGGAGTTCCAATGCTTGCGGCAAAGGAATGCGGCCGGCCGGCACCGGCAGCGATCCCGCCATTCCGCAGCGCTGCCACCAGACTGCCAGTTCACCGATATCCCAGGGACGGAAATTGTCGAGGTCCATTTCGGTGAGGGCCGTCAGCTGCTCGTGGCCGGCGCCGGGCTCCTCGGCAAGCCAGGCGGCCTCGGCCAGCGCCAAGCGAACCGGTATGACGCGTTGAGCCTCGCCGGTCGTCAGACCCTCCTGGAGCGCCTGCTCCAGCAGGGCCGCGCCACTGGGCTCACCCAGCCGGATCCGCGCCCTGCCGAGTTCCGTCAGAGCCGGCAGGTGCATCACCATCGGCAGGCGTTCCAGATTCATGACGCCTTGGGCAATCGTCTCGGCCTCGCGAAAGCGGCCCTGCTCGGTACGAAGCTGTGCCTGCCGGCCGAGCAGGTATTGCGCCGCCGAATCGAGGTCGTGCCTGGCGCAATACGCAATCCCTTCCGCGAGCAGCCGTTCGGCCAAGGCGAAGTCTTTGGCCACTACCGCGCATTCGGCGAAGTTCGTATAGGCTCGCGACGCATGGTCGTGAAACCCGTGATCGAGCGCCAGGGTAAGGCTTTCCTCCAACCGCTCGCGCCCGCCCGGGCGGTCGGCGAACATCAGCGCTGTGCCGACATTGTTCAGGGCGTGGACGCGTGTCTCGACCTCACCCAACCGGTCCGCCAGGCTGATCGCGCGCTCGCCCCATTCGATCGCCTCGTTGAAGCGATAATGCAGCATGTGTAGCTGCGAGCGCGTGCTGTAGGCCATCGCCAGTTCCGGCCCAGGCGGCAGGTTCTCCACTTCACGCACTGCCTGATCCGCGTAGTCTTCCGCCTCCTGCCCCTCTCCGCGGCGCCAGTGGAGACGCGACAGCCAGCGCAGATTGGCCCCGACCTTGTCGATGCGCCCAAGCTCCCGCCAGATCGCAATGGCGCGATGCCGCGCCTCGATGATTTCATCGTAGACGAACAGTGACAGGCCCGCCTCGTAGGCCCAGTCTTCACAAAGCTGGGCAGCCAGCGCCGACGGAGCCTCTGAAACGTATCGGAGTGCGGTCGCCAGATGTGAAGCCGCCTCTCCATGCGCGCCCAGACGCGCGGCCTGCTCGGCGGCCTGCGGCGCGAGTTCCAGGACGCGTTCGCCGTTGTCGGCGCCGCCGGCATGGTGCACCCGTCGCGAAAGTAGAGCGCTTGCCTGCGCCGCCGGAAGTTCGGAGAGTGCCGCTTCGACTTTAGCATGCAGCGACCGTTGGAGAGACGGAGCGAGGCGGTCGAGCGTCGCTTCCCTGGCAAGCTCGTGGCGAAACGTCAGCGCGCCTTGAACATCCCGCCGCAGCAATCCCCGTCCCACGCACTGATCCACGAGAACTTCGGTCTCGTCCCCGAGAAGTGCCCGGATCAGCCACGGCTCAACGCTGCCCGGCATGATGCTCATGACCTCCAGCACCTCGCGCTCTCCTGGGGTCAGGCGCGACAAGCGCGACCAGACCGCATCGCGTATGGAATCGGGCACGCGCCCCGATTCGACCTCACTGCTAGACAGGAGTTCGGTGACGAAGAAGGGATTGCCCTCGGTAATGCGATAAAGCCCGTCGGCGGAGCGGCCGGCCTGCTCGGCCAGCACCGTCACCGCCTGGGAAGACAGCGGTTCCAGGGTCACGCGGCTCACCGAGGCGGACGGAAGGTCGCCGAGCACATGGGTCAGAGGATGATCGGCACTTATCTCGTCTCTGCGCATGCTGAGCACCAGCATCGTGCGAAGCAGGGAGACGCGGCGACCGAGGTATCTTACCAGGTCAAGTGTCGCATTGTCGGCCCATTGCATGTCCTCGAAGACGAGCACGGTCGTGCCCTTGGTGTGCTGAAGCGCATTCAACAACGCCGGAAAAAGCCGCTCCGGCGCCGCGGTCTCCTCGAGCAGCTCCGCCACGCGGGGGTCTAGCAGGTGCGCCATGTCCTGAAGAGGACCGAGCGGGCGCGGTGTGAAGAGCGCCTCGCACCAGCCCCACAGCATCCGGTAATTCCTGTCCGCGTTTTCCGCGAATTCGCGCAGGAGGGAAGTCTTGCCGACGCCCGCTTCGCCGTCCACCAGCACGGTCCCGCCGTGTCCGGCCGCAGCTCTCTCGGCGCTGGCCAACAAAGTTCCAAGTGGCCCCTCTCGCTCAAGCAGCATAAAAGCTCACGCCTCCTTAACCTTGAAGGTACAGCAGTAAGCCTCGAGTGCAACAACGTCATTTCACGCGGATTGATTGGAATGACGGCTTTCGTCTATTTCGTCTTCGATCGCATCGTGGATGGCTGCCGACGGCGCGAACGCCGTCGGCCAGGCAGATAGTGTAGAAAGACCTGCTGCCGATGAAGATGACGTCCTCGACCCGTCCCACCGCCGATTGCGTGGTGTCGTTGTCCCGGTTGAAGCGGAAGGATTCCGGTCGGATTGAGACGATCACCTTGCCGCCTATTCGCCTGTCGGAACGATGCTGCTGTGAAAGCGGCGCCCCGATCCGGTGCCACGACGCATCAGACATGGAGTTCCCTCGAGATCGCCGGGCCGACCGAAAAATCACTGAATGTGATTTCGAAACCTTCACGTTGCGGCGAACAGCACATCATGCCGATATCGACGACCGCCAACGCTCCGGTCTCGTCGACCAGCGTACTCAGCTTGCCGACGTTGCGGGCAGCCAGGACCACGCGAAATCCCTCCTTGGCGAGAAGACGTGCAAGCGAGGCGCTCAGCCCCGGTCCTGCTCCAGCGATAATTGCCACGTCCGATGTCATGGAGCTTCTCCTTTACGGATTCTGGTGTGGTACGGATTCTAGTGCGGCGGATTGGCGATTCAGGTCCTACCACTCGTATTCCTAAGGCAGGACCGTCGGTCAGATCGTAAAAGTCGGATTTCGAGCCGACATAAATATGTTCGCCGAGACGAAGGCCTGTCGGCCGGTCGAGGGTCCCGACCGTGACGTATGTTTCCACGCCCGGCGCGGCCTTCCAGAACAAATTGCCACCGCGATGGTGTCAGAGGCCAAAAGCCTGAGTTCCGCCGACTTGCAGCCCCATGACGGCAAAGTTGCCGCTGGTGCGCGCACATTAGGAGCAGTGACAGGCGCGGCTTGATTACGGGCGCGCAGATTGCTTGACAAGGCAACGATGCGCCATAGCCCTGCCTTGACAAAATATTTTGTCAATGAGAAAAAGAATGTGCTTGAGTTTGACGTCATTAAGATACCGGCAGCGGCGGCGCTGGCCTTAGACCCCATGAAAACCCGCTTGATCCAGGAGCTTGCGGAACCTGCATCGGCCGCTTCGCTTGCTAGTCGGCTCGGCCTCACGCGGCAAAGAGTGAAGTATCATTTGCGGCGCTGGAAGACTGCAAGCTGGTCCAGCCGGCGGAGAAACGCCAATGGGTCGGTCTATCCGAACGCCTGATGGTCGCAACTGCATCGTCGTATGTCATCTTACCGGTGGCGCTGGGTCCTATAGCGGTCGATCGGGACGCGCCAACGACCGCCTGTCGGCCAGTAGTGGCGTCGTACCCCGCCCCTGGCGATGCCAAACCTTGAAAGGAGTTCCCATGCCAATCAAGAAAGACGAAACCGGAAAGCGTTGGGTCGAGATGGAGTTCATCACGCCCGGGACGCCAGAGCAGGTGTGGCGGGCAATGGCAACAGGTCCCGGCAACACCGCCTGGTTCACAAAAACCACGATCGACGAGCATGTCGGCGGCAGGCTTCATTTCGACTTCGGTCCCAATGGAGCCTCCACCGGCGAAGTGACGATCTGGGAGCCGCCGTTCCGTTTCGGCTATGTCGAACGCGAGTGGAGCGAAGGCGCGCCGCCTGTCGCAACGGAGATCACCGTGACCAGCCGGTCGGGTGATCGTTGCGTTGTTCGCATGGTCCATTCGTATTTGCCTCGACTGACGACTGGGACGATCAGTTGGAAGGATTCGAGAGCGGCTGGCCCGGCTTTTTCGAGGTGCTGCGCGTTTACCTGTCGCACTTCGCCGGCGAAAAGGCCGCCAGCTTCAGCGTCATGGCCAACACGCAGGCCGGCCAGCTCTCGACTTGGAGGCGGCTCACCGAGACGCTCGGTCTGGCCGGCGCAAACGTCGGTGAGGAGCGGAGCGGCCCGCAACAGCCGGAGAGATTATCCGGCATGGTCGAACGCGTGCGGCAGGACGACAAGCAGCGATTCGTCGTGCTGCGCCTGAATGCGCCTGCTCCCGGCATCGCCCTGATCGGAACCTATGGTACCGACGGCAGCGCAAATGCCAGCATGGCCCTGTATCTTTATGGCGACGACGCCGAGCAGCGCGCCGCAGAGGGCGAACCCAAGTGGCGGAACTGGTTTGGCGAAACCTTCAAGCATTCGCGCTGACGGATGCTTCTGGATCTGGACTTTCAGCCCGATGAACTCTGTTGGAATGAAACGGTCTTTGCATCCAGCAGCAATAGCTTCGGCATCGAGCGATCTCTTGATCCCAGCTTCCTATGGATATACATATCGCTTAACGTATATCCATAGGAGAGTGTGATGCAAGTCGCCAAATGGGGCAACAGCCTCGCCATCCGTCTTCCTGCCGTTGTGGTCGAGGCCCTCGAACTCAAAGAAGGCGATGAGATTGAGATCCATGTCGCTGAAGCCCGACGACTCGGCGTCGCGCGCAAACCTGCGCGCGAGGAATTGCTGAAGCGGCTTCGCGCCTTCCGCGGTCGCCTTCCCGCCGATTTCAAGTTCGATCGGGATGAGGCGAATGCCCGGTAGCTTCTTCGACACCAATGTCCTTGTCTATATCGCGTCGGGCGATTCCGTAAAAGCCGACCAGGCGGAGATGGCCATCGCCGCTGGCGGCGCGATCAGCGTGCAAGTTCTCAACGAGCTCTCCAATGTCGCCCGCCGCAAGATGCGGCTGTCGTGGATGGAGACCCACACGTTTCTGGCGACGCTACGCGGCCTGCTGACCGTCCATCCCGTCACCATCGAGACGCACGAGACCGGGCTGGCGCTGGCCGAGCGTTACAATTTTTCCATTTACGATGCCATGATCGCCGCCGCAGCGCTTCACGCTGACTGCGACACACTGTGGTCGGAGGACATGCAACATGGGATGGCGCTCGACGAAGGGCTGCGTATCGCCAATCCGTTTCGGCCAAATGTCTGATCCTTCGCGGATTTCCTCCCTGGCTGTATAGGCACACGACGCATCAGTCATGGAGTTCCCTCGAGATCGCCGGGCCGACCGAAAAATCGCTGAATGTGACTTCGAAACCTTCACGTTGCGGCGAACAGCACATCATGCCGATATCGACTGTTTTCGAGGGCGGGAAGTAGGCGAGCCGCACCGGCTTCCAGTGATGGTCGGAGGCATCAAGATACTGAACACGGATGGTCCCGGCATGGCGGGTCAGCCGGATCCTGACGCCGTCCGGACCAGCCGGGATGCTGACCAACGACCAGTCGGAAGCATCATTGGTGACGACGACGGAAAAATATGCCAGCCCGTCGGTGAACTCGATGCCGGCCTTGACCCAGTGCGTCTCGCTCAGCCGGACCATCAAACCGGCCTGATCATAGAGCACCTTGTAGTCCCCCTTGACGGTGACCTCGGCGCTGAAGTCGCCCTCGACCTGCCGGTAGAGGAAGTGGCCATTGTCGCGCCAGAAGCCATAAAACGTCTCGCGCCAGAAATCGGTCTCCTTGCCGGTCCGCACATGCACGGAGCTGTCGCCGAAAGCATGATGCGGTGGCGGGTTGAGCCAGGTCAGTTCTGCATTCTGAGATGTCATCGACTTGCTCGTCTCTCCAGTTCGCCTTGCCTTGTCCGTCGCTCATGCGAAGAGGCGGCTACGATCTCATCCAGATCATTTGTACCCGGCTTCAACCGTTTCATTTCGGCGCTTGGTAAAGCTCGGACGCGGCCTCTCTCAGCGCGCGCCGGCTGTCTGGCCTGAAATACATCATGTGGCCGCCTTCCAGCAGGTCGACGCGGATGGGCTTTGCGCCGGGAAGCGAAGGAACCTGGCCGACCAGGTAGCGTGACACCAGATAGGGTGTCACCAGGTCGGTGTAGCCGTTGACGATCAAAATGCCGAGGCCGGGATTTAGCACGCGAGCCTGCTGAAGGTCATCCATCACCCCGACATAGCCCTGTCGCGTCGGGCTCGTCCCGTAATCCCAATTGCCGCTGACTTCACGGTTGAGAAGCCGGTAGCTTAGATCGGTGCGGAATTTCAGTTCCTCACGCACATAGCTGACAAAGGCGGATGTGAGCGCCGGCACACTTCGGTCGAGCACCGGATCAGGGCCGCGAGGCCTTGGGCTTTCCGGAGCGATGTCTGCGGTTTCGATCGTGCCGTCATAGGCGCTGAGGACATTGCCCCTTGCCCGCGCAAACTCCTTGGCGAAGAGGGCGGTGGGAATGCGTGCAAAGTTTCGTTTGACGAGTTCGAGCGGCAGGCCGGTGATTTCGGCAACGCGCGGGCTCGCCAGGCGCCCACCCTGTTCGAGCCCGCTGGCAAGCGCGACGAGATAGTCGCCAAGTGCATAGCGTTCGACATCGGCCAACCGCTCCTGCAGTTCGGAACCGGTGACGCCTTCGCTGCGCAGGCGCACCGCCGCCAGCGACGGCAGCTCAAGCGCCCAGTGGAGCGGCTGGAACCCGTCGGGCCGCACGAGTGTGAATTCGAGCGCCGGCGAGATGAGCACGATGCCGCGAGGACTGATGCCGATATCATCCTGAAGCGTCTTGGCAAGCAGTGCCGCCCGAAACCCACCATAGCTTTCGCCGGCCAGAAACACTGGCGACGCCGTGCGGCCCGCCTGCGCCAGATAGAGCCGGATGAAGGCGCCCATCGCGGCGGCGTCCTGGTTGACGCCCCAGAAGCTGCGCGCCTCGGTTCCGGGTGCTTCGCGGCTGTAACCCGTTCCGACCGGGTCGACAAAGACCAGGTCGGTCATGTCGAGCCATGTGTTCGGGTTGTCCAAAAGCCTCTGCGGCGATGGGAGAAAACTTCCATTAGCCGCCGTCGCCATGACGCGCGGACCGAACGCGCCGAGATGCAGATAGGCGGAAGCTGCTCCGGGACCACCGTTGAATACGAACGTGATCGGGCGCTGGGGATCAGGTTCCCGGCTTGGCTCGGGACGCAGCGTATAGGCGACATGAAAGATTTCCGCGGTGACGTCGCCCTTGCCCGCTAGCAACGACAGCGTGCCGGCCCTTGCCTGATAGTTGAGCGTACGTCCCGCGATGACGATCGACTGATCAGAGACCTGGGGCGGCGGAAGGAGCGACAGAACGCCGCCCGAAGGCGACGGCCGCTCGGCCACTTCCGCATGGCCGGCTGGAAGACCGCCAACCAGCAGCAGCATAGCAAGGGTGATTTCTAGCAGCTTGGTACGCATGACGACTCCGCAGCGGAACGACTGGAAGCTACCACGCTGATGGCTCAGCCGAAATCACAGGACCGTGCACGCCCTCGCTGCTGGAAGGAGACAGCGTGACTTTCAACGCACGATCCTCACGCACATCGGCGTTCCGACATCGATGGATCGCCCGGTGTCGGCCAGCCGCCCCGTGGCCGCGTCGCGCGCGAAAATCGAGATGCGGTCGGCGTTCTGGTTGGCCGAGAAGAGATGGCCGCCCGAGGGCGTCAGTGCCAGATTGCGCGGCGTGGCGCCCCCGCACGGCGCATAGTCGACGAGCGCGAGCGTGCCAGTCTGCTGGTCGACAGAAAACACCGCAACGCTGTCATGGCCGCGGTTGGAACCGTAGAGGAAGCGGCCATCGGGCGAGATCTGGATATCGGCGCAATGATTGCCGTCGCGCGCCTGCTCCGGGACCGCCGGCTTCGTGTCGATGACCGAGAGCCTTCCTGACGTATCGTCGAGCGCAAGCGACGCCACCGTTGAATCCAGTTCGTTCATCACGAATACGAAGCGCCCGCCTGGGTGCAGCGCCACGTGACGTGGGCCGGCGCCGGGCGCAAGCACCGACTCCGCCAGTCTGGTAAGGCTGCCGTCACGCCCGATGCGGTACGAGACAAGCCGATCGATGCCGAGATCGGCGACGATCGCCACGCCGCCGGCAATCGTCTCGGTGACGCTGTGAGCATGGGGGCGTTCCTGACGAGCTGCGTCGGGACCAGTCCCTGTATGGGTAACGCTCGACAACGGCGCGGTCAGACCACCGTCCTCGCGCAGCCCATAGACGACGACCGAGCGATCGGGACCGCCTTCGCCGATGCCGTAATTGGCGACCAGCAGCTTCGTTCCGTCGCGCGTGATGGTGTTGTGCGCCGTGATGCTGCCGAGCGTCGGCTGCTTGTTGATGTAGGAGAGCGCGGCGGTTTGCCTGTCAAAGCGGTAGGCCGAGACCACGCCTTCGCGCCAGGTGAGCACCTCGGAATTGGCATAGACGTGGGAGCCGTCCGGCGTCACCGACAGGAAGGTCGGATTGTCGATGTCACCCGTCTCAGTCAGTTTCCTCGTCTCCAGCGTCTCTTCGTCGAAGCTGTAGACGCCGAGCCCGACGCCGCGCGCGCCCTGAAAATAAGGCGCCTCGCGGTTGAGACTGCCGACAAAGACCAGACAGGCATTCCGCATAAATCCTCCCTTGTTCCGCCGGCGTTGGCTGCTGCGGATTCGCGCGAAATTTCGCCTGTTCACGCTTGCCACGCAATCCCATATGTGAAAAGTCCATTCACAAAAGAAGATTGACGGGAGGCTAGATCGTGCAATTCGCTGTTCCACGGTTCGTCGGCACTGGCGATCGCGAAGGAGAGCTCGTGCTTTATTGCGAGCACCTGCAGCCGGTGAAGTACCGCAAGCCGGCCGATTTCGCCGGCAAGACGGAGAAATAGGCAATGGCCGCCATTGCCGAATTGCCGCTGACCGGGCTCGTCGTCGTCGACATGAGCCAGTTCCTGTCCGGGCCCTACTGCTCGCTGAGGTTGCTCGACCTTGGCGCCCGCGTCATCAAGATCGAGCGGCCGGATGGCGGTGACCTGTCGCGCCGGCTTTATCTCAGCGACACCGAGATCGGCGGCGACTCTACAATCTTCCACGCCATCAACCGCGCCAAGGAAAGCTTTGCCATCGACCTCAAGGACGAGGCCGATCTTGCGGCGCTGCGCGGCCTGCTGGCCAAGGCCGACGTGCTGATCCAGAATTTCCGCCCCGGCGTCATCGAGCGCCTGGGCCTCGACTTTGAGGCGGTGCGCAAGATCAATCCGCGCCTGGTCTATGCCTCGATCAGCGGCTATGGCGAGGAAGGCCCCTGGGTCAAGCGGCCTGGGCAGGATCTGCTGGCGCAAGCCCGCTCCGGCGTGATGTGGCTGAACGGCGACGAGGACCAGGGGCCAGTGCCGTTCGGCCTGGCGATTGCCGACATGCTGGCGGGCTCCGCCGCAGCGCAAGGCATCCTTGCCGCACTGGTGCGGCGCGGCGTGACCGGCACTGGCAGCCATGTCGAGACCAGCCTGCTCGAAGCGCTGGTCGACTTCCAGTTCGAGGTGCTGACCACGCATCTCAATGACGGACGCCGGCTGCCGCGGCGATCGGGGTTCCGCAGCGCCCATGCCTATCTGTCGGCGCCTTACGGCGTCTATCCGGCGAAGGACGGCTATCTGGCGATCGCGATGACGCCGGTCGCGAAGCTGGCCGACCTTTTGGAACTCGAACAGCTTGCGCCCTATCGCGGTCAGCCGTCGAGCTGGTTCACCGCCCGCGACGAGATCAAGGCGATCATTGGGCAAAAAATCGCGACGAAAACCGTCGACGAATGGCTTGCCATCCTCGAGCCCGCCGACACCTGGTGCGCCAAGGTGCTGACCTGGCCGGAAATGATGGCCAGCGAAGGTTTTCAGGTGCTCGACATGCTGCAGACGGTGACGCGCGAGGATGACGTCTCGATCCTCACCACGCGCTCGCCGCTCAGGGTCGATGGCGTCCGCGCCAAGGTCGAGCGGGCCGCGCCGCGCATCGGCGAGCACAGCGCAAAGATCCGCAAGGAATTCGGACTGTGAGCGACGTGACGCTCAAAGGCATGACCTGGAGCCATCCACGCGGCTACGATCCGATGGTCGCCTGTTCGGCGCTGTGGAAGCACCGCACCGGCGTCACCATAGAATGGGACAAGCGCTCGCTGCAGGATTTCGAATCCTTTTCGGTCGAAGAACTGGCCCCTGCCTACGATTTGATCGTCATCGATCACCCGCATGTCGGCCAGATCACCGCCGAGAATTGTTTGGCGCCGCTCGATGTCGTTGGCCGCGAAGCGGAGCGCGCGGCGCTGGCGGCGGGCAGCGTCGGCCGGTCCTATCCGAGCTACAACTGGCAGGGCCGGCAGTGGGCGTTTCCGATCGACACGGCGAGCCAGGTGCAGGCCTGGCGGCCGGACATGCTTTCCGCCGCCCCGGCGAACTGGTCCGACGTGCTCGACCTGGCGCGGCAAGGTCGCGTGCTGTTGCCGATGAGGCCGCCGCATTCGCTGATGGTGTTCTACACGCTTTCCGGCAATTTCGGCCGGCCCGCCGTCGAAGAGCCTGGCGCCCACGTAAATCCTGACATGGGCAGCCGCGTTTTCGAGATGATGCGCGAGGTCGCGGCTCTCGTCGATCCGGCCTGCCTCGGCATGGACCCGATCGACATCCTGGAGCAAATGGCCAGGTCCGGCTCACGGATCGCCTGCGCGCCGCTGATCTATGGCTATGTCTCCTATGCCATCGCCGGCTTTCGGAGCAACCGCCTTGCCTTCGCGGACATTCCGGCTGAGGGCAATGCCGGTCCGGTCGGCTCGGCGCTCGGCGGAACCGGCATTGCCGTGTCGGCCTTTTCGAAGGCGAAGCAGGCGGCCATCGACTTTGCCTACTGGATCGCCAGCGGCGAGGTGCAGCGCGGCCCCTATGCGTCGGCCGGCGGCCAGCCAGGCCATGCCGCAGCTTGGGACGATGCAGCCGTCAACGCAGCCACCGGTAATTTCTACATGGATACCCGCGCCACGCTCGAGGGTGCCTGGGTCAGGCCACGCCATGATGGCTACATGACATTCCAGCAGGCGGCCTCCGATCGCATCAATCTCGGCCTGACCGAGAAGCACGATGCCGGCCGCGTCGTTGCCGATCTCAATCGCCTGTTTGTGGAGAGTTTCCCGGCACCCGGCGCTGCCGGTGGAGAATCCTGAAACCAAACTAAACGAAGGAGAACATGAACAGTCTGATCCGCGGCAACCCACGCTGCTGATCGGCCTCGGCTTCCGGCCGTCGACCGTGCAGGCTGCACTTGGCCTGGTGATCGTGCTGCTTGTGTCGTTCTATGGTCGCGAGAGGCACGTCGGCGACGATCTGAAGCCGCTTACAAACTCCAAAGCCGCTTCGCATTGCCGGAGAGCAGCTTTTGCCGCTCATCGAGGCTTGCACCGGCAAGCAGCGCGTGCGTCGCCGCCACCCAGGTCGCAAGCCCGCCGCCAAGCGTGCAGACCGGCCAGTCGCTGCCCCACACGACGCGGTCCCAGCCGAAGCATTCGATGGTGTGCTCCACATAGGAACGCAGCGTTTCGACAGTCCACGATCCAGTGTCCGCATAGGCGACCACACCGGAAATTTTGCCGACGACGTTCGGGCAGCGCGCAATCTCCGCCATATGCTCGCGCCAGGGATGCTCACTGCTGCCCTTGATGTCGGGCACGCCGCAATGGTCTAGCACGAACTGCACGTCCGCCGCGAGATCGGCGAGTGCAATCGCCTTGGGGATTTGGTGCGGCAGGACGACAAGATCGAAGGTCAATTGCGTGCCGGCAAGCCGTTTGATGTTTTCGCGAAACAGCGCGCCTTCCGAAAGCTCGTCCGGCATGACGTGAAGCACACGGCGAAAACCCTTGACGAAAGGATCGGCGCGCTGGCGCTCGATATAGGCGGCAAAGTCCGGCTCCTCCGGACGGCAGGAGGCGATCGCCCCGCGCAGCAGACTGTCCTTCTGTTGCGACAGCGCTTTCACATGGCTGGTCTCGGTTTCGATGTCGGCTGGATCGACATCGACTTCCATATGCAATGCGCCCTCTATGCCGGCACGCTGGGCCTGGATCGCATATTCGTCGTAGGAAAAATCGCGGTTGAGCGCCGGCACGCCGGAAAGCCAGGGGTAGCGCAGTGTCGACTGGTCGATCAGGTGCAGATGGGTATCGAAGATCATGACGACGCGCTCCTCCTTCGGCGTTTTCAAAATCATCTCACGTAGAAATTGGTCATTCAGACAAGAATCTATTTCGCCTGTTTGGCCGCGGCTCCCGCCAGTTGCGATAGCTTTTCGGTTGCTGCCAGCAGCAATTCTATCGTCCTCGTAATGTCGGGCGCCTTGGGTGGGTTGATCAGAGTTATGTAGGGGATCGACAGCGCGGCGATCGCCCTGCCGTCCGAGCCAAGCACAGGCGCCGACAGGTTGAATACACCAGCGGTCTGCATCGATGCCATCATTTCATAGCCGCGTTGCCGGATTTGCTCGAGACGGGCAAAGAATTCCGGCGATTGAGGCGGCTTGTGGGTGCTGCGCAGATGTTCGGAGATCATCATCTGCCGCTCTTCCAGCGAGCGGAACGCCAGCAGCACATGACCGGAGCCGGTGTCGAACAGGCTGACATGCGCGCCAACGCGAATCGAAATGCCCCAATAGTGCGGAGCTTCCTGCTGGGCGATCACCACGGCAGAGCCACGGTCGAAGACGACAAGCTGGTTTGCCTGCTGCGAGGTTTCGGCAAGTTCACGCATCAGCGGCGTCGCATAGGAAACCAGCCGCCGCACCGGCGCGTGCAACTGCGCCAGGCCAAACAGCTTGAGGGTCAGCGAATAACGATCACCGTCGGGCCGCGTGACGTAGCCGCGTCGCACCAGCCGGTCCAGCATACGGTAGAACTCATTGGGGCTGCGGTCGAGCTTCTTGGCGATTTCCGCCTGCGTCAGGCCGCCGTCGACGCCGGCCAGAAGCTCGAGGATGTCGAGCCCCTTGTCGAGCGCCGGGGCGCGATAACGGTCCTCGTCCTCGTCCTCCGCCATAGTCACTCCTCGTGGTCAGCATCCGAAAGGACCACCGGCTTGGCGATTGTGTAAATTATTTGTTTGTATGTAAATAGTGGGCAAAGATCACCGCCGGTGCAACGCGAAGCATCGCGGAATGCACAACGGCCACAGCGAAACGGGAGCCGGACATGCAGCGGATGGGAATGGTGCTCGGCCTCAAGCCGGAAAAGGTCGCCGAGTATGTGCGGCTTCACGCCGCCGTCTGGCCTGAAGTCCTTGCGATGATTTCGGCCTGCAACATCAAAAATTATTCGATCTACCTCAAGGAGCCGGAGCACCTTTTGTTCAGCACCTTCGAATACCACGGCACCGACTATGCCGCCGACATGGCGAAGATGGCCGCCGATCCCAAGACGCAGGAATGGTGGGCGCTGTGCATGCCTTGCCAGGAGCCGCTGTCGACGCGCGGGGAAGGCGAGTGGTGGGCATCGATGGACGAAGTCTTCCATCATGACTGACGGCGTTTTCGATCCTGCGTCGCTCTGCCAGTCCTGGGCGAAGCCGTCGAAGCCCAGGCCGATTGTGATTTTCGGCGCCGGGTCGATCGTCGGCGATGCGCATTTCCCGGCCTATGGGAAAGCCGGCTTCCCGGTCGCCGGGGTTTTCGATCCCGACCATGCAAAGGCGGAAAGACTGGCGCAGAAATGGGGTGTCACCGCTTACCGGTCGGTCGAGGAGGCCGCGGCGATCGAGAACGCCGTCTTCGATCTGGCGACGCCGCCGGCTCGTCATGCCGGCGTGCTCAGGGCGTTGCCCGACGGTGCGGTGGCGCTGATCCAGAAGCCGATGGGCAGCGATCTCACCGAGGCGACCGAGATCCTCGAAATCTGCCGCTCCAAAAACCTGAAGGCGGCGGTGAATTTCCAACTCCGCTTCGCGCCGATGATGCTGGCGCTGAAGGATGCGATCGCCAGGGGCTGGCTCGGCGACGTGGTCGATTTCGACGCATGGCTGGCGCTGGCGACGCCTTGGCAGCTCTGGGAGTTCCTGTTGAAGGCGCCGCGCGTCGAGATCGCCATGCATTCGATCCACTATCTCGACCTGATCCGGCAATTGCTCGGCGATCCCGGAGGCGTTCACGCCAAGACGCTCGGTCATCCCGGCCACAAGGTTGCGCAAACGCGCACCAGCGCGATCCTTGACTATGGCGACACGGTACGCTGTGCGCTGTCGATCAATCACGATCATAAATTTGGCCGAAAACACCAGGCTTGCGAGTTCCGCATCTGCGGCACCGAGGGCGCCGCCTATCTCAAACTCGGACTCAATCTCGACTATCCGCGCGGCGAGCCTGATATCCTTGAAATCTATCCGAAGGGCGGCTCCGACTGGATTACGGTGCCGCTCGTCGGCGAATGGTTTCCGGATGCCTTTGTCGGCCGCATGGCCAACGTCCAGCGCTATGCCTCAGGCGAGGACACCGAGCTTGTCAGTTCCGTCGAGGACGGCTGGAACACCATGGCGCTGGTCGAGGCCGCCTACCAATCGAGCGCGGCGCCGGCAACACCGATCGCGGCGAGGCCCTGACATGGAGCAGACTGTCTATTTCGAAGACTACCAGATCGGCTCGTCGCGCATGACCAGTGGGCGCACCATCACCGAGACCGACTTCGTCGTTCACGCCGGCCATACCGGCGATTTTTTTCCTCACCACATGGACGCCGAGTTCATGAAGACGACGCCGTTCGGACAGCGCATCGCCCATGGCACGCTAGTCTTCTCGATCGGCGTCGGGCTGACGGCAAGCGTCATCAACCCGGTCGCCTTTTCCTACGGCTATGACAGGTTGCGCTTCATCAAGCCGGTGTTCATCGGCGATACGATCAAGACCCGCACCACCATCTCGGCCAGGGAAGACGACCCCAAGCGGCCGGATTCAGGCCGGGTCATCGAACGCTGCGAGGTGATCAACCAGCATGGCGATGTGGTCCTGGTCGCCGACCACATCTACATCGTCGAGCGCCGCGACAAGCCCAACAGCGATTCGAACTCAGTTTGACAAAACGCGCTTTTTTAGCCACGCCTCAAGTGGCTGACGGTTAGGTCAACTCGTGCCGCCAGCCTCGATCTCGCGGGCCTGTGAAAGATGGCGCCGAAACCCCGAGACAAAAAACCGCCTTGGCGGCGGGCTTCACCTGTCCAAGTTGAAACTACCTAAAGTTGCAATTCCATCGCTTCAGGTTTGCGCTGCTTCTCATTGCCGTGCGGTCCAATCGGTTCGTCACAGGGGAAAGCGCGCCCGCGAGCGCCGCTTCGGTTACTTGCTCGTGGAGCCTCGCCTCGGCCGGCGGATGGCTCTCACCTTGCCGCTGTTTCCACCGCCGCAGAAGAACCGATCGCTACCATCGGACTCGAGCCCCGACACGCCTGTTCCAGGCGGCATATCGAGCTTCTCCAGGACCTTTCCCGTTTCAGGATCTATCCGCCTGACGTCGCTCTCGTCACCTTCCCAGGTGCCGTGCCAGAGTTCGCCGTCGATCCAGGTGACCCCTGTGACGATACGGTTGGAATCGATTGTGCGAAGAACTGCCCCTGTCTGGGGATCGATCTGATGGATTTTGCGACCGCGATTCTGCCCAACCCAAAGTGACCCTTCGGCCCAGGCGAGCCCGGAGTCGCCGCCGCCACCTGGCGCCGGGATCGTGGCGAGCACGCGGCCGGTGTCGGGATCAATCTTCTGGATGCGATCTTCGGCGATCTGGAACAGGTGCTGACCGTCGAAGGCCGTTCCTGCGTGCGCGGCGACATCGATCGCGCGCACCACCTTCCCGCTCGCAGGATCCAAGGCGTTCAGCCTGTCTCCGGACGCAAACCAGACGTGCTGACCGTCGAACGTAACCCCAGCCACCTGGTCGACACCCGGAAAGGGTCCATATTCGCGGAGGACTTCGGCTGCAGATCGCTTCATGCTTCTATCCTAGTAGCCCGACAGCGAGCCGGGGAGTAACAAGATTGTCGGGAATCCTGGCACGGGCGGGGTCATCCAACGACGCGCTCGCCCGCGACCGAACGACTGCACCTTGCCTGCTGCCGCAAGCTGCTCGAGCGATCGCTGCACGGTGCGCGAGCTGGCTCCGAGCGCAATTGCGAGCGCCGAGCTCGACCACGACTCGCCGTCGGCGAGGAAGGCGAGCACCGCTGCATGCTGCTCGTCGACGGGCGGCGCCAGCACCACGACATCGCGTGGGCGGCGCGGCCTAAGCGCAAAGCCTCGCTTGGTCGCGCTCACATCCGCCAGTGGCCGCAGCTCTACGCGAAGCCGGCCGACTTCGACCCGCAAACGGGCGCGATGCGATTCATCAGCGTGCTTGCCGCCGAAGGCGCGGGCGACGAGTGTGCTCCTCGGCACGTCTGCGGGCCAGGCTTCGCCCAGCGTGCGCGCAAGCGCGAACAAGACCGGGCGCGTCGCGAGCGAGACGATCATGCCGGCGTCACGCACGACATTGCGGCAGGCATCGACGACGAGCGCCCCCGACGCCAGCAGCGCTTCGACCTCCTCAAGCAGGAGCGGGCGCTCCTCACCACGGGCGATCAGGCGCGCCGCGGGCGTGTTCATCACGAGCGATGCGCCTTCAACCTCGGCCGTCAGCGCGGGAATGTCCGCCTGGCGCGCGGCGTGCTCGGCCCGCGCGAGCGCAACGCGCGCCGCCTTGGTCCGGAGGCGGCGAATCGCGAGCCCCGCAATCACCAACTCGTGGGCGGCCTTCGACGCGGGTGGGAGCGTTGTCGGGTCGAACCCGGCGAGCCTGCTCTCGGCCTCATCGAGGCGTCCGATCAGGAGCAGGCGCCGAGCCTCGAGATTGCGCGCATGCGCGGCATTGACGTGGTCGCCGTGCTTTTCAAGCGTCGACCGCGCGGCGTCGAGTGCCTTCGCCGGCCAGCCCAGGTCGCGCGAGACGAGTGCGATCTCGGCTTCGGCGACGACGCACCTCGCGCGGGCCACGGCCTCTTTCGGACCGAAGGCGCGCGCAGCACTTTTGAGGAGAGCCTTTGCTCGAACGAGATCGCCGAGCTGCGCCATCGCGATGCCGCGCAGCGCAAGCGCAGGCGCATCGTCCCGCAGAGCGACCCGTTTCAATGCGCCGAGGGGATCACCCGTTGCGAGGGCGCGCGCCGCAGCGGTGATCAGCGAGTCCATCGGAATCCCGTCACACTTGTAACTCTCACCATTCGAAATCAGGTCCTAATCTATCTCAGGACCAACAACCAGCGCGCCGTAAGAAAACGGTGCAACGAGGCAGGACATAGAGGACAGAACATAGAGGAGAAGAACGATGCCGACACACAGGACCGGGACACGTGAGGAGTGGCTGGCAGCGCGGCTTGATCTGCTCAAGGCGGAGAAGGAGCTCACGCGACAAAGCGACGAGGTGGCGCGGCGGCGGCAGGAATTGCCTTGGGTTCGGATCGACAAGGATTACCGATTCGAGACCGACGAAGGCAGCGCTTCACTGGCAGACCTTTTCAGGGGACGCTCGCAACTCCTCGTCTACCACTTCATGTTCGGGCCCGATTATACGGCGGGCTGTCCGGCCTGCTCAGCGATCGCGGATGGATTCGACGGCTTCGTCGTCCACCTGGCCAACCACGACGTCATGCTTTCGGCGGTATCGCGGGCACCGCTCGCGAAGCTGCAGGCGTACAAGGGCGGATGGGATGGACGTTCCCCTGGGCCTCCTCACACGGCAGCGACTTCAATTTCGACTTCGACGTTTCGTTCACCGAGGAGCAGCAGCGCGAGGAAGGCATCGAATACAACTATGTACGCGAGGCGCCTCTCGCCAAGATACCCTCGCGCACGACTGCCGACGGCTCCGAGACGTTCGCTGCAATGAGCGGAACAGACATGGCCACGTACACGCGCGAGAGGCCAGGCATGAGCGCGTTCGTGCTCGAGGACGGCGTCGTCTACCACGCCTATTCCACCTATGCGCGCGGACTGGACGGCCTCTGGGGCATGTATCAGTGGCTCGACCGCGCGCCCCGAGGGCGTAACGAGACGGGCGTCTGGTGGCGCCGCCACGACGAGTACGGCCAGAACTGACGTTCGATGACACTGCACTCCAACCACACGCAAAAGATGCCGCCCGCAGGCAGCGGATCTGCCGATTTCCCAAGCGACAATGTCGCCGCCCGCGGCGCGGCCGACTGGCTATCCCTGGCAGCCGCGCCAACCTTCGCACTGATGGCGCTGCTGACGGTCGGCACCGGTGATGCGGACATGATCTGCTCGGCGGCGCAAGATGCGTCGCCGCTGAGCGGAATGGTCGTAATGTACTTGCTGATGAGCGCCTTCCATTCGGCGCCTTGGCTGAGGCTGGTTGGCAGCCGACGAAGCGCTGTCCGCCGGTCGTGATCCGGCGCTCACCGGATCAAACGGCAACCGGCGCGCGACCTGGCGTAGCCCCGACATGGCGATGGCAGTCGATTTTGTGCAAATATCATTCCCGGCTGAAGAGGAAATTCAGAGCGTAAATTACAGAGTTCCGCCCGACATGCTGGCCTCGCCTGCATGACGCATCATGCGGCGAAAACTCATCGAGATATGAGCTCGCCTTATATGCCCGATGGACTCCCAGTCGCCGATCTCGGCGGCGGCAAGCACCTCTTCCATTTCGCGGCGGAACGCAGTGAACTCCTCCACAAGGCCCAACTGCGGCATCATCTTCAGGACGACGCGCGCGACCTGAAAATACAGGCGCTCGCTGATCTCGCGCAGCGGCTGGTTGCCGGTCATCGCGGTGAGCTCGTAGAAAAAATCCATGTTGAGGCGCAGGAAAGCGCGCTGGTCGGGATTGAGCACATCGGAATCGCAGCGCGCGATGAGTGCCCTTATCCGGTCGAGGTCGTCCGCCGTGCGCGGGATCGGCGAAAGCTTGCCGACGAGAAGCGCCAGCTCCAGGCGCAAGTGATAGACCTGCTGCAATTCCTCGATGTCGACATCGGTGACGATCGTGCCGACACCATGGACGGATTGAACCAGACCCTCGGATTCGAGGCGTGCCAGGACACGGCGAACCGGCGTGCGGCTGATCTGGAATTCCTGGGCAAGCTCTTCCTCGGAGAGATGGCTACCCGGCGCGTAGTCGAGCAGGCAGATGCGGTCGCGCAGTATCCGGTAGATACGCTCGAACCGCTCCCGCGCCGAGAGCGGGCGCGGCGGCGCGGCGGTCGCGGCCAGGTGCGTGGCATCCGTCTCAAGCGTCATCCAGCCTCCAGGACAGCGTGCAGGAACTGCCGCGTCCGCTCGTTCTTGGGGGCGCCGAACAACTCGCTTGGCGGCCCCTGCTCGCAGATCTTGCCGGCATGGAAAAAGCAGACGCGATCGGAGAATTCCTTGGCAAATCCCATCTGATGGGTGACCATCAGCATGGTGAGGTCATGTTCCCTACCGAGTTTTCGGATGACTTCAAGCACTTCGCCGACGAGTTCGGGGTCGAGTGCCGAGGTCACCTCGTCGAACAGCATGATCTTGGGCCGCATGGCGCAAGCGCGGGCGATGGCGACACGCTGCTGCTGGCCGCCGGAAAGCTGCGAGGGATAGTGGTCCTTCTTCTCCGACAGGCCGACCATGTCGAGCAGCTCGGCCGCACGCGCCTCGGCATCGGCGCGCTTCATGCCGAGCACGGTTATCGGGGCCTCGATGCAGTTCTGCATCGCCGTCATGTGCGGGAACAGGTTGAACGACTGGAACACCATGCCGATCTTGGCGCGGATCTTGCGGATGTGTGCGAGATCGGCGGGAACAAGCTTGCCGTTCCTCTCCATGTGGGTGAGCGGCTCGCCTTCGACCCAGATGACGCCGTCATTGATCGTCTCCAGCGTCATTAGCATACGCAGCACCGTGGTCTTGCCGGAACCTGAAGGGCCGATGATGGAGACCTTCTCGCCGCGTGCTATTTCCAGATTGAGCCCGTCGAGAACGGTCAGCGAGCCGTAGCGTTTCGAAACATTGTCGAAGCGGACCATCGGTTGTTCCGTCATCGCATGGTCCTCCGGTTGAGCAGGCCTTCGAGGGAGCGGATGAGCGCGGCAGAAACCAGGCTCATGGCAAGGAAGAACAGGCCGACCAGCGTCATCGGCTCAGTGTAGCGGAAGGTTTCGGAGCCGATGATCTTGGCGGTCTGCATCAGCTCCAGCACGGCGATTGCGGAAAGCAATGGCGTCTCCTTGAACAAGGCAACCAGATAGTTGCCGAGCGCCGGAACGATCGGCGGAATCGCCTGCGGAATGATGATGTCGCGGAACGTCGTCCAGGCTGACAGATTGAGTGCGACCGAGGCTTCCCACTGGCCGCGATGGATGTTGTCGAAACCGGCGCGATAGACCTCGGAACAATAGGCTGCGTAGTGGATGCCGATGGCGAGCACCCCGGCGGTAAAGGCGTCGAGCACAACGCCGAATTTCGGAAAGACGAAATAAAGAAAGAATATCTGGATCAGCAGCGGGGTCGACCGGATCAGTTCGACCAGCACCGAAATCGTCCAGCCGGTCCACGGCACGGCGATGCGGACGACCGCCAGCACCAGGCCAAGCGAGGCGGCAAGCGCAAAGCCGATCAGCGTCGCCTCGATGGAAACGATGGCAGCGCGGGCGAGCACCGGCAGGATTTCAAAAGCAAATGCCCAGTCCCAGATCATGCTGCCTTCCCCCGCGCCAGTCCGAGCGAAGCCCGCCTTTCGAGAAACCGCATGCCGATGGTCACAACCAGCGACATTGCCAGGTACATCAGCAGGACGAGGGTGAAGATCGGAATGGTCTTGAACGTGTTCTGGTTCATTTGCTGCGCCTTGAAGGCGAGGTCCGAGAGCGTGATCAGCGAGACCAGCGCTGTCGATTTCAAAAGCTCGATGAACAGATTGCCCCAAGGCGGGATCATGGCGACGAAAGCCTGCGGCAGGATGATCCGGCGCAACATCTGGGGGCGGCTCATGTTCAATGCGGTACACGCCTCCCATTGGCCGCGGGCGACGGACTGGATCGCGCCGCGCACGACTTCCGATCCGTAAGCTCCAACGTTCAGGCCGAGCGCCAGGACAGCAACCAGAAATGCGTTGAGCGTGACACCGAATTGCGGCAGCACGAAAAACAGCCAAAACAATTGCACCAGCGCCGACGTGCCGCGGAAGATCTCGACATAGACCGTGGCCAGCCATCTGAGCGGCGCCGGGCCATACATCCTTGCCAGCGCCGCCAGCACGCCCATGACAATTGCCAGCAGGCTGCCGAGGATAGCGATCTCGATCGTCAGGACCGCGCCTTGCAGCAGCCCCGGCATAAACACTTTGTAAGATTCCTGTGTTGCCAAGGCACCGATCACGACAAGCGCGACGACCAGCATGGCAACAAGCGTACGGATTCCCATGCGATTCCCCTAGAAAAAAGGGCGGCGCTTTCGCGCCGCCAGCAGTTGGGAACCTACTCGCCCGCGCAAAGCTGCGCGGTGGTCTTGTTGGGGAGGTAGTCCTTGCCGAAGCCGAGCGGCTCGACCAGCGCGATATGCTCCGGCGAACCGAGGAACGTCTTCAGCTCGGCGTTGAACGCCTCCAGCAGATCGGTGTCTTCCTTGCGGAAGCCGAAGCCGCCATGGCCTTTTACCGACTTGCCGGCAACCTCGCCGAACGGCTTGGTCGATTCGACGCCGTCGGCCTTCTTGGCCATGTCGGCGATCGAAAGAGCGGTCAGCGCAGCAGCGTCGGCACGGCCCGACTGGACGGCTGCGACCAGGCTGGACTGGTCGGGCAAGGCAACGATCTGCCCTTGGGCGACGCCAGCGTCCTTGGCATAGCCGCCCTCGACGGCGCCGGCCATCACGGCGAGCTTGAGATCCGGATTTTCCTTGAAGCTGGAAAAGTCCTTCACGCCTTTCGGATTGCCTTTTGCCACCAGCATGGCCTGACCGATGCCGTAGGACGGCTCGGAGAAATTGATCTCGGCGCAGCGCTTCGGATTGATGAACATGCCGGCGGCGATGATATCGAAGCGGCCGGCCTTGAGACCCGGAATAAGCGAGCCGAATTCGGTCAGCACGCCGTCAACCTGCGCGATGCCCATCTTGGCGAGCACCGCCTTGGCAACTTCCGGCGCTTCGCCGGTCAGCTTGCCGTCAGGCGTGGCGTAACCGAACGGCGCCTCGTTGGCAAAGCCGACGCGGATGTAGCCGTCCTTCTTGGCCCGTTCGAGGGTGGTTTCCGCATAAGCGGGCAGCGCCGTGAGTGATGTCGCGGCAAGCGCGAGGCAGGCGGCGGCTTTCACGATCATCCGGCGCGATATCGATGATTTGAACATGCTTTTCTCCCATTGAACAACTGACTGATGATTCCCAGGGCGCGGCCTTCTTCGAGGTCGACACCTGCTTGTCAAGACGTATACAACTGCCCTAGACATTGTGCAAGCGAAGATATAAAAACCACGGAAAGTCGGTAATAATTCGTAGTCAAACCACGAATTATTGCCCTAGTTGTGCACAATTTAAGAAAAAACAGCGTACCGGTAGGTGGGATTTCGGTGGCGAGCGCGAGCGGTTTCGGGACTTTCACGCAAGCGGAGTATGCGCAGCGCCTGGCCGGCGTGAAGTCACGCATGGAGAAGGCCGGCTTCGACCTCATCATCTGTCAGGATCCAGCCAATATGTGCTGGCTGACCGGCTATGACGGATGGTCGTTCTATGTTCCGCAATGCGTGCTCGTCCATCTGGAGGAAGACCGGCCGATCTGGTTCGGCAGGGCGCAGGACGCCAGGAGCGCACGCCTGACCACCGGCCTGCCGGAGAAGAACATCGTGCCGTTCTCGGAACGGCTGGTGCAGCAGCCCGTCGAACACCCCTATGACGAACTCGCCCAACTGATCCGGTCGCGTGGCTGGGGAAACGCCCGCATCGGCGTCGAGATGGACGCGCACTATTACACCGCGCGCTGCCATGCCCATCTCGTCAGCGGGCTGCCTGACGCGCACTTCGCCAACAACCACGATCTCGTCAACTGGGCGCGGCTGATCAAATCCGAAGCCGAGCTGGTGCTGATCCGCGAGGCCGGTGCGATCTGCACGCACGCCATGAAACGCGCCATCGAAAAAATGCGGCCCGGCGTGCCGCAGAACCATGTCATTGCGGAAATTTATCACGCACAGATCATGGGCGTGCCTGGAGCGGGCGGCGACTATGCCGCGATCTGTCCGCTGATGCCCGTCGGCGAGGGCACCAGCACGCCGCATCTGACCTGGTCCGACGCGCCGCTGCCGGACAGCGGCCTCGCCATACTGGAGATCGCCGGGGTGCGGCGGCGCTATCATGCGGCGCTGACGCGGACCGTGCATTTCGGCAAGCCGCCGCAAGCCATCGTCGACATGGCCAAGGCGATCGTCGAGGGCGTCGACGCCGGCCTTGAGAAGGCGCGCCCCGGCTACACCGCCGAAGAGGTGGAAGCCGCCTGGCAGGCAGTGTTGAGGAAGAACGGGCTGAAGAAGGAGAGCCGCGTCGGCTATCCGGTCGGGCTCGCCTACCCGCCCGATTGGGGCGAACGCACCGCAAGCCTTCGTCCCGGCGACACCACCGAGATGCAGTCCGGGATGTGCTTCCATTTCATGGCCGGCGTTTGGCTCGACGATTTCGGCATCGCCATCTCGGAATCCTTCGTCGTCATGGATCGCGGCGGCGAACGCCTCTGCGACGTGGCGCGCGAACTCATCGTCATCGACTGAGCATGGGGACGGGAAGCCGGTCACTGACGAAAGATCATGCCGGCAACGAAACCGGCAACCAGCACGAGGACGCCTGATGGACCGCAATCCGTTTTCCGAAGCCGAAATCGCCGGCCGCCTTGTCAGGGTCCGCACGGCGCTGGCCGAGCGCAAGCTCGACGCGGCGGTGTTTGCTTCGCCCGAGAACGTCTTCTATCTCACCGGGCTCGATCACTGGGGATATTTCGCCCCTCACCTGCTGATCGTGCCGCTCGAGGGAAAACCTGTTCTGGTCACCCGCTCGATGGAAAAGGTGACGATCGAAAAACAGGTGACGGCAGCGGAATTCCGCGGCCATTCCGACAGTGATACGGCAGCTGATCTTGCCGCGCGGGTCATTGCGGAGATCAGCCTGTCCGGCAAGCGGATCGGCCTCGAATACTGGACGGCGGGCCTCAGCCATGGGCTTGCCGTCGCACTCCAGACGCAGGCCGATGCCAGATGGAGCGATGTTTCCGGCCTGGTCGACAGGATGCGGCGGGTGAAGAGCGCCGAGGAACAGGCGCTGATGCGTCAGGCGGCACAAGTGACCGACGCCGCCGCCGGCGCCGCAATCGCCGCGATCTCGGACGGCGCCTCCGAACAGGAGGTTGCGGCCCAATGCGTTGCGGCGATGATCCGCGCCGGCGGTCATGCTCCGGGCTTCGGACCTTTCATCCGCCCGGCCGCGCGCCTGGGCGAGGAGCACACGACCTGGGGCGACGGGATCTACCGCAAGGGCGAGCCGGTCTTCGTCGAACTGTCCGGCTGCATCTCGCGTTATCACGCGCCGCTCGGCCGGCTCGTTCGCATCGGCTATATCAGCGACGAAGACGCCGCGATGGCGGAAGTGACCGCCAAGGCGTTCGATGCCGTCGTCGAGGCGCTGCGGCCCGGGGCCAAGGCGCGCGACGTCTACGCCGCCTGGCAGGCAGTCGCCGACGAGGCCGGTCTTTCCCACTATCGCCGCCATCACTGCGGCTATCTGGTCGGCGCCGGCCAGCCGCCATCATGGACCGGCGGCAATTCGGTGACCGGCTTGAGGCACGATTCCGACCTAGAGATCGAGACGGGGATGAGCTTCCACATCCTGTCGTGGCTGATGGGCACCGGTCGCGGCGATGATTTCGTCTCCAACACCGTACTTCTGACCGATGCGGGCGCCGAAGTGCTTACCCGCACGCCGGCCGGCCCGATCGTTCGCTAGGCCCGCACGCATGTCGCGCTACTCGGCATTTTCGATTTTCCGCAACGCGCTGTCTGGCCAGAGGAACTGGCAGCGCGCCTGGCGGGCGGCGGAGCCAAGACCGGCCTACGACGTGATCGTCATCGGCGGCGGTGGACACGGCCTCGCTACCGCCTTCTATCTCGCCGAGAACCACGGCATCCGCAATGTCGCGGTGCTCGAAAAAGGCTATATCGGCGGCGGCAATGTCGGCCGCAACACCACCGTCATCCGCTCCAACTACCTGCTCGACGGCAACACCCAGTTCTACGAATTCTCGATGAAGCTCTGGGAGAACATGTCGCGGGCGCTGAATTTCAACGTCATGTTCTCGCAGCGCGGCCAGCTCGTCACTGCGCATTCGGCCGATCAGCTCGACGGCTTCAGTCACCGCGCCAACATCATGCGGCTGAACGGCATCGATGCCGATATCCTCGACCGCGACGAGGTGCGCCGGCTGGTGCCCTATCTCGATTTTTCCGACACGGCCCGCTTTCCGATCCATGGCGCCATCTTCCAGGGCCGGGCGGGCACGGCGCGCCACGACGCCGTCGCCTGGGGCTATGCGCGCGCCGCCGACGGCCATGGCGTCGACATCATCCAGAACTGCGAGGTGACAGGCTTCCTCCGCGACGGCGACAGGATCGTCGGCGTCGAAACGACGAAAGGCCGGATCGGCGCCGGCAAGGTCGGCCTCGCTGTTGCCGGTCATACATCCGTGCTCGGCGCCAAGGCCGGCCTGGAACTGCCGATCGAAAGCCACGTCCTGCAGGCGTTCGTCACCGAACCGCTGAAGCCGTTGGTAGACCACGTCGTCGCCTACGGTGCCGACCATTTCTACGTCAGCCAGTCGGACAAGGGCGGGTTGGTCTTCGGTGGCAATCTCGACGGCTACAATTCCTACGCCCAGCGCGGCAATCTCGGCGTCGTGCGCGAAGTGGCGGAGGCGGCGATTGCGCTGATGCCGTGTATTTCCCGCGTCCGCCTGCTGCGCCATTGGGGCGGCGTCATGGACATGACGCCCGATGCCAGCCCGATCATCTGCCCGATGCCGATCGAGGGCCTCTTTCTCAACGGCGGCTGGTGCTATGGCGGCTTCAAGGCGACGCCGGCTTCCGGCTGGTGCTTCGCCCACACGATCGCCACCGGCAAGCCGCATCCGTTGATCACAGCCTACGGGCTCGATCGTTTCCGCACCGGCCACACGCTCGACGAGGCCGGCGCCGGCCCCTCAGCCTGGCTGCAATAGGAGGCGCAAGACAATGCTGCGCATCGAATGCCCCTGCTGTGGTCCGCGCGACCATGACGAGTTCCGCTATGGCGGCGATGCCTCGGTCACGCGTCCGGCCCACGACGATCCCGATCCGGAGGCCTGGTACCGTTACGTCTATGTCAGGACAAATCCGGCTGGGCTGCATCGCGAATTCTGGCAGCACGTGACCGGTTGCCGCCAATGGCTGGTGGTCGAACGCGACACGCGCAACCACGCCATTGCATCCGTCGATCTCGCCAGGAAATTGCCGGCCAGGAAATCACCAGCATGAGTTCGAACCACAAGCGGTTGTCGATGGGTGGCCGTATCGACCGCGAGCAGCCGGTCGAGTTTACCTTCGACGGCCGGAGCCTGATCGGATATCGCGGCGACACGCTTGCCTCCGCGCTGCTCGCCAACGGCGTCACCCTGGTCGGGCGCAGCTTCAAATATCATCGTCCGCGCGGCATTTTTTCCGCCGGGCCCGAGGAGCCGAATGCGCTGGTCACGCTCGCAACCGCAGGCAGGCGCCAGCCGAACCTGCCGGCGACGACACTGGAACTTGCAGACGGCGTAGTCGCGGAAAGCCAGAACCGCTGGCCCTCGCTCGCCTTTGACGTGCAAAGCGCCAACGGCCTGTTGGCGCCGTTCCTTTCGGCCGGCTTCTACTACAAGACCTTCATGGGCCCGACGCGACGCGCCTGGATGTTCTACGAGCACTTTATCCGCAAGGCGGCCGGGCTGGGCAGGGCCGGCACCGACCCCGATCCCGACCGTTACGAGGTTCGTCATGCGTTTGCCGACGTCGCAATCATCGGCGGCGGCCCGGCGGGATTGTCGGCGGCCCGTGCTGCCGCGGCGGCCGGCGTGCGGGTCGCACTGATCGAACAGGATTTCCTGCTCGGCGGCCAGCTTCTGGCGGAGCCGCCCGACAGCGCAGCGGCCGCATGGTTGAGACAGGCCGAGGCCGAGCTGGAGAGCTCCGAACCCGTCACTCTGATGAAGCGGACAACCGCTTTCGGCATCTATGACGGCAATGTCATCGGACTGGTCGAGCAACGCGACCCAAGCAATCCGCAGCTGGCCGGCGAAGCGCGGCAGACATTCACTATGCTTCGCGCCCGCTCGATCGTTTTCGCCACCGGCGCCATCGAGCGGCCAATAGTGTTCTCGAATAACGACCGGCCCAGCGTCATGCTTGCCTCGGCCGCCCGGACCTACCTCAACCGTTTCGCCGTTCTACCGGGCAAGAAGATCATCGTCGCCACCAGCAATGACGGCGCCTGGCGCACCGCCTTCGACTATGCCGCTTCAGGCGCGGAGGTAACGGTTGCCGATGTTCGCGTAGCGCCGCCCACAGCACTTGCAGCAGAAGCCGCACGGCTCGGCGTAGCGGTGCGAGCCGCAACGCGCATCGTCGACGTGCGCGGCGGCCATGCCGTCAGGCGTGCAACGCTCAACGGACCGGACGGCCAATCGGAAACGGCCTGCGACCTGGTCTGCGTGTCTGGCGGCTGGTCGCCAACCGTGCATCTCACTTCGCACCTGGGCGTCAAACCTCAATATCGCAACGACATTGGCGGCTTCGTGCCGGGGGCGTTTCCGGCGGACCGGTTCGGCGCCGGCTCGATGATGGGAATTTATTCGACCGCCGATGTCATCGAGGACGGTCATCGCGCCGGCACCGAGGCGGCATCGTTCTGCGGCAAGTCGGCGCCGGTGCCCGCTCCGTTGAAACTCGATCTCGGCGAGGCCGCCACGGCCCGGTTTCGCGAAATCCCTTCTCTCGGACGTGGAAAAGCCTTCGTCGATTTCCAGATGGACGTGACGACCGGGGATATCGAGCTCGCCCATCGCGAGGGCTATGAATCGGTCGAGCACCTGAAGCGCTACACCACGCTCGGCATGGGCACCGACCAGGGTAAGACCAGCAATTTTGCGGCGCTTGCCGCGATGGCCGCCTTACGCAACGCAACGATCCCCGAGACCGGCGCCACGACCTTTCGACCGCCCTATACGCCGGTCGCCATCGGTGCGCTTGCCGGACGCGCCATCGGCCATCATTTCAAGCCGATCCGCCGCACGCCGATGCACGACTGGCACATGGCGAACGGCGCCGAGATGCTGGAGGTCGGGCTCTGGATGCGGCCCTATTTCTACAGGCAATCCGGGCTCGACGTGAACGAAGCCTATGTCGCCGAAATGCGGAGTGTGCGCCAGGCCGCAGGTCTGATGGACATCTCCACTCTCGGCAAGATCGACGTCCAGGGCCCGGATGCCGCGATTTTCCTCGATCGCATCTACGCCAACGGCTTTGCCAAACTGTCGGTTGGCCGTGCGCGCTACGGCGTCATGCTGCGCGACGACGGCATCGTCTTCGACGACGGCACCACGACGCGGCTGGCCGAGAACCGGTTCTTCATGACCACCTCGACCGCCAAGGCCGCCGACGTGCTGTCGCGTCTTGAATTCCTGCTCGATACGGCCTGGCCGGATTTGCGTGTAGCCGTGACCTCGGTGAGCGATGAATGGGCGGCGATGTCGGTTGCCGGACCGAAAAGCCGCGCAATTCTGAGTGCCGCGTTTCCCGCTCTCGATGTTTCCGACGCGGCACTTGCGCATATGGGATTGCTCGAAAGCGAATGGCAGGGCCGTGCGCTCCGCATCCTGCGCCTCAGTTATTCCGGCGAGCGCGCCTACGAAATCTATGTCGGCGCAACTGCCGGTGAACAGCTCTGGAGCCGCCTGCTTGAAGCAGGCGGGCCGTTCGACCTGAAGCCTTACGGCGTCGAGGCGCTCGGCGCGCTGCGCGTCGAAAAGGGCCATGTCGCCGGACCTGAAATCGATGGGCGCACGACGCTCGACGATCTCGGCCTCGGCCGCATGGCCGGCAAGCGCACCGGCTTCGTCGGCGACGTGCTGCGACGGCGCCCCGCCTTCCAGGCGCCCGACCGCCAGCGCCTGGTCGGACTGGAATGCATCGAGGAGGGAAAACGCCTTCGCGGTGGCGCCATCCTGTTCCTGCCGGGCGAGAAACCTTACGGCCACGGGCGCGGCCGCGTGACTTCCGTCACCTTCAGCCCCGAACGCGGCCACTATGTCGGGCTGGCCTTGCTTGCCGGCGATGTCGCTAGCGAAGGAAGCGAGGTCGTGGCCGTCTATCCGATGAAGGCCGAAACGGTGCGTGCCCGAATCGTCTCGCCGGTATTCCTCGATCCGCAGGGAGAGCGGCTGCATGGCTAGCCCGGATTTCAGCCTGTCCGTGGCCGATTGCCCGCTCATCCAGATCGAGGGCTGGGAAGGGACGCTGGGGCAATTCGAAAAGAGCGTCACGGCGTCGCTCGGCACGAAACTTCCCGCCTCGGTCGGAGAGACCGTTCGCCACAAAGGTCTCCTCGTGATCCGCGTCGCGCCTCGCCGTCTCTGGCTGGCTCTCGACGACAGTATTGAAGCGCCCTCGCTTGCCGTCGACCCAGATCTCGGCTGTTCATTTTCTCTCGGCGAGGGTCGCGTGCGTTTCAGAATGGCTGGGGCTCACATCGCTCGGGTTCTCTCCAAATGCATCACTATCGACTGGCGCGCGCCGGCGGCCGCTCCGCGCCGGGCCGTGCTGACATCCTTGCATCATGTGCCCCTGCTCTTCCTGCGCACCGGCGAGACTGCGTGCGAACTCATCGTGCCGCGAAGCTTTTCGCGAAGCCTCTCCGATTGGATTGCTGACGCCGCGGGGTAGGGAAAGGACCGGCGCGAATGCTCCCCTCAGGCGGCGCTCCACGGTCTCGCTCCTTGGATGATCTCTTGCGCGCGTGCGGCAAAGCGACCGGCGAGAGGCCACTTGCTGGCGGCATCGGCCGACGCCGCGCTGCCTGCCCGCGCCCGGTCGGCGATGCCGACGAAGATCACCGCAAAACGGAACAGCGAAAAAACCAGATGGAAGCGTTCCAGGGGCGCAGTGGGTACGGCATGCGCGAAATAATGGTCGAGGAATTCGCGCTGGCTGGGGATGCCGAGGGCGGCATGATCGAGGCCGAGGATGCCGCCATATTCGTCCGGGGTCGAATGCCAGGTCATCGAGCAAAAGCCGAGGTCGGCGAGCGGATGGCCGATCGTCGACAACTCCCAATCGAGAATGCCGATCACCTCCGGCTTGCCGGGATGGAACAGCAGATTTCCGAGGCGGAAGTCGCCATGGGCGATCGACACGCGCCCATCGTCGGCTGGCATATGCTGCGGCAGCCAGTCGGCGACCGCTTCGAGCGCCGGAATTCTGTCGCTCGGCGATTGCCTGAGCTGCTTGGTCCAGCGGCCGATCTGGCGTTCGAAATAGTTGCCGGGCCGGCCGTAGTCGCCGAGGCCGACCTCGTCGGGACGGACAGCATGCAATTTGGCCATCGCTTCGGCCATGCCGAAATAGATGCCGCGTCGCTCCGCCGGGGCAAGGCCAGGCAGCGAACAGTCGTGGAAGACGCGACCGTCCAGCCGCTCCATCAGGTAGAAGGACGTGCCGAGCGGCTCGATACCGTCGTGATAGAGCACCGGCCCAGGCACCGGTACATCGGTCGGTGCGAGCGCTTTAAGCACGCGGAATTCGCGGTCGACCGCATGCGCCCCACGCAGGATCGGCCCGGCCGGCTTCTTGCGCAGCACCATGCGATGCGCACCATAGTCGACGAAGTAGGTCGGGTTGGACTGCCCGCCGCCGATCCGCTCGAGCGTCATTGCGGCATCGCCGAAGCGGTTCGCGAGAAAGCCCTTCAACGCCGCAGGGTCGAAATCCGCATTCAACGGCATCTTTCCTCCTGATGCCACCCCGCGTCGCCTATGCCTCGCCTTCGACATTCCAGCGCCAGAAGCCCCTCTCTTCTTCGTCGAGGAAACGGTTCAGCACCATCTTGTGGACCTCATCGGCACCGTCGACCAGCCGCGCCTGGCGAGCATAACGGTAGATCCATTCGAGCACCGTGTCCTTGGAATAGCCACGCGCGCCATTGATCTGGATCGCCACATCGGCGGCGTCATGCAGCACATTGGCGACCTGGACCTTGGCCATCGACACTTCCTTGCGGGCAAAGCCGCCGCGGTCCAGCTCCCACGCAGCCTTCATCACCAGGATGCGGCCGATCTCGATGCGCATGGCAAGGTCGCCGAGCTTCAGCTGGACGCTTTCGCGGTCGGCGAGGCGCTGGCCGAAACCATGGCGCACGGCAGCGTAGGCGCGCGCGATCTCGACGCAGCGCTTGGACAATCCGAGCCAGCGCATGCAGTGGGTAAGCCGCGCCGGGCCGAGCCGCACCTGCGTCACCTTCATGCCCCTGCCCTCGCCAACCAGCATGTCTTCGACAGGAATTTCGAGCCCATCGAATTCCAACTCGCAATGCCCGCCATGCTCCTCCGGGCCCATGATCTCGATACGGCGCATGATGCGCCAGCCCGGCTGGTCCTTGTGGAACATCAGGGCCGACAGACCATGGCGCGGGTCGTCCGAGGTTCGCGCGATCAGAATGAAATGGCTGGCCTCTGCCGCGCCGGTGATGAACCATTTGCGGCCGGTCACGACATATTTGTCGCCGCGCCGCTCCGCACGCGTCATGATCATCGAGGGATCCGAGCCGCCGCCGGGGTGCGGTTCGGTCATGGCAAAGGCCGAGCGCACCTTGCCCTCGACGATCGGCTTCAGCCATTTTTCCTTCTGCGCTGGCGTGCCGAGCGCCTCCAGAACCATCATGTTGCCATCGTCGGGCGCCGCCGAATTGAACACCACGGGTCCGAAGATCGACCGGTTCATCTCCTCGTAACAGACCGCTATGTCCATCTTGCCGAGACCGGCGCCGCCGGTTTCGGGCTTCAGCTGCAGGCACCACAGGCCCGCCATCCGCGCCTTGGCGCGAAGCGCCCCCAGCAGCGGCAAGGCGATATTTCCATGCGCGTCATAGGACATCTTGTCTGCCTCGAGCGGCAGGATCTCACGCTCGACGAAGTCGGCAATGCGGACGCGGTAATCTTCGGTGCGGGCGGGAATGTCGAAATTCATGGACAAACTCCCAGCGATGAAACGAGGTGGCCACCATCGATGGACGAGATCGCCGAAAAGCATCGGGTCCATATCTGAAATCGAGCGAGCGCTCGTTTTCCTTATTCGCCTCTATCCCCTTTTGCAGCCGCCGTCATCCGGCGAAGCGTGGTTCCGCCACGCCCTTGATGCCAAGGCCGGTTATTGCGAACAGGCTGCCGCGCAGGACGCCATCGCCGGGGAAGCGCGGTAACGTCGACCACGACTTCGATCTTCATGCCGTCCTCCTCTGTTGGCACCGTGTGGCGATAGGCGAGCCGCCTCAGAACGCGACCTTGTCGCCGCCCTTCAGTGACAGGATTTCGCGCGCCTCGTTGGGGGTCGCCACCTCCATGCCGAGGCCTTCGATGATCTTGCGGGCAAGCACCACCTGCTCGGCGTTCGATTTGGCAAGCTTGCCCTTGCCGGCCCAAAGACTGTCTTCGAGCCCGACGCGGATGTTGCCGCCAAGCGCTGCCGACTGCGCGGCAATGCGCAACTGGCTGGCGCCGGCGCCGAGCACCGACCAGCGGAACTGGTCGCCGAACAGCCGGTCGGCGGTGCGCTTCATATGGGCGACGTCTTCGGGATGCGTGCCAATGCCGCCAAGCAGACCGAACACCGACTGCACGAAGAACGGCGGCTTGACCAGGCCGCGGTCGGCGAAGTGCGAGAGATTGTAGAGATGGGCGATGTCGTAGCACTCGAACTCGAAGCGCGTGCCGTTGTCGTAGCAGGTCGCAAGAATGTATTCGATGTCTTTGAACGAGTTGCGGAAGACAAGGTCGCGCGTCGCTTCCAGATGCGGCTTTTCCCAGTCGAATTTGAAAGTCTCGTATTTGTTGACGAGGTGATAGAGCCCGAAATTGATTGAGCCCATGTTGAGCGAGGCGACCTCAGGCTTGAACTCGGCGGCCGGGCGCACGCGTTCCTCGACCTTCATGTAGGGACTGCCGCCAGTGGTGATGTTGATGGCGGCATTGGTGGCCTGCTTGATGCGCGGGAGGAAGCGGGCGAACGCCGCCGGCGTCTGGTCAGGCTTGCCGGTCACGGGGTCGCGGGCATGCAGGTGCAGGATCGCCGCACCCGCCTCCGCTGCCGCGATCGCCTCGGCGGCGATCTGGTCCGGCGTGATCGGCAGATAGGGCGACATGGTCGGCGTGTGGATCGCCCCGGTCACCGCACAGGTGATGATAACTTTGCCTTTGGGCAGCTGGGCGCCGGGCTTGCCGCTTGTTTCCGTCATCTTCCAAACTCCTGATCCGATTTTTTCTTGTGCGCCGCCAGCGCCATCAGCCGGCGGTCGCGCCACACCTGCCGTTCACCGAGTTCTTCCCGCGGCAGCCGCTTGCGGCGGTCGGCCTCTACCGTTTCGATGACCTCGCCGGCCCAGTCGACGCGGCGCAGCATTTGCGGAAAAATGTTGGAATAGATCGTCTGATAGCGCTCGACATAGTCGCGCACGCCGCCCGGCGCATTGAGGTCGATCGTTTCGAACGGACCCATGAACGACCAGCGCAGCGCCAGCCCGTCGCGAATGCCGATATCGACGTCCTCGACGCTGGCATAGCCGTCGGCGACAAGGCGAAAAGCCTCCTCCAGCAGCGCGCCCTGCAGGCGGTTCATGATGAAGCCGTCGAGCTCGTGCTTCATCACCAGCGGCGCATGACCTGCGGCGACGAGTAGGGCGCGGGTCCTTTCGATTGTTTCGGAAGACGTCCACGGCGCCGGCACGACTTCCGCGGCTGGGATGAGATAGGGCGGATTGATCGGATGCACGACCAGGCAGCGGTGCCGTCCTTGCAGATGGTCGGTGAACTTCGACGGCAGCAACGCCGAGGTGGAACTGGCGATCACCGCTTGCGGAGCGGCAATTGAATCGATCCGAGAGAACACCTCGCGTTTCACATCGAGGCTTTCGGGCGTGTTCTCCTGGATATGGACTGCATCGGCCAGCGCCGCGCCCAGTTCCGCAACGACGGCGATGCGATCAAACACGGCATCGATTGCCTGTCCCCGCAGCAGATCGTTCGCGGCGAGGTCGCCCAGAACGCCGGCGATGTAATTATGCGCACCTTCGGTCGCGGCCGGCGACTGGTCCCACATCCGCACATCGTGGCCGGCGCGGGCAAAACTGATCGCCCACGCCCGTCCGATGAACCCGCTGCCGATAATTGCTACCTTCGTCATGGTCGGTTCCTCACAGCGTTTCGACATTGCCGTCGACGCCGAGCGACTGGCCGGAAATATTGATCCCCGCATCGGACAGCAGGAAGGCGACCATCGCGGCGACGTCATAGGGGCTGGTCATGCGGCGCAGCGAGATGTTCTGGAGATAGCGCTGCGTCATCTCCTCGTTCGAAACACCGAGCTGCTTGGCTCGGTCGGCGATGACCTTGTCGATGCGTGGTCCCTCGATGATGCCGGGCAGGATGGCGTTGACCCTTATGCCGTGCGGCCCGAGTTCCTTGGCGAGACTTTGCGTGAAACCGACGACGCCGAACTTGGCCGCCGAATAGGGGGTGCGGAAAGCGTAACCAAGGCGGCCAGCGGCGGACGACATCGAGACGATCGAGCCGCCGCCCGCCGCCTTGATCAACGGCACGGCACGCCGGGCGCAGAGGAACTGGCCGGTCAGGCAGACGTCGATGCAGCGCCGCCAGTCTGCCGGATCGATTTCGTCGACACCGCCGGTCGGCCCGGCAATACCGGCATTGTTGATCAGCGCATCGAGGCCGCCGAGCTTTTCCTTCACCGTCTCGAACAGCCGGTCGACGTCGTCGTCGCGCGAGACATCGGCCTTGACCGCGGCGACGAGGGCGATCTTGTCCGGAGCAGCAGCCAGCGCCTCGTCGGAAACGTCGCAAACGACGATGCGCGCGCCGAGCCGCGACAGCGTGTCGGCAATGGCCAGGCCGATACCGCCGGCGCCTGCCGTCACCAGCACGCGCTGCCCCTTCAGCCCGGTCAGAAAATCGTCCGGGGATGACGGTGCCCCTTTACTTATCTCCGTCGCACTCATCGTCCGATCCTTTCTCATTGCAGCCGCCGTTCGCGCAGCGCCGTGACAGCGCCCAGAGCGACCAAACCGTACAGAATTGCCCTTGTGGCATAGGGAAGCAGAAGTAGTGACGAAAGCGCAACCTCGCTGGTGGCTTGCAAGCAGAAGCAGTTCTAACCTGCTCGAGCACGCCCAGACACTCGAGTTTCAATGTAGGCCGCCATGGATTTGCGTTGATCTCCACGACCTAACCATAGCGAGGGCTTGCTCGCGTAGCCCCTAAGGCCGTCCTGGGGGCTGCTCCTGCGGAAATTTGTTTTCGTCTATGATTGCCACGGCCTGCTCGATGCTGTCTCTCACCTCGAAACCGATCCAATGTCCGTCCATCAGATGCGTTTGCCTGGCACAGGCGAGGAAATAGCTCCCGGCCTGCTGCGCAACAAAGTTGAGTTGCCTCCTCTCATTGATTTTAATTCCCTCTGGCGGATCGGTGTACACCCCCCAGATCGCATCCTCGGCCGTCAACTTCACCGGCATCTCTGACGGAGCGTAGACCCTGGTCACCATCAGGCTGTGCCGGAAAGACGAGGAGCCATTGATGAACTCGATCTCTACCGACCATTCTGCTGGCACGACGATGGTGAGATTGCCGCCCCAGTAACCGTTGAAGTCGATAATGTCGGTCCGGATGTTGTCCCTGCGGTACCGCTCGACTTGGTTCCAATCGGCAACAATCTCTATGGCCACTGTCTTGGCTGCGGGATCGTTCTTGATCCAGCTCGGGACGAAAGGCTCCCCAGCCAGTGCAATTCCAGGCAATAATCCCAAGGCGACGGCGAGAAGGGCAAGGTGAGCAAAGCGCGCCATCGCAATCAGAGGCTCCTCCCGAGCGGGGCGGCCGAGCGCAAGCGACCGCCAATCGAGGTCGACCTGGCTTGTTTCCCAAAGGAAGAGAATACGCTCGAAATAGCATCCACACCAGCAAACCCAGAGTGCGCTCTCGTCAGCAGCCAGAAACAACACCGTCGCTGCTATATCATCGGGTTGGATGCGCGTTGGAATTGCCTGCAGTGCGTCAGTGCGAGGGCGACGGGCGATTCCGTAATGTGAAGTTTCTGCTTCAGCTGTTGCGAAGGGTCTGTTGCGCAATTCGCCAGGCCTGCTCCACATGTCGCCGGGCCGCCGCTTCGGCCTACGATCCTTCCCTCGCGCTCAACCACCCACATCTGCGGCCGCTTGACGCCGAGGCGCCACGGCACCCGAAACCACCCCGGCGACGGCCTCACCGGCGCACTTCTCCCCCTCCCGCCGGTTTTCTGGACAGGCGACACCCTTGCCGCGCCGCTACTCTGCGGCGATTGGCGCGTCGAAGTGACCGCCGGCCGTGTGTTCCGATGCCGATCAGGCGAGACTAACCGCTGCGAGCCACCGAAGATGAGCCGTAGAAGTACCGCCGCTCAGGCGGGGCGCATCCACTTGCGTTCTGAGCGGATGGTCGCCGCCGAGCGGGGGCGATGCTCGGCGGAGCGAGTGCCTGTGGCGAACCCGCTCCGCTCTGCTCCGTGCGCGAAAAAAATGCCGTGGAGAAAGACGGAGCCCGCATCGCCAGCCAGAAAAGTCTTGGACCGGCGCTCGAGCTTGCCCTCGTCATGCTCCGTGGGGAACACCGTCTGGCGATGCACCTCGGCGGAGTACCACAGCACAATCTGATCTCCCGCTTCGATATCGACGGGCGTGCCCAACCCTGTGAACAGAGTGTTCCAGTCTTCCGTCGACAGCGACTCCAGCTTTACGCCAGGCGTGAGTGGATTCAGGTTCGGGCGATTGCGGGTGACGGCAATGCGAATGGTCTGAATCCAGATGGCCGGGTCCACGAGGATGCGTGCGCCGTCGCTCTGCCACCAGTAACCCTCATTGCCGGGCGGAGCCTTCGGCGTATCGATTTCAGGAATGGTCGAGCGGAAGGTGGAGCCGGCGCCTCCCCAGCGCCAATGAATGTGGGCAGCGTGAAACGCACCCGGCGCGGAGATCATCGGCTGGCCCAGCCCGCGCGCGCCCCACCAATGAACGTTGTCCCAGCAATGGGGAGCCTGTTTGATGGTGGTCTTGTTGCCGCTGAACCGTGGCCCCACCAGGGGTGCCCCCTCCCACAGCCCCACCGTTGCGACTTCGAGTATCAAAGGCTTCTCGGCAGCCGCAAAGGCGACCTGCGATACCGCCCAGTCGAAGGCGGGAGCCAACGGCGCGGCTGCGGACGTCGCCATTTCTTCGTCACGAAACAACCCAGCGTTATTTCCCGTTCGAGCTGGGGCGCCGGGTTTCGGCGGATCGAACGCGGTGTCCAGCCGCAGGTGGAGCCGGTAATCGAAGCGGATGCTGCTGATGCGGAAGCGGTTCTTCGATGGCTCCTTCGCGCCCCCTGCGCGAGAAATTATTTCGAAGCGCGTGATCGGATGACAACGGGCGGCTTCCAGCACTCCGCCCGGCTCGTGCGGCGGCACATTCGCGAGCCGCGAGAACAGGAAACGTTGCGAGATGTCGATCTCGCTGAACTCACTGTTCGGCCACGTTGCATCGACATATTTCAGAGGAAGCGTGTAATCCGCGCGCACCACGTAACCGACGGGACGCCCATTACTCTGAAAATAGTTCTTCATGAACAGCGCATCGTCGAATTCCCGCAGCTTTTGAAACGCGTTCTGCATGCCCGGCACGGACTGGATTTGCGTGGGCGATTTCTCCTCGATGCGGCCGACGACGAACGGAGGGTCGCTCAGAGGCAGGAAGTGCGAGCGGGTATTCACGACTGTATTCTGCGGCGATACCTCTTCCACCTGAAGCCGTATGCCAATCAGCCGGATATCTTTCGCGAACGTATAGGAGTGATGGGAAACCTCCTCCAGCACGACACCGCCCGCGGGTGGCTTGCCCGCGCCATCGGCGAAATACTGCATCTCCCAACCGGTGATGGCGTCGATGATGCGCGCCATCACTCGGCTTCCGCTTCGACGATCTGCCGCCCGGTGAACACGTTCTGCTGATGGTGCTTGAAGGCGCCCGTCTTCATGTCCTTCACATTCACATACACCACCCAGGCACCGGGCGGCACGGTAATCGCGCTCACACCGAACTGCTTCTGATCGGCGTCCGCCACGATTTCGCCCACACCCTCGCCGAGGTCAATGAATCCCTCGTCATCATCCTCGCCGCCATCGAGCGCGACACGACCCCACGCGAAGCGATACCGTGTGCCGCCGCCCACGATGGCCGTGATTCTTGCCCCAGGCTCATCGCCAATCGGGCGCACGACGAACTCAATAGCCAGCGAGTAAGGCGTAGCGCCAATCAGCAGGCCATGCTCGGAACCGGTTCGATGATAGGGAGCCAGGTAGTACTGCGGAATCCCATCCCCATCCAGGATGTAGACGAGCTCCGACGCATCCTCGCCCTCGCGTTGGCTATGGCCGCCCTGCGCATGAGCGTCATGGGCGCCTCCATGATAGTGGAAGAACTCGGCCTCGATCCGTTCGCCAGACAGCGGCCGCCAGCGCGAAGTAAAACCAATGATCCGGCCGAGTGGCGACACTCGAACTTCGAGCATCGTGCCGAGCACGTCCACGGAGGGCCCGCTCCGCCGCAGCGGCAAGGTGGGCTGTGCCCGATAAAGATAGTGCGCCCACCCGAATCCTGAGCCAGCCGATACGGGCACACACCCAAGCCGGCGAGCCGAGGGCAGCAGCGCATGCGGGTCGAAGTCCGGCGCGTTCGCCCTGAGGCTAGCGGCACGCTCGCGCAGACTCCGTAAAAAAGCTTCCGCGCGTTCGGCGGCTACCGCGGGATCGGGCAGTGATTGCACTGCCCCACCGCCGCCCTGCGCCGTGTCCATATATTGAAGCCATCCTGCACCGGGTGAGACGGTGAACCGATGGCGCTCGAAATCCGCCACCCCCAGCAGTTCCAAAACTATCCTGCGGATCTCCCGCTCCATACCCGCAACCGATTGCGGACTCGCCAGTGCGTAAACACTAACCGGACTGTGCTCCCGATCACTCACGGATAGCTCGGAAGCTTTGAGTCCTCCTGCAGCCAGACGAGCGTGGTGGGAATGGTGAACTCCCAGGGCTCGTCCTCCGGTGTGGCGTCGGCGAGATCATCTGTGCGGTTGCGCAGCTCATCCGCGATGGAGACGTATCGCTCATCCTCAGTATCGAGGGTCGGCAGACCGCCGCCGCGCCAGATCCGGTCCGCGTAATCCGGAGCGGTGGATTGCAAAAAGTATTGCACGTCATCGCGGTAGCTTGGCCGCACGGGGATGAGCACGCGCGCCGCACCTGCCTGCAGGAACTGGGTGAACAGAGGGTCCGGATCGGATTCGTTGGTGACAGAGACCCAGTTCGCCTTGCGACCCCAGAAGTACGGGTAGAACAAATACGTCAGGTGCTCCCATTCAAACGCCTGCTCGAAGAACTGCGCAATACGGCCCTCCTCCACGGCTTCAGTGATATTCACCTCGGGATGGTGTGCAGGCTTGTCGAAAGGATCGGTCATCGCATCGAATTCGGAGAAGTGCTGGCCAGTGAGCATCGTCACGCAAAGCTTTTTGAGTTCGCGCTTCTCGATTTCCCGATTGATGGCCGGGTTCCGTCCTTCGATACCGATGCCGGCAGCGGCCTCCGCCGCTTTCATCTTCTGGTCGTAGTCATTCCTCGCGGCGATGTATGCCGTCTGAATTTTCTCGAAGGTCTGCAGCTGCCAGGAGTAGTACTTGGCAGGGCTGCGCGCGGCCGCCCCTTCAAGGTTCACGCTATATCCCGTGACGTCGTACGCAGCGACGCTCAAAGGAACGACGCCGGAAAAGCCGGTCGACAGCGGATTGGACAGATCCGCCCACAACGCCGTACCCGCGCCGAACACGGATGAAGTTGGCGCCTCCGAATGGTTGGACTTCAACACATGATGCATGTCGCCGCCGACCTGGAGGATGAAGTTGGGGTGGTTCTTCCAGATGATGCCGGCGCCTACCTCGTAGTAGCGCAGCTCGTAGCCCTCGGGCACGGTAAGGTCTTTCCAGGCCTTCGCGGTCGTCTTGCCCAATTCCAGGCCGCCCTCCCCGATCGCGGTTCCCAGGAACACCCATTCAGGAGGCGGCGGCGTGACGCCAGCAGTGTTATAGCGACTAGCGAGGTTTGCATAAAAGTTCGGTGTGATCGCCGCGACGGTCAACGGCTTTCCGGCCATATCCACGAAAGGTTCAGGCTCGTGCGCGCCGGTCACGTTCTTGAGCTGCCTGATACGCGCGGCGCGGTAAAACGCTGCCGGCTCCGGCACGACGAACTCCATCATCAGCCGCACGCCGTAGTTATAGACCTGAGCCCGGTAGCGCTTATCCACCCAACGATAGATTCCGATCACGTGGCCCGTGCCGGGCACGTTCTCGATCTTGTGTCCGTTGATCTCCTCAACCTCGCTCAGCGTCTTCGTGGTGCGCTCGGTCTTCACCTTCTTCTGCACCTTGGACACTGACCGATCGATCACGTCCCGGGCGTAATTCGAGCTGCTCTTCTGCGATTCCTGCTTGGACGTGGAATACGCAAAGTCGCCGTGTGCGGTGATCTCCACGGGGCCATAACTGCCCGTCACGGTGACACCGGCCTGGACGCTCATGTCCTCCTTGATCGTCTGCTCCGCCTCGCGTTTCAATTCAAAACGATCGGTCGTCTGCGTGTCCCGCTCGGTCTCGGTGGTCTCCTCCTCCGAGGTGAAGACGATGTTCTCGACACGGTCCAGCGCACGATGCGTGCGCTCCTTCGATTCGCCCTTGAGCACATTCTCGATGTGCGCCACTTCGCCGGCCTCGTAAGCGACGAGCGTCTGCTTGACGACCTTCAGATCGCCGATCCCCAGGGGGCGAAACATGCCGCGTGTATCGATATTCGGTGCCGTGCTGGGGTCGGGTTGGGCCACGAGATCCCACCCTGCCTCCACGTTAGTCCCGATCTTGCCTGGCGCGATCTTCATGAGACTGGAGTCCTGGAAGGACTTCATGGCCGTCATGAACTGAGGGCTGTTGCGCATCTCCATGGCACGCTCGGTGAGCATCGTGGAATGCTGCTGTAGTAAGTTTGTGGCGATGGGAAGCGCCGTCGTGCCATTGATTGAAAGTTTGCGCAGCAGTGTGCCCTCACTGCCGCTTGCCGTAATCCCGATGGCCTCCCCAACCGTGGGCACGGTCGATATCTTCAGGTGCGCGAGCGCCTGGCCCTCAACATTGGCGCCTCCTGGCAATTGTCCGGTCTTTGTGACACGCGGCACGGTCGCCTGCGCGACCGAAGCGCTCTTCAGCAGCTTCTGCGTGGACTCATATTCCGAGATCAGATCGCGCATGCGCTGCACGCCCGCTTCGTGGCGTTCGGCTGACCCGTCCGCGCGCGTCAACCCGCGCGGCGGCTCCGCGCTTTGACTGTTCCGGTGAAGAGCAGCCTGCGGGATCGCCGGCGTCGCACTGAGTAAGTTCTGCGCCTGATCGGCATCTATCGTCTCGGAATCCGCTGTGCCCTGCAGAAAGTGAAGCACGCGCAGCGCGGCGAGAGGGAGCTCGAGCCGCTGCCCAGCATCCGGCCCCGTGTAATAAGCGAGGTAGAGCGCCTCCCAGGCGCGGTCAAAGAACGCACCTCTCGCCTGCGCATCCGAGAGTCCCGCGGCCTCCAATACTCGACCGCGATCCGTCTCTGCATCCGGCCTCGCAAACGCGGTTAAGAGTTTTGGATGTGCCTCCGCGAACGGACGCAAGGCTGCAAGATCCAGCCGACCCCACTGGTGCCTGGCTTCTTCGCGTTGCGCCAATGGGCGCACGAACGCCGCGATCTCGTCGCGACCGCGCTCATCCTTCGCACGGGAATCCCGAATGATAGTGTGGCTGGCTGCCTCTGCGCTCGAGACCTGCGGGGGACGAAGCGCCATGAATTTGAACGCATCGACGACTACACGCGACTCTGCCATGTGCCCCCCTTTGCCTGGAACTTAGTATAGGAATAATAAACGCCCTTTCCCCCGCCAGTCCATGACTAGTTTAACAGGCCGTTGAAAAGCAGGCTGTTTCAGCGGCCGTTGCGATCACGCCATCTGAATTTTTCGGGGCGTACGTCGCCCAACGCTGCTTTAGCGGGGGTTTTGCGCTGAAAGGCGCTGCACCAGGCCGACCAACCCCTCGACACCGCCATCAGCAACATGCGGCCACCCCCAGATTGCGCATCCGAACCAGGTTGTAGCCCGCGAACGTCAGGACGAATTGGAAGTCCAACTTTTCTCGACCGACAAACCGGCTCTTGCGCAAGCCACCAATGGTCTTCGCCCAGCCAAAGCATTCCTTGATCCGTTTTCGGATGGGCTGACTGACCGCATAGCCTTTCGTGGCAGGTGGTGCGTCCATCGGGCCAAGGCCTGAATCTCCTGCTATTACAGCGAATCACGCAGAGCCATACTCTAATAAATTTCCCGGCCGCGACCCTGGTGCCGCCAGCCGCGGCCGGGCTCCTCCCCTCCAGAGCCCCTTTGCGCCGGTCCTGTCCTGGCGTTGACCGATCCGACCCTGGCACTGCCTCTCAGGCATCCGATTCTTGATGTTCCGTCTTGGTTAAGGCGCAAACAAACGGTAGCGGACGCCAACGAACATAATAGTTACAATGACTTGGCTTTTTTATTGGTACGCCCAAGGGGATTCGAACCCCTGTTTGCGCCGTGAGAGGGCGCGTGTGCCATCCAGATCGATGTGTTCGTACCAGTGCACCTATGCCGCACGTCACGCGCTTCGCTCTTTTCACAGCGCCACGGGCCAAGTTCGTCTTTTACCGATCTGTCAACCGTCCATTTCAAGTTCGAGTTCGTCGCGATCGGGAACAGGCGCCGCCCTCTCCACCGCCCCCCTCATGGGCCTCCCTTTTTCGGCCGGTTCGTCCTTGGCGCGACCCTCTCCGACTTCGGCGCTGCCGGGCGCTTTCCGCATGACCCATCTGATATATTCAATCGGCCGCTTCGCTTGAAAGTTAGGCTTAATTGTCAAATATTCGATCCATCGATGAGTTCGACGCACGCCTTCCCGAGATCAGCCGCTTTCTCAGCGGCAAGCTCGATGCCGAACGGACCGAGGAACTGGGCACCATGATGCGCAAGGCTGGCCTGCCGATCTGAGGTCAGAACCCGTTCTCATATAATGTGGTCGAGACCCGATGTTTGCGGTTCGGTCGCAATTAATGTGGTCCCAATCGCAGATAATCCGGCCAGAAAAGGTCCGATAGTCGCACTTAATTCGGTCGAGAAGTGGTCGATGTTTGCAGTCCGGATGCTGGATGTTTGCGGTTCGTTACACCTAAGGAAGAGAGTACGCTCGAAATAACATCCGCACCAGCAAACACAAAGTGCGCTATCGTCAGCAGCCAGAAACAACGCCATTGCATCGGGTTGGATGCGCGTTGGAATTGCCGTCAGTGCGTCAGTGCGAGGGCGACGGGCGATTCCGTAATGTGAAGTTTCTGCTTCAGCTGTTGCGAAGGGTCTGTTGCGCAATTCGCCAGGCCTGCTCCACATGTCGCCGGGCCGCCGCTTCGGCTTCATCGCCGTTGCGCGACTTGATGGCGTTCATGATGTCGGTCATTTCGGCAATTGCGGCATCGCGGCGGTCCACCGAAGCGATGGTCATGGAACGCAGCTGGTTGATGCGGACGTTCAGACCCTGGACGATCTCCCACGCGATGCGCTTGTCGGCGGCATCGAAAAGCACTTCATAGAATTTTGTCGTCGCCCGCATCACCTCGATCGGATTGGCTGAGGCCCACGCCGCGAGCAGCACATCGAATGCGCGCTCAAGCGCGGCGATCTGGTCCTCCGTCGCCGTCAGCGCGCAGGCGCGCGCCGCGATGCCCTCCATCAAAGCGCGGAGTTCATAAATCTCATCGGTGCGGCTGAGATCCGGCCTGGCCACCGCGGGTCCGTGGCCCGGTATCATCTGAACAAGGCCCTCAGTCTCCAACTGCCGCAGAACTTCGCGCACCACCGAGCGACTGACGCCGAGCTGGTCGCAAAGCGGCCGCTCGACCAGCCGTTCGCCGGGCTGGAAGTGAAACCCCATGATCGCGTCGCGCATGCGCTCCAGCGCCAGCGTTCTCAGCGTCTTGGTGGATCGTTCGATCCTCAGTGTGTCGTCGGCCAATTCATCTACTCCCAGCATCCGCAAACAAACAGATTCGACGATCCGTTGACAAGGGATTTGGTCTTCAATAGTATGGTATACCATAAGATGACCGTGGCGGAAGGGAGCTTTTCCGGATGCCTCGGCCGAACGACCACCGAGGATTCGATGAAGCCGGCCATCCGAAAGATCGTCACCTATGTCGAGAACACGCTGATTGAAGGCGGCAAGGTGGCCCCCCGGCCGCTGCGCCTGATCGGCGTGGCGGCAGTGCTCGACAATCCCTGGGCCGGGCGCGGTTTCACTGAGGACCTTTGTCCCGAGATCCGCGCCTATGCGCCGGTTATGGGGGAGGTGCTGACCCGTGAAATCCTCGCGGTTGCGGGATCCGGCGAAGCGATCGAAGGCTACGGCAAGGCCGCAATCTGCGGCACATCAGGCGAGATCGAGCATGCCTCCGCGCTCATCCACACGCTGCATTTCGGCAACCATTATCGGCGTGCCGTCGGCGCCAAGACCTATCTTGCCTTCACTAATCTGCGTGGCGGGCCGAACACGCCGATCATGATCCCGCTCATGGACAAGAACGACGAAGGCCGACGTTCGCACTACCTGACTGTGCACTTCCAGATCGGTGACGCGCCGGCGCCAGACGAATTGGTGGTGGCGCTTGGCGCCTCGATCGGCGGACGACCGCATCACCGCATCGGCGACCGCTACCAGGATCTCAAGGAGGTCGGCGACCTGCATGGCTGAGCTGATGGAGCATGACCGGCATCGCGGAACGGCGCCTGACGGTACCGGCTTCATCCGTGCCGGATCCGGCGCGCCGGTCCTCCTCATACACGGCGTCGGCATGAACGCGGAGATCTGGGCCCCCCAGATCGCGCTGATGAGGGACAGATGGGATGTGATCGCGATCGACATGCTGGGACACGGCCCGTCGCCGCTGCCGACTGAGGATGCTAGGCTTGCCGATTATGCCGGACAAGCAATCCGGCTTTTAGATCACCTTGGCCTGGATGCCGTCTCGATCGTTGGCCATTCAATGGGGGCGTTGGTCGGGCAGGAAATCGCTCTCAACGCACCCGAACGGGTTCGTCGCATCGTGTCGCTCAACGCGGTCTTTCGCCGCCCGGCGGACCTTGCGCAGGCGGTGCGCGAGCGCGCCGCCGAATTGAATGGCGCGGAAAACCCGTCAGGGACGGACGCAACAATCGCGCGCTGGTTCGGCAACCCCGTCCCCGACAGCCTGGCCGAGGCCGCAAGGACGACGCGCGCGGCACTGCAAAGCGTCAACTCCGAAGGCTATGCGCGCACATATCGACTTTTCGCCCATGCGGATGCGGCGCATGGCGATCGTCTTTCCGGTCTCGCGGTGCCGGCCCTGTTCATGACCGGCTCCGACGACAGGAATTCATCACCTGCGATGTCGGCGGCGATGGCGCGCCTTGCGCCGCGCGGTCGCTGCGTCGTTCTGGAGGGCGAAAGACACATGATGGCCGTAGCCTCGCCTGACACGGTCACACGGCGCATTGTCGATTTTCTCGAGAGCAACGACGGCGCAAGCACATCGGCGCGACCGGCAGTGGACACAGCCTTCGACGCGGGCGAATTCAGGCGGGCGCTCGGTTCCTTCCTGACCGGCGTTACCATCGTCACCGCGATCGGGCCGGAAGGAGAGCCTCGAGGCTTCACCGCCAATTCGTTTACATCCGTTTCGCTCGATCCGCCGCTTGTGCTGGTCTGCATCGCCAAGAAAGCGCTGGGTCATCCGGTGTTTTCGACCTCGAAGTGCTTCGCCATCAACGTGCTCTCGGAGGAACAGCGAGCCGCGTCCGGCGTCTTCGCTTCGAAATCGCAGGACAAGTTCTCGGCTGTCGAATGGCGCTTCGGCCAGACCGGCAGCCCGCTGCTCGCTGGATCGGTGGCGACGTTCGACTGTGACATGGAGCAGTTGGTCGACGCCGGCGACCATTCGATCCTCATCGGCCGCGTTCGCGAATTCTCCCACAATTCATCGCAGCCCCTCGGCTATTGCCGTGGCGCCTATGTCTCGCCCGGTCTCAGCCAGGATGCGCTGGCGGCCGCGCCTCCGGACATGGAGGTCGGCGCCATCCTCGAAGATGACGGCCGCGTGCTGTTCCTCGAAACCGCCGACGGCTTTTTCGAACTGCCGGCGGGCCGAGGACTGGGGACACCCGGCGACACGCGAAGCCTCAGGGGACGCCTCGCTGCGAAGGCCATCGAGGCGCATCTCGGATTCCTGTTTGCGGTCTGGGACGACGCAGCAAGCCCATCGCGAACGCATGTCTACTACCGCGGCACGGCAGACGCGCCCCACTCCAGCGACGGCAAGGTCCGGCTCGTCGACATCGACAGGATTGCCGGACTGAACATCGCCGACGCTGCTGTGCGCTCGATGCTCGCCCGCTATGTTCGCGAATGTCGGGAGGATGCGTTTGGAGTCTATGTCGGCAACGAGGTCGAAGGTGAAGTCCGTCCGCTCGCCAAGCCGGTCGCCATGAACACTTCCAATCCGGGGTGAACAGATATGAAGTTCTCGCTCTTCGTCCATATGGAACGCTCGGACCCGGCAAAGCCGCATGCCGAACTCATCGACGAGCTAGAGGAACTGGTCCTGATGGCCGAGGCGGCAGGCTTCGAGACAGCCTGGATCGGCGAACACCACGGCATGGAGTTCACCATCTCGCCAAACCCGTTCATCAACATCGCCTATCTCGGCGCCAGGACGAAGCGCATCCGGCTCGGCACAGGAACGGTCATCGCGCCGTTCTGGCATCCGATCAAGCTCGCCGGCGAGGCAGCAATGACCGATGTCGTCACCGGTGGCCGGCTCGACATCGGCATCGCGCGCGGCGCCTACAGCTACGAATACCAGCGCCTGTTCCCGGGGCTCGATGCCTGGGGCGCGGGCCAGCGCATGCGCGAGATCATCCCCGCTATCAAGGGCCTCTGGGAAGGCGACTTCGAGATGTCCGGGGAGTTCTGGTCGTTTCCCTCGACCACCTCGTCGCCCAAGCCGGTGCAAAAACCACACCCGCCAATCTGGGTGGCGGCGCGCGATCCGAACTCGCACGACTTCGCCGTGTCCAACGGCTGCAACGTCCAGGTGACGCCGCTCGCCTCCGGCGATGACGAGGTAACCAGCCTGATGGAGCGCTTCAACGCGGCGTGCGCGGCGCATCCCGACATGGCCCGCCCCGAGATCATGCTGCTGATGCACACATTCGTTGCAGAAGACGCCGCCGATGCGGAGCAGCTGACGAAGGACCTGTCGCTGTTCTACTGCCAGTTCGGCGCGTGGTTCCAGAACAAGAAGCCTGTTCGCCAAGGCATATTGGAAGCGCTCTCCGACGACGAGATCGCAGCCATGCCGCAATACGCGCCGGGAAAAATCCGACAGAACCTGGTGATCGGCGAAGCCGAAGAGGTGATCACCCGGCTGAAGGCATATGAGGCGCTCGGCTATGACCAGTACTCGATCTGGATCGACAGCGGCCTGCCACACGAGCGCAAGAAAAAGTCCCTGCAGCTGTTTGTCGACAAGGTGATGCCGGCCTTCGGGCATGGGAGGCCGCAATGACCCTTGTGGCTTTCAGCAACTTCATAGATGGGGCGTTCGATACGCCGACAGCCACCTTCGAAAGCATCGATCCATCAACCGGAGCGCCCTGGGCGACGATGCCCGCCGCAACCGAAGCCGACGTCGACCGCGCCGTCGAGGCGGCGCACCGGACGCTGCACTCGGCCGCGTGGGCCTCGCTGACGGCGACCGCCCGCGGCAAGCTGCTGGTGCGCCTCGGCGACCTGGTCGTCGCCAATGCCGGCCGCCTGGCTGAACTGGAAACGCGCGACACCGGCAAGATCATCCGCGAGACCCGCGCCCAGATCGCCTATGTGGGCGATTATTACCGCTACTATGGCGGGCTTGCCGACAAGCATGAAGGCTCGCATCTGCCGATCGACAAGGCCGATATGGACGTCACCATCCGGCGCGAGCCGATCGGCGTCGTCGCTGCCGTGGTGCCGTGGAATTCGCAGCTTTTCCTTTCGGCCGTCAAGCTCGGTCCGGCACTGGCGGCCGGCTGCACGGTCGTCTTGAAAGCCTCGGAAGACGGCCCAGCGCCGCTGCTGGCCTTCGCCGAACTCGTTCACGAGGCCGGATTTCCCGCCGGAAGCGTCAACATACTGACCGGGTTCGGGCACGATTGCGGCCGGCGCCTGACAAGTCACCCGCTGGTTTCACGCGTCGCCTTCACCGGCGGGCCTTCGACCGCTCGTGCGATCGTCCGCAACACGGCGGAAAATCTCGCCTATACGACGCTGGAGCTGGGCGGGAAAAGTCCGGTTGTCGTTTTCGCCGACGCAGACCTGGACAGCGCTGCCAACGCGGTCGTCGCCGGGATTTTTGCGGCGTCTGGACAAAGCTGTGTCGCCGGCTCGCGGCTGCTTGTCGAGCATTCGATAAAGGCCGAGTTCCTGGACAGGCTGAAGCACAAGGCCGAGGCCATCAAAATTGGTGATCCGCAGGATCCGGCCACCGAAATGGGACCGCTGGCAACGCCACGCCAGCGGGAATGGATCGAGAACATCGTTGCCGAGAGCCTCGCCAAGGGCGGGACGCTGGTCACCGGCGGAAAAAGGCCCGACGAGCATCCGCACGGCTTCTACTACGCACCGACCATCATCGATGGCGAGGATTCAGCGCTGCCCTGCGTGCGGGAGGAATTGTTCGGTCCGGTGCTCAGCGTTCTCGCCTTCGACACGGAAGCCGAAGCACTGGCGCTTGCCAACGATACGCCGTTCGGCCTGGCCTCGGGCGTGTTCACCACCAATCTCGCCAAGGCGCACCGCATGGCGCGCGACATCCATGCCGGCGTCGTCTGGGTCAACACATACCGCGCGGTTTCGCCGCTGGTGCCGTTCGGCGGCTATGGCCAGTCGGGGCTCGGCCGTGAGGGCGGACTTGACGCCATCCGCGATTACACGCGCTCGAAATCCGTCTGGATACGGATATCCGACGAGCCAATCCCGGATCCGTTCGTCATGCGATGAGGGCAGCGCCAATCGCGCAATTTCATAACAACAACAAGAAACCAAGCAACCAACAGAGGAGAATGACATGAAACTGATTTTGACCGGTATTTTGGCCGGGCTCTTGGCAGCCACTGCCGCGCGGGCCGATGAAATGGTGTTCACCAGCTGGGGCGGAACCACCCAGGAGGCGCAGACCAAATCCTGGGCTGCTCCGTTCGAAGCCAGTTCCGGCATCAAGGTCCTGCAGGACGGCCCGACCGACTACGGCAAGCTAAAGGCCATGGTGGAAGGCGGCAGCGTCGCCTGGGATGTCGTCGATGTCGAAATGGATTTCGCCATTAAAGCGGCCAAGGACGGCCTGCTGGAGCCGATCGATTTCAACGTTGTGCCGAAAGCCGATCTCGATCCTCGCTTCACCACCGACCACGCGGTCGGCAGCTTCTACTATTCCTTCGTTCTTGCCTGGAACAAAGGGGCGGTGTCGGGCGAGCCAACCGGCTGGGCCGACATGTTCGACCTGACGAAATTTCCCGGCAAACGCACGTTTTACAAATGGTCGGCACCGGGCGTCATAGAGATTGCGCTGCTGGCCGACGGCGTGCCGGCAGACAAGCTCTATCCGCTCGACCTCGACCGGGCGTTCAAGAAACTCGAAACGATCAAGTCGGAAATCGTCTGGTGGGACAGCGGCGCGCAGTCGCAACAGCTGATCGCCTCCGGTGAAGCGGCCTTCGGACAGCTCTGGAACGGACGTGTCTTCGCCCTCGAGCAGGACGGCGCCGATGTCGGGGCATCCTGGAAACAGAACATGACTGCCGCCGACGTACTCGTCATCCCCAAGGGTTCGAAGAACAAGGCGAGCGCGATGAAATTCCTGGCCACTGCGACAAGCGCGAAAAGCCAGGCAATGTTTGCTGAAGCAAGCGGCTACGCACCCATCAACACGGCAGCCAAGGCCGAAATGTCGGCCGATGTCGTCAAGTCGTTGCCGGACGCCTATGTCGAGGGACAAATCGACCTCGACATGAACTACTGGGCTGAAAACCGCGACGCGATCGCGGAGCGTTGGTACGCCTGGCAGGCCAAATAGCCGCCGACCTCACCCATGAACCGGCGGGGCGTCGCTAGGCGTCCCGCCTGAGCTGCCGGGATCATCGCCATGTCGGGCAATTTGCTTCATCGACAGCCAATCCTCCGAAGGCCAGACGGCGTCGGCGGCGCCTTGCCGGCGCTGACTCTTATCGCGCTGTTCTTCGTGGTGCCGGTTGTTGCACTGCTGTTGCGCAGCGTAACCGAACCCGTACCGGGCCTGCAGAACTACGCCACCCTGTTTGGCGACGGCACCTATGCGCGGGTCTTCTTCAACACCTTTCTGGTCGCCACCGTCGTCACCGCCGTCACCGTGATCGTGGCGTTTCCAGTCGCCTGGATGCTGGCGATCATGCCGCCTGCCCTCGGCTCGATCGTCTTCGGCATCATCATCCTGTCGATGTGGACCAATCTGCTCACCCGCACCTATGCCTGGATGGTGCTGCTTCAACGCACCGGGGTCATCAACCGGACGCTGATGGATATTGGCCTGATCAGCGAACCGCTGCCGCTGATCAACAACCTGACCGGCGTCACCATCGGCATGGTCTACATCATGCTGCCCTTCATGATACTGCCACTGGTCGGAACCTTGCGCGCCATTGATCCGATGACGCTGCGCGCCGCCGCTCTGTGCGGTGCGAGCCCCTTCGACGCCTTCCGCCGCATTCTGCTGCCATTGTCGCTTCCGGGAATCGCTGCAGGCGGCCTGATGGTTTTCGTCATGTCGCTCGGCTATTTCGTGACGCCCACGCTGCTCGGCGGCACCTCCAACATGATGCTCGCCGCAATGATCGCCCAGATGATCCAGTCCTTGCTCAACTGGGGGCTCGGAAGCGCGGCGGCTTTCATCCTGCTTGTGGTCACCATGGCACTCTACGCGCTGCAACTGCGCCTCGTCGGCGCCAAGCGCATGACAGGAGGCATCTGAGATGCTGCTCGACTACGACCGGCTGGGCTGGCTGCGCACAGCACTTCTGGGTTTCACCGGCCTGGTTGCCGCGTTTCTGCTGCTGCCGGTAGTCTTCATCGTGCTGCTGTCGTTCGGATCGTCGCGGTGGCTGGCTTTTCCGCCGCCCGGCTGGACGTTGAAATGGTATGAGGAGCTCTTCGCCGATCCGGCCTGGCTCGAAGCGGCGCTGACCAGCGCGCGCATTGCCACCATGGCCGCGATTCTTGCCGTCGTCATCGGGCTCCTGGCTTCTTTCGCCCTGGTCAGGGGACAGTTTCGCGGGCGCAACACGCTTCGCGGCCTGCTGCTGACGCCAATGGTGCTGCCGGTCGTCGTCTTCGCCATCGCCATCTATGCATTCTTCCTGCGGATCGGGCTCGGCGGCACCACGGCAGGCTTCGTCATCGCACACACAGTCCTGGCACTCCCCTTCGCCATCATTCCCATCACCGCGGCACTCGAAGGTTTTGACAAATCCATCGAGGATGCGGCGATCGTATGCGGCGCAAGCCCATTCGAGGCAAAACTCCGGGTCACCTTGCCGGCGCTCAAGATCGGGATCTTCTCGGCGGCGATCTTTGCCTTCCTCGCCTCGTGGGACGAGGTGGTGGTCGCGATCTTCATGGCCAGCCCCACCTTGCAGACCTTGCCGGTCAAGATCTGGGGCAGCCTGCGTCAGGATCTGAGCCCGGTCATCGCCGCGGCGTCCAGCCTTCTCGTTCTTCTGACGCTGTGCCTGATGATCGTAACCGCACTCATTCGACGGAAACTGTCGAAATGACCGAACCGTTTCTCTCCATTCGCGCCCTGCGCAAGGCGTTCGGCAGCTTCGTCGCCGTGCACGATGTCACGATCGATATACCCAGGGGCGAATTCCTGACCTTTCTCGGCCCTTCCGGCTCCGGCAAATCGACGACGCTCTACGCGATCGCCGGCTTTCAGCAGCCGACATCCGGCGACGTTCTTCTCAAGGGCAGGTCGCTGCTGTCGGTACCGTCGCACAAACGCAACATCGGCATGGTGTTCCAGCGCTACACGCTGTTCCAGCATCTCACCGTCGCCGAGAACGTTGCCTTTCCGTTGCGCGTGCGCCGCCGGCCGGACGCCGAGGTGAACCGAAAAGTCGCCGAGATGCTGTCGCTGGTGCGGCTCGAGAGTTTCGGCGGCCGATATCCCGGCGCGCTTTCCGGCGGCCAGCAGCAGCGCGTGGCGCTTGCCCGGGCGCTGGCCTACGATCCGCCGATCCTTCTGATGGACGAGCCGCTTTCGGCGCTCGACAAGAAGCTGCGCGAAGAAATCCAGGCCGAGATACGGCGCATCCATCGCGAAACCGGCGTAACCATCCTTTACGTCACCCATGACCAGGACGAAGCGCTGCATCTTTCGGATCGCATCGCCCTGTTTCGGGACGGGCGCATCGAGCAAATCGGCACCGGTGAGGACCTCTATCTGAGACCTCAGAGCGAATTCGTGGCCAGCTTCATCGGAAATTCCAATTTCCTGCCGGCCGAGCACCTTGAAACCGTCAACGGCTCCGCCACGATCCGCCTGGCCGATGGCTCGGTTGTCTCTGGCGTCAGGATCGATCAGGACTTCAGCCATGGCCAGAAGACCAGGCTGATGGTGCGGCCGGAAGCGTTTCGGCTGAGACCCGGCCCGGCGACTGCCGGGCTTGCGGTCGAGTTCATCGACACCGCCTTCTTCGGCGAACGGCGGCGCGTCATCGCGCGCACGGCCGCCGGCCAGGAGATCGACGTCAGGCCGACATCCGATGTGGCGGAAGCACATGAAGGCATCGCCTCGCGCAGACAGATTTTTTTCGATCCCGCTGCCGCATTTCTGTTTCCGGCCTGACAGACGATCGTTCGACCTCAGCGCGGCGGATCGGCCGGCGGCTCGATGGTGACGCCGTATTTGGCGGCGATGGCGACGAGCTTTCCCATTTCCGGCATGCCGGCGGCGGTCGCAGCGTCCAATTCCGCAAACATCTGATCAAGGCCACAACTCGGCGCGCAAAAGACGAGCACGCGGGCCGGCTTGTCGCCGACATTGCGGATGGCATGGCGCCGGCCGCGTGCGCCGAAGAAGAAGCCGCCGGGCGCAACGCGATGGGGCGCGGATTCGCCCTCGAATTCGATAACGAGTTCGCCGCTCAGAACATAGAAGGCTTCATCCTCACGGCCATGGGTGTGCGGTGGCACTCCCGCGCCCGGCGGAACCACGGACTCCCAAAGCGAGAAGGACCCCGCGGTCTCGGCGCCGGTGGCTTTGTAGATATGGGTGATGCCCAGAACGTTGAGCGTCGACCCGACCGCCGACTCGCGAACGAACGGCTCGGCTGCTTTAACTTTGGCATCCATCGTCGATCTCCTTTGCGGTTCAGGTAGCTCACCAAGAGATAGGCTCGTTCCCGCCGGTCGATTAGCCGGAATTGTATGGACAAGCTGTCCGGATTTCAGGACAATCGAATTATGGACCCGCTCGACGGCATCGCGGCGTTCGCTCGCGTCGTGGACAGCGGCAGCTTCTCGGCTGCGGCAGATCGGCTCGGACTCTCCAAATCCGCCGTCAGCGCCCATGTGCAGCGGCTCGAACAGCGCCTGGGGATTCGCCTCCTCAACCGGACCACGCGACGGCTGTCGATGACCGAAGCGGGCGCAGCCTACTACCGCCACTGCGCGCGGATTCTCGCCGAAGCTGAAGCGGCGGAACAAGAAGCGAGCGCGTTGCAGCGCGAGCCGCGTGGTACGCTCCGCATATCGGCGCCCGACAGCTTCGGCTGGATGCATGTGGCGCCGGCCGTCCCGGAGTTCCTGAGCCGCTATCCGGAGCTTTCCGTCGACATTGCCTTGAGCCCGGCGCATGTGAGTCTGGTCGATGAGGGGCTCGATCTCGCGATACGCATCGGCGTGCTCGAGGATTCGCCGCTTGTCGTGCGCAAGCTCGCGCCATCCCGGCTCGTCGCCTGTGCTGCGCCCGCTTATCTCGACAAGCATGGAATGCCGCGCGAGCCGGGCGACCTTGCCAAGCACAACTGCCTCTGCACCAGCCTTTTGCCTTGGGGCGATGAATGGCGCCTTGCCGGCAAAATTGGCGAGGTGCGGGTGGCCGTTGGCGGCAGCTTTCGCAGCAATAATGCGGAGATGCTGCGCGTTGCGGCGCTCGACGGCATCGGCATTGCCCTATTGCCCACATGGGCGGTAGCGGAGCCGCTGCGCACCGGCGCGCTGCGACGCGTGCTTGATGCCTGGGAGCCTCCAGCCAGCACGATTTATGCCGTTTATCCCAGCAACAGGCTCATGTCGATGAAGGTCCGTGCCTTCGTCGACCACCTTGCGCGATCCATAGGGCGCACGCCGTATTGGGACCAAGGCCTTTGAGAGGAGTGCCTGTTCTGGATCGTTTCGAGCTACGGCAATCCATTTGATCCGGCCGCGCAACTTTCTCCCTGAATGCCGTCAACGACCGTCTCCCGTCGGTCAGAAAACTTGCGATCTTGACCTCAACAGGGGATTTCGGCGGTGGCTTGAAATTTCCTCGGTTTCGCCCAGGTACTGAGGTTACGCCGGCTGCGAGGTGAGTTTTTTGGCTGCAAGAGCGTCGCTTACAGGGCCACCAAACCGGCAGCCTCGCAGCGCTCAGTAGCGGAGACCGCCGGCGTTCGCCGGTTCTCACTCGCGATAGCTGGAGCATCTGATGCCGACCCGCCCCTATGCCATCCTTGAAGCGCCGTCCGCACTGGGTCTGGCGACCGACGGTGTGGAGGGCTTGCCCGGTCGGCTGCTGGAACTGGGCCTCGCCGAACGCATCCATGCCCGCCGCGCCGGGCGGCTGGCCGTCCCGCCGAAAGACCCGAAGCCAGATCCTGCCACCCTGACGCTGAATGCCAACGCGATCGCGGCGTGGTCGCCCAAGCTCGCCGACGCCGTGGAGGAGGTGCTGGACGCGGGCGAATTCCCGGTGGTGCTGGGCGGCGACTGTACGATCTTGCTGGGTCCGATGCTCGCGCTGCGCCGGCGCGGTCGATACGGCCTGTTCTTCATCGACGGCCACGCCGACTTCTTCCAGCCGGAAGCGGAGCCCAACAGCGAAGGCGCGTCGATGGACCTGGCCTTCGTCACCGGCTACGGGCCGGCGCTGCTGACCGACCTGGAGGGCCGCCGCCCGTTGGTTCGCTCCGAGGACGCTGTCGCCTTCGCGTTTCGCGACCACGAGGACCAGGCCAAATTCGGCAGCCAGCCTTTGCCAGCGGAGATCATGGTCTACGATCTCCACGCCATCCGCCGCCTGGGCGTCGACGCCGCCGCCCGGGCGGCCGTTGGCCACCTGACGCGGGCGGAACTCGACGGCTTTTTCATCCATCTCGACGCCGATTGTCTCGACGATGCGATCATGCCGGCGGTCGATTTCCGCGTACCGGGCGGGCTGTCGTGGGACGAACTGTCGGCGGCGCTCCGGATCATCCTGGCGAGCGGCAAGGCGGTCGGAATCGAGGTCACCATCTACAATCCGCGCCTTGACGAGGACGGCAGCGCCGGCCGTGGCCTTGCTGATGTCCTGGCCGCAGCGCTCGGCACAGCCGCGCCCGCTTAAGGCGGACGGGAGCAAGCGGCTATCGGGTGGCGTTGAAGCGTCACATGCAACCACCTGTCCGCCGAACGAGAACCCCGCGCCTTATCCGCCGCCTGGATGACGGCAAGCAACCAGGCGACCGTTCGAGCCGGAGCATTGAGGCTCTCCACCTGAGGGCCAGCGCCCCCTGACAGGGCAACCTATTAATAGTGCTAGCTGTAAATGCGCCGGGTCGCTTAGTACCGTCGGCCGCAACAAGGCTTGGGAGGGTCCGTCACTTTGGTTCCTGCCGCGCCATGACACGGAGCTTGGAACTGTGACGGCACATGCGACCACCGAAGGATTTAGCGACTACCGGGATTACCGCACCTGGTATCGCGTAATCGGAGATCTCAACTCGGGCAAGCTGCCTTTGGTCGTCGCTCACGGCGGGCCGGGTTGCACCCATGACTATGTCGATTCTTTCAAGGATCTGGCCGATACCGGGCGGGCCGTCATCCATTACGATCAGATCGGCAACGGCAAATCGACCCATCTGCCCGACAAGGGCGGCGACTTCTGGACCGTCGATTTCTTCCTGGGCGAACTCGATGCGCTGCTTGCTCACATTGGCGTAGCCGACCGTTACGCCCTGCTCGGCCAATCCTGGGGCGGCATACTCTCGGCCGAACATGCGGTGCGACGCCCTGCCGGGCTCAAGGCATTGATCCTGGCCAATTCGCTGGCCTCAATGGCGCTATGGGTGGAAGGCGCGCTGCAATTGCGCGCCGGGCTGCCCGCCGATGTGCAAAACGCGCTTGACCGGCACGAGGCAGCCGGGACCACCGATCACCCGGATTATGTTGCGGCTACCAAGGCGTTCTATGACCGCCACGTCTGCCGTGTCCTTCCAACCCCGCCGGAAGTAGCCCGGACATTCGCGGCAATCGACGCGGATCCGACGGTTTATCACACCATGAACGGACCCAATGAATTTCACGTCATCGGCACCATGCGGAACTGGACCATCGTCGACCGCCTGCATCTGATCGAGGCGCCGACCCTGGCGTTCCGCGGATTCTACGACGAAGCGACCGAGGCTTGTGTCCAGCCCTTTCTCGATCATATTCCCGATGTCGAAGGCATTGTCTTTCCGAATTCCAGCCACATGCCGCATGTCGAGGAGAAGGACGATTGCCTCGCCGCCGTCGAACGCTTTGTCGCCAAATACGATTGAGGCCCGCCCGCAACAGACTATCCTTGCGCAAGCTTGTCGGTGCGGGGCTTGGCCATTGTTGATGCGTTCCGTCGCTCCTTGAGCGCCTGGGCCAGGAAATCCTTGACCGCATCGAGAACCGCGTCCCGTTCGTGGGCTACCCCGGGCAGCAAATCAAAGCGTACGCGCGCACCCGCTTCCTCGAACGATCGACACAACGTCCTGAGGCGTTCCGGCCGCGTTCGCCCGGCATCGTTGGCGCCCGGCATCCAATGGGTGCTGCCCTGGGCGTGCGTGATTTCCCAGGTCTCCAGATCGGCATCGCCGACGATCATCTGGACAGGCACTTTTGCCAGCGCCGCGGCGTCGAAGCTGATGCCGAACTTCTCCGGCAGGTCACGAATGCCCACCCACCAATCCCGTGCGGGATCGAGCAAGGTCACCGAGCCCGGCGCGCCGATCGACGCCGCCCATAGCCTGTCGGGATGGATGATGGCAAAGCGGTGGGTGAATTGCCCGCCGCCGGAATATCCGAACATGGCGAAGCGGGTCCAGTCCTGACGATATTTTGCAACGACTTCCTCGACTATGGCGAGCAGCACCTGATCGTAGCGGATATCGCCCTCGATCATGTATTTGTATCCGCTGCGGGCATCGTCGCCGAGAACGCCGATTGGAAACAGCGGGCACAAAATGGCGCAGTCGTTCCAGCGTCCGAACTCGGCGAACGCGTCGCGGAAGCCCAGGAACGAGGTGCGGCCGGTGCCATGGACGGCCACCAGCAGATCGACTTTGGCGCCTTCCCCCACCGCAGGCGGCACATACAGACAATAATGGAAGCGTGGGTCTGATTTGGAAGCAAAAATGGCGGTCGCGCCGAGATCGTATGTAGCGCGGCCGCGATCCGCAACGGACTCTGTGGCGATGCTCGTCAAGTCTAAAACTCCTCAGACAGGTCTCGGCATTCATGGCCAGCGTATACTGGTCGGCTCGCGTCGTGAACTGAAGGTCCTTCCGGGCAGCCACGACGAGGACCTCACGGTGCATCGGAATCAGGGCAACGTCGTTGAAGACGATCTCGCCGAGTTCCAAGAGCATCTTTTCGCGCTTGGCATCATCCAGCGTCCGCTTAGCCAAAGCCAGTTTGGCATCGAGATCGCGATTTGAATAGCGGCCCGAATTGGCGATGCCCAATACCGGCATTCGGGTTCTGCGTCGCGACCAGCGCCGTCATCGGGTTTGAGGTTTCGCCCGTGTTGACGCCCCAGGAGTCCAGATTGATGCTGAAGTCATGGGCATCCGCCTTATCGGCATAAACCGACCAGCATAAGCGAACTGGGCGACAGGTAGCCCGGACGCCCATCGTATTTCCGCCGCCTTGGCTTTCGCTCGCCGGCTGCCAATGAGGTAGCGAACTGAACCGGTGCCAAACATCACACGACTTCCTCGGCAGATTGCGACGAGGGGTGTATCTCCGGAACGGTGAAAACCGGCACCTCGCCCTTGAAGCCTTGGAGTTCAAAGGCGCCCGCCTGGACAACCGGCATCGATGCTTCTTGAGCAAATCCGGGACCAAGCACCAGGGGGATGCTCAGCTTTTTGGTCGTTGACTCGAGCCGTGCCGTGCGGTTCACCGGCGAGCCGATCGCGGTGTAATCGAAGCGCCGTTCGGAGCCGAAATTTCCTACGGAGCAGATGCCAGTCTCGATGGCGACGCCGATTTCGATAGGGGGGTGCCCGCGCGCGGTGAACGCGGCGTTTTCGCGCTTCACCCGTTCGATCAGGGCAAGCCCCGCTTCGAGCGCGCGCTCGCGATGATCTGGCTGATCAAGCGGCGCGTTCCAGAAAGCTAGCACGGCATCGCCCATGAACTTATCGATGGTCCCGTCGCGCTTGAGTATCTCATCGGTCGCAAGGCCGAGGAAGTGATTGACCACCTTTCCGATTTCTTGGGCATCGAGTTGTTCGCTCATCGTCGTGAAGCCGCGTATGTCACTCAGCAGGATTGTGATCTCGCGCTTCTCTCCGGACAGGATCGCTTCGGTATCCGAATTTGCGAGGCGCTGCACCACAGAGGGCGACAGATATTGGGAAAACTGCCGTGCCAGGGTGGACCGGCGCTGCTCGCTGCGCCGGTAGAGGACATAGCCTTCCAGGCCGGCTATGAGGATCGTGGCAAGCGCCGGCTGTAGTGGGTCATAGAGCTTACCCTGCAGGCTGTATTCGAGAGCGCCGAACGCGAAGGGCGTGGCAGCCAGGAGCGCCAGAGCGAGGGCGCCAAGCATGACACGCTGGGCGAGAACTCCCGAAAGTCCGATGAAAACGATGCCACTGAGGACAAACCACAGCCGCTCGTGCATCCGCGCTTGCGCAGGCTCTACAAGATAGCGCCCGGCAAGCATCTGGCCGATTGCATCTGCGTGGATGTCGACGCCTGGTCGCGCCGAACGCGCCGGGGTGGGCAGATACTGCGTCAATCCCACGGCTGACAGATCAACAATGGCGATCGCGTTCCGCAGCAGCGGATCGCCGCGACCCGAAAGGATATTACTGGCAGATATGCGCGGCGTATTGGTGTCGGTTTCCCAGAGGCGGATGCTGCCCGGCGCCTCGAGTGGCACAATGGTGCCGGCCATCCTGAGCGCGTCAAACCCGGTGGCATTCATCCGGGCCACGTAGCCGTTCTCTCCGGCGTAGAGGCGCAGGAGTTCGAGCGCGAAGGACGGCCAGAGCTGCACGCCTTGAGCCGTATTTCGGAGCCAGAGCAGCGGCACATGGCGTAATACGCCGTCGGGATCGGGCAGAGTGCGAATTGCGCCGAGGCCTGCAGCGGCGCTCGAGAAATCAGGAAGCGAGCCTATCAGACCGGTGAAGCCAGGAAGCGTCTCGGGTACTTGCCCGACGATCGACCAGCCGGCTTTGGGCTCTGCTTCTGAAACCGTCGCCTCGTTACCAAGGCTGACGGCGAGCGCCGTTCGATTTTTCGCCAGTGCGCTGGCGAGGCGCTTGTCTCCGGCGATGCCATCAGGAGAGATATCAGCCTCGGGCAGCACCAGCGCAAGCCCGATCACCGCGGCACCGGACTCGGCGACACCATCGACCAGATCGGCCAAAAGGCCACGGTTCCAAGGCCATCGCCCATATGCCTTAAGGCTCGCGTCGTCTATCGAGACAATGACAACGGGATTGCTCGTCGCCTGGCGCGGGGCGAGGAACTGGTAGAAGTCATACGTACGCTCGCGCAGGCGCGATAGCGGCCCGTCGAAAGCAAAATGGCAAGCGAGCAGCAAGAGTACGACCGCAAGACCCGGAATCTTGCGCCGGGCGGCCCGCCGCCAATCAGCCAAGGGGCTCATGCCGGTCGGCCGAGCCTACCGGCAGTCGGGAAAGCAGTCATCATCCTCATCCACCCCGCTGCCTACAGGGGGCGTTGGGCTGTCAGGGAATTCCATGGCCACGCCGGGCAATGCGCCGTCGGTGGACTTGCAGGCTTTGAGCGAATTGCCGAGTGCTGACGCACAAATCGCGCTTACGTCCAGCCCCGGACCCGGTTCGCCTGGCAGGCCGGTGCCGGCTATCCGCTCGATGCTGTCCAATATCGGGAAGGCGTCGATACCGCCGTAGCCGGTCAGCAGTTTGTCATTGTCCGACGTGCAGGCGTGGCCCGGGTTTGTGATCACGAGCTTGCGACCATTCATCATGCAGGTCATGCGGCCGGCGCGCAGTATGCCGACGGTCTGACCAGCTATCACAAGCACTTCAATGATGCCGCCTCTGGCTCCGAGCACCATGTGTGGCGTCGCAACTTGCATGTCGCCGCCCTTCGAAACCTGACCGCCGTAGAAACGGGCCAGGCCGCTGTTCATCCTGATGTCGATCTTTCCTGATCGGGACCCCGGATTGTAGACGAATTCATCGATCGTCAGGCTGGTGTTCGGACCAATCTTGGCGCTCGACTCGTCCCGGAACACGAGCATTCCGAGACCGGTGGTATTGCTGCGCAGCTGGTCGCCGAGTGCGACGCCAGCGCCGACGTTCATCGCCTCGCGGTCATTGCGGATGATGTTGGTCTGGTAGGCCGTCATGGACCCGACCGTTTCAGCGACAGATGGTGCCGCAAAGGCAAGGCAGGCGATACAAGTCGCTATCTGACGATACAGGGTCCTCATCGCGGCCTCTTTCAGTTGAGCGTCAACGTGTAGCTCACGAGCAATTCGAATGAATTTCGGTCGCCGCTGGCGATCTCGAAGTCGGTTTCGCGATAGGCGAGGTCGACACTGACCTTCTGCCATTCAGTGAGCTGAAAATCGCTTTCCGAGGCAATGCGCCAGAAGTCGCTCTCTATGTTCGTGCCGATGCCGAAGGACAAGTCGGGAGTGTCGCTGTGGCCGGCCGAGACAGCGACCTGGTGAGACCATACGAAAAGGTCCGGTACTTCCATCAGCACGCCGCCGTAGCGGACCTCTCCCATATAGCTGCGGCCGATTTCGCCGGCTCCGGAGGCGAAGTCAGTCGAGCCGACCAGGCGCAGCCCGAGCGCCTGGCCATTGCGGAAGCGGTAGCTGCCGCCTGCCTCATAGAAAACCCTGCTATCGGCGAAGATGCCTTTCGAGGCGCTTAGATCGATGTAGCCGCCACCCGCGAAAAGCGTCGTCTCGACGGTGGGGCGCACGAGCAAGCGTCCACTGAGACCGACGCCGGTCTCGTGGATATCGCTGTCGAAGCGATCTGTAACAGCGAACGCGGAAAGCAGCAGCCGTAGCGAATCGATCCCGCTGTTGGGCAGTCCCTTGTCCAAGGTAATCGCCGCGTCGCCGTGGATAAAAGTCTCCTCATCTCCGGGAACCGAGAGGTCTTCTGTGAAAAAGCGCTCTGTCGCTGCCAGCGAGCCCGAGAGGACAAGCGCGTCAGAACTTGGCGTGCCGAGGTCCCATCGGACAAAACCTTCCGCCCGCCCATAGGGCGAGACCAAGGTGCGGTTGTCTTCGGCCCCGTCCGGCTCAAAATCGGTGGATGCGCTGAACATGCCGCCAGTCAGAGCGATCTCCCAGGTGACGCCACGTAACGCGCGCTCGATGCGGGCGAGCAGGCGAACGGCTTCCTGCTGCTCATCCGCGGACAGGTCCCCGACCTCGAGCCCGTACTGCACCTGCCGCCGGGCCAATTCATAGGAGCCGACGTGATAGTACAACCGGCTGGCCGCGAGCCGGGCGCGCGCATCGCGAGGATATTTGATGAGATACTGCTCGATCGACGAGATCGCCTGATCGTACTGCCCTGCGTTGACGGCAACTGTGACGAATTGAGCTAGCGCTCCGTTGTCGGTCGGATTGGCAATGCGGGCCGAAAACGCATCGTCATAGGCCGGATAGAGACCTTGTGCGCCGGCCGGCAATATGCCGGTACAAAGCAGCGCCGCGGCGAAGCCGAAGATCATTGAAAACGAGGAATGCATGCCGAGAACCCCACCCAACCCGACTAGTGCAGCGGATCTAGCACGCCGCCACGAAAAAAAGCGACAGAACTGTCACGGGGCCTTCCGAGTCTTCAGCAGCTGTTGCAGCTGCGCAACAAACTATCGGATTCATTCGCATTTCTCCTACGCTGGTTGGCCAAACATCTTTTGAGCGTTGCTGGACCCCGAGAAAGTATTCGCTACAAACGGCAACTAAGACAAATCATAATCAGCCGTGGATTGCGCAGCCTACAAGATCAACATTGTTTACGAGATTCTGCACGAATCTGGCCGCGTCTGACGCATCTTGGGTCAAATGAGGCTCATCCGAAGGTCTTCGGTCCGCCGAATCGCCAGTGCGGCACAGCACGGCGCCCGGCGCTCAAGCGGCGCGACGGACTACAGCACCAGCATGGTGGCCAGCCCCAGCATCAGGCCCATGCCGACGATATCGGTCACGGTGGTTAGGAAGATCGCCGAAGCCACGGCCGGATCGGCGCCGACACGCCGCAGGCCCAACGGGATCAGCACGCCGGAGATTCCGGACATGAGGCACGATCCGGACATTGCGAGCAGGATCACAAGTGCCAGCATGGGCGCCTGGGATGCCGAGTCCGGCTGCCGTGAAGCGTAGAACCACATGGCCGCAGCCGCCACCAGACCGACGAGCAAGCCGTTGGCGATCCCGAGCGCTCCCTCCCTCAGCACCAGGTGCAGCTTCGGTCGTTTGTCCACATCCCCTAGGGCGAGGCCACGCAGCGTAATAGCCAGCGCCTGGCAGCCGGTGTTTCCGCTCTGTCCGGCCAACACCGGGAGGAACGCCGCCAACGCGACGATCTTCTCGATCGTGCCTGTGAACGAGCCGACCACGAAAGCGGCAATGAAGGCCGTCAGCAGGTTGAGCTGCAGCCACGGATGACGTTTCAAGAAGGCTGAAAACAGCGGAGTGAAAGAACGCTCCTCCTTCTGGACACCCACCATCTGGCCAGGCTGGGCAGAAATCTCGATGATTTGCTGCTCGAACAGCCGCCAGCCGCGAACCTGCCCGAGCAGCCGGTTTTCCGCGTCCACCACGGGATAGACAGGGTAGTGACGGCGTACCGCCGCCTTGCAGGCTTCGCTCAAAGGCATATCGACGTGAAGCGCGAACGGACTTGCCAGCATGATCTGATCCACCGTCGCGTCGGCCTCGCTCAGCATCAGATCGCGCAAGACCACCAGGCCAACCAGTCTATCGCCCTCGTCCGTGATGTAGAGGTAAGTCAACTCGGTCGGCACCTGGGCTCGTCTGACGGCCCCCACCGCGGCGGCTACCGTCGTCCCGACAGGAACGCTGGCGGGGATCGGGTCCATCAGCTCGACGATGGCCTCGGGGATCGCGAGATCCTTGCCGTCGGTATGAGATTTGATGGGCCGCCTTTGCGATGGCAAATACTCCGCCACCTTCCGGGCGTGCCTATCCGGTAACAACTTTAGTGCGTCGCGGATGAACTCGGGAGACTCTCGGGCTAGCAATTCAGCCGCATCGTCAGGTGCTCGAGCACGCAGCGTTCGCACCAACTTCTGAATGTCGTTCTCTTCCCTCATCTGTTCCCCCAACCTCTAATGTTGCGCCTCTGAGCTTATAGACGGGACCGGTTCGCTCTGCCCAGGCGCACGGTGGCCCAAGCGCCTCGATCCGGAAATCTTCGCCTTCTCAGGGAGCCGAGTAGACCGACCCAGACAAATCTGAGCCATTGCGTGGGTGCATACAGGCGGGCTGTAACGTCAGCGTGTCGCCAAGAGAATTGACGTGTTGCCGAACTTCACCGTCGATTCCTGGGCTCTGCGAGCACGTCGCATCAACGAAAAGGTCGGCAATGGGCCGTCGTGGCCCTGCTCATTGGGGTGCGCTCAGCCCGACAGTTCGCGGTGTGAACGGCCGCGATTCAACCTGGGAAGATGGTGAAACCGCCGTCGACGCGAATGACCTGCCCGTTGATGAAACGCGCGCGCGGACCGGCGAGGAAGGCCACCGCTTCGGCGATCTCTTCAGGCTCGGCATACCGGTTCAGCGACTTCTTGCTCGAATCCATGCGCTCCGGATCGACCACGCGGCTCGCCTGGAACCGTGCCGTCTTGGTGGCGCCGGGGCTCACCGCGTTGATGCGCACGCCGTCGTCGATCAATTCCTTGGCAAGGCAGCGCGTATAATGGACGACGGCCGCCTTAAGCGTGGAGTAGACCACCTCCGGCGAGCATCCGATATGCGCTGCCGCCGAGGCAATGTTGATCACCGAGCCTGAGCCGCGCTTGACCATAGGCGGAATGAACGCCTGGCAGACCAGCATCGTGCCGATGAGATTGTTGTCGGTCAGAACCTTGATGTCATCATAGTCGATGTCGAGCGCGTTGTTGGGGCTGGGTTTTACTCCCTTGGCGCCGATGTCGCCGCCGGCGCAGTTGACCAGAACATGCACATCGCCGAGCTCCGCCTCGATCTTCCTCTTCATTTCGGCGACGGCTTGCCTGTCGCCTATGTTACCGGTGACCGCGGTCACCCGTGTCCCATGTTTTTCCAAACCTCTGGCGGATTCGCCGAGGTCTGCGAATTCGCCATACTGTGATGGACGAGTCCAATCGAGATCATGGATCGCGACGTTTGCTCCAAGTTCGGCCAGGCGGTCGGCCATGACGCGGCCGAGGCCGCGTCCCGAGCCGGTCACGAAGGCAGTCAGGCCGCTGAGTTCTCGGGCAGTCATGCTGATTTCTCCATTGCAATGAAATCGAACTTCTTCATGTTGGCGGCGCTGCGCCGGATCATGTCGAGCTCATACGAAACGAGTGCACCGTCATCGTCGCGTTCCCATGGCGTCCGGTAGTCGGCGTCGTCCGCAAGGCGGTTTACGCGCGCGGCACTCAGGCAGGCCGCGAACTCGCGCGCGGTTTTCGGCGCATATCCGTTCCACCAATCGTCGGTGAGACAGCGAACGTGGCGGGCTTCCAGCGCGCCCGGCTCGAGCACTGCCGTCAGCGTGTCGTGGTGCTCAGCGAGGATGGCCGCCAGTTCGGCGAATGGCACGGCGCCGTCGCCGATCGCGCAGCGGACCAGACGATAGCCCTCATCCGTGAACTGCACGCGATAGTCCTTGAGGTGGACATGGCGGACATAGGGCGCGATCCGCCGCGTGAAGGCAAGCGGTGCCTCGCCGACAGGAAACGTGTTGCCCGTATCGTAGGTGATGCCGACACCGGGCCCGCCGAGTTCGCAGTATGCGACCAGTTCGTCGCTGCCGAAGTCCTGATGGTTCTCGATGCCGAGCACCCGGCCCTCAGCCGCCGCGCGCGGCCCCCATTCCGTCAGGGCAGCGCGGATCGTCGCGTTGAACTCGCTCCATTTCCCACCCCACACGTTGCGGTCGCCGCACAAGACGGGGGTCAGTGCGATACGGATCGTTGTCGCCTCGAGCAGGCGCGCAGCCCGAAACGCGTTGTCCAACGGACCTGCCACGAGAAGTCCGCCGCTCACCACCGGGACGAGGTCAAGGGCGGTTAGACGCCTGCGCAGTTCGACGACCTCGGCGTCCGGCAAGTCGGTCAGCCATGGTTCATAGATCTCGAGCGTGCGTGCGCCGAGTTCCTGCGCAAGCGCTATGAAGCCTTCCAGCCCCGCCCCATCCGGATTGTGCCGCGGCGTGCCGCGGCCCTGCAGGCCGAGATGGTAGGTCAGTCCGTAAGGGTTGAGGCCGAAACGAAGCATCAGCTTGGCAGTTCCAATGAAGGGTGGGGAAGGGATCTCACTATCGCAGACCCGCATCGACGGTGATGGACTGTTTCGTGATCATGCGGCTGTCATCGGCGGCAAGGAAGAGCACGGTCCGTGCAATCTCATCGCCCAGGAGGACGCGGCGGATCAATTGCCGCTGCACCGTCTGGTCGATTGCGTCCTGCGTCTTGAACCACAGCTCGCGCTGCCGCTCGGTGATGACAGCGCCGGGTTCGACTGCATTGACGCGGATGTTGTCGGATCCAAACGACCGCGCCAGTGCGCGGGTCAGGGCCACCACCGCCCCCTTGGCGGTGGCATAGGCCACCATCTGGTCCGCGCCGAAACGCCAGGCGATGGAAGAGAAGTTTATGATCGAGCCGAAGCCGAGTTCCTTCATATGCGGATGCACCGCCTGCGCAGCGAAGAAGTGATGCCGGAGATTGACGTCGAAGCTGCGGTCCCAATATTCGGCCGTCATCGCGTCAACCGGATGGCGCTGATCATCGGCAGCGTTGTTCACCAGAACGGCGACCGGACCAAGCTGCGCGCGCACGCCTTCCACCGAAGCCTGCAGTTCATCAACGTCGGTCACATCGCAATGGAGGTACAACGGGGCCTGCCTGCCGGCACCGCTGAGCTCACGGACCAGCGCCTCTGCGGGCCCATCCTGCACATCGAGAAAGCATACACGGGCGCCATTCGAGGCAAAGGCGCGGACCATATCGGCGCCGATCCCGGAGGCGCCGCCGGAGATCAGCACGACGCGATCGGTCAAGCTCGGGTAAGTCGCGAATTGTATGGACATCAGATCACAGAAGCGCCTTGGTTGTTGGATCGAACAGACAGGCGCGCGACATGTCGATGCCGAGCGTTATCGTCTCGCCCATGACGGGAGCGTCATCCGGCTCGAATCGGCCGGTGATCTCCAGGTCCCCTAGCCTGAGGACGGCAAGCGTCTCGGCCCCGGTCGGCTCGACCAGTTCGACCGGCGCCTGCATGGACTGCACAGAAGGTTTGCGCGACTTCAGGTCCGTCGTGAAGCGGTAGATATGTTCCGGCCGAACACCGAGCACCACGTCCTTTGGCGCACCGGCGGGCAAAGGCGCGGCAAGGGCAAGAGTAGCGTCGCTGCCGTCAGCGGCGCGCACCGAGATGCTGGTCGAGCCGGTAAGCCGGGCGGGGATGAAATTCATCGCCGGCGACCCCATGAAACCGGCCACGAACATGTTGGTCGGCCGGTCATAGATCCGCTTCGGCGTGTCGAACTGCTGCACGGAGCCCTGGTTCATCACCGCAATGCGGGACGCGAGCGTCATCGCCTCGACCTGATCGTGGGTGACGTACACCGTCGTCTTGCCGACGCGGTGGTGCAGCTTCTTGATTTCGGTGCGCATGTCCACCCGCAGCTTGGCGTCGAGATTGGATAGAGGCTCATCGAACAGAAACAGCTTCGGGTCGCGCACCAGGGCGCGCCCCATCGCAACGCGCTGCCGCTGCCCACCCGACAACTGCCCAGGCTTGCGTTTGAGCAACTGCTCGATCTGCAGGAGTGCGGCAACCCGCTTTACGGCTTCAGCTTGCTCCGCTTTGGCCACGCCTCGGCTTTCCATGCCGAAGGTGATGTTCTGGCGCACCGTCATCGTGGGATAGAGGGCGTATGACTGAAACACCATCGCTATGTCGCGGTCCTTGGGCTGCACGGAATTCACAAGTCGGTCGCCGATCCAGATCTCGCCCGACGTGACGGTTTCCAGGCCGGCGATCATGGCGAGCAAGGTTGACTTGCCGCAGCCGGAGGGACCGACAAGGGCGATGAATTCCCCGGTCCGCGCCTCGAGATTGATGCCGGCCAGAATCTCGAGCCCGCCATAGCTCTTGTGAAGGTCGCGGATCATCAGCGCGGACATGGGCGATGCCTCATTTGATGGCGCCCTGCGTCAGGCCGCGCACGAAGTACTTTCCACCGAACAGGTAGATCAGCAATGGCGGCAGCGCGCCGATCAGCACGGCCGCACTCATCACATCGTAAGCACGGGCGGTCGTACCGCCGGCAGTGAGCGCGACCAATGCTGCCGTAATCGGCTGCTGCTGGCCGGAGGTGAAGACGACGCCGAACAGATACTCGTTCCAGATACCGGTGAATTGCCAGATGACGGTAACAATCAAGATCGGCGGCGACAGCGGCAGGATGATCTTGCGAAAAATCCGCCAGAAGCCGGCGCCGTCGATGCGTGCCGCCTTGATAAGATCGTCCGGTATGCTGACGTAGAAGTTGCGGCAGAACAGGGTCGTGAACGAGATGCCCTGGACGACGTGTATTAGTACCAGCCCGTATGTCGAATTGGTTAGGCCGAGTTTGCCGAGCAGGAACGCCCACGGCATCAGTGAGATCTGGCCGGGCATGAAGACGCCGAGCAGCATCATATTGAACAGAATTTCCGAGCCCTTGAAGCGCCATTTCGACAGCACGTAGCCGTTCATGGCGCCGAGGAGCGTGGAGATGGCCGTCGCGGGGATCGTCATCCAGAGCGAGTTGAAGAAATTGCGCTTCATGCCTTCGCAGGTGCCGCTGACGCAATAAGTGCCCCAAGCCTGCGCCCACGCATCGAGGCGGAAGCTGCGCGGCAGCGAGATGAGGCCGTTGCGGGCAATCTCGGACTGCTCCCGCAAGGAGTTGAAGACCACGACCAGCAGCGGTGCAAGGTAGATGACCGCAAAAAGCGTCAGCACCGCATAAACAAGGAAGCGGTTCCAGAAATATCGCCGCGTAGCCGCGGCCGCTTCGGGATCATGCCGGGCGTTGGTGGCAATTTCAGCCATTGCGGCCCTCCGCCCGCCTGCGCCAAACGATCCACAAGGAATAAGGCACCAGCACAACCGCGAGGGCCGCGAGCATCATCATCGCCGCAGCGGCACCCTCGCCGATTTGCCCGCGCTGGAACATCAGGTCGTAGACGTAGATCGCCGGGAAGGTAGTGGATACACCTGGCCCGCCCCGCGTCAACGCCGCCACCAGGTCGAACGTCTTGATGGCGAACTGGATCTGAATGACCGCCACCGCCAGAAAAATCGGGGCGATCGTTGGCAGAATGACCTTCCGATAGGTTCGCGAAACCGACGCACCGTCGATCTGCGCTGCTTTGATGAGATCCGGATCGACCGACCGCAGGCCAGCCAGGAAAAGCGCCATTGCGAAGCCGGACGACTGCCAGATACCGGTTATGATCACCGCATAGATCGCGGTGTTGCGATTGGCCGTCAGGGCGAAGCTGAAGTCGGTCCAGCCGAGCCCCCGCACGAAGGCCTGGATGCCGTCGACGGGATTATAGAGCCAGCTCCACACCGTACCGGTGACGATGAACGAGACTGCCAGCGGATAGAGGAAGATCGTGCGCCAAACCGCCTCGCCGCGAACGCGCTGGTCGATCAGGATCGCGAGAAGTAGTCCGATGGCCATCGAGCCGACAATATAGAAGCCGCTGAACAGGAAGAGGTTCGTATAGGCGATGTTCCAGCGCCGGTTCGCCCAGAGCGAAGCATAATTGTCTAGGCCGGCGAACCCATAGGTCGGCATCAGCGACGAATTGGAGAGCGAGAGATACAGCGTCCAGAGCGCGAAGACGAAGACGTAGATGAAACTCGCCGCAAGCGACGGCGCCAGCACCAGAATGGGCACCATCGTGCCCAGGCGCTGCCGCCACGGGGCTGCGGGAGCCGCAACCGGTACAGTCAGGTCATGCGTGGACATCGGCTGCTCCCGCGAAGTCAGGCCGGGCGCGCCACGCCGGGCCAATCATCGGCAGCTTCTTCACATCTGCGCTTCGGCCGCATCAGCCATCGCACTAGCTGCGTCCTGCGCGGTCATGTCCGGCGTCGCCACGAATTCGGTGACGGAATCCATGATCGCGCCGCGCACCTTCTGCGGGATCGTCATGTTATGCGCCATCGAACGGACAAGCGTGCCGCCATCGATCGACGCCTGCAGGTCCTTCTGGGAGAGCTGCTGGCATGGATTGAAGCCGTTCGAAAGATCGACGTCGAGACGGGCCGGGATCGAGCCCTTGGTCTGATTGAAAATCGTCTGGAACTCAGGCGACAGGATGGTGCTGGCGAGCAGTTTCTGCCCCTCAACGTAGTCCGGATCCTTCTGCTGGAAGAACACGACCGAGTCGGAATTCAGGATGAAGCCCGGCTTGCCCCAGTCAGTTGGCGCCTGGGCGCAGACATAGTCGGTGCCCTCCTTGAAGCCGCCGGCCGTGAGCAGGCCGAGCGTCCAGTCGCCCATGATGTGGAAGGCGGCCTCGCCGCGGCCGACCAAATGCGACATGCTATCCCACTCGCGCCCGTTCATGCCGGGGTCCATATATTTCGTCGTCATGGTGCGGAACTGTTCGAAGGCCTTGACCATGCCGTCACTGCGCATCGCCTCGACGTCACCCTCGACGAAGGCCTTCTTGAAGAGATCGAGATCCATTCCGTAGACCACGACCTCGAACACCGTCGAATCGGTCCAGTCGGCAGTCGAGTGCGAGATGCAGATTTTGCCCGATGCCACGATCTTGTCGCAGGCGGCGTTGAAGTCTGCCCACGTCTTCGGCACCTCGGCGACGCCTGCTTCCTGCATGACCTTCGGCGATGCCCACAGCCAGTTGATGCGATGGATGTTCATCGGCGCCGCCACCCAGCTTCCGGTCGGCTTCATCACCGGCAGCAATTCGGGAGCGACGACCTTCTCCCAATTTTCAGCTGTCGCCAGGTCGTCGAGATTGGCTGTCATGCCGGTCTCGTTCCATTCGGCGATCTCGGGTCCCTTGAGCTGCACCGCGGGGGGTGCGTTGCCGGCGATCACGTCGGCGCGCAGTTTCGCCAGCGTGTTGGCCGTGTGGCCTGCGATGGAGGTCTGCTGCCAGGTGCCACCCTTGGCGGTGAACATCTCGCCGAGCTTGGCAATAGCCTGAGCGTCCGATCCGGTCGCCCATTGATGCAACAGGTTGGTCTTGGGCTCTGCGAGCGCGGCTCCCGCAACAAAGGTGTACGCCGCAGCGGCCGCAACGGCCGTCCTCAGGTATTCCATCGTTTCACTCCCATATGTGATGTGCGGTTCGCATCGACCGCTTATGGACGCAATTTGAGCTCGTCGCAGACAGAGATGCAGTAATCTCCGTTCTTTCCAAGATGACATATTTGAGCTATCAGTCAACGTCCTTTGTGCTCATCATGAACAAACCTTCGCTTAGAAATTGGCTGATCGACAGACCCTCCGCATCACCGGAGAGCCTGATCGTTCTATGTTTACGTGAGCGCGGCGTGCTTTCTGCGTCGCAAATTACCCGCATCACCGGTTTGGCGCGGTCAACGGTTTCAACCGCGCTCAATGGCTTGAGAAAGTCCGGAATGGTGATCGAATCCTCGACCCACCATGACGGGATCAGGGGTATCGGCAGGCCTGCGACGACATTGACACTCAATCCCGCTGCGGGCACCTGCATCGGGATCCATCTGGGTCTCGACGAGATGCGGTGCATCGTCGCCGACGTCTCGCATTCTGTCATTGCCGAAGAAACTATCCCCATGGGTCTGGATTACCAGCCACAACAGGCGGCCCAGCTCGCCAAGTCAGCAATTGCCCAATGCTACGAAGAGAACGGTCTGCCGATAGCGGGGCTCCTGGGGGTTGGGGTTTCCGTCTCTGGCCCTGTCAGCCGCGAAGGAGTGGTGCTGCGCGCGAGTATTGTTCCGACCTGGGCCGGGGTCAACATCCGCGACGTGTTCGGACCGGTTCTCGAACAGCCGATTTTCGCCGATAACGAGAGCAACTGCTCGGCCATTGCCGAGCTGATGTGGGGCGCGGCCGTCGGCCAAGACGATTTCGTGCTGTTCAAGATCGATCTGGGCGTTGGCGGGGCCATTGTCCAGCATGGCCGGCTGGTGACTGGCATCGCCGGCGGCGCCGGCGAATTCGGGCACATCAGCATCGATCCCGGTGGCGATCTTTGCCGGTGCGGCAATCGCGGATGCCTGGAGCTCTATGCGAGTTTTGCCCGGCCGCTCGAGCAGATTTCGCGCATCGTGCGGCGGCCGGTCACGATGGACGAGGTGATCATGATGGCAGAACAGGGCGACGTCGGAGCGTTGCGGATGATCGAGGACACCGCGGAGTTCGCCGGCCGTGGTCTTGGCTTGATCGGCTCGGTGATCAATCCGCCACTTATCATCATCGGTGGCCGCATGGCTTTGGCGGGCGAAATTCTCCTGGCACCGCTGATCGCGTCATATGAACGCCACACGCTCATCAAGTCCCGCGATCTCGCGCCCGCCCTGCGCACGCGGATAATCGTTGGCAAGCACACGCAGAACGATGCATTGCTTGGCGCGGTCGGCCTGGTGCTGCGCCACAACAGCCGACTGCAATGATCTGGGTTGCGCCGAGCGGCGCTACGACATTCACCGCCCGTGCGATTCAGATCGACCAAACTACTTCGAAAAAGGTGTGTTGACCGGCACGAACCGACCCACATGCAGAGGAAGACGGAGGCCTAAAGCTCGCCAAGCGGTCTTGACTAGGCGCGGGAACAAAGCAAAAACACTCGAAGTGAGTCCGGGAGGCAGCGATTGCCCATGCACATTGCGAACGACCCGGCGGACCTCTTCCGTCACGTCAGTGCCGAAAAGGCCGTATTCTACCGCTGCATCATGGACGTCTTCGCGGCGGCCAAGCGGCAATACCGTTTGCAGTTGCGGCCCGACGAAGTGCTTGCCGAAGCCCGATGGCCGAACAAGCCGCCGCGCATTGAGGATGTGAATGCGGCGCTTTCCCAGCTCACGGAATGGGGCAATCTCGAATCGCATCCCGACACCGCGCGGGTTTCAAGCCTTAGCGACTTCTACCGTGCACGCTTTCTCTACCGGCTCTCGCAGGGCGGCGAGGCCGTGGAATCAGCGTTGGCGGTGTTCGTACAGACCTTGCAGCGCCGCGCTGAGCTGCAAACGGTGGCGCTCGAGGACATAGCGAGCCGACTGCAGGCACTGAAGGCGCTGGCCGAAGCAACCCAACCCGACGTGGCCAAGGTCCACGAAACACTGCGGGATCTCGTGCGTGTCTTCGAAGGCCTAGCCGAGAACGCGCAGGCGTTCATGGCCGGCGTCGCCCGCAGTATCGAACTGCAGCAAGCCGAGGCAGGGGCGGTCGCAAACTACAAGAAGCGGCTGATCGACTATCTCGAACGCTTCATGGGCGATCTGGTGCGCCGTTCCGACACTATCGCACGCCTCATCGTGACTTTGGAGCCGGGCGTCGATGCCCTGATTGGACAGGTGGCGGAGCGCGAATCGCGGGACGCGGCTCCCGAGGGCGCACAGGATCAGGCCGAGGCGCGGAAAGGCTACCTGCAAGCATGGCGAGAACGCTGGAAGGGTTTGCGCGGTTGGTTCCTCAGCAACGGCCACGAGCCGCCGCAAGCCGAACTGTTGCGGGCGCGGGCACGGTCGGCCATCCCGCAGCTCCTGGCCGCTATCGCTGCGCTGAATGAGCGGCGCAGCGGCCGCAGCGATCGCTCTGCCGACTTCCGCCAGCTCGCCGGCTGGTTTGCAGCTTGCGCAGACAACGGTGAGGCGCACCGGCTTGCGCGGGCTGCCTTTGCTCTCAATCCGGCACGGCATTTCTCGCTCAACGCCAGCCCGGACGCCGAGCTGCCGGCCAGCACCGCCTGGGCAGACGCCCCGACGCTCAAGATTCACCCGCGTTTGCGCGAATATGGCGAAGCGGCCCCGCGCGGACCGTTGCCGCGCGTGCGAGACCGCGCCGAAGAGCGCGCGTTCCTGGCGCTTCAACTCGCTGAGGAATCACAGCAAGTCGAAGCAGCGCGCAAGCGTCTCGCCACTAGCCGCCCGGCACGGCTTTCGGACCTGGGGGAACTCGATATGCATGCCTTCGGTCTGTTCCTGGGCCTGCTCGGGGAGACACTGGCCGAACAAGCCGGGCCGGAGACGCCGGTGGAACGCCAGACGAGCGACGGCTTGCTGCACATCCAACTGAAGCCGCTTGCCCCCGACAGCCGCGCCACGATCGACACGCCGCAAGGGGTCTTTGCTGGGCGCGACCATCTGATCACCATCACCCCCTTGCAGGACGGTCGATGAAGGCGGCGAACGACTACAACGACAGTCGCGGCATCGGCCTGCTCCAGCAGCGCTTCCAGCGCGAGGAGTTTCGCGCCTGCGTGCGCGCCCTGCTGATGACGCCGCTGATCGGCCCGGCACATGAGGATTTCGCCGCCATACGCCGCCAGGCCGAAGCATTGCGCGAATGGTTTTCTCGCGAGACCGGCTGGATACTGCAGGTCGAACGCGAGGGCGCGCGCCTCTACAAGCGGCCCGGCAACCTAGCCGACACCATGCGAGGCATTCCCGGCTACGATCGCCGGCGCTACGTGCTGCTTTGCCTCGCCTGCGCGGTGCTCGAACGCGCCGACCCGCAGATCACTTTGCGCCTGCTCGGCGAGCGGCTGCTGGAGCTCGCCGCCGAGCCAACGCTCGACTTCACCTTCGCCCTCGAGGCGCAACACGAGCGGCGCGAACTCGTTTCGGTGTGCCGTACATTGCTGAGCCTCGGGGTGCTGCACCGCGTGGCCGGCGACGAAGAAACGTTCGTGGTGGCCGGAGGCGATCAGGCAGATGCGCTCTACGACGTGCAGCGCCGCATGCTTGCCGGCATGCTGGCGGCCGTGCGTGGCCCCTCCACCTGGACTCCGGAAGAGGCGCCGGCAACGCTCGAAGAGCGGCTGCGCGCCCTGGTCGGCGAACATGTGGCGGACAGCGAGGAAGGTCGGCGCACGGCGCTGCGCCACCATCTGGCACGCCGGCTTCTCGACGATCCGGTGGTCTATGTCGAGACGTTGGACCCGGAAGCCCGTGCGTACTTCTTCAACCAGCGCGGAGCGATGGCCGCTCGCCTGTGCGATGCCGCCGGCCTGGTGGCGGAACAGCGCGCGGAAGGGCTGGCGCTGGTCGACGAAGCCGGCCTGCTGACCGACGTGGCAATGCCTGCCGAAGGCACCGACGCCCATGTAACGCTGCTTGTCGCCGAATATCTGGCCGCCGGGCAAAGGCAGCGGCGGGCCGATGGCGGCGACACGGCGCAGGCCTTCGCCCGGGATATCCACGAGCATGACATTGCCGGATTCCTGCACGAGGCCAAGGCCAAGTACGGCCGTTACTGGCGTAAATCGGCACGCGAACCAGGCGCCGAACGCGAACTCGCCGCGATCGCGATCGAAAGATTGGAAAAACTGCAGCTGGCCGTGCGAGAAGCCGGCGTCGTCCGCCCGCTGCCGGCGCTCGCGCGCTTCGCGTTGGGAGAAGCAGAAATTTGCGAAACGCGCAACGCGCCGGCAGCGGACTTCGGCTTTCGGTTCGAACCGACATGAACGACCGCTTGGACCTGCTCGGCTTGACGCCCGATAAACCGCCTTTGCCGATGCCCACGCGGCAGCGCTGGCAGCCTCTGCGCCTGGGCTTGGTGGAGCTCTTTCACTACGACAGCGAGGAATTCTGGTTCCGCGACGGCCATCTGTTGCTGCGCGGCAATAACGGAACGGGCAAGTCCAAGGTGTTGTCGCTCACGCTCCCGCTGCTGTTCGACGCGCAGCTCAAGTCTTCGCGCGTCGAACCCGATGGCGACGGCGGCAAGAAGATGGCCTGGAATCTGCTGATGAACAGCCACGACCGGCGCATCGGCTATGCGTGGATCGAGTTCGGTCGCGTTGCCGAAGACGGCACGCCACGTTTTCTTTCGCTCGGCGCCGGCCTTTTTGCGACGGCAGCTCGTCCGCAGGTCGACAGTTGGTTCTTCCTGCTGGAAGACACCGACGACGCGCCGCGTATCAACCGCGATCTGTGGTTGATGAGTCCGCAGCGGGTAGTGCACACCAAGGAGCGCCTGCGCGACGCGCTCGATGGCCGTGGCCAGATGTTCGACACCGCGGCCGGCTACCGTCGCGCAGTCGACGAGCGCCTGTTCCATCTGGGCACCAAGCGCTACGACGCGTTAATGGACACGCTGATCCAGCTTCGCCAGCCGCAGCTTTCCAGGAAGCCGGACGAAACCGCGCTTTCGAATGCGCTGACCGAGGCCCAGCCGCCGCTGGCGCCCGAACTGCTTGGCGACGTTGCCGAAGCGCTCGGGCAGTTGGAGGAAGACCGCCGTCAGCTCGACGAATATCAAACACTGGCCAAGGCGGTCGGCCGTTTCGAGGAGCGTTATCGCGTCTACGCTGGCACGCAGACCCGCCGGCAGGCACGCTTGTTGCGCCAGGCCCAGACGGAATTCGACAATGCCAGCCGAGCACGAGGGGAGGCCCAGGCTCGCTTCGACGAAGCGCAAAGGCAGGAAACGCTGGAGCGGACCGCTCATGATAGCGCCGAGATCGCTCTGACGCGCGGGCGTGCGCGGCTCGACACCTTGCGCTCCGACCCGACGATGCAGGACGCCAACCGCCTCGAAAATGCCGAAAAGGAGAAGGCGGCGCGACTGCAAGCGATGCAGAGGGCCACATTGGCCGTCGAAGAGGCAGGCCGACGACTGGGGCTCAGCATCGAAGAAACCGGACGCGCAACCCGGCGCGTGGAGCAGGCGGAACGCGCATTGGCCGATCTGCGCCGGGAAAGCGCCGTTCACGCCGATGCGGCGGGCATCGCCGGCCAGCACGCCGGAAACCTCCTCGCCAAATCGGAGGCTTCCGCGCTGGTCGAACTGACACAGCATGCTTTCGACGGGGCCTGCGCCGAGCTTCGCAACCTCGTTGCCGGCCGGCGTGAACAGGTCGGGTTGCTGCGTCGCCGCCACGGCGAAGTCGCTCAGGCCGAGGCCGCCTACATGCGGCGCCGCGAAATCCGGGATGAGCGGCAGGTCGAAGCCGAGGAGGCTGCCGAGCGTCGGACCCGAGCTGACGCGGAGGTCGAACGGCAAGGCCGGGACCTGGTGGAAAGCTGGGACCGCCATCTCATCGGCCTGAAGCAATTGCAGATCGATCCCGACAGCAGGCCCGCGGCATTGACTGCCCTGACGGAATGGACAGTGTCGCTGCAAGGCGACAACCCAGCCAGCCACCTCCTGCAATCGGCGTATCAAGGAGCCAGTCTCTCTCTGACACAGCGTCGCGTGGCGCTTGATGGCCAGCGACAGGCGCTGGAGATGGAATACGGCATCCTCGAGGACGAACGCGGACGCCTGGAAGCCGGCGACGACATGGCGCCGCCCCTGCCCTACACGCGCGACGCCTCTAGCCGGGACGCGCGTCCGGGTGCGCCGCTCTGGCAAGTGATCGATTTTCGCGGCGCAGTAGCTGCCCCGCAACGCGCCGGCCTTGAAGCCGCACTCGAAGCCGCCGGGTTACTCGACGGTTGGATATCGCCTGACGGACGCCTCCAGGCCGGCGACGGCGGAACCCTGCCTTACGACATACAGGTGCTGGAACGGCAAAAGCATTCTCCATCGCTCGTCGATTGGCTGGAGGCCACCGTGCCGGCAGGCCGCGCCGTGCCGGCCAATATCATCGAGCGGGTGCTGTCGGGCATCGCCTGCGCGGATGACGATCCGATCCATAGCGAGGCCTGGATATCCACCGACGGCCGCTTCCGCCTCGGCGCGCTGTCCGGCGCGTGGAGCAAGCTGGAGGCGGTCTACATTGGGCACGCGGCCCGCGCCGCAGCCCGCGAGCGGCGGTTGGCCGAGATCGCTGGCCGTCTTGCGCAACTCTCCGATGAGTTGGCGGCCGTGCTAGCCAAAGCGGAGCAGCTCGCGCTGGATAGTGAACAGGCCGACGAAGAATGGCGCCTTGCGCCTTCTGACGAGGTATTGCAGCGCGCTCATATGGCCGCCACCGCAGCCGCGCACGCCGCGCGTCTGGCCAGCGAAAAGCTGACCGAAGCGGATACGCGGTGCCGCGAGGCCGAACAGGCGTTCAAGGTCTTGCGCGAACAGCTCGCCGCAGATGCCATGGACCTGCGCCTGCCCGAAACGGCCGATGCACTGCCCGCCGTCGAAGCGGCGCTGGATCATTATCGCGATGCACAGGCCCGGCTCGAGCAAGCGGCTCACGAGTTTTGTCTGGCATTGCCCGAGTCGCAACGACAGCGTGCCCGCGAGCGTGAGACGCGCAGCGACGTGCTGCAGCGCGAAGAGGAACTCGTGGCGGCCCGCATTGAAACGGAAGACGCCACTGCCCGGCTCGAGCTGCTGCGGGAAACGGTCGGCGCCAAGGTCGAGGAACTGCAGCGAAGGCTGACCGATGCCCGCCGCGCTGTCGAAACCGGCGAAGCCGAGCTGAAGCTCGCCGGCGATACCTTGCGCAAAGCGGGTGAGGCACGCGCGGTCGCCGGGCAACAGGCCGAGACAGCGAACGCCGTGCTTCAGGAACGCGGCGAAGCACGCGCCCAGACGATCTCCAGATTTCAGCTGTTTGCAGGCACCGGCCTGCTGTCTGCAGGGCTGCCGTATATCGAACTGCCTGACATGGGCAGCCCGTGGACGATCGACCCGGCGCTGACTCTGGCCAGACGCGCGGAACAGGAGCTGTCGAACCTCAGGGACGACGATGAGGCGTGGGCGCGCGTCCGGCGGCAGATAGCTGAAGAATTTACCGAGCTGCAGCGCGCACTCGGCGCGTTGGGTCACCAGGCCCAGGCCGATCCCAGCGATTGGGGTTTCAGGGTGGATATCGTCTATCAGAACCGGCGCGAACGGCCGGACCGCCTCGCCATCCGGCTGGCCGAAGAGATCGCCCAGCGCGGCGAACTGCTCAGCGCGAACGAACGCGCCGTCCTGGAGAACCATCTGCAAGCCGAAATCGCCGCAGAGATCCAGCGCCTGTTGCAGGCCGCCGAACGCCAGGTCGATGCCATCAACGTCGAACTGCACAAGCGCCCGACCTCCACCGGCGTGCGCTATCGCCTGTTGTGGCAGCCGCTGTCCGAAGAGGAAGGCGCGCCGGTGGGCCTCGACATGGCGCGCAAGCGCCTGCTCAACACCAGCGCGGACCTATGGTCGGCAGACGACCGGCGCGTCGTCGGGGCGATGTTGCAGCACCGCATCTCCGCCGAGCGGGAGCGCGCTGATGCCGTCGGCGGAAAGGACAGCGGCGGCACCTTGCTCGACCAGCTCGCCCGCGCCCTCGACTATCGCCATTGGCACCGCTTCCGCGTCGAACGCTGGCAGGACGGCCATTGGCGCAAGCTTTCCGGACCCGCTTCGAGCGGCGAGCGGGCGCTCGGCCTCACGGTGCCGCTCTTTGCCGCAGTCGCCAGCTTCTACAGCCAGAGCAGCTATGCCTTGGCCCCACGGCTGATGCTGCTCGACGAAGCCTTTGCCGGCATCGATGACACAGCGCGAGCGCATTGCATGGGGCTGATCCGCGAGTTCGATCTGGACTTCGTCATCACCAGCGAGCGCGAGTGGGCCTGTTATGCCGAACTGCCGGGTGTCGCCATCTGCCAGTTGCAGCGGCGCGAAGGCATCGATGCCGTATTCGTTTCTCGATGGACCTGGGACGGACGAGAGAAGAAGCCCGAGGCCGACCCCGATCGCAGATTTGCGCCGGCATGAGCGATCAAGTCGACCCGCGTCTTCAACGCCTGCTCGGTGGCGACCATCTTGCCTCGCTGCGCAAGCGGCTGCGCCAACGGTTCGAGCGCGAGCCGCTCGAAGGCGCCGTCGATCATATGCGCGTCGTCGGGCTCAGTGAAGAGGAACACGCGGCACTGGCGGCGCTGCTCGGCCGCCCGCAGCGCCGATCGAAATCCCTGCAGATCGACGTCCGCCGCGTCGATGCCGACCTGCGGCGCGCCGGCATCGCCACATCGCTGTGCGAGGCGTTGGAAAGGCTTGACGGCTCCATCCTTCATCTCGCCGGAGCACGCCTTCGACAGCAAACATTGTGGTCGAGCGTGGTAGATGGTTGCAGCCATCCCGACTTGGCCAGGCTGCTGCTGACGCCGGGAGGCATCGGCCTCGTCAAGCGACTCGCTCGGCGGGATACGGTCGCGGCTGCGGAGCTTTGCCGGCGCGCCGAAGTGGTGCTGCGGCTCCTGCCGGCAAAAGGCATAACACGATCGCAATTGGCGGCGGACGCGCTGGGCGATGCCCATGCGCTTGACAATGGTCGCGGGGCCGCGGCGCTCGTGCTGGCGGTCCTGCGCCACGCCGCCAGGCCCGCTCCTGACGCCGCAGCACCGATTGCCGACGAAGATGGCGAGACGGTACGGGAATCGAGAGAGGACGTCGTTGCGGAACCGGCCGCCGGCGCGGAGCGGATACGCGAGACATGGGCCAGAGCAGGCATTCTGGTCAACGAACTGGCACGCCCGGCCCTCTTCCTGAACCTGCCGACAGGCGGGACCGACTGCGATCGTTTGCCCCTGGGAGAACCGGCCTATGCATCACTGCGATCGCTGCTGCGCTCGCCGCCGCGATGGGAGGTAGCGGGCCGCAACGTTTACGTCTGCGAAAATCCCAACCTGCTTGCCATCGCCGCGGACCGATGGGGGGCAGGCTGCGCGCCGCTGGTGTGTACCGACGGGATGCCGGCCGCCGCGCAACGATGCCTCCTGGCTCAACTCGCGCTGGCCGGCGCGCGGCTGCGCTATCACGGCGATTTCGACTGGCCCGGATTGCGTATCGGCAACCAGGTCATGCGAGAACATGGTGCGGAGCCATGGCGCTTTGGCGCCGCGGACTATATTGCTGCCGCGCGGACGGCGCCGGGCCTGGCGCACCCGCTTGGAGGAAAGGTGGCCGAAGCGTCATGGGACGGAGCGCTGGCGCCGGCGATGCGTCAGCACCGCGTGGCCATCGCCGAAGAGGCCCTGGCCGCCTCGTTGTTGCCAGACCTCGACAATCGATGAGGCTGCATTCTTCAAGGAAGGACGCATTTTCAGCCCGACAGCAGCACTTCGGACACGGACGCTCGCATATCATTGAGCTGCTGCCGGGGCAGAACGTGAAGCGTGAAAAACCTCTCACTGGAATTGTTGAGCGCAATACGCTATATGACCATCTACATGGTCAGGAGCGTGACATGAGTGTGATCAACCTGGCAGATGCCAAAGCCCGTCTGAGCGAGCTAGTGGATCGTGTCGAGGCAGGAGATACGATCGACATCACCCGGCGGGGTAAACCGGTCGCACGGCTCACCGCCGTGGCGAGACCGCGGCGGCGGATCGACGCGACCCTCCTGCAATCCTTGACCGCGACCATGCCGCCTCAGGCCGAGAGTTCTGCCGATCTGGTACGGTCGATGCGGGATGGCGACCGCTACTGATGCACTATCTCGACACGTCGCTAATCGTTGCCGCCCTTTCAAATGAAGCGACGACGCCGCGCGTTCAGAGCTGGCTGGCGGAGCAGGACCCGGCGCAGCTTCTGATCAGCGACTGGACCATCACCGAGATGTCGTCGGCCATGGCGATCAAACTGCGAACCGGGCAGATCAACCTGGAGCAGCGCGCAGCAGCGCTCGCGATGTTCCACAAGCTGGCCGCCGAGAGCTTCACCGTGCTGCCTGTCACGGGCGGGCATTTCCGCACGGCGGCAAAGTTCGCCGATCAGCATAGTCTCGGGCTTCGCGCTGGTGACGCGCTGCATCTCGCAACGGCATCGGAGCATGGCGCCACGATACATACGCTCGACCAAAAGCTCGCCGAGGCTGGACCGTTGCTCGGCGTGGCGACGCAGTTTCTGGCATGATCCGAGCCGCGCCAGGGCCTCGATCTTCTCGACAGCAGCGGCTCCTTCCGGTCAGTTCGTCACAGCTCGAGACACAGAGTTACCAGATCGAACGCGACGCGCGTGGAACGCGGGCGACTTGCATTATCGGCGCCGCCTGGAAATGTCCTGTCGGTGAAAAAAGCGTCGTGTCGACAAGATCGACGGTAGAGGGGCCGTGGTCTCAAAAGCGTGGGGTCGAGGACCGTGAGCGAATTCCTGTCATCAAGCACGGATGTTGCTTCGCTTATGACTGGCTTGGTCGAGACAGCCCTGCGTGTGCCGGCGGGATGAGTCGCCACACCGCATAGGGCTTGTAAAACGGATCGAGATGGATGTGCTGAATTTTGCCGTGCCAGGTGAAGCGCGGGCGGCGACCATGTCCTCCACTTCGATCGAGGCGTCGTCGGAGAGGCCGAACTCCCAAAGCGGCACCTCGAGATCCGCGCCCTGAGCCGAGTGCGGATCGAGGCAGACATGGAACAGCAGGAAGTCGGACGGGTCGGCCGTGCGCTTGCCGTAGTAGATGATGTTGTCGTTCCAGGCTTTGTAGAAGGCTAGACTGGTGAAATCGTGCTTTAGCTTTTGTGCAAAGGTCATAAAGCTTCCTTCCAATGCGCTCGCAGTGGGAGGCAGCAACGCTCCCGCCAAAAACGCGCAACCGAAATCCCCTGAATATTGACGCGCAGATCCGGCATCGACTCGCAGAAGACCGCTGCCGCCTCGACCGATCACGCATGTGTTCATGCCTCCCTCATAGAAACATCGCGTCCAGCCGCTCGATGCTCCAGAACGCCGCGACGGTTCCGATCACATAGGCCGAAGCGACGATAGCCCGCCGCGGTAGCGTGATGATGCGCCGTATCGAATGAACGGCGAGCAGGATCGCCGCGATGAATAGGAGCTGCCCGATTTCAACGCCGACATTGAACGACAGCAAAGCGAGCGGAATATCGCCGCGCGGCAGCCCAAGATCAACCAGGGCGCCGGCGAAGCCGAAGCCGTGCAGCAGGCCGAAAGCGAAGGCGGCGACCCAAGGCCATTGGATGGTCAGGCTCGACTGCCCGCGCTCCATCCTAACGATTTCGGTCGCGACAAGCAGGATGCTGAGGGCGATCATTGCCTCCACCGGCGCAGACGGCAAAGTGACCCAGCCGATGGTGGCGAGAGTCAGCGTGATCGAATGGGCGACGGTGAACGCGGTGATCGTCTCGACTATCCGTCGCCAGCCGCGCACGATCAACATCAGCGCGGCGACGAACAGGAGGTGGTCGATGCCGGAGGCGATGTGCTCGATGCCGTGGCGAAAATAGGTCGCCGCCACCTCCCAAGGGTTCTGCGTCGCGGGGATCGCCATGTCGGGCGCGCTAGGGGTGAGCCGCTCGACCCATGTGCCGCCATCGGCGAATTCGATGCGCACCAGCGCATCGGTCATGGTCTGCGATAGGCCCTCGATGCTCACTTTCTGGCCGGCGAGCGGTTCGATCGCTGCAATCCGCCACGTCTGAACCATGGCGTCGCCCGTCGCGCGCGACACCACCGGCGTCAGATTCTCGACCGCGCCAGAAAAGCGCGGCGAAAGCGCGAGCCTGAAGTCGCCCTGCATCGGTGTCTTGAAGGTTACGCTGAACTCACCCGGGCTTTCCTCTCGAAGCTCCAGAAATGCCGGGCGCATCTCGTGTGTCAGGGCCGGGGAGGCCCCAACGCATGCCGCAACCAAAAGCAATGCAGCGCGCCCGAACCGCAGGAGTAAGGCTAGGAAACGGACCGGGCTCATCGCGACGCCACATCGGCTTTCGGGCCAGGAGAAAGCAGCTTCGCCACCTCGTCACCATAGACGACACCGTATTTCTCGCGCAGCCGTGCAATGTAGTCGCGGCTGACTTCGTCCTGGCGATCTCTGAGCCATTCGGCTGACACGGCCTCACGCGCCTCTTCGAAAGGACGCGAACCCTGTTCGTTCCGCTCGGAGACATTGATCAGGTGGTAGCCATAGCCGGACTTGAACGGGCCGGCCCAGCTTCCCGTTCTCGCGGCGTAGATCTCGCGCGAAAGCTCCTCGCCGAGCATGCCGGTCGCCTCCTGTTCGTCGAGGTTCTTGAACTCGGTGCCGAGCAGAAATCTGTCGCCGAATTCCGCCACGTCGCCGGCATCGCCGGCCTGGAGCCGTTCGAGCATATCGGCCGCATCGGCGGCGGCGTCCTTGCGGCCGTCCGGATTGAAATAGACCTGTCGGAAACTTGCCTTGCTTGCGACGCGGAACAGGTCGAGGTTGGCTTCATAGTATTTTCTAAGATCGGCTACCGTCGGCTCGACGACCTTGGCAGTGTCCTTGAGCAGGAACTCCAGTTTCTGGGCCAGCCGGCGCCTGACAATCGTGTCGTGCTCTTCGAGACCCATTTCCCGCGCCTCGCGAGCGAATAGTTCCTCTTTTATCAGCTCAGTAATCAAGGCTTGCAGCTCCTGGCCATCCGGGGGACGCTGCCACTGGCCCTTGAAAGTTTCGGTGAGCCACTTCAGCTCGCCGTCGCCGACACGCACCGGCTCGATGCTTTTCGTCTGCTCTTCGCTGTCGCCAAGCCATGCAAAGGCAGCGAACAGCACGGTGCCCGCCACGACAAAATGCAGCAAGGGTTCATGAAAAAGTTTCATTGGGCGGCGTCCTTGCTAGCTAGGCGGTGTCGATGAGTTGGTGCCGCCTTGGCGAGTGGCGAGCGGTAGGCAGACGCCTCTGGGCGTCTGCCTTGTCTTGATGCGTCGCTTCCTTCCTCAAGTGCCTGGCGTGTACCAAATCGGCGAGGTGTAGGCCCGTTCGGTGATGGTCATCGCCGTGCCTGGCAAGGCCTTTACGCCGAACCGCTTGACGTCGTAGGCGGTCCAGCGCGGGGTCGGGATCTCGATCACCCGTCCATAGTAGAAGGCCGGCTGGCTCGCGTCGAAATCCGGGTCCTCCCACACCGCGCTGAGCTCCGGGGAGCCGATCGTATTGGTCCAGCCGGCGTTCGCGGCATCCACAGTGTCGCCGACCGATGGCAGCTTGCCGGTACCCGCGTCGGGCTTCCGGTCGCCGGACCAAGCCACGTCATAGACCTGCTCCTTCAGTTTGCCGTCCGCCTCCAGCCAGCCCTTGACGATCTGGTAGCGGTCGAGGTTGGCGCCGAGCGGATCTTTCAAGGCGGCGACCAGGAAGGTCGGTTTCTTGCCTTCAGGGGCTGCGCGAAGATCGCCGCCCATCGGCACGCCCTTGGTGTAGCCGATATGCCCCGGCAGTCGATTTTGCGCATCCTTGCTTTCAAACTCCCAACCGCCGAAGAACCGCACCAGCATGCGCGGGCCGGTGGTGGCGTAGGTCTCCTTGCGCTGCATGGCATCCCAGATCGATGCGCGGGTGTTGTCCTTGGCCCAGACGGCTGCGTAGCCGGAGGCGCCGACCTCCCAGTCCATGATTTTGACACCGGTCTGGGCATTGCTGATAAAGGTTGCGCCGATGCGTTCCGGGCTCGGCTCCTGCGGTGTGGTCTTGCCGAAGAAATTGTCCTCCTCCATGGCGGTGAGGCCGGTGTGCGCATCGCTGCTGCTGATGAGGCCGAACTTGTAGGGATTGGTGCCGAGCTCGCGCTCGAGCTTCAGTCCGTTCTTGAGGGCCGAGCGGGCATACTCGAACTCGAGCATCTCCTTGGTCTTGGGAACGCTGCCGTCCAGATTGCCCTTGTCCCAGATCTCGAAACTGGCGAACTCGTCGTTGGGCGAGAGGAGCGGATGCGACTCGCCGGTGCCCTTGGTCTGCGAGGTCTCGTAGAGCCGCTCCCATTTCGCCCGCTGCTCGACATATTCGCGGTCGACCTGCTTGCCGAACTGCTCGACGGTGGGGAACATCAGGCCGCTGCTGAGATTGCCGTTATGCGCGATCGCGAGCACATCGCCGCCGGTCTTCTGTTCATAAGCGCCCATCCATTTCCACAAATCGACCGGGTTGTCGCTGCCGTAGGGCGGATAGACGGTGAACGGCTCGACCTGGCTCGCCTTGTCGCCATTGTCGCGGAAGATGACGTTGCGGTGCAGATTGTTGCCGCCGGTGTTCGACGTCCACTCGAAGCCGATGAAGGCGGTGAAAAGGCCGGGATTGTTGTAATCCTCGGCGGCGGCGATCGTTTCCTGCCACGCGCCCTTGTAGGCGGCCGTGCCCGGGAAATACATGATATCCTTCGGGAACGTCCCGTGCGAGAAGGCGACGATGATCTCGATCGCCGCATCCGCGCCTTTGCCGGACTGTATCATGTCGTACCATTTCTTGCCGGTAGGGTCAGCCAGCACCTCAGGCTTGCCGGCGAACAGATCCGGGAAGAAGCCCATATTGTCGGAGTGATCGGCGACCACGAGAAAGTCGAGCGGGCGGGAAAGCTTCACCGGCTGGCCGGTGGACGAGGTAACCTCCTCGCCCCTGGCGAAGCGGTAAGCGTCCCGCGGTGTCAGCTTGGCGCCGAATGCGCCGGCGTCCATGGAAAACGCGGTGTGCAGATGCGTATCGCCGAAGAATGGGCGCGTCGGGAAGTCGCGCTCCGCGTATGGCGAGTAGGCCGGCGGGTGCTGGTGCGCGGCGTCGGCCTTTCCCTTGTCCAAGGCCCCGGCGTCCTGCGCAATCGCCGGAAGCGCGAAGCCCATCAGGCTTGCTAGTGCCGTCCCGTACAGCAATGTCTTGGTCATGGATTCCCTCCTGATGGTTGAACTGCGTCAGTGATGAGCTGGGCGGCAGGCGACGTCGTCGCATGGCTCGCGCCCAACTTGGCAATAGGTTGGCCTCCGGCGTGTCGATAGGTGCCGATGAAGTCCGACTTCTGCTTCTCGGATCCGTAGAAGCGAATGAGGCCGCGCTCACCGGCCTCGCCGACAGCCAGCCGGCCGAGCGCGATCTCGCTGATGACAGCCTCGCCGGTAACCAGAACCAGATCGCCCGGTTCGGCGGAGGCAACATGGAGCTTGGCATGCAAGCCTTCGGCGCTCGGCTCGAAGCGGGTCCAAAGCACCGGCTCGACAAGGACAAGGGAAAAGGCTGGCTGCGATGGCTCGGATGACGCGGCGCGGAGCAATTCGGCGAACCCGGTGAGCGCCGTCTGGGTCGCGCGAAATCGCTGCCCGAACAAATCTGCTCCGGCCCGATTGAAATTCGCCAAGGGCAGCCGCCGCGCCGCGACCTCCCGCGATATGGCACCGATGACATGAAGCGAATCCGGATAGGCCCAGTTCAAAACGCCGCGCGAAACCGACTGCGGGCTGTCATAGCCGCACGCGACTGCTTCCGAAGAGGGGGCCATCACCCCAGCCATCAGGGTTAGCCAGACAACGCCGGAGTTTCTCAACGCCAGAACTCTCATAATGCTCCCACCTAATAGGAAGGTCGCGTCGTCCAGCCGGGCTGGCCGCTGCGAGGGCTTTGCCTGCCCTTGGTGAGGCTCGCGCATTGTTCGGCGGCACGGAACGTAATTAACTGTATCCTACAGGCGGAATCCGTTGGGGGTGGCCAGGCAGGGATCTCACGGGCCACACCCTCAGAATTTCTGCGGTGATCCAGGTTGGAACGAAACCCAGGCGTGAACAAAAAGCAGGCCCAGCGCGGCATGGAGAACAACGGTCGGCCACAATAGTTTCCCGACCTGGGCACCTTCCATCCCGAGATAGGCGAGGTAGATGGCGGCAAGGACGTTGTAGGTCAGCATTCCCGCCAGCGGCGAGCTCCTTCCCTGATCCTGCCGGCGAGCAGCGCGACGCCGGTGACGCGGGCGACTGTCAGCCCCGTACCGGTCAGACCGTCGCCGAGCAACAACACGGCGACCGTGCTCGGAACGACGATCAGGGCCACACCCATGGCGGCCTCGATGACACCTGCTGCCGCAAGTAACCAAACAACCGGCACCGCTATCAATGCTCGCCGCGAACTCAACAGTACACACCGGCCGCGCAGCGCCGTACCGTGCGCCGCGCCACCCCGGCGACACTGACCGGCGTCAGGGGACGCCCGACCCTGGCCTCGGCGCTGGAGACAAGGCTGCTAAAGCCGGGAAGCGCTAGCTGCTGCGAGGCTTCAAGCCCGAACAGTCCAACGGCTCCAGCGAGCACGACGATTCTCAGTTTTCTCGACACGGTCATTTGGGGGCTCCTGGCGAAAGATGTGTGGGCAGTTCATCGAAGTCGACAAGTTCCTTCAGATCGACCTTCTTGGCACCGTCCGGCGCCTTGAAGGCGAAATCGTCCGCGGCAACATCAGCGCCGGTTTTCCAGTCGCTGATCTGAATGCTGTATTGCGGACCCTGGTCGACTGCGTTGGACGTGATGACATAACGGCAGGGATAGGGATGCTCACCTTGCGCGATCCATATCTGCCAATCGACTTCCCTTTTCCGAAACGCCAGATGATCGCACTCCGTGCCGCCGATCACGCCGCTGCCGAGATCCTTGACGTCGGTGACGTCGCGCATCAACTCGTCGTAGACGTTCGACAGCAGAAGATCGGCGCCGGGGACTGGCCTCTTGTATTTGTTCCGCAGCTCGTCGACCAGATGATCGAGTGTGCCGGGGATATCGACCTGCGTATAGAGATTGGCGTCCTTGCCCAGCAGCGTCAGCGTCTTGCCGTCAAAGACCATTTCGACATTGGCAAACCCGCCGTGGCGGCTGCCGCGGAACTTGTCGGGCCGGCTGAGATCCACCATGCCCGAACTCGCCAGCAGCAGCTTCTGGTGATCCTTGGTGACGATCTCGAGATTGGTGTCGTATCCGAACGATATGGTCGTCTGCGCGGTCAGATAATCCGACATCGCCTTGAGCATGCTCTTGGCCGCAGCCTCGTCGGCCCTTGCGGGCGCTCCCAGGCCAATCGCCAGAACCAGCGCCACAACAGGTGCCGCAAAGCTTCCGACCAATGCTTGACTTGTAAAAGATCGTCTGTTGGTTTTCATGCCAGTCACCTTCCGGCTTGTTGCGCCCAGGTGACGTTGCGGCATTGCCGCTCCGTGCGGAACGTAACTAACTGTATCCTACTCGAAGAATTACGGTCAGTCTGCGATGGTGAGGCCGGCTTTTCTCAGCGAGCCAATCAAGAAGTCGACTTTTGCGAACGGGCTTATCCTTGCCGCGCGATGCAGCGCCGAGGCGGAGACCGCCGCCGCCCAGAGTCGCGCGCGTCGACGATATTGTCCGCAGACAACTAGAACGCCTTTCTCTCAGTCGGCCACGACCTGCCAGGTATCGTCTGGGTTGAAGCGGTCGATGTATTTGACGATCTGCTCGGTGGTTGGCCCGAGGTCGGTCTCGTAGACGACGCCGTGCTGGTTGACGGCGAAGGTTTTTACGCCTGTCTCGCCATATTTGGCAGGCCAGGCGATGAGGCCGAAGCCGGCGATCATGTTGCCGTTTATGACGTAGTCGTAGGCGCCGCCGGCGATATGGTCGCCCTGGCCGGTCAGAATCTTGTACTTGTAGCCGAAATAGCCTTCGCCCTTGGCCGCGTCCTCGAGCTCGGCCTCACTAACGGCGTCACCGGCCGGACTCTCGCCGTTGATGTCGTCGGTCGGCCAGTAGAGCCCGTCGGTCGCGCCTTCCGAGCTTATCAGTTTCTGCGCGAACTCCTCCACGCCATCCTCGTCGCGGTCCTGCGATGCATAGTCCTCCTGCGCGTCAACATAGGCGCGCATCGTCTCGATCGCGGTGAGCTCGTTCTCGCCGACATACCGGTTCACGATCTCTTCGAGCCCGGCATAGGTGTCGAAAGCCCACTTGCCGTCCTCGCCCTTGACGATCGGAAACGGCAGCGGCCACAGCTTGTCGCCGATCTGCAGCGTGCGGCGGTCGCCCTCGCCATCGACGACAAGCCGCTTGGCCACACCCTCCTTGATCGCCGCCAGCGTCTCGTCCGCGTTCTCGTCAGCCTTCAGCTTTTCCGCATCGAGGCCGAGAAGGGCCGCAACCGCACCGTTGCCGGCGTCGCCCAGCGCCTTCTTGAACGCATCGACAGCCGCTTCCGGCGTGTCGAAGACGGGCGGCTCAGCGGCGGCCGCAAACGCAGTGATCTCCGGCGCATCCTGTGCGGCGGCTGGCTGCCAGACAGCGATGCCCACTGCAAGCGCCACGGCGCAGACAGAGCGGAGAAGGATCGTATGCAAAACTCCCGTGTGACGGGTGGTGCTGAACATCTGTGTCATAATCCTGTCCTCCCGTTCCGTTAACGCCCGCGTCCGCCGCCGCCGCGCTTGATCTGCTTGTGGCCGCCACCGCCGCGCTGGCCGCCGCCCATCGACTTGTGGCCACGGTTGGAGCTGACCTTGGTCGCCTTGCCGCGATCAACGTTGCCGAGCCCCGACGGTTTCTTCGGCCGGTTGTCGACCCTTGCCGCAGGTTTTGGCTTGCCAGCCGGACGGTTCACCTTGGCCGGCTTCGCCGCCGGGCGATTGGCGGTAGGCCTGGCCGCAGGTTTCTGGATGTCGGCGGGCTTGGCGGGGCGGGTGACGTTGGCGGGCTTCGCCTTCAGCCCGTCCAGCGTGCTCTTGCGGATGTCTCTCGTTGCAGCCGTCTTGCCCGGCACCCTGTTAGCGAGCTTGTCGTTCTTCTTGATGTCGCGGGCGCGGTCCCGGATGGCGTTGTCGCTATTCTTCTCGATCCGGTTCTTGATGTTGGTCTGGTCGAACTTGTTGAACTGGTTGCGGTCGATATTGATCTTGTCGCGATCGATGTTCTTCCAGTCGACGTCGTTGAAGTTGATCTTGCCGTTGAAGTCGCGGTTGTTGAAGCAGTTGTTGCAATCGATGTTGATGTCGTTGCCGTTCCAGCGGCCGCCCCACACGCCCCAATCGTCCCAGTCGACGGCGGCGGCCCAAATGGCGCCCGTCACCGCCCCGGCAAAAAAGGTCGCCCCCGGATACACATAATAGGGGTAAGGATCGGGATAATAGCGGATCGGTTCCCACACGTAATCCGGCTCATAAAACATCTGCGGCGGATATTGCGGGACGTAGATCACCTCGGGGCTCGCCGACTTGATGACAAAATTGTCGTTCTCCTTGACCACCTGGATCTTGTCGTCGGTCTTGATGACGCCCTTGGCGACCGCCTCGTCGCGCAGCTGCTGGATGGCAACCAGCACGTCCTTCTGCTGGTAGGCGATGGCATCGCCGAGCGTCTGCGTCCATTCGAGGTCGTCGCTCATCATCTTGACAATGTCCGGATAGTTGAGCAGCGACACCACCGAGCCGTCCCAGCTGTCCTTGGGCTTCAGGCCCTTGTCCTTCTCGTAGCGGTCGAGGAAGCGCGCCGCCTCGACGATCTGCAGCGGATAGAGTGCAGCAGCCGTGATCACCGCGATCAGCTCGTCCGGATAGAGCGCGATCCGCGCAACCAAGACCTCCATCTCGTCGGCGCTCAGCGGCTCCGGCGAAGTCGTCGCATCGCTCGAAGCGTCAGCCGCCGCAACCTGTTCTTGTGCAAAGACAGGATGCGCCGAGCCAAACCCGGCAAGCAGCAGCGCCAGCGCCGCAGCGCCGACCTTCAACATATCATTGCCCGTCATGCTTCTATCCTCCCTGTCTGTCTCTGTCTCGGCAAGCCTTAGGCCGCCGGGCCTTTCTAGCAGTATTTGTCACGTTCTGCGTGCAATGCAGCGGAACCCCAGATGGCACGTAGACGTATCGATCGGCTGCGCCATCCGCGCGGCCGGGCGGTAGCGCCGGCAATAGTTGGGCGCGCAAAGATGCGATCCGCCTTTCATGACCTTGCGCGGGATTCTGATCTGCGGCTGCCGTGGATCGAGGCTGTCGTCCCGTTTGGCACCGCGGGGATTGTCAACCGTGCAGCACGGGCTGTCGATCTTGCCGTGTTCCTGGTACCAGTCCGTGGTCCATTGCCAGACATTGCCAGCCATGTCGTAGAGGCCGTAGCCGTTGGCCGTAAAGGAGGCGACGGGTGACGTCCCCTCGTAGCCGTCCTCGCAGAGATTCTGCCATGGGAACTCGCCTTGCCAGGTATTGGCCATGTGTCGTCCAACGGGCGTCATTTCATCGCCCCAGACGAATTCGGCCGCGTCGAGCCCGCCACGCGCCGCGAATTCCCACTCTGCCTCGGTGGGCAATTCCTTGCCCGCCCACGATGCGTAGGCTTCGGCATCCTCAAAGTTCACATGCACGACCGGATGGTCGGCCAGCCGCTTGATCGAACTCGCCGGCCCGCGCGGATGGCGCCAATTGGCGCCGCGGACGTAGACCCACCAATTGTAATGGTCGCGAAGATCGACACGCTGTTTGGCCTTGCTGAACACCACGGATGATGGCGCCAGCATGTCCGGCTTCGCTCCGGGATAATCGTCGGGATTTACGGGACGTTCGGCCGAGGTGACGTAACCAGTTGCGTCGACGAAGCGAGCGAACTCGCGGTTGGTGACGGTACAGACGTCCATCCAGAAGCCGCCCACTGTCACGCTATGCGCCGGCGCCTCTTCGGGATAATGCTTGTCCGATCCCATGAGGAATGTACCGCCGGGAATCCACACCATGTTCAGGAATGGCTCTTCGACCTGTGTAGATTGAGCCTGGCGTTCCACAACTCGACTCATCGTCTTGCTCCGAATCCTTATTTCTCGAAGGCGAACACCCGGTTCCAATCCTTCTCCATATCGACAACCGTCCAACCAGAATCGGCTGCCGCGTCGAGACCCTTGTCCAGACGGCCGATGCTTGACTGCCGGTCGTAGGCCCATTCCCGCTCACCGTCGGTGTGGTGCACGTAAAGGCAGAAATGCGGGCCAGGTCCCGAGCAGGTCCATTGCAGCATCTGCAGATCGCCGTCGGAATTGCCGAAGGCCGCGATCGGCCGCCGCCCAATATGCTTTTGGATGGCCACCGGCTTGCCCGCCTTGTCGTCAATGAAATCAACTTCCGGCAGCTTGTTGAGAACCATCTGGTCCCCTTTCAACTCGAATTTCATTTTGCCGCTGCTGCCGATCACCTGCTCGGGCGGAATGCCGTAAACCTGCTCGCTGAATACTCGCACGAACTCGATGCCGCCGCCCGAGGCTATGAATGTCTTGAACCCGTTGGCGCGCAAATAGTCCAGCAGCTCCAACATCGGCTGGTAGATCATCTCCGTGTAGGGTTTACCTGTCTTCGGATGTTTTGCGCTCGCAAACCAATCGCGGACGATCTTTTCGAACTCGTCGGTGGTCATGCCCGAATGCGCGGCCATCACGACCTCCAGGATCGCGTGTTCTCCGCCAGCAAGTGCTGCTTTCACATCGCCCTTCAACAGCGATGCAAAGGGGTCCTGCGTGTTCCATTCAGGATGTTGGGGAGCGAGCGCCTTGACCCGGTCGAGCGCGAACAGAAGCTGAAAATACATAGGCTGTTCGCCCCACAGCGTCCCGTCATTGTCGAACACCGCGATGCGTTCGGGGACGGGCACGAAATCCGCCGACCCTTCCTTGCTCACGCTTTCGACGAACCGCACGATGGATTGCTTCGCCTCGCCTTCGTTCCATGACGCGAGTACTTCCGCGCCTTGCGCGGAAGGCGCAATCGCCATCAACAGAAAAAGGGGCAGCAAATAGCGGCTGGCGGCGCGAGCGAGAACGGTCATGGCTTGACACCTTTGCTTTCTGTAATTTGAGCGGGACGGTGTTCGAACAGCAGCGTCCAAAGCCTGCCTTCCCCAAGAGCGACGTTGACTTCCCTGGACGCCAGGTAGGGGATCAATATCAGCAGCATGATCAGGCTTGTCGCGAGCGTCTGCGGCAGCTTGTCTCCTCCGAATTCAGCGAGCGAAGCGGCGATCGTGCGCCCGTGAACCAGCCCGACGATGACTTCCTCTACGACCGAGAGGACGAGAAGCAGGATCAGGTATGACAGGGCCTTGCAGGCTATGACGTAGACTATCCTGCTTCGACGCCGGTCGCCCAATCGGATCATGTGTCCCAGCATTATGAACTTCGCCAGGATCAGTGCCTTGATGGCCGCCAGCCCTGATGGCAGATAGCTGATGCCCTCCTCGCCAAGGATCGCTGCCTTGTAGAGAATAAGCGCACCAAAGCAGATGAATAGATACAAGGACAGGATCGCGTACTCGCGCAGCTCGTTCTTTGCCCTCTGAGCAATGGTCTTGGTCGAAGGATGGTTGTTCGCGACTGCCATTGATCTGCTTCCGAGTTAGCTTGGAGGCCGCGCCTGCCGATAGCGCGAGCGCGGCCTATTCAGGGCAAAGACTCAGTTTCTGCCACCCTCCTGCAGTTTCGCCAGGACCTGGTCGAGCGCGAAGCTGCCGGGCCTCTGCCGCGGCGGGAACGCGACATAGGTCTGCAGGTGTTTGGCGACATAAGCCTGCGCCGGCACGAGCGCGAAGGCGTGCTCGACACGCCATCTGGCGTATTCCCCGGCGTCCGTCTGCGCCCGTTCGAACGGGTCACCCTTGATGTCGAAGAGCTTCGGGAACCGCAGTGGAATCAGCGGGTTCTCCCACACGGCAAGCCCCTCCTCGCGCTGCTCGAGGAAGACCATCTTCCAGCGTTCGTAACGCAAGCCGGCGAGGTTGCCGTCATCTGTCCAGTAAAAGTATTCGTGGCGCTTGCCTTCGCCTTCGCCGGCCAGCACGTCGCGTTGGTCGTAGCCATCCAGATGCACTTTGAAGCTCTTGCCGGCGGCATCGTATCCCTTCAACAGCTTAGCCGTCACGTCTGGTTCGCCTGCGGCGGCGACCAGCGTCGGCACGAAGTCTTCATGTGACGTTATGTGGTTGATTTCGGTTCCGGGCTTGATGACGCCCGGCCAGCGCATCATGCACGGCACGCGGTAACCACCTTCCCAGTTTGTGTTCTTCTCGCCTTTGAAGGGCGTGGTGCCGCCGTCCGGCCACGAGAAAACCTCCGCGCCGTTGTCGGTCGTCCAAAGGACGATGGTGTTGTCGGCGATGCCGAGGTCATCGAGCTTGCCCAGAAGCTGGCCGACCATGCCGTCCATCTCCACCATGGCGTCCGCATAGATGCCCAAGCCGGTCTTGCCCTTCGAGGCCGCCTTGAGAAAGGTGTAGATGTGGGTCCGGGTCGAATTGAACCAGCAGAAGAACGGCTTCCCGTCGGCGTTCGAGCGGTCGATGAAGTTGAGCGCGCTGCCGAGGAACTCTTCGTCTACGGTTTCCATGCGCTTCTTCGTCAGCGGGCCGGTGTCCTCGACCTCTTGTTTGCCCACCCGTCCGAAGCGCGGATCCTCGGTAGGATCGTCGGTTGCACTGGCCTTGCATTTCATCACGCCGCGTGGACCGAACTTGGCCTTGAACTCGGGATTCTTCGGGTAGTCGGGATGCTCCGGCTCATCCTCGGCATTGAGGTGATAGAGATTACCGAAGAATTCATCGAAGCCGTGAACGGTTGGCAGGTGCTCGTTTCGATCGCCGAGATGGTTCTTGCCGAATTGCCCGGTAACATAGCCCTGCGGCTTGAGCAGTTCGGCGAGCGTCGGGTCCTTCTCCGACAGCCCCTCCTTGGCACCCGGCAGGCCTACCTTCAGCAGGCCGGTGCGGAAGCAGGATTGGCCGGTAATGAATGCGGCGCGCCCGGCTGTGCAGGACTGTTGAGCGTAGTGGTCGGTGAAGATCGCGCCCTCTTTCGCGATCCGATCGATGTTCGGCGTGCGATAGCCCATCATGCCCCGGTTGTAGGCGCTGAGGTTCCAATAACCGACGTCATCGCCGAAGATGACGAGAATGTTGGGTTTTGCACCGGCTGCTTGAGCTTTCGCGCTCGTGGCTATTCCGGATGCGACAGCTGAAATGGCGAGCACAGATCCTCCGGTCAGCAAAATGTCGCGCCGGTTCGGTTGTCGGTCTGGATTCGCTTGCTTGTCACTCATCTGACGTCCTCCTTTGATTGTACCGCTTCTTCCAAGATAAGCTGAGTTTTCGGTTCCCTGGCGAGAAAACATGCTCCGCGTTCTATCGACGAGACGAAACTCGTGGCAGGACGCTTCACCCATGCCTTCTTCAAAATCGTCCTTCGTGAGGTTTGCCTATTGCCGCTCGGGACGGAAGGTAAATAACGGTAACCTACGGGCAGAATCGTTAGGCCAGCGCAAGAGTCGGTCCTTGAGGTCAGTCCGACTTTCCTCAATGGGCCAAGGAAGAACTCCACGTTCTGCGAACGGGCAATCCGCAACGAGACCGCTTGCTGCGTGTTCTTCACCAAATCCGGCACGTTTTTTCGAGCCAGGCGCGTTCACACTGAGCGGTCCGTGCGTGAACATCTTTGGTCAGTCCGCCAGAGTCGCACATTTACAAGAGTCAACAGATCAACCGACGTCCTTGCTCCAACCATTGCTTCTCGACGCCGACTCGATGATCGCCGCTTTCTATTCACCCTGTACAGGCTGGGCTGCTTTCTGCTGGGCAAGCGATATCACATTAGCCGCAGCCATGGCCGCCTGCTTCTCATGGCGCCTCATCGTCAACGGCTATCTTCCCGACTATGCCTATGCACGGGGTGCACTCGACACCCGCTTGCCGTTGTCGACTTTGAGGGAGTTAGCCCACATAGACGACCGTGCGCGGAAGTCGGGCCTTTCGCCGGATTTTTCGAGATTGATCCGGGTCGATGTGCCGTCTCCCCGCCTTGGCTATTGATCTGGGAAGAGCCTCGCGGATCCCCGGATCCTCTTGGCCTGCAAGGTTTTGCTCTTCCGGCCAAGTGCCGCGTCCGATATGCTCGGATGTCTCCTCGCAGTGTCAGCAAACCAGGCGGCCTGAAGACCGCCTGTCGCTCCAGGGGCCGGGGAATTGAGCCGATGGCCGCGGACCATGTTGAATTCTCGGAACTTGCAACGCTGATCATTGGTCTGATCGCGCTGGTCGCGGGAACCCGCATCCGTCAAATGGTTCCAGTGCTGAAACGCATCGACATGCCCAACGCGGTGATCGGTGCCATGATAGTGGCTCTGCTGGTTCTCCTTGCTCAGGTCATGTTCGCAACTGAGGTCGCCTTCGGCACAAAGCTCCGCGATCTTCTGCTGCTTGTCTTCTTCACGACGATCGGCCTGTCGGCGAAGTTGAAAGCGCTGCGAGCCGGTGGCCGTCCGCTAGTCATCCTCTGCGCCGTGACAGTGCTTCTGCTGATCTGCCAGAATCTGGTTGGCATCGGTGTCGCTACGGCTTGGGGTGCACACCCCTTCTACGGGCTCCTTGCAGGGAGCCTTTCCTTCGTCGGAGGGCCAGGGACGGCACTTGCTTGGGCGAAGGAGGCGGAGGCCGTCGGGCTTCAGAACGCGCAAGCGGTCGGAGCAGGAGCGGCGACTCTTGCGGTCATCACTGGCGCTCTGGTGTCGGGACCCATTACCGGTTGGCTGATCGGGCGTCATAGACTCTCCCCGGTTGCGGCAACGCAGATTGATGTCTCCTTCGCCGAGCCCCAAAAAGACGCACCAGCAGCAGTTTCAGGAGGATCGCTCGAGAGTATTCTGGCGACCATCCTGATTATTGCGGTATCGGTCCTTCTTGGCGACAAGCTCAATAGCTGGGCCAAGGACGCAGGATTACTGCTGCCTGGCTTCCTGTCGGCGATGCTCGCAGGAGTTTTCCTGACGAACCTTGTTGACTGGACTCGCATTCGGCTGGATTTCGAGCCGATCCAAAAGGGCGGCGAGGTCGCTCTGAACCTGTTTCTGGTGCTCAGCCTCATGAGCACAAAGCTGATTGCCGTTGCCGCTGTCCTCGGACCACTTTTCGTCAACGTACTGCTGCAGATCATCGTCATCGTGGCGATTGCCTATTTCGTTCTATTCCGGTTGCTGGGCCGTGACTATGAGGCAGCGGTTACGGTCGGTGGTTTCCTCGGCTTCGGGATATCTTCAATGCCCGTCGCGATGGCGACCATGGACGAGGTGGCGCGCCGTTACGGTCCAGCCCCGAAGGCGTTCTTGCTGATCACCCTGGCCGGATCGTTTTTCGTCGATCTTGCCAACGCTCTCGTTGCGAAGGCATTCCTGGCGTTGCCACTTTTCGACATGAAGGCACTGGGCATCGCAGGGCACTGATTTCCGACAAATGCGGTCGAACGAGCGGCAACCTGTCGACTGGCGTAGCGACGCTGCTAGCCGCCCTAAAGCGGACTCGCTATGCTTATTGCAAGTTCTGTAGGCCTCATAGGCAGCGGCGATCTTCGCGCGGTTCAAAAGCAACAGGTGAATGCGCATTGGGCGCAGCTGGTTTGCTGCTCGTTCAGAGCGAACAACTCGCCCAGCGGATCAATTTGCACCTGGCGTTGGGCGGCAGTATTGAAACGCAACCGCAGTCCACCGCAGAGACCCCGCCATGAATTATACTGCCACTACCGATGCGACTGGTCGATCGGATAACGCCGCTGCTGACACGCATCGGAAGGCGCTGGAGGTCAATCTCGACGCAACGAGTTTCGGCTCGTTCGCCGAGATCGGCGCGGGTCAGGAAGTGGCGCGATGGTTTCTGCGCGTTGGCGCCGCGTCGGGCACGGTGGCCAAGACCGTCTCAGCCTACGACAAGGAAGTGAGCGACGACCCTTACGGCTCCGGAACACGCTACGTGTCCAGGCCGCGGCTTGAGACGATGCTCGATTGTGAATGGAAATCGCTTGTGCAACAGATCGGTGATGCGCGCGGCAAAGATACGCGCTTGTTTGCTTTCGCCGATACCATCGCCGCCCGCGACGGCGCGGTCGTTGCGCTCTGGGCCGACCAGTTCAGTGCGCTCGGACCCCGCGCGGGTAAAGGGCTGGGCAGAAAAGCTTGAATTGTTCGATGGTTGGGCGCTGGATAGCGAGACAGCGGCCGACGAGCGACCGCCGGAACTGGCTTCCGAGGCGCTGAAGGGGGAGAAATCGTGGACACGACGGCGGAAACGGACGTTACTTCGTTGATTTGGGGCTTCGAACAGCTCGCCGAGCGTTTCATCTCCGGACTGTTCGCGCGGTTTGCCGCTTTGAGCGACGTCCCCGTCGAGCTTGAAAACCTGAGGGCCTCGCTGGCGGCCGGGGGAACATCTATCCTTGTGCTCCTGTTCGAGATTGTGTTGGTTGTCGCGCTCGTCGCGGGCGTGTTCATCCTGCTCGCCCGGCGGTTCAAGAAGGCGAGTGCCAAAAGCAGTGCATGGCGCAGATTCTTCGCGGGCGTGGCGGCTACTGTGGTGGCGCTGGTGATCGGTTTCATTGCTGCGCGGCTGCTGGCCGGTTCTGGCGTGCCTTTGCAAACCCTTCGCCTTTGGACGGTAACGACCGTGCTCGGACTCATCATCCTCGCCGCCGTCAGATCACTCTTGATGGCATCGCGGCGAACCGAGTTCGCGGAGCGCTCCGTCCATCTGGCGGCGCTCGTGCGCGACCTCTCGCTTGCTATTGGCTTGGCGATCATCGGCGTTACGCTGCTCGCGACGTTGCGGCTCTGGAGCGTCGGACCGGCCTTGGGGGATCTGCTGCGAACAGGCTTGGGAATTCCGATCTACCTTCTGTTTGCATGGGCGGTATGGCGGCACAGACGCACAATGGCAGCCGCCGTCGCCGGTCCGCGCCCCAGAAGCCGCTGGCGCACCCGTCTCGCCAAAATGTGGCCGGGAATCGTGATCGCGTTCCTGATAATCACCTTTCTCAGCACTCAGGCCGCGCTGACCCTGGGAGCATCGCTTCGTGGGTCGGCCGTTGTGCTGACCGCGTTGATGTTTCTCGCCGCGCCGCATCTCGACGCAATGATCGGGAACTGGGCGCAGCGCGGATTGGAGTCTCCTGACATCTCGATCTTGGCAGCGGCAGGGCGACAGACCGCCCGCTTCACCGTTGTGGCTATCATGATTGCCATGCTGGGAACGCTATGGGCGACACCGCTGGCTGCCGGGTTCGGCATAGATCTGTGGGAGGTCGCCAAGGGCGCATCCGGTGTGGCGCTGATCATGTTGGTGGCGGCGTTTCTGTGGAACGTGGTCGGCACAGCGACTGCTCGCGCCTTGCGCGCGGAGTTGCCCGCCGTAGGTGGTGACGAGGAGGCGCTGGGTGCGCCGCGCTCACGGCTGGGCACGCTGGTGCCGCTGATCAGCGCGGTCGGCAAATCGAGCATTCTGGCCTTGGCGCTGCTCTCGATCCTGGTGTCGATCGGGGTCAATGTCTGGCCGCTGATCGCCGGCTTGAGCGTGTTCGGGCTGGCCATCGGCTTCGGCTCGCAGACGCTGGTGAAGGACCTGGTCTCCGGGCTGTTTTTCCTGATCGACGATGCATTCCGCTTCGGCGAATACATCGAAACGTCAGGCGCCAAGGGAACCGTGGAAAAAATCTCGGTCCGGTCGGTTTCCCTACGCCATCAGCGCGGTGCCTTGGCGACAATTCCCTATGGCGAGATTGGCAAGATCCAGAATTTCAGCCGCGACTGGATGATCGAGAAACTGATCTTTCGCGTTGCATTCAACACCGATGTCGAAAAAGTCCGCAAGATTTTCAAGAAGATCGGCCAGGATATTTCGGCCGACCCGGAACTTGCCGGAGATCTGCTCGAGCCGTTCAAGAGCCAGGGAATTGCCGAGGTTGAGGACGGCACGCTGGTCATCCGGGCCAAATTCAAGGCGAAAGCGGGCAGACACTTCATGATCCGCCGCGCCGCTTTGATCGCCGTGCACCAGGCATTTCAGGAACACGGCATTAAGGCCGTCCCAAAGCCACTGACATCTAATCCCGGAGCAACCTGAGCATTCCGGATAGTCACGGCTGCGACGTAGTCAATTGGCAAGTTTGTGCACTGGTGGTGGGACCAAGCGGCTCGATACGTAGCTGTTTGGGAAGGTGACAATTGAGTTCGAGTTCGTGGCGGCTGTGCGGGCCATGCGGAACGATACGGGAATACTTCTGAATCTCGCCCACGAAAACGTCAATGAAATCAAAGTTCTTGTTACATCCTCCGGGCCCACCATAACTTTTATCTTGTTTAGAAAATTTTTTTGACGTCGCACACCTTGCCGCACATGGTGCCCGTCATAGCACTAAAGCCAGTTGGGGGAGATGAGGGGCCGCGCCGCTCGCCGGGAGTCTCTTTACCCGCACCGAAGAACAGATACGCCTGAGTCAGTTCGTTATATGCCTCTGTTTTCGGCGGGCCCCACCAACCATTAAAATAGCTCAGTCCGGCCTGTTTGCTCCGCCAAACCACATGAGAATGATACCATCTTTGTAAGCTAGCTGAGTTAGTTCCCGCGTGTCAGGCGAAGAACTTGTCCGCCGTCGTCAGTTAGAAGCAATATCGAACCGTCCCGCGCTACAGCAACGTCGCGAATGCGACCAGCTCCTTCCAAATAGCGAGCTTCGCCAGTGACGCGGTCAGCGGAGAGCGTTAGGCGTACAAGCGATAGGCTGGACAGCCCGCCGACGAGGATGCTTCCTCGCCACTCGGGGAACAGGCTCCCATCGTAGAAGACCATGCCGCTCGGCGCGATTACCGGATCCCAGTAATAGATGGGCTGCTCCATGCCATCCCGAGCTGTGATCCCTTCGCCGAGGGCATTCTGGCGGCCTTGATCGCGGTCGGATTCGGAGCCGAGTGGGCGGTCCGACGAGCGCTCGCCAGGACGAGGAGCGCGGTTGCTCAGGAAGACGCCGGACAAGCGATCCTCTTCGAGACTGTCGCCCTGCTGACTTTTGCGCGCGCCAGCGCCGGTTCGTTCTTGGCATTCGGATGGCCACCCTTACTCCGCAGGATCATTCTGACCCTGCTTCTTGCGTTCATCGCGTTCCGTGTCGTTCGCGCGGCAGCCCGATTGCTGTTTGCGTTCGGCGGTGCGACGAGCGACCCCTCGGACAGGCCGACTCCGCTTTTCGAAAGCGAGGGTTCGACCCGTTTCTGGCGTTGGCGAGTCAGCCTTGTGGCCGGGTTCCTGTTGTTCGGCTGGGCGATCGCCAGCCTCATGCCTGGCCTGGGCTTCTCTCGAGAGGTTGCAGGGCTCGCCGCCTTCCTGTTCGGGCTTGGCATTCTGGCGACCGCAATCGACGTCGTCTGGCAACGGCCCGACGGGCGAGGCTCTCTGGTCAAGCAATCGTTTCTCACCTTGTTCCTGATCGTGCTCTGGGTGGCTTGGGTCGCCGGCCTGCTCGGCGTCCTGTGGCTTGGGATTTTCGCCCTGGTGCTGCCGACAGCCTTGCGCGGCGTCGGCGCCGCGGCACAGGCCTTCGCCGGCAGGTCGAAGCGCAGCGGCGCGATGGGCGTCGTACTCAACGTGCTCATTGTCAGGGGCGCCAGGGCGGCGGTCATTGCCGCGGAGGTCGCATGGCTCGCCTATATCTGGCGGCTCAGGGCCGCAACTTTCGCCGGCAGCGAGACCGGCGGCTTCCTGATAGCCGGGCTGCTCAACGGCATCATCATCCTGCTCATCGCCGACATGCTTTGGCAACTGTCGAAGGCATTGATCGAATATCGGATGAACCTCGCGCCGACGGATGGGAGCAGCGCCGATGAACTGGCTCGCAGCGGCCGGCTTCGCACGCTGTTGCCGTGTTCATAGTCGCCGTCACCATTCTGACCATCCTCGCTGGGCTCGGCGTGCAGATTGCGCCGCTGATTGCGGGTGCCGGAATTTTCGGCGTCGCCATCGGCTTCGGCTCGCAGACTCTGGTCAAAGATGTGCTGAGCGGCGTCTTCTACATGATGGACGACGCCTTCCGGGTCGGTGAATACATCCAGAGCGGCAGCTACAAAGGCACGGTCGAATCCTTCAGCCTGCGTTCGGTGCGTCTGCGGCATCATCGCGGCCCCGTCTACACCGTCCCATTCGGTGAGCTCGGGGCGGTCCAGAACATGAGCAGGGATTGGGTGATCGACAAGATGATAATCAACATTACTTACGATTCCGACGTGGATCTGGCGCGCAAGCTCATCAAGAAGATCGGCCAGGAGCTGGCGGCAGACCCGGAATTTGCGGCCGACACGATGGAGCCGCTCAAGGGGCAGGGCATCGACAGTTTTGGGGAATACGCGATCGTTCTGAGGATAAAGTTGACGACGAAGGCCGGGACCCAATTCGGCATCAAGCGGCGCGCACTCATGATGATCAAGGCGGCATTCGCGGAAAACGGTATCAAGATCGCGGTTCCCACCGTTCACGTCGAGGGCGGCGGGGAGACCGCGGCCGCTGCTCATCAGGCAAGCCAAACCCTGAAAAAGAGCAAGGCCCCCTTGGAGGCGGTGAGGGACACGCCATAGAGCTGCGCGGTCCTGTCCACGTCATCCGAACTCGGCCTGACCTCTCTGAGAAAGGCATCGATGTTGACCGTGTACGTGGCTCAGACCGACGTCGAATTGGTACTCAAGCTGTTCAATGAGATCGGTGAGGAAATTGCGGCGGACCCGGAGCTTGCCCCCGACCTATCGGAGCCATTCAAGAGCAAAGGTTGCCGATCTCGAGGACGGCGCCCTGGTCATTTGGGTTTACGGCGAAACCGGGCAAGCAATTCGCGATCTGCCGGGCGGCACTGAAGGCGGTTCACAACGCATTCCGAGAGAACGGAATTCGGGCCGTGCCAAAGCCGACCAAAGGGCAATGGCTATCGCGTGACAGTCGTTCGCTGGATGTCGGCTATCTCATCTCTCAGGAACGGCCGCAATGGGGTCAAACCTGACATCATGCCGTCGTCGATGGCGTCGAGGACTGAACGGTCCGCAGTGCGCTGGCCAGCATTCGCCCGTAGGTTACAGTTATTTACGTTCCCTGACGTGAGCCGATCGGCCAAGGTCACTCACAGCGCCTAATATCGCCTCACCCCGCAAGAGGACAGCAGACTCTGAGCAATCGAAATGGGGCGCCCATAGCCAGAAACAATCCTGCACACAAGGGGAATATCAATGCGAAAATTCATGACACTTATCGCGGCAACGTCAGTAGCGCTTTCGTCTGCGATGGCAGCCTACGCACAAGATCAAAACCCCCTTCCCAAGGCCAGCGATGTGCTTGTCCGATACGGGGACGACGTCGAGGGCTGGACGGTCTATGCCAATCAAACCCGCGGAGATTGCTTGATCGTGCGCCAAGATGGCCCAAGTTCGGTGCAAATGGGCGTTACCGCAAATCAGGAGGTCGGGTATCTTGGCGTGTTCACGAAGGTGGATATCGGCCTTCAGAACGGGACCAAGTCGGACATCTTCGTCTCCATTGACGGCCATCTCTATCGTGGTGTGGCCACTAGCACGAGCGGCGAACTCAAGGGTGGATACTCTGGCGGCTACATCTTGACAGATGACCCGAAGTTCAAGCGCGACGTAGCGAAGAAATATAAAATGACCGTGTTTCCGGAAACCAAGGGGGCCTTTGTCGTCGATCTGAAGGGGACTTACAAGGCAATGGCAATGGGCCACAAGTGCCTCACGCAGTGACCCCGCTCTGACCACTCATTTGCCTTCATGGGTCCGGAACGCGAGGTTGGCGTTTGAAACACAGAATTGAATTGGCAATTCTGTTCCACCCGACGCCTAATTGGGCACCGGGCGCGGGTGTATTTCTTGGGTGGCGCGGAGCACCATGGTCCGCCGATCTGCGGGCAGAAGAAAGGTGCAATTCCAACGCCGTCTTGAGCGTCGCAGGGTGGAAGGCCGTCGTCGGCCTCGTCGATCAGAACCGGCAGGAAGCGCCAAAAGCTGCCGTAGCGCCAGCGCGCAGGCGACCCTCGCCACGCACCCGGCAACTGGACGACGTCATAAGGGTAGATGGCACTAGCCGTCAAGTTTTCGGAGGAAATCGACTATTCGAGACGCGGCTTCCTCCGGCTGCTCCAAGGGTAGGAGATGCGCCGCCCCGGGGACATTGACGAGCGTCGCTCGTTCGCCGAGTTCCTTCTGAAGCTGCACCCCGTTTTCAGGGGGCGCAATCTGGTCCTCCGCGCTCTTTAGGATCAGATATTTGGTCTCTCCCGGAGGCGCCCACCAGGCGTCTAGGGGAGTGCTTTCCGCAGCAGCCTTTTCAATAGTCGCCGCTCCCGGATCGAGAGAGGGCTTCAGAAGCTTCCAGACGGGGGCGGAATCGACAGGATTGGAACCAGGTATGGAAAGACCGCCAGAATCTCGGCCTCGGTGGACGCGGGGTTGAAGATAATCTCCAATGCTCTGGCCGCGGGCGGTGCGGGTTGGACCTTCCCGCCAGCGGCCAGTCCTTTAGCTCGACGATGCCCGTTTCGACAATTTGTCGCTTGGGTAACCGTTACGGATATCGGCAGCACTAAGCAGGCGATGAACAGGGCGAGCATTGCGAAATGCCTTGTCGGGTTCATGCGAGCACACTCCCGTGCTGGGTTAGGGGATGCGATCTTCAACAACCAGCGGCCATCACTTCACCAGCTCGATCTCGCTCGGCCGCCATTCTTTCGTGAAGAACGGCTCGAGCGGGCTGTAAAGGCGCAGGAGCGTAAACCAGCCTTTCTTCGGGTCGGTCTGGATCCAGTTGCCCCGAGCGACGCCGTCGGGCTGGGTCGGGCCGAAGTAGATTGTGGTGGAGCCGTCCGCGGCCGCCTCGGCGGCAGGCGACGGATAGCTCTGGCTGCCGGCGCGTGGATAGCGCTGCGGCGTGTCGAGCATCGAGCGCGTCATGTTGTCGTACAGCGTGAACGACCAGAAGTTCTCTTCCGGGATGCCCTTCGGCAGCATCACCTTGTAGGTCTTGGACCCGTCAAAGAAATTCTTGTCGGCATCCAGAGAATTCAGAAGATACTGCGACCCGATGCCGGGCAGCCGCATGGCCATGCCCGGTGTAATGCCGGTGATGCGTAGAAGAAATAGGTCCGCGCGTCCATGGTGCGGTAGCCGGTATCTGGATAGGGCTTGACGCCCTCGGCCGTGATCTCTGGGATCGGTGTTTCGAACTCGTAACCGGTCTGAAACAGCAGGTTCGACCACGACGAATCCGGATAGTAGAACCAACTCGGATCGCGTCGACTCATGAACAGGCTGCGCGAGGTTGCATTCGCCAGCGCCAGTGCCTCGGTCATGATCTTCTTCATGCGCTCGTCTGGCGCGAACGGCTTGCCCTTGACGATGCCGATGGCGACGACCGGGCCCATCAACTCCGGGTCGAGCGAGGTCGCCGGTTCATTCTGCACGACCTCGTTGAGCGTCTCGTAAAAGCTCCAGTCATTCGGCGGAAGGGTATTCATCACTTTGCCGCTTCCATTGTGAAACACAGTCGGCGGAGGCGGGGCGACTTTCCCAAGCTTGACTTTCCCGGCCAGAAAGTCAGCGACAGGAGTACCGACACCGCCGACTTCGTATGGATACACCTTCATGAACTTTTTGATCACCTCGACCGCCGGCTTGGGATCGTTATTTTCAAGGAAAGACCGGCCGAACCACAGGATGGCGTTGGTGCGGGAGCGCACGACAAAGAACCCTCCCTGCGGCAGCGGTCCGGTGTAGTCCGGCCCCACGATCAGATACTTGCCGCCCTCTCCGCGGTCAGGCCCCGGTCCGCCCACGTCGATCACCCAGCGGAACCAGGCGTCCTGCACAGCGCCAAGAAACTTGGGCGGCGTCTCCATCACCACCGGTCCTTTGCTGAGATCGAGGAAACCCATGACGTAGATCGTGTCCGCGTTCGCGGTCAGGAACAGCGACTTGGCATCCATCAACTGTTCGAAAACAACAACCTCGTTATCCTTCATCCCGATGCTCATCATGCCCCTGCGCAGCGAGGCGATGCTGACGCCGCGCAGATTGTCCATGAACGCGCGGTAGGCGTAGGTGAAGTCGAGGTTGTCGTAGAGTGTTTTGGCCGTTTCCCTGCTCGGCACGCCGTCCTTGAACTCGAGCGTGCCGAGGCGCGTCTCGACCTTATCCGGGGTGACGAGAGATGGGGGAATGGCCGTTTGGGCGCTGGCCCCAAACGTGCCGGCGAGGAAACTGGATGCCGCGAGAAACATCAGCAGGCGGGCGTGTCTTGAGAATTTCATGGCCGTCCTCCTTGGGGGATACGACCTTACGTTGCGTTATTTGTGTGCCGCGTACCACGTAAATAACTGTAGCTTACGGCTTTGAGAGAATACGCTCGCAGCGGGCGATAGTTGAATCCAGTGCCGCGTCCAGGTCTGCCACCCATTGATATGGCCGGAGACGATACGCCAACCTCGAAGTTACTCCGCGCAGGCCAATCGAGGGACTATTTCTTGCAATCTTTTGTGGCGGAACCAACGCATTCCTTGCCAGCACTCGATTTCCGGCTGGTCTGGGACCCCGTCAAGGCGCCGATGTGGTTGCCCAAATTTTCTCTGCTGTTTTGATCGACCGCTGCAACAGGTGCCGCAATCACCAACCCTGCCGCGCTGCCCGCCGCTGCCGCCGCACCGGTCGTTGCATGAATGATCGTGTCGCCGAGGCCTATCCTGTTGTCGGTCAAGGTCTGGCCGCCGGCCATACGCGCCCCAATCAGTTGAACGATCTGCGGTGACGACGCGAACTTGCCGTGATGCAAAGGATCTCCGGATTTGATTTTCGTCAGATCGATGACGGTTATATTGTTGTTCGCAAGCTCTTCCTTGTATGGAGCTTGTTCCGGATCAATCGATCCGAGCCGGGGGATATCGCCCCAGACCCGTCGCGAAACTTTGAGCGCGCGATCATCCTGCGAGACAAAGAGGGTGAACTGCGGGTGCTGTTTGCCCATGTCGGCAATCTGAGTGCGAAACACATCGACGTCGACGTCTGGCGCGGCCAGCATGACGTTTTTGAACTTCTCCGGAAGGCCGCCATTGCGGATGGCCATCTGGCGCAAGCCTTCCAACGCAAGCCAGTTGCCCATCGAATGGGCGAGGATCGAAACTTCCTTTATCTGGGGATCGCGTGCAAGATATTGGAACAGCAGTTCAAGCGCATTTCGCGTGTAGTTGGTGCTTTCACGATCGTAGCCATACGCCAGCGCACTGCCTCGGGAGGGCCATGTGACCAGGATCGGGACGCTCTGCGTGTCCGTGTCCTTTGCGATCTGCGCAAAACGATAGACCGCGTCTTCAAAGCGATTGTTGAATCCGTGAATAAAGACGAGGACACTGTGATCCGGGCTCTTCCTGACAGAGGCGCTAAGCCACCCCTTCGCTGTCTGGAGCGTCAATTCTTGGGCCTGCACGACGGCGAAATCAGTCGCCGGGTTTGAAGGCAGCTTCTTGGGCCATGCAACCTCTCCAACCTTGCGGACGGATGGCGGAGGGATCGAAACCGTAATTTCGGCAAACGAGGGGGCCAGTCCGCGCTCGCCCGTATACATTTGTGCCGGATTGGAGGAACGACTGCGTGTCGTTGCGACCAGCATCTCCACCTTGCTGGAGGAAGGCGAGGTATCGGCCACGGGCAGCAGCACATTCGTCGGACGGGACGCGCACCCCCACAGCAGGCCAACCAACGCCGACGCCAACAAAACGTTGCTGATACGCCTGACTTTGGACAGACTCACGAAACAGTTTCCCAAACTCTTCTCCCGTTTCGAAGTTATCCCCGGCGCAGATCCGATCAGAACCGAAATCTGGCGCCGATGATTGGTCCCTGCATTGCTATGTCAAACACAAATCCGTCGTCGGCGTAGTCTACGGCAAGGTAGCGATAGCCCGCTTCCAGCGTGACCGAATCACTGTACCGGTATTGAAGCGTGCCCAGCACCTGCCAATCGATGTCGGCGCCAACACCGAAGCCACCGACATCCGCCTCGCCATGGAGTCCGAATCCGTTGCCGAGAGCAACATCGCCGGCCACACCAATAATGGGGTCGACCCAAGTCTTGCTGCCGCTGGCCTCTCTTACGGCGAGAGGGCCAGTAACGGTCAGATCCGCATCGAGGTACCAAAGCCGTCCGCCGGCCAGAACGTCCAAGGTCGCGGTGCCATTGTCGACGACCCGATAGGAGCCGCCGAAGGTCCACACCACCGTGTTCATGTTCGCTTTGGCCGAAAAAAGAGCCAACGGGCCGGGCGACGTGCCATCGGCCTCGAGTCCCAGATAGATGAAGTCGGTGAACAGAGCGTAACGGCCATTGCGCGCCTCACCGGTAAGCATGAGCGGCGGGGGAGACCAATCGATGTGGTCGAAAATCTGGCTGAAATCGACGTCGATATCTACCGGCGACAGGCCCCTGACGCCGACCCTGCCCTTCATGCCTGCCATCCAGAAATAGGGCTCTGCGGTGAAGGTCCAGGCTGGCGCGGCTTCAGCAGGCACGGGTGCGGCTTCAGGAAGTTGCGTCGCAGCGTCTGCAGCGATCGCCGGCACCCCAACCAGCGTTGCCGCTGTTCCCGCCGAAGCCACCACGAGAGCTCGGATGATCCCCATATAAAGTCCCCTCTAAGTCTGTCTTTCATTTCATGTCCGATGCGATCGCGCCCGCAGTGACAACATTACATGTATTCGCGCTGCTCAGCTAATGGATATCAAATTCCGATCATTTTTTGATCTCGACAGCGGTTCGTTTGGTTCGTGACTGTCACGGACAGTTCTGGGCCTACTTCGGGAACAGCAGGGAGATTCCGTGCGGAATCCGAAGCCGTCGGGTCCGCTGTCGGGGCCGCCCAATACCGCACGCAGCTCGATTGCCAGACAGAAATTCCAAGCCAGCCTCCGCTTAGTTCTGGCGTGGCGGCCAAGGAATGACATGCGGTTTGCGGGCGGCATCCGCGTGCAGCACGGCTCCGACTTCCCCAACCAGCCGATCCACCAGTTCCTGCCATTCGGCTCGTCTAGCCTCGCGCAATGCCGGCGGGACTTTGTCGATCCTCGACAGTGCGAGCTCCGCTTCTGCAAGTTCCTCGCACATATCCTGAAAGCCCTCACTTCGGTCCATCAGCCGATGGATCGCCAATTCAAACTGCGGGAATCGACGCACTGCCGCCGAGACCGCTCTTTGCCTATCAGCCGGTTCGTCGTCCATCCTCATGGCGCAAATTCGTGTTTTCCCGAAACCACCGTAGCCTATCGCATGGAGGCGGCTGCGGAATGTAAGTTACGTGGGCGACAGGGTAATTTCTGAACATCCATAGCGAACTCGGTCGGCACCAAGCCTATAAAATCGCAAATTCAAACTGCGCTGCCGGCGAGGCCGCCTAACTAAACTATTTGATCCGTTGTCATCCGCGGGCGCATTGCGCGAACCATCGCCGTCATCCCAGCGTTATCCGTTCAGACTACTAGGAGTATTGCAAGAACAGGCTCGCGGATATAAATTACGCAGCGAGGGTAACCGGCGAAAAATGAAATATAACTGGGAGTGGTCACCCCCAGAACGTCAGGTGAGGGAACCAAGGTGATCCGGGCCGAACCAGCCGCAGGGAGGGAGCATAGGCTCGCCCCAGAGAATTGTCGTGCCCAGCTTGCCCTGATCCTCAACAGCGCGGACTTCGATGCAACCGGTCGCGAGCGCCGCTTCCTCAGCCATGTGGTGGAGGAGACGTTGGCGGGTCGCGGTGATCGCATCAAGGCCTATTCGATCGCAGTCGAAGTGTTCGGCCGTGACATGTCCTTCGACCCACAGACGGATCCGATTGTCCGCATCGAGGCTGGCCACCTCCGGCGCGGGCTCGAGCGTTACTACCTGACTGCCGGACACGCCGATCCAATTCTCATCACGATCCCGAAGGGCGGTTACGTTCCAACGTTCTCGGCGCGATCGCCCCACGAGACCGTTGAGCCGGCCTTGCCGGTTGAGTGGGCAGAGAAAGTCCCGACCCCTCGTCGATGGATGAGGGCATCATGGCTGACAGTGGTTCTTGCGGCAATCGTCGCGGCATTGGCTGTTCTGGCATTGGGATTGGCGAGGAGCGGCGTCCGCCCAACTTCGCCTGAGATTCCGCGACTGCTGGTCGAGACATTCGACGATCTGAACGGCACTCACGCCGCGGCGGCCATCGCGAGTGGATTGAGGCAGGAAGTCGTCAGCCAGCTTTCCAAGTTCAAGGATATCGTGGTCGTGGAGTCGGCCGCAAAGGGGGAGGATCCATCGATCTCGCCGGCACGATTTGTCCTGGCCGGAAGCGTGAACCTGTCGACCGATGCCTTCCGGCTTCGGGTCCGGCTGCTCAACCGGGCGGACAACTCGGTTCTGTGGGCAGAAAGCTATGATGGCGGGCTGAAAGTGGCGGAGCTTGTGGAAGTCCAGACGGACATCGCGCGTAATGTGTCATCGAGCCTGGCCCAGGCATATGGCGTCATCTTCCAGGCAGACGCCAATCTCGACGTCGTCAATCCGCCCGACGATTGGGCCGCCTACTCTTGCACGCTTTCTTTCTACGCATATCGGGTCGGTGTCGATGCAGAAAGCCGGTCATCGGTACGCGCGTGCCTTGAGAAGGCGGTGGACCGCTTTCCGACCTACGCCACCGCCTGGGGTCTTCTCTCGCTGATCTACATAGATGACTATCGATTCGAGTTTTCAGGCGACCCCGCAGAGTCCGCCGCTGCGCTCGATCGCGCCTTGGCGGCGGCAAGGCGATCTGTGGGGCTTGATCCTGTCAACATCCGGGGACGCCAGGCAGAAATGGTTGCGCTCTATTTCCACAAGGAGATCGATGCCGCATTGAAAGTGGGCAAGCAGACTTTGACCATCAACCCGAACGACACCGAGTTTATGGGCGAATATGGAGAGCGCCTGGCGGTTTCTGGAAATTGGCATGACGGATGCCAATTGATTGCGGAGGCGCGTCAGAAGAACCCAGGGCCAGGCTACTATGACGTGGATCTGGCCCTTTGCTCGTATTTCAGCGGGGATTATCCGCAGGCAGCTATGTGGATCAACAAATCGCCATTTCCGTCGAATCCGGTCTATCATTTGCTTGCCGCTGCCGTTTTCGGCGAGGGAGGATACAAAATCGCGGCTGATCGCGAGGTCGCATGGCTGAACCAAAATCAACCTGATTTGGTGAAGAACATGCGCCAGGTGGTTTCGGCGCGGTTGGCCCGTTCGCAAGATGTCGAGTTTTTCCTCGGCTCGCTGAGGAAAGCGGGCCTTGGCATCGCAGACTGACCGTAGTTCTCCACCGCCCATCAAAGTCTGAGCATGGTTGTCGCGCGTGAGCGCGCGGGCGAACCCGTTTCCAACACCGTCATTCTGAAGAACAGGCGCCCCATCTCGCTGCTCTTGGGAGCCAGTCCATATGCATCAGGAAATTAGCTGATGACTTTTCGCCCATCGCGTGATCGCATCTCGGGATGTAGGGGCGGGTCCAAAGTAGTGTTCTTGCTTCGAAATATGCGAAACATAGACGCCCTTCTTGAAGAACAGGAACATCTGAATCAGATCATACCCAAGCTCGGAAAACAGCCTTACCGGGCGTGCGAGCAAGCGGAAAACCAGCCACGGCACAACCCGGACCTTGAGGCGTTTCTTTATAACCTCGGAGACGAGATCGGCGACCTCTTGCTGGCTCTTGGGCCCATCGCGCCAGCCGACATCGATCGTTTGGTTGTTGATTTCACTACCAGGAAACGTCGCGGCTTTTGCAAGATATGAGGCCAGATCATCTGTCAAAACATAGGACCATTTTGTAGTCTTATCGCCCATCGCCAGGAACCGGCCAGCTTTCACACCCTTCGCAATATAGTCGGAACTCTGATCGAGAAATGAGGGCGCGCGGACAAATACATATGGCACACCAGAGGCCTTAATTAGATCCTCGGCCACTTTCTTGGCGTGGAAATGTGGCACTGCTGACGCCGCCTCGCAGCTAACGATGCTGAGAAAAACAAATCGGCCAACATTGGCTCTTGCTGCGGCCTCTATAAGATTCTTGTTGCCCTGAAAGTCCGTGTCGAGGCTTCCCTTCATGTAACTGTTAGCCGAGCTGACTACGACGTCCACGCCCTGCAACGCACGATCCAATGACGCTGGATCCATCATATCGCCGCGCACCCATTCGACGTCGGCGCTCTCATTTGAGGGCGCGCCCTTTCGCGACATCGCAACGACGGCAACGCTCGCATCAAGCGCCAAGTTGCGGAGAATCTTGGCTCCGAGGAATCCTGTGGCGCCGACGAGCAGGACCTTTTTTGCCCCCGTCGCGCTTGCGGTCTCGGCAAGTGCCTTCTTATCCGAGGCAGTCGAGGGATGCGGTGATTGAGTCAATCTAATCTCCTGTCATGAACTGGTATCGGTCCGTGGCTCCCCCAGCCCTGCTCTGATCGGAGCTCGAAAACGGGTACGGCCGCGTCCCTAGACGCTTAGGGCGGGGTAATCGATGTAGCCTCGCGCGGTGCCGCCGAAGAAGGTGTTTTGGTCTGCCTCGTTCATCGCTGCATTGGCCTTCAGCCGGACGACGAAGTCCGGATTGGCAAGGACCATCTGGCCATAGGCTTCGAGATCGGCCAGCCCCGAAGCTGCGTCGGCTCCGATCTGGTCGCGCGGACGACCCGGCCGGCTGAGGATCAGCGATTGGTGCCAGAGCTTGCGAATATCGGCCAGCAACGGCTCGTTGCCCTGGTGCATGATGTGCACATAGGCGAGCCCGAGCTTGTCGAGCTCGGCGACAAGATGGCGGTAGAGGTCCGGCCCTTCGGCGCCTTCATCGATCCCCCACATGGTCGTCCCCGGGGACAGGCGGATCGCGGTGCGGTCCGCGCCGACCTCCTCGGCGATCGCCGTTGCGACCTCGATGGCGAAGCGGGCGCGGTTCTCGAGGGAGCCGCCATATTCGTCCGTGCGCGCGTTGGCGCTCGGCGCGAAGAACTGCTGGACGAGGTAGGCGTTTGCGCCGTGAATCTCGATGCCGTCGGCGCCGGCCTCGATCGCTGAGCGGGCCGCATGGCGGAAATCGGCGACGGTCCGGCGCACTTCTTCGGTCGTCAGCGCGCGCGGCGTGGGAATGTCCTGCAGCCCGGTCGCGGTGAACATGCCCGTCCCCGGCGCGATCGCGGACGGCGCGACGCCCTGGCGGTGATGCGGCGTGTTGTCGGGATGCGACATGCGCCCGGCGTGCATGAGCTGGATGAAGATGTGGCCGCCTTTGGCGTGCACGGCGGAAATGATCTACCGCCAGCCGGCGACATGGGCGGGCGTGTAGATGCCCGGGGTGGTGAGATAGCCTTGGCCGTCATCCGAGGGCTGAGTGCCTTCGGTGACGATCAGGCCGATACCGGCGCGCTGGGCATAATATTCGGCAGCCAGCTCTCCCGGCGTACCGTCGAAGGCTGCGCGGCTGCGGGTCATGGGCGCCATGACCAGCCGGTTGGGAAGCACGTAGCGGCCCATGCGGGCCGGGGTGAACAGTGGATTCATTAGGGTTCTCCATTCGTTGGAGTCCTTGTCCACCATTCCGAACTTGGGATAAACCTGGCAGAATTGAAATCATATTCCCATCTGTGGAGCAATCAGTTGAGCCATTTGAACGACATGGCGCTGTTCGTGGAGGTGGCCAGAGCCAGGAGCTTTCGGAAGGCGGCGGAGGCTCTCGGCATGCCAAACTCTACGCTGTCGCGACGTATCAGCGAGCTGGAGAAGGCGATCGGCCTGAGACTGCTGCATCGCACGACGCGCAAGATCGAGCTCACCGAGGCCGGCCAGCTCTATTATGAGCGAAGCAAGCGAATCGTCGACGAGGCACGGCTGGCGCACGAACAGCTCGGCGCCATGCTCGAGCAGCCGAGCGGCGTCCTACGGGTTTCGCTCCCGGTCGACCTCGCCACGCTTTACCTCACTCCGATCATCGGCGATTTCGCGCGGCACTATCCCGGCATCACGTTCGAATTCGACCTGACCCCACGCCGCGTCGATTTGGTGGCCGAGCCGTTCGATGTGGCGATCCGCATCGGCAAACTGGAAGATTCCAGCCTGATCGCTCGCCTGATCGGGCGGCATTCGCGCCACCTCTATGCGTCTCCTGGCTATATCGAAGCGTCAGGCGAGCCCGCGACACCGGCTGACCTGGCGGAGCATGAATGCATCTGCATGCCGCGGAGCCCGACCTGGACTTTGCACCAGGAGATGAACAAGGTCGATGTCGGCGTTCGCGGCCGCTTCACGCTCAACAGCGTCGGGATGATCCGCGCCCTGGCGGTCAACCACCAGGGCATCGCCCTGCTTGCCGAGAAGATCGTCGCCGAAGACTTGGCCTCTGGCCGGCTCCGACGCATCCTGCCCGAATGGCAGGGGTCGTCGGTCAGCATTCACGCCGTCACCGAAACTCGCCTTATTCCAGCCAAGACCCAGCGCTTCATCGAATTCCTGTCTTCCAGGTTGATGGAAGCTTGAACATGCTATTGCCGCGGTTTCCGCGCTACTCCCACTCGATTGTGCCCGGCGCTGCTGGCGAAACATCTCCACCACGCCTGATGCCTCTTCCCTGCGCATCAGCCCGTGGTCGGCGGAGAATCTCATCTTGCTCCAGTCGCAATGGCAAGTGAGCGACAGACAGTGACTAATTCGCGGGAACAGCATGCTCACCATTTGGACATACGACCGGGTGCCCGGCGGCGAAAATGGCCCAGAGGCTTTGTGCGTGATCTCCGGCTGAGATGAGCCTGCGAGGAAGCGGCACTCGACTACGCGGTGAAGAGTACTGCGCGATTGAAGCGATCATGCGTTCAGCCACGGCTCGTCATGCAATCTTCCCCCGCAAGCTGTCCGCGAGTGCAGAAAGCGTATCGGCAAGTTGTCTCGCGGTTTCCGGTGGCGGCAGCGGCATTTTGAGGCTTTGCGCGCCGGTGGCGGGATCGCGCTCAATCCATGGATGCGCCGGTGCGCTGGGATCGTTGGCGGACGCCAGCGCGGCGACAAACTGGGCGCCGACCTGCAGCAAGGCGCGCCAGGGATCGGCATCGGCACCCGTATCGCTCGGCGGTGCTCCGGCCGCATCAGTTCGCGCAATCGCCGTCTCGCCCGCTCCAGCGTCTACATCCGCATTTACATCTTCCGCGGAACCGGCCGCATCTGCAGCGGCGATGTTCCTCACTTCCTCGGCCGGTGTTACGGCCTCGCCCTCACCCATGCTCCCGGTGACATTTTCCACGTCCTTCATGAAGCGGTTGAGACGCGAACCGCCGAGCGAAATCTCGCCGCTGGCACCATCGAGAATTCCCGCCGACAAAGAGCGTTTGAACGCCAGCACCGAAAGCATGCCTTCCTCGATGGTGCCCTTGGCCACGAAATTGATGACCCGCACCGGCCGTTTCTGACCCATGCGATGAATGCGCGCGATGCGCTGTTCGAGGATCGCCGGGTTCCACGGCAAGTCCATGTTCACCAGGGTCGAAGCATGCTGCAGATTGAGCCCCGTGCTGCCGGCATCGGTGGACAGAAACACGCGGCAGGCGGGGTCGTCGCGAAACCGCTCGACCAATGCCGGCCGCTTCTCGGACGGCACGCCGCCGTGGAAGCTGACGTAGCCCAGCTTACGCGCTTCGAGGCGGCGGATGACGATCTCGTGGGTCCGCATCCATTGCGAAAACACCACCGCCTTGGCGTCGGGCTCGGCGAACAAATCCTCGAACAGCGCCGCCAGTTCGTCGGCCTTAACGCCATGATCGGTTTCCTGGTCCAGCAGATAGGTGCTGTTGCACGACATGCGCATGTTCTGTAGCGCACAGGTCAGCCGGCGCTGATCCTTGTCCGACAGAAACCTGGTCTTGCGCCAGCGCTGGACGATTTTCGCCACCACGTCAGCGTTTTCCTGATGATAGAGCATTTGCATCTCGGTCATCGGCATCAGCAGATTCTGGTCGGTCCGGCTGGGCAGTTGCCGCAGCACCTCGGATTTGCGCCGGCGGATCATGACCGGCGCCAGCGTTTGGCTGACCTTCTCCAGCCCGGTGTAGCCGGTAACACGCCCGGTATCGTCCTTGACCTGATGTTCGTGCAGCAGCTTCCAGGTCGGCCCCAGCCGGTGCTGATCGACAAACTGGACGATGGACACCAGTTCCTCCAGCTTGTTTTCCAACGGCGTCCCGGTAAGCACGATCGCATAGGAGCTATCGATGCGCTTCAGTGCGCGCGCGGCAATTGTGTTCCAGTTCTTGACCCGTTGCGCTTCATCGACGATGACCAGTTCGGGTCCCCATGCCGCGATCAGGTCGAGATCGGGCTTGAGTTTCTCATAATTTGTGATCTTGCAGAAATCGTCAAAGGCGTAGTCCATCTGCCGCTGCGCCCGACCGCCGTTGATCACGCGTGCCGCATTTTCACCTTCCCGCCCCGAGAAACGCATAATCTCGCTTTGCCACTGGTATTTGAGCGAGGTCGGGCAGACCACCAGCACTTTCGAGACGCCAAAGTGTCGCGCCAGTATTTCAGCTGCGGCAATTGCCTGTATGGTCTTGCCCAATCCCATATCGTCGGCGATCAATGCCCGGCCGGTTCGCACCGCAAACAGCGCACCTTCGGCCTGATAGGGATAGAGCGGCACCTTCAGAAGTGCCAGCAGCTTGGGATCGGCGGCACCGCGCTGGAACAATTGTTCGAGCTTTGCGGCGCGCCGGTCCGCATCGCGCCTTCCCGCGATAAAATCGAGCGCATCGTCATAGGCCCGCAACTCATGGCCGCACTTCGACACCACGGTCATAAAGCGCTCCAACTCACCAAACCGCTCGTCCGGCAGCATCCCGTCGTGTTCGGCATCGAACAACCCGTCGGCGGCCTCGCTGACCGCCGGCGGGCAGTCCGTTCCGGCGCGAAAATACACGCAGCGCTTGCCTTCATTGCGTAGATACAGCTCAGAAAATGCCGGCTGGTAACCGCGCGCAAACGCTGTCCTGGCACCGCGCTTTTTCTTCAACCAGGCAAGTGTGAATTCGAGGTGCTTGCAGGTTCCCAATTCGCTGGTGGCATAATCGGGGCATGAACAGAAATTGCCACCCGGCCCCAAGCCTCGGATCGCCACGCGGTAGCTGGACTTCGAAACAGGATTGCTGACCCGAAATTCGGAGAAAAACGGTTCGCTGGTCAGATTTTCAAGCCCGAAGTCCTGCTCGCGTCCGAACTGGCGGCGCAAGCCGCGTTGCCAGTCGACCGGCGAAAGATCGGCAGGCGCGTGGGTGCGCGAGAGCTTAGGCTCCCGGTTCGGCTTGATCGCGGAATTCAGGCGTTGGCGCTTGGATTTCATCGAAGCATAATCCGTTCAGAAAAATTTCTCACCAGACGTTAACCGTGGATGCGGGCGACTCCCCCCTATTCCCACTTGATCATTCTCGGCTTTCGTAACGTGCTGACGATCAGCGTCGTCGGAAAAAGACCGTCACGGCCAGTCGTTGGACAGACTCTGCTGGTTCGGTTGCCCGGTCGTGGCCTACCCGTCCACAACCGCGAACGCATCAACCTCGATGAGATAACCGGGAGAAAGGGCGGTGACCCCTACAAGCACGTCGGCCGGCTTGTGATCGCCGAACAGCACCACTCGAGCTTCTTCGATGATCGCCAGATGGCGATCGCGCTCGTAATCAACAACGTAGATCGTAATCTTTGCCACTTGTTCGGGAAAGGCGCCGGCGGCGGCAAGGGCTTGACCAAGATTGGCGAACACCTGGCGTGCTTGAACCGCTAGATCACCGGGGCCTACAAGCTTCCCGTCGATGTCTTCCGGTTCCTGACCAGCGACGAATATGAGCTTGGTCCCCCTTGCGACAACGACTTGAGTATAGGTCGTTGGGGTCGGTAGATCGCGCGGATTGATACACTCTAGCGTCATCTTTTTCGCTACCCCTTTGATTGCTTCGTCGTTCCGCTGTTCGGGTCCATCGGGACGTCTCCTTTGCCAGGGGTATCGCGGAGCCGTTCGAGCACTATAGATTACAACGGCCGCATAACAGTTTCCCTAGCTATCCTCTTCTACTCTATTCTACTGCGCGCCACTCTCCTCTCATTCCCACTCGATTGTGCCCGGCGGCTTGCTCGTCACGTCGTAGACGACGCGGTTGATGCCGCGCACCTCGTTGATGATGCGGGTGGCGGCGGCGCCGAGGAAGGCCATGTCGTAGTGGTAGAAATCCGCCGTCATGCCGTCGACCGAGGTGACGGCGCGCAGCGCGCAGACGAATTCATAGGTGCGGCCGTCGCCCATCACGCCGACGGTCTGCACCGGCAGCAGCACGGCGAAGGCCTGCCAGATGGCGTCGTAGAGGCCGGCCTTGCGGATCTCGTCGAGATAGATGGCATCGGCCTCGCGCAGGATCTCCAGCTTTTCGCGGGTGATGCCGCCCGGGCAGCGGATGGCGAGACCGGGGCCGGGAAACGGATGCCGGCCAATGAAGCTGTCGGGCAGGCCGAGCTCCTTGCCGAGCGCCCTCACCTCGTCCTTGAACAGTTCGCGCAGCGGCTCGACCAGTTGCATGTTCATGCGCTCGGGCAGGCCGCCGACATTGTGGTGCGACTTGATCGTCACCGACGGGCCGCCGGTGAAGGAGACGCTTTCGATGACGTCGGGATAGAGCGTGCCCTGCGCCAGGAAATCGGCGCCGCCGAGTTTCTCGGCCTCTTCCTCGAACACCTCGATGAACAGCCGGCCGATGGTCTTGCGCTTCTTTTCCGGGTCCGACTCGCCCTCGAGCGCGCCGATAAAACGGTCCGAAGCGTCGACCAGGATAAGCGGCAGATTGTAGTGCTGGCGAAACATCTCCACGACGGCGGCGGCCTCGTCCTTGCGCATCAGCCCGTGGTCGACAAGGATGCAGGTGAGCTGGTCGCCGACCGCCTCGTGGATCAGCAGTGCGGCGACCGAGGAATCGACGCCGCCCGAAAGCGCGCAGATGACCTTGCCCTTGCCGACCTGCTTGCGGATCGTCTCGACCGCGTGCTCGCGGTAGGCGCGCATCGTCCAGTCGCCCTCGATGCCGGCGATCTTATGGACGAAGTTTTGGAGCAGCCGGGCGCCGTCCGGCGTGTGCACCACTTCGGGGTGGAACATGATGCCGTACATCTTGCGCTCGACACTGCCGAAGATGGCGAACGGCGATCCTTCCGATTTTCCGAACACCTCGAAACCCTTTGGCAGGGAGATGACGCGGTCGCCATGGCTCATCCACACCTGGTGGCGCTGGCCGGGCGCCCACAGGCCCTCGAACAGCGGGCTGTCCTTCTGGATCTCGACGAAGGCGCGGCCGAATTCGCGATGGTCGGAGCTTTCGGCGACGCCGCCCATCTGCACGCACATGGCCATCTGGCCATAGCAGATGCCGAGCACCGGCACACCGGCATCAAAGACGATCTGCGGCGCGCGCGGGCTGCCGATGTCGCCGGTCGAGGCCGGGCCACCGGAGAGGATCACCGCCTTCGGATTGATTCGCTTGAACGCCGCTTCGGCCGACTGGAACGGCACGATCTCGGAAAACACGCCGGCCTCGCGGATGCGCCTGGCAATGAGCTGCGTGAACTGGCTGCCGAAATCGACAATCAGGACGGTGTCGGGATGATTGGCTATCTTCATGGCGAGCGTTTAGAGAAAGAAACGAGTCGGCGCAATGGGTTGCGAAGGCGTCTCTCTCACTCCGTTTCCGCGTCATGCGATGGTCCAAACTGCAGCGCACCGGAGCCGATCGCCTGTTCCAGCCGCGTCACCGCATCCGCCAGCTTCTCGTCGATGACATGGAGATACTCCTTCCAGTCGCCGACATGCCTGAGATCGGCAGCCCCGTCGGAAATGCCGCGCAGGCCGATGAGCGGCACGCCGAACAATTGGCAGGCTCGCAGGCAGGCGAAGGTCTCCATGTCGACCATGTCCTCGACAATCGCATCATAGGCGCTGCCGGAAATGATCGCCGCGCCGGTCGACAGCGTCGCCTCGCTTATGCCTGGAATCCTGAACGGCAGCGGCACCGTCACCGGCAGGTCGAGAAACGGCGTCGCACCCTTCTCGAAGCCCAATGGCGAGGCGTCGATGTCGCGGTAGGCGACCGAAACGGCCTGGTAGATCTCCGTCTGTTCCAGTGTCCGGCTGCCGGCGGAGCCGAGCGACACGACGAGGTCCGGCAGCGCCTTTTCAGACTTCAGCCATGACAGTTCCGCGCCCAGCCTGACACCCGCCTCGACCGGCCCCACCCCTGTCATGACAGGCGTGAACAGCCGCTGCAGATGCGGACCGTATTCGGCCTGCGCCGCCATCACGAAGAGGACGTCCCTACTCGCAATTCTGACGGCCTTGCGCATCGGATCAGCCTTCAATGCCATCGCGACCGACCACCGTCATCATCGTTCCGGTCATGGTGGCGATCAGCTTGGCCTCGCCGTCGACGGCGAAGGCATAGGCCTGGCCGTCGGCGACGATGATGGTGCGGCCGGGCTTGGTCACCGAGCCGCGGAACAGGAAGCGCTCGCCCCGGCCCGGGGCCAGCAGATTGACCTTGAACTCGATGGTCAGCACACTGGAGCTTTCCGGCATCAGCGAGAACGCCGCATAGCCGCAGGCTGAGTCCAGCGCCGTCGAAATGACGCCGGCATGAAGAAAGCCATGCTGCTGGGTCAGCGCCGCCGAATAGGGCATCTCGATCTCGATGATGCCGGGCGTCACCAGCGTCAGTTCGGCGCCGATGGTGGTCATGGCGTTCTGGCGCGCGAAGGACGTCCTGACGCGATCCTCATAGTTGGGGGCGGGTACGATCTCTGCTGCCATGGCTTGTCACGCTCCTGTCAGAAAAGCTTATTGCAGAGGCATGAGCGGCAGGCAATCGCTATTGCTGCACTGCAGCAATCAGGCCGCCGGCAACGTTCAGCCGCCCTTGCGCAGTGCGCAGACATAAAACCCATCGGTACCGCTCAGCGCCGGCGACAGCGAAATGCCGCCCGCGGCGCCGATACGCGCGGCCGTCTCGTGGCCCGGAAAGCGGCTGTCCCAGAGCTGGCGGTGATCGACCGGGGCAAAGCCGCTGTTACGATCCAGGAAGGCAGCGACCTGCTCGCCATTCTCCTCGTCGAACACCGAGCAGGTGATGTAGACCAGCAGCCCGCCGGGTTTGACGAAGGCTTTGGCCGCGTCGAGGATCGCCGATTGCTCGCCCTTGCGTGCATCGAGCTGCTTCTGCGACAGCCGCCATTTGGCATCGGGCCGGCGCCGCCAAGTGCCGCTGCCGGTGCAGGGCGCGTCGACCAGGACGATATCCATGTGGCGCGAGAGGGGGCTGAGTTCCGCCGGCTTGGTGACGATTTGCACGTTGCGGTTTTCCGAGCGGCGGATGCGGTCGAAGATCGGCGCCAGCCGCGCCTTTTCGGCATCATGGGCAAACACCTGGCCGCGATTGTCCATCGCCGCCGACAGTGCCAGCGTCTTGCCGCCGGCTCCGGCGCAAAAGTCGAGGACCTGCATTCCGGCCTCGGCGCCAGCCAGCATGGCGGCGAGCTGCGAACCTTCGTCCTGAACCTCGAACCAGCCTTTCTGGAAGGCCGGTTCCGCCTGCACGTTCGGGTGCCTGCCGTCGCCCGCGATCGGCGGGATGCGGATGCCGTGCGGCGCTATCCGTGCAGCCTTGGCGCCGGTCTCGGCCAGTTCAGCGAGCACCTTGCCGCGATCGGCCTGCAGCGTGTTGACCCTGAGGTCGAGCGGTGGGCGGGTCGCCAGCGCCGCACCTTCATCGACCCAGCTGGCACCGAAGGCCTGCTCGAAAAGCGGTTCGCACCAATCCGGAATATCGGCCCGCACCGCTGGCGGCGCAGCGTCGAGCCGGCGGCCGGCAACCGCTTGCAACTCATTGTCGTTGAGCAGCGGCGGCGCGAATTTGTCGCCGTCGAGCACTTCGTTCAGCGATTGCGCAGTCTGGTTCCATTCGAGCAGCAGCGCGCCGAAAGCGACGGCGCGCGGCGTATCTTCGCCCAGCAAAAAGCCGGCCGAGCGCTTCCGGCGCAGCCCGTCGTAGACGATGTTGCCGATAGCGGCGCGATCGCCGCCGCCGGCGAAGCGGTGCGACAGGCCCCAATCCTTCAGCGCATCGGCCACCGGCCGGTGCCGCCGGCCGATATCCTCCAGCACTTCGATGGCCGCCGCCAGCCGTCCGCCCAGTCGCATCTTGTTATTCCGTTACTCAGCAAATTATTTCCGGCCCTGCTCTAAAGCGCTCGACTGGCGCACACAAGCGGGGAGAGTCTTGGATATCAGATCGAATGCCTTGTCGGCATCCGAGACTTCAACCGGCGCATTGCTTGTACTTTCAAACTTTTGAAGTTGCGGTAGTCTTCCGCTGCGTGATTCGCGAAGAACTGCAAGCGGATCGGCGGGAAATTGCGAGGAGAGGGCAATGAAGACTTATCTGGCGGAAGTTCTAGGCACATTTCTACTGGTGTTCATCGGCACGGCTTCGGTGGTGACGGGCGGCTTCGGTGGCGCGCTGCCGCTGGGCCAGGAGGGCATCGGTCTAGCATTCGGCATCGGCCTGATTGCGGCGGCCTATGCGATCGGCCCGATCTCGGGCGCGCATCTCAACCCGGCGGTGACGCTCGGCGTGTTCCTCGCCGGCCGAATGCAGGCCAAGGACGTCATCCCGTACTGGATCGCACAGGTCATCGGCGCCATCATTGCGTCGCTGGCGCTGTGGATCATCGTCTCCGGACAAGTCGGCGGACACACCGGCGGCTTCGGCGCCAATGGCTGGGATACGACGAAATGGGGCGTCAGCTCGGCGTTCCTGTGGGAGCTGATCGGAACCTTCACCTTTGTCACGGTGATCCTCGGCGTCACCAGCGCCAGCCATACGACGGCCTTTGCCGGTCTCGTTATCGGCCTGACACTGGCAGGACTGCACTTCGCCATGATTCCGGTGACCGGCACATCGCTCAACCCGGCCCGCTCGATTGGCCCGGCGCTGTTTTCGGGCGGTGCCGCGATCGGCCAGCTCTGGCTGTTCATCGTCGCACCGCTGATCGGCGGCGCCATTGCCGGCGTGGTCGCCAAGACACGCATCTTCGAGAAGGACTGACGGCCGAAAGAAGCCTCAAAACAAAAAGGCGCGGGGCCAAGCCCGCGCCTTTTTGTGGCCAGAGCGCCTTGGCGCTAGCTAGAGCCCCATCCCGATGGAATCGGGATGGGGCTCTGTCTTTCTATTGAGCATGATCTTTTCCGAAAGCCGGATTCCACTTTTCGGGATCATGCTCCTAGATCAGGCGAGTTCGAAGCGATCGGCGTTCATCACCTTGTTCCACGCCGCCACGAAGTCGTTGGCAAATTTCTCCTTGGCGTCCGCGGTCGCATAGACTTCTGCTAGGGCGCGCAGCTGGGAATGCGAGCCGAAGATGAGGTCGACGCGGGTGCCGCTCCACTTGAGCTCGCCTGTTGCCCGGTCGCATCCTTCGAACAATTCCTTGGCGTCCGATGTCGACTTCCACACCGTGCCCATGTCGAGCAGGTTGAGGAAGAAGTCATTGGTCAGCGTCTCAGGCCGTTTGGTGAAGACGCCGTGCGTTGACTGGTCGGTATTTGCGCCGAGCACACGCAGGCCGCCGACGAGGACCGTCATCTCCGGCGCCGTCAGCGTCAGCAATTGCGCCCGGTCCACCAGCGCCTCCTCGGGCGACAAACGCTGCGGGCCGCGCAGATAATTGCGGAAACCGTCGGCGGTCGGTTCGAGCGGGGCGAAGGAGTCGACGTCGGTCTGCTCCTGCGAGGCATCCATGCGACCCGGCGTGAACGGAACCTTCACGTCGTTGCCGGCGTCCTTCGCGGCCTTTTCGATTGCGGCGCCGCCGCCAATGACGATCAGGTCGGCAAGCGAGACTTTCTTGTCGCCGGACTGCGAAGTATTGAACTCCTTCTGGATCGCTTCGAGTTTCTGCAGGACCTTGGCCAGCTGAGCCGGCTGGTTGACGTCCCAATCCTTCTGCGGCCCCAGGCGAATGCGCGCGCCGTTGGCGCCACCGCGCTTGTCGGAGCCACGGAACGTCGAGGCGGACGCCCAGGCCGTGGACACCAGCTGCGGCACCGAAAGGCCGGAGGAGAGGATCTTCGCCTTCAGGGCGGCCACATCCAGCTCATCGACCAGAACATGATCGACGGCAGGGATAGGATCCTGCCACGGCAGCTCTTCCTTGGGAACGAGCGGGCCGAGATAGCGCACGATCGGGCCCATGTCGCGGTGGGTCAGTTTGTACCACGCGCGGGCGAAGGCATCGGCGAACTGGTCCGGATTCTGATGGAAGCGCCGCGAGATCTTTTCGTAGGCAGGATCGAACCGCAAAGCGAGGTCGGTGGTCAGCATCGATGGCGCGTGACGCTTGGCTGCATCGTGCGCATCCGGCACGGTGCCGGCGCCGGCGTCGCCCTTCGGCGTCCACTGGTGCGCCCCGGCCGGGCTCTTGGTCAGCTCCCATTCGAAGCCGAACAAATTGTCGAAGAAGTTGTTGCCCCATTTGGTCGGCGTCGTCGTCCAGGTCACTTCCAGGCCGCTGCCGATCGCGTCACCGCCTTTGCCGGTGCCAAACGTGCTCGCCCAGCCGAGGCCCTGCTCTTCGATGCCGGCGGCTTCAGGCTCCGGACCCACCAGCGTCGCATCGCCGGCGCCGTGGGTCTTGCCGAAGGTGTGTCCGCCGGCGATGAGTGCGACGGTCTCCTCGTCGTTCATTGCCATGCGCGCGAAGGTCTCGCGAATGTCGCGCGCCGCGGCCAACGGATCCGGGTTGCCGTTCGGCCCTTCCGGGTTCACATAGATCAGACCCATCTGTACGGCTGCGAGAGGGTTCTGGAGATCGCGGTCGCCGCTGTAGCGCTCGTCGGCCAGCCATTTGCCTTCCGGGCCCCAGTAGATGTCCTGTTCGGGCTCCCAGACATCGGCGCGACCGCCGGCAAAACCGAAGGTCTTGAAGCCCATCGATTCCAGGGCGACGTTGCCGGTGAGAATCATCAGGTCGGCCCAGGAGATCTTGCGGCCGTATTTCTGCTTGATCGGCCACAGCAGCCGGCGGGCCTTGTCGAGGTTGACGTTGTCCGGCCAGCTGTTGAGCGGCGCGAAGCGCTGCTGGCCGGCTCCGGCACCGCCACGGCCGTCGCCGATACGGTAGGTGCCGGCGCTGTGCCAGGCCATGCGGATGAACAGCGGCCCGTAATGGCCAAAGTCGGCCGGCCACCACTCCTGCGAGTCCGTCATCAGCGCATGCAGGTCCTTGATCACGGCGTTCAGATCGAGACTCCTGAATTCCTTGGCGTAGTCGAACGCCTCGCCCATTGGATCGGACAGTGCGGATTGCTGGTGGAGTACCTGCACATTCAGCTGGTTCGGCCACCAGTCACGGTTGGCCCTGGCGACAGTCGTGTGCACGACCGGGCATTTTCCCGCGCTGGTGTCATCGGTCTTTGCGTCCATCGTTCTCTCCGATTTGTCGTTTTCCGGGATTTGTTGATTTTCCGGGGATTTGTTGATTTTCCGGACGGGCCCTGAGCCACGCCATTCTGGAACGGTTCCAGACTAGGCCGCATTGCCGATAAAAACAAATTGCCTTTCCTGTTTGTTGCGATAGGTTTTCCTTATGATTGGTCTCACCGTCCGGCAAATGCAATATTTCGAGGCGCTGGCGCAGACGCTGCATTTCGGCCGCGCCGCGAAGCTGGCCGGCGTCAGCCAGCCGGCGCTGTCCTCACAGATTGCCGAAATGGAGCTGCGGCTCACCTGCCGGCTGTTCGAGCGCGGCGGCAAATCGGTGCGGATGACCGACGAGGCACTGGCCATGCTGCCGCGTATCGAGCGTATTCTTGCCGACATCCGCGAAATCGAGACCACGGCCCGGCGTGGCCGCCCCGCCATGGAGGGACGCTTCCGGCTCGGCATCATCCCGACGGTGGCGCCCTATCTGCTGCCGCATGTGCTGCCGGAGCTGAAACGGCATTTCCCGGCCTTGCAGCTCGAACTGCGCGAAGCGGTGACCGCGTCGCTGGTCGAGGACACCGCCCTGGGAAAGCTCGACGCCTTCATAGCGGCGCTTCCCCTCGAACAGCCCGGGCTGATCACCGAGGCGCTTTTCTCCGACCGGTTCTTCCTTGCCGTACCGGCCGGCGACCCCGCCTTCGCCTCGCCGCCGGTTCCGCCGGAAAGCCCGGCATTGGAAAGGCTGATGCTGCTTGAGGAAGGCCATTGCCTGCGCGAACAGGCGCTTGCCGTCTGCGGCAGCGTGCGGCCGGTGGCAATGGCAAGCTATGGCGCGACCAGCCTGACGACGTTGCTGCAGATGGTGGCGCACGGGCTCGGCGTCACGCTCATCCCGGAAATGGCGGCAGGACCGGCCAGCGCCATGCGCGATCTGAAGATCGTGCCGTTCCAGGAGCCGATGCCGCAGCGCACGATCTGCCTCGCCTGGCGACGCAACAAGGTCCGGCACGACGAATGTGTCGAACTGGCGAAGATTATTCGTGGGCTGGATGCGGCGGTGCTGGCGGCGTGAGGCGCGTCGCACCATCCAATGGAAAGTCTGCTATGACCCAAAGCAAATGTTCAAATCATCGCACTGAGAGTCAGGAATACGCCAAGGGGACGAAAGCAGCTGCACCTCCTGAAGGATGGCGTTCGGGATCTCAGGCATTCCAGGTGGAGCGTGCAACGGGTGCGGAGAGAGTTAGGGGGCGCAGTCAGTGTATGCTACGGGGACGTATCATTCCCCGTCCGCTCGGCCTGGGAAACGTCAACTTCAATCAAATCACCGTGAATTGTACCGAACGCCCGGAACCGTCGACGCGTCTACGGCATTGATTTTGCGGAGAAGTCTGCGTCCAGGACAGGGAGCAGTGTTATGGCTTACCGTGATTACATCCATACGCCGGTGACGCCGCGCGACATCCGATGGGGACTCCAGCAGGGGGCCGTTGCGGGCATTGTCGCAGGCATCGTCTTTGCGGCGTTCGAAATGGCGGCGAGTGCGTTCATGATGGGGGCGGAAGCGTTCTTCATGCCCCTGCGCATGATCGGCGCCATCGCGCTTGGACCGGAAGCTCTCGATCCCGGCTACCCGCTCCTGACGGCCAGCATCGCTGGCGTGGTCGTGCATTTGATCCTGGCCATCGCCTATGGGATCGTGTTCGGGGAGATTGCCGCAATGCTGCGAGGGCGAGCAGCCTTCATCGGTCTCGGCAGCATCTTTGGCCTCGCCTTGTGGCTCGTCAATTTCTATGTGATCGCGCCGATCGCTTTCCCCTGGTTCCTGCAAGCAAGCCCGGTCGTGCAGTTCATTGCCCACACATTCTTCTTCGGTACCGTCCTCGGCTGGTACCTGTGGGAATCGCACGAGAGAAGCGGGCTCGAAGGACCGGCGGTTTAGCCTTTGCCAACATGCGCGATCTGAAGATCGTGCCGTTCCAGGAACCGAAGCCGCAGCGGCGCAACAAGGTCCGGCACGACGAGTTTGTTGAGCTGGCCAAGATCATCCGCGGACTGGATGAGGCGGTGCTGGCGGCGTGAGGCGCGTCGTACGATCCAACGGAAAGTCTGTTATGAGCCTGTTGCCGAAGCTCGTTCGCCCTCGGCCGAGTTCACGCCCATACCCTAAGCCGTCATTCGCTCGCGCCGATGTAGACCTTCCGATCGCCTGTATCTCCGAGATCCTGCTTTAGCGTTCAAAAGGACATCCCGTGGGTCGAAGCGGCCGAAAACGCGCGGTCGCGGAAGGCGTCCGAGAACGGAGTCTTTCTCAGCCGCCGTAAAGATAGTTCGGAAGCCACAGCGCCATGCCGGGCCAGATATACATGAGGATCATGCAAAGGATGACGATCAGCATGTAGGGCATCATCCCGGCGAATATCTGGTTGAGCGTGACATGCGGAGGCGAAACGCCTTTGAGATAGTAGGCCGACATCGCGACCGGGGGTGACAGGAACGCCGCCTGCAGATTGACGAAAACGAGCACGCCCCAGAGAACCGGATCGATGTCGAAGTGCGTCAGCATCGGTAGGAAGATCGGCACGAAGATGATGATGATCTCGGTCCATTCGAGCGGCCAGCCGAGAATGAAGATGATCGCCTGCGACAGGATCATGAACTGCACGGGCGTCAGGTCGAGCGCGAGTACCCATTGCTCGAGAAGTGCCTGGCCGCCGAGGATCGCAAAAACGGCGGAGAACAGCGCCGAGCCGACAAAGAGCCAGCAAACCATGGCTGTGGTCTTGGCCGTCAGGAACACTGCTTCCTTGATGCGCTTCCAGTCGAGCGTTCGGGCCTGTAACGCCAGCAGAAAGGCACCAGCGGCGCCGACTGCCGCGGACTCGGTCGCCGTCGTGATTCCGAATAGGATGACGCCGAGCACGACGACAGTAAGTATGGCCAGCGGCATGACCGACGAGACCAGGAGCTTTACGACCTCGAGCCGTTCGGCAGTCATGTTCCGGTAGTAACGGACGAGCACCACTGCAGCGAGTGCTGCGATGATGCCGAAGGTGGCGTAGAAGCTGGTTGCCGGCCCTGCGTCCACTGCGGGTGCGCCGAGTTCCTCCACTGCCGGAGCGCCGAGCTGCTCCAATCCCTCTGGAGCTTCGACGTCGGCCGATGCCTGCGGATGGATGACGACATACCACCACACCAGCAGGAGGGTGAGTGCTGTCAAGGCGAGGGGTACCAGCGCAGCGCAGAAATTCTTGAACAGCACCCAATATGTGAGGCGTCCGTTCTCCGTCTCGAGCGCCATCGCCCTGGACGGCGAGAACAATGCGGAAAGAAGTCCAACAAGCATGTTGCGCGAGTAAACTGTCTGAAGGCTTCGCATCCACGCAGGCACGGGAACCTTTGTTTGATTCTCCGGCAAAGGCGGGGCGATCTTCGGACTGATTGTCGCCCAGCCAAGAATGTAGATGAGATAGAGGAAGGCGAGGAAAAAACCGGGGAACATCGCCGCGGCATAGAGCTTCACGACGGACTGGCCTGCAACTGCCGCATAGACGATGATCATGACTGACGGCGGGATCAGGATGCCCAGCGTGCCGCCCGCGGTGATCACGCCGGAAGCGAGCTTCACATCGTATCCGGCGCGCAGCATCGGATTGAAGGCAATCACCCCCATCAAAACCACAACGGCGCCGACGAGGCCACTGGCGATGCCCCAGAAGGTGCAGACGATGAGCGTAGCGATGGCCAGCGACGCCGGTACTCGTCGGAACGAAAGCTGGATGCTGTAGAACATCTTGTCGACCAGCGCCCCGCGTTCCATCACATATCCCATGAGCACGAAAAGCGGGATGGAGATCAGAACGTCATTGGTCATTGCCCCATAGGTGCGCTGGACCATCAGATCGAAGACGCGGTTGTCGATCCAGTGCTCCGCCGGGTTGTAGAACGCGTAGAACCCGAAAAACATGCCAAGGCCCATCAGCGTGAAGGCTGTCGGGAAACCCATGACTATGACGACCACGATGAGCATAAGCATCGTGAGTCCGAGGGCTGGATCGCTCAACTCTGCAGGTCTCCACCCATTCCGCGCTGGCGCGCTTGCTCGTCTATCTTTTGTGCGCGCTCGATCGCGGTCTTGCGCGTCTCTTCATCCACATATTCGCTAAGCGCGAGCTGTTCCTCCACGACGTCGATCTCCGCAACGTCCTTGCGCCGGCTGGGCCATTGCCCGGCCCTGAGACAGACGATGCAGCGCACGATCTCCGCCACACCCTGGAGCATCACCAAGGCGCCGGCCAGCGGAATGACCGACTTGAAATGGTAGATCGGCGGACCCTCCGCTGTCACGGTCGAATGCTCCCCGATCCGCCAAGAAATCGCGGCATAGTCGTAGCCTGCATAGACGAGCGCCGCGATCCCCGGCAGGAAGAAAACCACATACAACAACAGATCGAGCGCGGCTTGAGTCCGGGGCTGCATCGAGCTGTATAGAAAGTCGCCGCGCACATGTGCATTCTGCGCCAGCGCATAGGCTCCGGCGAGCATGAACAGCGAGCCGTAGAACATGTTGCTGGCGTCGAATATCCATGCCGTGGGCATGTTCAGGATGTAGCGCTTGAAGACCTCGACGCAGACCAGCGTCATCAGCCCGATGATAAGCCACGCCGCGGCCTTGCCGACCCACGTGCTGATTGCATCGACTGTATTCAGGAAATGCTGGACGTTCATGCGCGCCCCCGGATGACGGGTACCTTGGTCAGAAGCATCACCGGGCCGCTGCCCGGTGATGCCCGAACTTTCGGGTCAGAACTCCTTCGCCACGCCGCCCTGTCCGAAGTAGTGATCGAACGCCAGCCGCCGGCCGACGACGGTGTCCTGCTCCCACCGCGTTGCCCGCTCGGCAAAGGCGATCTGGGAGAGGATGATTTCCTTGAAAGCCGGGTTTTCCGCCGCCTTCTTCTTCACGACCTCGTCGTAGACCTCCAATTGTTTCTTGAGGATCGCCTCCGGCGTCTTGTAGAATTTGACCTTATCGGTCGTCTGCATCTCCACATAGTCTTTCGAATAGCGGTCGATCGCCTTCCAGTGCATGTCCTGCGAGGCCGCCTCGACCGCATTGGTGATGATGGCCTTCATCTGGTCAGGCAAGGCGTCGTATTTCGCCCTGTTGAACAAGATCTCGAACTGCTCGGCATTCTGATGATAGCTTTGCAGCATGCAGATCTTGGAGACGTCCGGGAAGCCGAGGACCCGATCGGACGAGGCGTTGTTGAACTCGGCCGCGTCGATCAGGCCGCGATCCAGAGCCGCGACGATCTCGCCGGCCGGCAACGCGTTGACTGCGGCACCGAGCGCGGTGAAGACGTCGATCGAGATGCCGACGGTGCGGAATTTCAGGCCCTGGAGATCCTCGGCCTTCGCCACCGGCTTCTTGAACCAGCCGAGCGGCTGCGTCGGCATCGGCCCGTAGAGGAACGAAACGACATTGGCGCCGATCGATTCATAGAGCTTTGCGAGCAGCTCCTTGCCGCCGCCATATTTGTGCCAGGCGAGCAGCATGTTGGCATCCATGGCGAAGCCCGGACCGGAACCCCACAGCGCCAGCGCCGACTGTTTGCCATAGTGATAGACGACCACGCCGTGGCCGCCGTCGAGCGTTCCTTGCGACACCGCGTCGAGCAGGCCGAAGGCCGGCACCACGGCGCCCGCCGGCAGCACCTCGATCTTCAGGTCGCCGCCGGTCATGTCGTTGACCTTCTTGGCGAAATCGAGCGCGAATTCGTGAAAGATATCCTTGGAAGGCCATGTGCTCTGCCAGCGCATGTTGACCGGCCCCTGTGCCTTGACGACGCTCGGCGCGGCAACGATCGCCGCAGCTGCCACGGCCGCCTCGCCAAGGAACTTGCGGCGCGACCTCATATTCTGGATCCTTGCTTTGGTCATCGGTTCCTCCCAAAGGTGTCGGGCTTTTCAAACCCACGTCCGACAATAGCCACTCAAAGACGGCCCAGCAAAAATTGCAGCGCACGTCCTATCGCCTAAACTAGTGCGGTTCTCTCTTAAGGACAGGTGCTGGGATTTTCCCAAGCAGTGGGCGAGTAGCAGTTACGCATCTCGCTACTGAATGACCGCTCTCGCCAAGGATACAGAGGTCCGCATTTGGCGCTACCCAATCGTAGGTGACTGATCGTCGCCGCAATGCAAGCTGGCGACTTCCGCACTGGGTGGCGAGCTGACACGCTCTGGCAGCAATTTGGCCGCAAGACGCGATAGAGCGTCAACCGCGCCGCGCCGCCTCGATCGCGGCGACGTCGATTTTCACCATGGTCATCATGGCATCAAACGCGCGCTTTGCCTCGTCGCCGCCAGCCGCAATCGCGTCAGTCAGTACACGCGGAATGATTTGCCAGGAAATTCCCCATTTGTCTTTGCACCAGCCGCACACGCTCTCCTGGCCGCCGTTGCCGACGATGGCATTCCAATAGCGGTCGGTCTCCTCCTGATCGTCGGTGGCGATCTGGAACGAGAAGGCTTCGTTGTGCTTGAACTCGGGACCCCCGTTGAGGCCGATACAAGGAAGGCCCGCAACTGTGAATTCGACCGTCAACACGTCGCCCTCTTTGCCGGCCGGGTAGTCACTGGGTGCACGGTCCACGGCACTCACCACGCTGTCAGGAAAGATCTCGGAGTAGAAGCGGGCGGCAGCCTCGGCGTCCTTATCGTACCAGAGGCAAATCGTATTCTTTGCCATTGTGGGTCCCTTTCGCTTTGAGGCCAAGATTTCGGCCTTGTTTCCCTCTTCCGAAATAGGTAGCCAACCGCTTTTCTCCACCCCCGGAAGCGTCCGTCTCGCCCGGGCGATCGCAAAGGGCAGCTTACCTTAACGTCGCTGTCCGCTTTGGCCCGGGTTCCCGACGATAAGCGAAGTGCATCCACGGTGCATAGGACATGCCGACGATTGCTCCTTCAATCGTCAGGACTCGGGCGACGGTCTGGCCCCAGGGTTCGGTGCGTGCACCATGGAGCAGGTCATACCCTTTTTCCTGAAGCTCCTGCGCGGCGGCAGCAACGCTGTCTGGGGTTTCGACTTCGAACTCGATACAGGCTTGCGGTATCGGCCGATCTGCCGGCCACTCGCGTGTGCCAAAGCACGCTTCGGCAGCCTGCGAGAGCGGCCATACGCCAAAATGCTTACTGCCGCCGATGCTCTCGCTGAAGTAGTATTCATCGCCCTCGTGGCGCTTGAGCGGCAAGCCCAGCACGTCAATGAAGAGCTTGCGGCTCTCGGCTGGATCCGGCGCAACGATGGCCATACTCGAAATGAACAAGACCTTCATTTTTGGACACTCCATTCTGACGGCAATTCTATTGCTGATTTGGCCAGATCGAGGTGACCGAATCCCGCCTTGGAATCGTGGAGCTAACGGCCGCGTGGCGCGATGCGGACACCCCGCTTCAGGCGGTCTTCGGCGTCACCAGCCCCAGTTCGTCAACCATCGCCTCGCGCATGAGAAACTTCTGCGGCTTGCCGGTCACCGTCATCGGCAATTCGGTGCGGAAGCGGATGTGGCGCGGGATCTTGTAGTGGGCGATCTGGCCGGCGCAAAAGGCCTTGATCTCCTGCTCGGTGGCGATTTGGCCCGGCTTGAGCACGATCCAGGCACAAAGCTCCTCGCCGTATTTCGGGTCGGGAATGCCGAAAACCTGCACTTCCCTGACCTTGGGGTGGCGGTAGAGAAATTCCTCGACCTCGCGCGGATAGACGTTCTCGCCGCCGCGGATGACCATATCCTTGACCCTGCCGACGAGATTGCAGTAACCCTCGGCGTCGATGGTGGCGAGGTCGCCGGTGTGCATCCAGCCGTCGGCGTCGATCACCTCGCGGGTTTTTTCCTCGTCGTCCCAATAGCCCTTCATCACCGAATAGCCGCGCGTGCAGAGTTCGCCCGGCGCGCCGACCGCAACGGTGGCGCCATCGGCATCGATCGCCTTGACCTCGACATGGGGGTGGACGCGCCCGACCGTCGAGACGCGCTTTTCCAGCGGATCGTCGACGCTGCTCTGGAACGACACCGGGCTGGTCTCGGTCATGCCATAGGCGATGGTCACCTCCGCCATGTGCATCAGCGACACCACCTTCTTCATCACCTCGATCGGGCACGGCGAGCCGGCCATGATGCCGGTGCGCAGGCTGGTGAGATCGAAGGTGTCAAAATCCGGATGGTCGAGCATGCCGACGAACATGGTCGGCACGCCGTAGAGGCCGGTGCAGCGCTCGCCCGCCACCGCCTTCAGCGTGGCGCCGGCATCAAAGCCCTCGCCGGGGAAAACCATGGTCGCGCCCTTGGTGACGCAGCCGATCGTGCCCATCGACATGCCGAAGCAGTGATAGAGCGGCACCGGGATGCACAACCGGTCCTCGACGGTCAGCCGGATCGCCGAGGTGACGAAATTGCCATTGTTGACGATGTTGTTGTGGGTCAACGTCGCGCCCTTTGGCGCACCTGTCGTGCCTGACGTGAACTGGATGTTGATGGCGTCACCGGGCTTCAGCCCCTCGGAGATCCGGTCGAGGCTGTCATGCTCGTCGCGCCCGGCCATCGCCAGCACGTCGGCGAAATTGAACATGCCCGGCGAGTTCTCCTCGCCCATGCGGATGACGATTTTTAGCGCCGGCAATTTCTTCGCGTTGAGCTCGCCCGGTGTCGCCGTCGCGATCTCCGGCGCCAGCGTCTCGATCATGCCGAGATAGTCGGAGCTCTTGAATTTGACGGCCGTGACCAGCGCTCGGCAGCCAACCTTGTTCAGCGCATAGTCCAGCTCGGTCAGCCGGTAGGCCGGGTTGATGTTGACCAGGATCAGCCCGATGCGCGCGGTGGCGAACTGCGTCACCAGCCATTCCCAGCGGTTGGGCGACCAGATGCCGACGCGGTCGCCTTTTGCCAGGCCAAGGGCCAGGAAGCCTGCGGCCAGCGCGTCCACCGTGTCTGAAAGTTCGCTCCAGGTGAAGCGCTTGTCCTGGTCGACAAAGACGGCGGCATCGAGCGTGCCGTATTTGCTGACGGTATCGGAAAGCAGTGCCGGGATGGTCTGCTGCAGCAACGGCACGGTGCGCTCGCCCGATACATGCGCCCTGCCGTCGATCGGCGCGACGAACGTGGCGCCGTTGCGCGGGCGGCGGCCGCGCAGGTTGGTGGCATTCTTCAACTCGTCGAGATTGATCGGCATCGCCGTCTCCTCCGCAGGCGACCGAGTCTATCAGCCTGCAGGGGTAGTGGAAATCCCGTTGATGGTTAAGGAGCGCCATCCCTCCCCTTAAGGGGAGGTTGGACAGCCGCCGAAGGCGGATGGAGGGGTGAGGTCGTTGCGGCAGTGCTCGACGTGAGACGACCCCACCCGCCTCGCTCCGCGAGGCACCCTCCCCTCAAGGGGGAGGGATTGCGCCTGCCATCTTCGCCGCTATATCGCGCAGGATTGCCTCGTCGGCCGCCGCACGCGTCTTTCTAGATGCAACTAGGCAGGCCTGTGAGCGCAGGATGACGCCGTCGGCGAGCACCTTCAGATGGTTGGCGCGCAGCGTCGAGCCTGACGTGGTGATGTCGACGACGACATCGGCCAATCCCGCCGCCGGCGCGCCTTCGGTAGCGCCCAGGCTCTCGACGATGCGATAGACCTGGATGCCGTGCTTTTGCGAAAAGAACTGCTGCGTCAGCCGCCAGTATTTGGTGGCGATCCTGAGCCGCCTGCCGTGGCGCTGGCGGAAATCGGCGGCGACATCGTCGAGATCGGCCATCGTATCGACGTCGAGCCAGATGTCGGGGACCGCCACCACGACGTCGGCATTGCCGAAACCGAGGCGGGCGACGATCTCCGCGCGCGCCTCCCAGTCGGCGAGGCTTTCGCGCAACAGATCCTCGCCGGTGATGCCGAGGTCGACCGAGCCCTGGCCGATCTCGCCCGATATTTCGGACGCCGACAGGAACGCCACCTCGACGCTCTCCACGCCTTCGATGCGGGCGCGGTATTTACGCTCGTCGCCGGGCAGGCTGACGGCAAGCCCGGCCTTGGCCAGCACCTCCAGCGCCTGCTCCTTGAGCCGGCCCTTCGACGGGATCGCCAGCGTGATCATTGCGCCTTCTCCCGCAACGTTTCGATGCGGTCGAGCCAGACGGAAAAGCCGACGCCGGGGATCGGCGTTTTCGCGCCGAGCAGCGTCAGCAAGCGGTCATAGCGGCCGCCGCCGGCCAGCGGCCGGTCGCCGTTTTGCGCCGCGACCTCGAAGACCAGGCCGGTGTAGTAATCAAGCGGACGGCCGAAGGCGGCATCGTAGCGGATTTTTGCCGCGGGCAGGCCAAGAGATTCGATCGCCTTGGCGCGTGCGGAAAAATTGTCCAGCGCCGCACCCAGCGAAAGGCCGGCTTCGGCCGCAAAGGTTTCGAGCGCCAGTGCGGCGCCGTCGAGCGCCACGTCGATCGCCAGAAAATCCTTCAGCGCCGAAAACGCCTCGTTCGACAGCCTGACGCTGCGCAGCTCGGCCTTCTCGATCAGACGGCGCGCAATGTCGGCCGGCGAGCGCCCGGCCGACGCCGACAGACCCGCCTGCTCCATGCCGCCGGCGATGTGCGACGAAAGCGCTTCCAGGTCGCCATCGAGGACAAGGGCAGCGACCGGGCCGGGGAGCTGGCCGTTGCGCGGCGGGTTGGCGAGGTCGGCAAGCGCTGCCTCCAGCATCGCCGCCGAACCGAAGGCCCGCGCCAGCCGCATGCGCCAACCGCGCGGCAGGCCGAGCGCAGCGAGTACCGCTTCGAATATGGTCTGGTCGCCGAGCGTGATCGCCAGTGCCTGGTCCGGCAGCACCAGCGAAAGCAGCGCATGCGCATCGGCCAGCGAACGCGCATCGGCCTGCGGCGTGTCGCGGTCGCCGAGATCCTCGATGCCGGCCTGGAAGAACTCATTGCCGCCCTCGCGGCGCTGGCGAAATACCTCGCCGAGATAGGAATAACGGCGCGGCGTGCCGGCCTGGCTGGCGATGTGGTCGAGGCAGACCGGAATGGTGAACTCGGGCCGCAGGCAAAGTGTGAGGCCAGTCTCGCTTTCGGTGAGAAAAATGCGGCGGCGCAGATCCTCTCCCGCCATGTCGAGGAATGGGTCGGCCGGCTGCAGCACCGCCACCTCTACCGCATGCGTGCCGCGCTCGGCGAAGAGTTTTGTGATGTCTGATGCGATGGCGGGGTAGCGGGAGGTCATGGCAGGCGCCCTTCCCTTCTCCCCCTGTGGAAGAAGGTGGATCGGCGCGTAGCGCCGAGACGGATGAGGGGTGCTGGACGGAGTGCGGAGGGTGGCGTTCTATGGCGCCCC
>NZ_FUIG01000013.1:881723-1063592 GCF_900149755.1 Mesorhizobium delmotii | reverse complement strand
AAGGTCGTGCGATCTCCCCCCAAGTGGGGGAGATGTCCGGCAGGACAGAGGGGGGCGCGACGAAACGCGACCTCTACTTACCACGCGCCCGCTCCTCCGCCTGCGCCGCCAGTATCTTCCTCACCTCAGCAACCAGTTCGCTTTCCGCAACCGTCACCTGCGCCGGCCGTGCCGCGCGCCATTCGGCATTGTCGGCGATTTCGGCCGACATTCGGGCGCCTTCGATCAGGTCCTTGATCTGCACCTCGCCTTTCGCCCGCTCGTCGCCGCCCTGGATGATGGCGACCGGGCTGCCGCGGCGGTCGGCGTATTTGAGCTGCGCCTTCATGCCGGCGCCGCCGAGATACATTTCCGAGCGGATGCCGGCGGCACGCAGACCGGCCACCATCTTCTGGTAGCGGCCGAGGCTTTCCGTGTCCTTGTCCATGGTGAGCACGACGACCGGCGCGACGACATCCGACATGTCGAGCTTGCCGAGGTTCTTCAGCGCCGTCATCAGCCGGGAGACGCCGATGGAAAAGCCGGTCGCCGGCACCGGCTCGCCACGAAAACGCGAGACAAGGCCGTCATAACGACCGCCGCCGCCGACCGAACCGAAGCGCACGATTTTTCCCTCTTCGTTGGGGATCTCGGCCAGGAGCTCGGCTTCGTAGACCGGACCGGTGTAATATTCGAGGCCACGAACGACCGAGGGGTCGATGCGAATGCGGTCCGGACCATAGCCGGCAGCTAGGACAAGCGCTTCAATCTCTTTGAGTTCAGCAAATCCCGCTTCGGCCGTGGGGTTGGCCTCAAGTGCCCCGTTCCATTTCCCTACATGGTTTTTGAGCCCAGCCTCAACGTGTTGGCTATGAAGAATGACGGCGACAACGAACTCTGCTTGAACCTCGTCCAGTCCAGCACCCTTGGTGAAATCCCCCTCGCCTTCCTTACCGCCGTCCCAACGACCTTCGCCCAGCAAAAGCTTGACGCCTTCCGGACCAAACTTATCCAGCTTGTCGATAGCCCTCAGCACCTGCAGCCGGCGGCCGACGTTCTCGTCGCCACCGAGGCCAATCGCCTCGAGCACGCCGTCGAGCACCTTGCGGTTGTTGACCCGGATGACGTAGTCGCTGCGCTTGATGCCGAGCGCTTCCATCACGTCGGCCATCATCATCGCCATCTCGGCGTCGGCGGCAACGCCCGGCGTGCCCACAGTATCGGCGTCGAACTGCATGAACTGGCGGAAGCGACCGGGGCCGGGCTTCTCGTTGCGAAACACCCAGCCGGAGCGGTAGCTGCGATAGGGTTTCGGCAGGCGCTCGTAATTCTCGGCGACGAAGCGCGCCATCGGCGCAGTCAAATCGTAGCGCAGCGACAGCCACTGGTCGTCGTCGTCCTGGAACGAGAATACGCCCTCGTTCGGCCGATCCTGATCGGGCAGGAATTTGCCCAGCGCATCGGTGTATTCGATCAGCGGCTGGTCGACCGGCTCGAAGCCGTAAAGCTCATAGACCGCGCGGATCGTCGCCATCATCTTCTCGACGGCGCGGATGTCGTCGGCGCCGCGGTCGACAAGCCCGCGCGGCAGCCGCGCTTTCATCTTTTCCGATTTGTCGGCCATGGCATGGGTCTTTTTGCTAAGTAAAAACTGACTTATTTCGAGTGGGCGTGTCCTAACCGATGGGACTTGGCGCGGCAAGGGTTTGCCGCCTGTCTCTCTCCGTGTGGAAGAAGGTGCCCGAGCCCACGGGTCTTGCCTTCGGCAAGCCCGAGGACAGGCTCCGCTTGGCATCGACCGCGCTCCGTCCAACACCCCTCAACCGTCTCGGCGCTACGCGCCGATCCACCTTCTCCCACAAGGGGAGAAGGAAAAAGCTGAAACAATTCCGCCATAAGCGCGGCATCGTGCCGACACAATCGCAGCCGATAAAGCGCGCCGAAACAAGGGGTTCGGGCCATGACCACGGCACGGAAATTCGACATTATCGACAGCGGCGCCCGCGAGCTGCCCCGGCTGCGGCCGGCCGATCATCATGCACCGAGACCTGCAGCCCAAATGGCGGGACCATTCGAGGTTGCCGCAGACAAGCGTACGGGACCGACCATGCGCGATGCGCTGATAACTGGCCTGCTGGTCATCTATCCGGCCTTCGCAACGTTGGCAGCCATCGTCGCCGGGCTCTTTCTGGCCGGCGCCGGCGGCGTTTGAGTTTTTGAGCGCCCCTTGCCTTCTCCCCGTGTGGGAAAAGGCAAGAAGGATGCTACTTCGGCCGCTTGAACGCCTTGCGCTCCGCCTCGACCTGCTCACGGCAGACGCAACCCTCGAGATGGTCATTGACCAGCCCCATGGCCTGCATGAAGGCGTAGACGGTGGTCGGGCCGACAAAGCTCCAGCCGCGCTTCTTCAGCTCCTTGGAAATGCGCACCGAGACCGCCGTGGTCGGGTTGGCGCGCAGATGGGCGAGATCGACGATTTCGGGCCGTTCGTCCGGGCCGGGTTCGAACTTCCAGAACCAGGCCGCCAGTGAGCCGGCCTCGTCGGCCAATTCACGCGCGCGCTTGGCGTTGTTGATGGTCGAGACGATCTTGCCGCGGTGGCGGATGATGCCGGCATTGCCGAGCAGGCGCTCGACATCCTCGTCGGTAAAGGCGGCGATCTTGTCGACATCGAAGCCGGCGAACGCCTCGCGGAAGTTCTCGCGCTTGCGCAATATGGTCAGCCAGGACAGGCCCGATTGAAAGCCTTCGAGACAGATCTTTTCGAACAGCCTGCGGTCGTCGGTGACCGGCCGGCCCCATTCATGATCGTGGTAGTGCAGATAATCCGGCAGATTGCCGTGCCAGAAGCAGCGCGCGATACCATCGGGGCCGGCGAGCAGGCCTGTCTTCTCATCCATGGCGGAATTCCATTCGTTAATACGCCTCAGCGCTGCCTTTACCGCGGCTTTACCAGATTCCTGAACCGGCCGGTAACCACACCGAAAGCTTTACTGACAATGGAGCATTTTACGCATTCCGATTCATGTTTCGGTTGCTGCTCCGCGCCCAATGTCCGCGAACCGGGGACGCTTTCGCCCGGCGTGTTCGACGATCAAGGTGCGTTCCGATGAAGACATTTTTGTTCCCGCTGCTCGGCGCCGCAGCCGTGCTGGCCACTGCCGCTACATCCTCCAGCGCCAATGACCGTTATGCCGACAGGCCGCCGGTGATGGTGAGCCCCGACCTTTCAGCGCCCTGGGTGCTGCAGCTTGGCCGCGCGCCGGGCATCGTCCGCCAGAACCGGCAAGAGATGCAAAAGCCGCAGCGCCGTTCTCAACGGCAGGCGCAACCGGCTGAGCTGCACACGGCCGCGATGCAGGCGCCGGCCAAGAAGCGCCTGGTCGCGCGCCCGCAGATCAACCCGATCTACCTGCCGCAGGAAGTCGCCTATGACGGCCCGGAGAAGCCGGGCACGATCGTCATCGATACGAGGGAGAATTTCCTCTATCTGGTCGAGAACAACGGCAAGGCGCGGCGCTATGGCGTCGGCACCGGCAAGCCGGGCTTCGAATGGGCCGGCAAGCACAGGATCTCGCAGAAGAGGGTCTGGCCCGAATGGCGGCCGCCGGCGGTGATGATTTCGCGTGAGGCCGCCAAAGGCCGTTATCTGCCGACCTATGTCGCCGGCGGCGTCGAGAATCCGCTCGGCGCGCGCGCGCTTTATCTCGGCTCGACGCTCTACCGCATCCACGGCACCAACCAGCCCTGGACGATCGGCGGCGCGGTGTCGTCGGGCTGCATTCGCATGCGCAACGAAGACGTCGTCGACCTCTACGAGCGGGTCGATGTTGGCACGACGGTTGTGGTGATGTAATCTGCAGTTGATTTTATTGCTGAGTGTGTCCAGAAGACTCTGGATCATTGGATACGGGGGACGGGCCGTGTGGGGATGCGGCCAGTCACGAAAGGGCAGCGCGGCAAGCCGCGCTGCCCTTTTTGTTTCTGGGACACGATAGGATCGGGGTTGGCGGGATCAGGCTTGGCCGGTACGTCGCGCCAGAGGTATGGCGGTTCGCATTCTCGCTGCCATTCTCCTCGTTATTTTGCTATGTCGGCTGCAACGCTTCCAGACAAAGGCCTATCTCCATGTCCCTGTCCGATGACAACCGCTATCTCAGGGGCGGCCCGGTCGCCCAGCGCATCATCGCTGCCGTGCGCGAGGATGCAGCGGTCGCCACCGCCGAAGGTTTTCCGCCCAACCTGATATCGATCACCGTCGGCGACACAGCTGCAGTCGATGTCTATGTGCGCAACCAGCGCGCCAAGGCGGCATTGGCCGGTATCGGCTTCGAGGAAAGGCGGTTTGCCGCCGACATCACCGCCGGCGAACTGGAAGCGGCAATCCATGGCCTGAATGCCGATCCGCGCGTCACCGGTATCATCATCCAGCGGCCGGTGCCGGCGCATATCCCGATCAAGATCCTTCAGGCGGCGGTGCATCCGCTCAAGGATGTCGAGGGCATGCATCCGGCTTCCATCGGCAACATCGTCTATAACCAGCTAGACCTCGCGCCGTGCACGGCCGCCGCCTCGGTCGAACTGCTCAAGGAAACCGGTCTCGATCTCAAGGGGCTCGAGGTCGTCATCGTCGGTCACTCCGAGATCGTCGGCAAGCCGATCGCCTTCCTGCTGATGAGCGAGGGCGCCACCGTGACGGTCTGCCATCACATGACGCGCTCGGTGGCTGCTCATGCGCGCCGCGCCGATGCGCTGTTCGTCGCGGTCGGCAGGCCGCGGCTGATCAAGGCCGACATGGTCAAGCCGGGTGCAGCCGTCATCGACATCGGCATCAATGCCGAGATCGGACCGGACGGGGAGAGCCGCATCGTCGGCGACGTCGACGCCGAGAGCGTCAAGGAAGTAGCGTCCTGGATCACGCCGGTGCCAGGCGGCGTCGGCCCCATCACCGTGGCGATCCTTTTGCGCAACACGATGGTAGCGCTCAGCCGGCAACGCGCGCGCTACCAAGCGACCTACGGGACGGCGGATAAGCTGGCGGCGGAATAAGACGGAGCGCTTCGCGAGCGTCAGTGAATCACTCCGCCGCCACGACTGCCCTTTTGTCCGGAACGCCGTCCGGCTTCGGGCCGCCATAGGCCCAGTCGAGCAGTTTTATCGTGTGCACCACCGGCAGCTTCGCAGCCGAGGCGATCTGGGTGATGCAGCCGATGTTGCCGGTGGCGACGATTTCAGCACCCGTCGCCTCGATATTCCTGACCTTGCGGTCACGCAGCTGAGCCGAAATCTCGGATTGCAGGATGTTGTAGGTGCCGGCCGAGCCGCAGCATAGATGCCCTTCGCGCGGCTCGCGCACGACGAAGCCGGCCTTGGCCAGAAGCTCCTTCGGCTGGCGGGTGATTTTTTGGCCGTGCTGCATCGAGCAGGCCGAGTGATAGGCGACGATCGTGCCGGGCTGGCGCACCGGCTCGGGCAGATCGATGCTTGCCAGATATTCGGTGATGTCCTTGGCCAGCGCCGACACGCGCGCCGCTTTTTCCGCATAGGCCGGATCGAGTCGCAGCATGAAGCCATAGTCCTTGATCGTAGTGCCGCACCCGGACGCGGTGATGACGATGGCATCCAACCCGCCCCGGTCGATCGCGCGTGTCCAGGCGTCGACATTGCGCCTCGCCGAGGCAAGCGCTGCCTCCTCGCGACCCATATGATGGACCAGCGCGCCGCAGCAGCCCTCGCCCTCGGGCACCACGACCTCGACGCCGAGCCGCGTCAGCAGGGCGATCGTCGTATCGTTGATGCCGGGATCGAGCACGGATTGTGCGCAGCCGGTGAGGATGGCGACGCGGCCGTTTTTTGTTGCGCCCTGCCCGGCATGGATGCCCGGAGAAGCCATTGGCGAGACCGCGGGAACCGACGCCGGAGCGAGCTTGAGCATCGCGCCAAGCGGCTTCAGCGCCGGGATCTTTTCGAACAGACCGGCGAATGGCTGCGCGAGCCTCGCCAGCTTGAGCGCAGCGCGAAAGCGCGAGGGATAAGGCAGGACCAAGGCCAGCATGGCGCGCGTCAGCCGATCGGGCAGCGGGCGCCTGTAGGTTTCCTCGATATGGGCGCGGGCATGGTCGACCAGATGCATGTAGTTGACGCCAGACGGGCAGGTGGTCATGCAGGCGAGGCAGGACAGGCAACGGTCGATATGGGTGACGATCTCCTTGTCGGCGGGGCGGCCGTTCTCCAGCATGTCCTTGATCAGGTAGATCCGCCCGCGCGGCGAATCCAGCTCGTTGCCTAGTGTCACATAGGTCGGACAGGTGGCCGTGCAGAAGCCGCAATGCACGCATTTGCGCAGGATCTTTTCCGATTCCGCGACATGCGGATCGGCAAGCTGGGCAGCTGAGAAATTGGTCTGCACGCAAAAAACCTATAATCCGAGGAACCAACTTTCCGGGTCTTTGACCGGCTCGCCACGCTGCAGCGCCTGCAGGCCGAGAATGCAGCGGGCGATGAACCACACGGCGACGGCGAACATCAGCACGAAGCCTATCGCCACCATCATCAGCCCAGCCGAGATCAGCGCATAGAGCAGACCGATCCAGAAGGTGCGGATCAGGAATGTGTAGTGGCTCTCGACGAAGCCGCCAGCCTTGCCGCGGTTGATATAGGCCAGAACGATGCCGACAATACCGGTGACGCCGATGACGAGGCTGGCGAGATAAAGGATGTAGATGACCAGTGCGTTGGTCGAACCCGGCTCCAGCCAGCGGTCGGTCTGGCGCGGTGCGGGCTTATTTGAATCAACCGGGCCTGGATTGGTGTCGCTCATGATGCTGCTCCCTCGGTTGCCGGGCCAAGAGTAGCAGAGCCTGCAGCCGGCGCCATACGGCCGGGATTGAGGATATTCTTGGGATCGAATTCGGCTTTGAGCTTGGCCGACAATGCTGCCAGCTGCGGCACCTGCGGCTCGAACACCGGCACAGCTGCGCGATGCGAGGGGGCGGCGCGCACCAGCGTCGCATGGCCGCCGCCATACTGTCTCACCAGTCCGCGCAGAAGATCGGCTTCGGGATCGCCATGCTCCATGCGCAGCCAGATCAGTCCGCCCTGCCAGTCATAGAAGGCATCGACCGCCGCCTGCATGCGCAGCGCCAGCACCATCTGGTGGCCTTGCGCCGGCGCCATCGACACGCGCCACACCGGCTTTTCCAGGCCGTCGGCAAACGGCGCGCAATCGCGGACATCGCGCCAGACGGAGCGCGAGATCTCGCCCGAAATTTCCTCGAGCGGGCCGGCATTTCCGAGCAGATCTTTCAGCGTGGCGATGCGGTAGGCGACCGACGGCCCGAACCCCTCGACGCGCAGCAGCGTCGCCGCCGCGCTGCCGAGACTGCCGCCGGCGACCCGTGCGGCAACGCGTTCGGGAAGATGGGCAGTACTCGACACTTCGGCACTGGAGCCGAGCGCCAGCGCCATGGCGGCCGCGGCATGATCGTCGAGCAGGCCGCGCAAAGCCAGCGTGACTTCGGTCTCGGCTGATGGCAGCACCTTGAAGGTGACGTCGGTGAGGACGGCAAGCGTGCCCCAGCTGTTGGCCATGAGCTTGGAGAGGTCGTAGCCGGTGACGTTCTTGACCACGCGACCGCCCGACTTGAACGCCTCGCCCCGACCCGAAACCGCTGCTATGCCGAGAATATGGTCGCGCGCCGCCCCCGCCTTCAGCCGGCGCGGACCGCAAAGGTTCGCAGCCAGCACGCCGCCGATCGTACCTTTTCCCTTTTCGCCGCCGAGCAGCGGGCCATAGTCCAGCGGCTCGAAGGCAAGCTGCTGACCGTTGTCGGCGAGCAGTGTTTCGATCTCGGCCAGCGGCGTGCCGGCCTTTGCCGACAGCACCAGTTCGGCCGGTTCGTAGAGTGTCACGCCGGAAAGTTTCGACAGGTCGAGCGTGTGCTCCGTCTGCAGCGGACGGCCGATGCCGCGCTTGGAGCCGTGACCGAGAATTTCGAGCGGCGAGTCTTCCGCGGCAGCCCAGGCGACGGTGGCGAGGGTTTCGGCGGCGCTGGACGGGGTGAAGGTGGTCATGGCCGCAGAACCACCTCAAAGGACGATAGGTCGAGTTCTGTCGCGCCCCCCTCTGTCCTGCCGGACATCTCCCCCACTAGGGGGGAGATTGGCAGCTTCGTGGACGACACTCTCCCTGCAACGTTGGAGATTGACGAAAGCGAAAATGACGGCCGATCTCCCCCCTTGTGGGGGAGATGTCCGGCAGGACAGAGGGGGGCGCGAAGGATCGCGGCGTTAGTGAGGCGAAACCCCATCACCTCAAAACCTCGGAATGTCCGGAAACGCCGTCTGGCCGCGATGCACGTGCATGCGTCCGAGCTCGGCGCAACGGCGCAACTGCGGAAACACCTTGCCCGGATTGAGCAGATGGTTGGGATCGAAAGCGCATTTGACCCGCATCTGCTGGTCGAGATCGTTCTGGTTGAACATTTCCGGCATCAGGTCGCGCTTCTCCACCCCCACGCCGTGCTCGCCGGTCAGCACGCCGCCGACCTTGACGCAGAGCCGCAAAATGTCGGCGCCGAAACTTTCCGCCTTGTCGAGCTCGCCCGGCACATTGGCGTCATAGAGGATGAGCGGATGCAGATTGCCGTCGCCGGCATGGAAGACATTGGCGACGCCGAGCCCGTATTTTTCGGAGAGTTCGCGCATGCCGTGCAGCACGCGCGGCAGTTCCTTGCGCGGAATGGTGCCGTCCATGCAGTAATAGTCGGGCGAAATGCGGCCGACCGCCGGAAAGGCAGCTTTGCGGCCGGCCCAAAAACTCAGCCGCTCCTGCTCCGATTGCGAGATGCGGCATGTGGTCGAGCCGTTCCTATAGGCGATCGCCTCAACCAGGCCGATCAAATGATCAACCTCAACCGCCGGCCCGTCCAGCTCGACGATCAGCAGCGCCTCGACATCCAAGGGATAACCGGCATGGACGAAATCCTCGGCCGCGTGGATCGCCGGGCGGTCCATCATCTCCATGCCGCCCGGGATGATGCCGGCGCCGATGATGTCGGCGACGCATTGACCGCCCTGCTCGCTGGTCGGGAAGCCGATCAGCAGCGCGCGCGCCGTCTCCGGCTTCTTCAGTATCCGCACGGTGACCTCGGTGACGACGCCGAGAAGCCCTTCGGAACCGGTCATCACCCCGAGCAGGTCGTAGCCTTCCGCGTCGAGATGCTTGCCGCCGAGCCGCACCACCTCGCCGTTCATCAGCACCATCTCGATGCCGAGCACATTATTGGCGGTGAGGCCGTATTTCAGGCAATGCACGCCGCCGGAATTCTCCGCGACATTGCCGCCGATCGAGCAGGCGATTTGGGAGGATGGATCGGGGGCGTAATAAAAGCCCTCCTGCTCGACGGCGGTGGTGATGCCGAGATTGGTGACGCCCGGCTGGGCGACGACGATGCGGTTGGGAAAATCGATCTCGAGAATGCGGTTGAACCTGCTCATCACCAGCAGCACGGCGTCTTCCAGCGGCAGCGCGCCGCCGGACAGCGAGGTGCCGGAACCGCGCGGCACAACGCGGATGTTGCGGTCGTTGCAATATTTCAGCACGCGCGAGACCTGCACCACCGTTTCGGGCAGCACCACGACCAGCGGCAATTGCCGATAGGCGGTGAGGCCGTCGCTCTCGAAGGCGCGCATCGAATTGGCAGCGTCGACGACGCCTTCGCCCGGCACGATGATGCGCATATCGGCGACGATCTCGTCGCGCCGGCGCATCGTGGCGTCGTCTGGCTTCGGCATCAGCAGGCCGGACATCAACAGTCTCCTTCGATCGACTGGTAAAAATCTTTTACCAGCGGGAGGCGCCTGTTGCAAATCCTGCTTTGGCCGAAATCGGAGCCGACACCTGCACCGCCTTCCGCGGCGACAATCTGCCGCTGCAGTTTTACCCTCTCCCTTGTTTGGACCGGGACATCGCGAACAGGTGTGCGAGGACATCGCGAACAGTTTGGCGCGCTTTGCGCCGGGAGGTTCGAGATGCCATTCGAGGACACGAGCGCGATGTCCCCGGTCCAAACACCCCCTTGTGGGGAGGGTCGCGAACGAAGTGAGCGGGTGGGGGTCGGCGAGAGGGACGCGCTTTATGAGCATCCCCACCCTGTTTCGCAAACTTCGCTTCGCTCAGCTTGCTCGCCGACCCTCCCCACAAGGGGGAGGGTAAGGCTTTTACTCCGCTGCCTGCTTGGCGGGTTCGGAGTGCAGGCGGCGCACACGGCGCACGCCCCACCAGACCAGCAGGATGGCGAGCGGCACCGAGGCGGCGGTGACGACCTCGGGCGCGACGGCACGGCCGAAGATCGAGGCGCCCTTGGCGACGTAGCCGATGAGGCCGACGACGTAGTAGGAGACGGCCGCGACCGAGAGACCCTCCACTGTCTGCTGCAGCCGCAATTGCAGGCGGGCGCGGTTGTTCATCGACGCCAGCAGATCGCGGTTCTGCTTCTCGACCTCGACGTCAACCCAGGTGCGCAGCAGCGTGGTGGCGCGGGTGAGTTTCGTCGACAGATTGGCCTGACGCTCCTCGACCGAACGGCAGGTGCGCATGGCTGGGGCGACGCGGCGCTGCAGGAAACCGCCCCAGGTGTCGTAGCCGGGCACCGCTTCTTCCTCCAGCGCCTCCAGCCGTTCGCGGACGATGCCGTCATAGGCGCGGCTGGCGCCGAAGCGATAGAGGCTGGAGGCTGCATCGGCCTCCAGTTCGGCGGCAAGCTCGGTCAGGTCGGCAAGCAGCGTCTGGTTGTCGCGGGTTTCGGCGACTTTCATTTCCAGTGTGGTCTGTGCCAGCCTGTCCTCAATGCGGCGCGCGCGACCGGACAGCATCAGCGCCAGCGGCAGGCCAAGCATGGCCAGCGTGCGGTAGGTTTCGATATCGATCAGCCGTTGCGCCAGCGCGCCGGTGCGTGCCGGCGTCAGGCCGCGGTCGAGCACCAGCATGCGGGTCATGCCGTCACCGTCCTGGCGGAAATCGGTGACGATGGCGGCGTTGCCGCGCTCGACCAGCGAATAGCACAGGCTGGTCGGGTCGAAGCCGGCGATCAGCCTTTCGCTCGCCTGCGTCCATTTGCGGATTTCGAGTCTGATGCCGGAAATCACCGTTCCCGGCGGCGAAAACCCGTTGCCGAAAGGCGAACCTTCCTGGCGCTGGCCGCTCTCCGAGAGCGGTCCTTCCCACAGATAGGTGGAGAATTCCGTGTGCCGTTCCCAGCGCAGCGAGCCCTTGCCCCACTTCATCGCGTGGTGGCGGGCATGAGGGTCAGGCACGGCGATGCCGAGGCGCCGCGACAATTCGGAAAGCACGGCTTGGTCGACGCCGGACCCAGCTTCGGTCATGAACGAAAGCTGCACCAGCACGCGCGGTTTCTCGACCAGCGGATGCGGACGGGCGTGAACCTCGCCGAGCGCGCCAGGCCGTCCCTCATGCGCGGGAAAGCCCATGACGCTGCCCTCAACGCGCGGCTGAAATTCGAGATTGGACGGGTCATCTGCCACGGCTGGTCCCCCGGGCTCGGTGCACTCGCGTCCCTCTAGAGCCAATTGCCGGGGGACGCAAACGACAAGTTAGCCGAAAGCGATATGCCGCGACGAGGTTGAACCCGGCCAAACCGACGAATTGGATAAATAATTTGACCAGTTGGCGACGCTGGCTTTATCTTGCGCGGCACCGGTTCAATCCCCAGGCATCCCCGTTGAGCGACATTTTCTCCAGGATCGAGCATTCCCGCACCGCCGACGAGGTGATGCAGCAGATCGAGAGCCTGATCCTCGAAGGCGTTCTGCGCACCGGCGACAGGCTGCCGGGCGAGCGCGAGCTGGCACGCCGGTTCGAGGTGTCGCGGCCGATCCTGCGCGATGCGCTGAAGGCGCTGGAGGGGCGCGGGCTTTTGACCACGCGGCCCGGCGGCGGCACCCATGTCGCCGACGTCATCGGCCAGTTGTTCACCAAGCCGGTGACGGACCTGATATCCATGCACCGCAAGGCGGCGACCGACTATCTGGAATACCGCCGCGAGATCGAGGCGGTGGCGGCCGAGTATGCGGCGCGGCGCGCCACATCAGACGACCTGGCGCTGCTCGACCGCATCATGGCGCGCATGGACGAGGCGCACCGGACCGGCAATTTCGACGACGAGGCGGAAATCGACGTCGAGTTCCACCACGCGATCTGCGAATGCGCGCACAACATCATCCTCCTGCACACGCTGCGCTCGTGCTACCGGCTGCTGTCGGAGGGCGTCTTCCAGAACCGGCTCCTGGTGTTCAACGTGCCGGGCGCGCGCGAAGCGCTGCTCTCGCAGCACCAGGCGATCTACGCGGCGGTGAAGGCCGGCGATCCGGCGGCCGCACGGCAAGCGGCGATGGACCACATCACCCATGTCGAACGCACCATGGCCGAGGCCGAGCGCAGCGGCGACTGGCAGCGTGTGTCGCGGCTGAGACTGATGCAGCGCTCCGAAGCCGGCGACGGCGAGCCGGCAAGGAGACGCTCGTGAGCGCCAGCTAAGAAAAATCAACAGCGACGAATTAGCGAACAATCAGCGGGAAGCCCATGAGCATGATCCTCACCATCGCCGATCTCAAGGACCTGGCGCGCCGCCGCGTGCCGAAGATGTTCTTCGACTATGCCGATTCCGGTGGATGGACCGAAAGCACCTACCGGGCCAACGAGGAGGACTTCCAAAAGATCAAGTTCCGCCAGCGCGTGATGGTCGACATGAGCAACCGATCGCTGGAATCGACCATGATCGGCGAGAAGGTGGCGATGCCGGTGGCGCTGGCGCCGACTGGCATGACCGGCATGCAGCATGCCGACGGCGAGATGCTGGCGGCGCAGGCGGCGGAGGAGTTCGGCGTGCCGTTCACGCTGTCGACGATGAGCATCTGTTCGATCGAGGATGTTGCATCAGTGACCAAGAAGCCGTTCTGGTTCCAGCTCTATGTGCTGCGCGACAAGGATTTCGTCCTCAGTCTCATCGACAGGGCGAAGGCGGCGAAATGCTCGGCGCTGGTGCTGACGCTCGACCTGCAGATCCTCGGCCAGCGCCACAAGGATATCCGCAACGGGCTTTCGGCGCCGCCGCGCTTCACGCCGAAGCATGTCTGGCAGGTGGCGACCCGGCCGGGCTGGTGCATTGGCATGGCAGGCACCAGGCGCCGGACCTTCCGCAACATCGTCGGCCACGCCAAGGGCGTCGGCGACCTCACCTCGCTGTCATCGTGGACGACGGAGCAATTCGATCCGCATCTGTCGTGGAAGGACGTTGCCTGGATCAAGGAGCGCTGGGGCGGCAAGCTGATCCTGAAGGGCATCCTCGACAAGGAAGACGCGCTGATGGCAGCCAAGACCGGCGCCGACGCGATCATCGTCTCCAATCATGGCGGACGCCAGCTCGACGGTGCGCCGTCGTCGATCGAGGTGCTGGAAGAGATCGCCGACGCGGTCGGCGACACGATCGAGGTGCATATGGACGGCGGCATCCGCTCGGGCCAGGACGTGCTGAAGGCGCTGTGCCTCGGCGCCAAGGGCACCTATATCGGCCGGCCTTTCCTTTACGGCCTCGGCGCGCTAGGCAAGGAAGGGGTCACAAAAGCCTTGGAAATCATCCGCAAGGAGATGGACATAACGCTGGCACTGTGCGGAAAGCGTCTGGTAACCGACATGGGCAAGGATCAGCTTCGGCGTTAGACGCCCGTGACGGCATGATCACGGAGATGGACGCATTGACCACCCCCGGCATCCACTTTCTCGACGCGCGCGGACCGGAAGGCATGCGCATCTATGCGGTCGGCGACGTGCATGGCCGGCTCGACCTGCTCGCCGCCATGTACCGACGGATTGCGGCCGAGATCCGCCAGGCGCCGCCGGCCGACTGGCGTGTCATCCATCTCGGCGACTATGTCGACCGCGGCCCGGACTCCAAGAGCGTCATCGATTTCCTGATCGAAGTGCGGAAACGCGACCCGCGCCACCTGATGCTCGCCGGCAACCACGACATCGGCTTCCTCGACTTCCTCAATGCTCCCGATGCGGATGGGCTTTTCATGCGCTATGGCGGCATCCAGACCGCGCAATCCTATGGCGTGGCGCTCAATGAAGGTGGCGGCGCGTGGTTTGGCAGATCCGAGGCGGCGCTGCGGCAAGGCCATGCCGCGCTGGTCGAGGCCGTGCCGAAAAGCCATGTCGACTTCCTGCAGTCGCTGCCGTTTTCACTGACCTTCGGCGACTTCTTCTTCTGCCATGCCGGCATCCGGCCAGGCATTGCGCTCGAAAGTCAGAGCACCCAGGACCTGATCTGGATCCGCGATGTCTTCCACAACCATTCCGGCCTGCATCCGAAGATCGTGGTGCATGGCCACACGCCGGTGCCAGAGGCGGAGGTGATGGTCAACCGCGTCAATATCGACACGCTCGCCTACCAGACGGGGAATCTCAGCGCGCTCGTCATCGACGGCGCCGACAAGCGTATCCTGGTGGTGTCAGGCGAGAAGGCTTAAAGCGCGTCGCGCCTCAAGGCTTTGTTTTAGCGAAGCGCGGCGGTGACGCCGTAGCCGTCGACGGCGTTGTGGTTGTTGGCTGCGTCGCCGGCATAGGTGCCGAAGCCGCACAACACGATGGCCGACAACATGACAAAGGACAGAAGCGCTGCTTTCACGGACGTCATCTCTTGTTGAGCTTTCTGCATCTGTGCACGAGGCGGGTTACGATTGGGTTGAAACGGAAAATGCGTCGCAAAGTTTCGACGATTTCGCGCTTCTAGGCATGTTCTGTATCGGCGGTGTGTCGCGCGAGTGACCCAAAAGGTTCATCGCGTTGCACGGAAGATGCAGAGCGCGTGCCTTCTAGGGTGGCGGGCGGCCACAAGCCAAGGAGGAAACAAGCTGTCCACAGCGGATTTTTGCCGGCGTGCCAAATATGCAACGTCGGCACCGACAGCCGTCAGATCGTCGCCACCCAGGCGCGGGCGATGGCCAGCCCGGCGGCATCGGCATCCGCTCCGTTGCCGGCCATTTCGTCGTCGAGCCGGTCGCTCCAGTCTGGATGCCGTTCGGCAATGAGCGATGCGAAGGATGTGCTCCAGTCGCGGACCATCGGCCGGTCCGCCTCGAAATGGAACTGGAAGCCATAGACGGCCCGGCCGATGCGAAACGCCTGGTTCTCGGCGACTTCGTTGCCGGCGAGCCGCACGGCATCTTCTGGCAAGACAAAGGTGTCGTCGTGCCACTCGAAGATGGGGAAATTTTCGGGCAGTGCGGCGAGCACCGGATCGGCCTTCGCCGCCGGTGTGAGCGAGACCTTGTGCCAACCGAATTCCGAGGCGGCGCCGATCCGGTTCTCGCCGCCGAAGGCACGTGCGACCAGCTGGCTGCCAAGGCAAATACCGAGCACGGCGCGATCCTTGCCGGCGAAATCGCGCGTCAGGTCGAGCAGTTCAGGAAAATACGGACAAATCTCGTCATCCAGCGCATTCTGGGCGCCGCCGAGCACGACCATGGCGTCGTGCGCAGTGCTGTCGTGCGGCAGCGCCTCGCCACAATAGGGCCGTCGCAGGTCGATATCGGCGCCCGCCTCGACAAGAGCTGCGCCGATCTGGCCAAGGCCCTCACTGTCGAAATTCTGGACCACCAGCACCCGCATCGACAAACCTGCTGACATGAAAATGATGCGACGAGCGATATCATGCCGCCGTCGTTCCAGCCAAGATGCGTATTCGGGGAGAAAGCTATGCCACTGCAGAATCGGGTCGACCCGTTCGGCGTCATCCACGCCGTGCCGGAGCGCGGCCTGTTCATGGGCAATCGCGGCATCATCCATGACCCCGAAACGAAGACGCTGCTGAAAAAGCGCTGGGCGCTGCAGGCCTGGATCATCTGCGTCTGCGAATTCCGCGATGTGCGGCGTGAGCCAATGGGCCGCAACAGGAATGGTGGCAAGGCCGGCTGGACCGAGCTGTTTTTCCTGGACGAGGTGACCGCGCTCTCGGCCGGGCATCGGCCTTGCTTCTTCTGCCGGCGCGACCGGGCCAGCGATTTCGTCCAGCGCTTCGGCATCGCCTTCGGCATTGCCGAGCCGCGTGCGCCGCAAGTCGACAAGCGCCTGCATAAGGAGCGGCTGGCGTCGGGTGGGCCGGCACCGGTCGTATCTGCAGAAGAGCTTGCCGGGTTGCCGGACGGCGCCATGGTTGCGGACGGCGGCAACGCCTACGCGATGCGCGGCGGCAAGGCACTGCGCTGGTCGTTCGCAGGCTATGGTGATCGCGTGGGGGACGAACCGGTAGCGTTCGGCGGCTTCGCCGACCGCCCAATCCGCCTGCTCACGCCGACAACCACCGTTTCCGTGCTGAGGCAAGGCTACGAACCGGTCTGGCACGCGAGCGCTGAGGCTTGACGTCAAGGTTTGGCTCGCCCATTCCTCGGCGATGCGCGCCAATTACAAGATGCAGCGGCTGTTCGTGCCGGACGACCTCGGACCGGATATCGAGTTCGAGGCGAGCCCGCAGCATAGCCATTACCTGATGCATGTGCTGCGGCTCGGCGAAGGTGCCGAAGTCCTGTTGTTCAACGGCCGCGACGGCGAATGGTCGGCGGCGATCGCCGCCAAATCAAAAAAGGCGGTACGCCTGAAGGTGCTGGCCTTGCAGCGGCCGCAGCCGCCGCTGCCAGATCTCGTCTACTGCTTTGCGCCGATAAAGCAGGGTCGGCTCGACTATCTGGTGCAGAAGGCGGTCGAGATGGGCGCCGGCGTCCTGCAACCGGTCATCACCCAGCACACGCAAGTGGCAAAGCCCGGCATCGAACGCGTGCGTGCCAATGTCGTCGAGGCCGCCGAACAATGCGGCATCCTGGCGGTGCCGGACGTGCGCGAAGCGGAAAAATTCGAACGCCTGCTGGCCGGCTGGGACAAGGAGCGGCGGTTGATCTTCTGCGACGAGGATGCCTCCACCAACAATCCGCTGCCGGCGCTGCAAGCGCTACGGGAGAAGAAGTTCGGGCTGCTGGTCGGGCCCGAGGGCGGGTTTTCCGACGAGGAACGGAGGATGCTGAGGGCGCTGCCATTCGTCACGGCCATTCCGCTCGGTCCGCGCATCCTGCGCGCCGACACGGCTGCGGTGGCGGCACTGGCGGTGATACAGGCGACGGTCGGGGATTGGTGATCAATTCCAATTACCCTGTGGCTCAGGATTTTTCGCTTGATCGCCTACTGACATTTCGTCCATCTAGCGCCGGCGGTCGTCCGGCCGCCTGCAGCGCCGCGCGTCCTTTCGGACGCGCATAGGACGTTGTAGCACTTGGTTTGGCGCATGATCCCCACCGAAAATCGATGCCGATTTTCGGGTCATGCGTCGGAGGGCTGTTCATGGCGCGCGACACAACCGATTTCCGGCCGATCGAAGGCGTCGACGAGCTTGTCGAGCATCTGGCTGAAGGCAACAAGCCGCGCGACAAATGGCGCATCGGCACCGAACACGAGAAATTCCCATTCTATGTCGACGGCAATGCGCCGGTGCCCTATGGCGGCGATCACGGCATCCGCGCCATTCTCGAAGGCATGCAGGAAAAACTCGGCTGGGATCCGATCATGGATGCCGGCCGCATTATCGGCCTGGTCGAGCCGACCGGCCAGGGCGCGATCTCGCTGGAGCCCGGCGGCCAGTTCGAACTGTCCGGCGCGCCGCTGGAGACGATCCACCAGACCTGCCGCGAGGGCAATGCGCATCTGGCGCAGGTGCGCGAGATCGCCGAGCCGATGGGCATCCGTTTCCTCGGCCTCGGCGGCAGCCCGAAATGGTCGCTGGCCGAGACGCCGAAAATGCCGAAATCGCGCTACGAGATCATGACGCGCTACATGCCCAAGGTCGGCACCAAAGGCCTCGACATGATGTACCGCACCTGCACCATCCAGGTAAATCTCGACTTCGAGAGCGAGGCCGACATGCGCCGCAAGATGCAGGTGTCGCTGAAGCTGCAGCCGCTGTCGACGGCGCTGTTCGCCAACTCGCCGTTCACCGAGGGCCGGCCCAACGGATTTCAGAGCTGGCGCGGCGACATCTGGCGCGACACCGACAACCAGCGCTCGGGCCTGCTCGACTTCTGCTTCTCGCCCGATTTCGGCTTCGCCGACTATGTCGAATGGGCGCTCGACGTGCCCATGTACTTCGTCATCCGCGATGGCCAGTACCACGACATGACGCACGTCACCTTCCGGCAGTTCATGGCGGGTGCGGCCCGCAACGAGATCCCCGACGGGCTGCCGACGATGGGCGATTGGGCGAACCATTTGTCGACGCTGTTCCCCGACGTGCGATTGAAGCGTTTCCTTGAAATGCGCGGCGCCGATGGCGGGCCGTGGCGGCGCATCTGCGCGTTGCCGGCCTTCTGGGTCGGGCTGCTCTATGACGCGGCGGCGCTCGACGCGGCCGAGGCGCTGACCTCGAGCTGGAGCCATGAAGAAGTGCTGGCGATGCGCAACGCCGTGCCGGAACAGGGTATTTCGGCGCCGTTCCGCAACACGACACTGCGCGAGATCGCCCGCGACGTGCTCGTCGTCTCGCGCATGGGGCTGAAGAACCGCGGCCGCAAGAACCGCGACGGCTACGACGAAACTTCGTTCCTCAGCACGCTGGACGAAGTCGTCGCGCGCGGCACCACCAGCGCCGAAGAGCTGCTCTCCGCCTATCATACGCGCTGGGGCGGCTCGATCGAGCCGGTGTTCATGGAGTATGCGTATTAGCCGTTTGCTATCGGCCTGGCCGACAGTTCGGGAAAGGCGCTTTCCGAAATCGATTCCGATTTTCGGGCCGATGCGATAGGCTCTCTCCTACGAGAATTTCCCGGAGGAGAAAACCAATGCCTTCCTTGTTCGACATTCTGGCGCAGGCGCAGAACGGCAACGGCATGCAGGCCCTGGCCCAACAGTTCGGGCTTTCGCAGCAGCAAGCGCAATCGGCGGTCGAGGCGCTGCTGCCGGCCTTTTCACAGGGGCTGAAGCGCAGCACCTCCGACCCCTACGGGCTCGGCGCGTTCATGACGGCAATGGCCAGCGGCCAGCACGCCAAATATTTCGAGGACGCAGGCCGGGCCTTCTCACCGCAGGGCGTCGATGAAGGCAACGGCATTCTTGGCCATCTGTTCGGCTCGAAAGACCTGTCCCGCGCCGTTGCCAGCCAGGCAGCGCAGGCGAGCGGCGTCAGCCAGCAGATCTTGCAGCAGATGTTGCCGGTCGTGGCTTCGATGATGATGGGCGGCCTGTTCAAGCAGACCACAAATCAGATGCAGGCAGCAGGCGGATTTGGCGGCGGCAGCAATCCGCTCGGCGAGATCATCGAGCAGATGATGCGGCAGGCTGGCGGGGCACAGGCGCCGGCACCACAGCCCGGCCCGATGGACAATCCGTTCGGCAAAATGCTGCAGGACATGTTCGGCGGCGCGCAGCAGCCGCAGGGTCAGCCGCAGAAGGCGCCCAATCCCTACGGCGACAATCCGCTCGGCAAGGTGCTGCAGGACATGTTCGGCGGCGGTGCGCAACAGTCGCAGCCGCGTCAGGCACCACAGCAGCGCGAAGCGCCCCAGCCACAGGCAAATCCGAGCGGCAGGCCACGCAATCCGTTCGACGATTTGTTCGGCAAAATGTTCGAGGCGGGCGCGCAGCAGCGCGACGATTACCAGAAGGGCGTGGAATCGATCTTCGATCAATTCAAGCGAGGCATGGACCGGCGCTAAACCGACCAGGCGGTCGCAACCTAATCTTGAGCGCCGCCCAAAGAAAATGCCCGGTCCTTAGGAGGACCGGGCAGTGTGCAGGCGGGCCGGCGGGGAACCGGCAGGGAGTGGGAGCCTGCGAAATCCTATAGCGCCGCGCACCCCAAGGGCACGCAACCAACGCGATCAGGTCATTTTGCGGGCAAGATCCTCGATCGTGTCTACGCGATCGGCCGCGATGACGCGAAGCCTCTCGGTTGGATCACGGCCGAAAGGCACGTCGATGGCGACGTGGAGATCGGCGCGCGTCAAGCCGATGTCGGCAAGTTCGGCATCCGACATCTCACCAAGGCGATAGAACGCACGGCGGTTTTTCCAGGCGCGGTAGACGTTGGAGATGGTGTTGACCACGCGCGTCGCAATAGCCGGACGCGACGTGATGCGCGAAGTCTCGGTGGCGAAATCAAACGTAGCCATGTCAGTCTCCTTCATATTCGAACGGACGAAGACGGGCGATCGGCGCTGGAAACAGCGGCCGTTCCGGTCCCGATTCACATGCCGTCATGTGGACAGTCGTAAATTTGCCATCGTTCGATTGATTAATCCAACGAATGTTTCTAATCTTTAGCATCAACACTAGTGATGGATGAGACCGATGAAAGCGCCACTCGATCTCGATCAGTTGCAGACCTTCGTCTCGATCGTCGACACCGGCAGCTTTACCCGCGCGGCAGAAGCGGTGCATCGGACCCAGTCGGCGGTGTCCATGCAGATGCGCCGGCTGGAGGAACGGATCGGCAAGCCGCTGTTCGAAAAGGACGGCCGCATCAACAGGTTAACCGAGGAAGGCGACAGGCTGCTCTCCTACGCAAGACGGCTGCTGTTCCTCAATCGGGAAACGCTGGCCGCCTTCGACGACCGGCGGCTCGAAGGCACGATCCGCATCGGCACCCCGGACGATTATGCCGATCGCTTCCTGCCCGAGATCATGGCCCGCTTCGCCCGTTCCAATCCACGTGTCGAGTTGACCGTCATCTGCGAGCCGACGCCGGGGCTGGTCGACCATATCAAGCGCGGCAATCTCGATCTGGCGCTGGTGACGCACAATGACGCACACGGCCAGTCGGAAGTGGTGCGGCGCGAACCGCTGCTGTGGGTCACTTCGGCCAACCATGCGACGCATGAGCAGGAAGTTCTGCCGATGGCCTTCGGCCGGCCGAACTGCATCTGGCGGCGGGCTGCGGTCGACGTACTCGACCGGCAGAACCGCGACTACCGCATCCTGTTCACCAGCTTCTCGGCGACAGTCATCACCGCCGCGGTGCTTTCCGGCCTGGCGATCTCGGTGCTGCCGGAATGCGCGCTGCGGCCCGGCATGCGGGTTCTGGGCGACGCCGACGGGTTCGGCGCCCTGCCCGACTGCCGCATCGGCATCATGCGCGGCCAGACGTCGCGTCCGGAGATCGTCGACGCGCTGGCCCGTCACATTTCGGAAAGCCTCGACAATATTTCCGTGCCGCTCGGCGAAGACACGGGAAGCTTCGACTTCCCGGCATTTGCCTTCTCTAAGACGAAGCGGACCAAGCCGAACCAGATCTCGCCGGGCTGGTGAAAAACCCCCGCAATTGGCCGGCACCGGACACACCCGTCTTGACGCGGAGGGACAACCGCCCCCCAATCGGCCAATGAGCGACGCAGTATCCGAATCACGCACCAACGCCACCGAATACACGGTGAGCGAGATTTCCGGTGCGCTGAAGCGCACGGTCGAGGACGTCTTCGGCAATGTGCGGGTGCGCGGCGAAATATCAGGCTATCGCGGGCCGCATTCCTCCGGCCATGCCTATTTCTGCCTCAAGGACGACCGCGCACGGCTCGACGCCGTGGTGTGGAAGACCGCGATGAGCCGGCTGAAATTCCGCCCCGAAGAAGGCATGGAGGTGATCGCCACCGGCCGGCTCACCACCTATCCCGGAAAGTCCACCTACCAGATCGTCATCGACAATCTGGAGCCGGCCGGCGCCGGGGCGCTGATGGCGCTGCTGGAAGAGCGCAAGCGCCGGCTGCAGGCCGAAGGCCTGTTCGATGCCGGCCGCAAGCGCTTGCTGCCGTTCATGCCGCGCGTCATCGGCGTCGTCACCTCGCCGACAGGTTCGGTCATCCGCGACATCATACACCGGATCAAGGACCGGTTTCCGCTGCATGTGCTTGTCTGGCCGGTGCGGGTGCAGGGCGAGACGGCAGGCACGGAAGTGACCGCCGCCGTCAACGGCTTCAACGCACTGGCGCAGGATGGCATTATTCCGCACCCCGACCTGTTGATCGTGGCGCGCGGCGGCGGCAGCCTCGAGGACCTTTGGGGGTTCAATGACGAGGCGCTGGCCCGCGCCGTCGCCGCCTCACGCATTCCGGTGATCTCCGCTGTCGGCCATGAAACGGACTGGACGCTGATCGACCTGGCGGCGGATGTGCGGGCGCCGACGCCGACGGGTGCCGCCGAAATCGCCGTGCCCGTGCGCGCCGACCTCGAAGTAACACTTGCCAGCCTTGGTGCGCGGCTCAAGACTGCGGCATCGCGCAATTTCGAACGCAAGCGCCAGGCGGTGCGTGCCGCCGCGCGTGCGCTGCCCTCGCCCGACCAACTGCTGGCGCTGCCGCGCCGGCGCTTCGATGAAGCGACGAGCCGGCTTGGCCGGGCGCTGTCCGTCAGCGTCCAACGCAAGCGGGCCAGGCTTCAGGCGCAGCGGCTGACGCCGGCCACTCTGTCGCGACGCATGAACGAGGCGCGCACGCTGGCCGGCCGTGATCTCGCCCGCGCGCAAGCGGCGTTCTTCGCCATAGTGCGCGAGCGGCGAACGCAGTTTTCGCGAACCGCGGCGCGGCTGTCGCCCGCGCCGATCGCAAGGCGGCAGAAATTGCAGGCAGATACTTTGGCGGCGCTGTCGCGGCGACAGGACCGGGTGATTTCGGTGCGGCTCGAACGCTTGCGCGGGAAACTGACCCAGGCCGACCGGCTGCTGGCGACGCTGTCGCACAAGGCGGTGCTGGCGCGGGGCTTTGCCTTGGTGAAAGACGCCGACGGGGCGGTGATCAAGCAAGCGGCGGAAGTGGTGCCGGGGATGGCACTTTGGCTGGAGTTCGCCGACGGAACCGCCGATGCGGTTGCGACCAGCGGTGCCGCAAGACCGAAAACAAATGCAAAGCCGGGCGCCAAAGCCAAGGAACCCGGCAATCAGGGCTCGCTGTTCTGAGTGCCCCATGATTATTTTCAGGCGCTCATAATCCCGATGACTTCCGAATGCCCATGACCGGCAATCCACATCACCGGACGCCTTCCGACAGGCCGCGTGCAAGAGCCTTCGGCATAAGTTTTGACGGCACGCCTGGACCGTTCAACGCCATCACCGATGTGGCCGGCGTTGCGGTTGGTTATTCGACGCTGATTTCGGGCGATGGTGCGCTGGTGATCGGCAAGGGACCGGTGCGCACCGGCGTGACCGCCATCCTGCCCAGACCGCGTGCCGATCTCGCCACGCCGGTCTTTGCCGGTGTCTTCAGCCAGAACGGCAATGGCGAATTGACCGGCTCGCATATCATTGAGGAAACCGGTGCCTTCAATTTGCCAATCACCATCACCAACACGCATTCCTGCGGCGTTTCACGCGACGGAACGCTACGCTGGATGCAGCGCGTGCTGCCGGCCGCGCTCGACAGCGGCTGGGGCCTGCCGGTAGCCGCGGAAACCTATGATGGCTTCCTGAACGACATCAACGGCCACCATCTCAGATCAGAGCATGTCGCCGCGGCACTCGATGGCGCGACCGGCGGATCGATCGAGGAAGGCAGCGTCGGCGGCGGCACCGGCATGATCGCCTTCGGTTTCAAGGCAGGCTCCGGCACGGCATCGCGCATCGTCGAATGGCACGGCCGGCGCTACACGGTCGGTGCGTTCGTGCAGGCGAATTTCGGCAAGCGGAGGAATTTTATCATTCGCGGCCTGCGCGCCGGGCTCGATCTCGTGGAACCGGCGATCCGCGAAAGCACGCCGCGCGCCGAGAAAGGTTCGATCATTGGGGTCGTCGCCACCGATGCGGCGTTGCTGCCGCATCAGATGAAGCGGCTGGCCCGCCGGGCGCCGCTCGGCGTCGCCATGACCGGCGGCTTCGGCTATCATAGCTCGGGCGACATTTTCCTGGCCTTTTCCACCGCCAACCGCGAGGCGGCACTGGCGCCGCCAGGCCGCATCGCCAGCGCCGATTTTATCCCGGATACCGACATCGACCCGTTGTTCGACGCGGTGATTGGGAGTGTGGAGGAAGCGATCCTCAATGCGCTGGTCACCAATGACGACATGGCCGGGCGCGACGGCAATTTCGTGCCGGCGCTGCCGAAGGCATGGCTCAAGGACAAATTCGGCGCGAGTCCCAGCGTAGATCTTGGTTGATACTTTCCCCGGCGCAACGTCGGGTTCGGCCCGGAATGGCCCTGAAGCTGCGAAGGATTAACCCAAAAGCAGTTCAATGAATAAACGGCCCTAACAAATATCAATTGGAAGCCCCATCGTCCAATCGGAGCCATAAGTATGAGCAACCCAGACAGTCCCGCACCCGTACACAAGGCGGTGATGAGACATAGCTCGCCTGAAGTCATCCAAGCTATTTCAGAGGGGGAGGATGTCGATGCGTTAGATCGCGAAGGTCGGACGCCCTTGTTTTACGCGACAAAAGACGGAGACACCGCAATCGTCGCTGCACTGATCGAGCGTGGATCGAACGTGAATGTTCAGGACAAGAACCTGGAAACACCGCTGCACTTTGCCGCTCGTGAATATCGGCTCGAAGCGGCGGAACTTCTGGTCAAGGGCGGCGCAGATGTTTCTGCCCAAGACGTTCATGGAAACACGCCCCTGTGGCGTGCCGTGTTTGAATCACGGGGCCGTGGCGAGTTGATCAAGCTCCTTCTCTCAGCTGGCTCAGATAAAACGCTGAAAAACAAGCATGGCTCTTCGCCGGAAGACCTCGCAAAGACCATTGGAAATTACGATATCAGCGCGATCCTGGGCTGAAAGCCCGCTAGGCTCACTCATCAGGCAGTTAATGGGGCGTATGCTATGCTTCACATCGCTGGCGCCAGGAACAGACCGTATCACTGGGCAGGCTTGTCCGAATTCTTTTCGTCCTGGTCGGCCTCAGCCGCCTCTTCCAGCCTCGACGCGATAAGTTCCTGAATGTCGCCGACCTCTTCCTGGATATCCTCCAGCGGTATGCCGGCCTCAGCCGCCTTGGCCGCGCATTCCCTGGCGAGGGTCTCGGCCTGCTCCTCGATCCTGTCCAGCGAGGACTGGCAGTGGACCTTTTCGCCGATCCACTCCTGCAAGAACTCGATCGCGTGTTCGCTCATGCTGCTGTTCCCTGGCGGCTGCGCCGGTTGGTTGTCATAAACGCCGGCATCCCTGAAAAGATGCACGCTCCCATTCCAACCGAGTCGCCGTCACCCGGCAAGCCGATCTTGCCCAAGCTCCACAGGGCTGACGGAAATCGAAGGTTCAAGGAGCTCATTCTAATTCTTGATGAGATTCTATCTTCTTGAGGAGACTGGCACCGTTGGCTGGGATCATGTCCCGGATCGCGCCATTGTTTCTACTTGCTTTTTTCCGGTAATCCAGTCAATTTGTATGACAATAGATGTCACATACGTGGCACGTTTGCGGCGCCATTCGCTGGGCGATCCTACGGGTACGCGGCCAAAGCCGCCGCTATATAGTGACATCCTCAGGCAATGTCGACTCTGCTCGCCATCCTGCTTCTTTCCGCCGCGCCGAGCATATCTGGATGGCATTTTGTCATCGTCGGGGGCGAACATATTTCGCCGGAAATCGGGCGGACGCATTGAGATGCTGAGCAGCTAATGCATGTCGCGCAAAAGTGTGCAGCGGTTTTGCGATAACGACATGCATAAAACAACAACCTAAAGCGCGTCGCGTGAGGCCGGTCAAATGCGACGCGCTTTAGGCGCGGTAGCTGTGCCAGCGATCCTGTCGCAGTCGCTTCTCGCCGGAGACATTGCCGCATTGGCCGGCTCGCCACCCGGGAAGCTGATCCCCTCGGGAAGTGCGTTGTTTCAGCAATCGAAAGGTTCGGCCTAAAGCGCGTCGCGTCTGAAGGGATTTCATGCGACGCGCTTTAAATTCTTGTTTTTATGCATGTCGTTGTTGCAAACCCGCGGCGCACCCTCGGGTCAAGCCCGAGGGCAAGCTTTTGGGCGACATGCATTAGCCGCCAACCATCAGCTTGACGACTTCGTCATGGTTGGTCTCTGAGATCTTGCGCTCGCCGGCCTGAACGCCCCGGCGCAGCACGACGATGCGATCGGAAACGGCGAAAATATCCTGCAGATTGTGCGAGATGAAGATCACGCCCCGGCCTTGCGCCTTGAGCTGGTGGATGAGCGAGATGACCTTGCGCTGCTCCGGCACGCCGAGGGCCGCGGTCGGTTCGTCCATGATCAGGATCTGCGCGTCCCAATAGACGGCCCGGCCGATGGCAACGGCCTGCCGTTGACCGCCGGAGAAATTGCTGACGGGGGCGTCGAGCCGGCTGACATGGAAATCCAGCCGTCCCATGGTCTGCTTGGCGGCGACGGCCATCGCCTTGCGATCGAGCACCGGCAAGAAACCAAAAGCCTTGCGCATGGGTTCACGGCCGAGGAAGATATTGGCGCCGATGGACAGATTGTCGGCGAGAGCGAGATCCTGGTAAATTGTCTCGATGCCTTTTTCGCGCGCCTCCTGCGGCGTCGCGAAGGTGACTGGCTGCCCCCGCAGCAGAATTTCACCGCCGGTCGGCTGAAAGACGCCCGATATCGCCTTGATCAGCGTCGTCTTGCCGGCGCCGTTGTCGCCGGCAAGCGCCACCACTTCGCCCGGCCGCACGGCCATGGAGAAATCATTCAGCGCCTGCACCGCGCCGAAATGCTTGGAAAGGTGTCGGACTTCGAGAAGCGGGGCGGTTTGTTCGGAACTATTCATCCTGGCGAGCTCCACTGAACCGGCGCTGCGCCTGGTCGATAAGAACGGAGATGATGATGACGAGGCCGACGGCGATGAACTGCCAGAACGGCTCGACATTGACGAAGACCAGCCCGTATTGAATGACCGCGATCACCAAGGCGCCGGCGACCGTCCCAAAAATGGTGCCGGAGCCACCGAACAGGCTGGCGCCGCCGATCACCACGGCTGCGACGCTGTCGAGCAGCAAGGGTTCGCCGGCCTGGGCGGCGCCCGCAGTGAAGCGCGCTGCATAGAGCGCGCCCCCGAGGCCGGCGCACATCGCCGAAAGTACGTAAAGGCGCAGGATGTGGCCCCTGATGTCGATGCCGGCGCGACTCGCCGCCTGCACATTGGCGCCGATGGCGTAGTTGTGCTGGCCGAACCGGGTCTGGCTCAGGATGTAGTGCATCACCACGACAAAGACGGCGGCAATGATGACGAGATAAGGCACACCGTAGAACCTGCCGTTGCCAAGCAGCGCGAACCAGGAATTCTGGACCGGCACCGTCGTGCCGCCGGCCAGCAGGAACGCAGCGCCGCGCGCCACGCCAAACATGCCAAGCGTGCCGATGAAGGGTGGAATTCGTAGCCGCGAGATCAGCAAGCCATTGATGACGCCAGGCACGCCGGCGACGATCACGGCCGCCAGAATGCCCAACATCATGGCCAGAGGCACCGGCATGGCGACGCCGGCCATATTCGTGGCGTGGGCGGCAACGACGGCCGCGAGACCCATGATGAAACCCAGCGAGAGGTCGATGCCTCCCGAAATGATGACGAAGGTCTGCCCAGTCGCCAGCAGCAACGGCGCCACGGCAAATATCGCAATGGACTGCACGTTGAACGGGTTGAGCACGAAGGTTGCGCCGAAGGAGAGCCTCGACCAGACCTCGAAACAGATGATCAGGCCGGCGAGGAACAGCCAGGCGCGTCCTTCGGCGACGCGTGCGAGCCAGCTCCTGGCCGGATCACCGTGATCCGCCTGGGGAGCGACATGCGTTTCGGTCGGCGATGTTGAAGTCATGAATGGTTCCGATCCGCAGAGCGGCCTCCGTCAAACAGGGTCAAAGCGACCTGGCCCAGGTCTCCTTCCGGCAGGCCGGAAGGAGACTGGCTGGACTTATTCGGAATAAAGGTACTTCGAGATGTTCGGGTCGGCGATGTTGGCCTTGTCCATGATCGTGAAGCCGGTGCCGATCGCAACCGGGATCGACTGGCCGGTCAGATGGGCATAGGCCGACACGACGCCGAAATAGCCGATTTCCGCGGGATGCTGGGCAATCGCTACGTCGACAAGGCCAGTGTTGATGTTGTCGACAATGCTGGTCGGCGCGTCGAACGCCACGACCTTGACGGTGCCGGTCTGCCCGGCCTGCTGGACGCCATTGGCCGCGCCAAGCGCCGAGAACAGGTTTGCGCCGAACACCCCAACGAGATCGGGATTGCGCGCGAACACAGCCTGCAGTTGCGAGGCGGCCTTGTTGGCGTCGTTGTCGTTGAACTGGGTTTCGAGAACGGTGATGCCGGGATGGTTGGCCGCCATCTCCTTCTTGAAGCCCTCTTCACGCTGGTCGGTGGTCGAAATGCCAGGCTTGACGTTCGAAACGTAGACCTTGCCCTTGTCGCCTATGGCCTTGGCCAATGCCCGCGCGGCGATCTCGCCGCCGAGAATGTTGTCGGAGGCAATATAGGACAGTGGGAAATCCGCCTCGCCGGCGCCGGTCTGGTAGACGCCGCTGCCGATGAAGGTGTCGACGGTGATCACCGGAATGCCGGCGTCATGGGCCTTGCGCAGGGGCTCGACCAATTGAACCTTGTCGGTCGGCGCGATCAGGATGGCGTCCGGCTTCTTGGCGATGACCGCGTCAAGCACGGGGACCTGCGTTACCGGATTGAAATCCGGGGCGCCCTGGAAAACCAGGGTCACGCCAAGGGCATCGGCTGCCGCCTGGGCTCCCTTGCGCATGGTGATGTAAAAGCCGTCGGTGGTAAGACCCGGAATGAGCGCAATGGTGAATTTTTTGTCCTGCGCCAAAGCGGGCGTGACCAGCGCCATAGCGCAGATGGCGAGAGCCGCCAGGGCGGCAACAATCTTCTTCATAACATCCTCCTAATGTTGGCAGATTTTGCCGTTGCGAGTTGTTCCGGCTATGTAAAGTGCTGGCGGCGAGAAACAGCTTTCGCCTGCTTGCTGTTATGGGCAGCTTTCCTCCCGAGCGCCCCCCAGTCGTTAGGTCAGCCAGTCGAAACCGACCAGCCTGATGCGCAGTCCCGTTCCTAGCCTCCGCAAGGTGCAGGGAACAGCGCCGCTCGGCGCGCATGCTTGCCTAGCCGCAAGGTTGTAACACTTTGCTGAAAGAAATTGCAACAAGGTATTTCCGGGATCGAAACGCTTTCAAACCGGACACCATCTGTCTGCTCCGCAGAGCCCCTCACGCAGACTATTGCCCCAACTCTTTGACGACACAACTGATGATTTCGCGGCGGCGGGCTCGTGATCCGCGTTTGGTGTCAATCAGTTTGGGATCGATCAGCTGTGCCGATGTCACACATCGGCGTGCCCACCATTATCGGGGCAAGAGAGCCTCGAGGATGGCCTGGGCCGTCTTCGTGTCCGTAACCAGCGCGTTGATAAGCCCGGCGCGGACGGCACCGATGATGGCCATCGCCTTCTCCGGCGAGCCGGCAACGCCGATCGACAGTGGGACGGCTCGAAGCTGGGCCGGCGACATTGCGATCATCCGGCTCTCCCCCTCCCACGGGATGAGCGTGCCTTCGGCGTCGAAGTAATGACGGATAACGTCTCCAGCCGCATGAAACAGGGCCTGCTCGCTCAGCGTGGCCGCACTCGCTTCGGGCGGATTAATGGCATGGGGCAGGCCGATGCCGACGATCGCAACGTCGGTCCGGTCCCAAAGCGCGACGCTGTCGCGGATGGCCGCATCGCCGAGGAAGACCTCACGCAATTCGGAGGACGGCAGATAGGGTGCATGGATGAAATGCGGCGTCCCGCCCAACTCTTCGGCGGCGAGCCGCACAAACTCGTTGATCTGAAAATGCGGCGCCTGCTGCTGCATACCGCCGGTGGCAGCGACGGTAAGAACGCCGGGAATGCGAGGTAGGCCTGCCTGGATCACCTCGCGAATGGCTCGCCCCCAGCCAATGGTGACCACGGAGCCGGCCGTCAGTTCCGCTTGCTTGAGCAAGGCGCCGAGCGGCGCAGCAAGGGCCGTCAGTGCACCGGCCGCCGGCGTTTCGATGACCGCCGCGTCGCGAAGTCCGAGTCCCTCGACCAATTGCGTGGTGATGCCTTCGGGCGTTGCAAGATCGAGAACCTCGATCCGCACGATGCCCTCTGCTCTCGCCCGCTGCAGGAGACGCGATATCGTCGCGGTGGAGACACCAAGCCGCCGCGCGATATCGACCTGCGACATGTCAGCCTCATAGTGCAGTTTGGCGACCGTATGCAGCATCGTCCGCGATGCGGCCGCATCTTGTGCGGGAGGGACAGCCAGCTTGCAATTCCTTTCAGCAATGTGTTACAGACCTCGACCGATGGCAGTTATCGCGCAAATTCGGCTGACTCGCAACATGGGCTCGTTTCCACGGCAAATTGCGGGCCAAGGCCAAATTTCTCGGTTCGATAGCGCATCAAAGCGGCAAATTCTCCCGCCGACAGGCAGGTAAGAACCAAACCTTTCTTGTTCCACGGATCTGCGCCCTGGTGAATGGGCGCCAACATCGGACAGAAGACCATGACAAAGATGACGACCGCAGAGTTGCGCGGCTACCAGCAGATATGCGGCCAAGACGGGGCCATCATGGCCATCGCCTGTGACCAGCGCGGCGGCATGCGAACCTTGCTTGCGGCGGACCCTGCAGAACAGGCCAAGATCACCAACGACATGCTCGGCGACACCAAGTCGGACATCACGCGATACCTCGCCAGCCAGGCATCCTGCGTGCTGCTCGACCCGCTCTGCGCGGTGCCGCGGGTTGTCGATGAAGGGGTGCTGAACCGCGATACGGCTCTGCTCATCGGCCTCGATGCCTCGGGCTTCGACGTCTCGCCCGCCGGTTACCGCCTGTCGCGCCTCGCTCCCGGCATCGGCGCGCGCCGCGTCCGCGAGCTCGGCGGCACCGGCGGCAAGATCATGGTCTATCTCAGGGCCGACAGGCCTGAGGCGAATGAGCACAATGTCGCCATTCTGCGCCAATGCATCGCCGACTTCGCGCAAGAGGACCTCCTGCTCGTCGTCGAGTTCCTGACCTATCAGCTCGAAGGGGAAAGCCTTGAAGACTATACCGCCAAGATCCCCTGGCTCGTCGAAGAGGGCACCCGGATTTCGCTGGAATGCGGGGCAAAGGTGCTCAAGCTTCCTTATCCCGGAACGCCGGAAGCCTGCGCCAGGATCAGCAGCATGGCTGGCGAGGTGCCATGGGCGGTCCTCTCCGCCGGCGTAAACCACGCAACATTCCTGGGCCAGGTCGAGACCGCGATGAGGAACGGCGCGTCAGGCGTCATCGCCGGCCGGTCGCTGTGGAAGGACTGCATCTCGCTTGACCGTGACATTCAGCGGGAAAGGCTTAAGACCATCGCAGTGTCGAGATTGCGCGAGCTTCAGGCGGTGATCGGAAACTACCGGCAGAAAGCCGCTTAGTACATGACAGGACGTCATGCCTCTTAGTTTGATGGCCATCGGAATCGATATCGGCGGCACCAATCTGCGCGCCGCCCGCATTTCCGGCACGGGCGAAATCCTCGATCGTATTTCCGAGAAGAGCGCGCCGGACCCCGAGCTCGTGCTCTCCCGGATCGCTGAAATGGTGCGCCGGCTTGATTCCCCCGAAGTTGCCGCCATCGGCATCGGCGTCCCCGGACGCGTCGATGCGCGGCTTGGCGCGGTCTTGTCCGGAGGCTATGTCAACCTTGCCTCGATCTCCCTGGCGCAACGACTGGAAAGCCTGGCGGGCAAGCCCGTGGTGATCGACAATGACTGCAACATGGCACTGATCGCGGAAATGGCTCTCGGCGCCGCCAGGGGCCATGAAAGCATCGTCATGTTCACGATCGGGACCGGCATTGGCGGTGCCGTGATCCAAGACCGGCGGATCGTCCGCGGCAAGGGGACGGCGGGGCAGCTCGGCCATATCACGGTCGACATATCAGGCGAAGCGTGCGTCTGCGGCCGGCGCGGCTGCGTTGAAACCACCAGCTCAGGCACCGCGCTTGGCCGTCACATCGCGCGGGCAGGCCTCGGTCCGGATGTTTCGGTCGATCAGCTTTTTGCCCGGGATGCGGGCGGCGATCCCTTGGCGCGCGGCATACTGGAAGCCTGGGCCGGGCCGCTGCGTGCGGCAATCGATACGACGGTTGCCATGTTCGCCCCTGACCTGGTGCTGCTCGGCGGCGGACTTGGCCTGGCGGCCCACAGGGCGCTTGCCAGGGCTCCCGCCTTGGCTCCGTGGTACCAATGCCTGGTGGAAGCGGCGCAACTGGGCGATGATGCCGGCGTCATCGGCGCCGGTCTGCAAGCGCTCGCGACGAAGGCGGCAGTCGCGCCCGTGTCCTTGCCATCTGCCCGGCTCGACCCCGGCCGGCTTGCCGTGCCCGGCCGGCGTGCCGTGCCCACCAGGCGCGCCGTGCCCAGCCGGCGCGCCGTGCTCGTCAACGGCATCCCCGCCAGCGGCAAAAGCACCGTTTCGCGCGGCATCGCCGAGCGCATGGGTTGGCCATTGCTCGCGCTCGATACGATCAAGAACCCGTTCCTCGAGGTGCTCGGCGGCGGCGATCGCGAATTCAACCGCACGCTCGGCCGCGCCAGTTACCACGCCATCTGGTCGGTCGTCGGCGAGGCTCCGGCGGGCACCATATTTGTCGTCGACGCCTGGTTCGGCTTCCAGCCGCGCCAGGTGCTCGAGGATCACCTGCGAAGGGCCGGCGTCGAGCAGACCGCCGAAATCTGGTGCCATGCTCCCGGCGGGGTTCTGGCCGAGCGCTATCGCGCACGGCTCGACCAGCGTCCCGCCGGCCATCCCGGCGCGGCCTACATCCCCGAACTGATCGAACTGGCCAACCGCGCCGAGCCGCTGCGGCGCGGACCGCTGTTTGACGTCGACACGACCAAACCGATCACGTTCGATGCCATCACGCAATGGCTGCAGGCGACGATTGCGGCTGACAGATAGGCAGCGCGGCCGCCCAACAATTCAGTGATTTAGCAAATAAAGCGATGGTACCGTTGGCTGGGATCGAACCAGCGACCTCCGGATCCACAATCCGAGAGCATCTGTTGATTTCGTTGGAGTTTTTTTACGGCATGTTGCATTTGTGTTGCGTTCAGCCGAGCAAGAGCTTTTTCCGCAGCCGCCATCTGCTCGCCATCGTCGCCCCTTGGGAACAGGTGGCTGTAAACGTCCAGCATCATGACGATCGAAGAGGAGGCGCTGTGCTGGCTGGGGCGAACTATAGGCCATGTCATGCACCACTTCTAATTTAGTGTCTTCGATGCTATCGATCGCGGTGGGATCGAGGGGCGGGAAAAATGCTGAGCCGAGAATTGGGCTGCTTGTTTATTCACATACCGAAGAATGGTGGCACCAGTATCGAAGATGCCATTTGGCCGGATCGGGTAAGCCGAACGGCTGACCAATATTGGAAGAATCCAGAACTAAACCGTCACCAGAAAGAAGGCCTGCATCATCTTACCGCCGCCCAAATCCGGTCAGAGATAGGGGCGGAGACTTTTGATCGTATGTTCAAGTTTTCCCTCGTCAGAAACCCATGGGACAAAGCCGTTTCACAGTTTCTCTACACCAAGACTTGGCGCCGTGATTTGCGCAAAATCCTTGGTCTGACCCGCTTTATGTCTTTCCGCTCGTATCTGACGGCTATCCAACGCGTCGATCATCCTCAATGGCGGGCACAACACCTGTTCATTGATGACCATGATGGAAGCTTGCTAGTTGATCACGTCGGGCGCTTTGAGCAGATCCGTGAGGAATTCACCCACGTTTCCGAGAGAATCGGGTTAGCAAACCTCGCTTTGCCGCATAGCAAGAAGTCAATTCGAAAGGCCGACTACCGCAACTACTACACGCCCGAGACAAGGAACATGGTGTGGACTATCTACAGGACTGACATAGAGCGATTTGGATACGAGTTTTAGGCAGTGCGCCAGAACTGGACGCGGGTAGGAACACCCAGGCCCGCCGCCACAGGCCATGAAGACGTGGCCGGCAACGCAGTGGGTCAAGCCGGGCACACGTCATTGCCGGGAATTCGTGAGTTGAAATACATTGCGGCGTCCTCTGGACCGCCAGCCGCTATAAAGATCGTTTCAAAGCCGTCCTGGATTGTTTTCCAAATCTCGGCGGTCTTCGCGCCGGTTTTGATCTCGATCTCCTTCCACATTCAGTTTCCCCTCTCTATCTCGCGCCCATGTCGCGTGGACCTGCCGAGTGTGACAGGGAACCCTTGGAAATCAACGGTAGCGGTTTGCAACATGACGCGACACAAAATGCCTGCAAGCGACAATTGGTCGTTTACACAACGCGTTGAGTTTATTGAGGAAATTGATGGTACCGTTGGCTGGGATCGAACCAGCGACCTCCGGATCCACAATCCGGCGCTCTAACCATCTGAGCTACAACGGCACGCTTGCCCGAGCGGGATCGAATGGACCGTTCATTCTCCGGGACCCGCTCTGTCGTTCGGCGATGCGTCCATACGGGCTATCGGAGTTTAATTCAAGGCTTTTGGCCGCGCATGACCCGAAAATCAGAATCGATTTTCGGAAAGGATCATGCGCAAAATCCAAAGCTCTACAGCGTCCTTTGCTGTAGGCAAAGATCGTCACCTTTCGCCGGGCAAAGAAAAAGGCCGGCGGGAGGAGGTGCCGACCTTTTCCTGTTACGAGCCAGCGGGAGGAGGTGCTGGCTGGTCACCCCGGAGAGCAGAGGGAGGAGGTTCCACCCGCCGGGTATTCGCTTGACCACTATATCTCACATAATCCTCTTCGAAGAAATGCGACCTTTTGTTGCATCTTCGAAATATGCGCAAATATTAGGCGGCCTTAATTTCACTCATCGCCTTCTCGAAGGCGGACTTGATCGGCTTGGAGACGTCCTCGGCCGCCTTGGAGGCGACGGCCTGGAAATCCTTTGCCTGCTCGACGGTCATCTCGACGCGCTTGCGCAGGAATGCGGTCTGCAGCTCGACGACTTCCGACAGCGACTTGGCGCCGATCAGCGCTTCGAAATGCGAAAAGCCGGCTTCGGTATTGGCGCGCAGAGCGGCGATGGTCTTGAGCGACAGATCGTTGGAAACGGTCTTGGCGGTCTCAAAGGTCGACTCCAGAGCCTTCTGGGTCTCTTCGGCGCCGGTCTTCAGCTTGGTATAGGCCTCTTTCGACTGCTCGACGCCCTTTTCGGCGAAAGCGCGGATCTGGTCGGTGGCCTTGGAAGCGTCGAAGCTCGGGAATTCGACGTTTTCAGCGGTCTTGGTCTTGGACATTTTCCATCCTTTGCAGTGGCAGCGGCTTCGACAGAAAGCCGTCTCGTTCATGTATGATGGCAATATAAAGGCAAATTTTGTGCATTGCAATATCTTTGTTGCAGCGCACCATAGAATTTCTCTCCCAGCGTTAACCACGAGGCCAGAGATTCCGGCGGTTGCACGCTATGGCTTGTGGACCTTCGCGCCGTCGGCTTTTATTAACAAAGCGTTAACCGCAAACTGCCGCTGTGTGAGGGCTCCCAAAGCGCATGCCGTCCGAAAACTACTCCTTCCTCGACGTCGCCGTGCTCGACGCGGTCCGCAAGCGCTTTGCCGCCGGCGACGCGATCGCGCTTCTGTCGGCAGACCTCGAACAGGTGATCTGGGCAAACGGACCAGGGGCAGCGGTGTTCGGCTATCCCGACATCGAGGCCATCATCGGCGCCTCGACAGGCTTGCCGCTGATCGCCAGGCGCCAGATCATGGCGACAAGCGGTTTTCCACAGATCGGCCGCGACCGCGCCATCACGGTGCGGCTGGCAACCGGCCTGACCAGCCGCGCGGTTGGCTTTCTGGCCAGCGCGGTGACAATGCCTGACGGCGAGAACGCGATTATGGTGGCGGTGCCGGCGGCGCAGACCGGCTCGCGCAGCGCCGCCGAGATCGCCGCTCGGGCCATCAGCGGCTTTACCGAAGACGGTCATTACATCGCCTTCGTCGACGCCAAGGGCAACATCGAGGCCGCTTCCGATGGTTTTTCGGCGCTCGGCATCTTGCCCGAAACGCTGGCAGCGCTTGTGGCCGATGTGGCGCACGAGAGCGACCGCATCGTCAAACGCCTCGTTCCAGGCGGCACCACTTCCTATCCGGCCGGCCTCGCCCGGCTGACGGACGAGCGGCACCTGCTGGTGGTGATCGACGAGGACCGGCTTGACTCCGAAGAAGCCTCTGCTGGCGAGCGCAGCGCGGGGATGGAAACCGCAACCGGGGCCGCGGCGGCCGTTGCCGCAGTCCGGCCAAAGGCAGAACAGGACAATGCGCCGGCAGCAGTCGCGAAGACGGATGCGGCAGAGACAGTCCCGGCAGCCGGCGAAGACACATCGGTGTCGGCGGAGCATGACGTTCCCGATTCCATCGGGCCCGATTCGACCCGGCCCGATTCGACAGGACCTGATTCAACCGAGCCTGATTCGACCGAGCAGGGTCCGGAAGCAGCCGGCGGAATGCCTCCTCAGCATGACCATTGGTATTTCAGCGCCAGCGAGGATGAGGCGCAAAAGCCGGGACCGGATGCGTCCGGACATGTCGAGGCGGATGCTTCGGCGGAAAGTTCCGCACAGGATGCCATCAGGGCCGCCTCCCCGACTGAGCGTGCCATCCCCTCGATCGACCGCGCGGCGCCGCCCCTGCGTTTCGTCTGGCGAACCGACGCCGAAGGCAGGTTCAGTGCGCTGTCGCCGGAATTCGCGGAACTCGTCGGCAAGCCTGCCGCCGATGTGATTGGCCGGCGCTTCAGGGACGTCGCGGCCACCTTCGACCTCGATGCGTCCGGCGAGATCGCCGGCCTGCTCGACCGACGCGACACCTGGTCCGGCCGCTCGGTGCTGTGGCCGGTTGCCGGCACCGATTTCAAGATACCCGTCGACCTGGCGGCGCTGCCTGTCTACGGCCGCAGCCGTGCCTTCGAGGGTTTTCGCGGCTTCGGCGTTGCTCGCACCAGCGATGCAGTGGTCGATCCCGAAGCGATCGGTATGGCGCTTGTCCCCAATGCCGAGGCCACCGCAGCCGTCGAACCGGAAGTCGCCGAAACGCCTGACGAAACCGACCCGTTCCAGGGCGAGGTGCCGGCGCTGACCATCGTGCCGAAGCCGGAGCGGCGCTTTGCCGACAAGGTGATCCGGTTGGCCGAGCACAGGCAGCCGGCCAACGACAAAGGCCTGTCGACGCTGGAACGCAGTGCATTCCGTGAGATCGGCGAGCGGCTCAAGAAGGACAATCCCCCGACCGAACAGCCCGATGCTGCAATACCGGCTGCGGCGGAACCGACCGAAACCGATGTCGAAGACGAGAACGATGTCGCAAGGCTCGACGGCGAGCAGCCGGAAGCAACCGTGTCCGGCATCTCAGGCTCGCTGCTCGATTACGCCGACCGGGACTATGTCGCCGACAACAGCGACGGTGCGCCGGTTTCGGAGCCGGACAAGGCGGCGCAAGAGGTGGTCGAACCCACCGACACGAGTGGTCGATCGACCGCCGCCGAAGACGATGACAGCATGACGGCTGCCGATTTCCGTGACGCAGAAGACAACGAGGATTGGGCGCGGCCCGATGACGACGAAGCCCGTTCGTCAACCGATGACATCGGCGATGCCGGCGACGTGGAGCCGACGCCGATCGAACCGCCACGCCTGCCGGCGCCGCCGCTCAAGCTCGAAGGCTTCGTGCCATCGGCTTTTTCGACCGCAGATGACAACAAGGCTCCGGATATCTCGATCCTCGGCAAGCTGCCGGTGCCGCTGCTCATCCATTCCGGCGACGATCTTCACTATGCGAATGAGGAATTCCTCAGCCTGACCGGCTATGACACGCTCGACGATCTGGAGGATGCCGGTGGCCTCGGCGCGCTGTTTGCCGATCCTTACGACGGCAGCGCCTCCGACGGAACCGATCACGCGTTGCGGTTGAAGACACATGACGGTCAGGAGTTCCCGATCGAGGCCATTCTGCGTTCGGTGCCGTGGCGTGGCGGCAAGGCGCTGATGCTGGTCGTGCGCCGTTCCGGCGACGACGAGGCAGCAGCTATTCCGCATGGCGCCGCCGACGACCAGACGCAGCCGGACACTTCCGAACTCAAGGCACGCATCGCCGAGATGCGCACCATCATCGACACCGCGACCGACGGCGTCGTGCTGATCGGCCGAGACGGAACGATCCGCTCGATCAGCCGCCCGGCGGAAGCGCTGTTCGGTTTCGACAGCGACGAGGTGACCGGCAAGCCCTTCGTCTCGCTGTTCGCGATCGAAAGCCAGCGCGCCGCGCGAGACTATCTCGACGGACTGTCCGAGCCCGGCGTGGCGAGCGTGCTCAACGACGGCCGCGAGGTGATCGGACGCGAGGCGCAGGGGCGCTTCATTCCGCTGTTCATGACCATCGGCAGCCTGCCCAACGACAGCGGCTTCTGCGCGGTGGTGCGCGACATCACCCAATGGAAGCGGGCCGAAGAGGACCTGACCCAGGCGCGCGCTGTGGCCGAGCGCGCCTCCTCGCAAAAGACCGACTTCCTCGCCCGCATCAGCCACGAGATCCGCACCCCGCTCAACGCCATCATCGGGTTTTCCGAGCTGATGGTCGACGAGAAATTCGGGCCGGTCGCCAATGACCGCTACCGCGACTATCTGCGCGACATCAACCGGTCGGGCAACCATGTGCTCGACTTGGTCAACGACCTGCTCGACATTTCGAAGATCGAGGCCGGCCAGCAGGAGATGGCCTATGAGGCGGTGTCGCTCAACGACACGCTGGCCGAGACAGTGGCGATGATGCAGCCGCAAGCCAACCGCGAACGTGTCATCATCCGCTCCAGCTTCGCCTCACGGCTGCCGGAAGTGGTGGCCGATCTGCGCAGCGTGCGCCAGATCGCGCTGAACATCCTGTCGAATGCCATCCGCTACACGCAGGCCGGCGGCCAGGTGATCGTATCGACAGCTTACGAGATCTCCGGCGACGTCGTGATGCGCGTGCGCGACACCGGCATCGGCATGAGCCAGTCCGAGATCGAGCAGGCGCTCAAGCCGTTCAAACAGATCAACGCGCTGAAGCGTGGGCGCGGCGACGGCACCGGCCTCGGGCTGCCGCTGACCAAGGCCATGGTCGAGGCGAACCGGGCCCGGTTCACCATCAACTCGACCCCCGGCGAGGGCACCCTGGTCGAAGTCGCTTTCCCGTCGACCCGCGTGCTCGCGGATTAGTTAAAAAGAAAGGCGTCCAACAGGACGCCTTGAATGATTGGATTGCTGTTACAACGGGGGCTTGAGCGAATTCAGATCCTCTGGGGATTTAGAGGAACGGGATTTCTCCCTCAAGTTACGCACGACTATCGATGCCGGCCCTTAACAAAACCTTACCGGCGCCGCGAAAAATTTACCAATGTGTACCACTCATGAAATCTAGGTAAATTCGAGCGAGATATTTCGTTAACCATGCTCGGCTGCCGTTTGAACGCGTGACGGTTCTCATGTCTTGGAGATTAGTTGAAGCGTCCATCGCTTCGTCATCCTGGGGTCTCCGCGACGGAGCTTCGCTCCTGCTACGCCCAGGGATGACGAAGTTGAGGAGCTTCGGCCAATCTCGAACGTTTGCGATGGTTCACTCAACGAACCATGAAATCATGGCCACAAAGCAGGCCTGCAACCTGTCAAACTCGCTCACTTCGAGGAACTAATCGGCCAGTTCCGGCAGGTCGCGGAACAGCTCGAGCGCTTCGGGATTGGCCAGCGCCTCCTTGTTCTTGACAGCGCGGCCATGCACCATGTCGCGCACCGCGAGTTCGGTGATCTTGCCCGATTTGGTGCGTGGAATGTCGGCGACGGCGACGATTTTAGCCGGCACGTGGCGGGGGCTCGCGCCGCTGCGGATTTTCGCGCGAATGCGTTTTTGCAGCTCGGCGTCGAGTTCAACGCCCGGAGCCAGCCGCACGAACAGCACAACGCGCACGTCGTTGTCGAAATCCTGGCCGATGCACAGCGCTTCCAGGATTTCCGGCATCTGCTCGACCTGATTGTAGATCTCCGCCGTGCCGATCCGCACCCCGCCCGGGTTGAGCGTCGCGTCGGAGCGGCCGTGGATGATCAGGCCGCCATGAGCGGTCCATTCGGCGAAGTCGCCGTGACACCAGACATTGTCGAAGCGCTCGAAATAGGCTGCGTGGTATTTCTTGCCTTCGGGATCGTTCCAGAAGCCGATCGGCATCGCCGGAAACGCCTTGGTGCAGACGAGTTCACCCTTCTCCTGCCTGAGCGGGTGGCCGTCGTCGTCCCAGACATCGACGGCGAGGCCGAGACCAGGCCCCTGTATCTCTCCGGTCCATACCGGTTCGGTCGGCACGCCGAGCACGAAGCAGGAGACGATGTCAGTGCCGCCGGAGATCGAGGCGAGATGCACGTCCGTCTTGATGCCATCATAGACGAAGCGGAAGTCCTCGGGCGACAGTGGCGAGCCGGTGGAGGAGATCGTGCGCACGCTGGAAAGATCATGCGTTTTGATCGGTCTGAGGCCGGCCTTGCGCACGGAATCGATGAATTTGGCCGAGGTGCCGAAATAGGTCATCTTCTCGGCGTCGGCAAAATCGAACAGCACGTTGCCGTCGGGATAGAAGGGCGACCCGTCATAAAGCAGAAGGGTTGCACCCGATGCCAGGCCGGACACCAGCCAGTTCCACATCATCCAGCCGCAGGTGGTGAAATAAAAGAAGCGGTCGCCGTCGAGCAGGCCGGCGTGGAACCGTTCTTCCTTGACATGCTGGATCAGCGTTCCGCCGGCCGAATGGACGATGCATTTGGGGATGCCGGTCGTTCCGGAAGAAAACAGGATGTAGAGCGGATGCGCGAACGGCAACCGTTCGAAGGTTACGAGCTTGGCGGCAAAGGATGAGAGCGCCTCGTCCAGCGCAGTCGCCTTCTCTATGGTCGCCGCCACATCGGTCGACGTGCCGAGATAGTCGACGATCAGGATCTTGCCGACGGTGGGAAGCTTTGCGGCAACCGCCGCGATCTTGTCGGCGACCTCGATCGCCTTGCCATTATACCAGTAACCGTCGGGCGCGATGAAAACGACAGGCTCGATCTGACCGAACCGGTCCAGCACGCCCTGTTCGCCGAAATCGGGAGAACAGGACGACCAGACGGCGCCGATCGAGGCTGTCGCCAGCATGGCCGCGACCGTCTCCGGCATGTTGGGCATCATGGCGGCGATGCGGTCGCCCTGTTTCACCCCGAGCGACAGGAAAAGCTGCTGCAGCCGCGAGGTCAGCGCATGCAGCTCATTCCAGGAGAGCCGGCGCTCGACCTTGTCCTCGCCGCGAAAGACGATGGCATCACCGAGCCCGGTTTTCTTCAACAGGTTCTCGGCGAAGTTCAGCTTCGCGTCGGGAAAGAAGGCGGCGCCGGGCATTTTCTCGCCATCGACAAGCACGCGCCCGCCGCCACTGATCCCGCCACTGGCGCCCTTGTCGCCCACGATCCCGCAAAAATCCCAGACCAGGCTCCAGAATGCCTCGCGATCGTCGATCGACCAACGATGTAGATCGGCGTAGGAGGAAAAAACCTTGCCGGTTGCGGCCGCGGCGGCCTGCATGAAGGCAGTCATCGGCGCGGCGTCGACCTGGTCTTTCGTCGGTGCCCAGAGCGGTACGTCGCCGGCCATGATCGTTCCTCCTTGAAGCACGTCACGTTTGAAGAGATTCACGCGACGCGCTTTAGACTTTTGTTTTTATGTGTGCGTTATCCCAAGACATTTTGGCGACATGCATTGGCATCGCTTATGCATATCGCGGCGCAGCAGAGCAAGATTTTGTTCGGCCGAGCGACGTGGATGTGCGCAAATGCCATCGCTGGGCCATAAAGACTTGAAATGCGTCAGCCGTGGGTTACACCCGTCGGGCGATTCTTGTCGGAACGGAAGCATACGGGGCGACATGTCATCACCTTTGATCCGGCGCGGAATATGGGCGATCGGCGTTGCCGTGCTCGTCATCGCGCTGGCCGTTGCCGCCCTTCCGCTGGTCGCCTCGACCCGCATCGTGCGCGACCGCATCGCCTGGGAAATGAGTGCATGGAGCGGTTTCAGGGTCAACATCGACGGGGCCCCGCGGATCGAGGTCTGGCCGAATTTCCGGGCCATCCTGTCCGACGTGACGCTTTCGCAATGGACAGAGAGCGACGCGCCGCCTGTGATCGAAGCCGAACGGGTCGAGGTCAATCTCTCCGCCATGGCGGCGTTGCAGGGCGATGTGGTGTTCTCGACGGCGCGGCTGATCCGGCCGACGATCAGGGTTCAACGCGCAGCACATGGATTTTTCCTGCCTGCCCTGCCTTCAGGCGGACGCATCACGCGTTCCATCGACATCGCTCGCGCCGTGGTCAGTGCCAATCCGGCCAAGCCGGACCTGAGCAAGCTGCCGGCTGATCCATTCGGCACCGTAGAGTTCAGGAACGGCCGCGTGGTGACCTCCGTCGATGGCAAGGACGCTGAGATACTGAGCAGCCTGAGCGGACAGGCGAACTGGGGTGCAATGAACAGCAATGCGACGCTGTCGGCGACCGGGATCTGGCGTGGCGAAAGCGTCGCTGTGGATGCCGCATCGTCGAACCCGCTGGTGCTGTTTGGGGGTGGTGCGGCGCCGATGACGCTTTCCTTCAAGGCGCCCCCTGCCAGTTTTTCCTTCGACGGCGTCGCCAGCATGTCCGAGAACGCCTATTTCGACGGCCAGGCGAAATTTGCCGCACCCTCGCTCAGGCGCGTGCTCGAATGGTCGCGGGCCGGCATCGCGCCGGGCGCGGCAATCGGCTCGGTTTCCGTTTCCAGCAAGGTTACGGCGACCTCCGGCCGCATTAAATTCGAAAACACCGAGATCGCTCTGGACGACAATCCGGGAATGGGTGCGCTGGACTTCTCCTTTGGCGAGGCGCGGCCGGTGATCGCCGGTACGCTCGCCTTCGAGACGCTCGACTTGCGGTCCTTTCTCTCCGCCTTCACACCCCTGGCGCCTACGAGCGGCGTTGGCCCCGGCGAAATCGACATAAGCGTCGCCGACCGGATCGACCTCGATCTCAGACTGTCGGCAGCTCAGGCCACCGCAGGCGCTATCCAGCTTGCCGACGTCGCTGCCGCCGCCCAGGTCAAGAACGGTCTTGCCGTCTTCGATATTTCCGATGCATCGGCCTTTGGCGGCAACATCCAGAGCAGTCTTCGTTTCGACCGCAAGCCGGGAGGCACGCAGGTCGAGATCAGGCTGCTCGCCTCCGACATCGACGGCGGCGCTTTTGGCACCGCAGCCGGAATGACGCGACTGGTGCCGATCGGCACGGGAACCGTTTCGGTCATCCTCAAGGGGCCGGGCAGAACCTGGGATTCCATTTTCGAAAACGCCGACGGCTCGGTTTCGGCGAAATTCGGCCAGGGCGCGTTGAGCCGGTTCAACCTGCCGGCGTTTCTCAAACACAACGAACAGGGCGGGTTCTTCGCGCTCGACGATATCTCCGACGGAACGCTGCCGATCGACGGGGCCGAACTCAAGGCGAGCATCTCGAACGGTGTAGCGAAGATCGACAAGGCCGAAGCGAATTCGGCGAAGTACAAGATCTGGCTTTCCGGCATCGCCTCCTACGCCGGGCGCGGGCTGGCGCTGTCCGGCGGCATCATTCAGGCGGACCAGCCAGCCACGCAGACAAATAACCAGGGTCCCAACCAGTCTTCGTTCTTCGTCGGCGGAACGTGGAGCACGCCGTTCATTTCGCCGATAAGCCGCGGGGTTTCCGGAAAGTAGGCAGCGAGGCTGCCGCGGTCGTCGTCAGGAGTGCTTCCTGCCGGCTTTTCACCCACGCTGCGCGGCCTGCTCGTCCCGCTGGCGCTGCACCTCGCGCCGCTTGTTGGCGAGCGAAGCGATGATGACGCCGACCGCCACAACCGCGATCAGAATGGTGCAGGCGGCGTTGATCTCCGGCGTCACACCGAGACGAACCTGGCTGTAGATCTTCATCGGCAGCGTGGTGGCGCCGGGCCCTGAGGTGAAGCTGGCGATGACCAGATCGTCGAGCGACAATGTGAACGCCAGCATCCAGCCAGACACAATCGCCGGCATGATGACCGGCAGCGTGATCTGGAAGAAGGTCTTCACCGGCGGCGCGCCAAGATCCATCGCGGCCTCTTCCAGCGAGCGGTCGAACGTGATCAAGCGCGACTGCACGACGACGGCGACGAAGCACATGGTCAGGGTGATATGGGCAAGCGTGACGGTGAGAAAGCCGCGGTCGAGACCGACGGCGACGAAGAGCAGCAGCAGCGACAGGCCGGTGATGACTTCCGGCATGACCAGCGGCGCAAACACCATGCCGGAAAACAGCATCCGGCCCTTGAAGCGCGTGTAGCGCGTCAAGGTGAGAGCCGCCAGCGTGCCCAGCACGGTCGCCACGGTGGCCGAGATGACGGCGACGCGGGCCGTTACCCAGGTGGCGTCCATGAGGCCCTGGTTATGGAACAATGAGACGTACCATTTGGTCGAGAAGCCGCCCCAGACGGTGACCAGTTTCGACTCATTGAAGGAGAAGACGACGAGCAGGACGATCGGCAGGTAAAGAAAAGCAAAGCCGAGCACGATCGAAGTGATGTTGAAGCGGCTCCAGGTCGGGTTCATTTGTCCTCCTCCTGGGCGCGGGCCTGGGCCCGCTGGAAGAGCATGATCGGCACGATCAGCAGCAACAGCAGGATGACGGCGACGGCCGACGACACCGGCCAGTCGCGATTGGCGAAGAACTCGTTCCACAGCGTCTTGCCGATCATCAGTGTCTGCGAGCCGCCAAGCAGGTCGGGAATGACGAACTCGCCGACGGCGGGAATAAACACCAGCAGGCAGCCGGCGATGACGCCGGGCAGCGACAGCGGAAAGGTGATCTTCCAAAAGGCGCTGGTCGGCGGGCAACCGAGATCCTTGGCCGCCTCGATCAGCGAATAATCCATTTTCTCGAGGGCGGAATAAAGCGGCAGCACCATGAACGGCAGATAGGAATAGACGATGCCGATGAAGATCGCCGTATAGGTGTTGAGGATGATCAGCGGCTGGCTGATGACGCCGGTGGCGAGCAGGATCTGGTTGAGCAGCCCCTCGGGCTTGAGGATGCCGATCCAGGCGTAGACGCGGATCAGGAACGAGGTCCAGAATGGCAGGATCACCAGCATCAGCAAAGTCGGGCGCAGCATCGCCGGCGCGCGGGCCATGCCATAGGCGATCGGGTAGCCGACAACCAATGTCAGCACCGTCGAGATGGCGGCGACGATGACGCTGGTCACATAGGCGTTGACGTAGAGCGCGTCCTGCGTCAGCCATGTGTAGTTGTCGATGCTGAGCTGTTTCAGCTGGGCGAAAAAACCGGCAAGGCCGTCGCCGAAGCCGAGCACCGGCGTGTAGGGCGGTATGGCGATCGCGGTCTGCGACAGCGAAATCTTGAAGACGATGACAAATGGAATGAGGAAGAAGAAGACCAGCCAGAGATACGGAATAAGGATGACAAGACGGCCAACGAAGGCCTCTCCCAGTCTGGCCAGGGCGGACTTGCCCGCGTCGGCGGCCCGAGAGCTTGTTGCAGCGGTGACAGCGGCATTCGACATGACCGCCCCTATCGCGTCAGCACAACGCCGGCGTCCGGCCTGAACGACACCCAGGCACGGTCGTTCCAGCTCAGCGGATCCTCGGTGATGCGGGCCGCGTTCATCGTGCTGGCCCGCACCACGTGGCCGTCGTCCAGCCTGACGTGATAGACGGTCATGTCGCCGAGATAGGCGATATCGTAGACCTCGCCTTCGATGGCGTTGACAGCGCCCGCCGGTCTCGTCGAGGATATCTTGATCTTCTCCGGCCTGATGGCGAAGGCGACGGCCGCGCCGGTGGCGGCATCGCCGGCATTCTCGGCCCGGATGGTGATGCCGTTGCCCGCATCGATGCTTGCCGCGCCGGGCTCGCCATGCGCAATCTTGCCTTCGAACATGTTGACGTTGCCGACAAAGCCGGCGACGAAGCGGGAGCCCGGCGCCTCGTAGACTTCCGCCGGCGTCGCTACCTGCATCACCTCGCCCTTGTCGATGATGGCGATACGGTCGGCCATGGTCATCGCCTCTTCCTGGTCGTGGGTGACGACGACGAAGGTGAGGCCGAGTGACTGCTGCAGGTCCATCAGCTCGAACTGTGTTTCCTCGCGCAGCTTCTTGTCCAGCGCGCCCAACGGCTCGTCGAGCAGCAGCACCTTCGGCCGCTTGGCGACCGAGCGGGCAAGCGCGACGCGCTGGCGCTGGCCGCCGGACAATTGGTGCGGCTTGCGCTTGGCGAACTGCTCGAGCTTGACCAGCTTCAGCATCTCTCTAACGCGCGCCGCGATCTCGGGCTTCGGCATGCCGTCCTGCTTGAGGCCGAAAGCGATATTGTTCTCGACCGTCATATGCGGGAACAACGCATAGGACTGGAACATCATGTTGACCGGCCGCCGGTATGGCGGGATGCCGCGCAAATCCTGGCCATCGAGCAGGATGCGGCCGGCGGTCGGCTCCTCGAAGCCGGCGAGCATCCGCAAAAGCGTCGATTTTCCACAGCCCGATGCCCCGAGCAGCGCAAAAAACTCGCGCTCGAATATGGTCAGCGACAAATTGTTGACGGCGGTGAAGTTACCGAACTTCTTGGTGACCTTGTCGAACTGGATGTATGGCTTGGCGTTCGGGTCGTTCCACGGCGCGAAATCCCTGCGGATGCTGCCAAGCGATTTCATATCCCACTCCGTCCTGCGTCCTATCCCCAGAAGATTTGACCCCGGCAGCACCTGCCGGGGTCGTTGATTGTCGCTTACTGCCCGGTGACGATCTTGGTCCAGGTGCGGGTGACGACGCGCTGGGTCTTGGAATCGTAGGGGGCGATGGTGAACAGCTTCGCCAGCGTCGCCTCGTCCGGGTAGATCGCCGGATCCTCGAGTATCTCCTTGTTGATGAACTGCTGCGACGCCTTGTTGCCGTTGGCGTAGAAGACGTAGTTGCTCGACTTGGCGATCACTTCCGGCTTCATAATGTAGTTCAGGAATTCATGCGCCTCGGCGACATGCGGCGCGTCGGCCGGGATCGCCATCTGGTCGAACCACATTTCGGCACCTTCCTTCGGCACGGAATAGCCGATCTCGACGCCCTGATTTGCCTCCGTCGCACGGTCGCGCGCCTGGAACACGTCGCCCGACCAGCCGACGGCCAGGCAGATGTCGCCATTGGCCAGGGCGTTGATGTATTCCGACGAGTGGAACTTGCGGATGTAAGGCCTGATCTTCAGCATCAGTCCTTCCGCCTTGGCGAAATCGTCCAGCGACGTGGTCTCGGGATCGATACCCAGATATTTGAAGGCGTTCGGGAGGATGTCGCTCGGAGAGTCGAGGACATAGACGCCGCAATCCTTCAGCTTGGCCAGCTTTTCCGGGTTGAAGAACACGTCCCAGCTATCGATCTTGTCGGTGCCGAGCACTTCCTGCACCTTCTTGATGTTATAGCCGAGGCCGACCGTGCCCCACATGTAGTTGATCGAATATTCGTTGCCGGGATCGTACTTGGCTGTGCGCTCCGAAACGACGTCCCACATGTTCGAAATGTTGGGCAGCTTCGACTTGTCGAGCTTCTGGAACACACCTGCCTGGATCTGGCGTGCGAGGAAATTGGCGGTCGGCACGACGACGTCGTAGCCGCTGCCGCCGGCAAGCAGTTTCGTCTCCAGGAGCTCGTTGGAATCGAAGGTGTCGTAGGTGACCTTGATGCCCGTTTCCTTGGTGAAATCCTCGATAATCGAGCTGTCGATGTAATCCGACCAGTTATAGACATTGACGACGCGGTCCTGGGCATGAGCGCCGAGGGTGAAAAGCGTCAGAAATGCCGAGGTCGCCGAAAGCCAGAATGCTTTGCGGGTCATGCGTGTCTCCTTTGATGAGTGTTCCATCGCCAGCTCGTCGCGGGGCTGCGCGGCTGGGCGTTTGCTTCAGATTATTGGGCTTTCCGACAAGCGACAAGCGCGAACCGCCGACACCCTGGTGGTTCGATGTGCAGCGGCCGAGTCCCCCGTTCCCATGTCGTGATCCAGGTGGCATTCCGGCGCCGTCAAAGGCTCTCGCCACGGCGCGGGCAGGGAAACGACGATGTTGTCCGGTCTCGGTCGGGCCGGAGGGGAGACTTGGCAAGATGAGCCTGTCTTGTTGTTGCCGTATTTGCAGCCTGCCCGCGCGGCTGCGCCATTGTCAATGGCTCATCTCGCTTTGGCGCGTGCGCTGCAATCAATTAGGCGACGGCATGCCGGTGACACCCGGCCGCACCGGCCGCGCCTGACGCTTGAATTCGAGCCCGCTATGGACGAGCAGCGCCGTGACCACCACCGCGCCGCCAATGATGGTGCGTCCCGACGGCACCTCGGAATGGATGAGCCAGACCCAGATCGGGCCGAGGATCGGCTCGAACGTGCCGAGCAGTGCTGCGACCGCCGCTGGAACGAGCCGGGCGCCGGTGGCGAAGAAGGCAAGGCCGAGACCCAGATTGACCACGCCGAATGCAAACAGGAAGCCCATGTCGCTGCTGGAAACGCCGAATTGCGACGCCTGCGACGCCGCGAATGCGGCGGCAAGCATCGTGCCGAGGCAGGTCGCCGGCGTCATGCGCACATGGGCAAAGCGTCGCGTGATGACGGTGGCGATCGAAAACATCACGGCGATGAGCAGCGCCAAGCCGTCGCCGATGGGCGACACGGCGCCATCGAGCGATTCCGATACCATGATGGCAACGCCGGCAATGACGGCTGCAATCGCCACCCAGGTCGCCACGGCTACCCGTTCGCGAAACAGCACCCAGGCAAACAGCGCCGCCAGGAGCGGCACGCCTGCCTGCATCAAAAGGATATTGGCGACGGTGGTGTAGGCAAGCGCCACGACGAACGAGGTCGATGCGGTGGCGAAGCAGAACGCCACGGCAAGGCCGGGCAGGCCCATGCCGCGGAACAACCTTACCGTGCCGTGCCAGCCGTCGCGCCAGATCATGAAGCAGATGAGGAAGGCGGCGGCCCAGACCGAGCGCCAGAACACCACCGTCCAGCTGTCCCCGGCGTCGATGAAACGGGCGATGGCGCCGCCGAAACTCCACATCAGCGCCGACAGGAATATCAACAGGAGCCCGACACGCTCGTCACGCGGCGAGACGGCAGGGGAGACGGCTATCGCTGATGATGATGAATCGGTCATGAATGCGACTGTCGGTGATTTCGGGGCAGCACGATGCACAGCGGACGACAGAAACGTGCATTAATCGCGTAACGCAAAGACGAAGGTCGGGCGTGATCCAGCACCGTGTTCCGTTTGGCGCACTGACTAGCGCAGGGACGGGGCAAGACGGTCGTGCGGAGCTGGCAGGGATAGTTTACGATGCGAGGCTGGACGGCTACTGCGTGACAAGAGAAGCCCCGTGACCGACGTAAATAACATGTATAGGGCGACCCTATGGATGAGCCATTCTACAAGACAGCGGCGATTGGCTATGACGAGCTGTTCGCCCGCGCAACGAACTCGTTCATTCCATCCTTGCTGAAGGCAGCGCAAATTGCGCCTGCCCATCGGGTGCTCGATGTCGCAACGGGTACAGGAGCAGCAGCGCAAGCTGCAGCGATCGTGGTAGGCCCATCCGGCTCTGTCACTGCCGGCGATATCTCGCCGGCCATGCTCGAATCTGCCAAACGCAATTTGAAGAACCAGCCAATCATCCTCGCAAGGTTTGACGCTCACGCGCTCCCTTTCGAGGATTGTCGGTTCGATGCGGTGATCTGTCAGCTTGGGCTCATGTTCTTCTCAGACCCGCTTGGAGCGCTTTCTGAGTTTCGTCGGGTTCTGCGCCCCAACGGCTGGACTGCAGTTAGCGTGACGACGACGCCGGAGCGCTCGCTGTTCGCCAGAATAGGCGCGGTAATCGCCCGTTGCGCACCTGAAAAAGCCGAAAAGCTAAATCGCTTCTTCTCCATCCCTGACGCGACATGCTTGCATTCCTTGCTCCACCGCGCCGGGTTTCAAGAGGTCTATGTCCAGCTTGAAACTCGGCCCATCAAATTCTCATCTTTCGACGATTATTTCAGCGGAATCACCAAAGGAGCAACATTGAGCGGTCAGGAGTATGTGCAGCTTCCTCCAGACATGCAGGTCACAGTGCGCGAGGAAGTCTGGCGCGGGCTGGCTTCGCCGAGCGTTGGAGAGCCGCTGACGATTGAGATGGACGTTCTGATAGGCAGCGGTGGGCGATAGAACAATGCGCCGAGCGCAATTTGATGGAAACGCTGTGCCCGTCACTGGAAATCGAACGCGCTTAGTCCGGTCACCATCTCGTCAAGGCCGAGCGGGCGCGTCACCGGCGGCTCGGCGCGGGCGAGGCAGCCGATGCGTTCACACAGCCGGCAGGCCGGGCCAACCGGCGTGGCCGGATTGGCGCCCTGTCCGGCTTTTCCGGTCGCGGCGGCGGCTGCCCCCGGCAGTGCCGCGCCGTAGACGATCTCGTCACGAAAGCCGATATCGCAGCCCAACAGAAGGGCGGTACGGCGCGGTCGCTCCGAAAACGAGCCTTGCGGTCCTTCGAGCGTGCGGGCGACGCAGAGGAACTCGGCGCCATCGGGCATTTCCACCGCCTCTACGAAGATCTGGCCGGGCTGGGTAAAGGCGGCATGCACGGGAAGCTTCGGACAGCCGCCGCCGAAGCGGCTTTGCGGAAAACCCTGGCTGCCCGCCTTGCGGAAGCGGTTGCCGGCATTATCGACCTCGAGCATGAAGAACGGCACGCCCGGCGTGCCCGGCCGCTGCAGCATGGTCAGGCGGTTCGCCGCCTGCTCGAAGGAGACGCCGAAGCGCGAGCGCAGCACGTCGATGTCGTAACGCGCGCGTACCGCGGCTGCGTGAAAGGATTGATAGGGCATCATCAGCGCGTGGGCGGCGTAGCGGCCAAGCTCGAAGCGGGCAAGCCGGCGGGCTTCATCCGTGGTCAGCTTCAGCGCCTGGATCTCGCTTGCCACCGCGACCGTCATGCGGATCAGGCAGGCCTCCATCGCCACCTCGCGCAACTGATCGAACGGCGACAGGCGCTCGGACAGAAACAGGCGTTGCGAGTGGCGGTCGTAGCGGCGGCGCCAGTTCGGCATGGTGGCGACCGGCAGCACCTTGACGACGATGGCATATTCGCGCTTCAGCCAGGCCTTCAACGCACCGAACAGATCGTCGCCGGGATCGAGAACCGACGTGAATGCCTCGGCCTCCTCTTCGAGCGCGGCAAAATGGTTCGGCCGGCGCTCGAAAATCTCGTGCACCTCGTCGATCGGCAAGCGGGCGCCGGAGAGTGCCGTCGCTTTGCCCTCACGCGCGAGAAGCTCGTTGAGGTCGGAAAGGCGCTCGGCCTGCTCGCGATAGGCGCGAAACAGTTTTATCACCGCGGCGGAAGCGTTGGGCGCCGCCTCTGCAAGCTCGATCAGTTCCTGGTCACCAGGCAATTCGCCGACCAGCAGCGGGTCTGAAAATACTTCCTTCAAGGCAGCGACCGACCCCCGAGCCTCGCCCTGCAATTCATGCGGGTCGACCTTGTAGACGGATGCCAGCTTGAGGATCAGCTGAACCGTCAGCGGCCGCTGGTTGCGCTCGATGAGATTGAGGTAGGACGGCGAGATGCGGAGCCCTTCGGCCATCGCGGTCTGGGTCAGGCCCTTGGCGCTGCGGATGCGGCGGATGCGCGGCCCGGCGAAGATCTTCTGATCGGCCACTCGACTGTCCTTGACAGAAATTTACATGACTCTGCACGGCGATGCCATGCCGGCTTTTTTACAATCGTGACAAATTTACAGCGTCTAGCTGTCAAACGCAACACAGGTTTTCTCTTATTTTCCAGCCAATCCGCCGGTTTTTCTCGCCTGCTTCGCGCCAGAATGTAAATGCTGTCACACCAAAACGACGCAGAAATCTCCATGAGGCGGCGTTTCCATCCCAGCAGCGATTTACTCGGAGTGACCAATGACCGATTTTTACAACCTCGTCCCCTCGGCGCCGGAAGGCCGCTTCGACGGCATCGAGCGGCCCTACTCGCCGGACGACGTGAAGCGGCTGCGCGGTTCGGTCCAGATCCGGCAGAGCCTCGCCGAAATGGGCGCCAACCGGCTCTGGCAGCTCATCCACGAAGAGGACTTCGTCAACGCGCTCGGCGCCATGTCGGGCAATCAGGCGATGCAGCAGGTCCGGGCCGGGCTGAAGGCGATCTACCTGTCTGGATGGCAGGTCGCCGCCGACGCCAACACGGCATCCGCCATGTATCCGGACCAATCGCTTTATCCCGCCAATGCGGCGCCCGAACTGGTCAAGCGCATCAACCGCACCCTGCAGCGCGCCGACCAGATCGAGACCTCCGAAGGCAAGGGACTTTCGGTCGACACCTGGTTCGCGCCTGTTGTCGCCGATGCGGAAGCCGGCTTCGGCGGACCGCTCAATGCCTTCGAGATCATGAAGGCCTTCATCGAGGCGGGTGCCGCCGGCGTCCACTACGAGGACCAGCTGGCGTCGGAGAAGAAATGCGGCCATCTCGGCGGCAAGGTGCTGATCCCGACCGCCGCACACATCCGCAACCTCAACGCCGCGCGACTTGCCGCCGACGTCATGGGCACGCCGACGCTGGTCGTCGCACGCACCGACGCGGAAGCGGCAAAGCTGCTCACCTCCGACATCGACGAGCGCGACCAGCCCTTCGTCGACTATGGCGCCGGCCGCACGGTGGAGGGCTTCTATCACGTCAGAAACGGCATCGAGCCTTGCATCGCGCGGGCCGTCGCCTACGCGCCCTACGCCGACCTGATCTGGTGCGAAACCTCCAAGCCCGATCTGGCGCAGGCCAAGAAGTTCGCCGAGGGCGTGCACAGGCACCATCCCGGCAAGCTTCTCGCCTATAATTGCTCGCCGTCGTTCAACTGGAAGAAGAACCTCGACGACGCCACGATCGCCAGGTTCCAGAAGGAACTCGGCGCCATGGGCTACAAGTTCCAGTTCATCACGCTGGCCGGTTTTCACCAGCTCAATTTCGGCATGTTCGAACTCGCCCGCGGCTACAAGGCGCGGCAAATGGCGGCTTATTCCGAGCTGCAGGAGGCTGAATTCGCGGCGGAAGCCCACGGCTACACCGCGACCAAGCACCAGCGCGAAGTCGGCACCGGCTATTTCGACGCCGTGTCGATGGCGATCACCGGTGGCCGGTCTTCGACCACGGCGATGCATGAATCGACCGAGCACGCCCAGTTCAAACCGGCGGCAGAATAGCCAGCAACGCAACAAAATAGAGGAACGCCCCAAAGGGGTATGAAGGAGAAGACCAATGGCATCGATAAGCCGCGTCAAGGAACGGGCCGAAGAACAGGCCACCACCATGACCGTCGACCAGCAAGCGACCATCCGCATGCTGGCGAATGACCTGCACAGGCTCAACCAGTCGGTGATGAAGGCGGTCGAGGCCGGTGTGTCGGTGGAGCTGGTGCGCTCGGCACGGCACCATGGCGGCGACGGCAACTGGGGCGACCTGCTGATCCCGGTGATCGTCACCCAGCGGAGCCTCGGCTGACCGAAGCCTGTCGGTGGATCCAGCATCACCTGCGCAGTCTCTGCGCAGGTGATCTGCGTCTGCAGGACCAGTTTGCATAGGGGCAAGAACAGAACTCGCTTTAAATTTTAACGTTTCTTGCGATATTCTGGATATCCGCCATTTCAGCTTGACACAGGCAGCGATCTCACTGCAATTGTTTCTAAAGTTTCAACCCTGCATTGAAACCAGACGAGTGCCCCCACGCTCATGCGCCCCATGAACCGCGACCCCAGAACCGTAAGCCACCTGACTTGGGGGAGCCGGAATGTGGACCCCGAGATGCTCACGGACTTCACCCGCGTGCTCGTCGTCGGGAAGTCGCCGGTCAACCGGGTGGTGGTTTCGAAAATCGTCGAACGATCCGGGCTCAAACCGATCTCGGAATCGCCCGAAACGGCAGCAACGACGTTGCGATCGCTCATTCCCGGAGCTGTCGTCCTCGATGGCGGAGCGGACAACAAGGACTGCGACGCGCTGATGTCCGGTATCGATGCGCTGCGACGCGCCTCGGGCAGGCCGCTTCCCTCGGTGATCCTGCTTTCGACCAAGAACGGCACACCGGAGAGCCTTGGCCTGTCGAGCGTCATCGATGCGGTGGTCGTCAAACCGATCACGACCGAACGGCTGCAGCCGGTGATCGACCACCTGATCGGGCTCGGACGTAACTAGCCAGCATCCGATCCGGCTCACACGCCCTTCCTTGCTTCTTGCGATCGGATCTGGATATCTCTATGTCAGTAGGTGACCGCCTGACAGCGAACCCAGTCCGATGTCCTTTTGCAATTGCGACGCATCTGGGGTAGCAGCTTCGAACAAATCCGCAGGCATGTTCCGACTTCGCGACATGGCTGTCGATATTGGCGGATCATGACATGTCCTCAGAACAGACCATCGCCGCGCTTTGCAGGAAACTCGGACTGCGCATCACCGGTCCGCGCCGCGTCATCATGCGTGTTATATCCGAATCCAGCGACCATCCGGATGTGGTGGAACTCCATCGCCGTGTTGTCGCCATCGAGCCGACGATCGCGCTCGCCACTGTCTATCGCACCGTCAGCCTTCTGCGCGAAAAGGGCATTCTGGAGCGGCACACCTTTGGCGATCGGCGCGCCAGATACGAAACCGTCCCCCGTGAGCATCACGATCATCTCATCAACATCGAGACGGGAGACGTCGTCGAATTCCAGTCGGCGGAGATCGAACGGCTCCAAGAGGAAATCGCTCGACAGCACGGATTCACGATCATCAGCCACAGACTGGAGATCTACGTGAAGCCGATCCAGAAAACGCGACGCTCTCGTCAATCCGGAGAATGACCGCCCGTTTCTAGCGTTCCTCGCCAATCTCCATTCGGCTCACCACTTTGAGTGTTGTAACGGCGAAGGCCGCGATAAAGGCGGCCGACAGCATGAGAACTATGGTCGGCGCCGGTGCGCTGTCGATGAAGAAGGATAGATAGACGCCGAGAAACGACGCGGCGACCGCGATCGCCACCGACAGGATCAGCATGGCGCTGAACTTCCTTGTCAGCAGGAAGGCGATGGCGCCAGGCGCGATCAGCATGGCGATGGCCATGATGATGCCGACCGCCTTCAGCGCGCCGACGATGGTGAGCGAGATCAGGCAAAGCAGGCCGTAGTGGAGCAGGTTGACCCGAAGACCAACCGCGCGAGCCTGAGCCGGGTCGAAGGCGTGCAGCAGGAAGTCGCGCCACTTGATCCCGATGATGCCGGCCGTAATCGCAGCAATGAGCCCCGTTTCGACGATGTCGCGCAGGCCGATGCCCAGCACATCGCCGAACAATATGTGGTCGAGATGCACGTCGGACTGGATCTTTACATAGAGCACCAGGCCGAGGCCGAACATGCCGGAGAAGACGATGCCCATTACCGTGTCCTGCTTGATGCGGCTGTTGTCCTTGAGGAAGCCGGTGGCGAGAGCGCAGACCATCCCGGCGGCGAAGGCGCCGACCGAATAGGGAAATCCAACGATGTAGGCGATGACCACGCCGGGAAAGACGGCGTGGCTGATCGCGTCGCCCATCAGCGACCAGCCCTTGAGAACGAGGAAACAGGAGAGCAGCGCCGTCGGCACAGCGACCAGAACCGAAACAATCAGGGCATTGACCATGAAGCCGAACTGGAAAGGGGTAAGCAGCGTATCGAGGAAGCTCATAGGCTGGCCTCCAAGGCGCTCGCCGCGCGGCGGCGGGCTGCTAGCATTCCATGCTTGGGAGCGAAGAAGAAGGCGGCGAGAAAGATCAGCGTCTGCAACACGACGATGATGCCGCCGGTGGCGCCATCGAGAAAATAGCTGGCATAGGCGCCAGTGAAACTCGTGACCGCGCCGATGACAACCGCGATGACGAGCAGGCGCGGAAAGCGGTCCGTCAGAAGATAGGCGGTCGCGCCGGGAGTCACCACCATGCAGATGACAAGGAAAGCGCCGACGGTCTGAAGCGCGGCGACCGTGGAGGCCGATAGCAGCATGAAGAACATGATCTTGAGCGCGCTGGGGTTGAGGCCGATCGAGCGGGCATGGCTCTCGTCGAAGAAGACCACCATCAGATCCTTCCATTTCACCAGCAGGATGGCGAGCGAGACGAAGCCTATGATGGCGAGCTGAAGCGTGTCTTCCGGGGTAATGGCCAGGATGTTGCCGAGCACGATCGTCTGGATATTCACGGAGGTCGGTGACAGCGACACCATGAACAAGCCGAGGCCGAAGAAGGAGGAGAAGATCAGGCCGATGATGGCGTCTTCCTTCAGCTTGGTGCGCTGGTTGAGGAAGAGCATCGCCGCAGCGGCGAGCCCGCCGGAGAAGAAGGCGCCGATCGAGAAGGGAAGGCCCAGCATATAGGCGCCGGCGACGCCTGGCACGATCGAATGCGAGAGCGCGTCGCCGATCAGCGACCAGCCTTTCAGCATCAGATAACAGGACAGGAAGGCGCAGACACCGCCGACTAAGGCCGACACCCACATGGCATTGAGCATATATTCGTAGCCGAACGGCTCGAGCAGGACACTCATTCGTCCGGTTCCCGCATCTTCTGCTGCATCGCTCCGTTCTCTCCGTAGAAGACCAGCGGCCGCTCGTCGTCGGTAATGACGGCAAGGCGGCGCCTGTCGTCGTCCTCATGCAGTCCGGCACCGCCCAGCACGAAATGACGCAAGACGCCGCCGAAAGCCTTTTCCAGGTTCGCCTGCGTGAATGTCTGGCCTGTCGGCCCGTAGGCAAGGACCGTGTTCCGGAGCAGCACGGCACGGTCGCAGAACTCCGGCACGCTACCCAGATTATGCGTCGAGACCAGCATCACTCGGCCTTCGTCCCGGAGCGCGCGCAGCAGTTCGACGATAGCGTCCTCGGTCCTGACGTCGACGCCGGTGAAGGGCTCGTCGAGCAAGATGACGCGCCCGTCCTGCGCCAGCGCCCGAGCGAGAAAGACGCGCTTCTTCTGCCCGCCCGAAAGCTCGCCGATCTGGCGCTTGCGGAAATCGCTCATGCCGACACGCGCAAGCGCGGCCGTAACCGCCTCACGATCGGCAGCCTTCGGAATGCGCATCATGCCCATATGGCCGTAGCGACCCATCATGACGACGTCCTCGACCAGTACCGGGAAGGTCCAATCGACCTCCTCGGCCTGCGGCACATAGGCGACGACGTTTTTTCTCAGCGCGGCCGCGGCCGGCTGTCCGAGAACAAAAATCTCTCCCTTTGCCAGCCGCACGAAGCCCATGATGGCTTTGAACAGCGTCGACTTGCCAGAGCCGTTGACACCGACAAGTGCCGTGATCGTGCCTGTCGGTATTTCAAAGCTCGCATCCCGCAGCGCCGTCTGGCCGGTGCGGTAGGTGACGGTCGCGTCGCGGATGGCGAGACCGGCCCCCGCATCCTCGGACGCGGGGGCAAGAGGCGGAACGGCTTCGTTCATTGCGACAGCCCTGCGGCGAGGCCTTTCTGAACCGTATCGGATGTCACACGCAGCAGGTCGATATAGGTCGGCACCGGGCCGTCCGCCTCGCTGAGAGAATCGACGAAGAGCACGCCGCCGTAATGCACCCCCGTCTCGCGCGCGACCTGCCGGGCCGGCTTGTCCGACACGGTGCTTTCGCTGAAGACGGCAACGATCTTGTTTTCCCTGACCGCGTCGATCACCTTGCGAACCTGCTGCGGGGTGCCTTGCTGGTCAGCGTTGATCGGCCACAAATAAAGCTCCTTCAGCTCGAAATCGCGTGCGAGGTAGGAGAAGGCGCCTTCGCTCGACACCAGCCAGCGCCTGTCCTGCGGGATCGAGGCAAGCTTATCACGGATCGGCGCGACGGCCGCCTCTATCTTTGCCTTGTAGGCTTCTGCATTGGCCTTGTAGGTCTCGGCATGCGCCGGATCGTGCTCGACGAAGGCGTCGCGGATGTTGTCGACGTAGATCAGCGCGTTTGACGGCGACATCCAGGCATGCGGGTTCGGTTTGCCCGTATAGGGCCCCTCGGCGATGCTCATCGGTTGGACGCCCTCGGAGACGATCGCGCCGGGCACGTCGCTGAGGTTCTGGAAGAATTTTTCGAACCAGAGTTCGAGGTTGAGCCCGTTCCACAGAATGAGCTGTGCGCCCTGCGCCCGCTGAATGTCGCCCGGCGTCGGCGCGTAATTGTGGATCTCCGCTCCCGGCTTGGTGATCGATTCCACGATTGCTGCGTCGCCCGCCACATTCTTCGCCATGTCGGCGATGACGGTGAAAGTCGTCACGGCCTTGAACTTTTCCTGGGCTTTCGCTGGACTTGAAGCCACTGCCGCAGCGAAAACCGTAACCATCAACCCGATGACAACCCGTCGCCCGTATCTCTCAATCATCAATTTCTCCTGCCGCGATTTTTAACGTCCCGCCGGTGGCCGCCATTATGCGACTGCGACGCGCGCTTTTCGCATACTCTGCAATTGCGACTGATTTGCAAGTAGAAAGCGGTTTTGCATCGTGGATTGTACACGGCCGCGCGATGGAGGTCAGCTACAGCGCGGCCCTTGGCGGAGCGGACAACAAGGATTGCGACGCGCAATGTCCGGCATCGATAAGCTGCGGTGCACGCCGGTTCGACGCCGAGACACGCGATCAGCCGGCTTTCCCGATGCTTTCGACAAGTCCGGGCAGTTCCGAGAGATCGGCTATCTGGCGGAAGCGAGGCGCGGTGACCGGCGGCTCGACATGTTCCAGCACCCAGGTCAGTTCATGCGGCACGTGGATACCCCAACTGCCGGCCTCGATGGCCGGCACCACGTCCGACTTGAGCGAATTGCCGACCATCATGCTTTTTTCGGCGCCATCACCGTGGCGGCGGAAGATCCTGACATAAGTCGCGGGGCTCTTGTCGCTGACGATTTCGACGGCATCGAACAGGTCGCCGAGGCCCGATTGCGCCAGCTTGCGTTCCTGATCGAACAGGTCGCCCTTGGTGATCAGCACCAGGCGATACGCGCCCGCCAGCTTTTCCACGGTTTCGCGCGCATGAGGCAGCGCCTCGATCGGATGGCCAAGCATCTCGCGGCCCGCCGCAAGAATCTCGGCGATGACCGAGGCCGGCGCGCGGCCCTCGGTAATCTCGATCGCCGTTTCGATCATCGACAGGGTAAAGCCCTTGATGCCGAAGCCGTAGACGGCGAGGTTGCGCTTCTCGGCCTCCAGCAATCTTGCCGAGATGTGCTCCTCCTCGGCATGATCGGCGAGCAGCGCGGCAAAGCGCTTTTCGGTCATGCGGAAGAACTGCTCGTTCTGCCAGAGCGTGTCGTCGGCATCGAAGCCGATCGTGGTCAATTCATGATTGTTCAGCATTCGATGTCTTCAACCGAGGTCATTGAACTTGCGTCGAACCTAAGCTGCCTGGGGCGGTTTTCAACTGGGCAGGCGAACGCAACCGCGCTCCCCTTCCCTTCCATCGCCGGCCCCGGCTATACTCCCAAATCCGCAACCCAATCTGGTGAATGATGCCGCCTGCAAAAAAGGAAGTCCGTCCGTCGAGCCGCGGAGGACGTATCCGCACGCCTGCCTTCGTGAAGAACCAACGTGGTGTGAAAAACTGGAAGGAAGTCGGCGCCTGGCTGGCATGGCGCGGCATCGAGGATATCGAATGCATCACGCCCGACCAGGCGGGTGTTGCGCGCGGCAAGATGATGCCGTCGAAGAAATTCACCTCCAACACCTCGCTGGCGCTGCCTTCGGCGGTGTTCATGACGACGATCTCCGGCGGCTACCCGGAAGACGGCAACGGGTTCCACTATCCGGAGGACGACGGCGACCTCAAGCTGATGCCGGACCTGTCGACACTGACCGTGGTGCCGTGGGAAGAGGACCCGACGGCGGCGGTCATCTGCGACCTCGTCCACCAGGACGGCCGCTCGGTCGAGTTCACGCCGCGCAACGTGCTGAAGCGTGTGCTTGCCGCTTACGACAAGCGCGGGCTGAAGCCGGTGGTAGCGCCCGAGATCGAGTTCTACCTGGTGCGCAAGAATCCAGATCCGGACTACCCGCTGACGCCGCCGGTCGGGCGTTCGGGACGGGCGATCGGCGGTGGCGCCGGCTACTCGATCGCCGGCGTCAACGAGTTCGACGAACTGATCGACGACATCTATCATTTCTCCGAAAGCCAGGGCCTGGAGATCGATACGCTGATCCACGAGGAAGGCGCCGGCCAGCTCGAGATCAATCTGCGCCATGGCGATCCGATCGAACTCGCCGACCAGGTGTTCATGTTCAAGCGCACCATCCGCGAGGCGGCGCTGAAGCATGAGATCTACGCCACCTTCATGGCCAAGCCAATCCAGGGGCAGCCCGGGTCGGCCATGCATATCCACCAGTCGATCATCGACAAGAAGACCGGCAAGAACGTCTTTTCCGCCGAGGACGGCTCGGAAACCGAAGCCTTCTTCCATTTCCTCGGCGGCATGCAAAAACATGTGCCGAACGCGCTGGTGATGTTCGCGCCCTACGTCAATTCCTATCGCCGGCTGACGCAGTCGGCTTCCGCACCGGTCAACAACAAATGGGGCTACGATAATCGCACTACCGCCTTCCGCGTCCCGCGTTCCGACCCGGCAGCCAGGCGCGTCGAGAACCGCATCCCCTCATCCGACGCCAATCCCTATCTGGCGCTGGCCGCATCGCTCGCCTGCGGGCTGATCGGCATGACCAACAAGATCAAGGCCGAACCGCCGGTTCTCACCACCGCCAACGAGGCAGAGATCGACCTGCCGCGCAGCCTGCTCGAAGCTGTCGACCTGTTCGAAGCCGACGAGGAACTCTGCGCGCTGCTCGGCAAGTCATTTGCCGCGACCTATGCGGCGATCAAGCGGGCGGAATTCGAGACCTTCATGGAAGTGATCAGTCCGTGGGAGCGGGAGTATCTGTTGTTGAATGTGTAGGAGGGGAGTACGGCAGTAGGGCAGTAGGGGGCGGCACGTAGTGGCGAAGATCGAGTCCTACAGGGATCTGATCGTCTGGCAGCAGGCAATGGACCTGGCAGTATCAATCTATGAAGTGACACGAGCTTGGCCGAAAGACGAGCTCTATGGAATGACAGGTCAGGTGCGTCGGGCAGCTACCTCCGTACCTGCCAACATCGCCGAGGGTTACGGCCGAGAGAGCCGAGCTTCCTATCAGCAATTTCTCAGGATCGCCCAAGGATCACTCAAGGAACTGGAGACGCATCTTATGATTGCGCACCGTGTCGGAATCGCCTCGCACGAGGCGGTCGAACCTTTGATGAACCGCAGCGAGAGCGTAGGGACGTTATTGCGCCTTCTGATCCGCAAATTGTCACCTGAATAGCTTCTACTGCCCTACTGCCCTACTGCCCTACTGCCCTACTGCCCTACTGCCCTACTCGGTCATCATGCCCTACCAATCCCCAATCTCGCCCGGCCGCTCCTGGTATGAGGACACGGCCGGGCCGCGGCCCGAATACCCGGCGCTCGACGGCAACCGCAGATGCGACGTCGTCATCGTCGGCGGCGGCTTTACCGGCCTGTCGGCGGCGGCACACCTCGCCAAGGCCGGCAGCAATGTCGTGCTGATCGAAGCGCATCGTTTCGGCGACGGCGCATCGGGCCGCAATGGCGGCCAACTCGGCACCGGCCAGCGCGCCTGGGCCGAGGAACTGGAGGCGGAATACGGCTTTTCCCGTGCCAAGGCGCTGTTCGACCTCGCCGAAGAGGCCAAGGCGCATCTCCTCGAGTTCGCCGCCGCCAACAAGATCGAGATCGACTACATGCCCGGCCAGATGTCGGTGGCGCACAAGCAGCGCTATGTCGACGATTACAAGGCGCATGCCGAGATCATGGCGAACCGTTTCGGCTACCCGCACATCACCTTCATGGACGCCAAGGAGACAGCGGAGCGGCTGGGCTCGACGCGCTACTTCGGCGGCACCCGCGACACCGGCACCGGGCACATTCATCCGCTGAAGCTGGTGATCGGCACGGCAAAGGTGGCGGCGCAGGCGGGCGCGCAGTTGTTCGAGCAGACGCCGGCGACCGGCATCGCATCGCTTGGCGGCAAGGTCAGAGTTACGACGCCGAAGGGCACGATATCAGCCGAGAAATGTCTGATCGGCGTCAACGCTCATGGCGGCACGCTCGAGCCGATCAGCGCCGCGCACATCATGCCGATCGGCTCCTTCATCGGCGCGACGGTGCCGCTGGGGGCTGACACAAACGTGCTGCCGGGCGGTGAGGCGGTCGATGATTCCCGCTTCGTCGTGCGCTACTTCCGCAAATCGACGGATGGGCGGCTGCTGTTCGGCGGACGCGAAATCTATGCCGTCAACGATCCGAAAGACATCCATGTCCACATCCGCCGGCAGATCGCCGAGCTTTACCCAGCGCTGAAGGACATCGAGATCACCCATGGCTGGGGCGGCTATGTCGGCATCACGATGCCGAGAAAACCCTTCGTGCGCGAGGTGATGCCCAATGTGATCTCGATCGGCGGCTATTCTGGCCATGGCGTCATGCTGTCGAACTTTTTCGGCAAGCTCTATGCCGAAACCGTTGCCGGCAACCGGGACCGGCTGAGGCTGCTCGAGGACCTGAAAATCCCGGCCTTTCCCGGCGGCCGGCGCTTCCGCGCGCCTCTGCTGTTTCTTGCGCTCAACTGGTATGCCTTAAGAGACCGTATCTAACCATAGGTTGCAAAATCCCTTGCAAGTTGCAGAATCTCTCGCAAAGGTGCAGAATCCGCCTGGCAAGGGCGCAGTGATGCCACAATCGCCGGCAAAGGATGCGGGCTCAGGGCAGTTGAATGGGGAGTTTGCGGGCCTGCCCGCGTTGGTTTGGGACCGATGCCGACCAATTGCCGGTTTTCCCAGCATAGGTCGTAAGAACGTCGGCCCGCAAATGGAGGTTGTAAGAGTGAGAGAGCCCTTCAGTTTCGGCGCGCCGGAACGACGGCGCTTTGCGGTGCAGTTTGGCTACGACATGCAGCCCAGGTTCTGGCGGCAAATCCGGTCGAACCTGCATCTGGTCATCGCCGCGTTTGGCACAGCAGCGCTGCTTAGCGTGGCAGCGGTGGCGCTATGGCTGGCATTGCCGGCCGACGAGAGACAAGCGGTCGCGAGTCCCGAGCAGATCGTTTCAAGCATTGCGGTAAAAACAACAAGGATCGTGCCGACCGCGGCCGCGAGGGTCGCCGCGGCGCAGCAGGCTGCGAGCAAGACCGATGCGATTTCGCCGGCGGTGGTTGCAGCGAAGGCCGAGATAGCGGCGCTGGCGCCCAATGATCCTCGCTGGACAGGATCGGGACCGAAGACCACACCCGGCCAGATGGCAGGCCAGGCTGAAAAAACGGCAGACAAGCCGCCCGCTGCGGCGGCACTCGCCGATCCGGCAGCGAAAACCAAAGTGGCAGCATTGCTTGCCAAAGTCGCTGCTCCCAACAAGACGGCGACGGACGGTGCGCCAACCGCCGCCATCCCCACCCCGAAGCCGCTGCCGGCCGCGACACAGAAGGATGGCACCCAGGCCAAAGTCGAGGCCAAGCAAGCAAGCGCGGCAGACACCGGACGCATCCTCAGGGGCGTCACCATGCGCACCGGTCCGAAGAACAGTGCGGCCGCCATCGTCACCATTCCCGCCAAGACCTCGGTTCAGGTGATGGGCTGCAAGAAATGGTGTCAGATCGTCTACAACGGCAAACGCGGCTGGATCTACAAGAGCTTCGTCAAGACCGGCGCCTAATGCATGTCGCGCAAAAGCCCTCGGGCTTGAAGGTGCGCAGCGGTTTTGCGACAACGACATGCATAAAAACAAGAACCTAAAACGCGTCGCATGAGTCCATTCAAAGGCGACGCGCTTTAGGGGCCGGTCAGCCCATTCTTTGACGTTGCCCACGGCTCATTTGGCTGCCGCAATCAGCCGCCGGGGTGCGAAGAGCGATCAAGTCAAACTTGAACCGACAGCGCCGGACGGCTCAGATGCAACGTCCACCGTCGACTTCCAGCGCCACGCCGGTGATGAAAGCCGCCTCGTCCGAAGCCAGCCAGAGTGCCGCGTTGGCTATGTCGAGCGGCGTCGAAAGTCGGCCAAGCGGGATAGACGCGCGGAATTTCTCACGGATTTCGGGCGTGTCGGCGCCCATGAATTTTTCCAGCATGCCGGTCTCGCCGGCGACCGGGCAGAGGCAGTTGACGCGGATGTTCTTCGGCGCGAGCTCCACCGCCATGGATTTGGTCGCGGTGATCGCCCAGCCCTTCGACGCATTGTACCAGGTGAGGCCGGGCCGCGGCCTGATGCCGGCGGTCGAGGCCGTGGTCAGGATAACGCCGCCGCCTTGCCTATCCATGACCGGCACGACCGCCAGAGCGGCGTGGTAGATCGCCTTCATGTTGACGGCCGTGATCAGATCGAAGGTCGTCTCGTCGACCTCGAGCATATCGCCGTTGCGATGGGTGTAGCCGGCATTGTTGACCATGATGTCGATGCGGCCGAAGGCGCTCCTTGCGGCATAGACCATCTCGTCGAACTCGGAACGGGTCGAGACGTCCGTCTGGGTCCAGATCGCCGCCCGGCCGATCTCGTTGGCGACGCGTTCGGCGCCCTTGGCGTTGAGGTCGGCGACAACGACCTTGGCGCCCTCCTCGGCAAAACGCTTGGCGATACCCTCGCCGAAGCCTGACGCGGCACCGGTGACGATGGCAACTTTGTTTTCCAGGCGCATGGCTTTCTCACTCATGATTGAAGACGATCACTCGGGCAGCCGCCGGCAATGGCTGCCGAAAGATCAATATACCCTCGATTTCTCCTTTGGCTTTCGCCTCGATCCCGCTCTATGCTGCAACTGCGAAGGCCTCCCGGAACACGTTGCCGACAAGCCGCCGGGTTGCGCCAGTGTCAAGGGCATACCTCAGGACCAAATCGGTAAAACCCGATTGGCCTTGGGGTGTGACGCCATGGCACTGGAAAATCTAAATCGATTAGATTATATCGACCGCGTCACAGCGACCGGCGTCAAAGCGGACAGACCATGACCAGCCAGATCATTCCCGTCGACCCTTTCGACTTCATCATTTTCGGTGGTACCGGCGATCTGTCGGAACGCAAGCTTCTGCCGTCGCTGTATCACCGCCAGCGCGGCCATCAGTTTTCCGAACCGACGCGCATCATCGGCACCTCGCGCTCGAAAATGACCGACGAGGAATTCCAGGCGTTCGCCAGGCAAGCGATTTCCGACCATGTGAAGCCGGCCGATATCGACGCCACGGAGCTGAAGACGTTCCTTGCCCGGCTTTCCTACGTCTCGGCAGACGCAACGACCGGCGCGGGCTTCGACAAATTGAAGAAGGCGATCGGCGACAGCGAATGCATCCGTGCCTTCTACCTGGCGGTGGCGCCGGCGCTGTTCGGCGAGATCTCGCACAAGCTGAAAGAGAGCGGGCTGATCACGCCGAACTCGCGCATCGTGCTGGAGAAGCCGATCGGGCGCGATCTCGCCTCGGCGCGCGAGCTCAACGATCTGGTCGGCGACGATTTCCATGAAAGCCAGATCTTCCGCATCGATCACTATCTCGGCAAGGAGACGGTGCAGAACCTGATGGCGCTGCGCTTTGCCAACGCGCTCTACGAGCCGCTGTGGAATTCCGCCAATGTCGACCATGTGCAGATCACCGTGGCCGAGACCGTCGGCCTCGAAGACCGCGTCACCTACTACGACAAGGCCGGTGCGCTGCGCGACATGGTGCAGAACCACATGCTGCAGCTTCTCTGCCTCGTCGCCATGGAGGCGCCGTCGTCGATGGACGCCGATGCCGTGCGCGACGAAAAGCTAAAGGTGTTGCGCGCGCTGAAACGCATCAACGGCAACGAAGCGCCCAAGCACACGGTACGCGGCCAGTACCGTGCCGGGGCCTCGGCCGGCGGGCCGGTGAAAGGTTATGTCGAGGAGCTCGGCAAGAACAGCAACACCGAGACCTTCGTCGCGCTCAAGGCCGAAATCGGCAACTGGCGCTGGGCGGGCGTGCCGTTCTATCTCAGGACGGGCAAGCGGTTGGCGACCCGCGTCTCGGAGATCGTCATCGAATTCAAGCCGATCCCGCATTCGATCTTCGGCGAGAGCGCCGGGCCGATCTCGGCAAATCAGCTGGTCATCAGGCTGCAGCCCGACGAAGGCGTCAAGCAGTTCATCATGATCAAGGATCCGGGGCCTGGCGGCATGCGGCTGCGCCAGATCCCGCTCGACATGAGCTTCGCGCAATCCTTCGACGGCCGCGCGCCCGACGCCTATGAGCGACTGATCATGGACGTCATCCGTGGCAACCAGACGCTGTTCATGCGCCGCGACGAGGTCGAGGCGGCATGGAAATGGATCGACCCGATCCAGGACGCATGGGAAAGCGCCAGGCAGGAGGCGCAGGGCTATACGGCCGGCACATGGGGGCCTTCCGCCTCGATTGCGCTGATCGAACGCGACGGGCGGACATGGCACGAGAGCAATTGAACGGCGCCGCGTATAGCTGGCACGCGTTTGCCGAACGCCAGGACCTGGCGGCAGCACTTGCCGGCCACGTCGCAGGCCGCCTGACCAATGCAATCGCTGAGCGCGGCACGGCATTGCTCGCCGTTTCCGGCGGCACGACGCCGGCGAAATTTTTCGCATCGCTTTCGAGTATCCCGATCGCCTGGAACAAGGTCACGGTGACGCTGGTCGACGAGCGATGCGTGCCGGCCTCCTCTCCGCGCTCCAACGCCGGGCTGGTCGCTGCCAATCTTTTGCAAAACGCGGCCGCAGCCGCACGTTTCGTGCCGCTCTATCAGGAGGCAGCAAGCATCGGCGATCCGTTGGAGGCCGACAGCAGGATGTTGCGGTCGCTGCCATGGCCGCTCGATGTGGTCGTGCTTGGTATGGGAACCGATGGCCATACCGCGTCGTTTTTTCCTGACGCCGACAATCTGGAAAGACTGCTCGACCCGTCCTCGGAAAGGGTCGTGCTCCCGGTTCACGCGGCAAGCGCCGGCGAGCCGCGCCTGACGCTGTCGCTGGCGCGGATCGTCAGCGCCGGCTTCCTCGCACTGCACATCGAAGGTGAAGACAAGCGCAAGGCATTCGAAAGCGCGGTTGCCTCGGAACCGCGAAAACCCATTCGCGCCGTGCTCGACGCCGCCGAGAGGCCCGTAGAGGTTTTCTGGGCACCCTGATTTCAACTTGCCAGAGGTCCCGGCAGATAGCCGGACGGTGTTTGCGGGACCTCGCCTGAAAGGACCGACGCCATGACCGCAAGACACGACATCGAAGCCATCACCGAGCGCATCCGCCAACGCTCCAGACCGGGGCGCGAGGCCTATCTCGGCCGTATCGCCGAGGCCTCGAGCCGCACCGCCAACCGGGCCGTGCTGTCCTGCGGCAACCTCGCCCACGGCTTTGCCGTGTGCAGCCCTTCGGAAAAGCTGGCGCTGGGCGGCGATCGGGTGCCGAACCTCGGCATCATCACGTCCTATAACGACATGCTGTCGGCGCATCAGCCTTTCGAGACATTTCCAGCGCTGATCAAGGACGCGGCGCGCGGGGCCGGCGGCATTGCCCAGGTCGCCGGCGGCGTGCCGGCGATGTGCGACGGCGTCACCCAGGGCCAGTCCGGCATGGAGCTGTCGCTGTTCTCGCGCGACGTGATCGCCATGGCGGCGGCGATCGGCCTGTCGCACAACATGTTCGACGCCGCCGTCTATCTCGGCGTCTGCGACAAGATCGTGCCGGGGCTGGTGATCGCGGCGCTGACTTTTGGCCATCTGCCGGCGGTGTTCATCCCGGCCGGGCCGATGACGACGGGCCTGCCCAACGACGAGAAAGCCAAGGTCCGCCAGCTCTATGCCGAAGGCAAGGCAGGACGGGCCGAACTGCTCGAGGCCGAATCCAAATCCTATCACGGACCGGGAACCTGCACCTTCTATGGCACGGCGAACTCCAACCAGATGTTGATGGAGATTATGGGGCTGCACACGCCGGGCGCCTCCTTCGTCAACCCCGGCACGCCATTGCGCGACGCGCTGACCCGGGAGGCGACGAAGCGGGCGCTGGCGATCACCGCGCTCGGCAACGCCTACACGCCGGCTGGCCGGATGATCGACGAGCGCTCGATCGTCAACGGCATCGTCGGCCTGCACGCCACCGGCGGATCGACCAATCACACCATCCACCTGATCGCCATGGCGGCCGCGGCCGGCATCGCCATTAGCTGGCAGGATATTTCAGATCTTTCGGAAGCCGTGCCGCTGCTGGCGCGGGTCTATCCGAACGGCCTTGCCGACGTGAACCATTTCCACGCAGCCGGCGGGCTCGGCTTCCTGATCCGCGAACTGCTCGACGAGGGCATATTGCACGAGGACGTCCAGACGGTTTGGGGCGAAGGGCTGCGGCCTTATGCGGTCGAGGCCAAGCTCGGCGCCGATGGCGGCGTGGTGCGCGAGGCCTCGCCCCGCGAAAGCAGCGACGAGAAGGTGCTGGCGCCGTTCAAGAAGGCGTTCCAGCCGACGGGCGGGCTGAAAATGCTGTCAGGCAATCTCGGCCACGCCGTCATCAAGACTTCCGCCGTGAAACCGGAACGGCGCATCCTCGAGGCGCCGGCCAAGGTTTTCGACAGCCAGCAAGGGCTCAACGAGGCGTTCAAGGCCGGCACGTTGACCGGCGATTTCATCGCCGTCATCCGCTTCCAGGGCCCGAAAGCCAACGGCATGCCGGAGCTGCACAAGCTGACAACCGTGCTCGGCGTCCTGCAGGATCGCGGCCAGCATGTGGCGCTGGTCACCGACGGGCGCATGTCGGGCGCGAGCGGCAAAGTGCCGGCGGCGATCCATGTGACGCCGGAGGCGGTCGAGGACGGGCCGATCGCCAGGATCCATGAAGGCGACATCATCAGGCTCGACGCCGACGCCGGAACGCTGGAAGTGCTGGTGCCGGCAGGCGATTTCGCGCTGCGCCGAGCGGCGGACAGCGATCTCGTCGCCAATGAATTCGGCTTCGGCCGCGAGCTTTTCGCCGGGTTCCGGCAAATGGTAGGCCGTGCCGACCACGGCGCCAGCGCATTCGGAAACAACGTGGCGGAATTTGCGCTGCAGTGAAAAAGGGCGGCTCGTGGCCGCCCTTTTGCCGGTGTCGAACTGCGTCCCTACTGAACTGTCAGCTCGGCTCGCTCGCCGGCCTTGATGGTCACCGAGCTTTCCTTCGAGCTGTTGTCCAACATCTGGGAGACGATCGCGTAGTCGCCGGCCGGTAGCGCCGCCTGATATTTCTCGTCATAGGCGTAGCCGAGCGATTTGCGGTTGCCGTTGATATCCTTCTTCGGATCGAAGATCTCGATCTTCGAGGCCCCCGGCGCGGTGATCGCCAGCACGCCGGCATCGATGGCGATCTTCAGATCCTGATGCTCACCGGCCTTGACGCTGAACGGCTGCTCGACGACGGCAAGGTCGACCGTCGCCGTCAGCACATAGTCATCGGGCGGCAGATCGAACTTGCTGTCGGGACCATAGGCATGAGCCACCTCTTGCCTCGTCCCGTCGATCTTCTTTTTTGCCTTGAACACCCTGAAGCCGATGCCCGAACCGTCGGCCTTGTCGCCGCCGGCAGTGTAGTAGGCGTTGGCAACGACATGGCCGACGCCGACGATGATGCCCTTGTCGACGACCTTGCCGGCAGTGAGCGGGATGGTTTCGGTGACCTCGCCCTGCCCGATCCTGACCGTCACTTTCTGGTCGCCGGCCGGCAATACGACCTTCGTGTCGCCGTAATAGGTCGCGGGCGTATCGACGCCCGGATAGGCGATCACGACAGCCGCGCTATCGGCCACATCCGCGCCCTCGCTTGGCCGCGGATGAATGAGGAGCGTGCCGGCATTCAGCGTAAGGAGGGGTTTGTAGGCCTGGCCTGCCTCGACCGTGATCTTCTGTTCGGTCCTGGCCTCGCCATAGCGTGCGACAATCATGTAGTCGCCCGGCTGCAGATTGCCTTTGTAGGCGCCGTATTCGGTGGTGACGTAGTCGCCGCGCGTGCCGTCGGACTTTGCCTTATAGATCTCCCAGGAATTGCCGTCGGTGACGGGATCGCCGCTCTCGGCTAGCACCACGACGGGCATGAAGTTGAATTCCGGCTTTTCCGGCTCGGGGGCCGGCTGCGGCGCAGGCGCAGGTTCGGGCGCTGGTGCAGGTGCGGCGGCGATGGTTTCGACCAGCGCATCCTGCAGCGCCTTCTCATCGGACGCCTGGATGTATTTGCCGCCGGTGTTGTCGGCGAGGCAAGCAACCTGCCTGCCCTGGTCAGCGCTCAGACCGAAGCCGACGACGTCTACGGTGAACTCGACGCCGGCAGCCTTCAGTTCCTTGCCGAGCGCACACGGATCGCCATTGCAGGTTTCGAGCCCGTCGGTGATCAGGATGACGGTGGCCTTGTCCTCGGTGTATTTCAGCGCCTCGGCCGCTTGGCTTACGGCTGATGTCAGCGGCGTCTTGCCGAGGAATTTCAGGCTGTCGGCGGCAGCGGAAACAGCGGCTGCCGAGCCGGCCTGCGGCGGCACCATGAGCTCGATATCCTCGCAACTGCCCTTCTCGCGATGGCCATAGGCCATGAAGCCGATTTCCTTGTCGGCGGGGACCGATTGCAGCACCGTTCGCAGCGATTCGCGGGCGATTTCGAGCTTCGGCTTGCCGTCGATCTGCGCCCACATCGAGCCGGAGGCGTCGAGAACGATGACGACACGGTCGGCGGCAAGGCCGAGTGTCGTCATCCCCAACAGGAGGGCCGCCGCAGCGACGCTCCGTGCAAGTCCCGCCATGAAAATCTCCCCTCAGTCGCTGCCGGCTGGCGTGGGGAAGCTATTTGACGCCGCGTCAGGACACAAGCCCGGGCGTCGGGCGTGGGAGGGTTGGCCACAACCCTTGAGCCAAACCACTCAGTACGTCGTGCGCCGCTCTTCGGAAGGCGGCCGGCCGAACTGCAGCCGATAGCTCTGGGCAAAATAGGAGTGCGAGGTGAAGCCGGTGGCGATCGCCACGTCGAGGATCGGCATGTTGGTCTGGCGCAGCAATTCGCGCGCCCGCTCGAGCCTGAGCCGCATGTAGTAGCGGCCGGGCGTCACCGTGAGGTGACGCAGGAACAGGCGCTCGACCTGGCGCACCGACAGGCCGGCCGACTTGGCGAGCTGCACCGCCGACAGCGGCTCGTCGAGATGATCGGCCATCAGCTCGACGATGCGGCGCAGCTTTTCCGATTTGCCGGTCAGGTCGCGCTCAGGACCGACGCGCTGGCGGTCTCCGGCGGAGCGGATGCGCTCGTGCTGGAACTGGTTGGCGACGCCGTTGGCGAGGCCCGAGCCGAAATCGCCGCGCACGATCTCCAGCATCAGGTCGATCGAGGTGGTGCCGCCGGCGCAGGTGTAGCGTTTGCGGTCGATCTCGAAGACATTGCCGGTGCAGTTGATGTCGGGAAACCGCTCGACGAAGCCGGCGCGGTTTTCCCAGTGGATGGTGCAGCGATAGCCTTCGAGCTGGCCTGCCTCGGCGAGCAGATAGGAGCCGACCGACAGTGCGCCGAGCGCGTTGCCGCGCCGGCCCCAGCTGCGCAGCGCCGCCAGCACCTTGCTCTTGCCGGGAAACTCCGTCGTCAGCCCGACCGAGACGAAAAGGATATCGACCGGCGGCAGATCGGCGACAGCGTAGTCGATCTTGAGCGGCAGGCCGTTGGAGGCCATGACGGCATCGCCGTCGGCCGACACCGTCGTCCAGCCATAGAAGTCGTGGCCGAGCAGCCGGTTCGCCGACCGGAACGTGTCGATTGCGGCGGCCAGCGAGAACATGGAAAACTTGTCGACCAGCAGGAACCCGAACTGCCGGCCGCCGTGAACGGGATCGTTCGTGACCAGCCGCTCTGAGGGAACAGTGAGGTTCGGCAAAGCTGAGGCTTTCCAGGTTCAGAAAGACGGCCGTTTCAATCCGGCCGCGAGATAGGCGGAAGCTAGCGTGTTGGCCATCAGCATTGCAATGGTCATCGGTCCGACGCCGCCAGGCACCGGCGTAATGGCGCCGGCCGTCTTCGCCGCTTCCGCATAGGCGACGTCGCCGACGAGGCGGGTCTTGCCTTCGCCCTTCTCAGGCGCCGCGATGCGGTTGATGCCGACGTCGATGACGGTGGCGCCTGATTTGACCCAGTCACCCCTGACCATTTCAGGCCTGCCGACAGCGGCAACGAGAATGTCGGCGGTGCGCGCCAGTGCAGCCAAGTCCTTCGTGCGGCTATGCGCGATGGTGACAGTGCAGTTGGCGGCGAGCAGAAGATTGGCCATCGGTTTGCCGACAATGTTGGAGCGGCCGACGACCACCGCATTGAGCCCGGAAAGATCCTTGCCGCGCACACGCTCGATCAGCAGCATCGAGCCGGCCGGCGTACAAGGCACGAACGCCGTCTCCAGTTCGCCGGTGCCGAGCTTGCCGACATTGATGAAGTGGAAGCCGTCGACATCCTTTTGCGGCGCTATTGCCTGGATGACCTTGCCCGCATCGACATGGCCAGGCAGCGGAAGCTGCACCAGGATGCCGTTGATGCCGGGATCGGCGTTGAGTTCGCCGATGATATCAAGCAGTTCCTGTTCGGAGGTCTCGGCCGGCAGCGTGTGCTGGACCGAATGAAAGCCGCATTCCTTGGCGGTGCGGGATTTGGAGGCGACATAAACCTGGCTCGCCGGATCCTCGCCGACGATGACCACGGCAAGACCGGGCTTGTGCGCGCGCTTTTCCATCAGTTCGATCGTCAAGGCCTTGACGCGCCGCACCACGTCTTCGGCGACGCTCTTTCCGTCAATCAACTCGGCCATGAACCACCCTCGACATCGTTCTGCTTCGGGCGGCATTTTCACGAAAACCCGACCGGGCAACCCCGTCAAAGCGCCGTCTTATGCCGCTAACTCGAAACCGATGGCTTTTATTCTATTCGGCGCTCAGAAATAGCGCCGCGATCGGCTTTCGGTGAGTTCGCGAACCGCTTCGCGGAATTCGCGCAGGCTGGCTCGGATTTCCTCGATGGAGGCTGGGTGTTTTCGCTCGCCTATTTCATCGCGCTGGCCAACACGCTGTCCATCGCCGATTTCGGCATGTTCGCCACCGCGTCGGCGGCCGCTAACTTGGGTTCTTCACGCGGTTTGTTTTGCGCCACTCCTCGTACTCCCCGCGGGCATCGTCATGCAGCGGATAATAGCGTTGCAACGGCGCACCCTCCATGAGCTTCACTCGTGAGAACTCCTCCCAATCGTGATGCTTTTGTGATTCTTCGATCACCTTTGCGGCCATTGCGACGGGAAGCACCACCACCCCGTCGTCGTCGGCGACGATGATGTCGCCGGGGATCACCGTGACACCGCCGCAGGCAATCGGAACGTTGACGGCATTGGGATAGATGCTGGTTTGCACATGATAATTTGGCGTCCAGCCGCGCAGCCATAGGGGCAGATCGAGCTTTTCAACATTAGGCCGGTCGCGCATGCATCCATCGATGACGATGCCCGCCCCGCCCCTGCCTTTGAAATACGTCGACATCATATCGCCGAAGACGCCCGAACTCATGTCGCCGCGCGCGTCGACCACGACCACATCGCCCTCCTGCGCGTGGTAGAGCACGTGCCGGTGCAGTTGCGTCTCTGGATCGGCATATTCTCCCTCGGTGAAGAGGTCCGGCCGCTGCGGCATGAACTGCAGCGTCAGCGCCGGCCCGACGATCGACTTCCCGTGGTTCTGCGCCACCGGTCCCACCATATGCGGATTGCGGAAGCCCATGTGGCCAAGCGTGCCGGCAACCGTCGCGGCGCCGATCTCCCGGAGCGCGTCGATCAGGTCTTTAGGCGGCCGCGTGATGTCGGAAATATGCGTCATTATGGACTCCGGTTGAAAGGGAACTACCAGTTTGTCACAGAACCGTCGCGGCGCTTAAGGTGAGGCGCTTCCCAGAAACGCAAACTCTGCGCCTGGACCGCCTCCTCGTTGACCTCGACGCCGAGCCCCGGCAGATCGCCGACCGGATAGTTGGTCCCGTCGAGCCGTGGTTGCACGGGGAAGAAGTCGGAATTGTCGAAGCCCAGCTTTGTTTCGGGTTCCCTGGTCTCGAGCCACGCGAAGTTGGCTACCGCGGCGGCGAGATGCACGGTCGCGGCCGTGCACACCGGACCAAGGGGATTGTGCGGCATCAGGTCGACGTAGTGCGCTTCGCTCCAGCCAGCGACTTTCATCGCCTCGGTGAACCCGCCGACATTGCAAATATCCAGCCGGTTGAACTGATGGATGCCGCGCTCGATGTAGGGCAGGAACTGCCACTTGCTGGCAAATTCCTCGCCGATGGCAAAGGGGATGTCGGTCATCGTACGCAGAGATTCGTAGGCCTCCGGTGTCTCGTCCCGTATCGGCTCCTCGAGGAAATCAAGCACGCCGCGGCCGAGCTTGTTGCAGAAGCTCGCCGCCTCGGCCACCGACAACCGATGATGATAGTCGATGCCGAGGACAACGTCGTCGCCCAGCGCCTTGCGCGCCTTGTTTAGCATACTCGCGGTAGCGCCGATCGACTCGCGCGGCTCGAAGATGTCCCTGCTGTTTTGCCCGACGGGGAAGAAGCGGATCGCCTGCCACCCCTGTGCGCGTAGTTCGCGGGCTCGTTCGATGGCAACATCGCCCTCGGCCTCGTCCCCGGTCGAGGCGAAGGTGGGGATGCGGTCGCGCTGCTTGCCGCCTAGCAGGTCGTAGACCGGCACCCCCAGCGCTTTGCCCTTGATGTCGTGAAGGGCGATGTCGATGGCGGAAATCGCCGCCTGCAGAACTCGCCCGCCCTCAAAGTACTGGCTGCGATAAACCTCCTGCCAGATCCGACCAATCTGCATCGGGTCGCGGCCGATGAGAAATTCGCGATAGTGCTCGACCGCACCGGCCACCGCTTTCTCGCGACCGCTCAAGCCGCTCTCGCCCCAGCCGAAGATGTCCTGGTCGGTCTCGACCTTGACGAGCATCTGGTTGCGCGTTCCTACCCACACGGGATATGGCTTGATCGCGGTGATCTTAAGCTTCTCAGTCATCCGCGCCCACGCTCCAAACGCATCCGCCCTGTCTCAGTTGGCCTTGAGGGCCATTTCGGTTTCGCCGTCGAACAGATGCATCCGCTCCTGGTCGAACTCGAGCCAGATCTGTTCATCGGGCCCGACGGCAATGTTCGGCGGCACGCTGACGTTGACGATGGCGCCGGACAGGAACGCCTGCACGAAGGTGACGTCTCCGGTTGGTTCCACCGTAAAGGCCTTGGCCGGAATGGCACCGGGGACCGCGCTGTTGTGCAGCTTGATCGTCGAGTGCCGCGCTCCGAGCACGACCTTCTTGGTCGTCGCCCTCTGGACCTTGCGCGCGTTGAGTTGCGACAGCTCGAGGCTCCAGCCTTCCGCGCTGGTCAACACAGTGTTGCCGTTTGCCGTCGATGCCTGCAGCGGAATAAGGCTCATCGCCGGGCTGCCTATGAAGCTGGCGACGAACATGTTGACGGGATGGGCGAAAACCTGCGCCGGCGAATCGTATTGCTGCAGATAGCCGCCGTTCATCACCGCCATCCTGTCTGCCATGGTCACGGCCTCGAGCTGGTCGTGCGTTACATAGATGATCGTCGCCTTCAGGTCCTGATGGAACCGCTTTATTTCGGACCGCATCTGCACGCGCAGTTTGGCATCTAGGTTAGAGAGCGGCTCATCCATCAGGAACACAGCGGGGTCGCGGACGAGGGCACGGCCCAGGGCCACACGTTGCTGCTGCCCGCCCGAAAGTTCGCGCGGCTTGCGCTCGAGCAGGTGCGTCATGCCGAGCACTCGCGCCGCTTCCTTGACCTTCTTGTCAATCTCGTCCCTGGGGAGTTTGCGCATCTGCAACGGGAACGCCAGGTTCTTGTAAACCGACTTCTGCGGGTAGAGCGCGTAGTTCTGGAACACCATTGCAATGTCCCGGTCCTTGGGGTCGAGGTCATTGACCACCCGGTCGCCGATGACGATGTCGCCCGATGTGATCGGGATCAGCCCCGCGACGAGATTGAGCGTGGTTGTCTTGCCGCAGCCTGAAGGGCCGACGAGCGCAACGAATTCGCCGTCATTGACCGTCAGCGAAACGTCGTTGACGGCTTTGAAGCTGCCGTAGGTCTTGACGAGATCTTTGAGGACCACGTGGGCCATCGGCAACTCCCTAATGCTTGACCGCGCCTTCTGTGAGGGCGCGTACGAAGTATCGTTGCAGGACGAGGAACAGCACCACGACGGGCACGCTCATCATAAAGCTGGCCGCCATCAGGCCCGGAAAGTCCGTCGTATTTTCCGAGAAGAAGCGCTGGATGCCGACCGGCAGTGTCAGCTGTTCGTTCTTGGAGAGGAAGGTGTAGGCGTAGATGTACTCGTTCCACGCGCCGATGAAGGAATAGATCGCGGTGGCGATGATTCCCGGCGTCGAGAGCGGCATCACGATCATGATGAAGGCCTGGAACCGCGTTGCGCCATCGATGCGCGCCGCCTGCTCGAGCTGCACCGGGATATTGTCGTAAAAGCCCTTGAGCAGCCAGATCGCCAGCGGCAGGCCGAAGGTGAGATAGGTGAGAATCAGCGAGCCATGCGTGTTCACTAGCCCCAGCACGCGCATCAGGATGAAGAGCGGCACGAGAAAGATCACCGCCGGGAACATGTTGCGCAGCAGCACGGCGAAGAACAGGAAGTTGCGGCCGGGGAAACTGAAGCGCGAAAACGCATAGGCCGCAGGGACAGCCACGATCACCGAAAGGATTGTCGTGACGGTCGAGACGAAAAGGCTGTTCCAGAAGAAGCGGAGGAAGTCCTGACCGACGCTGTTCTGCGGATCGAGCAGCTTTTGATAGCTGGCGAGGGTAGGCTGGTCCGGCCACCATTGCGGCGGGAATTGCATCGCCGCGAACCCGGACTTGATCGAAGTGATCAGCATCCAGATCATCGGCAACGCGGTGTAAAGCAGCATGAACACGAGGAAGATGCGCCCGGCCCACCGCCATCCGTCGACGCGCATGCGGCGCCGGGTCTGACCTCGAGGGGCTGTCTCGGCAATCGTGCTCATGCGCTTCCTTCTTTCCGCTCGTTGCCGCTTAGCGCACGGACGTAGAAGTAGCCCAGCGTCATCAGGATGAGGAACAGGAGCACCGAATAGGCCGATGCCACGCCCCAGAGCTGTCGGCCGAAGGCGAGCTCATAAATATGGGTGATCCAGATATGCGATGCGTTCGACGGCCCGCCGCCGGTCATGATCCAGGGGATGATGAAGGAATTGAAGTTGGCCACCGCGAGAAGCAGGATCGTCACTGTCGAGACGTTGCGCAAATGCGGGAAGGTGACGTGCCAGAAGCGCTGCCATGCACTGGCCCCGTCAACTCTTGCGGCGCTCAGCAACTGTTCGGGGACTGTCTGCAGGCCGGCCATCATCATGATCATGGCAAACGGAAACTCGCGCCAGATATTGACGACGATCAGGGAGGGCAGCACCGTGCTGACGCTGTCGATGAAATTCGGCGGCCGGTCGGCCAATCCGAGACCGACCAGCACTGCGCCGATGATCCCGAAGTCCGAATGGTAGATCCACCTCCAGATATAGGAGGCGGCGACCGCGCTGATGACCCAGGGAATGATCAGGATAGCGCGCAGGACACCACGGCCGATAAAATCGCGGTGGAGCGCCAGCGCGGCGGCAAACCCCAGGACAAAGGAGATGAGGGTGGATCCCAGTGTCCAGATCAGAGTGTTCCAGGTGACTTTCCAGAACACGTGACTGGCGAGGATGGTAGTGTAGTTGTCGAAGCCGATAAAAGTCTTGTCGCGGAGCTGCAGGCCAGGTGGCGTCTTAAAGAACGACAGCTCGATCGTGTAGTAGATCGGATAGGCGATGACGATGAGCATCACGACGATCGCGGGAAGCACGTACGCGTAGTCGGCGCGATGCTCCCATATCTTCCGCAGCACGCCGGACCTGCCGGGTTGCAATCTTCGGCGAGCCTCGGCCTTGCCGGTCACGATCGTCACTGTGGCGTGCCCTCGTTCTTCGGAACGAACCGGCTGCACTATCGGCGCAGCCGGCCAGATCGCAGGTCAGGCTTGGACTAGAGTCCGCCCATCAGGTCTTTTACCCTCTGGGCCGCGTCGTCCGCTGCCTGGTCGACGGTCATCGCTCCGGTCAGGGCATTCTGCAGCATGTCCGGGACGATGATGTTCATGATCTCGGGGGACTGCGGCAGCGCTGGGAACGGGATGCCGTATGGCAGCATCGAGGTCGTGACATCGAGGAACTCGATGTTGTCTAGGCGTTCCTTCATCCATTTGGTCTTGAAGCCGTTAAGGTTGCCCGGGTTCGAGCCGGCGTAGGCCATCTTCAGCGACCATTCAGGGCTCGTCCACATGCAGATGATAGCCTTTGCAGCCGGCTCGTCTACCTTGCCGCCCTCGACATATTCGGGCTTCAGGATGTGAATGTTCGAGCCGCCGAACACGACGGCGCGCTTGCCGTCGGGGCCAGTCGGAATCAGGCCGTAGCGCATGTTGTCGATGACGGTCTGCGCCTTGTCCTTGTCGGTGCCCGTCGCCTTCTTCTGCAGGTCGAGCATCACGTCGTAGTCGGACGGGTGCGAGATCATCATGCCGAGCTGGCCGGCGACGAACAGGGGCTGGTTATCGGCCTGCTGGTTGGTGAGTGCCGAAACCGGAACCGACTTGTCGCGAACATACATATCGTACGAGGCTTGCAGCGCCGCCTTGCTCTGCGGGCTATCGAGCTCGACCTCCTTATAGGTCGGGTTCGCGGTGGCTTCGTCGAAGACGCCGCCGCCATAGGCCCATAGCTGTGGCATGAAACGGTACGGCGTATTGCCGGCATTCTTGCGAGCCACGAGGCCGTAGCCGGCAATGCCGAGCTTGTCGTGGATCTGCTTGGAATATTTGACGACGTCGTCCCAGGTTGCCGGCGGCTTGTCCGGATCGAGGCCCGCCCGCTTGAAGATGTCGGCGTTCCAGATGAACGCCATCGTCTCGTTGTTGGTCGGAATGCCGTAGGTTACGCCCTCCCAGGTTACGGCCTTCATGGCGCCGGGCCAGAAATCCTCGGTCGAATAGCCGACATCCTCGGGTTTGAGCGGCTCCAGATAGCCCTTTGAGGCGAACTCGGTACCACCCAGGATTTGCAGGCGGACCGCCATCGGCGCGGCATTGCCCAGGAGCGCCGTGCGGAACTTGTCAAGAAGGTCGTTATAGGTGAGGGCTTGTTCCTCGAGCTGGATGTTCGGATAGGTCTTGCGGAAGGTCTCGAAGAAATCTTTGTAGTACTGGCGCAAAAGGTCGGGGTCGCCCTCGAACACGCCCTGATACCAGAAAGTCAGTCGCCCCTTGTAGTCGAGGGGGGTGACCTTGGCGCAATCGGCCGCCGTGTCAAAATCCTGTGTGCCCGCAATGGAGCGCACATATTCCGGCGACCACTTGCTGAGGTCGACCGGCGGCGCTCCCAGCGCCGATGTGGACATCAGCGATGCCATCAAAGCAGTGGCGACAGTGCCGCGCAGGACCGCACTGCCGAGCGTAATCCTCGTCATAGGTATCCTCCCTGGTTCTCCATGCCGCCCTGCGCCGAGGCAAAGCGGTCTAGCTCGTTCGACCGCGGGACGCCTTTCTGTTCTATGTATCCCTTCGATCATTTTGTACGTTTTCAGATCATGGATTGCCTGTCAACGCGCTGGATCGTACATTGTTTGTGAAAACCGTGTGTGATATCGGGCAGGGTATGTATTGATCAGGGGAGCCGGCCTTGGCCGAAATAGATGATTTTAAAGCCATGCCACCGGTGGAGACTGACCCCATGGCCTCCAGCGAGGGCGCCTCGCTTTATGAACTGATCAGGGAAGACATCATTGAGGGACGGCTCGCCGCCAACGAACGGCTTGTGGTCACCGATCTCGCCCGGCGTCACGGCACCTCGACCAACCCCGTGCGCGAGGCCCTGCAGCTCTTGCGCGGGGAGGGTTTTGTCACCTTTCTTCCCAACCGCGGGGCGCGCGTCCGACCCATAGATCAGGATTTTGTCCGGGATATCTATGAAATCGGTGTTCTGATCGAGCCGGCCCTGACGCGATGGTTTGTGAATATGGCGACCGGCGAGGACATCGCCGAACTCGAACGTCTCCAAGGCCTGATTGAAGAGAACAACTTTGCCGACACATTCAGGCACAGCGAGCTTGATACCGCTTTCCACACTGTCATGTACCAGCGGCATTATAACCGCCATGCCGCCGAACTTTGGTGGAAGCATCGCGAAGTGCTACGAGCAGTGAGCCGGCGTTTCAATTTCACGCTCGCGCGGCGTGCCGCGATCATTCGCGAGCACCGCGAACTCATCGCGCACGTAAAAGCGGGAGAAGCCGACAAGGCGGCCGAACTCGTCTCCCGCCATGTCGAGGGTTCCGGCCGGCATATCCTCGAACAGATGCGTGCGCGCAACGCCGCTCGGGCCGGATAGGAACGAAGATCCAGTCTCGAACATCGTTAGCCCTGATGATTTCAGATAAAGGAATTGAGATGAAAATCACGAGCATTCGGCCGTGGCTGATCAAGTCCGATGCTTCTTATTGGGGAGAGTTCCTGTTCGTCGAAGTGACGACCAATGAGGGGGTGAGTGGCTGGGGAGAGATCACCACCACTACAAGGCTCGCCAACCGCGCTCTCTGCACGATCCTGCGGCAGATCGGTGTGGCCGTGACAGGCGAGGATCCAGCGCGTATCGAGCATCTCTGGCACAAGATTTTTCGCAGCTTCACCTACATGGGCAGCCGCGGCGCCGCCGTCGAATGCGTGAGCGCCATCGATATAGCCCTCTGGGACATCCGCGGCAAAGTCCTCGGCAAGCCGATTTACGAGCTGCTGGGCGGACCAGTACGCGATGAAATCGCGCTCTACACCCATCCCAACCAGGCCAAATTTACCAGCAAGGAGGCTGTGGTCCGCGAAATTCTGGACATCGTCGAGTCCGGACATACTGCGCTCAAGTTCGATCCTTACCCCCACCAGGGCCGCAGCGCCGATGGCCAGCCCCGCGAACAGCGAGACGGCTACCTCGATGGCAGCATGACCCGCAAGGACGAGCGCGAAGCCGCCGAACTCACGGCTCTGATCCGCGAAACGGCGGGGCCCGATGTCGACATCCTCATCGATGCGCATGGCCGCTTCGACGTTCCCACCGCCATTCGCCTCTGTCGTAGCCTCGAGGAAGCCGGCCAGATCGACTGGTTTGAGGAGCCCTGCCCGCCCGAGAGCCTCAACGCCCTCAAGCAGGTGCGTGAAAAGGTCAGTGCCGCCATCTCGTGGGGCGAGCGCGGCCACACGAAGTGGGATTTCGTGCCGGTACTCGAGAACAGGCTCGCTGACTACATCATGCCGGACGTCACCTGGACCGGCGGCATTACCGAACTCAAGAAGATTTCTGCCCTATGCGAAGCTTACTACGTCCCGGTCTCGCCACATGACGCCGCGGGACCGATCAACGTGGTTGCGGGAGCGCAGGTGATGATGACCGTTCCTAACTTCTACAAGCTCGAAACGTCGGAGTGGAACCTGGGCAAATACGATCACCTGATCGACAGACCACTCGACGTCTCGAACGGCAGCCTCAAGCTGACGTCGAGGCCTGGTCTCGGTATTGAGATGAACCGCGACTACCTGCAGGCCCATGAGATTGAGCTGGGCTAGCAACGCTCTATGCCGGCCCGGCGGGCGGGCGACAAGCCCCATCCACCAGAACGAGGATAAGTCATGGCAAAGACGGGTGGCGCCGACGAGGCGCTCAATCGGGTGAACGCGAACTCTAAGCCATCCCAGCTTCGCATCACCGACATGCGGGTAGCCGAAATCGTCGGCGCGCCGTTCACCTCAACCCTGCTCAAGATTTACACCAACCAGGGCATCGTCGGGCTTGGCGAGGTGCGCGACGGCGCCAGCGCCACCTACGCGCTGATGCTGAAGAGCCGACTGCTTGGCGAGAACCCCTGCAACATCGATCGCCTGTTTCGCCGGATCAAGCAGTTCGGCGGGCACGGCCGGCAAGGCGGCGGCGTCTCGGCGATCGAAATCGCGTTGTGGGATCTCGCCGGCAAGGCCTATGACGTGCCCATCTACCAGATGCTAGGCGGCCGGTTTCGGGAGAAGGTGCGCCTCTATTGCGATACCGACGCTACCGTGCCAAGCGGCACCGAGACCGGCAAGCGCCTCAAGCAGCGCATGGCGCTCGGCTTCACGTTCCTCAAGATGGATCTGGGGCTGATGCAGATCGCGGATGTACCCGGTGCAGTCGTGGCCCCTGCCGGCTCACTTGAAGGGTACCGCGTCCACCCCGGCCGCGGCCCGGTCAAGACTCTTGAAGAGCGACGCGCCCGCAACGCCGCCTACGATTTGCATAACGTCCCCCACCCATTTACCGGTCTCCACTTTTCCGACAAGGGCCTCGACTTGCTTGAGCAGTACATTGCCGAGGTTCGCGAAATTATCGGCATGGATATTCCGCTCGCCATCGACCACGTCGGCCACATCTCACTGCAGAACGGTATTCGCCTCGCCAGGCGGATTGAAAAATATGTGCCAGCCTGGCTCGAGGATGTGATCCCATGGCAGTACACCGAGCAGTACCGACAACTGCAGGACGCCACCACGGTGCCGATCTGCACCGGCGAGGACATCTACCTCAAGGAGGGCTTCGAACCTCTGCTCAAGAGCGGCGGCCTATCCGTTATCCACCCAGACCTGCTCACCAGCGGGGGCATCCTCGAGACCAAGAAGATCGGCGACATGGCGCAGGACCACGGCGTCGCTATGGCGATCCATATGGCAGAAAGTCCAATCGCCGCAATGGCCGCGGCACATGTCGCGACCGCGACCGAAAACTTCATGGCGCTCGAATACCATTCTGCCGATGTCGACTGGTGGGACGATATCGTCATCGGCTTTCCCAAGCCGCTCGTGAAGGACGGCTTTATCACTGTTCCCGACAAGCCGGGCCTGGGGATTGACGACGTCGTCGACGAGGTGATCTCGCGGCATCTGCAGCCGGGTGTCACCGGCATCTGGCAGCCCACGGATCACTGGGACAACGAGTATTCCTGGGATCGCACCTGGAGCTGAGGCGAAAAGAACCGAACATGAATATCACCGATCTCCGCTGTGCCGTCATCGGCAGGCACCCCATCGTTCGCGTCGTCACCGACGAGGGCCTCTATGGCCTCGGCGAGGTCGAGTACACCAAGCCCTACCTCAAGCCCTGGGTCCTGCATTTTCGCGAGGCGCTGATCGGCGAGGACCCGACCGACGTCGAGCGCGTGATGCTGAAGATCCGCCAACGCGGCTCTTTCAAGCCCTATGGCGCGGCGGTAAGCGCTATCGAGCATGCGCTGTGGGACATTGCCGGCAAGGCCGCAGGCGTGCCGGCCTACAAACTGCTCGGCGGCAAGGTGCGCGACAAGGTGCGCGTCTACAACGGCTCGATCCGCCAGAAGCGCACGGGCGACCGGCCGGAGGATTACGCCGCTGACGTCAAATGGATGATGGAGCAGCCGCAGAACTTCTTCATGATCAAGCAAGGAATCTCGTTCCACTCCAACATGAAGGACACCATTGAGGGCTTCCATTACGGCGTGACGCAGAAGAAGGCCGGCTATCACGGCGCCATGGATCAAGGCGTGATCAGCGAGCGCGGTTTCAATCACATGCTCGACTGCGTGATCGCGATGAAGGAAGTGCTGGGCGACAAGGTCAGCCTGGCGCTCGACTGCGGCCCGGGCTGGATGCTGCCCGATGCGATCAAGTTTGCTCGCGCGGTCGAGAAGTACAATTTGATGTGGCTCGAGGACATGCTGACCGGCGACTATGTGCCGTGGGTCAATCCGCAGGCCTATCGGGAGCTGACCACCTCTACCTCGACGCCAATCCATACCGGCGAGCAGATCTACCTGCGCCATAATTTCAAGGAGCTGATCGAAACGCAGGCGGTGCGTATCATCGGTCCGGACCCGGCCGATGTCGGTGGCATCGCCGAGCTGAAATGGGTAGCCGAGCACGCCCATATGCACTCGATCCTGATGGCGCCGCACGGCACGGCGAACGGCCTGCTCGGCCTCGGCGCGTTGATCAATGTCTGCGCCACCTTGCCCGCCAACTACATCGCCTTCGAATACCCGAGCGCCTCCGACCCCTGGTGGGAGGACCTCGTAATCGGCCTGCCGTCGCAGATCGTGAAGGACAGCATGGTGGACCTGCTGGAAGCGCCGGGGCTGGGCCTCGATATCGACGCCGAAGCAGCCAGGAAGTATCTCGGGGAAGAGGATGCGGGCTTCTTCGACTGAACTATCCTTGTTGCCCCATCCCGCGCAGCGGGTTCGTTCTCCGGGATGATGGGGCTAGAAAGCCGACCTTTTCATCCAGGGTAGTGCCGACCGCTTTGCGCCAGAAGCTGGCCTCCGTGATTTCATGTCCAAATATCGCGTTTCAGATCGGATACCTGAGGAACGCCGTTGGCGAGGGTAGCGACGGCATCGACAACGATGGACATAGCGAAGTCGACATCGACACAGGGCGGCTTCGGCCGCCCCTGCCCCACGTTTGATGGCAACGGATGACGTTCAGGGCTCTGTAGCACGGCGGCGACGAGCCCGACACGATGTCGCAGGCGAATCCACGCGACGGGCACCAAGGGCCGTCTCCGACTCTATGTTCCCTTCACGATTCTCGGCTTAATTGGTCGGCGGGATTGAGCCGCACTCTCAAGGGCCAAGGCCAGCCGCTTCTCGTCTTCGATGGCGCGATCGACTGCCTCGATTTCCTCTTGGAGCTCCTTTAGCTCAGCTCCGTAGCTGGAGCCGTCGCTGTCCCCGATCTGAAAGCCACTTGCCCGCATTGCGTCGCGGGTATGGTGCACGTTACGGACTCCTTCGCGTCGAGTCGCGACCAGGATTTCCCTGAACTCTCCAAGACGTTCAACGTGATTGCGAGTCATTGCGTTCTCCTATTTCGTCGTCATCGGCGCTGACGGCGATTCAGCACGGCTAAAACTTACGGCGCAGAAGGTTTAAGCGACTCTAAGAGATACGCTCGACAAAGCATGAATGCGGAAGCTCAAATTTGACCGTCTTGCAATATAGTGGAGCGCGGCAGGAGGAAATTGGCTTGGGACCCGACCGATCACCGACCAGGTGCTAGACTCTTCGGCCAAGCGCGTCTGCTGCTCGGCGCGCTTGCTGGTCCATCCAGCTGCCGATTCTGGATCGCGAGGGTCCGTTTCTGAGCGCACAGCGACGCTGGTCTCAATGTCCGATAAGGGGCGCATTTCTGACATTTAGACAACGTCACCAATGTACTTTGTCTGAATAATAAGAATGGACCTGATGGTCGGCCGGCCTTCGTGGCAACCGCCGGTCCCGATCCGCGCCATTTCCGAAGAGGCGGACAGCGCGACGGTTCGCCACCTCGGCTGAAGTGCAGCGAGCCATCGGCTTCAATTCCGACGTGCTGGTTGTCTGGCAGCAGGAGGCAGACGCCCGTCCGCGGGCGTTGCAGCCCAGTTCGATGCCGCGTCTGGTCCACGACGGCCGGATCCAAGTGGAGGTGCCTCCCAGGGCCGCTCCCCGCAAAGTGGTGCCCCGAACCGCCCCCCATCTTCAGGTGTGGAAGCCGGCGAGGGCTCAGGCTGTCTTATGCCGACAAGCTGCTTGAGAAGCCTGAGAAAGTCATCGACGAAGGTGAAGATGACGGGAATGGCGACGAGGCTGAGGACGGTGGAAGTCATCAGGCCACCGATAACGACAATTGCCATCGGTTGACGGAAACTGGAGTCGCCGCCGCTGAGACTGAGCGCTACGGGAAGCATGCCGCATCCCATCGCGATCGTCGTCATGACGATCGGACGAGCACGCTTGTGACAAGCGTCAATGAGGGCGTCGAACCGCGAGAGACCGGCCCGGCGTGAGATGATCGCGTATTCGACCAGCAGGATCGAATTCTTCGTCACCACACCCATCAACATGAGCAGCCCGATCACCACCGGCATGGAAAAGCTCGTGCCGGTCAGCACCAACGGCAGCAGGGCGCCGCCAAGAGACAGCGGAAGCGCCATAAGGATCGTCACCGGCTGGAAGAAATCATGGAAGAGCAGGACCAGCACGGCATAGATGCAGAAAACGCCGATTGCCATGGCGATGGCGAAACTGCCGAAGAGCTCGGAGCTGCGCTCCAATTCCCCCTGTTCGACGAGTTTCACCCCGTCTGGAAGGCGCTGAAGGGCGGGCAGTGCCTGCGCTTCGCGATAGACGTCGCCGAGGATGCGCCCGTTGAGTTCGACCGACAGCGTGACATTTCGCGAGCGGTCGATGCGGCTGATCTCCGACGGGCCGCCGCCGATGCTGATCTCGGCGACCGAGCCGAGATCGACGCTGCCCCTGGCGCCAGCAATGCGAAGATTGGCAATGTCATCAAACGTCGTACGGTTGCTGGGATCAAACCGGACGCGGATAGGAAGCTGGCGCTGCGGCAGGTTGAGCTTTGCTAGCGAGGAGGAATAATCGCCGTTGGTGGCCACGCGAACCGCCTCGGAAATCGCTTCCGCCGTGATGCCGAGAGCGGCCGCGCGGTCGAGGTTCGGGACGATCTGGATTTCAGGGGCCTGCAGGGAGGCACTGGAGGTAACCGCGCCGATCCCCCGCAGCGTGCGAAGTTGCTCTTCGAGCGCGCCGGCTGCCTGGCCGAGCGCATTGGAATCGTCGCTGGCCAGCGTGATTTCCAGTGTCGTGCCGTTGCCGCCCGTACCCACAGCGATCCTGGCGCCAGGAAGAATGGCGAGTGCCTGCCGGATATCATTCTCGATCTCGGTCTGCTTGCGGGTGCGTTCGCCGATCTTCTTCAGGTCGACGACGAGCGAGGCGGCCGCCGTATCGACGGTCGTCGAGGAATCGATCAGGTCACCTGAAGAGGCGCTTCCGACGGAGGAGAACACATGCGTCACGTCCGGCAGTCGGGAAACAATCTCTGCGGCTCGCCGCGTGATCGCGTCCGTCTGCTCAATAGTGCTGCCGGGTTGCAGCGTCAGAGTGACTTGTGTCTGCGCATCGTCCGATGCGGGTAGGAAACCGGAACTGAGGCACGGGATCGTCGAAATCGACAGGCCGAGGAACAGGCAGACGCCAAGGACCGTCAGTTTGCGATGGTGCAGGCAGGTTTTAACAATGGCTAGGTAGGCGCGCATGATCCGGCCGTCCTTTGCCTCGACAGGATGCGCCTTCATCATGTAAGCGGCCATCATCGGCGTCAGCAGGCGCGCGACGACCAGGGAGGCGAGAACCGCCACGGCTGCCGTCACACCGAACTGGCGGAAGACAAGGCCGGGAATACCGCCCATGAAGGCAGTCGGCAGGAAGACGGCAACGAGCGTGAAGGTCGTGGCGATGACGGCAAGGCCGATTTCGTCTGCGGCTTCGAGCGCGGCCTCCTTCGGCGGTTTCCCCATTTGCAGGTGGCGCGCGATGTTCTCGATCTCCACGATCGCATCGTCGATGAGGATGCCGACCACAAGCGAGAGCGCGAGCAGCGTCACCGTGTTGAGGCTGAAATCCGCCATGTATATCACAAGGAAGGTCGGGATGACCGATAGGGGCAGCGCCACCGCCGAAAGGAAGGTTGCCCTCCAGTCGCGCAGGAAGAGCCAGACCACGACGATTGCGAGGATCGCGCCCTCGTAGAGCATGTGCATGGAGCCGTCATAGTTTTCGATAATCGGCCCGATCGTGCTGTACGCCTCGACAATCTCGACATCAGGATTGGCGGCGGCGAAGTTCTGCATGGCCACCTGGATAGCCGTCGCGACGCCCGTATCCGAAAAGCCGTTGGAGCGTTTGACTTGCAATGCGATTACCGGCTTGCCGTCGAGATAGGCGATGGACGACCGGTCGGCGAAGTTGTCCGTAACCGTGCTGATCTCGTCCAGACGCACCAGAGCTCCGCTCGGAAGCGGGATTGCGAGCGCCCTCAACGCCTCGATCGACGAAACCGCGCCAAGCGTGCGGATCACCTGCTTGCTGCCGCCGATTTCGGCCCGGCCGCCCGAAGCGTCCGACTGCACGGATTTGAGCCGCGCGGAAACGGTTGCAGCGCTAAGGCCGAGCGAACTCATCAGCTGGGGATTGAGATCGATATGCACCTCACGATCGATGCCGCCGATGCGGCTGACCTGGCCGACGCCGGGCACGGCAAGCAAGGTCTTCGTCATGTCGTTGTCGACGAACCACGAGAGTTCCGTCTCGTTGAGGCGGATGGAGCGCACGGCGTAGGTAAGGATTGGTGATCCCTGCACCGTCGTTTTCGTCACGCTTGGTGTCTGCATCTGGGCGGGCAGGTCACCGCTCATACTGTCGACGGCATTGCGCACCTCGTTCAGCGCTGCCTCGCCGTCCTTCTCCAGCTGAAATGAGACATTGATGCTGACCGCGCCGTCCGTGATCGTGGTTGTGACGTGCTCTAGGAGGTTCAGGGAGGCGAGCTTGTCCTCGATCTTGCGCGCGACTTCGGTTTCGAGTTGGGCCGGCGCTGCAGCTTCGAGCGCGGCGTTGATTTGGACAGTCGGCAGCACCATGTCGGGGAAGTTCTGAACCGCCAAGCGATCGAAGGCGAGCAGGCCGCCGACGGTGAGCAGGATGAACAGCAGGATTGCGGGAACCGGATTGCGGATTGACCAGGCGGAAAAATTCATCGTGCTTCCTCCTCTACCCGGACAAGCGCCTTATCCGAAAGGAAGGCGCCGCCCGTCGTCACCACGTCGGCCCAGGGATCAAGGCCCGAGAGGATTTCCACTTCGCTGGCATTGCGGCGGCCGGTTTCAACACGGACGCGTGACGCACGCATGTCTGCATCCACGGTGAAGACGTAAGCGATGCCGTCACGCACCACGAGCGCCGTCTCGGGCACGGTGAATGCCTTCGTGGTCGCAAGCTCGATCTGGCCGGTGACGTAAAGGCCAATGGGTGGGTGCGCCTCCGCCGGCAGCGCCACGTAGGCGAGCACCCTTCCGGTATCGGTGCTGACCGTCGGCCCGACGAGCCGCACGGTCCCGTTGACGCGCCGCCCCTCCGGACCGACGATCGTGGCGGTCAGGCCTTCCTTGATGCGAGGCAAATAACGTGCAGACACTTCCGCCTGCCACTCGACGCGCTGCTGGCGCACGAGACGGAACAGCTCCGTGCCGGAGGAAACGACAGCGCCGAGTTGGACCGAACGGGCAGTGATCAGCCCGTCGTCCGGGGCCAGAATGGTCGCCTGAGCAAGCTTGATCTTCTGGCTTTCCAACGACGCTTCGGCGGATTCGACACCCGCGATCGCAGTCTGCTCGGCGATCAGGTATTCGGTGATCTTCTCCTCAGAAAGCGCACCGCTTCCCTGCACCTTGCGTGCTCGGCCCGCACTCGTCCTGGCTTTTGCGAGGTCCGCCTTGGCGCTTGCCAGCACAGCCTCTTCTTTGCGCAGTTCCGCGCGCACCGTTTCGTCGGCCAGCCGAACCAGGGGCTGATCCTTTGAGACAACCGACCCGACATCGGCAAGGACATCGGTCACACGCAGGCCGCCGATTTCCGCGGCGATGACGGCCTCGTGCCAAGGCTTCAGCCAGCCGCTGGCGGGTATCGTTTCAGGCCACTGGCGTTCCGCGGGCTTTGCCACTGCGACGGTAAGCGCTGCCGCCTCGTTCTGTTGCGCGAGCGCGGGCTCTGCGGCGAAAACAAGGATCCCGCTCAGGAAAGCGGCGAGGAGAAGAGGTGAAGATCGCATCAGAGCAGGTTTTCTTTCGATTTTTGCGGCAGGTCCTTGGATGAGGAGGCGCTCGCATCCCAGCCGCCGCCGAGCGCCTTGTAGAGGGCGATCCAATAGCGCACGGAGTCACGACGGATTTCGATGAGCGAGACCTCCGCCGACTGCGCCGAACGCCGGGCGTCCTCGCGGTCGAGCAGGCTTGCGCCACCGGCCTTCCAGTTCGAATCCACGGCTTTGAAGTAGGCGCGGTAGTTGCGCGCCGCGACACTGGCGTCGCCGATCTGCCGTCGCGTACTGTCGATCCGCACGAGTGCGGTCTCGACTTCGGCGACCGCGTCCAGCACACCTGATTTGTAGGCGGCCACCGCCACCTTATATGCGGCTGCCGCGCTGCCCACTGCCGCCCGGCGCGAGCCACCGTCAAAGAGCGGGATCGAGATGGCCGGGCCGAAGGACCAGGGCAGAGAGGTTCCCATCAGCGATGAACTGTCGATCGTGACCGAGCCGCCGAGGCTGAGGCTCGGATAGAGATCGGCTTTTGCCGCGCCGATCTCGGCGAGCGATGCAGCGACCTCGAGCTCAAGGGCGTCGATGTCGGGGCGCTGCCGTAAGGCGTCGGCAGGCACGGCGGATAGCTTGAGGGTCCTCGGCGTGAGTAACCCGTGCTTGCCCATCGCCAGAATATCGCGGACGTGAGGCTCGTCACCGCCGATAAGGCGGGCGAGAGATTTGACGAGAACCTCGCACTCGGCACGCTGGGCGGTCCGTGTCGAGGCCGAGGTAGCAGCACTCGCCCGCCCTAGCGCAAGGTCGGCGCTCGACGTAAGGCCGGAGGTTGCGGCCATTTCCATTGCCCGGATCGTCTCGCGCTGCGAGGCGAGTTCGGTGGTATAAACTTGCTCCAGCTGCCGGCAGGCACGGTACTGCATATAGTAGTCCGCCACCTCCGCCGCGAGTGAGACGCGCGCATCGTGCCAATCGGCGGTGCGCTCGTGGACCCGCAGCCGCGCAGCCTCGCTCCTCTGCCGCGTCTTGCCGAACAGATCGATTTCCCAAGAAGCGTCGAGGCTGCCGCTCACCGTCGTAGCGGCAGCAACTTGGTTGGCTTTGTTGCCGCCCGTGCCGGAGCGGGCGAGCGATCCCGAGCCGCCAAGCCCCGGAAAAAGGCTCGCCTGCGTAGATGCCAGCGTGGCGCGCCCCCTCTCGATCTCTGCAGCGGCGGACTCGAGACTGGGGCTTTCCGCCTGCGCAGATGCAATGAGGGCCGTCAGCGATGGATCGGAAAACGTGGACCACCAGGACACGAGATCGCCGGTCCGGCCGCCATGCGGAAAGGTCGCGTGCCAGGCATTCGCGATCTTCAAATCAGGTTCCTGAACGCTGGCGACGGTCGTGCAGCCTGACACGATCAGGCACGCTCCAAGACCGCCCATACCGACAATCCTGCGATAGGCCGCCTTCATCGCGGCCTTCGATTGGCAGGCATTACGGCCCGGCGCGAAACAGCCAGCAAGAAAGGCCATCATGGTGATGGCCACTAGTCGATGCATGTCTACCGCCTTGTTCCGGGGCCGCCACCCAGCGGAACATCTAGGTCTCCACCGGCAGCACCGCGTATGGCGATCGTTCTTCGCAATCGCTCCTGGGCGGCATTAATCCCGATTTGTCATTGCGGTGGGTTATGTATTGTTAAGAGTTGCTAAGGCGCAGCGGCCTAGCGCCCGCCGGAAGCGCTGGTCCGCGCCGCGCGGATGGGATCGCTGCCGCAGACGCGGCGACTGTTGGGCCGGGAGGAGGCCTGCCGGGGACCACAGCAACAAAATTAAACACAATTGTTGCTGACAGCCATGATGAGCAGCGTGTTATTCCGAAGGGGAAAGGGCAACAAAATGGCCAAGCCTATGGAAAACGTCGGATATGATGTCATCACTCCAGCTTCAGCCCGAATTCTCGTCGTCGAGGATGACCGGGATATAGCGACTATGCTGATCGAACTGATGAAAGAGGCGGGCTACGTCGCCGAGACAGTCGGATCGGCCATGGAAATGGACCGCGTTCTCAAAAAGAAAGAGTTCAGCCTTATTGTATTGGACGGAATGCTGCCGGGTGAGGACGGTTTTAGCATTTGCAGAAGGATCAGGGCATCCGATACTACACCCATCCTCATGCTTACCGCGCTGACGAAAGAGGTGGACAGAGTCGTCGGACTGGAACTGGGGGCCGACGACTATGTCACAAAACCGTTTAGTTCAAGGGAACTTTTGGCGAGAATAAAGGCGCTGCTGCGGCGATCGTCGTATTCAAGCCAACTCAAGCCAAGCCAGGACCCGATGACGTTCGCGGGCTGGCGAATAGATCCTGTCACTCGCGAATTGACTGACATTGACGGTGTCCATGTGCCGCTCACGACGGCGGAATTTGATGTGCTGCTTGTGTTCTGCGAGAATCCTCGACAGGTGATGAACCGGCAAGACATACTTGCCCGCACCCACGCTGGCGCTGCCGGACCTGTCGAGCGCAGCATTGATGTGCATGTGAGCCGTATCCGGCAAAAGATAGAGCCGAACTATAAGGAGCCCACTTTCATTAAGACAGTGCGGCTGGGCGGTTACATCTTCACTCCGGAGGTCGCGGTAGCCATATGATCGGTCGGTTCAGACGGGCGCCCATTCGACTCCAGTTCGTCGTGCTCGCTGCGATCCCTATTCCGGCAGTGCTTCTTAGCGTTATCGCGCTCTTGCCGGAGCCGTACATCTTCCAGGCTAAGCAAGTGATTGCGGTCAGAAGCACACAGATCGAATTGATCGTAGAGCAACTCAGAAACGGCGCGGACGATGCCGACGCCGAGAAGCTGCTGCGAGCGAGCGCTCCCATCGGTCTGGAGATGAGGATTTTGCCGTGGCGTGATCTTAACGTCGGAAGCAGCCACCAAGGGGATATGCAATTTATCGCCGATGAGCTTCGCGACGTGCTGCCCACTGATTTTGAGGCCGCTGTTCTTCCGCAGGATGCGGAACACAATGCCCTGGCGGTGCGTGTCGACGCCAAGCGTGGCCTCCTGGTACGGTTCTCTGACGCTGATACCTATCCAGCCGTCTTCGGCACGGTTGTCGAACTCATTGCCAAGATCCTGATGTTGATCCTCCCGATGCTTCTGCTGGTGCTTTACATAGGTGGCGTGATCACGTCGCCTCTTGTCCGTTTTGCCGAAGCGGCAAAGAGCTTGCGGCTCGACGGCAGCGAGGAGCAGCTATTCACTGTCGCAGGCGCCAAGGAGCTTCGCACCCTCGCAACGGCGCTCAACGATATGCGGCGTAGAATACGTAAGATGGTTGATGACCGCACGCGGATGCTGACCGCCGTAAGCCACGACCTGAGAACACCACTAACGCGTCTAAGAATGCGCGTGGAGCGATCAAAGGAGACCCCGTCGAAACAATTGATGCTTGACGATATCGCCACATTGACCGCGATGATCGAGGAAAGCCTTCAATATCTGAGCAGCACGGCGCGCGACGAGCCGCTTCGAAAGGTTGATATTGCAGCCCTGATGAAGACAATCGTTGCCGGGTTCTCCGATGTTGGACACACGGTGATTTACGTCGGGCCCGAGAGATTCGGATATTCATGCAAGCAGAAAGGGCTGACGCGGGCAGTCACCAACATCGTGGAAAATGCCGTCAGGTTCGGTAAGATCGTGCACGTCCAATTGTCCAATTTCCCGCCAAGCAAAGTGTCCATTGTTGTGCAGGACGATGGCCCCGGCCTTGCGGAGGGTCTCCACGAGAAGGCTCTTGAGCCTTTTTTCAAGGCAGATCAGGCCCGGTCCTCGACTATCAACAGCGGTTTTGGACTGGGTCTTTCGATCGCAGATGAGATCGCAAAGAGCCATGGTGGCTCGCTGTCGCTCGAGAACATATCCCCGCATGGGCTACGAGCGACGATATCGTTGCCGCCGGCACGGGTTGTTCCGCTCAAAAACAGCAAGACTGACGATATGCAACGACAGGCTTCAACGCGGCAGGCGCTCGCCAAAGGCAGATAGTCGACTATATAGCACGACGCGGGCCGTGACGTTTGGGACCGTCGTTCAACGCCTTGGCGCGGTGAGGGGGAGCGCCTCCTGGGGCCGCAAGGGCTCATCCTTCCCATGAAGTCTGTGCGACCGCGCCGCATCCTGAAGCAGTTTCCTCATCTCTCTCAAAGAGACGCGGTCCGCGCGCATCATCTGTCTGATGAGTGGGTCTTTGAGGATGTCCGCACGCTTTAGATCATCATCGGCCATAAAGGGTCTCCGTCTCTATCGTGTTAGGACGTAGCCGCGGCCGAGACCCTGGCGATGTCAAAAGCGGGACAAAACCAAGGCGGTTGGTGAAGTTTTGTTGCCGGCCACCGTGGCGGCTTTCGCTCCGGTCAGCAGGCCCAGCAGCAACCCAGGTGGCCAGGGCGATCGATGAGGTTGCCTCTTGGTGACGGCGCCGCGCTCGGTCGCTGGGCAAATCTTGCGGAACCGTCAAGCCGCTCCCTTCGCCAGCGAAACTTGCCGCGCGGCTGTCTCGGCCAGACCGGCAGGGGCTCAAGGCCGTCTGAGGAAAAGAATGCCGATTTGGCGCGAGCGAACGCGGGGCGAGTTCTGAACCCTATTTGACGCGGTCGCGTCTCGCCGATGTTGCCACAATGCGTCTTGAAGACTGGGCAGGCGCAGTTGCCGGGCCAACATACCTCGAAGAAAATCTGCAGATTCCGAGATCGACGTTGCACCGCTGGCAGAAGCGTAACCAGGTCATAGCATTGCGCAGGGGCCTCGGGAGGCACGTGTTCCCGCTGGCCCAGTTCGTTGACGGAAGACCCGTTGCCGGAATACCTGAGGTGTTCGCGCTGGCAAAGCAGCCAAGGCTTGCGTGGTCGTGGCTCGTTCGCCCGTCACCCTATCTCGAGGGCAGTGTTCCCATCAACTTGCTGAGACGAGACCTTGTCGAGGACGTCGTGATAGCTGCCAGGCGTTCGTTCTACCTGAACATTGGTCGAACGCGGGAGTCGAGCTTGGGGGCTCCTGGGCGAACCCTTTTCCAGCAACCCGCTCCCTGAGCGGGAGCCAGTGTTTGCGGCGCTCGGCGAAGCGCGACATGTCAGGCGAAAGTCGTCGGTCGAATCGGCCATGGCAGGCACATCCCCAGCCATCGCGGACCATTTCGCGACAAGGTTTCGCACGGCCTGGTCATTCCAGGCCAGCCGGATGGTGTCCGGCAACCATCATAATGATCAACCCTCAAGAGCCGCGGATGACCGACAGCGAGTGCATGCCGTGGGACGATAACAACTCTTAACAATACAAAATCCAAGGCAATGACAAATCTGGACTAATGCCGCCATCCGGAGCGTGTGAGCGCCTCGGATGAAACCATTCTGAAGTGTCTGACCTGGGTCGGCGCAACGGGACCCATCCATCAACATCGCGGCAACTGGCGCACTCAGGGCAAATCTCATGCTAATTCTTGTCGTCATGGTCACGCTTGTGGCAGCGAGCATCGTGTACGTCTACCGCCTCCGGGGCGAAGCCCGCTACGAAAGCCTGTCTGAGTACCTCCGCAAGGGATGGCCGATCTTTTCGCCGTTGAATTGTGCGTTGTACATGACAACGCTCTCGCGCGGATCAAAGGCCGTGCTCGACCCGGCGGATTTTCCGGAACTCGAACTGCTGCGTCAGAACTGGCAAACCATTCGGAATGAGGGCATGGACCTGCTGCGCGAGAACTACTTCGACGCCAGCAAACGGCCCGGCACCGCAGGAACCTATGACGTCGGCTTCCGGACGTTCTTCAAGTACGGCTGGAGCCGCTTCTACATCAAGTGGTACGGGTATGAGCATCATTCCGCGAGACGCCTTTGCCCCAGCACCGTCAAGATACTGCAGAGCGTTCCGAGCGTGCATGGCGCGATGTTTGCCTATCTACCCAAGGGAGCCCAACTGACCCGGCATGCCGATCCAATTGCCGTGTCACTGCGCTACCACCTCGGTCTCGTGACCCCGAACTCCGACGCCTGCTTCATCAATGTGGATGGCCGCAAGCTGAGTTGGCGCGATGGCGAAGTTATCATGTTCGATGAGACCTACCTGCACTTCGTGCGCAACGATACCGACTGCGATCGCCTCATCCTCATGTGCGACGTGAAACGGCCCCTGAACCCGCTGGGTGCCATATTCAATTTCTTCTACGAAGGCTTAACGCGTGCCACGGTGGTACCCAACACGCCCGAAGACCGTCGTGGCTTGGCCAACAGGGTCTTTGCTGGACTTGCGCCCATCCTGGCAGGCAGCAAGGCACTGAAGTCGACGAACCATCCATTGTACCTCGTCATCAAGTGGTCGGTGAACACCTTGCTGTTGCTGCTGCTGTTGGGGCTGATTGCGGGCGTCGCGCAGTTGCTCAGCCGACTCGTCTAAAAGCTTAGCTTTGATTCGCTCTTGATATGCACAATTCAAGCGAAAGCCGAGTGCTTGTTGCGCCTCCAGGCCAACCACATCGATCGCGGCGCAACATTTCTTAATATCACAAAATCCAAAGCAACCTCGTAGTCCTAGACAGTGCAGCCGCTGGAGGGCCGATGCGTCGGGCTTCCCCTCGCACGCGTTGAGTATCTTCCACCATCCCCAGGAGCCGGTTCGCATGTCGCTAACGAAGCATTTCTCAACCCGCTTGCGGCATGTCGCCGTCGCTACGAGCCTCTCGGCGATTACTTTTCTCCCGCTCCAGGCAGGCGCGGCCGAGCCCTACGATAACGAATCGGCCGCAGCGACTCCCTCGGCGGCAAACGTCGATGAGAGACGGTTCGGTCGCATACGCCAGAAGCTTTCCGACTGGAATGTCATGGTTGCGGCCGGAGCAATGTATCAGCCGAAATATGAGGGATCGGACGAGTACGAACTCGTCCCGTTTCCGATGGTCTCCGCAACCATTGGCCGCCTCACCATCTCTCCGGGCGGGCTGGATGTCGACGTGTTGGAAGCAAACGGTTTCAAAGTCTCGGTAAAAGGCGGTTTCGAGATGGGCGGAGGGCGCAAGGAAGAGGATTCCAAGCACCTGAAAGGCCTCGGTGACATCGACGCTAGCGCTATGGTCGGAACCAAGGTCTCGTATGAAACGGGGCCGGTGGAACTATATGCTTCCGTCGACAAGACGATTGGCGGCAGCGAAGGCCTGCTCGGTGTGGTGGGCGCAAATGTCTCCCATCATTATAACGCCTTTATTTTCTCCGCCGGCGCGTCTGCGACCTTCGCGGACGAAAACTATATGCATACCTATTTTGGGGTGACGGCCGTCCAATCCGCACGGTCGGGGTTGCGGCAATACGAGGCTGGCGCGGGGCTGAAGCGCTACGATATCGAAGCCTCGGTAACCTACATGGCGACGGAGAACTGGCTTATCCGCGGCCAGGTCGGTGTCGGTTTCCTCGCCGGCGATGCGAAGGACAGCCCGATCGTTCAGAAGGACGTGCAGCCGTCCGGGATGCTCTTCGTCGGTTACAGGTTCTAGGAGTCCAGCAAGGCGCACATTCGCCAACCCTGGCATGAACGTCGGCTAACTGGTGGCAAAACAAGCCATTGGCCAACAGGCAGGGCAATCCCGTCGACGCTTTCCGGCCAGCAACAACTCTTAACATCTCTTCAAAAACCGCAACTGGCGTCTCCAGGTAGGGCTTACGGATAAATGAATGTTCTCTGTCAGTAATGCGGAGCTACGCAATGTCGGACCCGACTACTCTATTCCGCACCTGGATGTCGCATCCTTTTCGGACCGCCTTGCTTGTGCCTTCCGGGCGAGCTCTGGCGGTGGCAATGACTCGCGAAATCAGTTCTTCGCAGTCTCCGGTTGTTGAGCTCGGCCCTGGAACCGGAGTCTTCACCCGGCAGCTCATTCTCCGCGGCGTGCCTCAGGAGCGCATAGCGCTCATAGAAAGCGCCACTTCCTTTGCCCACATGTTACGTCGCCAGTTTCCGGCTGCTGCGTTGCTTGACATCGATGCGACGGAGTTGCGCCGATGTGATCCCTTTAATGGCGAGAAAATAGGCACGGTGATCAGCAGCCTCCCGCTTCTCACCATGCCGGCTTGGCGTGTCTTCGCCATTCTGTACGGCGCTTTCCACATTCTTCGTCCGGAAGGAGCCGTCTATCAATTTACCTATGGCTGGCAGTGCCCGGTACCTGACTCCGTTCTCGACCGGATCGGGCTTGAGGCGACGTTCACTGAATGGGTTTTCGCAAATGCACCACCTGCACAGGTTTACCGGATCGCCAGGCGGCCGGACGCGATCGGAAGAGCCTGATGGACTTCCCCCGTTTGCCGTCTAGCTTCGAGGACGAGGTCGTTCGCACGGATAAGAAGTTGCTGTCCTGGGCAAAATGGTTCGCTAATCCAATTACGATGTTTCCTGTGCACTGCGCATGGGCGTAGCGAGGAGTCCGTCGTCCTTGGCGGCCGCGTGTCACCGATTGCATCGTAGTTGCGGAGATAGTCGCCGAGCCCCCCGCTCAGACGGAAGTGGCTCGCACCGCGTCACGGTTACCGGAACGAGCGTAGGACGACGTGCCGGGTTGCGGGGCGCAACAACTCTTAACAATACATAACCCACGGCAATGACAAATCGGGATTAATGCCGCCAGACGCGACTGCAAAGAACGGTCGCCGAGCGCCGTATCGCCGTTGGAGACCTTGATGGTTCCTTCCGGCGATGGCCCGGGACAAGGCGGTAGACATGCATCGACTGGTGGCCATTGTCCTGCTGGCCTTTCTTGCTGGCTGTTTGGCGCCAGACCGCATTGTTTACGGGCCGAAGGCTGCGACGGCAGCCAGCATCCAGGGGTTCAGCGACATTCGTATTTATGCAGATTCGGCCCGGAAACTGCCCGAGGCGCACGCCTGGCTGCCCATCCCGAGACACAAGGAAATCAACTACCTGGTCTTGTCGAGCGGCGGTGGCGCAGGCGCATTCAGCGTCGGGGCGCTCAAGGCTTGGTCGGACAACGGACAGCGGCCGGAATTCGACATGGTCAGCGGCGTCAGCACGGGTGCGCTGATCGCGCCCTATGCCTTCCTCGGCTCGGCCTACGACCAGCCTCTCGTGGATCTCTATACAAGCGGTGTTGCCAAGGAGTTGGTCGATGCAGATTTCCTACCGAGGGGCCTGTTCGGAGCAAGTCTCCTGAAACAGGAGCCGCTTCGGAAAATGGTCGAGCGCTATCTGACGCGCGACATACTGGAAAAAATCGCGGCTGAGCACCGCAAGGGACGACGACTGTTTGTTTTGACCTCGAATCTCGATTCCCAAAGAGCGGTGATCTGGAACATGGGCGCCATCGCCAATAGCGGGCGGCCCGGTGCGCTGAAACTCTTCCAGGACATACTGATCGCGTCGGCAAGTATCCCCGGCGTTTATCCGGCCGTGCTCATCAAGGCCGAAGCTGGAGCGGAGGCGTTTGAAGAAATGCACTCCGACGGCGGGTCGGCGTCCCAAATCCTGACGATCCCAGAGGGGTGGATAGCCAATTCGGACAAGGGCGTGCGGCCTGAAAACCTCAAGTTCAACATGTACATCATCATCAACAATGCGCTCATGCCAGAATTTGCCACGACAACGAACAACACGTTTGCTGTCATGGCCAGGGCGAATTCCACCCTCGTCAAGGCACAGACCCGCAGTGCGCTGCTGGCCACCTACATTTACGCCCAAAAGAACGGCATTCAGTTCCGCGTGGCCTCGATCGATAAGCAGCTCCCCTACAGGATGACCGATCCATTCAACACCGACTACATGCGCGCCGTTTACAACCTCGGATACGCAAAAATGGCGAACGGCAGCCTGTGGCACGACAGGCCCGTGTTCACCGACAAGGTTGCTGCCGCTCAGCCAGCGGAACAGAGGCAATAGCCTACCCCACCTGCCTCCTTCCATACACCAAGCCCCAACAGGAGAACGAAGTGCCAAATTCCCGTACAAACCAGGCTGCCGGTCGACCGCAGCATCGATCGATCGGTTTCGCGCTTCTGTCGTCCGTGCTCGTATCGGCAGTTGCCGGATGCACCTCGGTGCCGCTCCAACCTGCCAATTCGCTGGCCTCCTATGACGGTCTTACCAAGGTCGATGGGCGAATAAGGAAGGCAGAGTACAAGGCCGTCCCCGAGGATCTCAAAGTAAGCAAGACAGTGTACATTGAGCCTACCGTGGTTTCGCCCACCGCTGCGCAATCCACCATAAAGCCTGCCGATCAGGCCTTGGTGGCGACAGTGGTCAGCCGCGCACTCTGCGTTGGCGTCAGCGATCGTTTCGTAGTCACAGGCGACAGAGAAAACGCCGATCTGATCGTTCACGCGACGGTCACCCGGATTGTGCCCACCAACGCCACAGCCGCCGGCCTGTCGACCGCGGCGTCAATCGGAGCCTCGTTCGCGGCCTCATCAGTTCCCGTGCCGAGAATTCCGCTGGGACTGGGCGGGCTTGCCGTCGAGGCCGAGGCGACCACCCGGGACGGGAAACAGGCGGGCGCGATGGTGTGGTCGAAGGGCGCAAATTTCGTGACCACAGGCGCGCGGATGTCGAAGATCGGTGACGCCTACTCTCTGGCGGAGAGTTTCGGAAGTGACTTCTCCAAGATGCTTGTCACGGGCAAAACACCGTTCAAGTTTGGCTTCCCGAAGTTTCCGTCTTATCAGAAGCTGAAATCCGGACTCGGCGGCAAACCCAAATATCAGGCTTGCGAAAGGTTCGGCCGGGCGCCCGGACTGAAGGACTTCGCAGGGTCACAGCTCGGTTTGCCGCCCTCGTGGACCGACAAGCCAGTTCGACCGCAGAGCCAGTAGAATTTGTATCGACCAACCCCCATAGCCGGAAATCCGGACAGCGTCGTCCGCATGCGGACCCGCGGTAAGTCGGTCGGCCTGCTCTCCCCTGCCCCCCGACAGGCCGACCGACACACTGATGAATGGCAAATCCAACCGACCCAATCCTCCCATCAACCGAGCCTGACCGTGTCACCGATTTCTCAGCCGAGCGGATTAGCTTTAGCCGAACTCGTGGAAGAGGCCGGAGTGCCACTGCCGGCATCTGCCGATCCAAGCATGCTTCTGCAGAGTGGGGCGAGCCTCGAGATGGCACAGTCATGGCACATCGCCTACATTGATCACGCCCGTTACGCGAACGCCTTGCGCACCACCAAGGCCGGCGCTTGCTTTGTCACAGAGCGCTTCGCCCATATGGTGCCGCCCGGCACCGTTCCCATTACCGTACGGGATCCCCGCCTGGTTTTTGCCAAGGTGCTTGCCCGGCTACACCCCGAGGCGTTGCGAGCCGCACCGCTTTTGGGTAGTACCAATGTCAGCGAGGGATGTTTTGTGCATGCATCGGCGCAGATCGGAGCCGGCGTCGTGCTCGATCCTGGCGTTGTTATCGGAGAGCGGGTATTTATCGGAGCCGGCACCACAATCGGTGCCCATGTGGTGCTGGGTCCAGACGTGGTCATCGGCTGGGATTGCTCCATCGGCCCCAGCGTCACCATCGCCCATTCCAACATGGGCGATCGGTCGATCGTTCATGCGGGAGCCCGCATAGGCCAGGATGGTTTTGGCTTTGCGATGAGCGTTTCAGGACTCGTGAAGGTGCCGCAACTTGGCCGCGTCACAATCGGAAACGACGTCGAGATCGGAGCCAACAGCACTGTCGATCGCGGCAGCGGGGGCAATACCGTCATTGGAGACGGGACGAAGATCGATAATCTCGTTCAGATTGCCCACAACGTGCGGATTGGACGCCATTGCGTGATCACTGCTCAGGTCGGGATCGCGGGCTCGACCGTGCTGGAGGACTGCGTTGCGGTGGGCGGCCATAGCGCCATTGCCGGCCATCTGCACATCGGCCGGGGCGCTCAACTAGCCGCGGCCTCGCGGTTCATGAGAGACGTACCGGCAGGCGAACGCTGGGGCGGAATGCCCGCCAGACCACTGCGAGAATGGTTCCGCGAACAAACAACCCTGAAGAAACTGGCGAAGCATCGCCCTGGGGCCTGACTCTGTAGCCATGCTCGAAGTTAACTTCGCTGTCGGCGAGGTCCGTTTTCAGGCGGTGGCTACGAGATCCTGAACGGCCGATATTAGGCGCAAAGCTGTCATTCGTGGCCGACCGCTTTGATCTGCGGACTTGTCGATTGGTTGCACTGGCGCTTCCGTCGAACGAAGATTGACCGGCGGGATGATGGCATCCGAGTCCTGCAGGGCGAGCTAACCAGCGGACCGGGCCCACTGGTGTGGATAGCGAAACTACGCACTCGTCTGCATCGAGCTCAGTAGGCGTCGCTCTTCTTCGACAATATAATCGCGGATGACTGGGACATCGTCACGGCGAGTTGAGATCAGTATCTGGAAGACAAAATTTGAACCGTTTAGGAAGCCGAGTTCGGCCGAGGCCAGATAGAAATCCCACATACGGCAGAAGCGTTCGCCCATCATGGCGATTGCCTCCTCGCGCCTGGCCTCATAACCGAGACGCCAATCGTGGATCGTCCAGTAATAGTGCAGCCGCAAATTTTCACAGTCGGCGCACCAGATCCCCGTGCGCTCCAATGAGGCAAACACCTCTGACAAAGCCGGCACATACCCACCTGGAAAGATATACTTGCGGATGAACGGCGCCGTCGTACCAGGCGGTGACATGCGTCCGATCGCATGAACCAATGCGAAGCCGCCCTCCTTCAACAATCTACTAATGATCGTGAAATAGCTGTCGAAATGAACGACGCCCACGTGCTCCATCATTCCGATCGAGACAACACGGTCGAACTGTCCGCTGACCTCGCGATAGTCGACCTCGCGAAAATCGATCTGATGAGCGACCCCGGCCTCGATCGCTCGAAGCCGAGACGCCGCCAATTGCTCCGTCGAAACGTTGATCGCCGTGACCTTCACGTCGCAATACTTGGCGAGATAGATGGCGAGAGCGCCCCAGCCTGAGCCGATTTCCATCACATGCATGCCCGGCTCTAGCTTGAGCTTCGCGGCAATGTGGCGATGCTTGTCCATCTGCGCTTGCTGCAGACTGTTGTCCGGTGCCGTGTAATAGGCGCACGAATAGGTCATTGTCTCGTCGAGCCATAGCTCATAAAATTTCGTCGGGATGTCGTAGTGATGCTGAACGTTTTTGGCGGCGAGACCGAGCTTGTTGTTCTGCTGGCGCCGGCGCAACGCACGCCAGACTTTCCGCAACGCCTTCTGAACAGGGTGGGCTGCCAACCCAGTGCGGTTGACGGAAAAAAGTGACAAGAGGTCAAATGCTTTGCCACCGTTCTCGATCACCAAGCGGCCATCCATGTAGGCTTCGGCCGCCCTCAGTTCCGGATTGAAGAAGATCTCGCGTTCGACCGCTTTGTCAGTTAGGCGGATCGTCACGTCGGGCCCATCCTGTCCACTGCCGAAGGCTTGCCTGAAACCGTCCTCGAATATGACAGTCAGGCGCCCGTTTTTTACAAAACGGGAGAGCAGATTTGGCAGCAGACGCATTGTGGCTCGTTTCTCCTCACTTGCCCCGTAAGTATGACTACCCGGTGTCGGTACATCAATACCGATCTGGGGGCGGAGAGGGACCGGACTTCAGAAGTCTCCTCCCAATGCCGAAGTAGCGACTCATCCGGGCAGCCTGCCCGCGATCAGAAATGTCTGCTTCTGGCGCAATAAGATGTCCAGGGTGGTCGCCGGCAGCGTCTGCTATCCGGCAATCGCAAAGATCGCCTCAATGGCGGACATCGGGCGCAGAGCTGCCGTTCGCATCAAGCATGGCGTGCAGCGCGGTTCAGGCGTTTGATAGCGCCAGATCGAGGGCCTGCGGCAGATTCAGTCGACAGATACTGGTCTGCCAAACAATGGATTTCCATACTCAGACAGGGCCCGAGGAAGCACCGGTCCGTTCAACAAAATGGGACCGCCCATTTCGGGCGGCCCCATTTGTATTTCGACTGACCCGACGGGGAGCAGCAATCCTCATCCCATGGTCGGCATGACGAATTCAGTCTCCGCGCGCATACCAGTAGGCCAGCGTGTGGTGATGGTCTTGAGGCGGGTGTAGAAGCGCATCCCTTCCGGTCCGTGCATGTGGTGGTCACCGAAGAGCGAGGCTTTCCAGCCGCCGAAGGAGTGGAACGCCATCGGCACCGGAATCGGAACGTTGACACCGACCATGCCGACCTCAATGTCGTGCGCAAAGGCGCGAGCCGCATCGCCGTCGCGCGTGAAGAGCGCGACGCCGTTGCCGTATTCGTGCTTGGCGACCATGTCGATCGCAGCGTTGTAATTCGCAGCGCGCGCCACCGACAGAACCGGCCCGAAGATCTCTTCCTTCCAGATCGTCATATCGGTGGTGACGCCGTCAAAAACAGCGAACCGCCGATGAAGTAGCCGTTTTCGTAACCTTGCCGGTCGATGCGAAAATCACGCCCGTCGACGACAAGGTCGGCGCCTTCCGCTACCCCTTGATCGACGTAGCCGCGCACCTTGGCCAGATGCTGGGCAGTAACGAGCGGACCCATCTCGGACGAGCGATCGGCCGCCGGGCCGATTTTAAGCGCCTTGATTTTCGGCACGAGGCGTTCGATCAGCGCGTCGGCGGTCTTCTTGCCCACGGGGACCGCTACGGAGATCGCCATGGAGCGCTCGCCGGCCGAGCCGTAGGCGGCGCCCATCAGCGCGCTAACCGCCATGTCGAGATCGGCGTCGGGCATGATTACCATATGGTTCTTGGCGCCGCCCAGCGCCTGTACGCGCTTTCCGTGCGCCGTGCCGGTCGAATAGATGTAGCGCGCGATCGGAGTTGAGCCGACGAAGCTGACGGCCTTGACATCGGGATGGGTCAGGAGTGCGTCGACTGCCTCCTTGTCGCCGTTCACGACGTTGAACACGCCTTTGGGCAGCCCGGCCTCGCTGAGCAGTTCGGCAATCAGCAGTGACGCCGAAGGGTCGCGTTCCGACGGCTTGAGCACGAAGGTGTTGCCGCAGGCGAGCGCCACCGGGAACATCCACATCGGCACCATGACCGGGAAGTTGAACGGCGTGATGCCCACGACAACGCCGAGAGGCTGGCGCAGCGAATGGCTATCGACATTGGTCCCGACATTCTCGGTGATCTCGCCTTTGAGAAGGTGCGGCGCGCCAACAGCGAATTCAACGACTTCGAGGCCACGCGTCACTTCGCCAAGAGCATCGTCATGGGTCTTGCCATGTTCGGATGAAATCAACTCGGCCAGACGGTCCGCGTTATCCTGCAGCAGGAACTTGAAACGGTCCAAGATGCGGGCACGCCGCAATGGCGGGGTCTTGCGCCAACCGGGGAATGCCGCCTTCGCGTCGGCAACAATGGTCGCCACTTCTTCTGTCGAGGCAAGTGGCACCCTTTTCTCGGCGATGCCAGTCGCGGGGTTGAAGACGTCGGCAAACCGGCGCGAGCGACCGGGGATCGATTGCCCGCCAAAATAATGCGTGAGATCGGTCATGGATGTTTCCTCCTTGTTTGACGGTTGCATCGGTCGCATTACGACTCGCGAACTAAATTGGAGGCGGAGCAGTCACGAATCCCGGTTTATGATCCACTCAACGTTTGGGTCGGGGACGAAGCGCCACTTGCGCAGGGGGCCGGCCATCACGTTGAGGTAGTACATCTCGAAGCCGTAAGGCGCGCCGCAAGGGTGGTGGCCGCGCGGGACCAGCACGACATCCCCATCAGCCACAGCCATTGTCTCGTCGAGGGTGCCATCGTCGGTATAGACGCGCTGGATGCCGAAGCCCTGGTCGGGATTCAGGCGGTGGTAGTAGGTTTCCTCGAGATAGGTAATGCGGGGGTAGTCATCCTCGTCATGCCGATGGCTGGGATAGCTCGACCAGTGTCCGGCCGGCGTGAACACTTCGGTCACAAGAAGCGAGTCGCAGTAGTCTTCGTTCTCCATGGCTATGTTGTTGACATAGCGGGTGTTTGTGCCCTTGCCGCGCTCTGTCAGTGTGATCCCCTGCGGCCCGATGCGGCGTGCCGCGTGGCCTCCCTTTCCAGGAGCGGAGCAGACCGCGAGCGTGCAGGCGGTTTCGGCAACAGCTTCCCAGTCGGTGCCATCCGGCAGATAAAGGCAATGCGGCGGCGTCCTATCGAACACGTCCATGCGCTCACCGAGCACACCCCAGTCCTGGCCAGCACCGGCAACGCCGTCGCCTCGGCGGCGCACCCTCCGGGACGCAAGCGGTAGAGCGAGAATCCCACATCCCGCCAGCCTGCTGATTGCGGCGTGATCTGATGCACCCATGCGTGCCAAACGGTTTGCGCAGCAGATCGCCCATGTCTCACTCCTTGCTTTCCGTCGTTCGGGTGGCGGAGAGTCCCGCCGTTTCAATCGTATGCGCGCTGTTTCGCGGCGTTGGCGTTGTATCGGTCGCGCGCTTTCTCCAGACGCTCGGGACCTCCAGCCTGCGGAACGGCCACATCCCACCAATGGCCACCCACCTCAACGCTGGGCACGGCGTCCGTATCGATCACGATCACACTCGGGACATCGCGGTCGCGCGCGGCCAAAATCTTAGCTTCAAGGTCGGCGATGTTCGCCGCCTTGTCGGCATGCGCCCCCATCGACGCCGCATGCGCGACGAAATCTATTTCCGGCTGAATTTCGACATTCGAGTCCTTGTACATGTTGTTGAACTCGGCCCCGCCGCATTCGATCTGCAGCCGGTTGATGCAACCGTAGCCGCGGTTGTCGGTCAGCACGACCGTATAGGGCACACGGCGCATGACCGCCGTAGCGAGCTCCGAGTTCGCCATCATGTAGCTGCCATCGCCAACAAAGCAGATCACTTCCTTCTCCGGTGCGGCGAGCTTGATGCCCATCGCGCCCGCGACCTCGTAGCCCATGCATGAATAGCCGTATTCCATGTGGTAGCCGCCCTTGGCAGCCTGCCAGAGCACCTGCAGCGCACCTGGCATGGTGCCCGCCGCACACATCACGACCGTCTTTTCGGTAGCCACACGCTGCACCGCGCCGATCACCTGCGCGTCGGTCGGCAAGCGATTGGCCAATGGGCCTTCGGGCGCGGCAGTCGCCTCGGCAACTGCGGCGTGCCAGTCAAGCCGCGACTTCGGATCAAAGGCCGAGAATCTGGTTTCACCGAGCGCGGCGGAGATCTTCTTGAGCGTGACGCGAGCATCACCCACGACACCTACCGCGCCGTGCTTGTTGGCGTCATAGCCGTGAAGATTGATCGAGACGATCCGACGCGCAGGGTTCTTGAAAAGCGCCCAGGAGCCGGTCGTGAAGTCCTGAAAGCGCGTTCCAACGCCGATCACCAGATCCGCAGCCTCGCAGAGCGCGTTGGCGCAGGCCGAGCCGGTCACGCCGGGTGAGCCGAAGTTCATTGCGTGTGAGGCGGCACTCGCCCCTTTGCCCGCCTGAGTCTCTACAAAAGGAATGCCATGCTTCTCGGCAAAAGCGGCAAGCATCTCCTCCGCCTCCGAGTAGAGCACGCCTCCACCCGAAACCAGCACCGGGTTCCTCGCAGCCCTGATGAGCCCCACGACCTCCGCCACCTCGACCGAATCGGGTTCAGGGCGTCGGATGCGCCAGATCGTTTGCTCGAAAAAGCTTTCGGGATAATCGAACGGCTCAGCCTGCACATCCTGGCAAAAGGCGAGCGTAACCGGCCCACAATTCGCCGGATCCGTCATCGTGCGCAACGCGCGCGGCAGGGCTGTCAAAAGATGCTCCGGCCGGGCGATCCGGTCAAAGTAACGTGAAACGGGCCGGAAACAGTCGTTCGCGCTGACCGTCCCGTCGTCGAAGTCCTCGATCTGCTGCAGCACCGGATCAGGCCGACGGTTTGCGAACACGTCGCCTGGAATGAACAGCACCGGAAGGCGATTCACGTGGGCGAGTGCGGCCGCCGTTACCATATTTGTCGCCCCGGGTCCGATGGACGAGGTCACGGCTTGTGCCCGCTTGCGCCGCTTCGTCTTGGCATAGGCGATCGCGGCGTGCGCCATCGTCTGTTCGTTCTGGCCCCGCCAGGTGGGCAAGGCATCCCTGATCCCGTGCAGTGCTTCCCCGATTCCGGCCACATTGCCATGCCCGAAGATCGCCCACACCCCCTCGATGAAGCGCTCACCCTCTTCCGTCATCTGCACGCTCAACCAGCGCACCATGGCCTGGGCGGCCGTCAGTCTGATCGTCCCTTTCATGCCGCTTTCTCCCGCGCGTTCGACCGCGCTCTGTCCCAGATCCTGCAAAGCCGCGCGTAGCGCCGCGCCATCTCGGCCACTGCTTCCGCATCGTTCGTCTGGCCCATCATCCAGGCTCGGGCCACGTCGCCAAAGATGGTCCGCCCAACAGCAAAGCCTTTGACGAGGTCGAAGCCGGCCGCCACCTGGAAACTTGCCGCAAGCTCGGCTTCGGGCGCATCGAGTCCAAGCACGACTATGCCGCGCGTATAACGATCGCATGTTTCGATCGCGGCGCAGGCCTTGGCCCATGCCTCACGCGTTGCCATCGGTTCCAGCTTCCACCAATCGGGGTAAATACCGGCCTCGTAGAACTGCCGGATCAAGATGGCCGTAGTCTCGTCATCGACCGGAGCTACTTTGGAAGGAATGATCTCCAGCAAGAATTCCAGCCCGTTGCGGCGCGACGCCTCGAAGAGACGCTTGACGGTTGCTTCCTGATCGGCCCGCAAGGCTTCGTCGTCATCGGGATGGCAGAAGCACAAAACCTTGGCGACGTTCTCCTTGGCCCACTCGCTTAAACCGCCGCAGTCGCTGCCCAGTTCCGGCTCTAGCGCCAGCGGGCGCGACCCCGGCAACTCGCAGGGCCGCCCGATCCACAAGCCAGTGCCGGAGGCGGCATGCAGCGCGGCCCGACCGATCCGGTTGTCGCACAGAATGCCGTAGCCTGGCCGGCCGGCCTGCACCTCGAGCGCGGCCCTGAGGCAGAGCTCCTTGAACGCACCGCCCCTTTCGAGCGTGTAGCCCTCCATCTGCTCGAGTTGCATGCGATGGTCGAAGGCGAAGACACGGCATTCGGACCAGTCACCATGGCGGTTCATCGACCAGTGGATCTGCTCCAGCGCCGGATCGTGACGCAGCGCGGGTGTTTGGATGCCGCGCCGAAGAAAAAACTCGAGCTCTATGAGCGACGGGTAAGCCGGCGTGCAACCATGGCGGCTGACCGCGAAGGCGCCGCATGCATTGGCATATTTCAGCGCCGTTGGCCAGCCGGCATCCTCCAACCATCCCTTCAGCAAGCCGGAGAAGAAGCCGTCACCCGCTCCCAGCACGTTGAACACCTCGATCGGGAAGCCGGGACCGGTCTGGCCGTCATCGAGGCTGTCGGGAAGCGCGCCTTCGAATGCCACCGCACCCCTGGCGCCGCGCTTGCAGACCAAGGTCGCGTTTGAAACCTTCCGAACCGCGCGCAAGGCCTCCAGCGTGTCGGTCGAGCCGCCCGCGATATGGAACTCCTCCTCGGTTCCGACGATCAGGTCGAAGAGGTTGAGCGTTGACTGCAGCTTGGCGGTCACCGCCGCGCTTTCCACAAAGCGGCTTTCACCTTCGCCATGACCCGCGACACCCCACAGGTTCGGCCGGTAGTCGATGTCGAGGGCGGTGCGCGCGCCGTGCTTGCGGGCGAGCCTGAGCGCCTTGAGAACCGCGGCCTCGGTACGCGGATGACTCAGATGGGTACCCGTCGCAACGACCGCGCGGGCGGAGGCGATGTAGTCCTCCTCGATATCTTCCTCGCTGAGCGCCATGTCCGCGCAATTTTCGCGGTAGAAGATCAGCGGGAACTGTTCCTGGTCGCGGATCCCCAGCAACACCAGAGCTGTCAGGCGCTCAGGGTCGGTCTTGACCCCGCGGACATCCACACCCTCCCGCTGGAGCTGCTCGCGGATGAAGCGGCCCATATGCTCGTCGCCCACCCGGGTGATCAGGCCCGATTTCAACCCGAGCCGGGCCGCGCCACAGGCGATATTGGTCGGCGACCCGCCGATATATTTGTTGAACGAGCCCATGTCCTCGAGCCGTCCGCCGATCTGGGCCCCATAGAGATCGACCGAGGACCGGCCAATGGTGATTACGTCGAGGGTTTTCATCTGAAATCTCCTTGCCCGGTCAGAAACCGGCGCGCGCCAGAAAGGTCCGGCTGGCCGCCAGATCATCGAGGATCGAGCCGGCGTTGCGCGGGTCGCGTTCTTGTTCGACGGTGATGTAGCCGCCATAGCCAAGCCCGCCGAGCAACGAGCGGATGGCCGGATAATCGATCCACCCGCGCCCGATCGGGCACATCACCCCCTTGGCGCAGGCATCGAAGAAGCGGATCCGCTCGCCCATCACCTGGTCGAACACGCTGGCATCGATGTCCTTGAAGTGGATGTAGTCGACTCGATCCCAATAGCGCCGCAGCGTCGTGGCCGGATCCATGCCGGAATAGGCCATATGCCCGGTATCAAGGCACAGGCCCGCCACATCGGCGGGAATGTCGCGGACGATCCGCTCCAACTCATCGGCGAATTCGATATAGCCGCCGGCATGAGGATGGATCGTCGCCCGCACGCCGTATCTGTCGCGGGCGAGTTCGGCGACGGCGCGGATATTCTCGACCATACCCGCCCAATCGGCATCGTCGAGGCGTGGTGCCTGGGTCGAATGACCCGCCGCGTAGTCGCGTTCGTCATGGCCCCAATCCATCACCGTTAGGTAAGGCGCCACAAAGCGCTGACCCGGATGGGTTTTCGGTGTAGGCAAGCGGGTGATCAGCGCGCAGATTTCGTCGGTCTGGCGCAAGAGGTTGTCGCGGTTGCCGGGGCTCACCAGGTCATCGAAAATGGGGCCGGCGACGATCTTCAGTCCGCGTTTGTCCAGAGCCTCGGACATAAGGCCGAGATCCAGTGGCAGGTAGCCGTATGGGCCGAGTTCCAGCCCGCCGAAACCAGCCGCGGCAACCTCGTCCAGCACCTTTTCCCAATGGGGCAAATGGGGGTTCTTCACGTCATCGACGCCCCAGCAGCAGGGGGCCGTGGTAATGGTGATCGGGTTCACTCGGCCACCCTCAACGGCTGATGGTGGCCTGCAATGCGTCGATGGAGGATTGGATTCCCGCCTCCGTCGACATGGTGAAATCTTCCATCTCGAGGCTGACCCAGTCGTTGTAGCCGACCATCCGCACGACCGAGAAGAATTCCTTCCACCATTGCAAATCGTGCCCCGCGCCCACGGCGACGTAGTTCCAGGCGCGGTTGGCGACGTCGGTGACTTCCTTCAGTTCCAGCAGGCCGTTCACGTCGGCAAGGCCGCGCTCGATACGTGTATCCTTGCCGTGACAGTGGTGTATGGCGTCGCCCAAGGCGCGCGCGCTGGCGATCGGGTCGGCCCCTTTCCAGAACAGGTGGGATGGGTCGAGATTCATGCCGACTTTCAGGCCGACCGCGTTCCGCAGACGGAACAGGGTTTCGGGATTCCACACCAGCATGGCCGAGAAATTTTCCAGCGCGAATTTCTCGACGCCGACCTCATCAGCCAACTCCACAAGCCCATGCCAGTAGGGCAAGGCACAGCCTTCCCACTGGTAGCGGTCACGCTCGGGCATCTCGTCCGGCCAGCTCTTGGTATAGACAAGCCAATTCGGCACGGAGTCGCCGGGTGCCGCCGCTGGAAGGCCGGACATGGTGACGATCTTCTTCACACCGATTTCGCCCGCGAGGCGGATGGTCTGTTCGATCTCCTTGCGGTGCCGTTCGCCCAGGGCGCCGGGATCGAGCGGATTGCCCGAGCAGTTGAGCGCGGAGATCTCGAGACCGCGGGCTGCGAGCTCCTTCAGCTTGGACTCCAGCAGGCCCTTGTCGGACAGGAGCTCGTCAGCGCGGAAATGGGGCGCGCGCGACCAGCCTCCGCCGGTCATCTCGACCCCCTCGACGCCAAGCGCCAGGCATTTGTCGAGCATCTCCGTGAAGGAAAGATTGCCCATAACATCGGTGCAGATCGATAGTTTCATATTGTCTCTGTCCAAAAAAGGGGGGCGCACCAAAGTGCGCCCCAGGTGGGGAGGAACTTATTGGAAGTCGACCCAGGCGGAACCTGCATCCGCCGAGCGCACGCAGTTCTCCAGCCAGCGCACGCCCTCGGTGCCGGCCTTAATGCCGGGGTAGTGGTGGGTTTTCAGGAAGGCGTCATTGCCGCGCCGCTTCGCGTCGATGGCCTGGGCGATCCACAGGTAGATGTTCGACCAGCTGTCGCCGAGCCCTTCGGTGTGCAGCGCGCCCATGCGGTCGAACGCAAGGCTCTCCTCTTCGAGATAGGGCATGCCGTGATGCAGGATGCTGTTCGGCTCGCCCTGCACGTCATAAAGCAACTGGTCGGGATGGCTGTCGGACCATTCCACGCTGGCCTTGGAGCCGACGAAGCGGTAGCGCTGCGATCCCATGTTGCCCGCGTCCACCGAAGACACCCAGAGACGGCCGCGCGCGCCGTTGTCGTAGTGCATGAGCACGGTGGCATGGTCCTCAAGCGGCGCACGGCTCGGGATGAACGCCTTGCGATCGCACAACAGCTTTTCGATCTTCAGGTGCGGCAGCACGATTTCGGACAGGTAGTAGAGATGCGTGCCGATATCGCCGAGAACGAAAGTCGCACCAGCGGTCGCGGGATTGGTGCGCCACTTCACGGCTTCCGGCGCGCCCACGTCGTCACCCGCATTGAAACCATGACTGTATTGCAGGTCCACGATACGGATCTCGCCGAGCACGCCCTTGGCAACCATCGCCGCCATCTGATGCACCAGCGGGTGACCGGTGAAACCGTAGGTCACTCCGACGATCAGTCCCTTCTTCTCAGCGAGCGCGGCAACTTCCTCGCACTCGGCTACAGTGAAGAAGAGCGGCTTTTCGCAGATGACATGCAGCCCGGCTTCCAGGCAGGCCTTGGTGATCTCGAAATGCGTGAAATTGGGCGTGGCGACCGTCACCGCCTCCACGCCGTCCTCGCGCTTGGCTTCCGCCGCGATGAGCCCTTTGTAGTCCGGATACAGTCGTTCGGCGTCGAGGCCGAGTTTCACGCCGAAGTCCTTGCCGCGCTCGAAGTCGAGGTCGAAGGCCCCGCAGACCATTTTGTAGGCAGTGTTGTCGCGTAGTGCGCCCGTGCGGTGCTTATAGCCCACCTGGCCGGTGCGCCCGCCGCCCACCATGCCCCAGCGCAGGGGCCGCGAAATGGTTCTCTCTCCGTTGATCATGACCCTGCTCTTGTGAAGGGGGCGCCAAACTGCTCCGCAGCGAGTACCGCCGGAATTTCGTAGAGCCTGGGTTTTTCAATCATACTGATACGTTCGAGGCCGCCGCTCGCAACGGCGCGCAAGGCAGCATCTGCAGTCAGGGTGGCGGCGTAGCCGTCCCATGCGGAAGGGCCGGTGGCAGTCCCTGCCGCCGCCGCCGCGATCCACTCGCGGAACTCCTGGTCGTAGGCCTCAATGAAACGCTCGCGCCAGTCCTCGGGGATCGCCTGCCGGATCCCGTGCGCGTCGGAAATGACCGTCGCGGGTCGGTTTGGCAGCGCGGCGACCCCCAGTTCGCAGCTGACTTCGCCGCGGATGTCGTAGCCGTATGCGATGTTGACCGAGATCTCGACGTCGACGATCGCGCCGGATCCCATGTGCAGGAGAACCAGATGGGGGTCGCGCAGCTCCTCGTTCTGGCGCGACCGGCGCGGCAGCCGAACCTCTACCCCGGTGATCTCGTCCGAAAGGAGCCAACGCGAGATGTCAGCGTCATGCACCAGCGTGTCGTTGAGCGGCATCTCGGAGGTATAGAGGCCAGCCGGCACCGAGGCGTTGCGGTGGACCGAATGGTACATCAGAGGGGCGCCGAGGGTCCCGCCGTTGATCACCGCCTTGAGCCGCCGGTAGTCGGCATCGAAACGGCGCATAAAACCGACCTGCACCAGGCGCCGGCCGCTGGCGATCTCGGCCTCGATGACTCGCAGCGCGGCGGCCTCCGACGTCACCATCGGCTTCTCGCAGAACACCGGCTTGCCCGCGGCGATGCAGGCGAGGAGTTGCTCCTCGTGCGCCGGGCCCCAAGAGCAGATGACGATCGCCTGAACCTTGTCGGACTGGATGAGGGCTCGTGGCGTGTCGAAGACCTCAGCTCCATCCGGCACTGCGGCTTCGGCACGCCCGCGGTCGATGTCGGTTGCCGCGACTATCTTCACTCCGGAAAGTACTTGGGTCAGACGGCGGATATGATCCCTTCCGATCATCCCCGTTCCGATGACTCCGACGGAGAGGGTCATTTCGGCCCCCAATACTTGTCGATGTAGCGCTGCATTTCGGCCCGCATGAAGATGCCGGACTCGTCGGCTTTTTCCTCCCAGGCGAAAACGCAGGCGGTCATGATGCCGTCGAAGCCGATCTCGGCCAGCGTGCGGAAGAAATCGTCCCACGGCACTTCGCCCTGGCCGATGTTGAGATGCTGGTGTACACGCGCGGCGCTTCCCGGCGGGTTGACGATGTAGCGCAGCCCCGAGGACGCCTTGTGGTTGAAGGTGTCGCCAACATGCACATGCGCCAGCACGTCGGCGCATTCGCGAAGCATCGCCGCCGTGTCGTCGCCGAAATAGAAAGTGTGCGGTGAGCAGTAGAGGAACTTCACCCGCGGGCTGTTTACCGTGCGGATGATGTCGACGGAGGGCTGCAGCGTCTCCACCCAGTCCTCGGGGTGGGGCTCGATGTGCAGGTTGATGCTCTCCTTCTCCAAGATCGGCACAAGTTCTTCGATCGAGCGCCACCAGGCATCTTCGCATGCCTCGATCATGCTGCCGGTGTGGCAGCAGTAGCAGGTGCCCTTATCGGGATGGGGGCCGCGGCCGAATTCTGAGTTCATCGTGTCGACGCCCATCTCGACCGCGATCTCGATGGCGCGCTTCCAGTGGCGTACGGCCGCGCGGCGCTCGTCCTCGTCGTTCGAGGCCCACCGGTACATCGGAAGAAGGCTGGCGATACCGACATTCGCGTCGCGCAGCGCCTTCTTGAAGCTTTTGATGCGATCGGGAAATACGCGTGGTGCCTTGAACCATTCAAGGAAGTCGCCGCGTGGGCTGAGTTCGATCCACTCGTAGCCGAGCTCCGCCACCTTGGACGGCAGCGCCTCGAGCGACAGGTGGCGGTGCATAAATGGGTCGAGAGCAATCTTCATCGCGCCTCTCCGAGTCTGGTGTTGAAGGAAGCCGGCCCGTGCGCGCATCGCGGACGGAACTGCGAGGCTTCCGGCTGGCTGGACGTTCAGTGCGCGGGCGGCGGGCGCCCGTCGTGGGCCTCCATGTAACCTTCGATTGTGGCTTCGAGATCGGCCATCGTCTCGCCACCCGCCATCAGGTCGGTGATCTCCTCGCGGGTCTTCTCCCCCTTGCGGAAATCGGCAGCGACGGCGCCGCGGATTAGCACTGCGAAATGATCACCCACGGCCATCGCATGCATGACCTGGTGGGTGATGAAGATCACGGCCAGCCCCCGCCGCTTGGCTTCGTTGACGATGCGCAAGACGTGGGCAGCCTGCTTGACGCCGAGCGCCGCGGTCGGCTCGTCGAGGATCAGGACCCGAGCCCCAAAATGCACCGCGCGCGCGATGGCGAGCGACTGCCGTTCGCCGCCCGACAGGCCGCCGACAAGCCGGTCACCATCGTCTATCCGAGTAATGCCGAAATCCTGAACCGCCTTGACGGCGATCTCGTTCGCCGTCTTGCGGTCGAAGATCTTGAACGGCCCCCAGCCCTTGGTCGGTTCGACGCCGACGAAGAAGCTGCGGCCAATGCTCATCAGCGGAAAGGTGCCACCGAATTGATGCACGGTAGCGATGCCCCGGTCCGCAGCATCCTTTGGTCGATAGAAGGCGACTTCCTCGCCGTCCATGAAGATTTGGCCGCGTGTCGGTTTGTGGACGCCGGCGAGCGTCTTGATCAGTGTCGATTTGCCGGCGCCATTGTCGCCAAGGAGGCAGAGCACTTCACCTCGATGCACCTTGAGCGAGATCTCATGCAGGACGTCGATCGGACCGAAGGACTTGTCGACCTTACGCAGTTCCAGAACGGGGATCTTGTCGGACATGTCTTAAGCCCTCGCCTTTTTCTTGGGAGCATGGCGCATCGCCAGATTCCGGAAGCTTTCGTTCATCGCCACGGCGATCAGCAGCATCACGCCGATGATCAGATTCGACCAATTGCGATCGAGGTCAGTGAAATAGATGCCCTGGCTGACGACCGCGAAGGTCAAGGTGCCGAAGAAGATGCCGAGGACAGAGCCGAACCCGCCGGTCAGCAGCACGCCGCCCACGACGACGCTGACGATCGCGTTGAAGATGAAGCTCATGCCGCCCGACACCTGTGCTGAGTTGAAGAGGATCGCCTGGCACATGCCAACAAAAGACGCGCTGGTGGCGGAAAGGATGAAGAGAGCAAACGTCATTTTGCGCACCGGTATGCCGGCATTGCGCGCACTCTCTTTGTCCCCACCCATGGCGAACAGCCAATTGCCGTAGCGGGTATGGTGGACGACCAAAGCCAAGGCTGCGGTAATCCCGATCCACCAGAGTATGATGACCTGATGACTGCCGCCGATCAGCTGGCCGAAAACGAACTTTGCCCAGTCAGGCGCAATCAGGGAGACGCTGGCATTGCCGGTCAGAAGCACCGAGCCGGCAAGCACGATGCCCTGCATCGCGACCAGCGTGCCAAGAGTGATGATGAGCGACGGAACTGAAGTTCGCACCGTCAGCAGGCCGTTGACCAGCCCGACGACGACACCTAGTCCGAGTGCCCCCGCCATTCCGATCCAAATTGGCAGTCCGTAGTAGCCCGACAGCAGTGCGATAGCCATCGAGCCCGCCGGGATCATCGCGCCGACGGAGATGTCAAGCTCGCCAGCGATCATCAGCAGCCCGACTGGGATCGCCACGATACCGAGATTGGCTGCAAAGTTTACCCAGCTCGCCGCGCCGGCGAGGCTGCCTATGCTCACAGATCCGAAGATCACGAAGAATGCGATGACACAAATGAGGCTGAGTACCGCCCCAGCCTCCGGGCGACGAAAGAACATGCCGATTGCGTTCATCTCTTCACCCCTTCTTCTTTGCGACGTAGTTGAGCGCCATCGCGCGGAAGCTGTCGTTGGTTAGGACAGCGATCAGCAGCAGCGCGCCGATGATGACCGAGCCGATGTTCGGATCGATACCGGTGAAGTAGATGCCCTGGTTGACGATCGCGAAGGTCAGGGTGCCGAAGACGATGCCGATCACCGACCCGAAACCACCGGTCAGGAGCACGCCCCCAATCACGACGCACATGATCGAATTGAAGATGAAGGACTGTCCGGCAAGCACCTGCGCGCTCTGGTAGACCAGCAGTTGGCTGACGCCCACGAAGGCCGCCGAAAAGCCCGACAGCATGAAAAGTCCGATGGTCAGCCTGTTGGTGGGGATGCCAGCGTTGCGAGCGCTGGTCTTGTCACCGCCGAGGGCAAAGATCCAGTTGCCGATGGGGGACAGGTGCAGCAGAAAAATGAGCAGCACGATGAAAAGGACCCACCAGAAGATCGTGACCTGAAACATGCCGCCAATGAACTGACCCAACAGCAGCTTGGTCGTGGGGCTCGGGACCATGAAGACCCCTGTGCTGCCGGCGATCATGACCGTCAGGCCTAAGGTAAGGCCCATGACGCCAAACATCGTTCCGATGGTAATGATGAGCGATGGTATGGACGTGCGCGTCACTAAAAAGCCGTTCACGAAGCCTACGGCGAGGCCAACACCCAGACCTGCAAAGATGCCAATGAGTTCGGGGGCTTGATAGACCCCCGACACGATGGCCACGGTCAGCGAGGACGCGGGTATCACCGCGCCCACCGAGATGTCGAGTTCGCCCGCGATCATTAAGATGCCGACAGGCAGGGCAACGATACCGATCTCGGCGGCGATGTTCAGCCAGCTGGCAAAGCCAGCCGGGCTGACAAACTGCGCGCCGCCGAACATGGCAAAAAAGACGAATACCGTGATGAGACCGAGGAAGGTGCCCGCTTCGGGGCGCCGCGCCAGCCGTCCCAACGCCGCAGAGAAGTCGGCCGAAGCCGCCGCGGACGCCGCAGTCTCATTGGAATGCATTGTCATAGCTTTGCACCAACCGTTCGCGCGGCTCTTCAAGCGCCGCTCGGATCGTGAGAGATACTGCAGCCCCTCCCTTCAGGGATGGGCTGCATCGACTACGGCAGGAGTGGCTCTTACCGAGTACCCGCCGCGACACCGGCCAACGTTGCATCCACGTTGGCCGAGTCCACGATCCCTGGACCGGTCAGGATTTCGCGCGTCGGGACACTGAGGCCGTAGTTCACGCGGCCGTTCAGGATCGACACGGCGAGGTAGCCCTGAAGATAGCCCTGCTGGTCGATCGCGCAGGCCTGCGTCCCGGTCTTGATGTTGTTGAGGATGGACTCGTCGAAGTTCATCCCGCAGACCTTCACCTGCCCAGCCTTCCCGGATTGGGAGATGCCGCTGACGGCCGAGTTCGCATCGACGTTGCCGATGGCGAAAACAGCATTGATCTCGGGGTGCTGGAGCAGGTGAGCGCGAAGCGCTTGTGCAACCGCCGTTGCGGAACCGAAGGAGGTCGCCGGCAACGGAAGAACCGAACCCTCACCGCCGACGCTCTTGATGCCGTCCACGAAACCCGAGCAAAACGCTTCGATGTTGGCAGCGCCCGGCAGTGTATTTAGGCAAACGCCATTCTTGTTCCCGCCCTTGCCGAGATATTCTCCGCCCGCGAAGCCGCCCTTGTAGTCGTCCGAGCCGACGTAATTCATCGCGCCCAGACGGTCGGCCGCCTTCAGGCCGCCCGCGTTGTAAATAACGAGCGGGATTTTCGCATCGACCACAGCCTTGAAGGCCGGATCCATCGCTTCAGGCACCCAATTCGGACCGACGATTGCGTCCGCACCCTGATCAATGGCCTGACGGATGAGTTCGGCGGCGTCAACACCAAGATTGTCATAGTTCTGAGGGCCGAGCCAGGTAACGGAACCGCCCTGTGCCTTGACGACAAGGCCGGCATCTTCGGCGCCGCGCTTCACGATTGACCAGAACGGATCGTCGGGTTTGCCACCCACCACGAATATTTTTGCACCCTCGGCCGCCGCGGCATTTGCCCCAATCGCGAGCGCAACAGCGATTAGGCTCGGCTTGAGCCATTTCTTCAGTGTCATGTCTGTCTCCTCCCGTGCCCCGCCCCGTTGGCAGGCATCTACGCATCCGCATTGATACCGAATGCTTGATCATTATGGAACACTGCAATAGAGTTCTGTGTGTCGATTGTTTCATTTCGTCTCTGTCATGATGAAACAATAGCTGAAGGAGACGAAGATGCGCCGACCGACCATTGCCGATCTAGCGGAAGCAGCGGGCGTCTCGGTGTCGACCGTAAACCGGATCCTCGGCGGCACTTTGCCGGTGAAGGGAACAACCATGCAGCGCGTGCAGAGCGCGGCAGAACGGATCGGATTCTACGGTATCGGTGCGATCGAGGATCGCTTGCGGAAGGCCTCTCCGAACTATCGCCTTGGTTTCCTGCTCCAGCAATCGACCCGTGAGCTCTATCAGCTGTTCAGCAAGAAAATCATCGAAGCCTGTCGCGGTCGCCGCGACGAGGTCGTAGATCCACTCATCGATTTCGTGGACCTTCTCACTCCCGACAATATCGCCGGTCGTCTCCTGGAACTCGGTAAGGAATGTGATGCGGTCGCCGTGATCGCGGCGGACCATCCCGTCATCGGGCAGGCGATCCGCACGCTGAGAGAACAGGGAACGTCGGTCGTGACCTATATTACCGATCAGTCGGCCCCGGAAAGAGCAGCCTATGTCGGAGCTGACAACTGGAAACTCGGGCGAACGGCGGCATGGCTCATCGCACAAATGACGTCCGGGCCGGGACGCGTCGCGGTGTTCATTGGCAACCATCGCTATCAATGCCAGGACGTCGCCGACGCCAGCATGCGCTCCTATCTTCGCGAACACGCCCCGCGGCTCGTCGTCGATGAGAGCCGGCCCACGCATGAGGAGCCCGAGGTGGCCTTCCGAATGGTCAGCGATCTCCTTCAGACAACCGATGACCTTGTGGGCATTCTTATTGTGGGAGGCGGAATTTCAGGAGTTTTGCGCGCACTCAGGCAAGCTCCCCCGGACCGGCGCAAGGGAATACGCCTTATATGCAGGGACATAGGCCCGGAGACGAGAAAAGGGCTTTCCGAAGGCCTAATCACCGCGGCTCTCTGCCACCCACTTGAGCCGATATCCAACCTGCTTGTCCAGACCATGATCGACGTTGTCAGCCAGGACGCCACCGGCGCAACGCTGCAACGGACGGTCCCCTTCGATATCGTGACTCCTGAAAACATCTGAACGTCCATTGCATGACGAAGGAAGATTCCTCTGATGGAATGACAACCACAAATGGCCTCATTGAGGAGAGCCAGTTCATACGCTCTAGCTGACGAACGGAAAGGATGCCGAGGGGCGAAATCTGCAGCGTGCGATCGAATTCGGACTTGCGCAGATGCTGACTGGAGAGCCGCCGATAAACTCGGATATGGGCGACTGGGCAGCCTTGTACGCGGCGATCGCGGCGACAGAGCGCTCTTCCTTGAGATGCGCCGCTGGTTTGAAAGCGGTCCTAAGCTGCACCTTCCGGTCAGGGCGGAAAGGAAAGCGCGCTTTGGCCTTGGGAGTCGACGATACGAAAGCCGCACGACGAAACCATCGTGCGCGCGCTTGAGCGACGTCCGCTTTCAGGCGGCGCCGCGCCCGGACTGAGCGTCGCATTTGGGGCGCAAAGCAGCCATGCCGCCGTCGCGTGTGAGACTCTGCTTCGGGTCACAAGCAGAACAGCAGCCCCCTACGGCTCGTCCCTCTCATCGCGCAAATTAGACACAACGCGGCGGTTCTGCGACCTGCAGGCGGTGTCGGGGCAGTCGCGGACGAGCCTGTCCTTGCCGTAGCCCTTGGCCCACATGCGGTTGCGGTCTATGCCGCCGGCGGCGAGGTAGTCCATCACCGCATCGGCGCGCTGCTGCGACAGCGCCGTTTCACTTGCGCCGGGATCGTCGGCGAAACCCTGCAGCTTGAGCAGCCAGCGCGGATGCTTTGCTAACCAAGCGATCTGGGTGTCGAGGGTGGCCTTGGCGACAGAATCGAGCGCGGCCGAACCTTGCGTGAAATAGGTGCGGCGGCCAACATTGAGGATAAAATCCTCCTCGCTACCCGGCTGCACGTTCTGGAAGCCGGCAACCTCGGTGTTGGTGATGTCGGGCGTGGAAGGGGCCAGCGTGTTGCTGGTCGAGCAGGATGCGGCCAGCACCAGCAGGCCGGCGGCGAGCAGCCGGCGCGTTTTTTCAATCATCCGGTTCATGAGGCGCCAATCATTCGACAGTGGTGGAAGCGGGCGCCTGGTCGGCGATGTGCGGCAGGACCTGCACCGCGGTGCCGATCGGGCAGCGCTGGTAGAGGTCGATGATGTCTTCCGGGAACATGCGGATGCAGCCGCTGGAAGCGTCGGTGCCGATGCTCCATGGCTCCAGCGTGCCATGCAGGCGGTAGCCGGTGTCGGCGCCGTTGCGGTGCAGATAGAGCGCGCGCGGCCCGAGCGGATTGTTGGACGCGCCGCCGGCGACCATGTGCGGTAGGTCCGGCTTGCGCTTACGCATTTCGGGGGGCGGGACCCATTGCGGCCACAGCGCGCGGCGGTCGATCGTCGCGCGGCCGTACCATTTGAAGCCGTCCTTGCCGACGCCGACGCCGTAGCGGATGGCGGTCTTGTTTTCCATGATGACGTAGAGGAAGTGGTGGCGGGTATCGACCACGACGGTGCCGACCGGCTCGCTGCTGAAATACTTGACGATCTGGCGATGCCATCTCTTGTCGATCTTGGCGAAGTTGGTCTTGCGATAGACAAAATTGTTGTCGCTGGCGGTACCGGCGAAAAAGGATTTTGCCGCCGCGGCTTGAGCAATATTGCTGGTTGCACCCACCGCGACCAGCGCCAGGCCGCCGAGCACGACACCCCTGCGTGATAAAACCATCGGCAATATTCCCCCCCCCATGCCAAAAGCCTGGCGGACCATAGTTGAGAATTACTTCGCCTCAAAGTGGAAAATGCTGCGTTGTTTCAGTCCGCCGTGCCCGGACATTCGGCATTTTGGCGGCGAGTGACCGAATTGTGACAAATCTTGCCGAGGACGAACGTCTAACCTAAACCCCATCCAGGATCTTAACCAAATTGGCGCGACTGTTTGGGACCGGGCGTAGTTGCGACGTTTGCCCTATCCGGACGTGTGAGCAATGCCGTGGGCAACCGTGATGCGTGTATTTTTTCGTTCGGTTGCTGCGATGATCGTGATGTCCGGCGTGGCAGGTTGCACCAGCATTTCCTACTACGCACAATCTTTGAAGGGTCACGTGGAGATCATGGCGGCGCGCCAGGATGTCGGAGAGCTGATCGACGATCCGTCGACCCCTGGGACATTGCGCGCTCGAATGGCATCGGCGAGCGCCATCCGACAGTTTGCGATAGATGAACTAGCGCTGCCGGACAACAATAGCTACCGCAGCTATGTTGACGTTGGTCCGGACGCGGTGACATGGGCCATCTTCGCCGCGTCGGAATTCTCGCTGACGCCACGAACATGGTGCTTTCCGGTGTTCGGATGCGTTCCGTACCGAGGATACTTCTCCAAAAGGTCTGCGATTGAAACCGCTGTCGAACTTCAGAGACAGGGCCTGGACGTCTATGTGACGGGCATCACTGCATATTCCACGCTCGGCTGGTCAAGTGACCCGCTGCTAAGTACGATGCTCAGCCAAGATGAAACGTATCTTGCAGGGCTAGTTTTCCACGAGCTGGCCCACCAACGCGTCTATGTGAAGGACGATTCCGCATTCAACGAGGCATTCGCTGTCGCCGTCGAAACAACCGGCGTGAGAAAATGGCTGCGCGCGGCTGGTGATACCGGCGAATTGCGCCGTTACAAAGCCGACCGAAAGCGCAGGACCGAATTTCTTGCGCTTATATCGCACACCCGGGACGAGCTAGCGCACGTCTATGACGACTCCAGTACCTCGGACCAGAAGCGAGCCGCAAAGACAGCCGCGATCGAACGGCTGCGGATGCGCTACCGAGAGATGCGCGACAGTCGCTGGCGTGGATACCGGGGATACGATGTCTGGTTCGATTCTCCGATCAACAACGCGAAGCTCGCCGCGACTTCCGTCTACGGCGATCGGGTGGCGACGTTTCTCCGCTTGTTCGATTTGTGTTCGGGCGACTATCCACGATTCTTCGCGTCGGTTCGACGGATAGGAGCGTTAGACAAATCTGACCGCGCCGAAGCGCTCAAGGCGGCAGATTCATGCGATTGAGCCGGTCAAATCCGAAGGCCAGAAGCGGCGAATCGGTCGCTGATGTACTCGGCAGCCGGCGCAGGTGATTGAATTGACCATTTGTCGGCCGATTTCCTAAGTACTTTGACGTCGGCGGGGCCGGAAGCCGCATGTCGGCCTACAGAAGCCAAAAGCGGACTTGCCTGAACTCCCCGCGGGATCTTGGACCACAATGATTGCCGGCGGGCCGTGGCGCCTCAGCGTGCGCCCCTACGAGGCCGAAAACCTCACGCCCACGCCGCGCTGCCGAAAATAAGCCTGCATCAGCTTGCGGCCCGAACGGTCGTTCTGTGCCAGCCTTGCCGGATCGAACACCGCCTGTTCTATCCCCTCTCGCGCCAGCGCTGCTTTGAGCGCCGCGATATGGGCGTCGATGTCGGCATTGTTCGCCCGGAGCGATGCATAGATGCTGTCGGTCGCCTCGGCCACGGTCGGCTCGCTCACGGGTCTACTCCTTTGGCTATTCGGGCGGCGGCTTAGCACAGATCAGCGGCTTCGCCGATACCGATAAGACGGCTAGATGTGGCGGCAACAGTGTTCCTTGGGGTCGGTTGTGAATCATGGGTTCCGCCTGAGTCGGAGATCGCAAGCCATGTCGACACTAACGAGTGAGGAGGATTGGACGCACACGTTCGAGTATCCGGGCTTGCCTGCCGCGACGCGGGCGGGGGATGGCTCCGCCCGGGCGTGGCCTGAGGAAGTTCACCTCAAATTGCTCTTCGGAAACAGCACGCGATCGGGTTTTGCATTCATTCGCGCCAGCATTTCCTTGATCAAGCGTGTTTTGGTGCGCCCCGCTTCCTTCGGCGGCACGAGGTAACGAACGATGGCCTCGAGCCAGGTGTTTTCACTGACGCGAAAATGAACCACTGGATGCTCCTTCACTTCGAGTTCGTCCACCGGCGTTTGCGACAGGATGTGCTTATAGACCTTCACCTTCTGGCTCATGATGTCGCCGATCTGCTCGTCAACGACCTCTCTCATGGTTTTCGCTACGAATTCCAGATCGCTTTCATAAGCGAGCTGGAACTTGATTTCGTTCCAGACATAGGGAAACAGCGGCCAGGAGTAGTTGAAGACCGGCGTGTCAAACACGGTGGAGTTCGGAAACTTGATGACGCGTCCGCTCGGATGATCGGTCCAAAGATGTTCGCCGCCGAATTCCCATAACGTCGTGTCGAGATAGCTGACATCAATGACATCGCCATGGGCATCGCCGATGCGAATGCGGTCGCCAACGCGATAAGGCGCCCTGGCCAGAATATAAATCCACGCGATGAAACTGGAGATCGGCATTTGCAGCGCAAAGCCGAGAATCAGCGAAATCAGGCCGAGTGAAACAACCGCAGTGTACCAGTTCACAAACAAGACTGAAATGGCCACGAAGACAATGGCGACGACGACGACTAATCGAAAAATACGTTGCAAGTTGAAGCGCGAAACACGACTGGGAATTCGGCCAATGAGAAAGACTTCGATAACATTCGCAACGGTCAGCATAACGAAAATGAGAAGGCCGCCCCTGACGTAGTTCAGCACGCGAACGCGCAAAGGCGCGTCAAGCCATTCTAAGCGCCAATTGATCAGGACTTGGATGCCAAAAAGCAGCAAGGCAGCGGCAGCGAAACCAACCGTCCACCAGACGTCTTCCTTGCGAAGGCTGAAGCGGAATTTTTCCTCGGGCTTTTTCGCCTTCTGTTCAATAGTTTTTGGATCAGCAGTCTGTTGCGCGGCCCGTTCGAGTCGGGAAAGGTTCTCCTGTTCCTTGGCGCGCGGTTCCATGGGTTCACCTCCCGATGTGGCCATCAACACCCAGCCAGTGCCTTCTCGTTCTTCGACGGCGGCATTCCGGCAACGACCCAATGTCAGTCGCTGACTGGCTCCTCGCCGGTCCCCGAAAGCTGGCCTTCATTCCGGCGGCCCCGTCCTTGGTGAAATAGGGCGGCAAGCACGTCGCCACCATATTCGGCAAATGCCTTATAGCCCGATCCGAAATTAAGTTGAGTTTGGCATCAGCAGCTTCCCGAGAGCCCACCGGTAGAGATCTCGACTGTTCATCGAGCGGCCGTTGGTTCGAATTCGCTCTTCCGGCGGGATCATGCCGGCGGATAGCCGCCAATCCATTGGATTGCACGGTTGACTCGAGCCCATCACAACGACTGAGCGAACGGCGGCATTCGGGATCGAGCTGAGCGTCGACGAACGGCTGAGATCGGCGCACAACAGCCGTTCCGTGAGTGGAGTGTGTGAGTCGTCTTCGGGTCAGATCGCGTCATGCGACGCCCCAACTAAACATCCGCAAGGGATCGAACCCGGTCGTTTAGAGTGATTGGGTTTTGCCCAAGGACTAACGCAAATTGGCATCCGGAATGACCGTTTCGGGCCAAGCCGGACATCCATTCGGGCGAAGCAAATGACCGCTAAGTGTGTGGGTTCCGGTCATTCCCAAAGTCAAAGCCAAGGCCGGTGTGGGATCAGTTCAGTATTCCGCGGCGGCATCGCGATGGTGCGGACCGCGGGCTGGTGGCGGGCGGGGTCGCCATCAGACCACGAAGCCGCAGGCGGGCGGGGGGGTGCGGGTGTCCATGTTGCGGCCGCGGTTCAGGTGGTCGTCGATCTCGGCGGCCGCGCCGATCATGCGACCGTATAGGAAGACGGTGAAGGCAGCGGTCTCCAGGTCGCGCTCGGTCAGGGTGCCGGACTTGAAGTCCTTCCACAGCAGCGCCAGCAGCAGCGCCGCAATTACCGCGTCAACGTTGACGCAGAAAACGTAAGGCGAGGCCCCCTGATCGTGGAGTGCCTGGACGAGCTCGCGGTAGAAGGCGTGGAAGACGTTGTACTTTCCTTGCCGCGCCATGAATTCCGCGATGAAGCGCTCGCGCGGATCGTGGTTGACGGGCTTGCCTTTGAAGACCGGGTGATGGACGCCGGGGAGCGCGCGGACCTCAGTGCCGAGCTCCTTGGCCTGGGCCTTCTCGCGGCGGTACGTGCGCGCGAACGCCGTCGCCATCGCCTTCAGGTCGAGGCCGTGGGCTGGGTCGGAGGGGTCGGTCAGCCCGGTGTCCTTGAATTGCTCGAGCAGGAAGGCCATGCCCTCGAAGCCGTTGCCGCCGTGGCTGTAGCCGGTATGGGTAAGGAAGCCGACCATCGCCTTGTTGATCTGCACGCGCGCGGGCGTCTGTGGCCCGTCCGCCGAGACCGCGCCCTTGGCACCCTGAGCCGAGATCGACCCAGGGCCGTTCGAAATCAGGAGCCCGACGAGCATCTGCAGCGGCAGCGCCTCCTCGGGAGTGGGCTTCTTTCCAGTCATGGCGAGGAAGCAGAGGTCGGCCATCGTCCATTGCCCAAAGCGCTCGTCGCGTGGGATGCCCCATAGCGAGCCCGACCGGTGGTGCTCGCCGGGGATTGTCGCGCCGACCATGACGCCATAGAGCCGCAGGTACCAGGGCAGTGTCTCGGCGGTAAGGCGCGAGATGCGCTTGCGCATCAGCGGCCCCCAGGCGATCGTCGTGGCGATGGCCGCGAGAATTGCGTCCCGCGACAACCGGCCGCCCAGGCCTCCAAGGAACTTCAGGAACGCCGACCTGCCGCCGCGGGCTGCGATCGCCGCGAGCATCGCCTCTGGACGCGGGTCGGCGGCCTCGGCCTCGGTGGCCAGGAACAGCGCCCGGGTGGCATCGTCACAGACAATCCCGGAGGCGTCGAATTCCTCGTCGCGCCCGTCCCTGAGGCCCGAATGGGCGAAGAGCCCGATCAGTGCCCGGGTGCAGCCGAGCGCCCGCTCCACGCGTTTCGGCCCGACGATGGCGGCGGCGGTTGCCATCACCGCATTCGGAGCATTGCCGGCCTCCCGCGCCGCGTCGGCGGCGACGAGGATCGGGTCGCCGACGAGGTTGACCTCGGCTGCGACCGCGACGTCGAGCATCGCCCGGTCGTTCTCGGTGGCGATCTCGTGCACGAGCGGCAGGGCGAAGGTCGCCTCCAGCGGCTCAAGCGCGAGATCGAGCACTGAATGGCCGTGCACGCTCGTCACCTGGGTTTTCGGGTCCATGACCGACGCGCCGGACTTGTCCTTCATGTTCTGCCGCGCGACCACCGCCCCGACCTGGGCGCCGAGCGCGGCGATCTGGCCGGCGTAGGGCTCGGGCGCGGTGACGGCCGGCATGGCGAGTTCGGGCGGCAGCCGCAGGCCCTGGTCGTTGGCGACCCAGGGCTTCAGCGCGAGGTCCCCACGCGGCGCGAAGTCGGGCGCGGCGCCGTTGAGCGCCATCACCGCGGTGAGGGCGGCGGGGATGTCGGCGATGTTGGTGACGACGGCGCCCTTAGCGGACACGACCGGGTTCTCGGGCGTGAAGAGGCCAGGCACGCCGAAGGCCTCCATGAACCAGCGCTCCTTGTCCTCGGCGCTGTCGCCCGAGCCGGCCATAGCGCCGGCATGCCCGACGGCACGGGTCAGCTTCGACTTCCAGCGGCCGACGACGCAGGCGACGACGGGCTTCGTCCAGTCGATGCCCTGCTCGTAGTAGCCGCCGGGTTCGGCATAGAGCACCGCCGCCTTGGAACGGTCGTCGTTGCCGAAGGCGTGGGCGAAGTCGGGCGCGGCGTAGTGGATGTAAACGTCCTTGCCGGAGGAGACGAGCGTCGTCGTGCCCCAGCCCGCAGTGGCGAGATACTGGGCGATCGTCGTGGTGAAGCCGCCGGAGTTCGAGAAGATCGCGACCGAACCTTTGAGCAGCGACTCCTCTGGCTTGTCGCCGCCGAGCGCGCCGCCGATGCGCACGCGGTTCCACGAATCGGCGACGCCGAGGCAGTTGCCGCCGATGATGTCGATGCCGTTCGCCTGAGCCATCGCCCGAATCTCGCGGGCGTCGTGCACGGAGATCTTCTCGGTGATGATGACGATCTTGCGCAAGCCCGGGTTCACCCGCACGAGCTCGGCCACGCCGTCGCGCACGCCCGACGGCGGCAGGTAGACGACGCCGGTATCGAAGGCGTGGCCGGCGTCGAGCCCCTCGCGCACGTTGTTGTAGACCGGGATATCGCCCACGGGCGTCTTCAGCACCTGCCCGCCGCGGCCGGGCGAGGTGCCGAAGACCACGTTGCCGCCGGAAAAGGCGTGGCTGGTCGGCGTGACCGTGCGCGACTCGCCGCCGAGGATGTTGAGTACGCAGACCCGGTCGTCGCGGGTCGCGATATCGGCCAGTGACCGGAGGCCGAGGAAATAGGGAAAGCCTTCAATGCCCTTGTGATACATGTCCGTCCTCCCTCAGGCCGCCGCGGCCTTGAGCCCCAGAGTAGCGGCGATCTCGTCGCGGCCGCCGGCGCGCATCCACGTGTCGACGCGCTTGGCGTAGTTCACGACCTCGGAGATCGCGCTGTCGAAGCCGAAGAAGCGGTAGGGCAGGCCGAGGGACTCCAGCGTCTCGGCGAGGTTGCCCATACCGCGCACCAGGTTCGGACCGCCGCGTCCTACGACGACGTAGAGCGGCGTCGGCCCGTGCGCGGCGAAATATTCGCGCAGCGCGTCGCCCATGCCGCGGAAGGTCTCGAGGATGTCGGTGTTGTTCGACTTGCCGCCGATGATGAAGAGCACGTTGGTCTGGGCGAGGAAGTGCCGGTAGCAGATCGAGGCCACCGCCTTCATCTTCTCGTAGGGCGGGTTGCCGCCGAAGTCCGACGAGATGATCGCCGCCTCGCCCAGCACCTCGGTGACGAGGCTGTTGGCGCCGCCGCCGAAGGTCGGGGCAAGGATGGTGCCGCTCTCGTTGATCACGAAGACGTCCGACTGGCCCTGGTGGGTGCGGAGTTGGTTCACCTCCTGCTCGAAGGCAGAGATGTCTGCCGCGAACAGCTGGTCCGGCAGCCCGAGCCGACCCACGCGCGGATCGTCGCGGTCGAACCCGCACTTGAAGTCGCAGGCCACCGGCGTCAACCGCCCGTCGCGCCCGGGACGCATGCGGATCGGGTTCAACTCAAGCGTCGTCATGCCGTAGTGGTGCATCAGCTCCCAGAGCTTCGGCAGGTGCTGCACCAGCGGCGAGATGATCTCCCGCGGCGCGCCAATGTCCGTCAGCGCGTTCGCCACCACGAAGGCCTTGAGTCCCGTGAGCGCCTCGAAGGGCACAGTGGCGATATCGGATTTATCGAGATCCTCGATTTCCACGCCGCCGCGGTGGGTCAGCGTCATGGTCGGCGCGCGGAAATGCGTGTCGTCGGTGATGGCGAAATAGACCTCGTGCTCGGCGGGAATGCCGGCCTCGAAGGTCACGCCGTTCGCCTTGGCGAAGGCGTTGCCGTGGCGGTGCTCGGCGAAGTAGAGCCGCTCCTTTTCGGCGAGCGCGGTCTTGAGGTCCCGCGCCTTGCCGATTAGTCCCGCCTTGCCCTTCTTGCCGACGCCGCCGCGGAAGACCGGCTTGACGAAGATCAGGCCGTGGCGGGCGATCAGGTCCTGGATCGCGTCTTCGCCAGCGTCGGGCCCGTGCACCTCGGACGCGGGGAAGTCGACGTGGCCGAGCAGCCTCGACCCATAAAGCATGCCGTTGAGTTGCATAGCCGTTCTCCCCAATGACCAGGCGTGGTTCGGTCGTTTGACCTGATGGGCACTCAATTTACGAATTTGCCGAGGTCGATGGAGCGACCAGGTTAGGCTCAGACGCTCGCGGCAACAAGCGCCCGGCTAGCCTCAGTTCCGTCGTCACCTTGGTCGTCGGCCGGCATCATTGCCGACCGGCCTTCGGCACCCGTCAGGTGGCCCGGCTCTCGGTCGAATGCGGGCTCCACTTGATCAGACGGGCCTCGGCGATGTCGAGGATGCGGTCGATGATCAGCACGAACATCGCGAGGATCATAATGCCGGCGAAGACGCCGACCGCATCGAAGTTGCCTTCCGCCTGGGCAATCAGATAGCCAAGGCCGGCGGAGGCGCCAAGGTATTCGCCGATGATCGCGCCGACTACCGCGAAGCCGACCGAGGTGCGCAGCGACGATAGGATCCAGCTGGCCGCGGCCGGGAAGTAGACGTGGGTCAGCAGGCTTGAGCGCTTGGCGCCGAGGATCCGCGCGTTCGCCAGCACCACCGGGTTGACTTCCCGCACGCCCTGCATGGCGTTGAAGAAGGTGATGAAGAACACCAGCGTCACCGATAGCGCCACCTTCGACCACAGCCCGAGGCCGAGCCAGAGCACAAAGATAGGAGCGAGCACCACGCGGGGGATGGCGTTCAGCGCCTTTATGAACGGGTCGAGGATGCGATAGGCGCCACGGCTAAGCCCTAGCCAGACGCCGGCCGCCACGCCGAGGGCGGTACCAATCACGTATCCGAGCACCGTCTCGGTGAGCGTGATCGACACGTGCCTGTAGAAGCCTGGGTCGATGATCCAGGCCACGATCTGCTTCATGATGTCGAAGGGGGCAGGGAAGAAGAAGACATCGATCACTCCGGCTTCCACGCCGAGTTGCCACCCGCCGACAATGACGACCAGCAGTCCCAGCTGGATCATACGTTCAGTCATGGCGTTCATAGCTTTTCTCCACTTCGCCGCGCAGGGACGACCAGATATTGCGGTAAAGATCCATGAAGCGCGGATCGAGTTTGATTTCCGAGACGTCGCGCGGCCGGGCGAGATCAACGGGGAAGCTGTCGATCACGTGGCTGCAAGGCCCCGCAGCGAGGACGACCACGCGGTCGCCGAGCGCGATGGCTTCCTCGAGATCGTGCGTGATCATCACCACCGCGCGGCGCTCCTCCTGCCAGAGCGCGAGCAACTCGTTCTGCATCAGGTGGCGGGTGTGGATGTCGAGCGCCGAGAAGGGCTCGTCCATCAGGATCACCTTCGGGCCGGTAATCAGCGCCTGCGCCATCTGAACACGCTTGCGCTGGCCGCCCGAAAGCTGGTGCGGGTAGCGTTGCTCGAAGCCCTTCAAGCCCACCTTGGCGAGCCATTTCATGGACTGTTCGCGCCTTTCGTTCGCGCCTGTTCCCTTGAACATCGGCCCGAGCTCGACATTTTCGAGCGCCGTCTTCCACGGAAGGAGCGCATCCTGCTGGAAAAGGTAGCCGATGTTGTTCTGGACGCCATGCACCGGCGCTCCGTCGATCGAGACAGTCCCGCTCGCCGGCTTCAGAAGTCCGGCGATGGCGTTGAGAATGGTACTCTTGCCGCACCCTGTCGGACCGACGATGGCCAGAAACTCGCCATCCGCAACAGTCAGGTTGACATTCTGGACGGCGATGAAGGTGCCAAAGGACATGGTGACCGAATCGATCGACACCATCGGCCTTGGTTTGTCCGGGCTCATCATCGTTGTTGCCGACTTCACTACGGCCAGTGCCATGACTTCCTCCTTGTCAGTTGGCGACGTTGCGCGGCGCCTTGCCAACGAAGTCATTCGTGTAGGTCTTGGAAAGGTCGATTTCAGCCGCCGCGACCTTTTCGTTGAAGCTTTTCAGAACCGCGAGTGGGGTTTTGACGTTCTCCTCGCTGATTAGGCCATCCGTCGAGAAGATCGCCTTGGCGTTTTCGACGGCCCTGATGTAGGTCTCGCGGTCGCCGGAGATGAATTCCTTTGGCAGTTTTTCGACGATTTCTTCGGCCGAATGGCTGTCCATCCATTCGAGCGCCTTTACCGTTGCGTTGGTGACCTTCTGGACCGTTTCCGGATTGGCGTCGATGTAGTCCTGGGTGGCGTAGAGAACCGATGTCGGATAGATGCCACCGTAGATTTCCTTGGCACCTTCGTCGCTACGTGCGTCTATCAGGATCTTGCCCACGCCCTTTGCTTCGATGAAAGTGGCCGCCGGGTCGTAGTTGACGAGCAGGTCGACCTTGCCCTGTTCGAGGGCTGCGACAGCAGCAGAGCCGGAGCCGACGCCGATCAGCGACACGTCGTCGGCCGACAGGCCATTCCGCTGCAGATAGTAGCGGACAAAGAAGTCGGACGAGGAACCAGGCGATGTGATGCCGACTTTCGCGCCTTTGATCGTTTCCGGCTTAGACGGGTCGAAGGTGCTATCCTTGCCGCCGGCCAGAACGAGGCCGGAATTGCGGGCGAGCTGGATGAATGCGACGACCGCCTTGTTCTGCGACTGCATCTGGATCGTGTGATCGTAAAAGCCAACGGCGATATCCGTCGAGCCAGCCACGAGCGCCTGAAGTGTCTTCGAGCCACCCGACGCGAAGTTCTCGACGGTGACCTCCAGACCCTCCTTCTCATAAAGGCCGAGGCCGGCTGCCACCGGGAAAGGCAGGTTGTTGAGATTGTAGGAACCGACGCTGATGCGCACGGGTTCCGCCAGGGCGGAGCCTGCAAAGGCAACGGTAGCCGCAAGGGCGAGCATGAGCTTACGCATGATTTTCCTCCAAGTTATGTGGCGCCCTCCCGGCGGCCACGGTCATTATGCCGCGCAGACGAACTGCGTGACAGGTTTTGCGAAAACATGTCCTTCGAATAAGCGGCGGGCGGTGCGCAGGATGCCCGCGACGATCTTGCCGTTCCTGTCCTGAAGCTTGACATCGAGATGGCCGCTCGGATGCTCGATCGACAGGACCACCGGTGGTTTGCGAGTGCCGATCAAGCGGGATGCCACCGTATTTTCGGTGATGCAGGCCGTCGCAATCCCAACAGCACCTGTCGTGGCAAGCGAAGGATGGCACTGGTGCGGCATGAAATAGCGCACACTGATGTCGCCGTCTGCCCTTGGCCGGGAAATCAGCACCGGCTTCGGTATCACCTGGTTGCTGACATCACCCATACCCATTCGCTCACCGGCGGCGATGCGCAGGCTCTCGAGCCGTTCCAACAGCGCCTTGTTTCCGTTGAGTTCGGCGGCGGTCTCGAATCCGCTGACGCCGAGGGCCTCAGCCTCGAGGAGTATCATTGGCATGGCGCAGTCGATGCAAGTGACGCTGACGCCGTCGATGACCTCGTTCGGTTTGCCTGTGGGAAACAGCTGGCCCGTGCGGGCGCCTGCTGCATCCATGAAGGTAAGCGCAATCGGCGCCGCGCTGCCTGGAACGCCGTCGATCGCCGCGTCGCCGAGATAGGAGACGCTACCGTTGGGCGTCGGGACTTCTGCCTCGATCAGCTTTCCGGTGTTGACGTTGTGAATCCGGATGAGCGTCGAAGGACCCTGCACCGGCACAAGCCCCGCTTCGATGGCGAAGGGGCCAACGGCGGCAAGCATGTTGCCGCAGTTGGGTGAGATGTCGACGATCTGCTGGTCAACGCGCACCTGCGCGAAAAGATAATCGACGTCCGCGCCGTTGATGCTTGCGGGCCCGACGATGGCCACCTTGCTTGTGACCGGATTGCCGCCGCCAATGCCGTCGATCTGCAGCGGATGCCCTGACCCCATGACCGAGAGCAGAATCTGGTCACGAAAGGCCGGATCGGACGGTAGATCGGAGGCGAGGAAGAAGGGGCCCTTGGACGTGCCGCCGCGCATCAGAGCGCACGGAATGCGGATCAGATCATTCATCGTGCGACATCCTCCCTTTCATGCGCTCGGTGGTTCAATCGTCTTGTTTGTTACGCGAATCCGATTAATATGAGAAATGCTAAAATCGGAGATTTTGATGCGTTATGAACATCAACTGTGAAATCCTGGACCTGCGCGCCTTTTTACTCGTCGTGGAGCTTGCGAGCTTCCATCGGGCAGCGGAGTCGCTCAACCTCTCGCAGCCGGCGCTGAGCCGTCGCATACAGAAACTCGAAGGCTCCATCGGCGCCCCCCTCTTGGAGCGGACGACGCGCCATGTGGCGCCCACCGCCGTCGGCGGGGAGCTGGTCCCGCTGGTGCGCCGGATGCTGGAGGAGTTTGACGGTTCGCTCTTCGCCTTCCGCGAGCTGGGGGAGCGGCGAGGCGGTCTTGTCACCATCGCCTGCTTGCCGACGGCGGCTTATTACTTCCTGCCCTCAGTGATCCGGCAGTTCGATGCGCAGTACCCCAACATCCGCTTCCGGATTCTCGACCTTCCGGCGACCGACGGGCTTCAGGCGGTCGCGCGCGGGGAGGTCGAATTCGGGGTCAACATCATGGGTTCGTCCGATCCCGACCTGACCTTCGAACGTCTGATCGAGGACCCCTTCGTTCTCGCCGCACGAAAGGAGCATCCGCTGGCATCAAGGGATGTCCTGACCTGGCAGGATCTCGTCCCCTACCATCTCATCACCGTCCATCGGTCGAGCGCGAACCGGATCCTCTTGGATGCCGCGCTGACGAAGTCGAACCTCGCGCTGCGCTGGTCCTATGAAGTGACGCATCTCTCGACGTCACTCGGTCTGGTCGAAGCCGGTCTCGGGATATCGGTCCTGCCGCGCATGGCGACCCCGCAGGGCGACCATCCGTTCCTGGTCACAAGGCCCATCCGCGATCCCGAAATCTCGCGCACGATCGGGGTCGTGCGTCGACGCGGGGCATCGCTCTCGCCGCCCGCCGAGAGGTTCATGCGGATGCTGATTGAAACCTGGGGTGAAGCTTCAACGCCTCTAGAGTGATTGGGTTTTGCCCAAGAACTAGTCGAGCCCATCAGGCGGCGGATGCGGCCGATGGCCACCTGTTCCGGCGCCATGGCGGCGACGAAGCGGTGGAACTCGTCGTCCGACAGCGCTTCGCCCGTCCAGTGGACGCGGCAGAACTCCTCCGAGCCGTGGAAATGGCCGGCGCCGTCGAGCACGTCGTCGACATAGCGGCCGTAGATCATGCATTCGGAGAATTTTGCGAGACGCACCGACGATTTCGACCCAGTTGCGGCCATGGATCTTCTCGATCCGCGCGCACATCGCCGTCACGGTTTCTTCGTGTTCGGCATGTTCGGCCTCAGACAAGTGTCGCTGCGGCCGATCGCGGTTCGTGGTCCATCCTGATCCTCCGTCCCAACAGGGCTTCCCTGCCCCGCGACGAATGTCTATGGGAAGCCATCTTTTTGTTTGAGCATCGGATTGTCCCAAAACCCGTACCCACTTTTGGGTCCGATGCTCTGCGGAGGCTCCAATGACGATCAAGCTTGTGCTCGCCGGTTGCGGCAATATGGGCTACGCCATGCTCTCGGGCTGGCTGAAATCGGGCAAGCTGCCCCCGGCGGCCGTTTTCGTCGTCGAGCCCAATACCGATTTGCGCAAGCGCGCCGAAGCGCTGGGCTGCAGTGTTGCGGCGGACGCCGGCGGCATTCCAGCCGATGCCGTTCCGGCCCTCGTCGTCATTGCGGTGAAGCCGCAAGTGATCCGCGACGCGACTGCCGCCTACAAGCGCTTCAATGATGGCCGCACCACCTTCGTCAGCATCGCCGCCGGAACGCCGGTCGCCACTTTCGAGGCCATTCTGGGTGATCGCGCGCCGGTCGTGCGCTGCATGCCCAACACGCCGGCGGCCATCGGCAAGGGCATGATGGTGGTGTTTTCCAACCCGCTGGTCTCCATCGATACGAAGCGTTTCGTTGCCGATCTGCTTTCGGCGAGCGGCGAAGTGACTGATATCGACGACGAGAGCCTGATGGACGCGGTGACGGCGGTGTCCGGGTCTGGACCCGCCTATATCTTCCATTTCATCGAAGCGCTGACCGTGGCTGCCGAGAAGGCCGGATTGCCGGCCAAAACCGCCAGGCTGCTGGCCATGCAGACGGTCTATGGCGCCGCCTCGCTCGCCGCCGAAAGCGGCGAAGATCCGGGCGTGCTGCGCCAGCAGGTGACCAGCCCCAACGGCACAACGGCCGCCGCACTTGCCGTGTTGATGGGCGAGGACCGGCTGACAAAACTGCTTACCGAAGCGGTGGAAGCGGCGCGGCAGCGGTCGATCGAACTGGGGAAGTAGCTGCTTGAGGCGTTGCAAGCCGGTCGGCGGCGAAGGTCGACGATCAGTTGCAATAGCAAACGTTCCGTAGCGATCCTTCGCGCCCCCCTCTGTCCTGCCCTCTTTGCCAAAACTTGGCATCTCCCCCACAAGTGGGGAGATTGGCAGCTTCGGCGGTCCACTCACCACTGCGATGTTGGAGATTGGCGAAAGCCGGCGTGACGTCCGATCTCCCCCAAGTGGGGGAGATGTCCGGCAGGACAGAGGGGGGCGCGGTCCCGCCGGCATCAAATTTCTGCACCGCACTACCCCGCTCCGTACAGCATCTCGTCCTGCAGCCGGCGCAAGGCGAACAGCCTGGTGGTCGGGTCGGGTGCGGCATTGTCTGCTGTCAGCAGCTCGCCCTTGCTGACCGGTCTCAGCACCTTGCCGCCTTCGAGCAAGCCGACCGGCACGGCGCGGTTGGCGCGGGCCTCTTCGACAGTCATGGTCCAGGAGCGGTAGCAGGTCTCGCCGATCGCGTCGAATGTCTCTCCCGCCGCCAGATCGCGCTTGGCCACGGCGCAGACCTCGGCAACCGGCCTCGGCAGCGGCACCATATCCGGCTTGCCATAGAGCGCGATGCGCGCAGCGGTGAGCGGCACTTCCAGCGAGGTCAGATGATACGGCCGGAAGAAGCTGTAATAGGGACCGTGGCCGATATGCAGGTCGTCCATGCGCTCGATGATGCGCGGATGGGTCGCCTCGACGACGACGAAGACGCCGGGCGCCACACCCTTGCCGATGGTGTAGTCGACGACGCCTTTTCTCGACAGAATGCCGCCATCGGCGCGCGGGATGAGCACCTTGGCCAACTCATCGCGATTGGCCTTCGGGCCGTGCATGCCGGCGATGTCGGGCACCAGCCCGGTGGCGTTGGCGATGGCGCACATCTCGACCATGGTCTTCGAGCCGTCGACGAACTCGACCAGCATGCGCGGGTTCATGTTGCGGCGCAGCGCTTCCGCGCGATAGTCGTCAGGGACGGCGTCATGGTTGAGCGGGTTGTTCTTGCCCTTACCGGCCGAGACGATGGTGTAGCCGAGCGCCGAGGCGAACTCGATCAGCTCCATGCAACTCGACGGCTCGTCGCCGGCACCGACCGAATAGACGACGCCGAGCCGGTCGGCCTGCTGCTTCAGATAGCAGCCGATGGTGACGTCGGCCTCGACATTCATCATCACCAGATGCTTGCCGTGCTCCATCGCCATCAGGTCGAAATCGGCGGCGACGCCGGGCTTGCCGGTGGCGTCGATGACCACGTCGATGAGCGGATTGGTGACCAGCATCTCGTTCGAGGTGATGGCGATTTTTCCGCCCTCGATCGCCTCGCTGACCTTCGACGGCGTATCGGCCTCCCGTGCCATCGCCTCGTCGCCATAGGCGATGCGGACGGCATCACGCGCCGTGTGCGGGCGCCGGGTCGAAACGGCGCACACCGAAATGCCCGGCATCAGCATGCCTTGCGTCACCAGGTCGGTGCCCATCTCGCCGGAGCCGATGACGCCAATGCGCACCGGACGGCCCTCCGCAGCGCGCTTGGCGAGATCGCGGGCAAGCCCGGTCAGGGCGACATTGGTCATGCGCAAGTCCACTGCTTTTGATTTGGAGGGGGAATAGCAGGGAAAGGTAACCTTTTGCCAACGAAACCGGCCCTCGTCGGCAATTTCTTGTGACTGGCGTTCATATCGCGAGCGGGTAGTGTATCCGCCCCGATGATGTTCAGGGTTGAGGAGACCGTCCCTGTCGGGCGGCGCGCCTCGCGCAGGGTTTTCAGGGGAGGTTGAGATGACGAACGAGTTCACGCCGAAATTCGATCTGGCTGACAAGGTCGTGCTGGTCACTGGCGCCTCGCGCGGCATCGGGCGCGCTTGCGCGCTCGCCTGCGCCGGCTCCGGCGCCGACGTGATCGTCGGCGTGCGCAGTGCTGCCGACGGCGCGGATCTCACCGCCGAGATCGAGCGCATGGGCATGCGCGCGCTGGCGGTACAGATGGACCTCACCGATCTGGCGACGGTGCGAAAAGCTGTCGCCGACGCCCACGCCGCCTTCGGCCGCATCGACGTACTCGTCAACAATGTCGGGCTTGGACCTGAAAACCTGGCGGAGAACGTGACCGAAGCGGATTTCGACCTCACCGTGAACGTCAACCTCAAGGGGACGTTCTTCACCACCCAGGAGGTCGGCCGGCTGATGATCGAGCAGAAATCCGGGCGCATCATCAACATCAGTTCGCAGGCCGGCACGGTGGCGCTGAAGGGCGAAGCGATCTACTGCATGACCAAGGCGGCGATAAACCACCTCACTCGCTGCCTCGCGGCCGAATGGGCGCAGCACAAGATCACCGTCAACAGCGTCGCACCGACCTTCATCTGGACCGACGGAACACAGCCCTCGCTCGCCGATCCGGAGTTTCATAGGCATGTGCTCGGCCACATCCCGCTCGGCCGGATCGGTGATCCGATCGATGTCGCGGGAACCGTGGTGTTCCTGGCCTCGCCGGCAGCGTCGCTGATCACCGGCGCGAACATACTGGTCGATGGCGGCTGGTCGGTGGCGTGAGGGCCTCTTTGGGTGGTGCTGCAACACCGCCTCGCGAGTGCTGAGGTTTCGTTGAGCGTTCAAGGTTAGTCCAAGAGGTCTTTATGAGCGAAAAATCTCAATCGAACGATAAATTCGACGAGCCGTGGGATGAGCCACTCTTCGTCGCTATCTCGAAAACAGATCCCGCCACCCTAGCTGCTTACGAACGAGCGCTTGCGAGTGTGCCGAAATTTATCGAACACATAGAGAGGAATGCAGACGCCCTGTGTTCTGCGAAGCTTCGGTTTCGCGATCCTGACGAGTCCGAACGTCTTGGCGAAGACAGCTTTCTTTTCCTTTGGCTTACCGCCGTGCATTATCATGCTGAGGAGCGGCTATTTTCGGGTACTTTTTTCGAGGTGCCACCCGCGCTTCAGAAATGGCATCAGGCCGCCCAGAGGCTTGCATTTGAAGGCGACGATATTTTCGATTGGATGGTTCTCGCCAAGGGGCACTTGCATGGGGGATTCACATTGCGCGTAACCCGAAACAAGCTTGCTGAGAAAGATCGTGGCTCATACGATCGATATGTCGGGGTTTCAGTTTATGAGCCACTGCCGTCCTGACTCAACGCACGCTTAACGAAGATCTTTTTGGGGCCAACGTCCGCGTTCTATACAGCGCCAACAGAACTTGTGACGCCGCTGCGCGCGCCTGGTTTGGGTTCAGCGTCGGCGGATGGCGAGGAGGCAGCTAACAAATCGAGTGAAATTCTTAGTCATTCCTTTATGCATCGCTGCTTGAATAGGCAAATGGGATGGGGTGGCGATACCTTCAGGCGTTTTTTAAGCTGTCCGCGACGAATCAGCGAGAGCGGCAACGTTGCTATTATTTTTGCCCTGTCTTTGCCGATTGTTGTCGGCGGGGCGGGGCTCGGTGTCGAGACTTCCTATTGGTATTACAGCAGCCTGAAGCTACAGGCGGTGGCGGATGCGGCAGCCTATGCTGGCGCTTTGGAAAAAGTTTCGGGATCCGACAAGCCAACGATTGTCTCGGCCGCGACACTGTCAGCGATCACGAACGGCTGGGGACCATCGACAGGCACAATCGAGGTCTTCACGCCTCCATCGTCCGGACCGAATGTCGCAAAAAAGGCGGTCGAGGTCATCGTCCATCAGACGCTCGATCGATTTTTCACATCGATATTCAGTCAAAGCGCGGTTGGCGCACAGGCAAGGGCCGTGGCTCTTATTACGGACGCGTCAAAAGCCTGCGTTCTGGCGCTCAATCCTTCCGCTTCGAGAGCGGCGCTCTTTTCCGGCAGTTCGAACCTCAAGCTGACCGGCTGCTCCGTCATGTCGGATTCAATCGCCGCGGACGCCCTCAAGCTTCAAGGGTCGGCATATCTGGAGGCCGATTGCCTGATATCGGCAGGCGGTGTTTCATTGAGCAACGTTGTAAAAACCGTTTGCGCGAACCCGCTTACCCAGGCGCTGCCCGCTGCGGATCCTTTTGCCGACTTGCCGGCGCCGCCAGCCACGAACCCCTGTCAAAACGACAATCAGTCGACCTTGGAACCTGGAACATACTGCAAGGGGCTCAGCTTGAGCGGCAATGTAACGCTCTCGCCTGGGGTATATGTCGTTGAGGGGGGCGATTTCAAAGCAAGCGCGAACGCAAATATTTCCGGCGACGGAGTCATCATCTATCTGGCCGGCAGCTCCGGCGTCAGCATGAACGGCACGGCCACCGTCAAGCTTAGCGCACCGACGTCAGGCACCTATTCGGGTGTGCTGTTTTACGGCGACAGAGCAAACCTGGCGGGATCGAACTCGTTTAATGGCACGGCGGATTCGCTTTTGACCGGTGCTCTGTATTTTCCAACGCAGGAGGTTAAATATCTCGGCAATTTCTCGGGCCAAGGTGGTTGCACACAGGTCGTCGCCAGTACGATAGAGTGGTCCGGCGCTACAAGCATCAAGCAGGATTGCACGAGCCTCGGAATGCGAGAGATTCCGGCCGCGCAATCCGTTCAGCTTGTCGAGTAACCGTCATGGAACGGCGGTCAGGTCGGATTTTCCGGAACGATTCGGGTGTTGCTGCGGTGGAGTTTGCCCTGATTGTGCCGATCCTTTGCCTGGTGGTTTTCGGCATCATTGACGGCTGGTCTTTCGTATCAAGCTCGATGTCGATGCGCGCAAGCGTGAAGACGGCGGCAAATCTTGTGATGGAGGGAGCAACCGACGACGCGGCCACCCAAGCCGTCGCCCTTTCGAGTTGGGAAAACCATCCCGAAGGCGCACAGGTTACACTGGGCCGGAAATACATGTGCGGAAGCACCGTGGTCGATGCATCGAGCCTGTGCAACGGGGGGACGAAAGCTCCCTCGGTTTTCGTGGAAATAAAGGCGACGGCGACCTGGTCCCCGCCCTTTATTTTTGGCGCGTTTTCTCTTTCTCGCGAGATCGGCCATCAAGAGGTGATCCGTGTCCGCTAAACGGATCGCGAGAGCGTTCAGCCGTGATGCATCAGGCGGGACTGGGATGGAATTCGCGCTGATCGCACCTTTTCTGATCATGCTTTTGTTCGGTATCTTCGCATTCGGCTGGGCTCTGAATGCCATGTCCAGCGTTCGCTATACGCTGGAAACGTCCTCACGTGCGCTGCAGTTGAAGAACTCGCTGACCGAGGCCGAAATAGAGGCCATAGCCACAGAAAAATTGCTGGGTTTGGGATTGAAAGATGTCGATGTGACGATAGCAATCGACCCTCCCAGCGGCGGCTTCCGCATGGCGCATCTCACGGCCAGATATGCTTTCGTGATCGAGTTCCCGTACTTCGACCAATATCCGATCAATTATGCGACAACTGTCACAGTTCCGTTGGTTGGATCGTGACAGCGTCCAACAGCGCGCCCGATTGATTAACACCGCCGCAGGGTGGATGGCGGCGATCGGTGGCGTGAGCGAACGGGTCGTCGTCGCTACAAAAACACGTTTCTGGACAGGACAGCCATCACCGCGCTAGGCCGGGACCAGGCTCGTCACGCTTGCGCAGTCATGCCGTCAGAGCGCCGGCAAGCGGCCGGGCATCGCGAAGCGGCAACTTGACAACGGCCCAGTCTTTCAAATTGAGTGAAATCACGATCAACAGAGAGTCGGCACAGGACAGATGGGCGAGACAGATATGGCGTGGAGCGAAAGAAAGACCGGCTACGGCGACGGCCACTATTTCAATCAAATGGGCCTTGCCCTGCTGGTGCTCGTCTTTCTCATCGCCTTGCCGCTCGCTTTCTTTCCCGAAGACATACGGAAGTTTTACCTCAGCGAGGGCGGTCCAATTGAAGTCTTCTCGGCGGCCGTCTACCTGATCGTCGTGGCAACGCTTGTCCGGGAAATGTCCTATCGGGACCTGCTCAAGCGGTGGTATCTCGTTGCCATCCTGATCGCGATGTGCCTGCGCGAACTGGACTTCCATGCGCATTTCACCACCCACAACATCACCAAGACCACCCTCTATATCTCGCCTGACGTTCCGCTGTTGGAAAAGCTAATCGGCGCGACGGTCGTGATTGCCCTCGCCGTTGCCTTCTATTTGCTCCTGAAGAACGGCTTCCGTAGCTTTGTGCACGGGCTTCGCTACGGCGAGGCGACTGCCGTTGCCATTGCCGCCGCTATCGGCTGCGCCGTCCTCTCCAAGGTCATCGACGGCGCGCCATCAAATCTCACATTTCTCGGCATCCACCTCACCCGGATCTATACCTCCACAGTGTTCGAAGAAATTCTCGAACTGGGGATTCCGATCTTTCTAGCCATCGCGGCATTCTCGGCCTTTCCAACGCAGCATGATCTCACAAGAAGGGCCTCGGGACAGGTCACGCCAAGATCCGTCACCTAAACGCCGGATTCAAGACAGACCAGGACTTCTCGAACTTATTGCTCTGGTCCGCTGGCGTGTTGCTTCTACTTGCTTGAGAAGCAGGTGAGGCAAAACATGTGGAATCTGGCGAAAGAGGGCTGGGCGCTGCTTGCGGAGAGCATTGTCGGCTTCATCAATGACAATGCCTTGAGCCACGGGGCAGCGATGGCGTTTTATGCCACGACCTCGCTTGCGCCGATCCTGCTCATCGTTGTCGCCATCGCTGGCATGGCCTTCGGAAACGATGCGGCGCAACTGGCGCTTTCGGCCCAGCTGTCGGGGCTGATGGGTCCGCAGAGCGCCGAGCTTTTGCAAGCGACACTCGAGAACGCGTCACACAAAAAGGCGGGAACTCTTGCCAGCATTTTGGGGCTCGTCACGCTGTTCGTTACCGCATCCGGCGTCTTCGGCGAAATGCAGCTTGCGCTGAACGAAATCTGGAAAGTCAAACCTGGTAAGACATCGATTTCCAGCCTTGTGCGGGCCCGCGCCGCAAGCCTTGGGCTCGTCGCGGCGCTTGGCTTCCTGCTGCTGGTGTCGCTGGTCGCGAGCGCCGCAATTTCGGCGCTTGGCGAAATCATCAACGCATATCTGCCCTTCGGCGCCCTTATCCTGAGTGCAATCAACGAGATCGTCTCGTTTGCCCTGATCGCGCTGTTGTTCGCGGCAATCTACAAGGTCCTGCCCGACCGCACGCTGCAATGGCGCGACGTTGGCGTCGGCGCCGTGCTGACGGCGTTTCTCTTCACGGTCGGCAAGTCGCTGATCGGCTGGTATATCGGAGCCAGCGCGACCGCATCGTCATACGGCGCAGCCGGCGCACTGCTCGTCGTGCTGCTGTGGGTTTTTTATTCGTCCGAGATCTTTCTGTTGGGCGCCGAATTTACACGAGCCTACTCGGTTCGACACGGCAGCCGATCCGATCTGGAGGCGACCATCAAAGCAAGTGATCGCGAACAGCAGTTGGCGACTGCGGCCAGGATTGAAAGGTCTGAAAGCGAAGTCGTCGGCTGGATTGTTTTCAGCAGTCTCCTCACCGCGTTTCTAAGCCATTTCTGGCATCGACGCCGGCGCTGAGACGTCCGGCGCGGCGCCCCGGGGCGAGCATGGCCTTGGGAACATCCGGCCGAAGCGACGTGCGAAGTTCCTTCGCCGCAGCCACCAGCCTGGCGCGGTTGCTTCCATATCTCTTGATCAACTGATGGACTTGCGCTGGGGTGATGCCGTTTTGCCGGGCAAAATGCCTTACTACATAATCCTCGCTGCCGGAGATCCGATCCCGGTGGCGGGGATAGAGCTTCGCCGCGTCGGCTGTCATGCTTACTCTCCTTTGGTCACGTTTGCTCACGATGTATAATTGGCCAACGCAAAACGGGCGAATTCGTTGCTGCATGCGACACCAAAGCGCTTTTTCGCCGCAGGCCCGAACACATGGCCAAAGCAACCGGACTGGCGCACGCCTTTGGCTAAGTCCATACGTCCGATTTTTCGAGACTCAGCCCTCTGGCACGCGCATGATATGAGCAGGGAGGAAAAGCCATGCGCGAATTGCCAAAGAGCATTGACGCAGACGTTGTAATCGAAATCAGCAGGTTGCTCGACGACCGTGCGAAGTCGGCACCAGTGCCAGTCCACAAGCTTGCCTCGATGATCTCGAATAGTGTCGAGACCGATCTGCCGACGGCTTCCATCGAAGAGTTGATCGTTGAAATGGCCATGACCCGCCAACTTCCGATGCTGTTCGATCTACCGGGGGCGGATGCAGACAACGTCATATCGATCGCCTTGGCGCGCGCCAGCTGATCCGGCTGAGGGACGTTTCTGCCGAGTGTGATTTCAAAGACGCGGATCGTTCCCATCCTGCTCCAATTCGCCCGCTGGCTCCGGCCGGCGGCCTTTTACTGTGTCGCCAATGATAATCGTCATGGGCAATAATCGTCATGGGCGATCCGCTGTCGGGAACATGTGGTGTCCAGTTGCATTTCCTCTAGACGACAAAGGAGGAATTCATGAACTGGGATCAAATCAAGGGAAAATGGATGCAGTTCAAAGGCAAGGCCAAGGAGCAATGGGGTGACCTTACCGACGATGACCTTGATCGCATCGAGGGCAATCGTGACCAACTCGCAGGACGTATTCAGGAGCGGTATGGAATCGCCAAGGAAGAGGCAGAGCGCCAGATAGACGACTGGTCCAGAAGCCTCACCTGAGCGTTCAGAACCAAGGCTGCGCAGTCGATCGGCGTAGCCTTGACACCGTCCAAGCCTGCCGCTCCGAAATGAGCGGCGGGCGATGTGTAGGCGACGGAGGCGGGGTGATCTGCGCCACCCGTCGCTCCAGGGTTTTCGGAACGAGAGCTAGCGCGCCGATTGTCGCTTGGCTTGTGCGGCGACGGCTGTGAGGAAAGCCGTTGCGGCAGTATCGCACGCCGCTCGGGACGGGCTATAGGCGAAAAGAATCAGCTCGGCAGCGCGTAGCGTAAGGCCGTGTTTTTTTGCGAAAGCAGCTATTTCGTAAGGCTTGTCGTGGTCTATGGCCAGATCGTAGTCTTCGTTCATTTTGCTTCCTCCCGTTTGCGACGTTCCTCGCCTTGGCCCCTCCTTGGGCGCAACGATTAACTTCCGGGGCATTGAGAGAGTCTACCAATTGGAGATTGCAAAAGGCCTACCGGGCCTGATGCGGCCGTGGCGAGGCGGAAGCCCCCATTTTGTCTGCTGCACATCGAAAAAGATTATATGATTGCGCTGATATCGCAGGTGGTCGACGCAAGCCAATGCCGATCTTTTCAGTCAAGCACACGACCGTCTATCGCTACACGCAACCGGTGACGTTCGGCGAGCATCGGCTGATGTTCAGGCCGCGCGATAGTTTCGATCAGCGACTTCTGGATCACGCCCTGTTCGTGGACCCCGAGCCGAAAGAGGTTCGCTGGATCCATGACGTTTTCGGAAACTGCGTTGCGGTAATCGACTTCAAGGGCTCGGGTGACGAACTGCGTTTCGTGACAGACATTCGGCTCGATCACACGCCGCAGCATGCGCCTGATTTCCGCATCGATGAAGCAGCGCTCAGCTATCCCTTTTCCTATGATCCCGATGAGGCGACCGACCTCACCCAAACCATCGAGCGCCATCATCTCGATGACGGCGACGAGATCGGCAAATGGGCACGACAGTTCGTGAGTGCCAAAGGGCACACCGAGACGGGCAAATTGCTGATGACACTTTGCTACGCCATCCACGAGAGCTTTGTGTATTCCCGTCGAACTGAATCAGGGACGCAGCCGCCTCTCATGACCTTGCACCTGCGTCGAGGCACATGCCGCGATTTTGCCCTGTTCATGATGGAAGCGGTTCGTTCGCTCGGTTTTGCCGCGCGTTTTGTGACTGGCTATGTCTATGTGCCGAACCGCGACAGTGCTTCTGTCCTCGGCGGCGGTTCGACGCATGCCTGGTGCCAGGTCTATTTGCCTGGCGCGGGTTGGGTCGAGTTCGACCCCACCAACGGCATTGTCGGCAACCGGGATCTGATCAGGGTGGCTGTGGCCAGGCATCCTGGGCAAGCCATCCCTCTTTCCGGAAGCTACTCCGGCAGCGCGTCGAGCTTTCTCGGCATGACGGTGGAGGTCAAGGTGGTGAAGGAAGCCGGGACTAATAAAATTAGTATCTTCTAATGTGTTTCGGTTCGCGGCAATCCGGAGTTTTGCTCGCCGGTGTCGGTCGTGATTTTGCACATACGCTGCCGTTGCATGCACATTCCGGCGCGATATTGTACCGGCTATCTCGGCGATATCGGCATACCGCGGATGCCATATCCCACGGATTTCAACGCACGGTTGCAAGCCCATCTCAGCGGCCATTGGTTCACCTTTGATGCACGGCTTAACCAGCCTCGCATAGGCAGGATCCTGATGGCGAAGGACGTCGCCCGTCTCAACGAGCTTCGGTCTTTTCGCGGCTCACCCTTTCGAAGTCGTCACAGAAGAGACCCAAGCCGAGCCTGAGAAAGCGCCGGCCCGCCGCACCTTTCGGTATGACGGGCTTCAGCGTGAGGGGTCAAGTCAGTCGTAGACCTTCACAATCTTGCGGGTACCTGGCTCGACCAGGACGGTTCGGCCGTCGATGACGACGTAGCGGTACTGAACGTCCGGCACCTCGTAAAGCTCGACTGTTTCGGGCAAAGCTGTGCCGATGTTGAGCTCCACGCCGGGAAGGCTGAGTGATGCCACCGGTTTCTTTTTCACGTATTCACGGATCACAATGTCCTGTTCGGGTTGAATAATGACGTCCTGAGCGGCGGCGGCGCTGACACCAACGAGCAGAAGGATGCCTGCCGCAGCCGATGTAAGTTGCTTTCCCATATTAGCCTCCGAGCAACCTTCAGCTGCGGTGCTTGATTGCTGCCGCCACGGGTTGCTTACTACCTGAACGGTTCGGAGCAATTCTTGGTTCCACTGATTGGTGGGGACGGTTTCTTTTGTTGATCGGTATCGGGCTGCCCTGCATCATGGCCGGCTACTATTACGCTTGGGACAAACAAGTTTCACAAAAAGTGACGGGCAGCCTGCAAAGCGCGAACTGGTGCTGGGGTCAATCCTAAGCGGGATCCTGCTACAATCTCCTATGGCCGCTCGAATAGTGGTTATCCTGGCGCTTCTTGCCGCCTTCGCCTACGGATTCGCAAAACTCGTGGAACGTTATGGCGACGCTAGCGACAAGCCCTCTCCGTGTGAAAAATGGCCCCACCCTGATTGTCCGGTTCCAAACGCGCCTCCTCAGGAAGAAACTAAGCCGTGAGCGGGCGCGTTCGCTGATCGGAAATGGCAGGCTGTGAACCTGCGGCCCCTGTCCCGAACGATGTGCGCTACCAGCCTAGTTCCGCCGTAAGAGACCGAGGCGACTGCGCGAAACCGTAACGCCACACTACTGCTACAGGCGTCTAGGGGGCCACATCGAAATCGATCGCAAATCCCGCATCGATGGCGCTTCGCGCAATGAGATCGCCAATTTGCCAATCCGTGAGTTCGCAAAGTGGAAACATCTTCCTCACGGCGCTGGTCACTTCGAATATCGAAACGCTCGGGTTGTCGACATTATCGATCAGGTAGCGGACAATCGCTTGCCGAACATCCAATGAATTTGGCTTCTGCACCAGCCCGGACATTTCCGGGCTACGAATGGAGCCGTGGTTCTAGGCCGTCGGCTGTTTTGGCGTCGAAAGCCATGGGCACGCCGTGAACCACGCATGCTGCCGCCAGCATCTCCTCCAACTCGTGGTTGGTGGCCTTGCAAGCCGGCATGAGTGTTCGAATGGCGCGGATCGCCTGTGCGATCGAGAGATACCGAGCCTTGCCTCTGGAAAGGACATAGGCCTCCGCCGCCCCTTCAACCGTGACTGTGTGAAAAGTGTTGCTCATCAACAGCTCCTCCCTGCAACCAATACGACTTTCGTCTAACATGCGGCGGCCTTCAAGCTTATGTCTGATATCGGACAATCAGGCGGAGGCCAGGCCGAAGTGACGTTGCTCCTCGTCGCCATAGGCGCCATGTGTGAGCTTTATCATTCCGGCACGGTCGACGATCGTGATCTCGCCGCGCCTGGCGTGAACCAGCCCCCGATATTCAAGCATTTGGAGGGCGGTGGTGACCCCGGGGCGCCGAGCGCCGAGCATGGTCGCCAGAAATTCATGCGTCAGGTAGATCTTATTTCCTTCGGTCCGGTCGTGGACCATCAGCAACCAGCGGGCCAGCCGTTCCTCGATCTTGGAATGGCCGTTGACGAGTGCCGTCCGGGACGACTGGACAAGGAAGGCGTGGGCATAGCGAAGCAGTGACGCGCGAAGGGACTGGCTTTCTGCAATCACAGGACGAAGATTTTCAACCGGCAGGCACCAACCATTGCCTGCGACTTGGATATAGGTCTCATTGGGAGAACTGTGCCGAGAATGACGGCAACGCCTGTCATCCCATCATAGCCAACGATCCCGACTTCACTCTGCCGCCCCCCAGTCATGGTGGCGACCACCGAAGCGATACCTGCCTCTGGAAAATACACATGCTCGATTGGCTGATACGGGAGTTCCAGTTGGGCTTTGAGGTTCAGTTGGACACGATGCATTGACGGCCGCAACAGCGCGAAATCCTCTGGGGAGAGGGCTTTCAATACATGATTGCGAGGAAGGGACTGGGGCACTGCTCTCTCCCGGACGGGCAAGAGCACGTACCCTCTCACTGTCGGCTGCATCCGCAGCACTGGCGGCCGATATCGAAGCATAGGCTTCAAACGCGCGATTGGCAAAACCTTCGCCACCCGTGGCCGAGCTTAAAACTGAGACACGACCCCGACAGCAGTCGCTCCGGCCCCCTTTGCGCATCCCTGAGCGCTCGCTTCTTCAGCGGCAGAAACCTAGCGGACATACTGTGCCGGATTTGTGCCACAACCGGGGCGCGCAACCCTGCGCAGCTGGGCACAGCGCGGCATCGAAGCCCTTCTAGAAAGCCTTGGTAACTGGTGCTGCGAGAGAGGATTGAACTCTAATTCGTGTCAATGAAATCAATAACTTGCAATGAACTTTGTAACATTTTGACGAACATCTAAATGATCTCAATCAGTAAGTCGAAATCGGCCAACATCTGAGGAAACGTGCTCCTCCCTTTGCCTCGCCCCCTTGTTGCGTTAGCATAGGCGCAAATTAGCTATTGCTGACGAATCGGATTTCTGAGGGGCGAAGGTTCATGGAAATGCAGCAAGTCCGCTATTTTCTGGCCCTGTCCAGCACTTTGAACTTCACTAGGGCAGCCGAAGAGTGCAACGTTACGCAACCGGCGCTGACGCGCGCCATCAAGAATCTGGAAGATGAGCTTGGTGGCGAGCTCATCCGACGTGAGCGTCAGCATTCGCATCTGACCGAGCTCGGTCGCCGCATGCTGCCATTCCTGCAGCAATGCTACGACGCGGCGAGTTCTGCGAAGTCACTCGCCAAGGCTGTCAAAAGCAGCGATGTTGCGCCACTTAACGTTACGATCTCCAACAGCATCAACATAGCGCTGATGATATCGCCATTTAGCGAGCTCTTTCGTGCCTACCCAGGTGTTCACCTCAAGATCAGCCGCGGCGCTCCGACGATCGTGGTCGAGGCGCTCAAAAATGGCGACGCCGAGCTGGCGATCGCCGGCCCGCTCGGGCAGGCCTGGGACAGGATCGACACGTGGCCGTTGTTCGATGAGGAGATCGAGTTGGTGGTCAATTCAGAGCACCCGCTCGGCAGACGCAACGAAGCCGATGTCGCGCTGAGTCAACTGGTTGGTGAGCCGATACTGAGCCGGGTCGATTGGGAGACGAGCGAAGACCTGTCCCGCTCCTTGAAGGCCAATGGGTTTGCGCATGAAGCGGCACATGAAGTCGAAACGGACCATGACCTGTTGGCGCTGCTGGAGGCCAACGCTGGGGTAGGCTTTGTTTCGATGACTGCGCCACGCTCACCCAACGTTCGCAGGCTCAAATTGCGCGATATCCATATTTCCCGAACCGTGGCCGCCTATAGCGTAGTGGGCCGGCAGCGTGCGCCTGTCGCCACGACGCTGCTCAACCTGTTGCGCGCAACCGACTGGTCAACCTTTGGGGTTCGCGAGCCTGCTCGATAGCCGCAAGCAGGTCGTCAATTTCCATTCGCTGGCGATAGTCGGGATCAAGGTAGCGCGCTGTGATGATGCCGTCGGTGCCGACAATGAAGGTTGCCGGAATCGGCAGGAACCAGGCGGCATTGCCCTGATAGCTGGGCACATCCCAGCCGGCGCCCCCGATCAGCGTTTCCATTTCCGTCCCGACCCAGATCGCCAGGTTCAGCGACAGCGCATAGCCATTGTCCATGTCGGTGAGGAAGGGAAAGGATGCAGCCGCCTCCTCTTTCAACGTCGTCGTGAATTTGCGCCGCTCGGGCACAATCGCCACGAACTGGCCGCCTAATTCAGTGATTTCCTTCTCGACTTCAGCCATGCCGATCGCATTCAACCGGCAATAAGGGCACCAGTGTCCGCGCTGGAAAGAAATCGCGGCGGGTCCTTTTTGCAGGATTTCGGCTAAGCCGACCAGCCTGCCGTTCTCGTCGGGGAGCAGAAACGGCGGCATTACATCGCCGGGCGCCGGTGCCATCGCGCCCGCACGCTGGTCCTGCAGGCGCTGCACCATCCGGTCGACCGCTTCAGCGAAGGTGGTGCTGAGCGAGCGCACTGCATTGGCGATCACCGCCATCCGCTCGTTCAGCGGCGCATCAAGCGCGATCGCAGCCTGGACGGCCTCTTCGAGCTTCACGACCAATTCATTGGCAGCCATGACGGCAACTCCAAATTCGCAGTTCTGCGCAGTGTAGCCTACTGCCAGCCAACGTCCATGCCGTAGATTCATGAAAGGTTCGCGAGACGATGCCTTTTTCGCATGGAAACGATGAGTCAAAGTAATGCGGGTCACTCAGATGCCAGAAATCGCCGCCACCCCGCCCAGGACGATGCTCGACCTGGTCAACGTTCGGTCGGCCTCTCGCAGTCAGCGAGCGCGCTCGAGCGCGGACACCAGGTCCTCGATCTCCATGCGCTGCTGGTAGTCGGGATCGACATAACGCGCTGTGATGATGCCATCAGCGCCGACAATAAAAGTGGCGGGGATCGGCAGAAGCCAGGCGGCGTTGTCCTGGTAACTCGGCAAGTCGTCGCCGCCGGCGCCAAGCAGTTGCTGCATTTCCACGCCGATCCCGATCGCCAGATCGAGCGAAAGTGCATAGCCATTGTCCATGTCGGTCAGAAACGGGAACTCAGCCCCGACCCGGTTCTTCAGGGCCGCTGAGAACTTTCGCCGCTCCGGCGTGATCGCCACGACTTGGCCGCCCATGGCAGCGATCTCCTGCTGCACCTCGACGATGCCGATCGCGTTCAACCGGCAGAAGGGGCACCAATGCCCACGCAGGAAAGTGATCGCCACCGGCCCATTCGCGAGGACGCCGGCCAGGCTTACCAATCTGCCGTCCTCGTCAGGGAGCAGAAAGGCCGGCATGGCATCGCCGGGCCTAGGCGCCGTGGCGCCTGCCCCCTTGTCCTGCAGCCGCATCACCATGCGGTCGGCCGCGTCTGCGTAGCTGGCGTCGAGCCTTCGTATTGCCGCAGCGATCACCGCAAGCCGTTCGCTGAGCGGCGCGTCGAGATCGATCGCCGCCTGCACCGCCTGTTCGAATGTCATGACTTGTTCAACTGCAGCCATATGCAAAGTTCCGCATTTCTCGGTGCCGAATAGCCCCGAGGACGCTCTGTCGAACAACCCATTTTCTCATGATAATCATGATCCAAACGCATTCCGTTCCTTCGCGGTCGCAGCTGGCGATGTCCACCGTGGACTGGCTCACATCATGTTCTTGATGTCCGACGAGAATGTCGGGAAACCGTAGAGATTATCGGCGAGATCGGTCGCGGTGATGCCGTGCCGCATGGCGAGTGCAAAGATGTGGATCAACTCCTCGCCGGCATGTCCGACAACGTGGGCGCCGAGGATATGGTCGCTCTCAACCCCAACGATGATCTTCGACCACGCCACGGTCTCGGCATAAGTCCTGGCCGACAGCCAGCCGCGCATGTCATTGACCTGCACCTTGATTCTCAGTCCGCCCTCGGCGGCCTTGGCCTCGGTAAGGCCGACACTGGCCACCGCCGGCACGGTGTAGACCGAGGATGGAATCTGGCTGTAGTCAGGCTGGTGCTTCGCGCCCTCGACGATGTTGCGGCCGACAATCCGGCCCTCATAGGTAGCGATCGGCGAAAGCTGGGGTGAGTTCCACACGGCATCCCCGCAGACATGAACGGCAGGGTTCGAGCGCGAGCGCAGGAACGCGTCGATTTCGATACGGCCGTCACGGTGTGCGACGTGCCCCGCGCCGAGATCAAGACCGTCAGTGTTGGCGATTCGCCCTGCGCAATTGACGACGCGATCGGCTTCGATGGTATGCTCGGAGTTGTCGTTGGCGAACAGCACGCGCAGGCGTTCGCCGACTCGGTCGATCCGTTTCACTAGGGCGAGCGTTAGCAAGCGCATGCCGATGCGCTCGCTTTCGCCGCGGATCTGGTCCACCGCGTCGGGGTCGAAACCGCCGAGCATTTGCGGCAGCGCCTCGAGGATAGTGACCCTGACGCCGGCGCGGGCGTAGACGTGGCCGAGCTCGAAGGCGATGATGCCGCCGCCGATGAACACGACATCGCTTGGCAACGCACGGTCGCTCAGCACGTCATCTGAGGTCGTCATCAATTCAGCGCCGGGAAAGCACAGCTCCCTTGGCCTTGAGCCGGTGGCAATCACGATGCTGGCGGCGTCAAGCTGGCGCTCGCCGACCCGGACGGCATTGCTGCCGACGAATGCCGCCTCGCCGTGGATGACGTCGACGCCGCGCATCGCCATCACGCCGGCCAGGCGATCGGGAATGTCGCGGACCATCGCCTGCTCGCGATCGATCAATGCGGCCCAGTCGAGGCGCGGGGCGGCAACCGTGATCCGGTGCTCGCACGCCCTCTCGATCTCGTGCAGCGCGTGGCCTGCCGCCACCAACACCTTCTTCGGCGTGCAGCCGCGATTGGGACAGGTGCCGCCGAGATCCCGCGCTTCGACCATCGCCACCGAGAGCCCGGCTGCCCGTGTCGCCACCGTGACGCCCATGCCGGCATTGCCGCCGCCGAGGATCACCACATCATATTTTTCCACCGTCTTGCTCTCCCGGGATTCAATGCAGTTTGACTCGGGGTTTGGTGTGACGCGCCAGCATCCCGGCGATCGTGTCCAGCGCGGTCTTCAAGGTCCCGTGCACAGCCTTGCAATGCAGCTTGTAGAGCGAGCGATACATCAGCCGGGCGAGCAGACCTTCAATCCTAAGTCCGCCGATCAGGTTGCCGAACGAGCCGTAGTCGGCAAGCGAAACAAGGGATCCGTAGTCGCGGTAATGGAATGTCGGTGCGGCCCGTCCCTTGAGACGCGCGGCAATCACCTTGACCAGATGATCAGCCTGCTGATGGGCTGTCTGGGCGCGCGGCGGCAAGGGATTGTCCTCATTGGGCAGGACACAGCTCGCGCAGTCGCCGATCGCAAATACGTTTTCGTCGCCCTTGGTTTGCAATGTCTCATCCACAACCAGGCGGTTGATGCGGTCAGTCTCGAGGCCATCGAGTTTTTTCAGGAAATCCGGCGCCTTGATCCCGGCGGACCAGACGACGAGTTCGGCCGGCACAAACAGCTTCTCGCCAAGCCTGACGCCGTCCTCAGTCACTTCGGTGACCTTGGTCCCACACCGTATCTGGACGCCCAAATCGACAAGCAAGCGTGCTGAAGCGCGTGCCAGGTGCTCAGGCAAAGCCGGCAGGATGCGCGGCCCCGCCTCGACGATGGTGATGCGGATCAGTCTTTCGAAATCGATGTTGTCGAGGTTGTGCGACGCAATTTCCCGCATCGACTTGTGCAACTCCGCGGCCAGCTCCACGCCGGTCGCTCCGGCACCGACGATGACGCAATGGAGCTGGCCTGGCGACAGCTGTTCGTATTGCGCATTGGCGCGCAGACATGCGTCTATCATGCGCTTGTTGAATCGGGCGGCCTGATCGGCCGTGTCGAGCGCGATTGCGTGGCGGGCCGCCCCTGGCGTGCTGAAATCGTTGCTGACGCTGCCGACGGCCAGCACCAGCGTGTCGTAGCCCAGCACACGTGGCGGAATGATTTGCCTGCCATCGTCATCGAAGCTTGGCGCGACAAAGACCTGGCGCCTGGTGCGGTCGATGCCGACGACCTCGCCGATTCGGTATCGATAGTGGTGGCGACTGGCGTGGGCGATGTATTCCACCGCATCGTTGGATGCGCTCAGTGCGCCTGAGGCGACCTCATGCAGAAGCGGCTTCCAGACATGGATGCGATTGCGGTCGACGAGCGTGACGGAAAGCCGCCGCTTGCCGAACTTGCGGCCGAGGCGGGTCGCCAGTTCCAGTCCACCCGCACCGCCACCAACGATGACCACGCGATGCAGCGAGCTATCCGCATGGGATGGTGTCTCCGGTATCGTGCGGAACAGCGCAGCGTTGTTGGCGAGCACGGCTTCCGGAACCAGTCGTATTCCCGGAGTGATGATCTGCATTGGTATTCTCCGTCACTTTCCTCGGTCTCGCCGCGCTTGAAAAATCACTCTTGCGATTCGTGGACGACGATGCCTTGCAGCATGTCGACGTCGCATTCCCACGGCCTCTCCGAGAGCACGCGCTCGCCATGGTCGTATCCTGCCTGCCAGCGCGTGCGGATGCCTGCCCGCGTGAAGTCGATGTCCTTGGTGTGGTCCTCGCCATCGAGGCGCGGTGAAAGCAGCCGAACCAGGTGCATGACCGAAGGGCAGCCGTAGGACGCGAGTTCCTTGAACATCGGATCCTCGCGCCGCTCCTCGGGGACCAGCTTTCCCATTTCGCGAACGACGTGCCGAAGACGATGCAGTTGCTCCTGCCGGGCCACGTGGCTCCGGCCTCGGCTGGCGTATTGAAGGTCCTTTTGCCGCCCCATTACCTGCCAGATCGATTTCGGCTCGGTGGCGCGGGGCTGCCACATGTTGACGGCAAAGATCAGCGCATCGCGCCGCGGCCGGGCATCGAGCACGACTTCAATGGGGGTGTTGGAATAGATGCCGCCGTCCCAATAGGGCTCGCCGTCGATGCAAACCGCCGGAAACGCCGGGGGCAAGGCGCCCGATGCCATGATGTGCGCTGGCGACAGCGTCATCTCGCGGCTGTCGAAATATTTGAGTTCGCTGTTGTTGACGTTCACCGCGCCGACCGTCAGCCGCGTGTGGCGCCGATTGAGATAATCGAAGTCGATCAGGTTGCTCAGAGTCCTTTTGAGCGGATCGGTGGTGTAGTAGGATGCCTTCTCCACACCAACTTCGCGATTCACCCCGAACATGGCGCTTGGGTTCGGTTCGAAGAACCCCGGTATGCCGTGCATCACCGTGCCCATGTTGGCAAAGATGTTGCTTGGAACCATCATCCGGAAAAACTCATCGAACGGGCTGCTTCGGCTGACGCCGTCCCAGAACTCGCGCAGCCTCGGCAGGCGGTCTTGCGGCTCGTTTCCGGCAATCAATGCCGCGTTGATGGCGCCGATCGAGGTGCCGATGACCCAATCCGGTTCAATCCGGCCTTCAACGAGCGCCTGATAGACGCCGGCCTGATAGGCTCCGAGGGCGCCACCGCCCTGGAGGACCAACACGGTCTGGCGCTGGATGGAACCATCGGCCGCACGGCCGGCCTCCGGCGCAGGTTCCGACGTCGAAGGATTTTGCGTGATCTTGTTCATTGTCTTTTCGCTCCTCGTTGCCGCATTCAATGGGCGGTCCAGCCGCCTTCGATCGGCATGATCGCACCGGTGATCGAGGCGGCGTCATCCGAAGCCAGGAACACGCAGAGCGCCGCAACCTCGGCCACGGTCACGAACTGCTTGGTCGGCTGGGCCGCCAGAAGCACGTCCTTGATGACCTGCTGCTCGGTGATGCCGCGGGCCTTGGCTGTGTCCGGTATCTGCTTCTTGACCAGCGGGGTGAGGACGTATCCGGGGCAAACCGCATTGACGGTGATGCCCTGCTCGGCGACTTCCAGCGCGACCGTTTTGGTCAAGCCGGCGACCCCATGCTTGGCGGCGACATAGGCGGACTTGAATGGCGAGGCGACAAGGGCGTGAGCGGACGCAACGTTGATGATGCGGCCCCATTTGCGCTCCTTCATCGCCTGCAGGGCGCGCCGGATCGTGTAGAACGACGACATCAGATCGATCGCCACGACCGCCTCCCATTTCTCGATCGGGAAGTCGTCGATCGGCGCGACATGCTGAATGCCGGCATTGTTGACGAGTATGTCGACGGCGCCGAACTCGGCAATTGCCTTGTCCATCATCGCGGTGATCGCGTCGCCCTTGCTCATGTCAGCATTGTCGTAGCGAACGGTGACCCCGTGGTCGGCGGCAAGCCTTGATCGCAGCAATTCGATCTCGCCGGCATCGCCGAAGCCGTTCAGAACGATGTTGCAACCCTTGACCGCGAAGGCCTCGGCGATGCCTTGGCCGATGCCGCTGGTCGAGCCTGTGATGAGTGCGGTCTTTCCTCTGAGCATCGTCGTTTCCTTCGGTTGGAGCCGAGGCCGGTAGGGCCGGCAAACGGCTGCGAGCAACGGGCTTCCGCGCCCAGGTCTGGAGTTCTGGAGCAAGTATGGCGAACCGCTAGAAGCAGCGGAAATGCCGTTGAGACATGGATTCGATAGCCGACGGTCAGTTCATCAGCTCTACGCCTGCCTCGCATGCCCGGGCGGCGGCTCTCTGGCACATGTCCACCCTCAGTTCTTTCTGATCGTCGAGGTCACGGACTGAATGACCTCGGTCGCCATCTTGAACTGCGGCGCGCGGTCGGTAATTCCATGCCGCTTGGCGATCCAGTCGAAATCGCTGTAGGCGGCATAAACTGAACCATCTGCGGCCTGGTAGACCAGCACGCGCACCGGCCAGTCGAGACCGGCTTGCGGATTGGACGTGATGAAGGTCGTGCCGAGCGCCGGATTGCCAAACATCACCAGCCGCGACGGCCTGACATCATTGCCGGCATTCTGGCCAAGGCTTGCCTGGTCGATGACGCCAAAAAACTTGATGCCCTTCTTGAGGACGTCCTTTTTGATGCGGGCAACTGTCTCCGCGATGGAATAGTCGCTCTTCACCGTGACGACGCCATCCGAAGCGGCAGCCGGGACGACGATCGCCATCAGCATGGCGGCGCAGCCAATCAAGGTTTTCAGGTAGGTGGTCATGTCAGTCTCCTTTGGTTTTGTGGGTTGCATGGATTTTGGCTATTGCATTGATATCCTTATTCATTCCCGCCTTAAGTCGCCTTGCAGTCGACGAATTCCCGATCGTCAGGCGGTCGGCGACTTCAACGACCGCGCGACCGCGATCGCGCCGGCGAGGACTGCGGCGAGCACGGCCACGCATGCGGTCCAGCCGATCCGGTCATAGATTTGTCCAATGACAAAGCTGCCGGCGAGCCCGCCTGCATAGTAGGAAGCAAGGTAGATGCCGCTTGCGGCGGCGCGGTCGCGCGAGGCGGTCCGGCTGACGTGTCCTGTCGCGATTGCCTGCGCCAGGAAGGTGCCAATGGCGACCAGCGCCATCCCGCCGAGAACAATGGGAAGGCGGCTCGTGAGCAGCAGAAGCAAACCCAGGACCGCCAGCGCAAGCGTCGCATCGATGCCGATCCTTGGGCCGAGGCCCGCAGCGACCCGCCCGGCGAGCGGCGTGGTCAGCATGGAAGGCAGGAAGACAAAATACACCAGTCCCAACGCCATCGGCGACAGCGATAGCGGGGCGGCGACGAGCTGGAAGTTGACATAGGTGAAAGTGCCTATGAAGACGAAGAGGATCAGGAAGCCGATCGCGAAACAGGCGCGCAGCTCGGCGTTCTTCAGCGGGCTCTTCCAGGCCGCGCGGGCAGGCTCGCCTATCGCGTCGGCGCGCATCATTGCGGATGTCTTCTGCAGCGTGAACCAGACAAGTGCCGCGCCAATCAGATTGAGGGCGGCGAACGTCAGGAAATTGGTGGAGATGCCAAACGTATCGGCGACGGCGGCCGACATGAGCCGTCCGAAGAAGTTACTGGCAACATTGCCGGTTACATAGGCCGCAAGCGCACCTGTCGTCTGCCGCGCAGAAAAATGCTCGGCCAGGTAGGCCATCGTCAGCGTGAACGCGGTCGACATGCACAAGCCCTGGACGACACGCAACAGGGCAAAGACGACGATGCTGTCTGTCTGTGACAAAAGCGTAGTCGGTATCGCCAGCACCGCAAGGCTGATCCAGATGCCGTTGCGGCGATCGAGGTTCCTGCCAAAAAGCGCCACCGCAATGCCGGCCACAGCCATGCCGAAAGTGCTGGCATTCACAGCAAAGCCCATCGTGGCGCGGCTGACACCGAACTTTACCACCAGCGAAGGCAGGATTGCCTGGGTGGCGAAGAGATCGACAAGTGTCAGGAAGGCGATCACAGCGATGATGCCGAAGCGCCAGCTGCCCGAGGCAGCGATGCGGAGCCGCGTCGAGGAAGTCTGTTCCGTAGTTGTCACCATAACGAGGCTCCTTGGCCACACGTCCCCAGGTGATTACCTGAGGACGCGCTTTCAGTTGCTGATGCTAGGAAACGGTCACCGCAACGCGTGGCTCACATCGTGTGATCTTCGCGCATTTCCGGCGGCAGGATGTCGGCCGAATAGAGCACCGCCGGGACCTTGCCGTTGTTCTTCCACCAATGAGCGAGCTGTCCGAATTCGACGCTCACGTCGCCAGCCGAATGCTCGATCCCCACCTTGCAGGTGCTGCTATATTCGGTGATCGAACCCTCGACGACGAGGATGTTGGCCGGACGAACGGTGTGCTCATGCCATGGCACGACACCGCCCGGCTGCACGACGAGCTTGCGCAGGCGCAGCATGTTACCTTTCCAGGCCTCGCCCTTCGGGCTCAGATCGATGGCCGAAAGGACATCATCGGTAACGCCAACCGGCTTGCTGGGATGCTCCTGGATGTCAACGGTCGCGGCCTGGCCGGCTGGGCAGTCTCCTGCAAAAGCCGGTGCGACGGAAAACGCCGCGGTTGCGGAAAGAAGGCCGAGCGCTAGCGCCACGTTGAGTGGCGCGCTGAATGCGATTGCTTTGGAAACCATATCTTGTTTCTCCTTTGTCAGTGCCCAAACGCGGGAGGCGGGGCATGAGGAGGAGAGTGACGAGATCCGCAAAGAAAGAGAAATGCTGCCTGGCTCTCAATTCGATACCTGAAAACTATAGTAATCCATTCGTGCCGACACATAGGAGGCGCGGGAAAAGCATGCCGCGAGAATGAAACTCTTCGACTATGCTTTAGGCCGCCGTCTTGCGGGGTGCCAAAGGTATGGCACTTTCCGGCCAGCCATGCGCCTTCACGCTGTTTACGAAGGCCAATGCCGCGGGCGAGAACCGACGTCCCGCCACAACGACGAGGGATACCTCCCGCCAGACTTCGGGGTCGATGACGGGCCGGACCTGCAAGCCCGGGATCACCGCGCTGAACTCAGGGATGAAGCAGATTCCGAGCCCTCCGGAAACCAGGTTCTGGATCCAGTCCTCGCGCTCGCTGGCATAGGAGATCCTAAGCTTCACCCCCCGCTCGTTGCACAGGCCGGCAAGATGATCGCGATACTCGCAGTTGAGACGCCTGAGATAGTTTTCACCGTCGAGTTCGGAAATGGAAACATTGTCGTTGCGGGCCAATCTATGGCCGTTGGGAAATGCCAGGACGAAGCGCTCGCGATAAAGCGGCGTCACGTCGAAGCGTTCCGGAAAACTGTCGCTCGATGCCATGATGGCGACGTCGATCTCGCCTGATTCGAGCAGTTGGGAAAGCGATGCCGGCACGCCCTCTACCAGTTGGAGCTGGATACCCCGCTGACGTCTGTTGAAGTCGGCCAGCAGCCCGGTGAACCGGCGCGGACCGATGGTGCACATGACACCAACCTTGAGGTTCGCATTTTCCAGACAGAGAAACCTTGATGCCTCCTGCCGAACGCCGGTCAGTTCGTCGAGGATCTGCTGGAAACGGGGTCGCAGCAGAGCACCTAGATCCGTGAGATGGGTGAGGTTTCGCTCGCGGCGAAAAAGCAGGCCGCCGACCTCTTCCTCAAGCTGCTGGATGGCGCGCGACAGCGCCGGTTGAGTGACATTGCATTTTTCGCCAGCGCGCGTGAAATTCCGTGTCTCGCAGACAGCAAGAAAATAGCGGATGTGATGAATGTCCATGCCGATCGTCCCCGAACTGCATACGGTTCATATGCTGGCTTCGGAGCCTGCCGCAAAGCGTCCCGTCATGCCAATGCACTGCCGCTATAAAGTCGATAACGGCCCGTCATGATGCCTTCTGAGGTCAAGGTGCGGATCGCTTCGCTACGGCTAAAGCGTCGCTCAGGCTGACCTAAAAACAATGATGGCGAGCATTTGCTTGCCATCATGCTCTTATTGCAGCGAAATAGGTCAAGCGGCGACTAGCTGTTGCCGCCAAGCTGATGGACCTTGACGCAAAACTCGGCATACGGCTTGCTCATCGCCGCGTCGTTGCATTCCTTCTTCATCGCGTTCCGCTTGTCCTTCGACATCGCATTCCAGGCTGCTTTGAACTCTCTGTCCGACTTCATCGTCTTCATGCCCGCATCGGCGTAAAACGGCTGCATGTTGGATGGTTCGTCGAGCGCCCCGGCAAACCCGACGCTGCCGAGAATGGAAAGGGCAAAGGCGCTGAGGCAGATAGCTTTGAAATTCATGGCATGATCCTTCTCTGAGGTTGGGCGATCGTCCCATCGACGGCCGCGGTAATGATCGACAGCAATCGAAAAACCTGCGGTTCCTGCTTGCCGAGACGAAACGTTGCTGCAATCGACCGCCAACCCGCCAATGCCATCTGCGTATGGAGTTTATGCCGCTTCTGCATCCTAGGGATGCTTGGCGGCACAACCGCTAATTGGCGCCGCCGAACGCCAGGATGTTGGCGCAGAATGCGGCATGGGGCTTGCTCATTGCCGGGGCGTTGCAGGCCTTGGGCATCGTGACTCGATTGTGCTTTGGCATGGCGGACCAAGCCCTTCTTGAACCGGTCATCGGTTTCATCGTCTTCACCCCGCTTCCGTATAGAAGGTGGGCAACGCCGCCAGGTCACTGAAGGGTCTGCAGAAGCCACCCCGGCAAGAAGACCGATGGCAATCGCCGCCAGCCAGATAGTTCGAATTCTCATGACGCACCCTGTATACGCTGGAAGTTGTTGAAGCCGCCGTCGGGGCGCCGGTGTCAGATCGGACAAGATCGCGTTGTCTTGCCTGCTTGGACGAACCTTGCCGCGCGGAATTGCAGCCAATGCAATCTGCCTATGGAGTTCATGCCGCCTTGGCATTTCGCCCTGAGGGGATGATGCGGCAGTCTCTCCATATGACGCCCTGGCCGGCGTTTTTGGGATGGAGACCAAAAAGATGCATGTCCAGACCGGAACTGAAAACAACAACGCCGTCATTGCCGGCGCAAGACCTGCGGTGGACGACGGGCAACTCATCGACATTGTCCTGACAAGCGACGCACACGGTGCATTTGTCTGGGGCGTGCTCGACCGCCTGTTGGATGAGCACGGCCTTTGCTTCGGCAACATCACTGCGTCCGGTTTCGGTGCGATGGAGGCGGCGGTTCTGACCTATGGCCTGGCTCTGGGCGATCGGCGTGGCGCACGGACGGCGCTTACCAACTTCTGGCGACGCGTCAGTCACGCATCGATGTTCGCAGCCGATACAGCCAGTCCGCTGAGATCGATTCTGGAACAGTCAATCGACATTGCGGAGATTCGCAAGAATAGCTGCCCGGTGAAACTCAGCATCCTGGCTTCAAATGCCCGCACCGATGCTGTGAAGACCTTCACCAGCGATCAATTGTCGATCGACGCGATCGTGGCGGCGGCCACAATCCCATTCCTCTTCCCGGCCGTGGAGATCGACGGCGACACCTATTGGGGCGACGGCGACCTTTCGGGTTTACCACCGGTCCAGCCGGCTGAAGGCGGTCATCGGCTAATCATCGCCAGCAAGCCCTCCACGTCCATGACGCCGTGCGGGGCTTGTCGCCTCGCCGCCGGTCATGGTGCAATGAAGCCCACACAGATTCACACCATCTTCGACGGTCGGCACCGGGCTGGCGCAGCGCTATTCTTGAGACCCTGGACCGACTGGGGTGAGTTGACCGACATGCGTGACAGAGGGCGGGAAAGAGCCGATGATTGGCTTCTGGGCGATCACCTCTTTGTGGGCGAACGCTCTGCCGTCGATAACAAAAACCGATACGTCTAGGCGCCTCCCTCCCGCCTAGCCGCGCCTGCTTCGCCCTGTTCACGAATGCAGGCGCCAAGCCCTCCGGTTCCCCGCCGGAGGGCTTTTTTCCTTGAGGCCCCCTTCAACATAGTGACCGCGTATCAAATCCATGCCGAGACAGCATTTCAGCTCGGCCGTCTGATCAGGGACACTGCTTGCAGACAGGCCGCAGGGTCAGTCTTTCCCTCGAAACGCAACCAGGAGACACGACTGTGATCAACGCCAAAACCCTCATTGGATCGGCCCTCGCGGCTGCCACTTCGCTAGCCGCCACGGCCGCCTACAGCGGCCCCGCCGCCCAGCCCGACTTCGCCTTCGAGAAATGCTACGGCGTCGTCAAGGCCGGCCAGAACGACTGCCAGACCGCAACGCATTCCTGTGCCGGCACCGCGACCGCCGACAACCAGCCGGATTCCTGGCTTTACCTGCCTGCCGGCAGTTGCGCCAAGATCACCGACGGCAGCGACAAGCCGAAAGCCTGAGCGATCCAGACTTCGAGCCAACCCCTTTGGAAGGGAGCAGACCGATGTGCCGTGCGTTTCAACCCCTCGCGATCCCCGCAACCGCGGGCATCGGTCTTCGCTCTCCCCACATCAGCGAGATGCTGACCCGCAGGCCCTCCGCTGGCTGGCTCGAAGTGCATGCCGAGAACTATATGGGAGACGGCGCCGGTGTAGAGGCGCTGGAGAGGCTGCGCCAGATCTATCCGCTGTCGGTGCATGGCGTTGGGCTGTCACTGGGCAGCGCACAGGGATTGGACCGCGATCATCTGGAGCGGCTGCGCAAGGTCTGCGAGCGCTTCCAGCCAGATCTCGTCTCGGAGCATCTCGCCTGGAGCGTAGCCGACGGGGCTTATCTCAACGACCTGCTGCCGCTGCGCTATGACGAGGGGGCATTGGCGGTGGTGGCACGCAACGTCGAGACCGTCCAGGACGCGTTAAAGCGACAGGTGCTCATCGAGAACTTATCCGCCTATCTAGCTTTTGCAGATTCCTCGATGAACGAGGCAGAGTTCCTGGCCGAACTCGTGACACGGACCGGCTGCGGCCTGCTCCTGGATGTGAATAATGTGCAGGTTTCGGCGCACAACCTGCAATATGATGCAAAAGCCTTCATCGACGCGCTGCCGGCCGATTCCATCGGCGAGGTCCACCTTGCCGGCCATGCGACCAATCAGGTCGGAGCCGACACCGTGCTTATCGACGATCATGGCTCACGCGTGCCGCCGGTCGTCTGGACGCTCTACCATCATGCCATAGACCGGCTCGGACCGCGCCCGACGCTTGTCGAATGGGATACCGATGTCCCGGTTCTCGATGTGCTGCTGGGCGAAGCCATGTGGGCCGACATGCTCTCCGCTTCGATCATGTTTAACCGCAAGCAGGCCGCGAGACAAACTACGACAGCCAAGCCCCGGCCGATATCCAACCTCCTCCCCTTCGAAAGTGACATGAGGAGCGGCATGCCCGTGCTTGCGGCATTTGCTGCCGCCAAGGCTGGACCGGCCATGCCTGCGGCGATGCCGCCAATAGAGAGGGGATACCATGCTGCCGCTTGAACACCTGCAGACCACCATGGCGCGCTCGGTGCTCGCCATAGAGCCAATGGTCACCGCGAAAATGCTAACCGCCGGCAAGGCCGATCCATTGGCCCGCCTGCGTATCTACCAGAATAACACGCGCAGTTCGCTTACCGCAGTGCTGATGGCGGTCTTTCCCGTCACGGTTCGCTTGGTCGACGAGCGCTTCTTTCGTTTCGTGGCGAGCGAGTTCATTCGACGCCATCCGCCGGTGGAGTCCCGGCTGGCGCGCTATGGCGCCGGCTTCCCACGCTTCCTGAAAACCATCGACACGCTTTCCGATATGCCGGTCGTGGCTGAAACGGCGCGGCTCGAATGGGCCATTGCCGAAGCGCTCGACGCGGCTTCGCATCCACCCCGCCCCCTCTCGGAATATGACGGCACCGATCTGGGGCCTTCGCCCGATATCGTGCTGCAGCCATCCCTGCGGCTGATCGTTTCGCACTGGTTGATCCTGTCCGTATGGACAGCCCATCAGCAGGAGACGGCGGTCGACCAGCACAGCGCCTGGGAAAGGCGTCCCGAACGCGTGGCGTTGTGGCGGGCCGGTGAGAGTGTCCGCCTGGTTCTCCTTGATCGAGCGAATTTCGCGTTTAGGCATTCCCTGAAGCACGGCCTCGGCCTGGAACACGCCACAACCCGCGCCCTCGCTCTCGATCCGGCGTTCGATCTCGTGTCCGCGCTCGTGCGTCTGTTCGGCGACGGGCTCGTCACTGATGTCCGGATCCCGACGCATCCCCTTGCAAACTGATGGAGACAGTCATGACTGCGATACCAGAATATTCTTCGTTCACTCCGGCTGGCCTTGTCGGCTTCTACAGGCGTGTTATCAAACTACCCGAACGCATTCCGCTTTCACTGGTTCAGCTCGCTTCCCGAATCGCAGTCGCACATGTGTTCTGGCAGTCCGCTCAGACGAAGCTCGCATCCTGGCCGGTAACGCTGCAGCTGTTCGCCAACGAATACAATCTGCCGTTCATCGATCCATCGATCGCCGCGCCCCTGGCGACGACCGCCGAGATCACTGGCTCGGTGCTGCTCTTTCTCGGGCTGTTCTCGCGCCTCGGCGCGCTCATGCTGCTCGGCATCGTTTCGGTGATCCAGATCTTCGTTTTCCCCGAGAATTGGGCCGAGCACCTGCTGTGGGCGTCATTGCTTCTTCTCGTATTGACACGCGGCGCCGGCGTGATCTCGGTCGATCGTTTGGCTGATTGGGCTTTTGGACGAAGAGCCTGAAATCGTCGCCGGGCCACGAGCACGCGGTCTACGCCTTCCGCGCGCAATGGCAGCTCCCGTCGCTGCAGGCTGGTTCGTCGCAGAACACTTCAGCGATTTCAACGGGATAGACTGGTGCTGCGAGAGAGGATTGAACTCTCGACCTCTCCCTTACCAAGGGAGTGCTCTACCACTGAGCTACCGCAGCCGCTGATGGCGGGGCTTCTGCCATATCGAACCGGCAAGCGCAAGGCCAAGCGCAAGCCGTCTGTGAATGGCCGCCCCGACGGGTTTTCCGGACATGGCGGCGCCACAATGTTGGCTATCCCTGAACAGCGGGCTGGCGCAGCTGCCGAAAATCGGAATCGGTATTCGGAAAGCACGATGCGGAGATTCAAAAGTGTTAGAGCGTACTTTGTGCGTTCCAAGCGGACGCACGTCGCCCTAATCGTCAGCCGGGACGGAACCATGAACGACAAAACAACTCCACTGGACAAGGGCGGTCCACCTGACAAGGGCGGTTCCTCGAAAAAGGACAGCCCATCGAAAAAGGCCGACCGCAAGAGCCGGCTTGCTGAGCAATTGCGCGCCAATCTGCAGAAGCGCAAGGCGCAGTCGCGCTCGCGGCGCACCGGTGACGCCGACAAGCGGCCGGACGGGCTCGGCGCTTTAGGGGAAACGCAAAAGGATTGACCTATATCAACAGGCTGGCCACGGGGCGGGAATCCTGTTTCTTGAACCAAGCCGGCCAATGGTCTAGACCGGCCACAACAGACTCAACCGATTGAAAACCGGCCTTTCGGCCGAGGGGACGCTCTTCCATGGATCGCATCAGAATTGTCGGCGGCAACAAGCTTGCCGGAAGCATTCCGATCTCCGGCGCGAAAAACGCCGCGCTGCCGCTGATGATCGCCTCGCTTTTGACAGACGACACGCTGACCCTGGAAAACGTGCCGCACCTGGCCGATGTCGAGCAGCTGATCCGCATCCTCGGCAACCATGGCGTCGACTATTCGGTCAACGGCCGCCGCGAAAAGCAGCAGGAGGGCTATTCGCGCACCATCACTTTCTCCGCCCGCAACATCGTCGACACCACGGCACCCTACGAGCTGGTGTCGAAGATGCGCGCCTCGTTCTGGGTGATCGGCCCGCTGCTCGCCCGCATGGGCGAGGCCAAGGTTTCGCTGCCCGGCGGCTGCGCCATCGGCACGCGCCCGGTCGACCTTTTCCTGGAAGGCCTTCAGGTGCTGGGCGCCGATATCGACGTCGACACCGGCTATGTCATCGCCAAGACCAGGAACGGCCGTCTTGTCGGCAACCGCTACGTCTTCCCGAAAGTATCGGTCGGCGCCACCCATGTGCTAATGATGGCGGCTTCGCTGGCCAAGGGCGAGACGGTGCTCGAAAACGCCGCCCGCGAGCCCGAGATCGTCAACCTCGCCGAATGCCTCAACGCCATGGGCGCCAGGATTTCCGGCGCCGGCACCGCGACCATCACCATCGACGGCGTCGAAGCGCTGTCGGGCGCGCGCGTCCGGGTGATACCCGACCGCATCGAGACCGGCACCTATGCGATGGCCGTCGCCATGACCGGCGGCGATGTCGTGCTCGAAGGTGCGCGGGCGGACCTGTTGCAGACCGCGCTCGACGTGATTTCCCAGACCGGCGCCGAGATCACGCAGACCAATTCCGGCATCCGTGTCAGGCGCAATGGCGCCGGCATTGCGCCGGTCGACGTGACGACAGCGCCGTTCCCGGCGTTCCCGACCGACCTGCAGGCGCAGTTCATGGGCCTGATGACGATGGCCAACGGCAAGTCGCGCATCACCGAGACGATCTTCGAAAACCGCTTCATGCACGTCCAGGAACTTGCCCGGCTCGGCGCCCACATAACGCTGTCCGGCCAGACGGCGATCGTCGACGGCGTGCCGAAGCTGAAGGGCGCGCCGGTCATGGCGACCGATCTTCGCGCTTCGGTGTCGCTGGTCATCGCCGGCCTGGCGGCCGAAGGCGAGACCACGGTCAACCGGGTCTATCATCTCGACCGCGGTTTTGAACGGCTGGAAGAAAAGCTGTCCGGCTGCGGCGCGGTGATCGAACGGATTTCGGGTTAGGGGAATCGGCAGAACCCAGGCCTCAGATCAATTATCGATCTCAGCGCCGCCCCTCATCTGCCTGCCGGCATCTTCTCCCCGTATAGTGACGGGGAGAAGGGGCTGGCCGCGACCTTGGCTCCTTTTCTGCAACGCTGGAGAGTGGCGAAAATCCTTTGCCAAGGCGTCCTTCTCCCCGTCACTTTACGGGGAGAAGTGCCCGGTAGGGCGATGAGGGGCAGCGCGAACCTGAAGCGATTGGCGCGGTTGCACGGATCGTCAAGACCGCCTAACAGAAGGTTGAAACATCAACTTTCAGGTGCGAAATCCGCATGAACCTTCTCAAGCTTGTCGCGCTCGACGATCAGGATCTGAGCATCGTCTCGGCCCATGTCCAGGACGCCGTGCTGAAGGTCAGCGATCTCGAATACATGCCGGCGGTCAAGCGCTTCGTGATGACCATGAACCGCTTCGTCTGGGAGGCGAAATCGGGCCTGTTCCGCCAGCACAATGAGCGGCGGCAAAGCGTGCTGCATTTCGACCGGGTGCTGGGCGCCAAGACCAGCGGCATCGCCCGCGACAAGCCGGACGAGGTGCTGTCGCTGCTGGCGATCAGCTTCCTCGCGCTCGACAAGCCGGCCGGCATTGTCGAGCTGATCTTTTCAGGCGGCGGCGCGATCATGCTCGATGTCGAGTGCATCGAGGCGCGGCTGGCCGACATTGGCGGCGCCTGGGAAGCGACGTCACGCCCCTTCCACAGAGCCTGAGCAGCACAAGATGGCCATCACCCTTCGTCTGTCCGATGCCGATTTCGAGCAGCGTTTTGCCGCGTTCCTTTTGACCAAGCGCGAAGTCTCGGCGGACGTCGACGCCGTGGTGCGCGCGATCATCGCGCGGGTGCGCGCCGAGGGCGACGCGGCGCTCATCGAGTATACGCAGAAATTCGAAAAGGCCGATCTGAAAGACCTCGGCATAGCCGTGTCGCAAGACGACATCGCCAAGGCCTACGATGCGGCCGACCCGCAGACGATCGAGGCGCTTAAATTCGCCCGTGATCGGATCCGTTCCCATCACGAGCGGCAGCGGCCAAAGGACGACCGCTATACGGACGCAATCGGCGTCGAGCTCGGCTCGCGCTGGACGGCGATCGAGGCGGTCGGGCTCTATGTGCCGGGCGGCACGGCGAGCTATCCAAGCTCAGTGCTGATGAGCGCCGTACCGGCCAAGGTCGCCGGCGTCGAGCGCATCGTCATGGCGGTGCCGGCGCCCGGCGGCATCATCAATCCGCTGGTGCTGGTGGCGGCGGATCTGACCGGCATATCCGAAATCTACCGTGTCGGCGGCGCGCAGGCGATCGCGGCGCTGGCCTATGGCACCGAGACGATAAAGCCGGTCGCCAAGATCGTCGGCCCCGGCAATGCCTATGTCGCCGCGGCCAAGCGCCAGGTGTTCGGCACGGTCGGCATCGACATGATCGCCGGGCCTTCGGAAGTGCTTATCGTTGCCGACGGCAGCAACGATCCGGACTGGATCGCCGCCGACCTGCTTGCCCAGGCCGAGCATGACGTGTCGGCGCAGTCGATCCTGATCACCGACGATCCCGCCTTCGGCGCGGCGGTCGAACAGGCGGTCGAACGCCAGTTGAAAAACCTGTCGCGCGCCGAGACGGCGGCGGCGAGCTGGCGCGATTTCGGCGCCGTCATCCTTGTTCCGCGAATCGAGGCAGCACCGCCGCTGGTCGACCGCATCGCGGCCGAACATGTCGAGCTTGCCATCGACGAGCCGGAAGCCTTCCTGGCGCGGATGCGCAATGCCGGTGCCGTCTTTCTCGGCCGCCACACGCCGGAAGCCATCGGCGACTATGTCGGCGGCTCCAACCATGTGCTGCCGACGGCGCGCTCGGCGCGCTTCTCGTCCGGGCTTTCGGTGCTCGATTTCGTCAAGCGCACCTCAATCCTGAAGCTCGGGCCGGAGCAATTGCGGGCGCTGGCGCCGGCGGCCATCGCGCTGGCCAAGGCGGAAGGCCTCGACGCGCATGGACGCTCCGTCGCCATACGGCTGAATATGTAGACTGACATGGCGGACTACGATCGAACCCCTGCCAGGCTGATCGATGTCGAACTCGACGAATCGATCGGCCGTTCGACGCCCGATGTCGAGCATGAGCGGGCGGTGGCGATCTTCGACCTGATCGAGGAAAACAGCTTCCAGCCGGTCAATGACGACGGCGCCGGACCCTACCGGCTAAAACTGTCGCTGGCCGAATCCCGCCTGGTCTTCGCGGTGACGCGCGAGGACGGCGCTGCCGTGGTCACCCACATCCTGTCGCTGACGCCGCTCAGGCGCATCGTCAAGGACTACTACATGATCTGCGAAAGCTATTACGACGCCATCCGCACCTCGACGCCCAGCCAGATCGAGGCGATCGATATGGGCCGGCGCGGGCTGCACAATGAAGGCTCGCAGACGTTGATGGACCGGCTGGCCGGCAAGATCGATATCGATTTCGATACGGCGCGCCGGCTGTTCACGCTGGTCTGCGTGCTGCACTGGCGAGGCTGAGCTGCCAGCCCCTCTGCCCCGCTCGATCCTGTTTTTCTGCGGCATGAACGCGGTGCGCTCGCCGATGGCCGAACTGCTGGCGCGCCAGGTGCTTCCGGCGACAACTTTCGTGGCGTCGGCCGGGGTGCGCGGCGGCGAACGCGACCCGTTCGTGGACGCCGTGCTGGCCGAGGACCGGCTTTCGCTGGGCGAACGGCACCCAAGGACACTGGACGATCTCGAGGACGACTATTTCGACCTGATCGTCACGCTATCGCCGGAAGCCCATCACACCGCGCTCGAGCTTACCCGCTCGCTTGCCGTCGACGTCGAATATTGGCCGATGCCGGACCCGACAGACGTCGGCGGCACGCGCGAGCAGATCATGGCCGCCTATCGCGAGGTGCGCGAACGGCTGAAGGCGCGGATCGGCCGCCGTTTTGTGGCGCCGGAAGGCAAAAAACCGCGCTGATTAAGCATGTTCACAAGCGCACGATTATCATATAGGTTCCGCGCAAATTCCGGCCGGCGCGCTGGGAATCCCATCCAAGCAAAGGTATCGAATGCCGAAGGAAGAAGTCCTCGAGTTTCCGGGTGTCGTCACGGAATTGTTGCCCAACGCGATGTTCAGGGTGAAGCTCGAAAACGAACACGAAATCATCGCCCACACGGCCGGCCGCATGCGCAAGAACCGCATCCGCGTGCTGACCGGCGACAAGGTCCTGGTCGAGATGACACCTTACGACCTGACCAAGGGCCGCATCACCTACCGTTTCAAGTAAGATCGTCAGAGTTCGGCCGGGATCGCGATGAGCATTTTGCAGAAGCTCGTGCTTGCCTCGGGTTCGCCGCGCCGGATCGAACTGTTGCAGCAGGCCGGCATCGAGCCGGACCGCGTGCTGCCGGCCGGTGTCGACGAGACGCCGCTGCGCGCCGAGCATCCGCGCTCGCTGGCCAAGCGCCTTTCGAAGGAAAAGGCCGAGAAGGCGCTGGCCTCGCTGCAGGCGGAAGACGACTATGTGCCGAGCTTCGTGCTGGCCGCCGACACGGTGGTCGCCGTCGGCCGGCGCGTCCTGCCCAAGGCCGAAACGTTCGACGACGTCGCCAATTGCCTCGGCCTGCTGTCAGGTCGTTCGCACCGGGTTTATTCCGGCATCTGCCTGATCACGCCGGGCGGCAAGCTGCGCCAGCGGCTGATCGAGACCAGGGTGCGTTTCAAGCGGCTGCCGCGCGCCGAGATCGACGCCTATGTCGCCTCGGGAGAATGGCGCGGCAAGGCCGGCGGCTATGCCGTCCAGGGCCTGGCCGGAGCTTTTGTCGTCAAGCTTGTCGGCTCCTACACCAATGTCGTCGGCCTGCCGCTCTATGAGACGGTGGCGCTGCTGACCGGCGAGGGTTTCAAGGTGCATGCCAAATGGCAGTCAGCTCGGCCATGAGTTCGGGGCGGCCATGAGCTCGGACGACAAGGTCACGCCGCTGCGCCCCAAGCGGCCCTGCCCCGAGTGCGGCAAGCCGTCGGCACGTGAGACCTACCCGTTCTGCTCCGTGCGCTGCAAGGACATCGACCTCAACCGCTGGCTCAAGGGCGCCTATGTCATTCCGGCCCGCGACGACGAGGACGAAACGGACAACGATCCTCCCAAATGAGGCTGTTCAGAGCAGCCTGCGGGCCTCGACCGCGTCCCGTGAATCCGCCCGTCGAGCAACTGCTGGTTTCCCGCTTGAAATCAGCGCTTAAGCGCTGGACAGGCCGGATTCCCGTGCTATAACCCACCCGCTTTCAAGGGGCGCCTGCGGCGCTTTCAAGAAATCCGGCGTGCAGAACTGCCCGCGTGCCGGAACAGGCCCAGATAGCTCAGTTGGTAGAGCAGCGGACTGAAAATCCGCGTGTCGGTGGTTCGAATCCGCCTCTGGGCACCACTCCTTTCCTCAATAAAAACAACGCTTTATGCTGTCGCCAACTTGGCGACTTACGCCTTTCCATGTCGCATCATGTTGCAAACTGCTACCGTTGATTTCCAAGGGTTCCCTGTCACACTCGGCAGGTCCACGCGACATGGACGCGACATGGGGGGGAACCGCAATGGGTGCAATCGAAGACGTTCGAAGATGGCTGGCCGACATGCCTCTCTGGCGGGAACTCGGCCAGATGCCGGATCGAATGGCGGCGATCGAGGCCCGCATGGCTGCGATGGAGGATCGCCTCAAAACACGCCCTGGAGAAACTTGCCCCAAATGCGGCGAGCACTCGGTGCGCCTTGCAGAGGCTGGGCGCTTATATGGACCGATAGGCAAGCAAGAGCGAACCGACATTTGGCAGTGCGGAAAGTGCGCCAATCGAGAACAACGGGTCGTTCGGTTTTGAACCACGAACAAATCTAAAAGCCCGCCACCGTGAGGCAGCGGGCCGTCTGGACAAATTGTCCACTCGGTCAGTGACGCCCCTTCGGCGCCTCCAGGAACTCAAGGAATGCGTTGGCCACCTCAGTGCCGCTGGCATCGGTGCGGGCGGTGTCGCAGCCTCGCACGATGGCGGCAGCGATTTGCAGCATGTCCGACCGACTGCCGACGAGCTTGGCTACCAGCGAGTTCTCCGGAGATTTGTCGTGGATTGACCGGCCAGAGACGACGAGCAGCAGGCGCATATTGTCGCCAATAGCCTGTAGCGGGAGTGCGCTGGTGACAAAAGTGTCGACAAGAGCCAGTGGCTCGACGGTGGGAATTTCCACGCCAGGGAACGGTGCGGTGCTCATATTCCCCGTGCCCTCTTCCAGTCCATGTGATTTTGCTCACACCGGGTCCTGACAAAATTCCTGATCGTTTGGAAATCGTCGCCTCGGGCGCACATCTTTTTGACGGCGGCGATGATCGCTAGAATTTCTAGCCTCAACCGCTGAGCCTCTTCCGGCGGCAGATCCAGCAGCATTGCATCGAGACTGGTTTTCTTCCGCGTAGCTGGGATCGCGACATCGACAGGCGGCGCGGCGGTAGCGTCGATGATCATTGAAGCGGCAGCCAAGGCCGCCGCAGCGGCAGCGGCGGTTGAAGTAGCCGCGAGGCCAAGCAGAAGGCGGCGGCGGTTGATATCGGGCATGCCTTCGGCGGTCGCCCGAACAGTGGTGTTCGGCATGTGCATTTCCTCCTAGTGGTGATATTCACACCATTATCGGTAACGCCATAACCAAGTTGCTGTCAATGCTTTTTGGTGATAAAAACACCACATGAAGCCAGTTCAATGCCGTATGGGGCGCGCAGCCCTCAATTGGAGCACGCTCGATCTCGCCAAAGCAGCCGGCGTTGGAGGGAATACCGTAAATCGCTTTGAAGCTGGTCAGGATGCTCGCGTCAGCAGTGTCGATAAGATGCGCGCTGCGCTCGAATCTGCCGGTGTCGAGTTTATCTCTGAGAACGGCGGCGGCGCCGGGGTAAGGTTGCGGAAATGAAGACGCGCGGATTTGACTCGCTAAATTCGTCTGGAAGCGTACAGAAGGATCGTCGCCAGCCAACAGAACGGGCGCTGGCGCTTGGAAGAGTCGATCACGCTTTCGCCCCACAAGGGATAAAGCGATGTCATTTGACGATTATCTCGACTCCGAGCAACTCGCCACGCTGGCCAAGGTTCTCAACGACTATTGCACAGAGGCAGGAATTCCCGAAGGCCATCCGGCATGGGAACACTTCGGCCGGCGGCTCATGAGCCTATTCCAGTCCGGGATACATCATCCCGATGAACTCACGTCCAAAATGAACACTGGCTACGAGGATTGGCTAGGCGAGATCGGCGCTACCGGTCCTTTCATACCGCCCAAACTATCGTCCGAGGACCGTCTAGTAGGTGACAATATCTTGCCAGGATCGGACCGCAGAGGCAGGCCAGCGGTCGGCACCACGGCTTGGCTGACTTCGCCATCCGACAGATGATCTGTTTTGCGTCTAGGAGGATCACTGAATACGTCGGGTCCGCTGTCGACGGCTCCAAAAGCGCGAACGTTGCGCAGCTGGACACTTCCGGGAGACAGCGGACTCAAACTCGGGCCAAGAGGGGACAAGGCCCTTTATGATCCCTATGCGGAGATCATGGTGATAACACGGGCGGGTAACAAAGGTTCCGTCGGCTGAAAGATATATATCCGGCCGCTTAGCACTTCTTCACCTTCGGCGTGATTTCTTCGATCTGTGCGCCCTCGCCGATCTCTCTCGGCCAGCGCCTTTGCCTTGTTCTTGGTGGTCAGCACCGTGCGCCAATGCGCTTTTCGAATACGCTCACGATGTAGGTTTCTGCCGGCGGCATCTGGGGCGGAACTTTCCTTTTGATGTATGAGGCGCAAAAGATTTTGGGATCGAGCGAGAATGCGCCGGCTCTCTTGCATGACAGATCGCATCTCCGCAATCGTGGCCCGCGTGGCATCAACCTGCAACCGCGACCTCTCTACGTACACGTTATCGATTTGCCACGGGTCCATTGCCGTAACTCACTGCGACTAGCGTTTTCGAGTTAGAAATCGGGCTTCCCGCATAAGTGACGGCCAGTCGGACCCCAGAAGAGCGATAAGCTCGCGAGCCTGCTCTTCGGTTATATTCGCCTCTCTGACCAAGCGCCGGACGACAGCGTTGTCTGGTGCGCTGGGTGCTCTGTCCTGCTCGTCAGTCACTTGCAGAATCCACACTCGTGGGGGCAACGCGACCGTCCGGCTATGGTTCCGTCGCTAAATGACTCGCTAATGATGATTAAAGGCGTACAGTGTGCAAGTCGTCCGCCTCTTACGGCACACGGACGCTTGGTAGCCAACTCAGGTGCTCCCGCCCTTTGGGAGAAACTGAAATGGCAGAAGACCATTCAGACTTTAGGATATCGGCTTTCGAGTGCGATGTCCTGCGAAACGCCTTCAAAAAATCGGTCATCGAAGAGAGTATCCCCGAGTACCGATGGCGGTCACACGCCATGCTTCTGGTGAGCGAGTTGACCGACCACGAGGATGTCGCATCAGACGCGCTGGACTGGATTGTGCGCAAGTAGGTCTCCAATCAGACGGACGATACCTGCACTATCCGCGCGACATTGGCGCGAAATGCGGCTCTTCGTACTCTGCCGGCCGGGGTCATGGTGAGGCGCTCAGGTGCCTCGGAAAATCAGACGCTGGTCTGGGCGCTATTTGGGGCCGCGTTGAGTTCCATTGACAAGCGGATTTATTGCGACATAATGCAACATGCTTCCGGCTATTACGGTCGGCTACACAGAAGGGGCATGTGTTATGTCGGTGCGCAAGCGCAAATGGACTACCGCAAAGGGTGTCGAGCGCGAGGCCTGGATCGTCGATTACGTCGACGGCAAGGGCGCTCGCCGGCTGAAAACATTCGCCAAGAAGAAGGAGGCTGACGCCTTCGAAGCCACCGCCACGGTAGAAATCCGGGAAGGCACCCACGTTGCCGACAGCGACAGCACGACAGTCAAGAAAGCCGGCGACCTGTGGATAAAGGCTTGCGATGGCCTGGAGCGCTCGACACGAAACCAATATCGGCAGCACCTCGATCTTCACATTGTCCCGTTCATTGGCGCCGAGAAGCTTTCGAAATTGAATATTCCCACCGTCCGAAGCTTTGAGGATCAACTGAGGAGAGGAAATAGCGACCTGCCGGCGGAAGACCCGAGACGGGCACCGCGTTCCCCTGCGATGATCCGCAAGATCCTTGGCAGCCTGGGTTCGCTGCTCGCCGATGCACAGGAGCGCGGCCTTACTGTCCGCAACGTCGTTCGCGATATGCGAGGCAAGCGCCGGAAGGGCAAGGAGCGCAAGGCAGAGAGGCGCCAGAAGGGCAAGATCAAGGTCGGCGTCGATCTTCCTACCCGCGAAGAGGTGAAGGCCATTGTCGGCGCCGTGGAAGGCCGCTGGAGGCCTTTGCTGCTGACAGCCATATTCACCGGCCTGAGAGCTTCGGAGCTTCGTGGGCTGCGCTGGAGCGATGTGGACTTTGACAAGCGGGCGATCCGGGTTCACCAGCGCGCTGACCGCTTCAACGAGATCGGGCAGCCGAAGTCAGAGGCAGGGGAAAGAACCGTTCCTGCCCCGCCGATCGTCATCAATACCTTGCGGGAATGGAAGTTGGTTTGTCCCAAGCGACCGACCGGCAAGCTGGATGATAATGGCGAATTGATCATGCAGCTCGAACTTGTTTTCCCTAACGGCCTCGGCAAGGTGGAATCACTGGCGAACATTATCAACCGTGGCCTCATGCCCGCCCAGGTCGCCGCTGGCGTGGTCGTTGACACTGGCGAGAAAGACGCGGACGGCAAGCCGATCATGAAGGCTCGCTATACCGGAATGCACTGCCTGCGACACTTCTTCGCTTCATGGTGCATCAATCGCGTTGCCGATGGTGGCCTGGGCCTGCCGCCTAAGGTCGTTCAGGAACGGCTCGGCCATTCCTCGATCATGATGACGATGGACGTCTACGGCCACCTCTTCCCGCGTGGCGATGATGCAGAAGAATTGGCGGCTGCAGAGCGGGCTCTGCTCGCGTAAGGCTCGCTGTTATCGTCGAGGCGGGATTGAAACCACCGCCAAATATACGCCACATATGACCGCTTAAAGCCAAGAGGGCAGCGTGGGGGCGTACATTGGAGAGATTCCCCTATGCCCGCGAGCAAGAAGTTTCTAGTTACGGCTCAATGGATGAAGAGGCCAACGTGTGGGTCGCCACCAGCGACGATATCCCGGGTCTCGCTACGGAAGTAACCGCAACATAAACGCGACATGGAGCCAAAAAGCTCAATGTTTTCAACTATCGACGGCGGACTGAAAATCCGCGTGTCGGTGGTTCGAATCCGCCTCTGGGCACCATTTTCCATGGCAATTGCTTAACCGTCCGACAGACGTTTCGTTGGACTTTGCCGGAAAATGCTAACGGGCGCAGATAAAATTCGACTTTGGTCCAGGACACGGAAGGATAGTCGTGCCTTTTTGGAAATCGCACAAGAAATATAGCGCAGGAACGTGGGACGATCGGCTCGATGGATTATTTTCATGCGGGGTAAACTACTCCGGTAAGACGATCCTTGATGTTGGCTGCAATATGGGCATCGTCGCTTATGAAATCGCCAAACGCAGACCGGCCTACATCCACGGCATTGACATTCTGAAGCCACACACCCGCGTGGCGCGTTCCATCTTTCTAGGATCGAACGTAGAAAGTCGATTTGACGCCATGAACCTAGGCAGCCGAAAGCTTCAATCTGTTCTAAATGACAGTTACGATATCGTGCTTCTTCTCGCTGTGTACCAGCATGTCCGCAGGGGGTTGGGTCAGGAGGAGGCCGATCGCATCTTCACCGACATCATCAACCGCGCACAGACGATTGTGGCGCGAGTCCCCGACGAAGACGACATCCGGCTTCAGTCTTTGATCGAGGGTGCTGGGTTCACCTTATCTGATCGCCACAAATCGCCACGCGGCAGTACAGTTCTGGCGTATCATCGCCACTAGGCCGGGCGGATGGCGATTGCCTGCGCGACCTACGGACCAGACGTTGTGAGAGGACGGTCGCCGCTCGATAGTCAGGGCGGTGGAAGAGCTGAGGGTGCTGACCGGTGGATTTTGTGTCGCCGGATGATGCGATGGCGAACGCCCTTTCAGCGGTGGCACTCAAGCGCGGCTGCGCGGTTCTGTTCGACGAACAGGCGGGCGCCGATATCCTGCATCCGCTCTAGCGCAATTCCAAGAACGGTCTTCCGTCCGGAATTTAGCAGAAACGAACGGTTAGAGTCTTTTTGGCTTTGATTGAGACAGTTCTGCCCGGGGGAATTTCGAGGGCCTCGGTGCAGGTCGGCGTCGCAACCCAGCCGGACTTTCGCATTTGCATAAAGTTTCTCAGATATAAATTAGCTCTTCGTTATATTTGGCAGTTATATGCGGAGGTGCGATTCAAAAGGAGGAATTATGACATCCCGAAAGACTCTTTTCGCCGCGTTTGCCGTGTTCGCGCTTCTGGCATCTCCGGCGCTGGCCGGTGCAGGCGGTAACGGCCATGGTGGCGGCAACGGCCATGGTGGCGGTAACGGCCATGGTGGCGGTAACGGCCATGGTGGCGGCAACGGTAACGGCGGCGGCAACGGCAATGCTGGCGGCAATTCCGGCAATAGCGGGTCGCACGGCAAGTCGGCGTCAGCCAAGGGGCAGGTGGCCAAGGCCGAAACGGAGACTGTTGCAAGCGTTGACGACACTGAGCAGACCGCCCCTGTGTCCAAGGAAAAGAATATCCGTGCCAAGCTCGGCCGGTTGAACTCGCTACAGCGCAACGTCAACGCCTACATGAACTCCAAGAGCAAGAAGTTTGCTGCCGTACAGGCCTTTGCGGTGGCGTCCGCGAACGCCCAGAACGCACAGGCCGCGGTTGACAAGGCGGCCGCGGCGGCAGTCGACGCTCAGGCCCAATTGGATGCCCTGAACGCGCAGCTCGACACGTTGAACGGGCTTACGCCTGACCAGATTGCAGCCATGACGCCCGAGGAACAGGCGGCCCTGCCGGGACAGATCGCGGATCTGGAAGCGCAGGTCGCGGCCCAGGAAACCACGGTCTCGGATGCCGAAGCAGCGGCTGCCGCAGCCCAGACGGCTGCCGACCAGGCCGCTGTCGGCACCGACGATGCATCGCTCGACGCGGCACTGGCCGACATGGCCAACAAGCCCGTCGACGCCGAGGTCACGGACTGGGCCAAGGGTGTGCTTGCCGACAAGATCGACCAGGCGGCCGCCGAGCTGGCTCCGGCGCCGTAAAGCCGATCGCGACTGAAACGACCCAGTCGAAGACCAAGCCGCCGGGTTTCGCCCCGGCGGCTTTTCTTTGACGGCACGACGGAAGAGGGGCGCGCTGTCAGTCCGGCGGCGTCGCCAGTAGCCCGACACGTCGTTGATGACGAAACAGGCCTCGCCGGATCGGTGAACGGCGCCGCGCCAGCCATCCATTTGAGCATTCCCTCTCGGCCCGGCTCTTTCAGAAAGGCCGCAGTGTCCTTGGCCGGGTCGATCGCCTTCAGAGCGGTCCGATCGGCGACATAAACCGGCACGTCGAGAAAATCGCGTGAGGCGGCGGGTTCTCGGTCCACATAACCGTTTCCCCATCTTCGGACGGCTCTGCGTCGTGGCTGTCCTATGTCGTCGCAGTTGTCAAGTTCGTGGTCATCGCACTGGACGACATAGGCGCCTGGACCGCGATCCGGCCAGCCTAACGAATGCTCGTCGTCAGCGCTGTCTTCTAGGTCGCAGTCGACCTCCATGAGATCCAGTGCCGTGATGGAGCGACATAGAACGGTCCAGAAGGTCGTTTAAGCTGCGTCTCGATGGCTTGGCGCCATGTGCGATGGGCGGCGGGGCTGGCGTCAGGCTGAGCAGGAAGGCTTAGCGATGATCATCCGAATTTACAGGGGCACGGTTTTCGCCGGCAAGGAACACCTCTGGCAGGATCGCGTCGAAAGGCTTTCGATACCCTGGCTGAAGAAGCAAGCCGGATTGGTAGCATTCTATCCGGGCAAACCGATGGTTGAGAGCGGGAGCCGAACCTTTTGCATGTGCATGGTCTGGGAGAGCGTCGAGGCCATAGAGGCGGCCGTTGGACCAAGCTGGAATCAGTCGATCTATATGGGCGATGAAAAGGCGTTAATTGAGTTGTCTTCTCTTGGGCACTTTGAGGTCTACCCGTAGGCATAAGGAAAGCGCGCGCCGGACTCGGTTCATAGTAGAGAATGGCCGGCCTCGCCCGGCGAAACGACTTTGCTCGCATTGGGCGGATGACGGATTTGATTTGCTTGGTGATCCCCTATCCTTAGGGCAAACTGCTGCCGGGGCTCTAGGAGGCGAAATGAGAGCACGCGCAGCAACGGTTGGAGATCTGGAAAATGTTTTCAGTGATCTGTCCAAGCGGATATCGGACGAGTACGTCGCGGCCGGCAAGGACAGCAAGATCGCCTACGACAATCTGATGATGAACTTGAAAGAAGGCCGTGCTCATGCGCTCGTGCAGGGCGAAAAAACCGTAGCGCTCATCGCGTGGCACGAGAATAGCGACGCTGCTGATACACTGTTCGCCGCGCAGGAGGATTTCTTCAGCGCCGCGACCGTTCGCTTCTGCAAGCGGCACATTCGCCATATCCAGGCGCTCGCCGGCAATCTCCCCATTCACTCGCGCAGCTGGCTCCAGAGACCGGACGTCGCAAAATGGTTCCGGATTATCGGCTATGTCGAGCGAGGCCAGGAGAATGGCGCCAACCTGTTCGAACTGCCGCCGGCTCCCGCAGCCTAAAAATCTCGGCGTGCTGCGAAACCTGCCATCGAGTTCCGGTGGCGCCGCGCTTATATCGGCGTGCCGATGATTGAATCCAATCGTACCGCCGCCCCGATGCGCCAGTAAAAAAGGCCCGCCGCTCCATTTGCGAAGCGGCGAGGCCCCATATTCGGGGACAACTTCCGGGCCGTTGCCCGGCATTGCTTACGGTGCAATTCAGGTGCCAGACGACTGGCCCATAATGGGTCACCGCACCGGAAAGCGCGAACCATCTTCGGCGATCACACCACTGCCATACCGCGCCATTCCTGCTATATTTTCTTGCGGCGGACCTGATTTCCGCTTGGCCGGCGCCCACCAGGCAATCTACCCCAACGCCCCCCCAAAGTGGCGCCGGCCATCCTTCCCCGCCGAACCCAATCTTCGCCACCGACCAATCTTCGCCACCGATATCGTCAGGCACGCCGTTCGAGGGCGAAGCTTGCGCGTGATCGTCGTCAGGCCCGACAGTCAGGGGCAGCGGTTCGAATCCGGCTGCAGAGCGGCGGACGTTCAACTTGAAACGCCCGGCTGGCGATTCCAATCCGACAGATCGCCTGGAACGGCAACACGATCCCACAGATCGCCTGGAACGGCACGACGATCCGACATAAATCCAAGAAACCGCTAGCAAGCCGCGGCCAGAAAGTGTTGAAGACCGTGCCGATCGCATTGAACGCGTCGCGACCCGGTTGCACTCGGCAAGGCTTGATGATTTGTTGCCGCTTCAAGGAGAATGAATGATGCACGAGCCTGCCGGTCAAGACGAATATGGGTCGGCCAACCCCTTCGACCCGGACGACCTGACGACGTTGAACGTGATGGGTCCGGGTGTGGCCAGCAACGATTTCGAGAAATACGCGGTCGCCGTGATCATCGTTTTCGGCGCTCTCATCATTGGCGGCTTGATGGCCGCAACCCTGGCCTTGGGGCACCGTAACGGCTTCCTGTACGCGCTTGGCGGCGCCACCGCGGCGTGGATATCGGGAAATGCGCTTCTGCTCGATCGGCCGCGTATTTATGCCTTGTTCGTCGGCATCGCGGCCGTGATGCTGATTGCGTCCACCATCACGCTGGTCATCTGACCGAACGAAATTAATATCCGATTGCCTCGCCGGATGCGGCGCGGCTGTCGATGGCGCCGTTGTAGCGAGCGCCGCCACCCTTTTCGATCTCGGCCAGGCTCTTGCCGCCGACCAGGATGCCGGCCGCCTGACCCCAGGTCGCATCGGTCACGTCGAGGCGATAGCCGATGCCGGGCAGCCATTGGTGATGGATGCGCGGCGCGTCGATCGCCTCCTGGATGTTCATGCCGTGATCGACGACGTTGACGATCGCTTCCAGCGTGATGGTGATGATGC
>NZ_FUIG01000013.1:879568-881713 GCF_900149755.1 Mesorhizobium delmotii | reverse complement strand
ATCATTGTCGACGATCGAATAGTGCGTCGTCTCCTGGCTCTCACCAAAGCCCTTCGGCATCAACCGGGCAGACCACCGAGAACCAGATTCAGGAAATCGAAGCCGCAGGCTTCCACGTCGAGCCGCGCCGCATCATCACCGAGACGGTTTCCGGAAGCACGGCCATTGCGCAACGGCAGGGCTTCACGCGGCTTATCGATCGGCTGGAATCAGGGGACATACTGATCGTGACCAAGCTTGATCGTCTCGGCCGCGACGCCATCGACGTCAGTTCCACGGTCCGGACCCTGGCCGAAATGGGCGAGCGCGTTCATTGCCTCGCTCTTGGCGGCGTCGACCTTACCAGCTCGGCCGGGACGATGACCATGAACGTGCTCAATGCTGTCGCACAGTTCGAGCGGGATTTGCTGATCGAACGCACCCAGTCCGGCCTCAAACGCGCCAAGTCGGAAGGCAAGGCTCTCGGTCGCCCCTCGACCCTCAGCGAAAAGCAGAAGCAGGACCTGCGCGACGATCTGGCCACGGGATGAGTGTTTCGGCCGCCGCCAGAAAGTTTGCGACCAGCCGGCAGACGATCATGCGCATTCGTGACGAAAGCTCACGATCCGTTTGACCTTAGCGTGTCTGGGGGGAACAGTTCTTATTCCGACCCCTCATAGAATCGATTTGCAACCCGGGCTAGCCAACATCAGGGCTTGGCAGCAATCAGAACATAACCCCGCGTACGGTTGGCATTGTCCGAGTCCTGCGTGTTCATCGCGTTAAATAGGTCGGCTGTCGTCACCCAGACGGGGGGATATTTGTAGCGGGCAACGTCGAGGATGAGGAAACGGTCGGTCTCGGCATCATAGGCGGCCAAGGGCGAGATGTGGCCGCCTTTTTCCTGGCCCATGGCTTTGCGCAAGTAATTGACGATGACAAACTGCTTTTTGGTCGCGAGATAGCCTCGGGCCTCCTTGCGGAAGGTGTCCAGGCTGCTGTCAGCAGCATGTCGCACTTCAACCTGCACGGGCTGCAAGGCAAGAAGGCCACCCAATTCATCTAAGGTCATGCCCTGCTTTTTGATTGTCTCAGCCGGAATGACCTGCTCGCTGCGGGCATCCAGAAGATTGTCCTGAGTGAAGGTGCTGTAGGGGTCGTACTCGGGCACTGGTGGGGCTGGAACGCCAATGGCATTCAGAACCATGACACTGCTGGCCACCCCACAAAAAGCTTGGTTCTTCTGGGTGACGAAATTTATGGCCAGCGGAAAATAGGCTTCCCGGGCATCGGCCTCGATCAGGAGCGTTTCACCGGCATCGGAAGCCGCCCCGATGAGATTTGCCGGCAGTGGCAACGTCTCGGCTCTGGCCTCCATCGAGGCCAATAACGTGGCAAACAGTGCGAGTCGAATGACATGCTTCATGAACATCGTCGCGCTCCTTGGCTGATCACCCTTCGGCCTGACAAACTTGCTCCTACGTTTCGCAACTGTCCAGAGGAACGTCGGCGCAACGAGAGCCATCTGTGACCCCTGATGTGAGTGACCCAGGTGGTTTGCGGCGTTTCTCCGACAACGGAAGCTGGCACGGTTTACAGGCGGATCCTTCATTATCGGGAACGGGCCTCCTGGTCGTCATTGCGGCGGCATTTTTCCTCGCCTCGAAGGCTAGAGCCGGAGAACTGGACACCGCTTGCACCTTCCGCGAAGCTGCCAATTTCCCCGCGGGGGAAATTGGCAGGGTGCTGTCCCTCGACCTCTCAAGGCCTGGGTACCTCGCCCGCCGCGAAGCGGGGGGATCGCGTCGACCATTGCGCTGGTCACTTAACTCAAGAGAATAACCTAATATCCGATGGCCTCGCCGGAAGCGGCGCGGCTGTCGATGGCGCCGTTGTAGCGGCCGCCGCCGCCCTTCTCGATCTCGGCCAGGCTCTTGCCGCCGACCAGGATGCCGGCCGCCTCACCCCAGCTCGCGTCGGCGAGATCGAGGTGGTAGCCCATGCTGGCAAGCAGTTTTTCGGTGTCCGGCGACAGGCCGAACGGCTCGATATAGACCGTGTCGGGCAGCCATTGGTGGTGGATGCGCGGCGCGTCGATCGCTTCCTGGATGTTCATGCCGTGATCGACGACGTTGACGATCGCTTCCAGCGTGATGGTGATGATGC